>NZ_LWCS01000032.1 GCF_001650495.1 Mycolicibacterium iranicum | reverse complement strand
GCGGGGGAGGTGGGGGCGGCGCCGCGCTGTAGTCCTCAGGCAGCGGCGCGTAGGCCGCAGGCGGCGGCACCCACGGGGCAATCGCGTCAGCGACATTGCCGCACGCGTTCACCGAGACGTGGCGTCCGCCGACCGAACCACAGACATCGGCCGACCCTGTCGGCGTCTGCGGCAAGACTGCCAGTCCCAGCGTCATCAGCGACAAACCCATCGCCCTCGCGGTCCTCATCGTCGGAATCCTACTGCCGACGTGGCGACTCACCGGTGAAACGATGAGACCGCACCTCAGTAGTTACACTCACTGCAGTGCGCAGGAACTTCTCGGCCCGACCTCGCGGACGGCGGGCTTGTGAGAGGAGGCCGTCATCGCCGGCACGTTGCCCGACAATCCGTCGCTGGATCGCCTTCGCGCAGATGCCCGCACCTTGCAGCGGCAGGTCGCCGCGAACGACGGCGACGCCATCGACGCGGTTCGCCGCTACCACCCTCGCGTCGATATCGCCCTCGCAGCAGACACATTCACCCTTCACGATGCACACCTGACCGTCGCGCGTCGCTACGGCTTCTCCGGGTGGCCGGCACTCGTGGATTTCCTCGAGGTCGCAGCGGAACTCAGTGTCGACCCTGCGCGCGTCGATGAAGATGCGCTGTCAGCTGCGGACAGGTTCTGCGCTCTCTCGGTGCTTCACTACACCGACGCCGACGCGCCGCCGCGGTGGGCGGCGGCCGCCGAGCTGCTCGTGGCCGCGCCTGAGTTGGTGAATGCCCACGTCTGGGCCGCCGCGGCGGCGACCGATCCAGATGCGTTGGCACGTCAGCTCGGTGCCGGGGCGGCGGTAACCCAGAAAGGTGGGCCGCTCGGGTGGGAGCCGCTGCTGTACCTCTGCTACAGCCGCAGTTCGGCCACATCCCGGGAGCAGACGCTTGCCGCTGCCTCGCTGCTGCTCGACGCCGGCGCCGATCCCAACGCCGGTTATCTGTGGCGAGGGATGTCGACACCGTTCACCGCGCTGACAGGGGTATTCGGTGAAGGTGAGCAGGGACCTCGCCGTCAGCCCCGCCATCCCTTTGCCACCGAACTGGCCACCCTGCTCCTGGAGCGGGGTGCACATCCTGTCGATCAGCAGACGCTCTACAACCGGATGTTTCGTCGTGACAACTCCCATCTGGAGTTGCTCTTCGCGTACGGCCTGGCCGACGCCGGACCCAGCCCGTGGGAACGCAGGCTCGGCGAGGCGATGGAGACCCGAGCGCAGATGTGGCAGCGGCAGATCCGCTGGGCCGCCGAAAACGGCTTTTCCGAAAGGCTTTCGCTGTTGAACCGCCACGGCGTCGACACGTCAGGAATTGCGGTGGCTGCCGCGGACTTTCCGGACGATCCCAACGCCCTTGACGACAACGGCGCCACTGCGTTGCACCACGCGGCGTGGGACGGAGACCTGGAATTGATCGGTCGCCTGCTCGACGCGGGGGCCGATCCAACGATCCTGGATGCGAGATTTGACGCCACCGCGCTGGGATGGGCCGAACACGCCTACCAGACCGAGGCGGCCGATCTTCTCAGATCTGCTACGCGGCGGTGAGCCACGCCCGGGCCGCGATCAGTTCCGGCACAAGGACTTCGGTAAGCAGCGCGACATCGTCATCAGCGTCGTGCGGATAGCGCAGGGTGTGTCTTGCGCCCGGCACTTCGCCGCCGACCCCGACCACGGTGCTTGCACGTGCCTGGGTCCATTCGGCCAACTGCGTTTCCCACGGGGATCCGGCGAACACCAAAAGCCGGTAGTCGGTCGTCTTGGTCAGATAGACGTCGACGTGACTCCAGTCGCCGGTCTCGCAGCCGACCGCCGGCCGACGCGGGCCCTCCCGCAGCATGAGCGCTCCTTGTCGGGCCGAGCACAGCCGGTGCGCCGGTGCCGCCAGATGAGTGCCCGAGGGACCAAGCAGAAGTTCGGAGACCTCTGGGCACCAATCGGATTCGATATCCAGCAGGTATGCAGTCGCTTCGGCGGCGGCCCGCACCGCCGCGGTCAGCGCTTCGGTGTCTGCGCCGGTGAGGTGGCACTGGAGGGCAAGCATGAGCGCCAAGGTGTGCTGGTAGCTGCGGCACGCGACGCCGCCGGCTTCGGGTTCTGCGTCCAGCGTGACGACCGCATCGGCGCGGTTTGTGATCGCCGAGCCCGTGGTGTTGGTCAGCGCAACAGTCCTGACTCCGGCGGGTAGCCGCGACATCGCGTCGAGGGTCTCGACCGAACCGCCGCTGGCCGACGTCGCCACCACCAACGTCCCTGCTCCCCAGTCGGGAAGCAAGCGAGAAGAGGCGAGCTCGGACGCCGCGGTCAGGCCACGCGCCCGCATCCTCGCCGCGGCGACGTCCGCGGCATACGCCGACGAACCCATGCCGATGAAGACCACCCGTGCGGTGTCGGGAGGTACGACATCAGACCACGGGTTACCCGCCGAGAGTGTGCGTGCCAGCCGCTCGAGCACCTCCGGCTTGCGGCGTAGATCCTCCAGATACCCCTGGGGTTTCATCTGCCGGTCCTTTCCTCCAACAACGCGGGCAGTGCGGCGTCGGGCACATACATCCATCGGGGCAGATATTCTGCCGCATAGATCATTTCGCGCATCACCTGCTGGAGGCGGAGCGCTCGTAGCGGGTGCGGGTCGTACAGTCCGGCCTGGCCGAGAGCGCTGAGCCGATGTGCGTAAGCGTCCAGGAAAGAGGTGCGCGTGGTCGCGTCGACCGCCGCTAAAGCCTCGGGCTTGAGCTCTGTGTACTTGGCCGCGACGATCGCCACGTGGGCGAGCGACTGGGCCATGCCGGCAACGTCGACCACGGCGGGGATCGGCAGGGCCCGCTGCGAGGAAGGCAGTACCGGATTGCCGTCGAAATCGGTGACGACGAAGCGCCCACCACTGCGCAGCACCTGCCCGACATGAAGATCACCGTGGCCGTCGATCACCGGCACGTCGGACACTGCTCTGAGGCTCTCGAGCTCGGCGGCTATGTCGTCACGGTGTGCCCGCAAAATCTGGCCACTGAGGGAATCGGAGATAGCGCAGGCAGTTTCGAGGACGTGAAGGGCGTCCCGGTGCCACCGGCATGCGTCGTCTGCCGACGACACGGACTTCGTCGGCGCCAAGGCCGCATGCAACCGGGCGATCAATGCGCCCACGTCGGCGGCCGCCGAGGCGATGGGTGCGGTGTCGCCGGAGGACGCCGCGGTGGTCATCAGCGCGACTGCCCAGGTCCAACCATCGACCGCGCCGGGGAGGTACTCGTCGACATAAGCGGCCAGCGTCGCGTCACGGTCAGGCGGATGCCACGTGACCAGACCCCACGGTGCGGGCATGCCGGTGAATCCCGCGTCGCGTAGCACGGCGATGCGGGAAGGTGTTGGGTGTGGACCGTCCTGCAGGTGGGTCGCCCACTTGACCACGGCGGTGTTGCCCACGATCACCGATTCGTTGGTCTGGTCGACGCCCATCGCCTGCTCGCCGGCCGCGCTCCGCGCGGCCCACGCCCGCACTGTGAAGTTCCCGCTGGTCCGGGAATCTGATTGCTGGGCCAGAACGTTCAGCAGGGCCTCCGAGGTGCCGTCACCCGGCTCGGCGTGGCGCCATCGGCGGCCGTCACGGACCATCGGGAGGGCGGAGAGTGCGGTGCCCTCGCTTGTGATCGACAGCCGGTGCCCCTCGTCGAGGTCGAGCGTGTCGACGATGTCAGGCAAGTGACGTCCGGTGTTGCAGCCCCACCTGCTCGATCACATCGGCGCCCACGCGCAGCCCGTCGCGGGCGCGTATCGCTTCGCCGATGCCGTGCAGCCGGTCGCGCAGATCACGGTCGGCGAGCAGTCGTTCCACTGCCCCGGTCAGGTCTGAGTCGGCGAACGCGTAGGTGTCGAGTCGGATGCCGAATCCGAGTTCGTCGATGCGCTGGGCATTCTCATATTGGTCCCAGAACAACGGCAGCACGATCAGCGGCTTGCCGAAATGCAGTGTCTCGGTCACCGTGTTGTTGCCACCGTGCGAGATGACCAGGTCAACCTGGGGAATGACCTTTGTCTGCGGAAGCATTTGTGCGCCGACCATGTTGTCGGCGAGGGTGATTCGGTCGGCTTGGGGCCCCTTGCTGACGATGAAGCGGTGCCGCGTGGTCCCGAGAACGTCGACGAGTCGCTGCATGAGCGCGACATCCGCACCGCCCAGAGAGCCGAGCGACAGATAGATCAGTGCGCTTCCGTCGGGTCGATCGGCGACCTCGGGCGGCGGGACATAATCCTCATCGGTTTCGCGGACGCTTGAATCCATTCTCGTCCAGTTTCCATCGAGGGGCCGCGCCTGAAGGTAGTCCGCCTCGGCCGGGTAGACGTAGAGGTTGGCCGTCGTGGTGCGCGGCATGAACTCCAGATCGGGGAGGGCGTCAGCTCCTTGTGCCTGCACCCAGCTGTTGAAGTCTGTCCACATCGCGCGATGGGTGCGCTCGAACTCTGCCCGGTATTCGTCCCACTGGGTGCGGTCTGCGCTCGGCAGTCCCGAAAAGGCCGGTGGCACATCGGGTCCGGGAATCTCCAGCGGGCTGCACGAGACGATACGAACGAACGGGACGCCGGCGGTCGCGAGTGCGGGAAAGAGCACGACGTTGTCCTCGACGATGACGTCGGGACGATGTCGGGAGACGATCTCGCGGAGGCGGGGTTCGCAGTATTTCGCGCCGTCGATCAGTGCTTGATAAGTGGGCTGAATGAAGGTGGACAGCTGCTCGATCGTCGGCTTGCGGAACTCGGGGGCGGTCTCGGCAATGAAGTCGGTCCAGAACTTTCCCGGGTCTTCGTCGTGCGCATCCTCTTCGGGCTCGGCGAGATCGACGAGTTCTTCGGTGAAGCCCAGCGCGGAGAGCTTGCCCGCCCAGGAACTCTCGGCCGCGAAGATGATCGTGTGCCCGCGATCACGCAGGATCGACGCCAGGCCGATGCACTGATTGGTCGGCCCGTAAGCCGACTCCGGCCAGAACATCACCGTGAGGGGTCGCGCCGCCGCCACATTGTTCCCTTCTGTTCGATGTGCTGTGTGTGCGAAGGTACTCTTCCGTCACAGTTCAGGCGTACTGTCTCCGCATGCCAACGATCACTACCGGCGACGGTGTCGAAATCTTCTACAAGGACTGGGGATCGGGGCAGCCGATCGTCTTCAGCCACGGATGGCCACTGTCCGGTGACGATTGGGACGCCCAGATGATGTTCTTCCTCGGTGAGGGGTTTCGGGTCGTCGCCCACGATCGACGCGGCCACGGACGCTCCAGTCAGGGCGCCGACGGTCACGACATGGACCACTACGCCGACGACCTGCTGGCCGTCGTCGAACATCTCGATCTTCACGACGCCGTCCACGTCGGGCATTCCACGGGGGGAGGCGAGGTGGTGCGCTATCTCGCGCGCCACGGTGAGAGCCGGGTCGCCAAAGCGGCGATCATCGCAGCGGTACCTCCCCTGATGGTGCAGACCGACGCCAACCCCGGCGGTCTCCCGAAATCGGTGTTCGACGATTTCCAGGTTCAGGTCGCGACCAACCGGGCCGGCTTCTACCGCGCGGTACCCGAGGGTCCCTTCTACGGCTTCAACCGCGAGGGAGTCGAACCTGTCGAAGGCATCATCGCGAACTGGTGGCGGCAGGGCATGCAGGGCGGGGCCAAGGCGCACTACGACGGGATCGTCGCGTTCTCGCAGACCGACTTCACCGAGGACCTCAAGACGATCCAGATCCCGGTCTTGGTCATGCACGGTGACGATGATCAGATCGTGCCCTATGCCGACGCCGGACCGCTGTCTGCGGAGTTACTGCCGAACGGAATCCTGAAGACCTACAAGGGCTTTCCCCATGGGATGCCGACGACGCATGCCGATGTGATCAACGCGGATCTGCTGGAGTTCATTCGCTCCTGAGGGCGAAAGCCCCGGCAGCGCCGTACTGAGTCACTGAATTTTCTTCTGTCACTTGGGTTTCTCTAGTCACAGCTCAGGCCGGATGTGTCGGTGGTTCGAACTAATGTTCGATGTATGGATGTGGTGTCGGAGGCCGTGGCGGTGGTGGGCGAGCAGATCGCCATCCTGTCAAAGGCCTGCGACGAGTTGTCCCATCGCGAGTTGATTCGGCTGCTGGCCGAGGTGAACGCGGTCATGCGCAGCGTGCCGGCCGTCGAGCATCGGGCACTGGCGCGGCTGGTGGCTGAGACCGAGCCGCAGCATCTCGGGGAGGCGTCGTGGAAGAAGGTACTGACGACGGCGTTGCGAGTATCTGGTCGCGAGGCGGCGCGGCGGCTGGTGCGGGCCAAGACGTTGGGACCGCGGCGCGCTGTGGGCGGAGAGCCGTTGGCGCCGCTGTGGGAAGCCACCGCAACCGCCCAAGCCCAAGGCTTGCTCGATGATGAGCACGTGAGCGTCATTGCGACGTTTCACAAGAATATGCCGACGTGGTTTAAGCCGGGACCCGGGAGCAGGCCGATGCCGAATTGGCCCGCCAGGGTGCGGGATTGGATCCGGAGAACTTGTCCGCGGTCGCGCGGTATCTGTTGGCCAAGATCGATCAGGATGGGCCCGCGCCCTCGGATCAAGAGCGGATCCGCAAGCGGGGTCTGCGGATCGGGGCTCAACAAGCTGATGGCTATAGTCGGGTCAGTGGGTGGATGACCGCCAAGTGTCGGGCGGCGTGGGACGCGATCCTGGCCAAAGAGGCCGCGCCCGGGCGCAACATCCCCGATGCTGAACTCGACGGCAGCGGAGATATCGACACGGTCACATATGCCGATGGATCCGCCCACACGTCGGACTCCACCACTCAGTTTCAGGATCATGACCCTCGGCCCGAACCGCGCGGAGCTGATCCGCGGACCCAGGAGCAGCGCAACCACGACGCCCTCGAAGCGGTGGCCTTCCGGGCGCTGGAATCCGGTGAGCTGGGTAACCACAATGGGTTGCCGGTGACTGTGATCGTGTCCACGACGCTGCAGGAGTTGGAGAAGGGTGCTGGGGTGGCGGTGACCGGCGGGGGCTCGCTGTTGCCGATGCGGGATCTGATCCGGATGGCTGCCCGCGCTCATCATTACCTCTATGTGTATGACCAGCACACCGAGCAGTCGCTGTATCTGGGTCGTGCCAAACGGTTGGCCAGCGCTGCTCAACGCCTGGCGTTGCACGCCAAGGAGCGCGGCTGCACCCGGCCAGGTTGCAGCGTGCCCGGGTATTGGGCTCAGGTGCATCACGCGGTTGCGGACTGGAAAGACGACGGCCAGACCGATATCGATGACCTGACCTTCGCCTGCGGACCCGACCACCGGATGCTCGACACGACGAAATGGCGCACCCGCAAAAACGAGCGCGGCCAGACCGAATGGCTGCCACCACCGGACCTCGACACCGGCCAACACCGCATCAACGGCTACCACCACCCCGAACGCTACCTACTACCCGAAGACGACCAAGACCGGTAAAGGGTGGGCGCGGCACTCGGTGTCGCCTGCGAACCATGTTGCGCTGCTATGGGATAGCGGCCGAACTCAGCGCCGCCAGAAGTCGAAGCGGTCTCGGCCCGGCCGGAACCCGGCTGCTTCGACGATGTCGACGGCCACCTCGAACCTGTCGCCCACCCGCGAAGGCGCATGTGCATCGCTGCCAAAGGACACGGCGTCGCCGCCTTCCTCCCACCACCACCGCATCAACTCGACGGATGCGAGGGGCGAGCGGGTGTTGATCTCCAGTGCACGGCCCGAATTCGCCAGGCCGCGAAAGACCGTCCGGTAGTGCTCTTCAAAATCCGCTTCCCGATAGCCGCCCGCCCGAGTTTCCGGCCAATACCTCCGCGGATAGTCGCAGTGTGCGAGCACGGTGAACAAGTCGCAACCTTCCACCAGAGTCACCATGTCGGTGAAGTATCGCTCCATCAGATCGAACGGATCAAGCAGCTCGAACAACTCCGTGGTGACCCACTCCAGCTTGCCCTGCAACGGAATTGCGTGGAGGCTGCCGAGCACCCGATCGAAGCTTCCTGCGTCGAGCACGCCGGTGACACTCGCAGGAAAGTAGTGCGGCTCGCCGGCTTCGATGCCCGAGAGGATTCGCAGCTCCGGGAACCTGTCGCGGCAGTGCGCGATGTCTGCTGAGTAACCGGCGATGTCGAGCGGCGCGGCACCGGGTCGCTCACCGACTTCCAAAGACTCGGTCCGATCACCCGGAGCCCACATGGTGAAATCCACATGCTCGGTGAAGGCGACCGCCGGTATGCCTCGCTCGATTGCGGACCGGCATTCGAGTTGCATCGTGGAGGTCTCGGCCGTATCCCAAGACCAACGGGAGTGGACGTGATTATCCGAAGGCAGCACGAGTGCCACCGTTTCGCGGCTGATCTTGAATCCGCTCCGTAGTGATCTTCGAGCGAGTAAATTTGTGCGCGACCATTGGGAGGTGGGGCATGGGGGCCAACTTTATGCGCTCAGTCCTTGCAGCGGGCTTGGCGACGGTCACAGTGGGGGCGTCGGCCGTGTCGATGCCCTCGACGCCGGTATCGCAGGGCCGCGAAAGCAACCCTGCGACAACGACGTTGTCACTGACCGCGCTGTCGGCGCCGCTGCAACCGGCCTCATCGGCGCCCATCGATCTTGGTGCGCTGGAACCTGAGGTTCGTGCGTTTCTCGAATCCAGCAGCATCAACAGCGCCATAAAGAACATCTACAATGCCGTCGAGCCCTGGGTCGATTGGGGTTTTGAGCTTGCCCAGTATGTGGTCGGCTGGATCCCGGTCGCCGGTTACTTCGCACCTCAGATCACCATCCTGTACAACTTCGGCGAGCAGATCGTCCAAAGCGTCGTCTTCAACCTCGACGATTGGATTTTCGGCCCGTTGCCGTTCTTCGACGGTCTGCGCAACGTCATCTCTGATACCTGGGATGCCGGCTGGAATCTTCTCTACAACGAGCTGGCGTGGTTGCTTCCGCCGTTGCCTCCGCTCCCGCCAATCCCGCCGTGCCCGTCATGGTTGTGCGGAAGCGCTGTCGCCGAGGCGACGCTCGCGACAGTCCCGGACGCCGACCTTGAGCAGCGCCCCGGCGATTCTCTGACTGAGCTGCTGAAGTTCCAGGCCGATGCCGCCAAAACCTTGACGCAATCTTTGGGTGAAGCCTTGGCGCTCTTGGCCAAAGATCTTGTGGCCACCGGCGGGCAAGCGGTCACCGACCTCTTTAAGCACGGACTGGTCACCGCTGCGGTCAACGCGCTTCAAGCCACCTGGGAGTCGATCGTCGTCCGAGGTGGACAGGCAGCGGACGGATTCACCGAATACCTGGACTCGCAACGTGACTACTTCGGCGAAGAACAGGAGTCCGATGGGGAGATCCTGTCCGAGGAAAGCCACGAGCCTGTCGATCTCGCCACGCCCGAGGACGACGAAGTCGTCGATCCTACTGTCGCCGAGAGTGATTCGTCGAATACGGACAGCGACGCCGCGACAGTCGACGAAGCGCCATCCGCCGACGACGTGATGGAGGACGTGGAACTGGGGGACGAGCCGAACGAGCCGAACGATCCCGGCGACGCGGCCGTCGAAACGACGGAACCAGCACCTGACCCCGCCGACGACGATGCGGAGCAGGACGCAACCGAGGCGCCTTCACCGTCCGACGCCGACGAGGCGGGGGGCGACGACACCGCAGACCCGAGCGGCGCCGAATCCTGATCTGCAGGTCAGGTGCTTCGCTCGACCGCCTCCTGCTGAATACGTTCGAACTGTGCACCCATTGCGTCGGACAGGGCGGTGGCCGCTGACAGCGGTCGCACCATCACGACGAAGTCGTCGATCAGGCCGGCATCGTTGATGTGCAGAAAATCGCAACCGGTGATCTTCTTGCCCGCCACGGTGGCTTCGAACATCAGGGCGTGGTCGCGCCCGTTGCTGTCGGCGATCTCACGCACGTAGCGGAAGTCCTCGAACACCCGCATCACGCCGCGCAGTATTGCTGCGGTGATCGACTTGCCCGGATACGGCTTGAACGCCACCGGGCTGGTGAACACGACATCGTCGGCCAGGAGCGCCTCGATCGCCGCTTCGTCGCGCGCTTCGACGGCCTGTCTGAATGGATGCATCGCACACCTCGTCTCGACTCTCGGCACAGGCGTCATCGCCCGCCCGATGCGCAGACGGTACCTCGTCGTACCGCGGCAATGACAGCAGGCCCGGTCTCAAGCGCTGCCGCGTTCGCATGCGAGCGCGGCGACGCGGGTGATACGCGAAACGGTGAGGGCACTGTCGTCAACCGCGGTGATCGACCGGCGCTCTACAGCTTTGCCCTTTTGCTGCTGGTTTCACCGGCGGGGGAGCAGGGCGCTGGACAACCTACGCGCCCGGCGGGCCTCCGACGTTCCGCCGATCCGGGAAGCCAACCAATCTGCGGCCGCAAGCGCATGTGTCGAGCCGGTAACTCACCGGGGGCTCTCAGGTGTCATCCAATGTGCGACGCTCGGCGATCGCGGCAAGCCGCCACGTGGTCTCGCGGTTGCGGGGGAAGACCCCGGCCAGAGCGACGGCATCGGGGATCCACTTCATCGGCGCCGACACCGGTACCTCCGCCATCTCGATGAGGCAGCCCCCGCCGTCGACATCGTGCAACCGAAGCGTGATTCGTGCTTTGCCTAATGGGCGCCCGTTGGCGATCAGCACGAGTTCGCGTTCCGGGATGCACGATTCGACGACGGTGCTGTCGTTGATCACCGCCGGCCATACCCCGATCGAGTGGTGAATGGTGCTTCCGGGCTGTGGCCAGTCCGGATCCACCGCCCGCATCCGGCTGTTTCCGACCACCCACTGGGAGTAGGTCCAGCCGTCGGCGAGGACCTTCCACACCCGTTGCCTCGATGCGGCGGTCTCCCGTCGCACAATGGGTGAGCTGGTGATCTCGTCAGGTTCTTCCACTGGAAGCGGCTACCCGCCCGCGCTACGGACAAACACCTGAATGCGCACGTGAGGGAACCCACCGTGCTGGCGCTGGCCGTGGAGCTACCCGACGCCGTCGACAGGGTCGTCGTCGTGTTTCATTGGGGCATGCCACAGCCCGTCGGGTGGCGCGGCGACCCTGTCTGGCTGGCCGACGTCCTGCGTGCCGAGGGCCTCGTCGTCGTGGAATTCCCGGGCTGGCGCGGGCGGGGCCACGATGACTTCAAAGATATTCGCGGCGTGATGGCACACCACGCCGGCTCCGACACCGCAAGCGCAGCGTCGATCGCTTACGGCCGTCCAGACCTGGCCGGGCCGTTGTCGCAGTTGCACATCGCGCGCAACGGGACTGTGACGGTCGTCGCGGCCGGGGTGGCCTGGCACGCGGGCGTCGGCATGTATCCATGGCCGCCCGCCAACATGGGTAATTGGCATACGATCGGCATCGAGTGCGCCAACTCGGGTACCAATCCTTATGCGCCGCATCGACGCAACTGGCCCGATGCCCAATATTTCGCCTTGGTCGGCAGCTGCGCGGCGATCTGTCGCAGGCTTGGACAACCGGCCAGCCGCACGATCGGCCACAAGGAATATGCAGGTCGCGCACAGGGCAAATGGGACCCTGGCGCGATCGACATGGATATTCTGCGCAGCGACATCGCCGAGCAGATCGGCGCCTTACCTGGCGGGTCGTCGCGGCGGCCGCCGGTGCCTGTCGGCAAGTATGCCGACGTCCTGCTTTATCGAGGCTCGCGAGGACCACAGGTCGCCGAGTTGCAGCGACGACTGAAGTACGCGTACGCCGCCTACGCGGGTGACCTGGATATCGACGGCGTTTTCGGGCCTGAGACCGAAGCGGCAGTGCGCGAATTCCAACGTCGGACAAAGGGGTTGAGGGTGGACGGAATCGTCGGTCCGGCTACGGCGGCGGCGCTTCGGTTGCACCGTGTCTAGGTGACGGCAGTGACCTCGACGGGGATGCCGTTGAGTGCACCGTTGCCGGACGGCTCGTCCAGGAAACCCGGGGGCGACAGGACGTTGGTGTTGACTCCGGGCGATCTATTGGCGATGGTGAGTCGGGTGCCGGGCTTGCCGTGACCCCATCCGTGCGGCATCGACACCACTCCGGGCTTTATCGCCTCGGTGAGCTCGAGAGGCACTTCGATACACCCGCCGGCGGACCGAACCGCCACCCTGTCACCGTTCGACAGACCTCGGCGTGCCGCGTCGTCGCTGTGCATGAGCAACGTGCACCGGTCTCGGCCCTTCATGAGCGGCCCGACGTTGTGCAGCCAGGAGTTGTTGGAGCGCAAATGCCTTCGGCTCACGAGAACCAGATCGTCGGGCTCCCGGGTGATGCGGCGTGCCAGCCTGGGCAGATCGTCGAGCAGGTACGCAGGTGCGAGCCGGATCTTGCCGTCCGATGTGCCGAGAACCTCCGGAATCCGCGGCACCATCGGGCCGTAGTTGATGCCGTTCGGCGCGGCCTTGAGCTTCTCCAGCGTCAACCCGTCGGGGTTTTGCCCGTACTGGTCGCCGAATGGGCCGGTACGCAAGGTCAGATCCAGCGTGCGCTCGGGTCCGCCGGTCAGTTCGCTCCCGGCGTACTGCGCCCGGATCGCCGCGCCGCCGAGTCCCCGGGTGAAGCACATATAGTCGAAAAAGCCGTCGTCGATTGCGGCGACGTCGACCTCTTCGGCGGGTGTGCCAGTACACAATCCGGTCAGACGGATGAGGATCTCCCATTCGTCGGGCGCGTCCGGGTCGGCTTTGGCGAACACCGGTGGCGAGTAGTTCGCGATGCTGTTGATCGCGAAGTTGAGGATCAGGTCGTCGTGGTGGGGCTGCTCCAGGGGCGAGCAGCCGGGCAGGATGACATCGGCGTGGCGCGTTGTCTCGTTGAGCCACAGGTCGATCGAGATCATCGCCTCCAAGCTGGGCAGCGCCTCGTCAAGCTTGTGTCCCGCGGGCGTGGACAGCACGGGATTGCCGGCCACGGTGATCAGTGCCTTGATCTGTCCATCGCCCGGGGTGGCGATCTCCTCGGCCAGGCACGACACCGGCACCTGACCGAGAACCTCCTTCGCGCCGCGCACGCGCGTACGGAAACGGCCGAACTCCGGCGCGCCGCCCTCGAGGCCAGGGAGGGGTTGCAGCGTCATCGACCAGGCTGCCGGGGTGGGGAACATCGACCCACCCGGCACGTCCAAGTGACCAGTCAGGATGTTCACGACATCGACCAGCCAGCTCGCAAGACTGCCGAACTCCTGGTTGCACGTGCCGATGCGCCCGTAGACGACGGCTCGCGGCGTTCCCGCCAGCTCGTGTGCCAGCGCGCGGATCCGCGAGGCGCCGATGCCGGTTGCGTCAGCGACCCGCTCGGGCGACCAGTCTGCGGCGACCGCGCGCAACACCTCCACCCCGTCGAGGTGTGGCTCCAGCTCGCCGAGGTTCACCAGTCCCTCGTCGAACACAACATGCGAAATGGCAAGCAACAGAGCAGCATCGGTGCCTGGCGTGATCGGCAACCACTCGTCGGCGCGATCCGCGGTCGCGGTCTTCACAGGGTCGATGACGATAACCTTCCCGCGCTTGCGAATTGCGCCGATCAGTCCCATCACGTCGGGGGCGGCAAGCAGGGACCCCTGGGAAGCGGCCGGGTTGGCGCCCATCACCACGAGCAGATCCGTGCGCTCGATGTCGGGGACGGGAAAGCTCCACCAGCCGCCGTACATCAGGTGGGAGGACAGGTTTTTCGGCCATTGGTCGACGGTGCCGGGGGAGTAGGTCACCGGCATTCCCGACAGGCCGAGAAGGATCCCGGTGTAGCGGGCCAGTGAAAACGAGTGCGCCAGAGGGTTACCTGTGTAGGCGGTCACTGCGCTGATGCCATATCGGGCGATGACGGGTTGGAGTAGTTCGGTGCAGCGACGGAACGCCGTGTCCCAGTCGACTTCGTGCCACTCGCCGTCGACCTTGATCATCGGGCGGCGGATGCGGTCGGGATCTTCGTGCAACTCGCCGAGGGACGCGCCCTTGGGGCAGATGTGTCCGCGGCTCCAGGTGTCGTCCCTGTTGGGACGTATCCCGGCGACGTGACCGTCCTTCACGCTGATCTCCAGACCGCACATGGCCTCGCACAGCGGACACGTGTAGAGGTGTAGGCCGTCCTCGCCGACCGCCGCCAACTGCCGGGTGTTCTCCGTCATCCGCCCACCTTGTGGTTACACGTTGTATCGACAATGCTATGCCACACTGTAACGACGGTCGGCGCGGAAGGGAACGGCATCGGTGAACAATGCAGGCCAGGCGCCGCCGGCCCGCCGGCACCACGGATCGCGTCGCGATCCGGCGATCAACGACGCCGTTCTCGAAGCCACCCGCAAGCTCCTGGTCACCCGCGGGTACTCCGCCACCTCCATCGACCTGATCGCCGCAACTGCGAAGGTGAGTCGGCCGGCCATCTACCGGCGCTGGCGTTCGAAGGCCCACCTTGTCCACGAGGCCGCGTTCCCCGATCTCGGGCCGTCGCCGTGTGAGGACGACATCACCGCCGAGATCACCCGGCTGTGTCACGGGGCGTTGGTCATGTACGGCGATCCCGTTGTCCGCGAAGCAGTTCCGGGCCTCCTGCACGACCTGCGACTGGAGCCCGCCATGCGCAAGCTGATCAACGACCGGCTCGAGGCGGCCGCGCGGCGCCGGCTGGCCGACCAACTCGCCGAGGGGGTCGAGGACGGGACCGTACGCCCATCGGTGGATGCCGACACCGTCATGGATGTCGTCGCCGGTGCAGCCTGGTACGCGGTGTGCGTCCGGAAGGTGGCCGACGTCGAAGCTGCCGCGCGTCAGCTATCCGATCTCGTGCTGCGCGGTGTTCTCACCGGCTCCTAGAGCCGCCCGACGTGACGCAGGCCCTCAAGCGTATCGGCGATCGTCTCCGCGGGATCGCGCTGAGTGAGTCCGAAGTCGCGCCGGCTAGGCGCATCGTCAGAGGCGGGCATCTGCGTGTAGTACTGCATCGCCGCCGAGTTGATCGGCGTCTCGAACGGCAGGTAAGGACCGACGACGTCGAGCAGTCGGCCTGCGCTGCGCAGCGCAACGTCAGGCACCGGTAGGGCGACCACTGTCTGTCCGGCCGCGTTACCGATCATCGAGGCCAACTCCGATACCGGGACGCGTCGGCCTCCGGCCATGTAGCGACGTGGCCCGCGACCAGGCTCGAGCAGAGCGACGTGAAGCGCTGCCAGGTCGCGGACATCGATGACGATCCACGCCGCGCTGCGGCCGGGAACACTGCGCATCTTCACCGCCGCCTCGACACCCTCGGCGGCCTCGCCGAACTGGTCGCCGGCGGGCGGCCCCAGCACCATGCCCGGGTAGGTGATGTTGACGGGTGCACCGCCGTCCTGAAGGCCGCGCGCGTACGCCTCGACGGCCGCCTTCGACCTGCCGTATCCGTCGCTGCCGCCCACCACCGGCAGGTCGGCGTGCAGAACGTCGAGGTCTGGACGGAACAACGCTGTGAAGCTCGAGACGTGCACGATGGGGTCGATGCCCGCGTGCACGGCACCGCCGAGGATGTTGCGGGCGCCTTCGAGGTTGGTGTGCAACATCTCGTCGGCTCGGTTCGGATCAGTGGAAACCATTGCTGCACAATGGATGACGGCGTCGCAGCCATCGAGCGCGGCACGGGTCGTGTCGCCGTCGGCGATGTCGCCCACCACGTGGTCGCTGATGTCGGCGCCGATCTCGGCAGCGCTGGTCTTGAGCCGGTCGGGGTTGCGCACCAGAAACCGGACGTCATGACCGGCATCCTGTGTTGCCTTCGCCGTCCACGCGCCGACAAAACCTGTACCGCCGGTAATCAGTACTTTCATCTGTCCTCCGCTCGACGCCGAGACGCAGGCTACCCGCAGCAGGCTGTGCCGACACCCCGGGCCGGTGTGAGTTGACGGCCGTCAAGTAATTCCGCCGATGCGACTGTGCGCCGCGGCGCGCTGCTATACCTTGGCCACGTGTGCCCGACGACGCGTCCACGGTTGATTGAACGTCCGACCGATCTCACCGCCGATTGGCTGACCGAGGTGATCGGCGAAGGGGCTGTCGCGGATTTCACCGTCGACCGCATCGGGACGGGTCAGATGAGTGAGTGCTACCGCATCACGCCGCGCTATGCCGACGGCGACGCCGGCCCCACGTCGGTCGTGCTGAAGGTCGCCGCGGCCGATCCGAACAGCCGACAGACCGGTCGGGCGATGGGTCTCTACGAGCGAGAGGTGCGCTTCTACGCCGACATCGCGCCGGGTCTGGATGGGCCTGTCGCCCCCTGCTATCACAGCGCCTACGATGCCGACACGGGTGCCTTCGACCTCCTGCTTGCCGATGCGGCGCCTGCCACCGTCGGTGACGAAATCCGCGGCGCAACAGCGGAAGAGGCCATGTTGGTGATGCGTCAGCTAGGCCTCGTGCACGGGCCGCTGCTGGGGGAGCGGGCGCCGGGGAACGCGTCGTCACTCGACCGGGACTCTCCGGTGAACCAGGGGCTGATCACCGCCTTGTACGCCGGCTACATCGAGCGATATCGCGATCAAATCGCTCCTGAACATCGGCACGTCTGCGAGCGTCTCGTCGAATCCTTCGATGCGTACATGGCCGCCGAGAACGAGGCCGGGCGACCGCGCGGCCTGATCCACGGCGACTTCAGGCTCGACAACATGCTTTTCGGCCGAGAGGGTGCCGATCGCCCGTTGACCGTCGTGGACTGGCAGACCGTCACATGGGGTCCGGCGTTCACCGACGTCGCCTACTTCCTCGGCGGCTCATTGCCGGTCGCGCAGCGTCGCGAGCACTACGACGCATTACTCGCCGCGTACCACGAAGCGCTGGGGCCCGACTCCTGTGTCACGCTCGACGAGGTTCGCGACGGAGTTCGTCACCAGAGTTTCTTCGGTGTGCTCATGGCGATCGTGTCGCCGATGCTCGTCGCCCGCACCGACCGTGGCGACGAGATGTTCATGGCGATGATCTCCCGGCACTGCCAACATGTGCTCGACACCGATGCGCTCGCCATTCTGCCCGCCGCCTCCGCCCCCGAACCGTTGCAGCCCAACACTGATGACGAAGACCGCCACGAAGCCACCGACGAGCCGCTGTGGAGTGAGAGTTGGTATTTCGATTTCGTTGATCCGGCGCAGGGTGTCGGCGGCTGGATCAGGCTCGGCCTGATCCCCAACCAGGGGCACGCCTGGATCAACGGACTCTTGTGCGGACCCGGCCTGCCGACGACCGCCGTCCTCGACTTCACAGCTCCGCTGCCCGACGACCACACCCGGGTCCGTGCCGACAACATTGAGCTCGATCAGGACGTGACCGAGCCACTGCGGACTTACCGAGTATCGCTGCGCGGGCGCGGCCAGGCCCACGACGACCCTGCTGCACTGCTCAGGAATGAGTCGGGCCGAGCGGTCGAACTCGTCGTGGACCTGACGTGGACCAGCGTCGGGCAGCCCTACCAGTACCGCGTCTCGCCGCGTTACGAAATTCCCTGCTCGGTCACGGGAACCGTGAGTGCCGACGGACGCACCTTCCAGTTTGCCGAGGTCAAGGGGCAGCGTGACCACTCGTGGGCGTCGCGGGACTGGTGGAGTATGGACTGGGTGTGGAGCGCCTTCCACCTCGACGACGGCACCCACATCCACGGGGTCGAGATCAAGATTCCCGGTATGTCACCGCTGTCAGCCGGCTACATCCAACGGGCCGGTGAACCGTTGATCGAACTTTCCGCAGTGACCGCGCAGACCGCCTTCGACGGCGACGGGTTGCCGGTATCCGCCGAACTGCACTATGCGCCTGCGGATGTCACCGCGAGCATCGACATCCAAGGCCATGCGCCGGTGTTGCTGACCTCTCCCGACGGCCGGCTCAGCCGTTTCCCGCGAGCATGGGGGAGCGTCACCACCGCCGACGGGCGTGCCGGTGTGGGGTGGATCGAATGGAATCGCAGTCAGGCCTGAGCAATTCGGCTGCCGCCGCAGCTTTCAGCCAGCAACGATACAGCCAACTCACAGCGACTTGCGCGGGCGCCGCCGCCGGGGACGAGGTTACTGTTGGCCCACAGTTGTTGGCTTCGGTCGAGGCATGGTCCCGATACGGCTGGCGAAAGGATGGACATGGCGCGCAACCGAAGGATTCTGACTGCTCTGTCCTTGGCGGGGGGAAGCGCAGTCATGGCGTTTGCCCCCCTTGCTCAAGCCGCGCCGCCAGAAGGCATGGCGGGGACGCCGATCGGCGAGATCTATACACTCGCCGGCGAGGGATTCGACGTTCAGGTGCACTGGGATCAAGGGGAGCCTGCCGACGTACCGTTGGCGCTGTGCACGGTGACCGGGGTGGACGAGTCCGCGAAGCCGACAGCGACGATCTCGGTCAGCTGCCCCGCCGAAGGTTCTTAGCCGGGCCTCGCCTCAGTGGAACCCAGGGCGCAAATAGCGACGCCTCGCTACCATTTCCAAACTTGGGATCGGTAGTGCAACAGTCGAGGTGTACTTCCGTTCGATGACGCCGTAAGGGATGCGGCGTACCCGTTGAAAGGAAGTACGTATGGGCGTGAAAAGAGTGGTCGCCGCGACGATGATGACCGCCGGCCTGACGACTGCGAGCTGGGGCCTCGCGGCCGGTACCGCGCAGGCGCTGCCGTCCGAGCCGCACACATGGTGCCCCGGACAGTCGATGTACCCGCCGTCGGGGCCCGGGGCCAACTATGTGTGGGACATGAACGTGTGCCACACCTGGCAGTACACCAAGGGCGGGATGGGCAACGTCGGAGTCAGGGTTCCGTCCGGCATAGACCCGGTCACCTATCAGCCGACGGGCTGGACAGTCGAACCCAACGGCAACGTCTGGGACGGCCCGAACATGCCGCCGGATGCAGCATTCGAATGCGGCATGGGTTTGTTCGGCGTGCCCATCCGCTGCTAGCGGCGACACCTCATCATTCAGACCTGGTCGGGTGAAGTCGGCTTCTGCGTTGACGACAACGCCGCCTGGATCGCGAGTTTGGTGTCCGCGACCGGAGTGTCCACGGCAGACTTGTCGGGCGAGCCGAGTACGGCTACGTCCAGCCTGCTTCGTCCACACCCTCCAGGTCGATGATCGCGACCTTGACCGTATGCATGTGGACAGTTGGTGTCTCGGAGTAGTGCATCGAGGCGTCCCACCCGCTGAGTCGTATCACGATCCCCCCGCCGTCAGACCGCAGCCGCTATTCGAACGCGATGACTCCGCGGATATTGTTGCCTGCCCGAAGATCTCGCATTGCCTCGTTGATGTCGTCCAGCTTGTACTTCTGAGTGATCAACTCGTCGAGCTTGAGGGTTCCGGCCTCATACATCGACAAGAGTTTCGGCATCGCGTCGCGTGGATTCATCTCCCCGTAGAGCACTCCTTTGAGTGTCTTACAGGAGCTGACCATGTCGGGCAGAACCAGCGGCACCATCATCTCGCTGACCTTCGCCATCCCGGTGACCACACAGGTACCGCCCTTGCGCAGCATCATCATCGCGACGAACACCATGTCTGTGGGGACGACCCCGGGAGTGAGCACCACGCGATCGGCCATCACACCCCAGGTGATCTCCTTGACCAGATCCACGGCGCTCGCTGCATCGGCCGCGGTGTGGGTGGCGCCGAACGTCGGCGCAATTTGACGTTTGAACTCATTGGGATCGACAGCGACGATATGTTTCGCGCCGGACGCCTTCGCTCCCTGGACCGCATTCATGCCGATGCCGCCTGCGCCGATCACAACGACCGTGTCGCCGGGTTCGGTCCCAGCTGCTACCGATCCAGATCCAAAGCCGGTCGTGACACCGCAGGAAACCAGTGATGCCGCTTCCAGCGGGATCCAGTCGTTGATCTTGACCAGTGAACGTTCCGAAGCGACCACATACTCGGAGAACGTCCCTACCTGCATCATGGCCATCAGGTCTTCGTTTCCGAGGTGGCGCCGCCGCGTGCCGTCGGTGGTCATCGCCTTGCTGTAGATGTCCGCCCCGACATCGCAGAGGTAGGTGTGACCGGTCGCGCACCAGCGACAGTTCCCACACGCCGGGAAGAACGAGACGGCAACGTGGTCACCGGGTTTGAGCGTTTTGACCTCGGGTCCGACCTTCTCGACGATCCCGGATCCCTCGTGACCTCCGAGCATGGGAAACCACTCGGGCACGGGGACGCCGGAGGCCCGCATCAGGTCCTCCATGTCCTTGCTCGGCACGCTGTCGCCGGTATAGAAGTGCTCGTCGGAGTGACAGATGCCCGCATAGGCCATCTTGACCAGGACTTCGCCGGCATGTGGCGGATCCAAGTCGACTTCGGTTACTTCCCAGTCGATTCCGACACCGCGTAACACCGCTGCCCGGGACTTCATCAGGCCGGCCACCCCACCGTCTTGGTCTCGGTGAAGATCTCCAGGCCCTCAAGACCACACTGACGACCGATTCCGGACTGCTTGTAGCCGCCGAACGGGGCATCGGCGCCGTACCACAGTCCACCGTTGATCCCGAGCGTGCCGGTACGAATGCGACTCGCGACACTTTTGGCGCGTTCCAGGTCGTTGGCGAACACCACGCCCGATAGCCCGTAGATGGAATCGTTGGCGATGCGGACTGCGTCGTCGTCGTCGTCGAAGCCGATGACGGAGAGCACCGGTCCGAAGATCTCTTCCTGCGCGATGGTCATGCCGTTGTCGACGTCGGCGAACACGGTCGGCTCCACGAAGTAGCCCTTCGGAAGATGCCTGGGAACTCTCCCGCCGGTGACGAGGCGGGCGCCCTCCTGTTTGCCCTTCTCGATGTAGCTCATGACGCGCTCCTGCTGTCGTTTGGAGACCTGGGGACCCTGCAGTACCGAAGCATCGGTGGGGTCGCCGTATTTGTTCTTCTCCATGGCGACTTTCACGATCTCGACAGCCTCCTCGTACCGAGAGTTCGGTACGAGCAGCCGGGTCGGCATCGCACATCCCTGCCCGGCGTGCATCGAGATGAAGGCGCTACCAGCCACGGAAGCCTTCATATCGCCGTCGTCTTCGAGGACGAGGTAGACCGATTTGCCGCCTAGCTCAAGGAAGGTTGGTTTCACGGTCTCGGCTGCGGCCGCCATCACGCGGCGTCCGGTTGCCGTCGAGCCGGTGAACGCCACCATGTCGACTAGGGGAGAGGTTGACAGTACCTCGCCGACAAGGTGATCGGAGGAGGTGACGATATTGATGACACCAGGGGGTATATCGGTCTGCTCCGCGATGATCCGGCCTATCCGGGTGGCGTTCCACGGCGTATCCGGAGCGGGCTTGAGGACACACGTGTTGCCCATGGCCAGGATCGGCCCGATCTTGTTGAGGATGATCTCGAACGGGAAGTTCCACGGCGCGATGACACCGACGACACCGATAGGCTCTTTCCACACCTCGCGCGCGGCCATGGTGCCCATGCCGAATGCGTCTTTGTCGGGAAGCGAACGTTTCCAGGGAAACTGGTCGATCATGTCTGCCGGCCAGGTCAGCGCTTCTTTGAGCGGAACGTCGAGTTGGGGGCCGAACGTGCTCAGCAATGGGCATCCGACCTCGGCGATCAGCTCGTGACGCAGGTCCTCCTTCTCTGCTTCCAGCGCGGCTTGCAGTTGGCGCAGGCTCGCTGCTCGGGCCGCACCATTGCGCGACCAGTCGGTGTTGTCGAATGCGTGCCGTGCCGCAGCGACCGCGCGTTCCATGTCGGCGCGCGTTCCGTCGGCCGTGCCGCCCATCACCTCTTCGGTGGCGGGATTGATGTTGTCGAACTGCCGCCCCGTCTCGGAGTCGACGAGTTTTCCGTCGATCAGCATGCGGGATTCGTGATTCACCATTTGCGAAGCTCTTTCACCGAGTCGGAGGCGCGGGGGGCCAGGGTGAGGTAAGGGATGAAGCTGCTCTTGCCGCAGCCGATGACGGACTCCACGACGTCGGTGAGGTGGTCGACGTCGACGAGCCCGCCGAGCATGTACCGGTTGTCCATCCAGAATCTGATAGCGGATTCGAGTGCGTCGGGATCCCAGCTCTTGTTGAACTCCGTCTGGGCGTCCCCCTTTCCGCCCAGGCTGTCGCCGACGGCCAGTCGGGTGAAGCCGATGTTCGGATGCTCGATCCGCCACGCCTCGACCAGCTTGTCCAGTGCGGCCTTGGTGACGGCATACGACCCAAGCAGCGGCCATGGGGTCGAGTACGACGCGCTGAGCGAGGACAGGTACACGGCGGAGCCCTGCGACTGCGCCAAGTGCGGTGCGGCCGCCGCAGTGACCAGTGAGGCGCCAGTGACGTTGGTGGCGAACAACTGCGCCCATTGTTCCGCGGTGACATCGGTCAGCGGCGCGAGCACCCCCATCCCCGTCGTGTAGACGAGTGCGTCGAGGCCTCCGAGTCCTGCAACAACTTCTGCGATGGATCGTTGGCAGCCGTCGCCGTCGGTGACGTCGCAGGCCACGGCGAGCGCGCCGTTACCCGCTTCCTTGGCAGCCTCGACAAGCCGGTCGTGCCGGCGTGCGAGTAGGGCGACGTGTGCGCCCTTCTGCGCCAGACCCACGCCGATACAGCGTCCCAGTCCTGCTGACGCGCCGATCACCGCTACCCTGCGGCCAGAGATGTCAGACATCGAGCTCAACCCGGTTTCCCAGGGCGCTCGGTGCGAAGCGATGACCGTCGACGCTGACGAGGATCGTGTCGTGGGGCTGCATGTGTCTCCTTGCACAGAGGTCGAGAGCGACGCTATCAGTAATGTAGAGGAACTGTATGCAAATGTGTAAACGATAGTTTCCAACAGCGTGCGAATATCTCCGCAGGCGTCCAAAAGCCTATTTCGGCAACGAGTTTGACGTCTCCGGGGCAAAGCTCAGCAGTATCCGATCAAGGATCTTGGCTGCGCGGTTGCGGGCGGCTACGGGATCATCGGCGTGCGCCACGAGGAGCGCGGCCTCTTCTAGGGCGGCGACGATCATGTGGGTCAGCTCGCCCACGGGTTGTTCGTCGATGGCCCCTTCGGCGATGGCTTCGCGAATGACCTCGTCAATCATGGCGAAACTGTCGTTCAGCTGAATGGCGCGCAGTGTCTGCCAACCCAGCACCACGGGCCCGTCGAGCAGCATCACTCGCTGGACTTCGGGTTCGAGCGCGGCTTCGAGAAATCCGTGCAGGCCCCGGCTGAGGCGCTCCCAAGCGTGCGCACCTTTCGGCGGGGCCGCAATGGACCGCAGCGTGAGGTCGTGCTCGACCTCCTCGAAGACCGCCCTGAAGAGTTCTGCCTTGTCCTTGAAGTGGTGGTAGAAGGCTCCGCGAGTTCCCACGCCGGATGCTGAGACGAGATCGCCGATGCTGGTGTTGAAGAAGCCGTTCTCGACGAACAGCGATCGACCTGCATCAATCAGGTCACGTCGAGTCTGGTCTCCCCGTGCTCGACGCTCGTCGTCGGTGCCACCGCGCTTGGCCATGCGTGCATCGTATCAACATTCATATTGTATGTTGCGGGTATGGCAGACGACGAGGTTCGCGCATACGGCTCGGTGGTGCCCCTGAAAGTGGGCCTGCTCAACGACTATCCGACGAAGGGCGACACCGACAACGACACCGTGGCTGCCCTGAAGCTGGTCATGGCCGACGCCTTGGCATCCGGTTTGATCGACAGGCCGATCGAGCTCGTCCAGCGCAACGTGGTCGGGCTTCCCAATGGCACGTACAAGGCTGTCGAGCGGGCCTTCGACGAGCTGATCGAGGAGGGCTGCCTTGCCATCTTCGGGCCTTGGGTATCCGACAACGTCGTGCCGCTCCGCCCCCACGTCGACGCCACGGCGCAGGCGCCGATCATCACGCTCTCGGGCTCTGAGGGGGCGCTCGGTGAATGGTGCTTCGCCCTGAACAACGGTTCCATGGCCGAGGAGCCGGTGATGTTGGCTGCCGTTATGATCGGTGATGGCCGATCGCGCATCGCCATCGCCTACGAGTCTTCGCTGATCGGCAAGGAGTACCTGTCCTTCGCCGAGAAAGCCTATTCGGCGGCGGGTCTCACGGTGGTCTCGACGGTGGCTATCCCGCAGGTGGAGGCGGACAAGGCGCGTGCGGTCGAGCTGTTGCGCGCTGCAGAGCCGGACGCGTTGGTCCATGTCGGATTCGGTCACGGGCTGTGGGGTTTCACCGACGCACTGCTGGCCGCGGGGTGGGACCCGCCGAGATACACCACCACCGCCTTTGAGATGGCGCACATCAATGCGGAATGGATGCGGCATCTCGCGGGATGGATCGGACTTGACAGCTACGACGAGCGCAACGCTGTCGGCCAAAGATTCTTGGACCGTTTCGAATCGGAGTACGGCCGACGGCCGGGGCACTCCATGCCTGGACTGGCCCGCGACGCGGCCACTGTGATCGCGCGGGCGCTGAGCATGGCCCGTCCGCTGACAGGGGAGGGCGTCAAAAACGGCATCGAACAGGTCAAGCTCGTTCCCTCGGCGAGCGGAGCGCCCGGGACCTTCCTGCGGTTCGGGCGTTGCATCCGACAAGGCTGGCTGGGGTCGGATTATTTGATCGCCCGCCGCGTGGTGCCGGACGGATCGACTCATGTGTTCCACGCCGCCCCGAGCAAGAACATCGCGCGTGCAGTCGGCGAGGGCTCACGCTAGCTGAATCGCACCGAAGACAGGAGCGGTCACAATGCCGGGCGGCTGGGCGAGCACATAGGGGATTGCGCGAACAGCACCCATGGCGATCATCAGGTGCCCGGGCATCGCGTGTGTCCCGTCCGATTGGCCGTCTTCAGGCCCGACGTCGAGTTGAAGCTCGAAGCTCGGATTGCCGGCGATGACGGCGCGTATCAGCGGCGCGCGGTCACCTGGCGCAAGAGGCTTGAGCCCCCACTGCGGCAGGTCCCGGGTCAGTACCCACTCTTCGTGAATTGCCAGCAACGGTCGACCCGACCAGTGACCAACCCATGAGAAGCGCTGTCCCACTACCGTTCCCGCGTCAATAGTGCCGGCCTTGACCTCGATGTCGTGAGGCAGCGTGGTCGCGTCGACGGCGATATCGATGTGCGAGAGCGTCACGCCGAGAACATCGGCAGTCGCGTTGAGCGCCTGGCGGTAGGCCATGTCGAGTTTGGCGATGATCGGCGAGTCGACGGACACGTCCTGGGGTGGCCTGCCCATCCCCATCAGGTCTACGAGCATCGGCCTGCTGTCGACAGCAGAAACGTCAGTGGCTTCGTATAGATCGATTCGGTCGATGCTTTTGCTGAGCCCGGTCACCGTCGCGACGAGCCGCTCGAACATGAAGCCGGGATTCTCACCGGCGGCGTGAAACCGCGACCCGCCACGGCGGCAGGACTCGACGAAATCGGCGTGTACAGCTTCTCCGTAGGTAGGCAGGTGGTTGTACGACGTGGTGGAGATGACGTTGATGCCGGCCGCGAGGAGCCGGCAGATGTCCTCGGCGTTGGTCTCAAGGGCGTGAGCCTTACTAGCGGTGTGGATGACCACCTCAGGCTTGCACGCAATGATCTCGTCTTTTGACGCAGTCGCCTGGATGCCTGTCGGAGACCCCAGCCCGCACAATTCGGCGGCGTCCCTGTTCGTCTTCGCCGGGTCGTAGACCAGGACACCGACCAACTGGAAACCAGGATTCTCGATGAGCTCCTGGAGGGCGGCCCGGCCGACGGCGCCTGTTGCCCATTGAGCTACTCGAGTCGTCAATCGAATTCTCCTGGTTGCGCTTTGGCGATATTCCATCTGATGACGGCCTTCAAGCTACATCATGGAGGTTCCAACCGACAGGGTGTATGTTGGACCGGCGTCGTGCAGTGAGGAGCGTTGGGGTGTTGAAACCGGCATCAGTCGACGAGCTCGAACAGAGCATCCGCGAGGCACAAGACAGATTCAACAAGGGCATGGGTGCCGATGGCGACGCAACGCCATACCCATTGCTCAAGAAACTTCGTGCCCAGGCTTCGGTGCATGCTGGGTGGCCCGAAATGGGGGTTGTCGGCAATTCTGGCGATGGCCCACCGACGTTCACCGCGTATTCTTTCGACGCGGTCAAGGCTGTGTTCACCGACAACGTCACCTTCAGCACGCGTTGCTACGAGGACATTGTGCGGCCGCTCCAAGGGCCGACCATCCTGGAAATGCAGGAACCCGAGCATGCCGTCTATCGCAAGCTGCACGAGTTCGCGTTCGCCCGGTCATCGATGAAGCGCTGGGATGACGAGTTGGTCGGGCCGCTGGTAGATCGCACCCTGGCGAAGCTCAGGGGTGCCAAGCGTGCCGACCTCGTCGACGCGGTGTTCATGCCGATCCCTGTGCGGGTGATCGCAGCGCTGCTCGGACTTCCTGACTCCGACGTGCTCCAGTTTCATCGCCTGGCGATCGACATCCTGGGCTTTCGAGGCGACATGGACACCGCGATGAAAGCCTCAGCGGAGATGCGCGAGTATTTCGTCGGGATCCTTGCCGACAAGCGAAAAGCGCCCACCGACGACATGGTGTCGATTCTGGCCGGTGCCGAGGTCAACGGCGTCAAGATGTCCGATGAGCAGATCTACGGCTTCATGCGAAACCTGTTGCCCGCGGGCGCGGAGACGACATCGCGCTCCACGGCCAGCCTTGCCTTTGCGTTGCTGACCCACCCCGAGCAGCTCGACGCAGTGCGTGAGGATCGAAGTCTGCTGCCCCAGGCCATCGAAGAAGGGATCCGCTGGGAGACACCGCTGCTGAACTTCATGCGGGAAGTCACCTGCGACACCGAGTTGGCCGGCGTTCAGATCCCCGGGGGTGCGACGATGATGCTCAGCCTGGGCAGCGCCAACCATGACGAATCGCGCTGGGAAGAGGCAGAACGCTTCAACATATTCCGGGATCGGAAGCCGCACATAGGGTTCGCCCACGGAGCACACGTGTGTCTGGGTATGCATCTGGCGCGGCTGGAAAGCATGAAGATCTTCAACGCCCTGTTCGACCAGCTACCCGGTCTCCGCCTGGATCCTGACGCGCCCCCGCCATACATCACGGGCACGATGTTCCGGTCGCCGCCACGGCTCGACGTGATCTGGGACTGACAACATGACACGTGTCATCCAATGGGCCACTGGCGTCACCGGCACAATGTCGCTGCGTCACGTGATCGGACGCGCGGATCTCGATCTGGTGGGGGTTCGCGTGTACGACGCGGCAAAGGTCGGGGTCGACGCCGGAACGCTGTGTGGACTGCCCGAGACCGGTGTCGCCGCTACGGACGACCGTGAGGCTCTGCTTGCCGCGGATGCCGATGTCGTGCTTTATATGGGCAAAGTCGAGACCGACACCGCCGGATGCTTCGCCGACGTCTGTGATCTTCTGGCGTCCGGCAAGAATGTGATCACGACCGGAAGCCGGTTCATTCATCCGCGTTCATTGGACGGTTCGTTGGCGGACGGCATTGAAAAGGCCTGTGAGTTCGGGCAATCGACATTTTTGGGCCTTGGTCTCTATCCGGGCTTCATCGGTGAGTCGCTCGGCCCGATCCTGTCGCGGCTCACCCAGCGGACCCAGCGCATCGACGTCCGTGAAGTGCTCAACTACTCGACCTATGCAAGTCACGACCTGATCTTCAATGCGATGGGATTCGGCTTTCCGCCCGAAGACACCACGCCTCTGCTCACCAACACCGATTATGCCGCCGCAGCGTGGCTCGGCAGCGCGACGGTGCTCGCCCAGGCACTGGATTTGCAGATTGACAGCGTGCGCGGGTACCGCGAGGTCGCCACCACGCCGAGGGCATTGACGGTGGCGGCCGGTGAAATAGCCGCGGGCACCGTCGCAGCGATGCGTTTCGGGGTGGTAGCCGACTGTGGCGACGTGACGCTGTCGGTCGAGCATCTCACCCGAATGGCCGACGACCTGGCCCCGGACTGGCCGACCGACATCGGTTACGAGGTAGCGTTTCTCGGTGCACCGAACCTTCGCTTTCACTTGGTGATCGGCGATCATGACGAAGATCACGCCGAGCAGGGTTGCCTGGCCACCGCCATGCATGCGATCAACGCGATACCGGCGGTGCTGACCGCCGGCCCCGGTCTCTACGACTTGTCGACCATCGGTCCGTTTGTAGCGAACTGGACGCAGCGCCCATGACGATGAACGTCATTGTGATCGGTACCGGTGGCGTCGGAAGACACGCCCTTCGCGCTCTGCTGGATAACCCTACGTATAGCCTCGTCGGCGTCTGGGTGTCTTCTGATGCCAAAGCGGGCAGGGACGCCGGCGAACTTGCCGGCATCGATCGGACGACTGGAATCGTCGCCACGACTGACCTGGGGGAGCTGCTGGCCGGCAAGCCGGACTGCGCCGTCTACGCGGCGATCGCAGACACGCGAATGCTGGAGGCGCTGGGAGACTACCGGCGAATCCTCCAGTCCGGCGTGAATGTCGTTGGCACGGGCGGGACATTCCTGCAGAATCCATGGGGCGTGGTGCCCGAGGAGCTCTACCGCTCTGTCGAAAAGGCGGCACAAGCGGGCGGAGCGAGCCTGTATGTCAACGGCATCGACCCCGGTTTCGCCAACGACATCGTGCCACTCGCACTCGCCGGCACGTGTCAGAGCGTCGAACAGATTCGCTGCATCGAGATATGCGATTACTCGACCTATGACAGTGCCCTCATAATGCGGGATCTGATGGGGTTCGGTCGGCCGCTCGAGGAGACCCCGATGGTCGTCGCGCCCGGTGCGCTGACGATGGCTTGGGGTTCGGTGGTGAAGCTGGGAGCACAGTGGCTCGGTATCGAACTCGACGACATCACCGAGCATTCGATCAGGGTGCCCGCGCCGGATGCTTTCGACACTGCGTGGGGGCACATACCCAAAGGGACCGCTGCCGCCCTGAGATTCGAGGTGGCCGGTGTCGTCGACGGTCGGCCTGTCATCGTGGCAGAACACGTCACTCGAATGCGCGACGATCTGTGCCCGGAATGGCCTCGCCCTGCGACCGGCTCGTACACCTACCGCATCGAGATCACAGGGGAGCCGTCGTATTCGATGGACTTCAACCTCAGCAGCCGCAACGGCGACCATGCGCATGCGGGGATGGTGGCCACGGCGTCACGGGTGGTGAACAACATCCCGGCGGTAGTCGCTGCTGCGCCGGGAATAGTCACAACACTTGATTTGCCGCTGCCCTCTGGAAGGGGGCTTTTTCATTGCACTTGAACAGTGTTTCGTTCACCAACCGGGTCGTGCTCGTCGCCGTTGGTGGCCGCGGGCTGGGTGAGGCTTACCGTAGGGAGCTGGCCCGGCGTGGAGCCGCGGTCGTGTTGCACGACAACGGATCAGATACTTCCGGCTGCGGTCAGGATCCGACGCCGGCCCGGGAGGTGGTGGCTGCCATCATCGCCGATGGTGGACATGCCCTGGCTTGCACCGCTGATGCCAGCGCCGAAGGCGCGGGCCCTCGATCGGACGGGCATGTCAGTGCAGTAGCTGCGGGCGGTGTTGATGCAACGTGTCGCCAAATCCCGTGTAGCTGCGGATCAATGGCAGGTCGGCCATAGTCGCGAAACCCGGTGGCGAGGCGCACACCTCGGGGATTGCATTGACGACTTGCATTGCCACGGCGATCAATCCGGCCCGCACATGTTCCTCGACCGATGCCGCGCGGGTGAAGCTTGCCAGGCAGAAGAAGTGGGTGCGCATCGAGGGGTCGCCCTCGATGGTGAGCGTCCAGCCGTCCTCGGGCTTCGGCCAGTGGTCTGGGTATTGGCCACCAACTGTCCACAACGTCTCGAACTCGATCAGCGACTCGCCTCGGCGGAGGCCGGTGAAACTCCACCGCTGCCCAGCCGTCGTCCCTGCCTCGACGAGGTGGTCGAAGATCTGGAAGTCCTTGCTGGCCGGAACTGCCTCGACGGTGACGGTGACGTCGTCGATAGCGGCGTTCAGTGTGTCCGCGATGAACCAGGTCTGCTCCGTGAACAGTCGGGTATTGAACGACAGGAAATCATTTGCGGTCGGCGTTATCTGTTCGACCGGCTTGCCGAACCACATTCCATCGAAAGTGATCCCCGTGCTTTCCCACAGTGACCAGTCGGCGCGTTCCTGTAGCGTCAGCTTGTCGATTTTCCGGCTCATCCCGGATAAAGCAAGTGGAAGCACTCCCGACAAGTTCCCGGGGTTCAGACCGCTTGCGTGGATGGTGCTGTGGCCTTTTTGGCATGCCTGGGCAAGTCGTCGGTGGTCGTCGGCGGGCAAGCGGCGTGGGTGGAAAAGAAACGACACCGTGGCGACGTTCTTTCCGCTTTCCAGCAGTGCACAGACGTCATCCAGGTTGGTGAACGACGGTGCATACAGCACGATGTCGGCATCGGTGTCCAGAATCTGACCGACGTCGGTCGTCGCGGCCACGCCGATCGGCGGCCGGCCTACCAAGGTCGCGAGGTCGACTCCATCCTTGTCTTCCGAGTACACCCGCGCCCCGACATACTTCAGGTCCGGCCGATGTTCGAGGATGGTGGTGATCATCTCGGCGCCCACTGCTCCGGTGGCCCATTGGATCACTCGTAACGGCTCGGCGCTGGCTGTCATGGAGGCTCCTGAATCGCTTTACCGGTCACTATATGTCGACCGATAACGTTAACTCTCAAATATGGTTGCGTTCTTTCTCGGGTTGATCAGAAGGAGAGTCCCGTGTACGAGCATGTTGTTTTCGACGTCACCAGCCAGAGCCCGACGCTGGATCACTATCGGCGTGACTGGCGACCAGATTCGGCGCCAGGTTTGTGTGGCATCTGGCTGGGAGGGGTTGTCAGCGACTCAGAGGGCAACGACTACTGGGGTGTGCGCGGATGCGACGACTTCGTCCCGGGTATGACCCATGTGGTGTCGCCGATCTGCGGATTCCGTTCCTTGCACAAGGGAATGGAGGTCGACGCCAAGCACCTGTTCTCGGAGTACTCGACGCTTGACTGGTTCGAACCCATGCAGTTGCGCGACGACGGACGCAGTACGCAACTGACCTATCAGAGCGGTCGAATCGAGCGGGATGCCGACGGTTTTCATTGGTATGACGCCAGCAACCGGTGGGAGCTCCATGGCCAGACGGTGAGTGACATCGTCTTCACCCATGTGCCAACCCAAGAGGGAATTGGTGCCGACGTCTGCTACCGGCACGAACTGATGTACGCCAAGGGCAAGGTCAACGGAGCCGAAGTGTCCGGGTACGCCCACCAGGACTTCGCCTACGGTCCGGAAAGCTCGATCTATACCGAGCTGCCTATTGTGCGGCACTTGCAGGGGATGTGGGTGTCGTGGTTACACGAGTTCGCCGATGGTGAATTCGGTGGCGGGAGTTTCTGGCAGGGACGAGAAGGCGTGCTCTTTGGGCCGGGTTACCAACTCAAGGACGGTGTCACCACGACGCACAAGGACGTCGTCGCCAAGCCGAGTTTCAGCGAACGCGGAAGGCTCATCGGTCTTGATGTGTCTATGGGATCCGACTTTTACACCATGTCGTTCGACGCCAGCGGTAGCCCACTCCACACGTTTGGTCCATTGTTGAGCAGCTCGTCGGGAAAGGGCATCGCGCGAAGCTGGTGCTGGACGGAGTATGGAGGCAACATGATCACGCCGGAACTCATGGACATGGCGAACACTGTCTACGCGCTTGCCAGGAGGCGCTGACTGGCACCGCCGGGGGAGCACGCGAAACGCGGTGATAATGTCTGTTCTCGGTGTGTAGAACGGTGGTTCTCGGCGTACGAAGGGAAATGGCCATGCAGGACGTGCTTGGTTACCAGGGCAAAAGGGTCGTCGTCACCGGTGCGGCGTCGGGTATGGGGGAGGCGACAGCGCGGATACTGGTCGACCTGGGCGCAGAGGTGACCGCGCTCGACATCAAGCCCACCACCGTGCCCGCAGCGCGCGCTCTAGAAATCGATCTGCGCAATCGCGAGAGCATCGAGGAGGTGGCCGCTGTTATCGACGGGCCCGTCGACGGACTCTTCAGCTGCGCCGGCCTACCCGGGCCGCCGTTCAGCGAGTGGGACACCATCCTCGTCAACTTCGTCGGCGCCCGCCATCTCGCTGAGCAATTGGTGCCCAAGATGGGCGAAGGGGCGGCGATCAGTGTCATTTCGTCGTCGGCGGCGATCGGTTGGCAGGACCACATCAAGGTCATCACGACACTGCTAGAGACCGACGGGTTCGATGCGGCCGTGGACTGGCTGAAAGACAACGAGAAGAAGTGGTCGTGGAGTGGCTACGCCTACTCGAAATACATCATCGATGCCTGGGTGGGCTGGTGGTACCCCGAGCTCGGGCGTAGGGGCGTCCGCATCAACTGCATCAATCCTGGCCCGACCGAGACGGCGATGATGCCCGCGTTTCAGAATCTGATGGGCAAGGAGACGGTGGACGACGCCATTGGACCGGTCGGGCGTTATTCGCGTGCCGAGGAGCAGGCCTGGCCGTTGGTATTCCTTGGTAGCCCCAGGATGAGCTATGTCGGCGGGACGGTTCTGTGGACCGACGGCGGCTGGCACGGTGCGATGACGATGGGCCGTCACAATGCGCAGTGGGCCGACACCGCCGCTGACCAAATGGCGAAGAAGGGCTGAGCCCACGCTCAGATGAAGTCTGAACCACCGTCGACGTTGACCGTCGCCCCGGTGACGTAGCCGTTGCGTCGAGATACCAGATACGCAGTAGCTGAAGCAATCTCCTCGGGCAGACCTGCGCGTCCGATATCGCAGGGATGGCCATAGGTGCGTTCCACCCACGCCATCACGTCATGCGGATCCGCTGAGTCGAATCCGTCACCTGCCAGCACGTCTCTTAGGGTCTCGGTGAAGCTCGAAGTGACGATGGTCCCGGGGCATACACAATTGACCAGGATTCCCTCTGGTCCGAGGCTCTTGGAAAGATTCTTGGTGAAGCTTGACAACGCCGCCTTGGATGCGGTGTAGGCGACCAGGCGTGGACTCTGCCGCTGTATGGAGTGCGCCGACAAGGTGACAATCCGAGCCCAATCGGCATCCCGCAGCAGAGGCAACGCCGCACGCACCGAGCGCACCGCCGACATGGTGCCGAGTTCGAAAGCAGCGTGCCAGTCCGCATCGTCGAGTTCCTCGAACGGGCCCGCGTTTGGTCCGATGGTGTGCACCAGAATGTTCAGGCTTCCCCATGCCTTGGCCACACGGGCATAACCGGAGCTGATCGAATCAGCACTGGCCATGTCGACGCTGATCGGAATCACTTCGGGAGCGCCGGCGTCCTGAATGCGTTGCGCCGCGGCTTCGAGTGCATCCACGTCGCGAGCCATGACAGCGACACGGGCGCCTTCTTCGGCGAGGGTCTCGGCGATGGCCAGCCCCATGCCCTTGCTGCCACCGGTGACGACTGCTGTAGCGCCTTCGATGCCGAGATCCATACTTCTGCCTTCCCTTGCGGGCCTTGAGAGGGACTATTGCGGTGGAGTGGAGGTCCGTGGCGCCAGATGCACGATCTCTGTGACCACCGAAGGATTGGCCCGGGCGACGGCGATCAGTGACAGCATCGCGTTAGCCACGTCGTCCACCGCGGACATCTCGGCCGGGATCTGGCCCTGACGTGCCCACGCACGGTAGAGGTCGGCCAGGAGGTCTCGGTCGGCGCCGCGCAGGATTTCGGTGCCTTTGGTCGGTCCGACGCTGACGCGGATCAACGCAAGTTCGGGGTGCTCGGCACGCCAAGAGCGCAGAATTTCGTCCAGCGCGGCTTTGCTTGCATGGTAGGCGGCCACGCCGACCCGCGGGCGGCCCACATCGTGGCTGGAAGCCACTACGGTGACCGAGTCCTCGGCGAGGTACGGCAAGGCCGTGCGCAGGACATGGGATGCCCCTATGGCATTCACGGTGTACGCATGCAACCACGTGGTGTAGTCGGTCTCGTCGATCAGCGCAAAGGGAACTGCTGCACTTGTGAAGACGATCGCATCGAGTTGTCCGAACGTCGAACCGACCGCGTCCACGACATTCTCGATGGCTCGGGGATCGGAGACGTCGAGCTCATAGGCCGATCCTTCGAGGGTGTCGGCGAGTTGGGTGATGAGGTCGATCCGCCTGGCTGCCAATGCCACTCGTGCACCTCGTGAGTGCGCGGCGAGTGCCAGAGCGTGTCCAATGCCCGACGACGCTCCCACGATCAGCATCCGTGTTCCGGTGAGGTTGGAGTGACGATCGCTCATGTCCTGGTCTTCCTGCTTGATTCTGATTCGACGATGATGGGGTGTCGTGCGCCGATGATCGATCGAATCGTGCGTCGGCATCGACCACATTCCGAGCCCGCTCCGCAGGCCTGTGCGACCTGTTGAGAGGTCCGTGCGCCTGCAGCAACGGCCTCGGAGACGGTTTCGTTCGTCACGCCGAGGCAGAGGCAGACGTACATCAGTAGAGGCCCCGGCCGCTCGGCTCCGCGAAGCGCATGGCGGTCACCAACCTGCCGATGAACACCGGGGGGTAGGCTCCGACGCCGGCTGAATCCAGCCACGTCGACGCAATTTCAGACCGTTGGGACCACAGCAGTGCCGACGCCTCATCCTCGAGCTGCTGAAGGAACAGCACCTCGCGCGGATTGTCGAAAGCCCGGTACACCAGTGTCCGCCGGATGCCCGCCCGGCCGAAGTCATCGAGAGATTTGCGGACCCAGGCCATGAACTCCTCGACATCCTCGACCGGTGTCACTGCGGCAACGACCAGATCACTGCCTGCGCGCGGCGGATCTCCGATATCGAACCTCTCGACGGTCTCCCCGGCGAAGACCGCCGGTAGTTCTTCGACGCCGACGGCATCGAACCATTCGAAGAAGTACGGTGATCGCAACAGGTTCAGTAGCGGTTGCTCGGTTCGGATTCCTATGACCACCAGTACCTTTCCCGGCTCCTGAACCGAGTCATAGACGAACGCGTAGCGCGCGCCCATGTCGATCAGGCTTTCCTGGTGGCGCCCCAGAACCGGTCCGACGCGGTTGGACAGCGGAATTCGGAATTCGACAGCGAAAACATAGGTTCGTGACGTGGCGGCGCTGATCGGTCTGCCTCCTCGTCCGTTTTCGTCCGGGCATGGACTGGCTCGATTATGCTACAAACATTCTCGCATATGAGAATTAATGTTCTCCCGGCGGTGGAAAGTGACGTTGTGTGACCGCCATCAACGGCAAGGCCTCCTGATGATCAGACACGTGACCGCGATCGGTTCTCCGCAACACCGGCGCGGCCGCGATGCCCACCGCGCGAGGACCTGCGGCTGGGCGACACCTTCGGTGCACGTCCGATGACGAATACCGCTGAAAAAGACAAGCACTCGGCGGGGCAAGCTGCGTTTTCACCGTGGCCGGCCAGGATCGGGTGGTCGACGTTTGCGGTCGCCTACCTGGTTTTCGCCGCGGTGACGATCGCGACGCTACAGACTGGATTGCACGGTGATCCGACCAGAACCAATCCGAATCCGGGACCTAAGCCCTACCCCCCGTTTTTGGGGTTCGACAACTGGCCACTTGCCGTTGGGCTCAGTTCAATTCCGCTGGCTATCGGCTTGATCAGCGTGCTGGGCTGGTTGTCATGGCGGCAAGGCAAAGTCCACTGGGCGGTGATCATCGCCTTTGCCGGTCTCATCACCGGCGCTCTGGATCCACTCGCGAACTGGGCCACCTTCGCCATTTTCGACCCGCGCATGTTGCACTTCCCGCTGTCATGGCCCTATGTCAACATCTCGCCCAACCTCGAACCCGCACTCTCGTTCCTCGGCGGCTACGCCGCCTACTACCTGTTGAACGGTTTGGGATTCCTGCATTTGCACGACCGGTTCCTGGACCCGATCATGCGACGAATGGGATGGTTCGCACGCCATCGCCTGGTCGCTGTATTCATCGGCGCGTTTCTGATCGCTATTCCCATCAACTTTCTTATCCAGACCACGTGGATGCGCGCGGGGATCTTTTTCTACACCGAGGCCGTCGGACCGGTCGTCCGACTCGGCCACATCCACTTCCCCATAATCATGGCGGTCTACGACTCCTTCATCTTCGCGATGGTGGCCGTCATGTGTGTCCGCGACAACAGCGGAGAACTCTTGCTGATCAACCGGATTGCCGAAAGGGTGCCAGCCGTACGCGGCCGTCCTCGCATCACCTTGACGCGCCAACTGCTCATTTCCGTGACAGTGGGCCTGGTGTCGTTCAGCGTGCCGCTGGCGGTGCTGGCCGGGCTTCGCGAAGCTGGCCTGTCCAGGCCCGCGTACGGCGAGAACCCTTATCCGGACGTCAAGGTATACGACCCGTACGGCCACCTTGAAGAGGCAGGCAAGCCGGGTCCGTACTTTCGTTGACTTTCCGCATGGCAACTGTGGAGCTGCAGAGGAGGGCGGAAGAAGGGTGACGGTGTTTGTTCTGTTGCACGGTGGGATGCACAGCGCCTCCTGCTGGTCTGCCGTCGAGGATGAGCTGAGACGGGACGGCCACCACACGGCGGCGCCAGACCTGCCGATCGACGATGACTCGGCGGGCGCTCTGGAGTGGGCGCGAGTCGCTGCGGCGGCCCTGGACGCTGCCATCGACGATGCGGCTGGTGAACCTCGTGACGATGTCGTCGCGGTCGCGCACTCTATTTCCGGTTTGTGTTTGCCGGTACTGGCCACTTTGCGTTCGGTACGACGGATGGTGTTTGTCGCTGGATTGCTGCCGGTCCCGGGTCAATCCTTTGCCCAACACCTGGAGACCAATCCGGATGCGATCACGTTTCCACAACCGGAGGGCGCGGGCACCGGCCCCTTCGGGCTGACATGGGAGGCAGTGCACGAGGGCTTTTACCACGACTGCCCAGAGGCACTCGCCCGCAGGGCATTTGAAGATATGCGTGACCAGTCGGTCACGGTTTTCCTCGAGCGATGCCCGATATCTGACTGGCCGTCGACACCTTCGACTTATATCCTGCTGCGTGACGATCGCGCGGTCGGTGGACGGTGGGCTCGGCGCAATGCGGTGGATCGTATCGGCGCCGACATGGTCGAAATCGGGGGCGGGCATTCACCCTTCTTCTCTCGCCCTGCCGAACTGGCGTCGGCGCTTGTCAGGGTGGGCGCACGTTCCAGTCACGCGGTGCGGCGCGGTCTGGCGTAGGAAGGGGACATCGATCGATGAGCGCGGACGGTCTCGCGGTGCGACTCAAGAGGCGCAGCAGCGGGGAAGAGGTGGCCGCCTACCTACGGAACGAGATCATATCGGGACGCTTGACCGCCGGTGAACGCATCAATCAGGAAGAGATCGCAGCACGGTTGGGCGTGAGCCGCATACCTGTACGCGAAGCGATCGCGATGCTGGAACACGAGGGCCGCCTCGAGACTGAACTGCATCGCGGCGCCCGTGTCCTCCCGGTTGATCCGGAATCGGTCACGGAGAACACCGAAGTTTTTGGGCTCATCTACGCCCATGTCGCACGGCGCGCGGCGGAGCGCCTGACGGCCGACCTCGACGCCACACTGCTTGCGGTCGCTGAGGAATTGAATTCCGCGGCGTCGAGCGAAGACGCGTGGCGGGCCGTCGGACGTTATGTCGATGCCATCGCCGAAGTCGCCGTGTCGGCGCGGATGAACAGAATCTTGCGTCGGATGCGAGTGCTGGTCGAGGTTGAGGATATGAGCACCGTCTGCCCAGCGGCAGTGGAGGCGGCAAGGTCCGGAGTTCTCGAAACGATTGCGTTCATTCGCGCTGGTGATGGAGAGCACGCGGCACTGCGGCAGGCCGAAACCCAGAAATTGGCGGCAGAGCGGCTTGCGGCCGCACTTCGGGAACGCCAACGGCGGTGACAGCTGAGCGCCTCCCGATGCGCGGTTGACAAATTGGATACATTTGACAGTATTCATTGAGAATGGCAATTCTCAATCGCTACATGCCGCTGTGTGCGCCGCGGCTGGGCGCGTGAATGCGAGGAGCATTGATGTGGAGTGAACTCGTCCGCCTGGCTTTCGCGTGGGCGGCGATGATAGGGATCGTCGGATTCTGGTACTGGCTGCTGGCCAACATCGGAACGTTCTGATGTGTGCCCCAGAGCTTTTCGCTCGCGGCTGTCTGGGTCCGAAGCCGATCTTCACTTGGGGAGGGCGATGTGAATGAGCAGGACAGGCGCCGACGTCGCGCCCTCATCGCCTTCCAGGTGGTCATCTACGCCGCACTGATGGCGATGTTCCTCATCCAGGTGCAGATGTACTTCGCGAAGGGCTGGTGAGTACCATGAATAGCGCTCCGCCGCCTACGGGCAGCTCTTCGATCAGCCTCGATCAGCATCATGACGAGAGCAAACGGGCTCAGCGACAGGCGGATCGCTGGTTGATCGCAGGTACGGTCTTGATGGGCACCCTGGTGCTCGGTCCCGTGGGTCTGCCGATCTTCTGCAGGGGTGTCGTGCTGTTCCGGCGGGCTGCGCGAGCCGGCCTTTCGGTTCGACCCCTGATGGTCACGTTGATCGGCTACGTCATCATTCTCGATGCCGCCATCAACAGCATCGGTTGGGGCCTCGATGTTTTCGCCAACCATGCGCTCGTCACGCGCACGATCTTCACCGCCTGGGGCAACCTCATGGATGGCGGGTATTTCTGGCACTACAACGAGTTGTGGATCGGCGGCGCGGGCGCACCTGGCGAGAAAGCGTGGATCATCGTGTGCATCGTGGTTGTCTTCCCGATGCGCATTGCCGCGGCGATCGGTTTCCTCCAGATGAAGCGGTGGGGCCACCAGTGGATGGTGGTGACGTGCTGGTTCGGGGTGATCGCCTGGCTGGGATACATCCTCAACATGACGATGTATGCCGATGTCAGGTATGCCGGGACCGCTTTCCCCGTTTTCGGTTGGTGGCTCTACAACATCTTCTACATCACCCCCTTCCTTGCGATCCCATACCTGCACACAGTGAACCGCGAGATCTTCACCGACTGAGCTCAGCGAGGAACGCCGATTGTGAGAAAGCAGATGCCGTGAGCGATCCGAAAACCACCCTTGACTCATCGCCGAAAGAACTTCCCCTTGGGACGGCCGCGCCATTCGCGCGCATGCACACCTGGCTCAAGCGCGGTCTTTTCGTCTGCCTGTTCGGGCTCGTGATCGAGGGTGCGTTGACCGTGCCCGCACTGGCGCTCTGGTACGGGTGGCCGACACTGTCACTCACCGAGATCTGCAGTGAGCTCATGAAGGTCAGGTATTCCGACGATTCCCTGGAGTGCCGGCAGCCCTACCCCCTGAGCGGACCTCCTTTCGGGGGCCAGCCGGAAGCCTCGGGTCAGCAGACCGCGCAGGACCGTTGGGGCGTTCAGCCAGTTCCGCTTTATCCGCGCGTAGGTTTTCGCGAACTGGTACGTATTCATGAGGAGCGCCTGGCGAACTCGGGGCGGCGATGATGGCGAGTCGCCGCTAGCCCTGGGTGGCGCCGACATCCACCGATATCGCCGTCGCGGTGACGTATCTGGATTCGTCGGATGCCAGCCACGCGACGGCGCTGGCGACATCCTCAGGCATGGTGACCGCGTCTGGAATCAGCTGCTTGCTGAAACCGTTACGCAGCAGAGGGTTCGAGGCACTCGCCTCTGCCATCGCCTCGAGCATCCTGCCGGTCCCCATCGGGGTGGCGACGGATCCGGGATGAAGGCTGTTCACCCTGATTCGGTGTCTGCCGAGCTCTGCGGCGAAGGCACGTGCAAGGCCGACAATGGCGTGCTTGCTGGCCGTGTAGGCGATCATAAACGGCTCCATCGTCACTCCTGCGGCGGAGCCGATCAGTATTATCGAGCCGCCGAGTCCACCGGAGATGATGTGCTCGGCCCCCGACATCACTGTGTTCCAGGTGCCGACCAGATTGATGTCGACGACAGCCTGAAAATCGTCAGGGCTGACCTCATTCCATGGCGCGGGGACACAGATACCCGCATTGGCGACGATCACGTCAAGTCGCCCCAGTCGGGTCACAGCGTCATCGACTGCTGTGCAGAGAGCACCGTGATCACGGGTGTCGACAGCGGCGGTAATCGCCTGTCGGCCGTTGGCTCGCACCAGTGCGGCTGTCTCGTCCAGATCTTCGGGTGTCGCTGAATCGTAGGGGACGCAGGCGGGCAACGGCCCCGCGACGTCGATCAGGATTACGTCGTATCCATCAGCGCTCAACCGCTCGGCGTGTGCGCGACCTTGACCGCGAGCGGCGCCGGTGATGAGTGCGACCCGGCCGGTCAAGTCGGTCACGTCGACACGCTACCCCAATCCGTTCCTGACGAGAACCCATAATCTACTAAGCGAGAACGTGCATTACCTATCGCTGATAGCGTCGGCCAAGGGCAACAGACTGCCGTGGAGAGGTGCGAAGAAGTGGGCATATTGGACGGGCAGACCGCATTCATCCTTGGCGCTTCGGCAGGGATCGCGCGGGCGAGCGCTCGCCTGCTCGCCGCCGACGGCGCCAGGTTGTTCTTGCTGGGCCGATCGTCGAAGCGGCTCGACGCCACACGGGAGCACATCCTGGAGCATGCACCAGGCACTGAAATTCACCTGTGTAAGGGAGATCCCGAAGATGAGGACACAGTAGCGAACGCCGCACAGGCAGCTTTCGACGTCGCAGGCAGACTCGACATCGTCGTCGGTACCGTGGCCACCGGGGGAACGGGCCCCCTGGTCCAACAGGACCTTGAGACGTTTACCAACCACGTCATGGGAAATCTACGGTCCAACTTCCTGGCGTTACGTTATGGCGCACCCTTGATGACCGGCGGCGGCTCGATCGTGTTCGTATCGTCGACATCGGCAAAAATCCCGATGGAGGGATTGGGGCATTACTCGGCGGGCAAGGCGGCACTCGAGATGCTGATCAAGGTGGCGGCCTCAGAACTCGGCGGGAAAGGGATTCGTGTCAACGCCGTCCGGCCCGGCCTGACCGAAGCGGCTACGACCCAGGGATACATTCACCTCGAGGAGTTGACGAGCAGCTTCCTCGAGCGTGTTCCGCTGGGAAGACTCGGAGTATCAGATGACATCGCGCCGGCCATCCGTTACCTGGCGGGTCCTGAATCAAGCTGGATGACCGGGCAGAGCTTCGCCGTCGACGGCGGAAACGAAGTCCGTGGCGCACCGCGAGGCCCGATGTTCACCGTGTAATGGGTTGGTGCAGGGCTATTCAGCCGAGGTCGACCGCACCGCGGGGCGCGGTGATGGGCAGGTCCAAGGACGTGGCGATACCCGGCGAAGCGTCCACCACGTAGGGAATGGCGTTGACCACCCGCATCGCAGTCGCCTCCATGGCGTTGGCGTTGGCCGACTCCGCGGTGTCTTCGGTGCCCAACCGCAGATCGCACTGCATGTGTGGCTGACCTTCGATGATGAGGCGGTAGGTTCCGTTGGGTGCGGTGGCCCATTCGGGTGCGAGATCGGGCGCCATGCGGTTGATGTGCTCGATCGTGATGACCGGGTGCCCGTCGATCATCCCGGTGGTCTCGGCCCGCACTGCGCCGACCGTCCCCGCCGGAATGAGGCCGCATGCGACATTCAGGTCACGCGGGGTGAGCACTCGTTCGTACTTTTCGCTGACATTGTCAAGCTGGACACCGAGTGCTTTGGCGACCAGCCCGATGGGTGGGCCCCAAGCGAACTGTTGAGCGCCCTCCAATTCCAGCAGAGGGGTGAAGTCGAGCGGCTGGCCGAAGCCCATGGCGGTCACCATGAGGTCACGGTTGGGATATGCCGAATAGTCGAAGATCTCTTGCGCGCGGATGGTCCGGATGGTGTTCGACAATGTCGTCAGGAGTATCGCGAACTGGTCGCCGGCGAAACCGGGCTCGATACCGGAAGTGTAGATCGTGACGCCGCCGGCCTCGGCGGCTGCGCGCACCTGGCCGGCGAGTTCTGGAATCCATCGGTCGGGGAACATCATTCCCGGCGTGTTCGTCGTCACGACGTTGAGGCCGCCACTGAGTAGCCGCACGTAATCGCGCACCGCCGCGGCGTCCATTTCGGGGCTGGCGGCCCCATAGAGCACGCAGTCGGGTCCCAACGCAACGATCTCGTCGAGGTCGCCGGTCGTCGTGACACCGATAGGACCAAGCCCGACAAGTTCGCCGGCATCCCGACCGACCTTTTCTTCGCTGTGCACCCACACTCCGACGAGCTCGAGATGCGGTCGGCGAACGATCGCGCGGATCGATACGCTGCTGATCCACCCGGTGGAAATGACAGCAATACGTAGCGGTTTGTCGCTCATCGGTTGGCTCCTTTGTCACTCACAGGTCGGGGAGGGGAAGTTCGGAGTTCGGTCCTTGCAGGCCGCCGTCCACGACGAAAACGGAACTGGTCGCGTAGCAGTCCGCGGTGGACAGGTACAGGGCGAGCCGACCGAGGTCGGCGACATCGCCCACGCGGTGCAGCGGTGTGCGCGCCTTCAGCTGTTCTTCGGAGCCGGGCATCAAGTCGAAGCTGGATTGCAGGCCGGTGGTCCTGAACGCACCGAGAGCGATCGCATTGACGCGGATTTTGGGCGCGAGTTCCTGCGCCATCGCCCGGGTGAGCGATTCAAGTCCGCCTTTGGCGACGCTGTAGGGCAGTAACCCGCGGATACCGAATCGGCCTGCTCCAGAGGAAATGTTGACGATAGAGCCCCGACCCACCTTCAACATGTGCGGCACCGCGAGTTGGCTAATCGTGAATGCCGATGTGACGCAATAATCGAAAGTACTGCGCAGATTGTCCTCGGTAAGGCTGAGAAACGGCCCGTAGGTAGCGAATCCGACGTTGTTGATCAGTATGTCGATGCGGCCGAACTCGTCGACGGCGGCGCGGATTACGCGCTCGCTGTCTTCCCGTACGAGTGCATCGGCGGTCAGCGCGAGACCTTTGCCGCCGGCAGCTTCGATGTCGGCGATGGTTTGATCCACGTCGGATGTTGTGCGCGCCGTCCCAATGACCGTTGCGCCCGCTTCGGCGAGCACTTTGGCAATGCCCTCACCGACACCGCGGCCGGCGCCTGTGACGATGGCGACCTGATCCTCCAGGTGGAACTGCTCCAATGCCACACGCGTGCCTCTCCACGAGGTGTCAAGCCGATTACTTCGTCAATCTAACGCAATGGAAATGGGCATTCCCGCAAAACGAAAATAACCACCATCATGACCCGTAGCGTGATCGCGATGACCCATCCGCTGCCGCTGCTACATCACGTCGTCTTCGCTGTCGGTATGGAACGTCTGGATTCGGCAGCGGAGTACCTGACAGCGTTGGGATTTCAGTTTCAGGCCTTCGCACTCGAACACCTAGGGCTGCAGGTGCGGTTGGACTGGGACCGGGGATTCGAGCTGATAGCGCCAACTCCGTCGGCACCAACGGATCCCGGAACCGCGGCCGAATTCCTGGCGCGCAATGGCGATGGGTTGTTCTCCGTCATCGTGCGATTCGCCGACTGCGACGCCGCCGAACACATCGCGGCGCGCTACGGCGCCTTCCCGGACTTCCGGCAGCACCATGAGGGAGACGGTTTCCAACTCACCGAGGTGAAGCTGCAGCCGTTGTTCGGCATCCCCCTGACGCTGATGACCACCGACCTGCCGGACGAGGACTCGGCCTAGAGCTCACGCCTGGTGATCAACTCGGTCAGCTGGACCGCCAGGTCGGACTTCTTGACCTTGCCCGTCGCGGTGAATGGCAAGTTCTGCTTGGAGGTGACCCAGACGAACTTCGGCACCTTGTACGCGGAAAGCTTCGATCGGACCAGCGCACGCAATTCGTCGCCGTCGACCGTGGCGTCCGCGCGGGGTACCACCGCCGCCGCCACCACCGTGCCGTGGTCTCCGTCATCGACGCCGACCACGTAGGCCTCCAATACTCCGGCGCAATCGGTCAGCGCCAGTTCGACCTCAGACGGAGTGACATTGGTGCCCCCGCCGGTCTTGATGAGATCGCCCAGCCTGCCCGTGAACGTGATCCAGCCATCTTCGCTTTCAACGCCGCAGTCGCCGGTGCGGTAGAAGCCATCGGCGGTGAAGACGTCCTCGCGCTCACGCTTGTACATGCGTTGCATCAAGGAGTACCCGCGCACCCATATCTCTCCGTCGGTGCCTGTGGGGACTGCCTCTCCGGTGTCCGGATCGACGAGTTTGTGCTCGAGTCCCTCGATCGAGTAGCCGCCGGTCTGCGAGCGTTCGGGGGGCTGGACGATGTAGGGGTCGACGCCGATGTGATTACCGCAGAGTTCGGTCATGCCCAACGCGTTCGGGCCCGGCGGACGACGGTCGGCGGCAACCATCGCGGGCATGCTGGTGCGCTGGACCGAGCTGAGATCCCGTCGGCCGAAGTCGGGATGTTCTGCCAAGGTCTTTCCCTGCTGCGGCCAACCGAGAGTGATCGTGGCGCGGTGCTTCTCGATGAGCTCAAGCGCCTCGGCAGGATCAAAGGCGGGCTGAGTGATGAGCTTGGCCCCGTGGTGGATGACCGCGTGCAGGCCGGTGATCAGACCACCCACCCAGAAGAAGGGCATTGCCGTGAACATGACCGTGTCGCCCGCGATGCCGTAGTGCGCGCTGAGGTTGTAGGTGTGGCGGATCAAGGCACCTTGGCTGTGCAGCGGCGCCTTGGGATTGCCGGTACTGCCTGAGGTGTAGATGATCAGCCCATCATCGGCGGGCGTCACGCAGGACTCGACACCGACGAGGAAGTCTGTGTCTATTGCCGATGCTCGCTCGTTGGTGACCGGCGCGCACCATGGTCGGTCGCAGTCGCCCCATATCCTGATGGTCCTCAAGTGCGGCGCAGACTTCACCAGGATCTGCTGCGCGTCCCGCTGGTCGGCCAAGCCCGGTAGCGCCTCTTCCAGCAGCTCGAGAAAGTCCTGATTTCGGAACGTCGACCACGCGAGAATCACCCGAAGATCGGCGTGTCGAGTCGTCCACGCCAACTCAGAAGCCTTGTAGAAGGTATTCAGCGGCACCGCGACGGCGCCGACGCGTGTGACGGCGAACCAGGCCACGGCCCATTCGATGCTGTTCGGCATCAGAATCCCGATATGGTCCCCTTTGCCCACACCCATGGTCAGCAGAGACGCCGCCAAATCGCCGGACCGGCGGTCGAGGTCGGCGTAACTGAGTTCGCCGCCACCGGCAACCAGGAAGAGCTTGTCTCCGAACCGCGCTGCGCTCGACCTCACCAGAGAGGGGACGGTCGGGGTGATCGTCGGGAACGGCATGGGTACTGACTCTACCGAATAGGAGAACAGCGGTTCTCGATTCGTGCCAGTGCCCTTTACACTGTTGACGTGAACGCCGCCGGGAGTCAGGCTCTGACCGATCGGTTGAGTCGCGTCGAGGCTGCGCTCGGGCTGAGCCTGCTGCCCAGCCGGTATGCCATGGCGCTCGACGCCCGCGACGTCGACACTTTGGTGGGTCTCTTCGTCGACGACGTCAAAGCCGGTCCGGAAGGCCGCGGCAGGGATGCGCTACGGCGTTGGTACGACGTCATCCGCTGGCCCGCGGATGTCGAACTGCGTGCGGCCATGCCGCAGCGACTGGAGTCATGGCGTCGCTTCTGGGAGCGAGGAGATGCGGCATCACCCGGGCGCCTGTCAACAAGCCCGTGAGGAAAGAACTTTCAGAGATCGCGACAATCATCGATTCATTGGAGGATGTCATTTCCACGGACAAGGTGCTCAGCGGAGTGCGCGTACTCGAAGTTGCCGCCTGGACGTTTGTGCCGTCGGCCGGGGCCGTGCTCGCCGAATGGGGAGCAGAGGTCATCAAGGTCGAGCCACGCGACGGCGGTGATCCGCAGCGTGGGTTGGTCACCATGGGCATCGTGGACGCAGGCGGCGATTCGGTCAACTACATGATCGAGATACCCAATCGCGGCAAGAAGTCGATAGGCGTCGACCTCAGCACACCGGGCGGCCAAGACGTCGTTCGGGAGCTCGCGAAAACCTGCGACGTGTTTCTCACGAGTTATCTGCCGCACAGGCGAAAGAAGATGGGGATCGACGTCGACGACATCCGCGCAGTCAACCCGAATGTCGTCTACGTCCGGGGATCGGGCCACGGCCCCAAGGGGCCTGACGCGGACAAGGCCGGTTACGACGGCGTCTCCTACTGGGCGCGTGGAGGAATCTCGACGGTGCTCACCGAAGAGCGCGACGATCTCGTACGGTCGCGCCCGGCCTTCGGGGACCTTCTCGGCGGCATGACGATCGCCGGCGGCATCGCCGCAGCGTTGTACAAGAAGGCCACAACGGGCCAGGGTTCGGTCGTCGACGTCTCGCTGCTTGGTCTGGCAGCGTGGAATCTCAGTCCCGATGTCGCGGTCAGCCAGATTCACGGCGGCGGTGCCATTCCCAAATACGGACACGCCGATGCCCCGAATCCGTTGGTCGGGACCTACCGCACAAAGGACGACCGCTACGTCCAGTTGATGATGTTGCAGCTGGACCGCTTCTACCCGGAAGCGATGCGCGCCCTGGATGTTCCCGAGTTGATCGACGACCCGAGGTTCTCGGATCCGGCCTCGCGCTACGAGAACCGCGTCGCACTCATTGCGATCCTTGACGACGTCTTCGCCCAGCGAACGCTGTCCGAGTGGCGGCAGGCTCTGGCCGGCCTTTCCGGCGCCTGGTCGGCGGTGCAGACACCTGGCGAACTCTGCGAGGATCCGGCGGTGACTGCCAACGGCTATGTGGCACAGACGACGACGATGAACGGCACACCATATGCGTTGCCCACCAATCCTGTTCAATTCGATGAACATCATGTGGTGCCACCGGGCGCACCAGAGCACGGCCAGCACACAGAGGAAGTGCTGATGGACGCTGGGTTCAGTTGGGAAGCCATCGAGAACTACAAGGGATCGGGAGCGATTTTGTGATCACCGCCCAAGAGGTCGCCGACGCGCCGCTGGAATTCGACCCGTTCTCCGAGGAATTTTTTTCCGGTGCGTACGCGACCTTTCGTCGATTGCGTGACGAGAAGCCCGTGTACTACAACGCGAAGTGGGACTTCTGGGCGCTCTCTCGGTACGACGACGTCGCCCCTGCCACCAAGGACCATGAAACGTTTTCTTCGGCCAAAGGTGCCACCCTTGATGTGGTGAAGGCGCACGATGACGCCATCCCTGCACCGAAGGTCATCATCTCGATGGACCCGCCCGAGCATCAGAAGATGCGCAAGCTGGTCAGCAGTGTGTTCACGCCGCGCGCGATCGCGTCTCTCGAGGACATGGTGCGCGACAAGATCTACGGCCGCATCAAAGCGGTCGACTCGACGTCATTCGACGTGGTCGCGGACTTCTCGGCGCTGTTCCCAAACGACGTGATCACCACTATGCTGGGGGTTCCCGAAGACGACCGCCACCAGATCCGCGTCTGGTTGGACTTGCTTCTGGAGCGACGCCCCGGTGAAATCGCTGTGCCGCGTGAGGGATACGAGGCTTCCGTGAATACCGGGGTCTACTATTACAAACTCATTCAGGAACGTCGTAAGCGGCCGACTGACGACATGATCAGCCGGCTCATCGAGACGGAGATCGAGCGCGACGGCCAGGTCGACAAACTGACCGACGTCGACATCGCCGGTTTTGCCACGCTGCTCGGCGGTGCAGGTGCGGAAACTGTCACCAAGCTGATCGGCAACGCGATGGTGGCTTTCGCCGATTTCCCCGACCAGTGGCAGAAGTTGCGCCACGATCGCAGCAAGATCCCCGCCGCAATCGAAGAACTCCTGCGCTATGAAGCACCCTCGCAGTATCAGGTTCGAACCACCACACGTGATATCACGTTGCACGGGATCACAATTCCCGCGGATAGCGCCGTACTGCTGCTGACCGCGTCCGCGACCCGGGACGAGCGGATGTTCCCGGATCCAGATCGGCTGGATATCGACCGCGAGCGCAAAATGGGCTTCAATCTTGCCTTCGGGTATGGCGTACACAGCTGTCTGGGCGCCGCGCTGGCAAGAATGGAGAGCCGCATCGCGCTCGACGTTCTACTGGACATTCTGCCCGGCTACGAGGTCGACCGCGCCGGCTTGAAAAGGGTGGCGATGTCGAATGTCGCCGGCTGGTCCAATGTCCCGGTCCGTAGGCGTGGCTGAACCGAGTGCCGTCAGGCCGGTGCGAGGAGCGGCGCCGCGATCGCGACACGGTAGCTCCCGCTGTGGAAGACCTCAGTTCGCGCGCACGGTGCACTTACGCCCGCCGCTTTCATCGCTTCTGCTTTGAAGGCCAGCGCGGCGAGGCTGAGGCGGTGCTCGACGACACCGATCCCGGGCTTGAGTTCTCGTGGCCAACCGCCGCCCCACACAGCAACCTCGGTGTGGTTCGTCTGAGCCGCTTTCTGGAAGAGTCGGCGCGTCGCCCGATCTCGTTCGTACAGGGTGGCCGAGACGAAGACGGAGTCGGGCTGACTCGCAGTGTCGACACCGTGCTTGAGTGACGAGGTCCTCACACCGAGAATGCGGAACGGGCGATCGTCGGTGTCGTCGGCCAGGTAGACGTCGACGTCCCAGCCCGCGGCTGCGCGGTCGAAGATGAAACCTCCGGCCGACGTGATCGTGTCTGCCGTTCCGCCCGCGAGCGCGACGAGCCGGTGCTTGGTACCGCGACCGCGAATCGGGCGCCGTGCGTCGGCTCGGTCAACCTCGGTATCGGTGAGGGGGGAAGTTGCAGCCATTCGCTGTCCCGTCGCTTGTCTGTCGGGGGAAGCCATGTCTGGATGAGAACATCGCCATTCACTGTTGAGAATAGCCATATCCGCAGACCGGCGCCATACCGACGGGCAGATAATGCTCCGCGTTGTCACGTCCGCGCGTCTCAGCGACGCTTTGGATGGCGGTCATCGAAGCCGGCGACAACGTAACGCCTCACGAAGTCTGCGACCGCGTCGTCATCCTGAGAGTTGAAGTACGGTGACGGAGTCGTGAACAGAGAGAACAACATTCGGGCGAACCATTCTGTCGCAGAGGGGACGTCGAGGTCGCGGCGCACTTCACCCGTGACGCGCGCAGCGGCGACGTAGGGCGCGAGGAACTCCGCGCACTCCTGCAGAAGGGTGGCAGCATTCTTCGTGAGCATGAGATTCACTTCTTCGGGATCGAAGTACACCTCGGGCTCGACCACACGGCGGGCCTGGGCCACAAATACCGCGGCCCGCACGAGTCGGTCCTCCAGTGTGCTGCCGCCGTATCGGTCGATGGCGGTTGCCATGTTGCGGTAGAAGCGCTGGGAGGCGGCTTCGGCGCACGCCTCAACGATCGTCTCTTTGTCCCTGAAGTACTCGTAGAACGTGCTGCGGGAGACGTCAGCTGCCCGAGCGATGTCCACGATGGTCGTCTTGGCAAGGCCACGCGTTCTGAAACAGGCGAATGCTGCCGAGATGATCGCCTCTCGGGTGTCGGCGGCGGTCGCTTGCGTCATGCGCTGAGGTTAGCCGAGAGGAGCCAGGATGAGCCCGCTGGTGGGCACGCCGGTACCGGATGTGACCAGGACGTGCTCGACGTTGTCCACCTGGTTGTAGGACGTACCGCGCACCTGTCGCACGCCCTCGGTGATGCCGTTCATGCCGTGGATGTACGCCTCGCCCAGAAGCCCGCCGTTGGTGTTGATCGGCATCCGTCCGCCAAGGGACAGATCGTCGATGGATACGTAGTCCTTGGCTTCACCACGCCCGCAGAAGCCCAGCTCTTCAAGCTGCGTGAACACAAACGGGGTGAAGTGGTCGTAGAGGAATGCGGTGGAGATGTCGTCGGGCTTGAGACCTGAATCGCGCCAGAGCTTGTTGCCCACCACGCCCATCTCCGGCAGCCCGGTGATGTCGTCACGGTAATAACTGGTCATGACCTCGCCGTCAAAGGCCGCACCCTGGGCCGCCGCGGTGATGACTGCCGGCGGATTGGGAAGATCGCGAGCCCGCTCGACACTGGTGACCACCATTGCGACCCCGCCGTCGCTCTCCTGGCAACAATCGAGGAGACGGACGACCGGCTCGACGATCCAGCGCGACTGCTGATGGTCCTCGATGGTGATCGGCTTACCGTAGAACCACGCATCTGGGTTGTTAGCTGCATGCTTGCGATCGATCACCGAAATTTTCCCGAAATCAACGTTGGTCACGCCGTAAGTCGTCATATACCGCTGGGCATGCAGGGACACCCAGGCGGCGGGTGTCATGAACCCGAAAGGCGCGTAAGGCGCCATCCACAGCGGTGTGACGCCCGGTTGACGTCCGGCGCCTCCGAAGCGGAACCCGGACCGTTCGTTGAACGCCCGGTAGCACACCACGGCCTCGGCCGCACCGGTGGCGACAGCCATCGCGGCTTGCATTACGGTGCCCGCTGCGGCGCCGCCGCCGTGGGGGACTCGGGTAAAGAAAGACAGATTCTGGATGCCGACGTTGCGGGCGACTTCGATCTCTTCGTTTTCGTCGACGGAGAAAGTCACCATGCCGTCGATGTCAGTCGGGCGAAGTCCTGCATCATCGATGGCTGCCTTCACGGCTTCGCAGGCCAACTGCATTTCGGTCCGGCCGGATTCCTTCGAGAACTCGGTCTGGCCGATGCCGACGAGTGCTGCCCGGCCGCCGATGCCGTCACTCATTCGCTGACCCCGTTCAGCAGGCTGAGAACCGCGGTGCCGGTCACATGGTCACCCAGCCTGTTGGATCCTTTGAGCGTCACTTCCACAAGGCCCTCGTCGCCTGCCACCGACTTACTGCTGACGCTGCCGGTGAAAAGCAGCGGATCGTTGGGGAAAGCAGGCACACCAAGGCGTATGGACAGTTTCTTCACCATTGCCTCGGGCCCGGCCCAGTCGTGCAGGAACTTCACGCAGAGACCATTTGTGGTGAGGATGTTGAGAAAGATATCCGGAGAACCCTGTCCGGTCGCGAAATCGCGATCATGGTGTACGGGCATGTAATCCCGAGAGGCGATGGCACCGGCCACGATCAGCGTGGTGGTGACGGGAACATCCATGGGAGTGATCTCGTCGCCCACGTTGACGGCGTCATACGCCAGGGTCGTCGTGCGTGTGGCCGTGGAGGTCATCTTTGTCCTTCCGAGTATGAGGTGCCGAGGCGGGCGAGTTGCTGCGAGGCGGACCCGAGCGCGAGCTCAATATCTTTGGCCCACAGGTAGTAGCGAGACACGGGATAGGTGACGTCGATCCCCATACCTCCATGCACCTGCTGCGCCGTGGCGACGACACGAGCACCGGCTTCAGCTGCCCAGAACTTCGCGATTGACGCTTCCCGATCAGCCAGTCTGGCCTCAGCGATCAGCCATGCGGCATGCCATGTCGTCCACCGAATCGCCTCCGTGTCGATAAAGGCGTCGGCCATACGCTGCTGAACCGCCTGAAAAGACCCGATCGGCCGGCCGAACTGCTCACGCTCGGCTGTGTAGGACGCGGCGATCCGCAATGCCCGCTCGGTGACGCCGACCTGAATTGCGCACAGTCCCACCAGAGCTCGCGTATACAGCGCACCCACAATGTCGCCCTCGCCTTCGAGACGGCGAGCGGAAGCGTTGGCGAAGGTCACCTGGGCATACGGCTCGCCATTGGTGGTTTCCACGGGCGTGACGTCGACCCCCGCCGCATCAGTGTCGACGACGAAAAGGCCAGGCTCACCGTCGGCGAGGGCGGACACGACGATCGCATGTGCCAATTGCGCGGCTGGGACCAATTCTTTGGCGCCATCGACACGCCAGGCATCGCCGTCCTTGCGGGCGGTGGTGCTTCGTGGTCGGGCCGGGTTGGAGTTGCCAGATTCGACCAGGGCGGCAGTCAGAATAACGCTGCCGTCGATGACACCTGGAAGATATTGCTGCCGCAACTGTGAATCACCGTGCCGCGCAATGGTGTCTGCGCCAAGGACGAGCGTCGCATAGACCGGTACCGGTGCCACGCTCCAGCCGACCTCTGACAGCAGGACCCCCAAATCCAGGAAGCTGCCCCCGCTGCCGCCGACGGCCTCGGGCAACGCGATACCCAGCAGATCAGACGATGCGAGCTCGCGCCACAATGCGTCATCGAAGCGCACCTCGCCGGACTCGAGCTCGGTCAGACGCTCGGGAGTGGCACGCGCTTCGAAGAGCTGGCGTGCCACTTTGCCAACGGTCTCTTGTTCTTCGGTGAAGGAGAAGTCCATACTCTGTTCCGTCTCGTTTCAGCTAGCGGGACGGAACTGGTGTAATACCAGCTCGTCTCCGCTGGGGAGTGCTTCGAAGGTCTCGTAGAAGACCTCGACGGGCATCCCGGTTTCGATGTCACCGGGGTCGATGTCGCAGAGGTTGGAGACGATGCGAACACCTTCGTCGAGATCGATCAGCGCGACGACGTAGGGATACTGTAGGAACGGCAGCGGCGGGTATTGCGGCATGACGAAGCTGTACACGGTTCCGCGACCGGTCGAGACGACATAATCCCAGTCCAGAGACTGGCAGTTGCCGCACATCGGCCGCGGCGGTACGCGCAGCGTCTTGCAGCCGGCACATCGCTGGATGCGCAATTCGCCCACTTTGAGCCCCGACCAGAAGAACTCGGTGTCCGGGCTGATCGACGGCGCGAGTCGTTGTGCCATCTCAGCCCCCCTTCTTGAATCGCAGTGTGCGGAAGCGTTGTCGACCGACGACCTCGCCATCTTGGTTGCGGTAGGTCGTGATCCATGTGACGAAGAAGCCGGTACCCATGGCGGTCTTCTTCTCATCCGAAATCGTCTCGAACACTGTCTCGGCGGTCAGGTCGTCACCCACTCGGGGGTATCGCTCGATCTCGAACTCGGAGTTGGTCGCGACGATTCCTGTGTAGCCGGCGTCGGCGAGAAACTGCAGGGGATTCTCACCGAGTTCGACGGGGACACCGCCACGGTCGTGAATGCCCTCGATTTTGGGTGGCGCCATCGTCCAGGACTGCAGCATGACAGGCGGTGAAACGATGCCGCCGTAACGGGAGTTCTTGGCGAAATCCTCGTCGAGGTATGCCGGATTGAAGTCGCTCAGCGCGTATGCCCAGTGCCGAATCATGGCTGCGTTCACTGGATCCGGTGATTTCACAGGCTGTCCGGAGCTGATCGGCTGCCCGATGAGCGCATCGAGGCGTGCGCGCAGTTCGTCTTTGTCGACCTCAGACACTTACCCGTCCTTCCATCGGTTGAGCAGTCCGTTCTCTCACGAAGCCCGCATGTCACGGGGCGCCCGAGGCATCCCGAGACCGGCCATCGCGATGATGTCGCGTTGAAGCTCGTTGGCTCCTCCACCGAAGGTGTTGATGACGGCGAGGCGATAGGCGCTTTCCAGTTCGCCTTTCAGGGGGGCGGCGTCATCCTTGCGCACTGCAGCGTGGCCGACTACGTCGAGCAGCTCGCGCGCCACCTGTTGGGTGAGTTCTGTGCCGAAGACTTTTGCGGCTGAAGCTTCGGCCCTACCCAGGGCAGTCGAGCCCATGTTTGCGTTCACTCGCAGGTTGAGCAGGCGGTACGCCGCGACCTGTGCTTCGGCGCGAGCCAGGGCCTGCTGAACCCAGGGTTGATCAATTACCGCGCCGTCGTCCAAAGGGGTTTCACGCGCCCACTTCAGCGTCTTCTGAAGAAGTGGTTCGAGAGCCCCGAGGTTGCCCAGCGCTGCACGCTCGAGATTGAGCTGATTGGTGACCAGCTTCCAGCCCTCGTTCTCACCAAGCACGATCGCGCTGGCGGGCACGCGGACGTCGTCGTAGAAGGTGTAGTACGTCGACACCCCGGGCATGGTGCGAAGGGGTTTCCAGGAGAACCCGGGTGAGCTCGTCGGCACGATGAAAACCGTGATGCCCCTGTGTTTCTTGGCCTCCGGGTCGGTGCGGGCGGCCAGCCAGATGTAGTCGGCGAACTCGGCGCCACTGGTCCACATCTTGGCGCCGTTGATGACGAATTCGTCCCCCTCGCGCACTGCGGTGGTCCGCAGAGACGCAAGATCGCTGCCCGCGCCGGGTTCGGAGTAGCCAATCGCGAACTCGACGGTTCCCTTGAGAATGGCCGGCAGGAATGTCGATTTCTGCTCTTCGGTACCGAACTGGATCAGCGTGGGTCCCACGGTGTTGAGCGTGATCATTGGCAGCGGCGCATTGACCCGGCGAGCTTCTTCACCAAAGATGTACTGTTCCAAAGCGGTCAGACCGTGGCCACCGAACTCGGTGGGCCACGCTACTCCGAGCAGCCCGGCGGCGCCGAGCGCCCGGCGGACTTCAGCGATGGCAGCGCCGCCCTCCATGAGTCCAGCCACGGCTGCCCGCCGCTCGGGCGTCATCACCGCCTCGAGGCGCTCGCGATAGTCCTTGCGAAGCTGAATCTGTTCCGGGGTGTAGTCGAAGTCCATCAGACACTTGCTCCCAGTCGTACCGGCATGCTCTTGACGCCCGGCACCATGGTGGCGCGCAGGCGGGTGACGTCTCCGGTGAGTTCAATGGTCGGATAGGCGCCCAGCAGCACCTCGAACATGATTCTTGCTTCCAGTCTTGCTAACTGGGCTCCCAGACAGGCGTGTTCGCCGGCTCCAAAGGCAATGTGCGGGTTGGGGTTACGTGTAACGTCGAACACTTCGCAGCTGGGTCCGAAGATCTCTTCGTCGCGGTTGGCCGAGCCGTACAGCATCACGACGGTCTCGCCCGCCTTGATCTGCTGACCACGGATCTCAACGTCTTCTGTGGCGCGGCGCGCCATATGTGTCACTGGGCTGGTATAGCGGAGCATTTCCTCGACAGCACTCGGCACGAGTTCGGGCTTCGACCGTAACAGCGCGAACTGGTCCGGGTTTTCGATGAGCGCCAGCGTGCCGAGCGCAATGAGGTTGCGGGTGGTCTCATTTCCCGCGACAAGCAGTAAGAAGGAGAAGTTCAGCAGATCCTCGTCTGTCAGGCGTTCACCGTCGACTTCGGCCGCGGCAAGGATCGACAAGAGATCGTCGTGATCACTGACCGCTCCAGAGCGGCGGATGGCAATCAGCTTCATGAAGTACTCGTAGAGCTCGGTCATCGCGACGAGCGGGTCCATCTCGATATCGGGGTCCTCACTGCCCACGGCAGCGTCGGACCAGGTACGGAACTGTTCCCAGTCCTCGGGCGGAGCGCCCAGCATCTCGGCAATCATCCGAGTGGGCAGCGGCGCGGCAATCTCCTCGGCGAACTCGTACGGTCGGGACGGGTCCACGTCGTCGAGAATGCCTTTGACGATCTCTCGCACCTTCGGCTCCAGCAACGTCACCTGACGTCGGGTGAACCCCGAGTTGATCAATTTGCGGAGCTGCCGGTGTCGGGGCGGGTCCGTGAAGATCAAGTTGCCCTCCTGAACAGGTTCAGGCTGGCTGGGGTCGGGGATCGTGATCCCCCTAGTCGACGAAAACAGTAGCGGGTGTCCGGACACGTAACGAACGTCTTCGTATTTGAGCAGCGCCCAGAATTGGGTGACGTCGTTCCATACCACCGGAGTCGAGGCGCGGAGCTCTTTGTACGCAGGGTAGGGGTCGCCGGCATAGAAGTCCGGCGAATGCAGTGGGACTGTGGATGTCGGCACGGTGCGCCTTTCGATCGGCCTAGAATAGTCGTACATCGAAGATTAATCTGTCCGACGGCTACTGTGTCTACCTGAATCCGCAGCGGCATGTCAATCGGCATCTGCACAGTTCAACTAGCAGTTCATTGACTCGTCACCAGTGCGCGGTGTACACACGGAGTCGATATGTAGGGCAATGTGGTCGCCGGCGTATTCGGTGGATCGCATTCGCAGGCCGGGAAGGCACGACACCGCTGATGGCAGACTCACGTCCCCTCGTCGACACGTATGGACTCTTCATCGACGGCCGATGGGTCGACCCCGATGCCGGCCGCTATGACGTCCTCAACCCCGCCACCGAGGAGTCGATAGCCACCGCACCCGACGCCAGCACCGGCCAAATTGATGACGCGATCGCCGCGGCTCGATCGGCGTTCGATTCTGGTCGCTGGAGTGCGCTGGACCCGGCAGAACGCTCCCGCTGTATTCAGCAGCTCAGCGACGCCATGTTGGCCCGCGCCGACGAGATCAATTCACTGGCACAAGCCGAATGGGGCTGTTCGGCAAACGAGCGCATCATCCATGTCGAAGGTCCGGCCTTCATGGTCGGCCACGCCGCAGAACTTGCCATGGAACCGGCTGAGGCTCCGATGAATGCGTGGGGTGCCGCCGGAACCACACTGCTTCGCTATGAGCCGTTGGGCGTGGTCAGCATCCTGACCCCATGGAACTTTCCTCACACCCTGAATGCGATGAAGGTGGGGGCGGCGCTGGCTGCGGGAAACACGGTGGTGCTCAAGCCGTCTCCTCTGACTCCCCTTGCGGGGTTGGCGCTCGCACGGATCATCGACGAAGAGACCGACATTCCTGCCGGTGTGGTCAATGTGGTCACCCCCACCAGCGTCGAGGCGAGTCGAGTCCTGACGGTCGACCCGCGGGTGGATCTCGTGAGCTTCACAGGTAGCTCCGCTGTAGGCCGCAGTGTGATGGCGGGGGCCGCTCAGACCATGAAGCGAATTCTGCTGGAGTGCGGGGGAAAGTCAGCGTCCATCGTTGTCGAGGACGCCGACGTCGATGACGAACTGCTGCAACGTTTGCTGTTCGAGGGGTGCACGTTACATGCTGGGCAGGCCTGCATTCTCAACAGCCGTCTGCTGGTCCCGGACGCACTCCACGACGAGATCGTCGGAGGGCTGGTGGACGCTGCCAGCAGGACCGTCACCGGCGATCCCAGCGACCCCGACGTGACGATGGGCCCCTTGATCAGCCGTGAGCACCTGGACCGGGTCGAGGAGTTCGTCGCACAGGCGGAACGTGATGGCGCCACCGTGGTGACCGGCGGCGCCCGGCCCAAACGTTTGGACAAGGGCTTCTACTTCGAGCCGACCATTATCACCGGTGCTACCGCCGATTCATACATCGCCCAGGAGGAGGTATTCGGCCCGGTGCTGACTGTGCTGCGCTATCGCGATGACGGCGAAGCGGTTGCGATAGCGAACAATTCGCAGTACGGGTTGGGTGGGGCGGTCTGGGGGAGCGATGTCGATCGTGCGCTGGCCCTTGCCCGCAAGATTCGGACCGGGCAGGTCTCCATCAACGGAACGATTCCCGGTGACGCCCCCTTTGGCGGTTTCAAACAGAGCGGCATCGGGCGCGAGGGCGGAGTGATGGGGTTGCGGGCCTATATGGAGCCGAAGGCGATCGGAGTGCCGGCGTGAGCGGAGCTTGCGGAGCGAACCAACAGGCACAGAGCGGAGCTTGCGGAGCGAACCAACAGGCACAGAGCGGAGCTGCGCAGCGCGGCCCGCTGGCTGGGTTGCGCGTCGTTGAAGTCGGCAGTGAAATATCGGCTCCCTACTGCACGAAACTGTTGGTAGACCTTGGTGCCGAGGTCTACAAGGTCGAGCCGACCACGGCGGCTGACCCGCTGCGCGAGTGGGGGCCAAAGCTCGGCGGCGGGGTCGACCACAGCGCTCTCTTCGAGTATCTCAATGCCGGCAAGCGGGGCTTCCCAATCGATTTCGGGTCGACGTCAGATGGGGCGGCGTTCCATGACCTCGTGGCCGAGGCGGATCTGCTGGTCGAGAACCTTGGGCCCGAGCACGAGGGGCGGTGGAATCTGGGGCTTGATCCGGACAGCTTGGCGAGGCTCAATCCGCGCCTGGCGGTGGTGCGGATCTCCAGCTTCGGCCAGCTGGGTCCTCTCCGGGACCGCCAGACCACCCCGCTGACGTTGCAGGCCGCTGCGGGATGGGTCAATGAACGCGAGTCTGGTAGAACGCCTGTTCAGGCGGGTGCCCGGATTCCCGAGTACATTGCAGGCTCCTACGCGGCGATGGGCGCGCTGACCGCGCTGCGGATTGCAGCCGCGGGATTGGATCGTCCTGTAGAGGTGGATCTCTCGGTCTTCGAGGCGCTGCTGTCGACGCTGCCGTACCCGATGTTGCTCGCCGAACGCCTCATCAAGATGGGGCTGCCCGGCAATGCCAAGGGCGCACCGATGTTGGGCATCGTGAGGGCGGCCGACGGATGGATAGGCATCAACTGCTTGACGGGTCAGCATTGGCTCGATGTGTGCGCGATGATGGGGCTGCCCGAGTTTGGTGAGCACCAGATTTCCATCATGATCGGCGGCCCGGAGCGCGAGGAGTTCTTCGAAAAGGCGCGGCCGTGGCTCGAATCGATGACGGTCGCAGACCTTGTCGATTTGAGTCAAGCACTGCGCATACCGGCGGCGCCGGTGACGGACGGAGAATCCATCCTGGCTTGCCCGCAGTACGCGGAGCGCGGATTCTTCATCGAAGCCCCGCACGAGGCTTCGGAGGCCGGATTTCTGCGGCCGGGTGCGCCCTTCAGGTTGTCGAAGACGCCGGCATTGCCGCCGCGGCCCGCACCCCGCCTCGCGTCAGACGCACACGGGCCGAACGAGGCGCCAGGATCCGAACAGCGCCGCTCCGATTCATTTTCGGCGTCGCCTCCTGCTGAGGTGACCCTGCCCTTTGCCGGTTTGAAGGTGTTCGACTTGAGCACGTTCTGGGCCGGGGCCTACCTCACGTGCTACCTCGGCGCTCTCGGGGCCGACGTTGTCAAGGTGGAATCCATTCAACGGCCTGACGGGCACCGCTACTCGGGCTCTCTGCTGCGCGATGGCGATGATTGGTACGAGCGCGGACCGCTCTGGCAGGGAACAAATCTCAACAAGCGGGACATCACACTCGATCTGTCCTCAGAAACCGGTCGCGAGCTTGCGCTGAAAATGGCGTCGGAAGCCGACGTCGTGGTGGAGAACTTTTCGCCCCGCGTGGTCGAGCAGTTCGGTCTGGACTACGACTCCCTGGCGAAGGTGAACCCTGATGTAATCATGGTCCGGATGCCCGGCTTCGGTCTGGAAGGCCCGTGGCGTGACTATGTCGGATGGGCGCTGAACATCGAGCAACTCTCTGGCATGTCGTCGGCGACCGGCTATGCGGATGGGCCGCCGTGCAATCTGCAAGGTCCGGCCGACCCCATCGCCGGGGTGCACGCCACCGTCGCACTTCTCGCCGCACTCGAACACCGCGCCCGAACGGGGGAGGGTCAGCTGATTGAGGTGGCCCAGATCGAAGTGGGAGCTGCGGTCACAGCTGAGCCGGTGATCGAATATTCGTTGACGGGCCGAGTGCGATCCCGGGAGGGCAACCGCCATCGCACCTACGCGCAAGGTGTTTACCAGACCGCCGTCGATGATGAGTGGGTGGCGATCTCGGTTCGCGACGATTCCGATTGGGTGGCAGTGGCCGAGGTGCTCGGCGAGCAGGATCTGCGTGCCGATGCGCGTTTCGCGACCTCACAAGCTCGGTTGGACAACCATGACGCTTTCGATGACGTGCTTACGGCGTGGACTCGAACGCGCACACCCGCGGATATCGCAGAAGAACTCGGTTGCCGGGGCGTGCCGGCCGAGCGGTTGCTCAGCGCAGATCGGATGTACGACGTGGAGCAGCTTGATGCGCGCGGCTTCTATGAAGAACTAGAGCATCCGATCACGGGCCGGCATCGTTTTCCGGGTTGGCCATTTCGTATCGCTCCCGGGCCCGATCGACATCATCGCTCAGTGGCGCCAACCCTCGGTCAGCACAACAGTGAGGTGCTGGCGGCCGTCGGCCTGTCGGAGGCGCATATCGCCGCGCTGCGGGATCAGAAGGTCATCGGCGAAAGTTTGTTGAACTCCTGAGCACGTTTGCTTTCTGGTGACCATGTCGGTGCTATACGATCTGCTTAGCATTGTGAAAACTATGATTCTCATACAGCAGATAGGGAAAATCTCGCTTTTGAGAGATGACCTTTGCACTACTCATTGGGATGTGCCGGTAGCTATCGGTATCCGGGCGGCGACGGGATAGCGGGGGTATGGGTACTTCTGCGGTGATCAGGTCGCGGTTTCCGCGGCTGGTCGACTATGCGGGCCGTCCGGTGTCGGCGTTGGGCCGCGTGGGTGATCACGTGTTGTTCTACGGCCGCGCACTCGGTGGGGTTCCGCATGCGGCGGTGCATTTCCGTAAGGAGATCATCCGGTTGATCGCCGAGATCTCCATGGGTGCGGGCACGTTGGCGATGATCGGCGGCACCGTGGTGATCGTCGGGTTCTTGACGCTGGCCGCCGGCGGCACGCTGGCGATTCAGGGCTACAGCTCACTGGGCAACATCGGAATCGAGGCGTTGACCGGGTTTTTGGCTGCGTTCATCAACGTGCGCATCGCCGCGCCGGTGGTGGCCGGCATCGGGCTGGCCGCCACGTTCGGGGCCGGTGTGACCGCACAGTTGGGTGCGATGCGGATCAACGAGGAGATCGACGCGCTGGAGTCGATGGGCATCCGGCCGGTCGAGTATCTGGTCTCCACGCGCATCGTGGCCGGCATGGTCGCGATCACACCGCTGTACTCGATCGCGGTGATCCTGTCGTTTCTGGCGTCCCAATTCACCACGGTGGTGTTGTTCGGCCAATCCGGCGGACTTTACGACCACTACTTCGACACCTTCCTCAACCCGATCGACCTGCTGTGGTCATTCCTGCAGGCCGTGCTGATGGCCATCGCGATCCTGCTGGTTCACACCTACTTCGGCTACTTCGCCTCCGGCGGACCCTCGGGCGTGGGGGCAGCGGTGGGCAACGCAGTACGCACCTCACTGGTCGTCGTGGTCTCGGTGACACTGCTTGTCTCACTGTCGATCTATGGCTCCAACGGCAACTTCAACCTCTCAGGCTAGGGAGACGCGTTGAACAGAAACCTTGGACCAGGACCGAGGCACCGGTCCAAGACCACCAGCGGCGCAGCGCCGGCGGGGTCTTCGTCGGGCCGTCGCTTCGGCGCCTCGAAATACGTGCGTCCGCTGGCGGGTGTCACCACGGTCATCGTGATCGGGTCGATCATCGCGGTGGCGGTTGCACTGTTTCGCGGAGACTTCAGCCGAACCGTACCGATCACGGTGGTATCCGATCGAGCTGGACTCGTCATGAACCCCGACGCAAAGGTCAAGATGCGCGGTGTCCAGGTCGGCACCGTGAGGTCAATCGAGTACCGGCCCGACGGTACGGCTGCCTTGAGGCTGGACATCCAACCGGATGAACTACGCAACATCCCGGAGAACGTCCTGGTGGACATCGCATCGACGACCGTCTTCGGCGCGAAATCCATTCAGTTCGAGCCTCCACCAAATCCGTCCGCGCGCTCACTTCGGCCGGGGCAGGAGTTGGTTGGCGACAGGGTCACCGTCGAAACCAATACCGTTTTCCAACAGCTCTCACATGTGCTCAAGGAGCTCGAGCCGACGAAGGTGAATGCGATCCTGGGAGCCTTGTCGCGGGCCTTCAGCGGACGCGGCGAAAAGCTGGGCCAGGCCGTCAGCGATCTCGATGCATTCCTGGCAGTGCTCGAGCCGAGTCTGCCGAACTTGAGTCGAGATCTCGAGACGCTGCCAACGGTGTTGTCTGCCTACGCCAACGCGGCACCGGACCTGATGAGAACAACTCAAAACGTGACCGCAACCAGTCGCACGCTCGTCGGCCGGCAGAGGGATCTCGATGCGTTTCTGGTTGCGGCCATCGGATTGGCTGTTACCGGCACCGATGTCGTCGGTGCGAACGCCGAGCCATTGAAAAATCTAGTTCATCTACTCGTGCCGACCACCGACATGCTCGACCGCAACAACGAGTTGCTGGCTTGTACGGCAAAGGGATTGGTTCCTTTGACCAAGAACCCGCCGCTACCCGAACCGGGCGTCTTGACCATCGCGGGACTGAAGCCGGGAATCGAGCGATACCGCTACCCCAAGAATCTTCCGAAAGTCAATGCGACCGGCACTCCCCAGTTGTGCCAGCTCCTGGGTCTGCCGAACTTGAAGCCCCAGCAGGTTCCACCGTTCGTCGTGACCGATGTTGGCGCCAATCCCTGGGAGTACGGCAATCAGGGCATCATCCTCAATTCCGACGGCATCAAACGGTGGCTGTTCGGCGATATCGACGGCCCGCCGCGAAACAGTGCGCAGATCGGAATGCCGGGATGAGGTTCGGCGCAGCGACCAAGTTCCTGGTATTCGGGGTCATCATGGCGGTGTTGACCGGTTGCCTGATCATGGTCTTCGGAAACTTCCGGGGTGGGCCCACCAACGGGTATTCGGCCGTCTTTTCTGATACCTCACGATTGAAGTCGGGGGACAGTGTCCGCGTAGCCGGAGTTGTCGTGGGGGCTGTCAACAACATTGCGTTGCAACACGATCACTCGGTCGTCGTGGAGTTCGATGTTGATCGCGGCGTCGTCCTCACGGAGGGCACCCACGTGGCGGTGCGTTACCTCAACCTGGTCGGGGACCGATACCTGGAACTGCGCGACGCCCCCGGCTCTGCCCGACTGTTGTCCACCAACGAACGGATCCCGATCGACCGCACCGACCCGGCGCTCGATCTCGACCTCCTCCTCGGTGGTCTGAAGCCGGTGCTTCGCAGCCTCAACGCCGACGATGTCAATGCGTTCAGTTCGGCACTGGTGCAGATACTGCAGGGACAGGGTGGCACACTCGAATCGTTGTTCTCCCGAACCTCTTCGTTCTCGAACGCGATAGCCGACAACAATGCCGTCGTGTCGCACGCTATCGAGAAGCTGAACACCGTGACGACGACACTTGCCGACAACGGACAACAGTTCTCCGGGGCAGTCGACCGGCTGGAGCAACTGGTCAGCGAGCTGGCGGCAGAGCGTGAGCCGCTGGGCACGGCCATCGAGCAGCTCAGCGCAGGCACTACGTCGATTGCCGACTTGCTTGCCGACACCCGAACACCTCTGGCTGGCACCGTCGACGAACTGTCCCGTCTGGCCCCGCTGCTCGACCAGGACAAAGAACGGATCGACGTGGCTTTGCAGAAGGCGCCCAACAACTATCGAAAACTGGTGCGCATCGGTGCCTATGGCAGCTTCATTAATTACTACTTCTGTGCGGCGACTATCCGCCTGAGCGACCTTCAGGGCCGGACGGTCGTCGCGCCGTGGATTCGCAACCCCGGCGGAAGGTGCGGTGAACCCGATGCTTAAGTACCGCGGGACACAATTGCTGCGTGCTGGGGTGATAGGCGTCGTCCTCATCGTGCTCGTCATCGTCGTCGGTCTGAATCCGGAACGTCTCGAGACGTGGGCCACGTCGGTGCGATATCAGGCGATGTTTGTTGAGGCGGGTGGACTGACCGAAGGTGCCGACGTCACGTTGTCGGGCACCGTCGTCGGCAAGGTCAGTCGCGTCACGCTCAACAAGGGCACCGCCGAAGTCACGATGACCGTCGATGCGACGGTGCAATTGGGCGGGCAGACCACTGCCCACATCCGCACCGGCACTCTCCTCGGCGAACGTGTCGTCACACTCGAATCTGATGGTGCGGGAACTCTTGCGCCGAACGCGCAGATCCCAGTGTCGAGAACGTCATCGCCCTACTCGCTGACCGCCGCGATCGACGAATTGACCACGAACACCGCAGGTACGGACACTCAACAGGTCAATCAATCTCTTGACACGCTCGCGTCGACGCTAGACCACATCGCACCCCAGGTCGGACCAACCATGGAGGGTCTGACGCGGCTCTCGAGATCCCTTAACGAACAGGATGAGAACCTTCGTCGATTGCTTGCCGGCGCAAGTAAGGTCACCGGGATTCTGGCCGACCGCAGCCAACAGGTCAATCAGCTCATCCTCAACGCCAACGATCTGCTCGCGGTCTTGAACGAGCGTCGACAGCAGATCGTCACCCTGCTTGCTAGCACGTCGGCGGTATCCCAACAGCTCACCCAATTGGTAGCCGATAACGAGCAAGAACTCGCACCTGCGCTGGAACGTCTCAATTCGGTGGCGGCCATGCTCGAGAAGAACCGTGACAACATCGGCCAGGCGATCCCAGGTCTCGCCAAATTTCAGCTCACGCAGGGCGAAACGGTGTCGAACGGGTTCTACTACACCGCCAACATCCCCAACCTGTTACCAGGTCAACTGCTGCAGCCTTTCCTCGACTACGCGTTCGGATTCCGGCGCGGCGTCGATGCAGGTCAACCCCCAGACGACGCGGGGCCACGAGCCGAACTCCCTTTCCCCGTCAACGGAATCCCCGGTGGGTCACGATGACGCGGCGCTTCCTGGTGCTCCTATCCATCGTTGCCCTGACGGTCTCGGGAGTCGGCGGCGGATTTCTCATAGTGCGCGGCGCGTTCTTCGCCCCCACCAAAATCAGGGCGAACTTCGTGAGTGCGACCGGTATCTACCCCGGCGATGACGTGCGGGTAGCAGGTGTCAAAGTGGGCACCATCACGGAAATCCAGGGACAACCAGAGCAGGTCACCATGACTCTCACCGTTGACCGCGGCGTGCCGATCTCTGCGGAAGCCCGCGCCGTCATCGTGCCACAGAACCTGATTTCAGCACGGTATGTGCAACTCACTCCTCCCTATGCTGACAGTGGACCCATCATGGTCGACGGCGCAGTGATTCCGCTCGAACGGACAGCCGTCCCAGTCGAGTGGGACGAGGTCAAAGAACAATTGATGCGGCTGGTCACTGATCTAGGACCGGAGGAGAACCTGTCGGATAGCGCGATGGGTAGGCTCATTGACAGCGCGGCGAACGCCATGGAAGGAAACGGTGAGAAGCTGCGCGCAACACTTGCCCAATTGTCGCGTGCAGCAAGGATATTCGCCGACGGTGGCGGCAACATCGTCGACATCATCTCAAATCTCGATAAGGTGGTCGGAGCGCTTCGCGACTCGAACGCCCAGATCGTCCAATTCCAGAACCGCCTCGCCACTCTTACAGAGGTAGTCAACGGCAGCAGATCAGACCTCGACGCGGCCCTTCGCGACATCGCTGTCGCAGCGGGCGAGGTGACACGGTTCGTTGCGGGCAGTCGCAACCAAACATCCGAACAGGTTCAACGCCTCGCGAACGTGACGCAGACCCTCGCCGACCATCGCGTAGACCTTGAGAATCTCCTGCACGGCGCCCCCACCGCATTCGCGAACTTCTACAACATGTACAACCCCGATGCAGGCGCCGTAGCGGGCGCATTTGCCCTGCACAATTTCTCCAACCCGCTCCAGTTCATCTGTTCGGCAATCGGTTCGGTTGAGAACGCAACAGCACCCGAGACCGCCAAACTGTGCGCCCAGTATCTGGGGCCCATGCTCAACGCCATCGACTTCAACTACTTGCCTTTTGCCGTGAACCCCTTCCTCGCGCCCTCCGCCTCACCGGAGCACATTGTGTACTCCCCGGCCAACTTGGATCCGGCCGTGGGCGGGCAGTCCCCTCCAAGCCCTCCCGAAATTCCGCCAGCTGTCTCGGCCTACACGGGTGCGGGCGACGTGCCTCCACCGCCCGGTTATGTCCCGCTTCCGGGTGGCGACCCCACTCCCGGTGTGGGAGATCTACTTCTACCCGTGGCCGCGCCGTCGGCAGACTTACCGCCGCCGCCGCTGCCTGCGGAGGCGCCATTACAAGGGGCGCCTCGGCCATGACACCTTCGAAGATGTGCGCGGCAATGGTCAGCGCCGCGATCAGTGTCGGCCTCACTGCGACTGGTTGCTCTTTCACCGGGTTGAACTCGCTTCCGCTACCCGGGGTAGTCGGGCGCGGTCCCGAGGCCCAGACTTTTCACGTCCAGATCGCCAACGTCGGAACGCTGGAATCGAACTCGCCGGTGCTGATCGACGATGTCGTGGTCGGCAGCGTGGGTGCGATGACCGTAAAGGATTGGCACGCCGACGTCGAAATCTCGGTCGAAGACGGTGTGGTCGTCCCGGCCAATGCAATTGCCACCGTCGGACAGACCAGCCTGCTGGGTTCCATGCATCTCGCGCTCAATCCGCCTCCTGGCGACGCTCCGCAGGGCCGCCTACCCAGCGGTTCTACTATCGGCCTGAACGCATCGTCAACGTACCCCTCCACCGAAGAGACGCTGTCCACATTGTCAGCTCTTGCCAACGGTGGCGGATTAGGCCAGATCGGGGACGTCATCCGCAACACAGACGTGGCACTGGCCGGACGGACCGACGAGGTGCGCGATCTCCTGACGCGGCTTAACGATGTCGCCGGCGTGCTCGATACCAATCGGGACCGCGTCGTCGAGTCGATCGAGAATCTGGACCGGCTTGCGACGACTTTTGCCGCGCAGCGCGATGATTTGGATCGCGCTCTCAAAGAAATACCGCAAGCTCTCGATGTGCTGGTCAAGCAGCGTTCCAACATCACCGAAGCGTTGCGCACGCTTGGCACGTTCAGCAGCGTTCTCACCGACGTCGTCACCGACGTCCATGATGACCTTGTCACCAACCTCAAAAATCTTGAGCCTGCGTTGCGCGTGCTTGCCGACGTCGGTCCCGATCTGGATGCGGTGCTGGCCTACCTGACGACATATCCGCTCAGTCAGGACATCATCGATAGAGGAGTGCGTGGGGATTACATGAATCTCTTCGCGGTGATCGACCTGACGGTTCCACGACTGCGCCGAACATCTCTGTTGGGAACCAGGTTTGGCATCCCACAGAATCCGCTGGTACCGGCTCCAGGCGACCCGTGGTACCGCAACTATTCCTATGACCCGCCCGGTGCTGCTGTAGCGCCCGTTCCTGGGGCCCCTGCGGCTCCGGCAGCACCATCGCCTGAGCTGTTCGCCGAGAATGCGCCGACAATGGCCGTCAACCCGCCTCCGTTGCTGGCGCCTGCAGAACTCGGCGGCCCGCAAGCGCCTATTTTTGCCGGCCCGTATGGGCTGGGAGGCAACTGATGCTGACCCGATTCATCCGCATCCAGCTCATCCTCTTCGCGATCGCATCCGTAGTGGCTGTCACCGCAATGGGATTGTTCTATCTCAGGGTTCCCACATTGCTCGGATTGGGTCGTACGACGGTCAAGGTCGAGCTACCGGCAAGCGGCGGTCTATATCGCTTCAGCAATGTCACGCTGCGTGGTGTTCAGGTCGGCAAGGTCACAGAGATCGATCTCGAGCCCACCAAGGTGGTGGCAACGCTGTCACTGAATGCCGATGCCAGAATCCCGACACATCTGACAGCGAATGTGCGCAGTGTATCCGCTGTCGGCGAGCAGTACATCGACCTCGTGCCCCGCAGTGCCGATGGCCCCTACCTTGAGGACGGCTCGGTGATCCCTGCGCCCATGGTCACGGTGCCTGAGCAGATCGGTCCGGTTCTCGACCAGACCAGTGCATTACTGGCCTCAATCCCCCAGGACCGTCTGGGCGACCTGGTGGACGAGACGTACCGCGGTCTTGCCGGCGCCGGCTATGACCTTGGCTCGCTGATGGATTCGGGTTCGCAGCTCAGCGGCGATTTCAACAGCGTCGCTGGAAATTCTCAGCGACTGGTCGACAATGCGGTGCCACTATTGGACGGTCAGGTAGAAAGTGCCGACGCCCTGCGCGCATGGTCGCGCAACCTGGCTGGGATCACCGAGCAGATCCAGAACAGCGATCCGGATATTCAACGTCTTCTCGACCGCGGACCCGGGTTGGCCGAGGAGGTGTCGGGGCTACTCGATCAAGTGAGGCCGACGTTGCCGGTCTTTTTGGCCAACCTGACTTCGCTGGGCCAGGTGACAGTCACCTATCGACCGAGCATTGAACAGCTTCTGGTTCTGCTTCCGCTGACCGCTTCCGGCATCCAGTCCTACGCGATGCCCGCCAACAACCCCACCGGTATTCCGCTGTCGGACTTCGGTATCAGTATTGCCGATCCGCCGGTCTGCACCGTCGGTTTCCTGCCGCCGTCCTCATGGCGATCACCGGTGGATGAATCAGTCGTGGATACCCCAGATGGCCTGTACTGCAAGCTTCCTCAGGATTCACCGATCAGCGTTCGCGGGGCGCGAAACTCGCCATGTATGGAGCACCCTGGCAAGCGAGCGCCCACAGTGCAGATCTGCAACAGCGAAAAGCCTTACGAGCCGCTGGCGATGCGCCAGCACGCGACGGGTCCGTATCCCTTCGATCCGAACCTGGTGGCGCAAGGTATTCCGCCAGATGGCAGGGTCTCCGAAGGCGAACGTCTCTACGCGCCTGTCGAAGGAACTCCGCCGCCCGTCGTGAGCCCGGCACCTGCGCCCGCTCCGCAACTGCCTCCGCCACCCGCGCCACCGGGAATCCCTTCGCCCCAGCCAATTCCAGGTATCCCGCCTGCTGCAGCGCCCTCGGCCTTCCAGGGGTCCTCCGCGCAAGGGCCGTCCGTCGCCGTAGCCCCTTACAACGTCGTCACCGGCCAATACGCAACCTCGGACGGCGCAATAGGATCGCAGACAGATCTGGTGAGCCCCGCAACGACATGGCAGGAGCTGATGCCGAGATAACCGGCGGGGGAGCGGTCAGGTTATCTTCGTCAGCCTGAACGGTAGACGGATCTCTACCGGATACCCGCGCCCGCAGGCGCCGGGCCGGCCCGTCGTGATGTCCTCGCCGACGAGCAGGGGTGAACCGGGTTCGAATTCGTTGCCCGAGTATGGGTAGAAGAAGAACAGTTGAAAGCCGGTACTCCGCGTTCCGTCCGGGCAGCCCTGCCAGTCGGGTAGGGTGCGGCGCAATCGCCAGGATTGGGTCTGGTAGTACATGTCGGCAGTCCAGCCTTGGTCGCTGCTGACTCGCCCCGTGCACGTTTGCACGTCGACGCACGTAGATTCGATCGTCCACGTCGACACCACGGAGGGTAGGTCGCGGTATACGCCATCCGTCTTGGCGAAGTCGCCGTTGCTGACGGCTTGGTAGGTGCCGTTGAGAGCGGGGCTGATCGGCGCCGCCGACACTGGTCCGAGGTTCGAACACCCGGCAATCGTTGCGAACACGAACGGCATGGCGGATATTCGTGTGCGCATCGAGCTCACCGTTCCGGTCAGCCGTCCACCATGGCCGCGATGGTGTCGACCACACAGGCCGGACGGTCGGACCCCTCGACTTCGACCGTGACCCGAACGGTCGCGCGACCACCCTTGCCATTGCGGTCCACCTTGATGAGCTCGGCACCCGCGCGAATCCGCGAGCCAACGGGCACGGGTGCGGGGAACCTCAGTTTGTCCACGCCGTAGTTGACCTGCATCGACAGACCGTCGACCTTGTAGATCTGCTGCACCAGGACGGGCACCAATGACAAGGTCAGGTAACCATGGGCGATGGTCCCGCCATAGGGGCCCGAGGCGGCGCGCTCAGGATCGACGTGGATCCACTGATGATCGCCCGTGGCTTCGGCGAACAGGTCAACTTCCTTCTGCGTGACCTGCCGCCACCCGCTGTAGCCGAGATGTTCGCCGACACGGGACTCGAAGCCGGCGACACCGTCGTAATGCGTCGGCCCAGGAGGCGCCTGCGTCATACCTTGACCTTCAGCCGCAACTGTTCGATCGCGTTGCCGCCCATGATCTTCGCCTTGGCTTCCTCAGAGATCCCGTCAAGGCGATCCACGAAGCTCAACGGGTCGCCGATGCCTTCAGGGTGGGGGAAGTCCGATCCGAACATGACGTGGTCTTCGCCCATGATGTCGACGATGGATTTGACGTCGTCTTCCAAGAACGGGTGGATGTAGACATTTCGCTTGAAGACCTCGACGGGGTGCTCGTCGAATTCCTTGGGCATGACCCGGTAGGCCTTGTCCAACTGGCGAAGCAGGTTTCTCACCCAACCACTGCCGTTCTCCACCACGAGGACCCGCAGATCAGGGAACCGCGAAAGCGCGCCGTGGCAGATCAGAGCGGCCAGTGTGTCTTCCATCGCGCGGAAGCCCATGACGACCTCACGCAGCGCGCTCGGCTTGAAGGACAAATACTCGTCGCCGCCCTCCCACTCCATCAAGTGCTTCTGGTAGCCGCTGTCGGAAGCGTGGAACGTGACGGGGATGTCGGCCTTGACCACCTCAGCCCAGAACGGATCGAACTCGGGGAGCCCCATGGAACGGGAGCCACCGAACCGACTCGGCACCGGAGCGGGGCGGACGAGGAATGTCTTCATGCCTCGCTCGAGGGCCCAGTGGAATTCCTTGATTGCTTCGTCAACCAGGGGCAGACAGATGACCGGCGTCGCGAAGATGCGGTCCTCGTAGTTGAACGTCCAGTGTTCGTGCATCCACTCGTTGAGGGCGTGGATGATGGCGTGGGTCAACACCACATCGTCGGTTGTGCGCTCTTCGATGAGGCTGGCGAGCGTCGGGTACATCACGCACTGGTCGATGCCCAACTCGTCCATCAGCTCCAGCCGGGGCGCAGGCGACTGGTAGGCCGGGATGATGTCCATCGCTTCGCCGATGAACTCCCGAAAGTTCAAGCCCTCGGGATTGTTACCGAGGAAGTAGTCCTCGGCGCTGCCGGGTCGCGCCACACGTTCGAACGTGGGGTTCGGAATCATGTGGCTGATGTGGTCTTTGACGACCAGTTTGGGCCGGCCGTTCACCTCGACATAGCCCACCTTGCCTCTGTGTTGCTTTGGCAGGTACTTCAGCAAAGCGTCTTTCGTTTCGTACATATGGTTGTCAATGTCGAAGACCGGGTACGGAAGACGGCGAGTCATGGGGCTGATTCCTCCTCGGAGCAGCGAATATCAGCATTTACGTTTTGTGGAAATGACGTTATCACCTGACGCGTGCAAGCTCCATATCGGGTCACGGCGACGTTGATCGGGTCCAGGCGTCGGCGACGGCGCTGGTGGTGGTCACAGTTGCCAGCAGCGACAGGGTGTTGTCGATGACCGCATCGGCGTACTCGCGGGGTACTCCGGCGACGGCATCGCGGGGCAGGACGAACTGGTACCCGCGGTTCACTGCGTCCATGACGAAGTTCGTGATGGCAACATTCACCGAAACGCCAACACCGACAATGGTTTTGATGTCGAGGTTGCGCAAGACTGAATCGAGATCGGTTCCAGTCATCGGTCCCAGCCCGTGGATTCGTGTCAACACCAGATCGCTTGCTTGTGGTGTGAATTCGGGGAGGAGGGAGGCGCCGGGGCCGCCCGGGGTCAGGTCGGCGGTGAACGACTTCCCGGCAGCGAACAGCCTCGCGTTCGTGTTGGAGCCGCGTCCGTCTGCTCGGCGCTGGATCAAGCAGTGCACCACGGTGACTCCTGCCGCCCTCGCCGCGGCGAGCAGTGTGGCGATGTTGGGAATTGCTTCCCGACGCGCCTCGTCGGCGAGCATCGGTAGGCCGGCCTGCGGGCCGATCACGCCACCCTGGCACTCCTGTGTGACCAAGGCGGTCGTGGCGGGGTCGAGGAGTTCAGCAAGGCGCGGTGCTGGCATGAGAACAAACGTTATCGTGTGTCCGAGCGGGAATTCCAGAGGAGCCGGTATGCAGACATGGGAATTGGTCGTGCGCGAATCGGTGCGCCAGACGTTGGCCGACTACACCGCCGCGACCGATGGGTTTGATCTCAAGGCCTTAGCAGCGTGCTTCGGCGCTGAGGGTGTCCTGCAGTTCACCGGTGGCCAGCAGACGCTTACCGGTCCCGATGCGATCGCGTCCGGCCTCGCGGCGGCGATGAGCGGGCCGCGAGAAGCCGCGCGGCCCGCGCCCACCTTTGTTCGCCACCATGTCTCAAGCGTTCGGTTCATCACCGTGTCCTCAGAACGGGTAGAGGCGAGCAGTTACTTCGCGGTCTACACCGACATCGGGCTGGATCACTGGGGTCGCTACCGTGACGTGCTGACGCCGGCGGGGGAGCGGTGGCTCTTCGCGTCCCGCCGGATCAGCGTGGATGCCTTCGCCGAGGCCAGTCTCATGGCGCCATGAGACTGGACTAGGGGGAGGTGATGAATTCCTTGCCGAACGCCTGTGCACGCTCGATGACCTCGCGGCGATCGCGTCCTTCGGGTGCAATGGGTAGCCACGTCACCCCCGCGGAGACGAGGCGGTCGATGACGCCATGCCGCTCGTCGGCGGATTTGCTGTCATGCAACATGTTTCCGGCTGAAAAGCAGATGTCGAGCGGTTCGGTCCGGCCGATCTCGGAGGCGTACGACCTGGCCCAGGTTATTGCCGATTCCAGTTCTTCGAGGCTCGAGATCTCGGCGGTTCGTGAGGCTGTCGCGTAGCCGAAGGTGTTGAACGGAGCCCAGCCCTGGCCCCGTGACACGGCGCGCCGCACAGCGCGCTTGCTGTTGCCGCCGATCCAGATCGGGGGCAACGCGTCCGGTACCGGTCGAAGACGTACCCCGCGGGTCTGGAAGGCGGAACCCTCATAGGTGACATCTTCACCGGAAAGTGCCAGGCCCAGTACGTCGAGGGCCTCGTCGAGCAACGCCCCGCGGTTATCGAAATCGACTCCCAGTGAGCGGAACTCGGGCTTCAGATAGCCCGCGGCGGTGCCGATGATCAACCGACCGTCCGAAAGTACCTGCAGGCTCTGGATGGACTTCGCACCCAGGAAGGGATTGCGGTAGGCCGCGATGTAAACATTGGTGAGCAATTTCACCGTCGTGGTCGCCGCAGCGGCGAACGAAAGCGCCACGAACGGGTCCAGCGCGTGATGTCCACCGTGATCGAGCCACTTCGTATCAGGCGCTGGGTGGTCGGTGACATGCACCGCGGAAAAGCCGGCGGACTCGGCCGCTTGCGCGATCTCCGCGATAGCGCCTGCGGTGACGAACTCCGCGGGGTCCTCCACTCGGTGAGTGGGAAGCTCGAGGGAAAACGACAGGGTCACGATGATCCTTCCGGCTGGTCGTGCGAGGACGCGACGAGATTGGCCAGCCTCGCGAGATGGTGATCGGGGCTGCCGAACATCAGCTCCGTGGACTTCGCGCGCCGCACGTAGAGGTGCGCGTCGTGTTCCCAGGTGAAGCCGATGCCCCCGTGGATCCGCATGCTGTCCAGCGCAACGTGGAGCAAGGCTTCTGAGCACGCAACCTTGGCCACCGACGCAGCGAGCGCACGGTCACGATCGTCAGTTGCATTGGAGGCATGGAATACCGCAGATCGCGCGCCTTCTACGAGCACCAGCATGTCTGCGCACCGGTGCTTGATCGCCTGGAAGCTGCCGATGGCGCGGCCGAACTGGATCCGCTCTTTGGCGTAGGCCACCGCGGTGTCGAGGCAACGTCGTGCCGCACCTACCTGTTCGGCGACCAGCGCCACCAACGCCAGATCGGCGGTGCGAGCAAGTCCCGCCGCGGCCTCGCCGTCGGCGCCGATCAGCCGGGCCGGCACGTGGTCGAAGCGTAACCGCGCGACCTTTCGCGTCCGGTCCAAGGTTCGAAGCGGCTCGCGCTCGAGTCCGGGGGCCGTCGCATCGACGGCAAACAGCGAGATGCCGTTAGCCGTGATTGCGGCGACGAGAATGAGGTCTGCGGTGTGGCCGTCAAGCACCATAGGAGCGCTGCCGTCGAGCCGGTAGTCAGCGCCGCTTCGAGACGCACCGATAGTGACAGCGCTGGGATCCCACGCATCGAGGGCTCCGTTGAGCACGAGAGTTCCGACGCTGCTGCCGTCGAGCAGTGCAGGCGCGAACTCTTCGACGGCGGACTCGTCATTGCTGTTCACCAGGGCCTGCAGCGCCAAACCCACGCTAGCCAGGAACGGAGAGCACAGCAGTGCCGCGCCCATCTCCTCGAAGACGACAGCCAGCTCGGGCATTCCTGCGCCGGCGCCGCCCCACCGCTCGGGGACGGCGATCCCGTGCAGTCCGAGTTCGTTGGCCATCTGCCGCCATACCGTGTCGTCGTATCCCCGCTCGGTGTCCATCAGGGCGCGCACCGTTGAGCTAGGGGACGCCCGGGCAAGGAACTCACGAACAGCCGTCCTGACCGAATCCAGTTCAGTTGCAGCTTGTGCCGGCGCTGGCGTCATATCTCCCTCGAATGCGGGTGCGCCGGCACGTTGCGCGCTGGCGAAAACGAAAGCCTGCCCGACTCGGGATAGGCATTCGCGAAACACGATAGTATGTTTTCTGAATTCAGAGAATAATCATTCTCACCGGAAGGATCAGCGCGGTGACGACCAAACTCGACTACGGGATCTTTGACTGCGACACCCATTGCTACGAGACGCGGGACGCGTTCACCCGTTATCTGCCCAAGGCTTTCCACGACAGGGCGATTGCGCCGGTGCGGGCAGCCGACGGCAAAGAGGTGATCCTCGCCGGGCATCGCGTTGCCACCTTCAACAGTGAGGCCGGCCTCGGCTTCGACCTGGCCTACCGTCCAGGTTCGCTCAAGGAAATGCTCAAGCAGATGGGTTCGGGGAACCCCGACGAAACGTATGAGCCACAGCCCATGCAGCCGGAGTGGCTGGAACGCGAGCCTCGGTTGAAGGTCATGGCCGAACAGAACGTGGAGCGCGCGATCATCTTCCCCGCAGGCATGGCCCTCGCCGCTGAGCACTACGTTGATGACACCGAGGCCCTATACGCCAACTTGCGCTCGTTCAACCGCTGGTTCGATGAGACGTGGGGTTTCAACTACCAGGACAAGCTGTACGCGACGGCTCTGCTGTCGTTGCGCGACCTGCCGTCCTCGATCGCCGAGACCGAAGCCATCATCGAGCAGGGAGCGAAGATGGTGCTGTTGCCCACCGGGCCGGCCCATGGTCGATCACCAGGCGACCCGTACTTCGACCCGATCTATGCGCGGCTACAGGAAGCCGGCTGCATCCTGGTCTTTCACATCCAGCCGTTCTGGTACTTCAACGCGATCTCGCCGGCGTGGGGGCACAACCCCGATCCCGCCGCCTGGCACATGTCGGCGTGGCAGTGGATGAACATCTATGGACAGCGCCCCATCGAGGACACCCTGTCGGCGCTCGTCTTCGACAACCTTTTCGGTCGGTTTCCCGATCTGAAGGTGCTGGTGGCCGAGCACGGCGCAGAGTGGGTGCCGCAGTTTGTCATTCACATGGACAAGAGCCGCGGGATGGGACGCAACGGTCCGTGGATCGGTGGCAAACTCACGGAGAAGCCATCCGAGATCTTCCGCAGGCACGTCGGCGTCGTGCCCTACCCGGAAGACGACATCCCGGAGATCGTGGGTCGACTCGGTTACGACGAATGTCTGCTGATGGGGTCGGATTACCCCCATGCCGAGGGCCTGGCCGAGCCGGCTGACTTTGTCAAGCTGCTCGATCCGCTCGACGATGCGGCCAAGAAACGCATCATGGTCGACAACGCCGATCAGTTGTTGCGCCGAGGCTAGCGCTCAGTGGCCCCTGACAGTGCGGTCGATGAGGCGAACATCGACCTTGAGCTGTTGAGGTCTTCGGCACGCGAATTCCTCTCCGAGCGCGGTGACAAGGATTCTGTCGAGGATCTCGCGCGGATGGATTGGACTGGGTTGCTTGTCGACGAATCTTTGGGCGGAGCCGGCTGGCTGCCCGTAGAGACCGTGGTGATAGCCGAGGAGCTCGGGCGGGCCGGTGACCGGTCGGGCTGGTTCGGCACAACGCTGGCCGCCGCGGCTCTGGCATCGGCGCCCGCCGAGGTTCGCGATCGATGGCTGCCCTCGGTCCTGGACGGGAACTTGCGCGCTGGATTGGCGCTTTCGGGTGGCACCGTGCGAGTGACGAACGCCGATACGCTTCGTCTTCTGATTACGGTGGGGGGCAACGGAGTTCGGATTTTTGAGCTCACCGAGGCAACCTTCAGATGTCGTGATGAGGAGCTGCTCGAAGTGAGCAGGCCGGCGTGGCGAGTCGAGCTGGCAGGCATGGAGGGTCTGCTTATCGGGGAGAGCCCGCGCTCTGATCAGTTGTTGGCCGTTGCCCGGGTGCTGATCAGCGCTGATTCGCTTGGCGCCCTGTCGGCAACCTTCGAGCGATTGGTCGCCTATCTGAAGGACAGGATCGCATTCGGTGCGCCGATCGCCAGCTTCCAGGCCGTTCAGCACCGCCTGGTCGAGCTGCTGGTTTTGGAGGCAAAGGCGCGGGCGGTGACCATGAAGGCTGCCCGAGCATTGGCCACCACGGAGGTGTCGAGCTCGGCTGTCGAGTTATCAGCTGCGGCACACGCTTTCGTTACGGCCCAAGCTACGCGCGCCATCGACGAGTGCATGCAGTTGTCCGGCGGAATCGGTTTCACCTGGGAATACCCGCTGCATCACGAGATGCGGCGTGCTTTCACAAACAGCCATTTGCTCGGCAGTGCACGCATGAGCCGTACCGCGTACGCGAAGCAGGTCGGCTGGTGAGCCACGGAGGTCCACGCCCCAGCGATGCGCAGCTGCACGGATTCAGGGAACGGCTACGCGCACACATCGCCGATCATGCGCCACCCTTTGCTGCGCGTGAAGGACGCCGGGCGCCTGAGAACGCCGAGCAGGAGGCCGCACTGCGAACCTGGTTTGCCGGGTTGTTCGAGGCCGGATTCGTCGGTGCGGACTGGCCCGTCGAGTACGGCGGAAGGGCCGACTTTCATCCTCTCCACGATCGCATCGTCAGCGAGGAACTGCTACGCGCTCGCGCGCCGCGTCCCGTCGACCAGGTCAACCTGGCCGCGCATGTACTGCTGCATTTCGGTTCGGAGGAACAGAAGGCCGCCTTGCTCCCGCCGATCAGGCGCAGTGAGCATGTGTGGTGCCAGTTGCTCAGCGAACCGAACGCCGGCAGCGACATCGCTGCGGTCCGGTGCCGAGGTGTCCGTGGTGACGACGGGAACTGGGTGCTCGACGGGCAGAAAACCTGGATTACCGACGGACACTGGGCCGACATGGGTCTTGCTCTGGTGCGCACCGACCCGACCTCGACGCGGCACCACGGACTGTCAGCGTTCGTCGTGCCGTTATCGGCCGAGGGCGTCGAGGTGCGTCCGATTCGGACGATCAACGAGGCGATCGAGGTCAACGAGGTCTTCCTTGACTCCGTGTCGATTTCCGCAGACGGCTTGATCGGTGAGGAGGGCCAAGGCTGGTCGATCATCATGGCCGGCCTTGAGTTCGAACGATTCGGCATCGGCGGCAACGTGATCCTGCTGGAGTTGTTGATCGACGACCTCGTGACCGTAGCCCGCAATGCCACACTCGGTGGAAAGCCCGCTCTCGAGCACGAGGATATTCGCCAGGCAGTCAGCGAGATGGCGGTCGAGGTCGAAGTGGCGAAAGCGTTCATCGACGATCACGTTGAGCGTATGACGGTCGGAGCCGATGAGGTGGGCGATGGGTCGATCGCCAAGCTGAGCTTCGCCGAGACGTATCACCGGGTTTCGGCCTACGGAACCGAGCTCGGTGCAATGGTGTGTACCGAGGCCGCTGATCCGACTGTTCACGAGGCAAAGCAACGTCTGCGCCAGTGCTGGCTGTGGTCGCGGGCCTACACGGTGTCCGGCGGCAGCTCGGAGATGATGCGCAATATCTTGGCTAAACGCCGACTGATGCTTCCGAGCCGGTGAAGACGCAAACCTACTGGGGTCTCGTGGAAACGGCCGCCCGTGACCATCCGGACCGGATTGTGCTGATCGACGACTTCGGGCGTAGCTTGACCACCGGCGAGTTCCATGAGAGCGCGCTGACCACTGCTGCTGCATTCGTGGAGCGTGGGATCGAGGCCGGCACGGTGGTGTCGTGGCAATTGCCCACGACTCTCGAGACGATGGTCGTGATGGTAGCGCTGACGCGAATTGGTGCTACCCAGAACCCCATCCTGCCCATCTGGCGGGAACGTGAGGTGCGTTTCGCGACGACTCAGCTCAGCACCGAGGTGCTGATAGTCCCGGGAATCTGGCGCGGCTACGACCATGTTGCACTCGGCGACGATCTGGCCAGGGAACGCGACATGGCACTTCTCGTCGTCGACCACGGCGCAGAGGTCACCGGCGGCCTACGTCTGCCAGCGAGTGACCCGCACGTTCTTCCGTCGCCGGCAACATCTGGCCACGAACCCCGGTGGATTTACTACTCGTCGGGAACCACCGCGGCTCCCAAGGGCGTTCGGCACTGCGATCGCTCGGTCATCGCCGGATCGGCGGGCGTCGTCGAGATGGTCGGTGCGTCCAGTGCCGATGTGAACCCCATAGCGTTTCCCGTGTCGCACATCGGTGGAGCCGCAATGCTGGCGGCCAGCCTCATCACCGGTATGCGGCTGGTCCTGTTCGATACGTTCGACCCGGAGCGCACCCCGATCGCCATTGCGGAGCACGGTGCCACCCTTCTCGGGTCGGCGACCCCATTCTTTGTGGCGTTCATGGCGGCGCAACGCAAGCACGGAGAGACGCCTCTGTTCCGGAATCTCCGTGGCTGTGTCGGAGGTGGTGCCCCGATCACTGCCGAACTGGGACGTCAAGTGCGCGAGATCCTCTCGGTTCCTGGAATCGCCAATGCGTGGGGACTTACCGAGTTTCCCGTGGCGACATCGGCGACTCCGGACGGCGCTCCGGAGGTGTTGGATCACACCGTGGGCCGCCCGGTAGCCGGTGTCAGTGTGCGCGTGGTCGATGACGGAGAACGCGAGCTCCCCCCAGGTGAAGACGGAGAGCTGCGACTGAAGGGTCCGCAGTGCTTCCTCGGCTACGTCGACGCATCGCTGGACAACGCGGCGTTCGACGCCGACGGCTGGTTTCGCACCGGTGACCGCGGACGTATCGACGCGGACGGCAACGTCGTCGTAACCGGCCGACTCAAGGACGCGATCATCCGCAACGCGGAGAACATCTCGGCACTGGAGATCGAGCAGATTCTTGCGCGCCACCCAGCTGTCGCCGACGTGGCCGTAATCGGAGTTCCTGATGCTCGCACAGGCGAACGGGTATGCGCGGTCGTGGTAGCCCAGCCCGATGTCGAGGTCACCCTCGAATCGCTCTACAGCCACTGCCAGAGCCTCGGGTTGAGCAAGCACAAGGCACCCGAGCGCCTCGAGCTGGTCGACGCTCTCCCGCGAAATCTGACGGGCAAAGTCCTCAAAAACCAACTGCGCGAGCACTTTGCAAATAGCGAGATGGAGAAGACATGACCGGTCGGCTCGAGGGCAAGGTCGCATTCATCACGGGCGCGGCACGTGGGCAGGGGAGGGCGCATGCGCTCGCCATGGCTCGTGAAGGTGCGGACATCGTCGCGGTGGACATCTGCGCCGACATCGCATCCAACCCTTACCCGCTGGCAACGCCGGATGATTTGGGTGAGACCGAACGCGCCATCAAGGAACTCGGTCGATGCGTGTACGCACGGGTGGCCGACGTTCGGGAACGGCCTGCGCTGCGGGATGCCTTGGATTCGGCGCTCGCAGATTTTGGCAGGCTCGACATCGTGGTCGCCAACGCCGGCATTCTCCCGATGGCCATGGGCTCGCCCGACCCGGTGCATTTCGTCGACGCCACCGATGTGGACCTGGTGGGTGTGCTCAACACCGTTGCGGTGGCGCTTCCGCACTTGTCAGACGGTTCGTCGATTGTCATCACGGGATCGACCGCGGGAATGATGCCGGGGAACGCCGACAGCCCCGAAATGGGGCCTGGCGGCGCTGGTTACGCGTGGAGCAAGCGCATTCTCATGGAGTACGCCGAGCAGATGGCGATTCATCTGGCGCCCAGGTTCATTCGCGTCAACGTGATCCACCCGACCAACGTGAACACCCACCTGCTGCACAATGACGGCATCTACGGCGTGTTCCGGCCGGACCTGGTAGCGGAGGGCAAGAAGCCCACTCGCGAGGACGCCGACCTGGCCTTCACCTACTTTCAGGCCATGCCCATCCCGTACGTGGAGCCCGAGGATATCGCGAACCTCGGCGTGTTCCTTGCCAGTGATGACAGCCGTTTCATCACGGGCCAGCAGATCCGGGTTGATGCCGGTTCTTACCTCAAATTCCCGAACGGGCCGGGAACCTGATGGTTCGCGACATCAGAGATCTGACCTCGGATCCTGGTGCGTATGCCGCCGAGCTGCAGCGCCGGTGGGGCGGGTTGCTGAGCTACCGGTACATCGGGCGCCATCACGCCTCCATGAATGTCGGGCCCGAGGACGACACCGTGGCCGTCCGCCACGACATGCGCGATGTGACCGGGGGAATCCTGCTGAGCATCTTCGGCATCGCGTCTCCAGAGGGCGGTTTGGTGTCGGATTTGGAGGCGGTTCCGAACCCCGTGGTGCACTCGTGCCAGATGCTGGATGCGGGGGCCGATGTGAAACGGTTTGAGGTGCGCACCGAGGACCTCAAACGCGGACAACTGATGGCCTACAGCAGGTCGCTGATCGTCGACGCCGAACATCCGCACCGCGTTCTGGCCCTCACCGAGGGGCAGGGTGTGTCGATCGGCGCGCCGCCAGACGGGCTGCAGAAGATGACCGTCGAGCCGTTGAAGGTCGTCGATTCTCCAGACCTGCCACCGCTGTGGCAAGTGTTCGGGGGGAGTCAGGTGGATGCGAGGACATGGATTCTGCCGGAGCTGACGGCAGACGTGGCGTCTCCCGACGCCGCTCTCCATGTGGGACCGCAATTCGTAATGACGGAGACGGCGGCGCGCAGCAGTGTGGCAGAGCTGGCGGGGACTGACGCGATCGTTGGCGTCTCGTCGCACACCATGTTCGTCGCGAGGGCAAAGTCGGGTCCGTTCACCTTCGTGGCCGAACCAGAAGCGGGAGCCGGCGACCTTGTCGCGGCGCGGACGCAGGTGTACGACGAGGGTGCCGACCGCAAGCTGGTGACGGTTTCCACGCATGTGTTTCGACGCGTAGAACAGGGCCGTACATGACCCCGTCCGATCAGGATTCAGTCCCGGGTGTTCGACACGGTAGTGCAGATCTCTCCCAGGAGTTGCTGTGCGACGTGATCGATGTCGGGGGTTGACATCGAAAGCATCGGGTGTACGCCGAGAATCAGCCTGGTGTGGCCGGTATCGTCGAGGACTGGTGCCGAAATGGTGGCGACGGTTCGATCGTCGTCGGTGATCTCCTCGTCGGCGATGCCCGCTGTCAACTCGACGCGCAGCTGGTCGATGATCGGGCGCAGCCCCGCGGGCAGCGTGTCCGTAGAGATGGCACCCAATGCGTATGCGATCTGCGCCAAAGCCGGTGTCATCCAATCGACGTCGTAGCCCCGGTCACGAGTTCTGGCCAACACGGCGCGCAGGCGACGTGCAAGGTCCGTGTCACCGGCGCTGCCACGGGCGACCCAGTCCCGCTGAGCCTCGGTCGTGTCCCACGCTGCGAAAGCCACCCCAAAGGGCGGCAGGTAGGGAATGCGATCAGTGACCGCTTCTCGCAGCGGATTGTGCGCTGGACTCTCGAACGCGGTGATCAACAGTTCGTCGCCCGCGACCTCGACGACAGATACAGGCATATGGAGCTCGCGGGAAAGTCGTCGCGCGGCTTCTCGGGCGACATGCGCCAGCGGGCGCGAGGTTTCCAGACTCGCAGCGATCAGCGACACCATGGGGCCGAGCTCAAAGCTCTTCGTGGTCGGATCGCGGGTGACCCAGCCCCGATCAGTGAGGGTCTTCAGGATGGCGTGCACGGTGCCTTGCGTCTGTCCTAGTTCATCCGCGATGTCAGAGAAGCGCATCCGCCGATTCCTTGGCTGGCTCAGCAACTCGACGATGTCGACGACACGCTCGGTCGGCGCCGAACTGGAACCCCGCACCCTTGACTCCTTCACTCATCGCGTCATACGGTCGATCAGAAAACCGAGAAAAATATCTCGAATAATTGAGAATAGCAAATGGCGGCGAAAGGTGGGTCGGTGCGCGCAGTGGTGCTGAGCAGCGGGCGGCTGGAAGTGCGCGACACCGCCGATCCCGTTGCAGGACATGGTGATCTGTTGTTGAAAACCCTCAGCACCGCCATCTGCGCGTCGGACGTGCATTTCATGGATCACCCCGACGCAGGCATCGACGATCCGACGGGCAGGTCGCTGTACGACGCCGACCGCGACATCGTCATGGGTCACGAGTTTGTCGGCGAAGTCGTGGGGTACGGCCCCGGTTGCTCCGGCGAGTTCCCGCTCGGCGCGAAGGTGACGTCCATGCCGATCCGATTGGTCGACGGAGGCGCCGGTGGGCTGCGAATCATCGGACAGCATCCAGAAGCCCCGGGTAGTTTCGGCGAGTTGCTCGTGGTGTCGGAGGCCATGGCGAGGGTTGTCGACTCCACCGTGCCCTGTGATGCGATCGCCGTCGTCGACGCGTTCGCAGTCGGCGAGTTCTATGTGCGATGCGCGAACATCCAACCTGGCGAGGTTCCGATCGTCGTCGGCGCAGGGGCGGTCGGTCTGTCGGCCGTCGCCGCACTGTCGAACCGCGGGATCGGACCGATCATCGTGTCGGACTTCAGCGCAGAGCGACGTGATCTGGCGATCGCCAGCTTCGGCGCACATATCGGCGTCGATCCGGCGACGGAATCGGAATTCGACGTATTCCGTCGAGTACGCGCCGAGCATCACTTGAGCGGCGCCGCAGTGGTTTTCGAATGCGTGGGCGCGATGGGGCTGATTGATCGCATTGCGGCGAACGCTGAGTTCTACACGCGTATATATTGTGCCGGCGGCTGGTATTCCGGCGACACCCTGAACATCACCCAGGCGACTCAGCAGGGCCTTACGTTCCAGTTCGGCGGCGGCCCCATGCCGCAGGACTGGTACGGCGTGCTTGATGCCGTTGTCGAACGTCGGCTCGATCCGCTCCCGAGCGTCGGCAAGATCATTGGCCTCGATGAGGTACCCGACGCGATTGAACAGGTGCGGCGGTCGGAGGGTCCGCCCCGAATCGTGGTACACCCGAACGGAAACATCGCATGACAGATCGCGACGACATCGTTGAGTTGACGATTCGCTACGCCACCGCCATCGACTCCAAGCAGTACTCCCAACTGCAGGACGTCTTCACCCACGACGCCACGATCGACTATGGCGTGGTCGGACGGTGGACGGGTGGCCCTCAGGTCGCACAGTTCATGGAGCAGGCACACGTGATGGCCGCAGCGACGATGCACCGGATGACGAATCAGGCGATCGTCATCGACGGCGACGTCGCGACGGTGCGCACGTACGTTGACGCACTGATCCTGCTCGAGGATGGTACTGGGGCGAATCCGATCGGCTACTACGACGACGTCATCATCCGGATGGCATCCGGATGGCGGATCAGCGAGCGCACGTACACCTCGGTTCGACTCGTTGCGGTCCCGGGCTGATGACAGAAGGACTCGCGGCCAAATACGGGTCCGTGGACGATTAGGCGCCACGATGTTCACTCTTCGATTCGATATGCGGGCACCTTCGATCGGTGCGCCGGCGACGGAGTTGTACTCCGCGGCGACCGAGATTTCTGCGTGGGCGGAGACCCGTGGGTGCCTCGCCGTGGTGCTGTGTGAACACCATTGCGCAGACGACGGCTATCTGCCGTCGCCCTTGCTTCTCGGTGCGGCGATTGCTGCCCGCACCGAGCAGTTGATGCTGAATCTCACTATCCTGCTGCCCTTCTACGATGTGGCCCGACTGGCGGAGGACATTTGCGTTCTCGACCACATCAGCGCGGGTCGGGCCAGCTACGTCTTCGGGATTGGTTACCGTGTCGAAGAATTCGACCATTTCGGGCTGTCTTTGAGCGATCGCGGTCGCCTCGCCGACGAGAAGCTGCCCCTGCTGCGTCGCCTGTTGGCAGGAGAGGTGGTCGAGCATCGTGGCAGGCGGATGAAAGTAACTCCTAGACCGCGAGACCCGAACGGGCCGATGCTGAATTGGGGCGGATCCAGCCTGGCCGCGGCGCGGCGTGCCGGACGCAATGGCCTGGGGCTGCTGGCCAACGGTGGGGTTCCGGGCATGCAGGCGGCTTACGAAGAGGCGTGCCGCGAGAACGGTTTCGAACCTGGCTTCGTTCTCATTCCGGAGCGCGATGCCGTGGCGAACCTTTTCGTCGCCGAGGATGTCGACGCCGCGTGGGATGAGATCGGCCCCTACCTGCTTCACGATGCGATGGCGTATTCGGCGTGGAATCCAGACAACAAAGTGTCGGCCAACCTGAGCACCGCCACGACCGTCGACGAACTCCGGCGCACGTCGGCGTCGCACGTGATTTTGTCTGTCGATGAAGCGAGGCAACGCATTGCCGGCGGCGAGATCTTCAACCTCTCGCCTTTGTGCGGCGGCATTCCTCCGGAAACCGCGTGGCCCTACCTGGAGAGATTCGTCGAGCTGAGCTAGCGGAAAGGGATATACATGCCCATCGACCGGGTCGCTTTACACAAGAAGATCGCCTTCGAAAAATGGGAGGGCTACGCCAAGGCCATCGAGCGCGATCGCCGTGTCACGTTCGGAGATGAATTCATCTGGGCGCCGAACTCCGTGATGATGAGTCCGCTGTTCAACGATGGCGTCCCACAGACCGCCACCGACATGTTCTCCGACGAGGTCGCGAAAGCCGTCGAGAAGTACGCTCCGGACGGAGACATTCTCACCCCCGAGTGGCGCATGTGGTGGAAGCACATGCCCGACTACCGGCTCGTCAGCCCGTTTGCGTGTGTCGCCGGCGAATGGGGTTTCTCGTCCTGTGACACCTACGCGGGAACGCTCGCCGACGGCACGCGTTTGGAGCTGCGTGAGTGGGACTACATCTGGACCAACGGGGATGGGCAGATCGCTCGTTGGGACTGGTTCGTCGACTCCGGGGATTGGGCGCGTCTCATGGCACTCATCGGACTGGACCCGCACGGATTGCGGGGCCAGGACTACACCGTCCATTTCCTGCGTGAAGGCGGAGAAAGGCGATGAAAGCAATGGCCGATGGATCGGAAACGTCAGCGGAGTCAGTCCATTTCGACCCGTTCTCGGACGAGTTTTTCAGCGATCCGTTCGAAACCTACCGGCAGCTTCGTGACCACGCCCCGGTGTACCACAGCACGCAGTACGACTTCTGGGCACTGTCGCGTTATGACGACGTCGCTCCGGCGATGCGCGATCACGAAAGATACTCCTCGGCAAAGGGCGTCACTCTCGACCATTTCATCGATCCGGATGCGATGATCCCGCAAGGGGTGATCATCATGATGGATCCACCTCAGCACACGCGCATGCGGGCATTGGTGAACAAGGTGTTCACTCCTCGCGCCATCGGCAAGCTCGAACCGATGATCAGAAGTGTGATCGCCGACGCTGCGAACCGAGTGGACGTCACGTCATTCGACATGGTCGAGGACTTCGCCGCAGTGTTTCCGGTCGAGATCATCACCACGATGCTCGGAGTGCCTCCGAGCGGGCGCCAACAGATCCGTCATTGGCTCGACGCATTGTTGGAACGCGAGCCCGGGAACGTGAGCATCACGCCGGCCGGACGCGAGGCGGCGGTGACTATGTGGAAGTACTACTACGACCTCGTTGTGGAAAAGCGGGCCAAACCCGCGGACGACATGATCAGCCGGCTCATCGAAGTGGAGGTCGAACGTGACGACGGGACTGTCACCCGCCTCGACGATGTGGAAATAGCCGCATTCGCGTCTCTCCTGGGCGGGGCAGGCGCCGAAACGGTTACCAAATTGATCGCCAGCGCCGCAGTTGTGTTCGCTCGTCACCAGGACCAATGGCAGACACTCCGCAAGGACAGGGCTCTCATACCGGCCGCTTTTGAGGAACTCTTGCGATACGAGGGCCCCTCGCAGTACGACATCCGGTGGAGCAACGTCGAGGTCGAGCTTCATGGGAAGGTCATTCCCCGACACAGGCCGGTCATGCTCATCAACGGGTCGGCGACCAGGGATGAGCGCGCCTTCGAGGATCCGGACCGCTTCGACATCACCCGCGCGCACTCCGGGCACAACCTCGGATTCGGGTATGGGATACACAGTTGTCTCGGAGCAGCGTTGGCGCGGATGGAAGGTCGGGTTGCCCTTGATGTCCTTCTAGATCTGATTCCCGAGTTCGACGTCGATGTCACCGGCCTGCGGCGGGTCAAGATGCCCAACGTATTCGGCTGGGCGAATGTACCGGTGGTCTCGGGCCGGACGGTCCCAGGCGCCCGGGCGTGAATAGGAAGGAATCGGTTGTGGTCGACACCCTAGATCGACGGTTTCACCGGGTGGCGCATGTGGGCACCGGTCTGACGGGCAAACAGGCTCTCCGAGCTGTCATCTCCGACCCGGCACTGGACTTGGTCGCCCTCAAAGTGTCATCCCCGGAAAAGGTGGGCCGGGATGCCGGTCTACTCTGCGGTGGTCCGGAGATCGGCGTGCCCGCGACCGACGACCTGTCCTCGGTGTTGGCGTTGGCGCCTGACTGTGTCCTGTACTGCGCCACCGCTGTTCGGCGTGAAAGTGACGTGGTCTCGGACATCGTCACGTATCTCGAGGCGGGCATCAACGTCGTGACGATCTCCGCGATCCCGATGGTGTATCCGGCGGCCGCACCACCGCAGTGGCGCGATGCTCTGCATGCCGCCGCAGTGAAGGGCAATTCAACCTTCTACGCGACGGGGGCCGAACCGGGCTTCATCAGTCTCAATCTGCCGACGGCGCTTCTCACCGGCGCCGGTTCTGTCGACTCGTATCGAATGGATGAGTACGCCATCGATCTCGATAAGTCATATCCCATATGGGACGTGCTGCACGAATCGATGGGCTTCGGTAAGCCCGACGGGCATGTCCCCGCGCGTATTGCGGCGGGGAGGGTCAACCACGACTGGGAGACCGTCGTCCGCTACATCGCCGATGTTCTCGGTATCCACCTCGACAGTGTCGAGCTTGACTGGGAAACCATACTTGCTCCTGGGGATTTGGAGACCGCCATCGGGGTGATCCCCGAAGGGACGATCTGTGCGCATCGCTGGCAGCTCGCCGGTGTCGTCGACGGGCAGCCGACGGTGTCGGTGCAGTATTTCGCGACGGTAAGCTCCACGCCGTGGCCGCAGCACTGGCCTCGACCGTCGCGGCGAGACCAGGGGGGCATGGTTATCCGCGTCGAGGGCTCGCCGCGCATGTGCGTGGAGGTCTATTTCGAGCAGTCACGGTTAGATCGAGTGAACCCTGGTGTCATGGCGACAGCGTTGGCTGCGGTCAACGCCATACCTGCAGTCATCCAGGCACCGGCGGGAACACTCCAAAACCCCTTGTCCGGACCGTCGATCGTGACCAGGCAATCGCGCACGCGCAACGACTAGAGCACTACCTTACTGCACGCCCAGCAGCTCTTTGAGGTTGCGGCCCATCACCCGCTCGGCGGTGTCCCGAGGTAGATCCGCCAACTCGGAGATGAATTCCCTCGGCTCGGCGAGACCCTCCGGATGCGGAAAGTCTGACCCGAACATCACGCGGTCCGGACCAAGGATTTCGACGAGCTGCGACATGTTCTCCTCGTGGAACGGGTTGATCCACACATGTCTGCGGAACACCTCGGTCGGATGCTCGTCGAAGTCGTACGGCCGCTTGCGGTATACGCGGTCGAACACATCGATCAGCCGGTGAGCCCACGAACCGCCGTTTTCGACCACGCCCACGCGTACACCGGGGAACCGCTCGAAGACACCATGCGCGATGAATGCGGCAAGGGTGTCAAAAATATTGCGGCTCTCCTCGTAGATGAACCCTCGGAGCTTGCTCAATGCGAATCCATTGAACTCCGCGGCGCTCTCCCAGTCGTCGACGTAGCGCTCATAGCCGGAATCCGAATTGTGCATTTGGACCGAGATGCCGGCGGATTCGACCAGCCGCCAGAAGTCGTCGAATTCAGGCAGCGCCGCAGACCGGGAAGTGCCATCCTCGCGCGGCACCGGAGCAGGCCGGATCAGCACCGTCTTCGCGCCGTTGTCCAGGCACCACTCCAATTCTTTGACGCCCAGCGCGGGGTCGTTGAGCGAGATGGCCGGGACGGCGAAGATGCGGTTCTGGTAGTTGAACGTCCAGTCCTCCAGGAGCCATCGGTTGAAGGCATGTGTCACCGCGTGCGTGAGTTCGGTGTCGGACTTCGTTCTCTCCTCCAGCATGCCGGCGGTGGTAGGGAACATGACTGTTCCGTCGACGCCCTGTCGATCCATCAGCGCCAGACGCAAGTCGGGGCGCCGGAACTCATCGGGGCAGCGGATGGGGTCCGCCAGCTCACGCAGCGTCTTACCTTCGGGGTTGATGCCCCGGAAGTAGTCCGCCCACGCGCCGGGGGTCGGGATTACTTCGTAGGTGGGGTTGGGGATGGTCTCGGTGATGGTGCCGAGGATCTGCAACTTCTTTCGCCCGTTGATATCGACGAACTGTATTGCCTCGGAGTACTTGTCGGGTAGGTGACGGGTGTACGCATCGATCGTCTCGTACATGTGGTTGTCGGCGTCCCATACTTCGAACTGTCCGTCGGTCACGGGACAACTCCTCTCAACCTCACACGTGCTCACTGGAAACTACATTACCGCTTAAGAGAAGAAATATTCTCGGGCAGGGTGTCGAGGTGGCAAATAGCTCCTGATCTCGCGGCGGCGACAGGGATGATCCCGCAAGGAACGATCGATGTCCGCCCTCATCACCTATCGGTGATCGGTTGTGCGAGTTCGGCTAGCGCCGTGCGGAACTCGTCGGCGAGAGGCCAGAGTTCCCGTACAAGATCGGGGCTGGAGATGATGCCGAAGCTCAGTTGACCGTTATAGGACATCGCCGTGATGTTCAACCCGGCTCCTGCGAGTATCGGTCCGAACGGGTAGGCGGCCCGGATCGGATAGCGTGCCATGTAGAGGGTGACCTGAGGGCCGGGGACATTCGACAGGATGAGATTGAACGGCGGGTTATCCGGCTTGGGCAGCCGGGGGGCAAGCGCCTTGATAGCGCCCATGGTGTACTGGCCGATCAACTGCGTCCAATCCTGCAACAACGTCGGTCCGAGTTCGGTGCTGTGCGCCTTGGCTGCCGCGGTGCTTTTGACCATGTCCTGAAGGCGTTGCACCGGGTCGGCCATTGGCGATTGCAGTCGACAGAACATCCATGTCGTCTGATTATGACCAGACCGGTTGGACTTACCGTGGACCGAGACCGGGACCGCTGCCACGAGCGGAGTTTCGGGCAGCTCGTGATGTCGTTCGAGAAAGTTGCGCAGCGCGCCCGCGCACAACGCCATCACGACATCGTTCACGGTCACGCCGTAATGATCTTTGAGAGCCTTGACCTCGTCGAGTGCAAGCGTTACGAACGCAACATTCCGACGCCCCGAATGTGGCGCATTGAAGGCGGTTTTCGGTGCCCGGAAAGGCGCCACCATGGTGCCCCCCGACCTGGCGCGCCGCACCGTTCGCGCCACAGTCTGCAGCGTGGCCGGAACCAGACTTGTCAGGCGCCACGACCGTGCCATGACACCGATCACGCCAGAAGCGGCGATCTGCAGGGGATTGACCGCACTCGCGGAAACCTGGGTGTCGAGTGGTTCGGCCTCATCTGGCTCAACGCTGCACAGTTGCGCCATGATGTTGGCACCGCCCACCCCGTCGACGAGCGCATGATGGGCTTTCACGGCCAGCGTGAGCAGCTCCGGTGTCGACGGGTTCTCGACGGCCCAGACTTCCCACAGCGGGTACCCGCGATCAAGAGGTAGAGCGGCGACGTGGGCACAGACCTCGCCCACCTCGACGCGACCGCCAGGAGCGGGGACTGCAATGCGCTTCAGATGACGGTCGATGTCGACGTGAGTACTGTCGACCCATACGGGATGGTCGATGTTGAGCTGCCCGCCGGCGAGCTGCTTACGGAACTCGGGTACGGCGAGCAGTCTCGGTCCGAGCTCCGAGCGGAGCTGTTCGAACGTGTATCCGCCCGGCATTTCCGCGATATCCAGCTCCACCACACAACACACGTTCAGAGGCTGAGAAGGTGTTTCCAGGTAGAGATACATCGCGTCGAGGCCACTGAGTCGCTCCATCGTTACTCGACGGCCCCTGCCAGAGCGGCCAGTTCGCGCTTGACGACCTTGCCGGCATCGTTGCGGGGTAGCTTATCCACGAAAACGATTCGCGCCGGCACCCGATACGGAGTCAACTGTTCTCGGCACCACGCGGTGAGAGCCTGCTCGGTCACCGTGTCGTCGACTCGCGCCACGAACGCCCAGGGCACCTCGCCGACGCGTTCGTCGGGTACGCCCACCACCGCGGCCTCGCGTACGCCGTCAGCCGACATCAGGACGTCCTCCACCGTTCCTGGAAAGACTTTGAGCCCGCCCCTGTTGATCATGTCCGACACCCGGCCGTCGAGCCAGAGGAAGCCATCGTCGTCGAACCAGCCGAGGTCCCCGGTGCGAAACCAGCCGTCGTCGGTCAACCGGTCGAGAAACGCCGGGTCGATCTGCCGGGCCGCGGTGGTCGGAGTGCGCACCATCACCTGGTCGTCGGCGATGCTGACATCGATACCGGGCAACGGTCGTCCCACCGACCCGAGCTTGGCCTCGCCCCATTCGCGGGCATCGGCGGCTGACCAGCCGACAACTTCGCCGCCGAGCTCTGTCTGGCCGTACGAATTGAGGACCAGGACACCGAATTTGTCGCGGAACCGTGCTGCCTGCACCGGCGACAGCGGGGCGGTGATGGATCGGACGATCTTGAGCGGAGACAGGTCGGTGACAGCGTCGTCGTGCAGGACCATGCTCAGTGCCGCCGGTGGCAATACCGTCGAGCGCAATTGGTGGCGCTTGACCAGGGCGGCGAAGTCGCTGGGGGAGAACCGGTCCATCAGCACCACCCCGGACCCGGCGCGAAAAGCGAAGAGCACCTGGTAGATACCGGCCCACAGAGACAACGAGAGAGGAACCAGATTGGGCATGGGCGTACGCCGAGGGCTGTCCTTGTCGCGCTTGGCGCCACGCAATTTGGCGAGGAGTCGGTCGATCAGGTCAAGCACAGTCGCGTGCCGCAGCGGGACGGGCTTAGGGGCTCCGGTGGTGCCCGACGTGAACTGCAACAGCGCTACGTCGTCGTCGTACAGGCGGGGTTTTTCGGGTCCGGAACCCGTGATCGCGAGCCGCCACTGCCTGGCGTCGCCCGTGATGACAGGGAGACCGCACTCTGAGAAGCGTTGTGCGAGTGTCGGCGTTGTGATCACAGCGACCGGGCGCAGGGTGGCGATTTGGCTCGCCACCTCGGTGTCGGCTGCCCGCGGGTTCAGCGGTGTGTAGACGCCACCTGCTCGCCAGGTACCGAACAATGCCGCGATGGTCCGCGAATCGTTGGGCAGCATCGCCGCCACGACGTGGCCGCCCCGGAGTCCGGCATCGGCAAGTGCAGCTTCCACACTTGCGGCGTCGGCCACCAGTTCGTCGGCAGATACGTCTGCGTCCAGCATGTGCACGGCGACAGGGGGAAGATTGTCGAGGAGTTGAGCCAGGCTCATGTATCAACCTCCAGGGGAAGCCATTTTGGGATTCGCTTGTCGGCGAACGCTCGCGGTCCTTCATCCTGGTCTGGATGTCCCCACACCGAGGTCAGGTGCTTGGCGCCTTCCCGGCAGGCGTCGGTGAGCCCGTGCTCGAGAGCTCCCCACAGTGCGCGCTTCGTGGCGCGCATCGCCACCGGAGAGTTGCGTGCGATCTTCTCTCCGAGCTCTTGGGTGGCGTCTCGAAGCAGCTCAGGCGGATCGACGATCTGGCTGATCATCCCGAGTTCGTACGCGCGCTGGGCGGTCAGCCTCTCGTGGCTGCCGACCAGCGCCATCCGCAGCACTGCCTCGGCGGGCATCTTTCTCATCAGTGCGATGGTCTCCAGGGCACTGACCTGCCCGATGGAGACGTGGGGATCTACGAACGTCGCGTCCGAGGCGGCAATCACGATGTCGGCGTCGGCCACCCAATGCAGTCCGCCGCCTGCGCATACTCCGTTGACCGCCGTGATCACGGGCTTTCCGACGTTGCAGTGCCATCCGGTCAGCTTGAGGTCAAGAGTGCGCATGGTGTCCTGGAACTGCTGCACCGCTTCGCCGTCGAGTTCCTCGACATCGGCGCCGACCTGGAACGCCCGGCCATTGCCGGTGTGGGCGATGACGCGGACATCTGGGTCGGCGTCGAGTTCGGCCCAGGCCCTGGGGAACTCCTCGCGCATCACGAAGTCGTAGGCGTTGAGTCGTTCGGGGCGGTTGTTGATGATCCAGCCCACCGGGCCGCACCGCTCGACGATCAGCCGTCGGTAGGTCGTCCGTCGTTCCGTTGTCACCGTGCCTCCGCAGTCGTCATGGGCTGCCAGCGGGGCTCGCGTTTCTCTAGCCACGCGCGGGCGCCCTCGTGCTGATCGGGATGGCCGGCGTGGCGATCGATCTCGGCGGCAGCTTCCTCGCGGGCGACGCTCAGCCCGACCTCCAGCGAGCGCCACAACGCCTTCTTGGTAGCCCGTAACGCGGTGGGGGAGTTGGCTGCGACGGCGGCTGCAAGGGTCGCTGCCGCGGTCCGCAACGCCTCACCGGGAACAACGTCAGACACGATGCCGAGCTCGTAAGCGCGCTGCGCCGAGATGCGTTCGCCTTTGCCGCTCAACGTCATTCGGGTGATGGCTTCCATGGGTGACTTTCGTAAAAGGGTTATCGCCTCATAGGCGACGGCCTGACCGACCGACACGTGCGGATCGACGAAAGAGGCCGTATCGGCGGCGATGACGATGTCGGCGTCGGCGACCAGGTGAAGCCCTCCGCCGGCGCACACCCCGTTGACTGCAGCTATCACCGGCTTCCAGACATCGCAGTGCCACGATGAGATCTTGAGCTCGGCGTCGCGGGTCCGCCGGGAATGTTTGCGCATGGCGTCCTTGTCACGAGCCACTTGCACGACGTCCATGCCGGTGCAGAAGGACCTGCCGTTCGCGGTGTTCACGATGACGTGCACCTGGGGATCCGTGTCCAGCTCGACCCACGCTGTCTCAAGTTCGTCGAGCATCGTCGCGTCGAACGCGTTTCCGGCATCCGGCCGATTCAGAATCAGCCAACCGATACCGTCGGACTTCTTGACGATGAGCCGCGCGTAGGCATTCATGAGCGCGGAATGTCCCTCCAGGGCTTGCCCTTCCATGGATCAGGCTCCCGCGGAAGGCCGAGGACCCGCTCGCCCAGAATGTTCTTGTTGATATCGGTGGTACCGCCCTCGGTGCTGTTGGCAAGGCTGCGCATCCAACCCTGAACCTCTCGCGGCAACGCGTCGAGGTCGCCTTCTGCGGGCCAGGCGAGGCCGCTGGTGCCCATCAGATCCACCATCAGATCCTGAATCTGCTGGTTCAGGGTCGCCTGGTGCACCTTGCCGATGGAGGACGCCGCACCCGGCGACTGACCGGCCGAGAGGGCAGCGCGCACCCGCGCGTTCGTCCAGCCGCGGATCTGCTCTTGTGCCCACAGCCGCATCACCTTTGCGCGGATGACGGGGTCGGACCAACGTCCCGTGTCTTGGGCGAGGGTAATCAGCCGTTCAGCACTTGAGCCGCCCAGGCGGCCCATGCCGCCCGACCCTGATCCCGACACCATCTGACGCTCGCTGGAGAGGGTCGACGCGCTCACCCGCCACCCATCGTTGAGCTCGCCCACCCGATGCGCATCGGGCACGCGTGCGCCGTCGAGGAACACCTCGTTGAACTCTCGTTCGCCGGTGATCTGTCGCAACGGACGCACCTCGACGCCGGGCTGGTGCATGTTCAGCAGGAAGTAGGTGATGCCCTTGTGTTTTGGTTGATCGGGATCGGTTCGTGCAAGCAGAATTCCGAAATCTGCTTCGTCTGCCCACGTCGTCCAGACCTTCTGGCCGGATACCACCCACTCGTCGCCGTCTCGCACAGCCTTGGTGGCCAGCGAGGCCAGGTCTGACCCAGCCCCGGGCTCACTGAAGAGCTGGCACCATTTCTCTTCGTTGCGCACGATCGGCGGCAGGAAGCGCAGCCGCTGCTCCTCGGTGCCGTGGCTAAACAAGGCGGCCGCCGCATTGTTGAGGCCCAGAGGGTTCAGCCGGGTCAGCCGCAGGGGTGCCAGCACCCGCTCGATGGCGCGAGCGGTTTCGTTGCCGACATCGAGCCCGCCGTGCTCGGGGCGCCAGGTCGGCACGACCAGGCCTGACTCGGCGAACACCGGATACCAACGGCTGTAGTCGTCGCGGGTGCGTGCGGCTCGCAGCGCCTGAGCACCCTGGGCGGCGGCCTCGCGCCACGAGGCGGGTACTTCTGCAGCGACCCACTGCTCCACGATGGCGACCGCGTCGGCGGCACTGGTGGTGTCGGTGATCGGTAGTCGTGTCATCGTCCCTACTAGCGCCCGGTGAACTCTGCGTCGCGCTTCTCCCGGAAGGCGCGCAGGCCTTCCTTGAAATCCTCGCTGCGGCTGGACAGTTCGAGCGCGAGTGCTTCGTTGTGCAGGTGCCGGTCCAGATCGAGACCGTTTCCCGACTGCAGCAGCCATTTGGTCAGACCCAGGGCGACGGTGGGCGCGGCCGCCAACCGCGAGACGAGCGCACCGGCAGCCGACTCCAGATCGGCGCCGGGATGGGCGCGGTGGATGATGCCCCATTCGGCCGCCGTGGCGCCGGAGAGTTCCTCACCGAGCATGAGGAGGCGGCGTGTTCGCACCATCCCGATGAGTCGCGGGAGTAACCACGCCGCGCCGCTGTCCGGACTGAAGCCGCGGGCCATGAACGGCTCCCAGAATCGGGCGTCGTCGGCGGCAACACAGAAGTCAGAAGCCATTGCGATGTGGAAACCCAATCCTGCGGCCCAGCCGCGAACCACCGCGACGATCGGAACCTGGGTTTCGAGGAGCAGGGGTATCAGTCGGTTCGCCTTGTTGGGCAACCGGCGCTGCGTACTGCCGACGCGAGGCTTGCGCTCCGAGTGGGCGTTATTGGCCACCAGGTCGGATCCCGCGCAGAAATCAGGCCCTTCGGCATCGATGCGGATCACCCGAACGGTCTCGTCGATACCCGCGGTGGCAAGGTGGTCGATCATTGCGTCGAGCATCTCGTCGTTGACGGCATTGCGGCGATCAGCCCGATCGAATGTCAGGGTCAAAACAGGACCTTCGTGCTGTGCGCGAAGTCCGGGGACACTCGGATACGCCATCGCCGTCAGCGCTCGGCGAACTGGGCAGACACTGCGGTCAGCAGCTCCGCGAGGTCGGTGGCCCCTCCCGGCGGGTCGGGCAGCCGTACCGGGCCATGCTCGCGACTGGGAAGCAGGATCGTGGCGCGTCCGGGAGCGGTCACCTGTTCCCGGTGGTTGGTCGCGGCCAGTTCGATGTCTATCGCCGGACGGCCCCCTTCGGCCAGGTACTTGCGCTCGACCGTTCCGGTGATGGTGTGCAGGTCGCCGACATAGTTGAAGAGGCGGAACTCGCAGTCGAGCTTCCACAGCCAGGCGTCATCGCCCATCCAGTCCGTGCAGAGGTGGATCAACCATGTCTCGCGCATACGGCCGTAGTCGAAAGTGGTGGGGTTACCCGCATTGCGTGCGGCGTCGGGCTCCCAGTGCACCCGCTGTTGCACGTCGGGTACACCGTGTTCGTTCGGTGTGTAGAAGCGCGGGATTCGCTGGCGATTGCGCCAGGCGAGACCCAGCGGACGCACTCCGTACATTCCGGTGCCCATTCCGACGTGCCAGCACACCATGTCGGTAACCGTCAGCGGGCCTTTGGTCAGCGGGCCAAGTGCGTCGCCCTCGTCGACGTCCTCCCACCACCGGGGCTCCGCACCGCGCGGGACCTCGCTGGCATACCGCGCGTCGATGTCGGCGATCTCCTCCTCGGTCCAGTTCTTCAGTTCGACCGCCTCGTATTTTTTCTGGCCGCGCGCCTTGCTCCGTTCTGTGCGGATCATGTTGCGGTACTGCCCGCCCAGGATGACGCCCTCATCATCCTGGAAGACCTGCGCCGACCACTCGTGGATGGCGCGGCCGGCGAATTCGCTACTCTTGTCGAGTGCTGCCACCAGCGCATTGCGGCGAAATACGCGGTGATTGGCGCGCAACGGTGCCCACCACTCCCGTGCCGACGACGCGTAGAACGCGTGGACCCCTCGCAGGGGGTCCCCTTTGGTGAGGGCGCGATCCTCGTCGGAGAGCACGGTGACTTCGTCCTCGCCGATGAGTGTGTCGCCTCCGACGAGCGCGGGCGGCGCCACTGGCTCGCCCCAGACGGTCTTCGCCGCGTACTCGGGATCCGACCACAGCGGGTTGGCGTCTCCGTAACTTTCTGCGACGTGCCTGAAACTGTCCTCGTTGGGGCGGACGTAGTGCGGTGGCTGAGTGTGGGGTACTGCGATGCCGATGGTGGCACGCAGCCGGGCCAATCCCTCGTCAGTGATCTGTCCGGTCGTAGAGGAGGTTTGAGTCATTCAGCGCCTCCTCGTCGTGGCCCGCACTATCGCCGGCACCGTTGCGGAAATTAAGATACCCGAAAAACGGAAACGTCGTTAACGCAGGGTGGAGCAAAACATGAGCGAACCGACCGGTATTGATGTCGAGCAGGGTGACAACGGCGTCCTGCGGATCACCATCAACCGAGCGGATGTCGGAAACTCGTTGTCGCCCAATGCTCGTGATGCTCTCACCGCGACATTGGAGGATGCCAATTCCAACCCCTCGGTGCGAGCGGTGCTTCTGGGCGCGGTGGGCTCGCGTCACTTCTGCGCCGGGGCTGGGCTGCCGTCCAAGACCGACAGTTCGGTGACGCAGGCGCTTGCCGAGAAGCGCCCCGGCGATATCGCCCGAATGCTGGCACACGGCTGGCAACGGTTGGTGACATCGGTGCTCGATTGCGGCAAGCCCGTCATCGGCGCGGTCAATGGCGTCGCGGTCGGCGCGGGCGCAAGTTTGGTACTGGCGTGCGATCTGGTGGTGATGTCGTCGGAGGCCACGCTGATCGAGGCCTTTGTTCATCGCGGAATCCTGCCCGACTCCGGGGCGATCCATCTGCTCACCCGAATCGTCGGTCTGCGCAAGGCCACGGAGTTGCTCATGCTGGGTGAGCCTGTGGACGCATCCGCCTGCGAGCGCCTCGGGTTGGTCAACAGGGTTACACCGCCCGACGCGGTCACAGCGACGGCCGAGCAGCTGGCAGGTCGACTTGCAGCGGGACCGACGGTCATGCTTTCGCACACCAAGCGCCTTCTGGCGGTGTCCTCGGAATCCAGCCGGGATCGGGCGTTCGAGCAGGAAGCCTGGGCCGCCGAGCTGATCTCGCACACCTCGGACCTGAAGGAAGGGCTGCGTGCCTTCACAGAGCGGCGTACACCTGAATTCCAGGGCCGCTGACCTCAGCCGGATACCGGTCCGCCGCGGACGGTGAAGGTGCCGGTATCGTCGATCTCGTCGATCGACGCTGCGACGGACTCCGCCGTCAGCTCGGTGTTCTCAACGCCCTTGGTCACGCCGATGAATACTCGGGACACCTTGCCCGCGCCGACGGAGTAGATGTGTGCGGTGCGGTCGCAGTCACGGTGGGCAAGGTAGACCACCACGGGGGTTACCAGTTCGGGATCCATTGCCTTTCCGGCATCACCCATGATGTCCTCTGTCATTCGAGTGCGGGCGATGGGTGCGATGGCGTTGATGGCGATGCCGGCGCGGGCACCCTCGATCGCGAGGACATGCATCATGCCGACGAGGCCCATCTTGGCGGCGCCGTAGTTGGCCTGTCCGAAGTTTCCGAAAAGACCGGTCCCAGAGGTTGTCTGGATGATTCGGCCGTAGTTCTGCTCCCTCATGATCGGCCACACGGCTCTGGTCACGTTGAAGGCGCCAGTCAGATGTACCGCGACCACCGCGTCGATCTGCTCGGCCGTCATGTTCTTGAAGGCGGCGTCGCGCAGGATGCCCGCGTTGTTGACCAGGATGTCCACCCGTCCGAAGGCATCCTTGGCCGCCGCCACGATGGCGGCGCCTCCCTCGTCGGTGGCCACCGAGTCGCCGTTGGCTATCGCGATGCCGCCCGCGGCGGTGATCTCGTCGACAACAGCCTGCGCCGCGGACCTCGAGGCTCCGCTGCCGTCGACGGCACTGCCGAGATCGTTGACCACTACCCGGGCGCCACGGCGAGCCAGTTCGAGCGCGTGACAACGTCCGAGTCCTCCTCCCGCGCCGGTGACGATGGCCACCTGGTCGTCAAAGGTCAGCGATGGGTGCTCGGATGAAGTCGGATGCGAAGACGGCATGAGTGAGAGGTTACATTTACTCGAAACGAGAACCAGGATTTGCATGGGAGGACGGTCATGACGAGCTCGTCGGAGCTGCTGGGACAGGCCAGACTACGAGCCGAATCTCTGAGGGATCGTTACCGGGCTGCGGGCTTCTGGTCATCGGAATCCCTCGACCTTGTCCGGCTCGCCGCAAAACGTACCCCCGCCCTGCCGGCGGTGCGGGACCGCCAGGGCGAACTGACGTTCGCCGAGCTGGACGGCAGAATCGATGCGGCGGCATCGGCGATGCGCGATGCGGGGATTGGCGAGTCGGTTCGGGTCTTACTGGTGGTCGGAAACGATGTGGGTTCGCTGGTTGCGATTCACGCGGCGCTGCGAGTCGACGCCGTCGTCCTGCTTGTCCCGCGGACCAGTGGAGACCGGCAGATCACCGATATTGCAAAGCGTACGGGTGCTGAGTTCGGGTTGGCGCCGAACTGGCCCGAGGCCGGTGGATCCGAGCTCTGCGGGCTGTTGCGTTGGATCGAGATCGGTGATAGCGGCGGTACCTACCGTGGGCCCGCATCTGGTCAACCCATCCGCGCGGCAGATGAGCCAGCGCTGGTCCTCTTCACTTCCGGCACTACTTCGGCGCCCAAAGGGGTCGTTCACTCGCTGAGTACCCTGGTCAAGGCCTCATCAAATTATGTCGCGGCGGCGGGTCTGGCCGAGCACGACAGAATTTTCCTGATCAGCCCGATGGCCTCGGTGACTGGCGTACTTCAGGCGGTCTTCATTGGTCCGATGCTCGGAGTACCCGTGATTCTGGAGGACCGCTGGGACCCGGCCGCGACCTGCGAACTGCTCGTGAAGACTGGTGCGACGTGGTACGGCGGGCCAGATCGGTTGTTGGACAGACTTCTCGACGAAGCGGTTCTGCGAGGGTCTACCATCCCGCTGCGTGCGGTTTACCTCGGCGGCACGATGTTGGACCGGCGGATCGTGGAACGCATCGAGAACGACTTCGGGATCATCGTCATGCGTGCCTACGGCTCGTCGGAAGTGCCCGTCAGCACATCTGGGCAGCGATCCGAGCCGAAGGAACTCCGCCATGCCGATGACGGAATACCCCTGCGCGACGTCGAGATCAAGGTGGGTTCGGCCCAGGAGCCGACGGAATGTTGCATCAAGGGTCCTCACACTTTCCTGGGCTACACGGGCGGCGAAGGGGACTCCGTCGCGTTCGACGAAGAATGGTTTCGCACCGGCGACGTTGCCGAACTGGCCGGCGATCGGGTGCGAATCGTGGGCCGCATCAAAGACATCGTGATCCGAAACGGTTTGAAAATTCCCACGGCGGAGGTCGATGAAGTGATCGCCCGGATTGCCGGTGTCAAGGAGTGCGCTGCCTATTCTGTCGCTGACTCGGTCACGGGGGAGAGGCTGGCAGTAGCGATGGTTCTCGAGCCAGAGACGACGCTGTCGCTCGATGACGTCGCCGACGCCCTGACAGCTGCCGGCCTACCCAAGTACAAGCTGCCCGAGGAATTGGTGTTGTGGGATCAGCCGTTGCCGCTCAACGCGAACGGCAAAGTGGAACGCAACACCCTGGACGCCCGCTCGTACGGGCGGCCCAGGATGCTGGCGAATCGCTTGGTCAACACCGGATAGGCCCGCGAGGCAGAACCTACTTGCCTCCGCTGACATTGATGGTGGCCTTGCTCATCTGCGCCTGCCAGTCTGAAGAGCCGGCGTTGTGCTCTCGTTTCGACAGCGCGTGTATGGAGACGTCGTGCCCTTCGGCGGCTTTGCGCAGTGCCCCGACGGTGGCTTGCTCTTTCGGGATGTGAGCGAACGGATCCCAGTGGTACCAGCGCATCGCGTTCTGGTAGGTCATTTTGTCGACCTCGTCGTCGGGCACGTTGTTGGCCGTGAGGACCTCGTCGAGTTGTTCGGGGGCTCCGGGCCACATCGAATCGGAGTGCGGGTAGTCGGCTTCCCAGCAGATGTTGTCCACCCCGATCTGGTGGCGCAGTTCGACCCCCACGGGATCGGCGATGAAGCAGGTCAGGAAATGCTCGCGGAACACCTCCGACGGCAACTTCCCGCCGAAATCTTGACCCGTCCACGTCGAATGCATCTCATAGGTGCGATCCACCCGCTCCAAGAAGTAGGGGATCCACCCGGTACCGCCCTCAGACAGCGCGATCTTGAGATCGGGATACTCCTTGATCGGCTTGGACCACAACAAATCCGCCGCGGCCTGCACGATATTCATCGGCTGCAACGTGATCATCACATCCATCGGCGCATCCGGGGCCGTGATCGCCAACCGCCCCGAGGACCCGATATGCACATTGAGCACGGTGTCGGTATCGACCAGGGCATCCCACATCGGCTTCCAATGCTCGAAATCATGGAAGCTCGGATAGCCCATCGCCGCCGGGTTCTCGGTGAACGTCAACGAATGCACCCCCCGGGCGGCATTACGCCGGATCTCGGCCGCACACGCCTGGGGATCCCAGATCACCGGCAGCGTCATCGGGATGAACCGCGCCGGATAGGCCCCGCACCACTCCTCGACGTGCCAGTCGTTGTAGGCCTGAACCAACGCCAACGAAAACTCATGATCCTCGGTGGCGAACAACCGCCCAGCGAAGCCGGGGAACGAGGGGAAACACATCGAGCCCAGGATGCCGCCGGCATTCATGTCCTTGACCCGCTCATCAACCTGCCAGCACCCCGGCCGGATCTCATCAAGCCCCTGGGGCTCGAGCCCGTACTCCTCCTTCGGGCGACCCGCCACCGCATTCAGCGCCACATTCGGAATCACCACATCCCGGAACTGCCAAGTATCGCTGCCGTCCTCGTTGTGCACCAACCGCGGCGCCTCATCCAAATACCTCTTCGGCAAATGATTCCTGAACATATCCGGCGGCTCAACAGTGTGGTCATCCACACTGATCAAAATCATGTCATCGCGGTTCATTCCTCGGGTTCCTTTCATATGTGCGTGCTAGATGACGAAAAATTGCGCCGTGCAGCCTCTTCAGCTCTCCTGAGGTCGGAATGTCGGCACCACAAATCCGTCGTCGTCGGTTCGGAAAGCGACGACCAGTGGCATACCGGCGTGGAGTTGTTCGACCGAGCAGTGTTCGATCGTTGTCATCAGCCGAGGACCTTCCTCGAGATCGACCATGGCCACGGTGTAAGGAGTGCGCACATCGAAAGGGGCGGCGTTCTGGTGTACCAGCGTCCACGTATAGAGCGTCGCGCGTCCTGTTGCCGCGGTCGGAGTTACGTCTTCGCTCCAGCAGTGCGGACAAAACGGGCGGGCATACAACGACTTTCGCCCGCATCGGTTACACGAGTTCACCTGTAGGACGTGCTCCTGGATCGCGGACCACCAACTGTCGCTGTCGGTGTCTGTCGTGGGCCGGTCGGCTGCGCCCATCAGTTGGTCCCCAGGATCACTGTCGCGCTGTGGCTGAAGAAACCGCCCATGGCGTGTACGCAGGCCAGTCTGGCTCCGTCCACCTGCCGTTCCCCGCATTCGCCACGCAACTGCCGGGCGGCCTCGACCATCAGGAACATGCCGCGCATGCCCGGATGGCAGGATGCGAGACCGCCCCCGTCGGTGTTTGTCGGCAGCACCCCGCCAGGGCGGAGCGCACCCGACTCGATGAAAGCGCCGCCTTCCCCTTTGGCGCAGAAGCCCAAATCTTCGACGCTGAACAGGACTGTGGCGGTAAAGGAATCGTAGAGCTGGCACACGTCGATGTCCTTGGGATCGACACCCGCCTGGGCGAAGGCTTTAGGTCCGGAGACAGCAGCGGCCGATGTGGTGAAGTCAGGCCACTCACTCATGCTGACATGGGAAGTGGCATCGGCAGCACCGAGAATCCAGACGGGTTCCTTCGCGCAGTCCTTGGCAACGCGTTCGCTGGCCAGCACAATCGCTCCTCCGCCGTCGGTACGCAGGCACACGTGTTTGGTGGTGAACGGCTCGGCGACCATGGGCGCGGCTGCCACACCGGCCGCGGTGAGCCGATCGCGATCAAATGCGTTGTCATTCATGGCTGCCCACTCGTGTGCGGCGACTGCCACCTCGGCGAGTTGGTCGACCGTGGTTCCATACTCGATCATGTGACGCCGCGCCGCCATGGCGTACTTCGCGATCAGGGTGGCGCCATAGGGCGCCTCGTACTGCATGGCACCTCCGGTGCTCATCGCTGCGATGGACCCGCGTTGCCGGCGCTTCACATCAGAGCGCGCAGTTGAGCCGTAGGTGAGCAGCGCGACCTCGATTTCGCCCGCCGCGATCGCCGCCGCGGCGTGTCGCGCCATGACCTCCCAGGATGAGCCGCCGGTATTCGTCGCATCCACCCACCCTGGGCGCAGCCCGAGGTATTCCGCGACTTCGAGAGGAGGCAGGAGCGCGCCGTGTCCGCCGAAGCCCTCGATGTCGTTCTTTGACAAGCCCGCGTCCGCGATCGCGCGTCGAGATGACTGCGCCATCAGGGCCATCGCGGTCTTGTCGGGGACCCGCCCGCAATCGGAGAGGGCAGCCCCGACGATCGCAACACGGTTGACAGGCATACCCCATGTTAATCACACCGATAATGACGTTTACGAATTGACGCAACACCCGTTCTCATTGGGATAGCGTGGAACTTGTGCGGGGATCGTTGCGGCAATTGTTGCGTGAAGACGGATTGGTGCTGTGCCTGGCGCTGCTGAACGCTCGCACGCCCGACGTTCCGGCCATTGCCGCGACCTGCGGTTACGATGCGGTCTACGTCGACCTCGAGCACACCTCGACCACCCTCGAGACAGCGGGAATGCTGTGTTCCAGCGCTCTCGGAGCTGGTATCGATGGCCTTGTTCGGGTGCCGTCGCAGGACCGGAGCCTGATTGCGCGCGTGCTCGACGTAGGTGCGAGTGGAATTATTGTGCCGCACATCAACTCGCGGCAAGAAGCGCAGGCGGTCGTCGATGCGGCACGGTTTCCACCTGTCGGCCACCGCTCGATATCCGGGCCAAACGCGCTGAGCGGATACGCTTCCGTGCCGGCCACTGAGCTGACGGCGACCCTCGAGGCCCGGACGGTGGTCGCGGTGATGGTCGAGACACCCGCTGCGGTGGCCGCGGTGGACGACATCGCCTCGGTTGACGGCCTCGACATGATCGTCATCGGCCCGAGTGATCTCACCGCCGAGATGGGCATCCACGGGCAGTATGAGAATGAGTATTTCCATAATGCGGTAAAGTCCGTTGCAGCGGCTTGTCGGAATCACGGCGTCGCGCTCGGAGTGGCCGGAATCAAGTCCCTCGACCTGCTCGAGAGCTTCGTAGACCTGGGTCTGCGCTTCATCTCAGCAGGAACCGATGTGGGAATGATGACCGAAGCGGTCACCACGCGCGCACAGGCGCTACGTTCCCTCGATCGTCGCGGCAGCTGAGACAGCGACAACCGAAAAACCGTGCCAGTACACCAGGAGGACGGATGCCCACTGCGATCTACACCGACCAAGTGACGGACTCGATGGCGTGGACAGGCGCCGACTTCACCAGCAAGGAGGACTTCTGCTTCGATTTGTCCTCCCGCAATGTGGCCGCGCTGGAGTCGATACTGTCGCGAACGGCAGGAAAGAGTCGTGACGACATCACCGGCGACGACGTCCGCCACCCTGATCTGGACGACGATCTCGCCCGCCTGTATCAGGACCTGATGTACGGCAAAGGGTTGGCCTGCGTGCGCGGATTCCCGGTCGAGCAGCATTCGATCGAGGACCTCGAACGCATCTACTGGGCGTTCTGTTGGCACCTGGGTTACCCCGTGTCGAACAACTCTTTCGGGCACCGCCTGGTCCGCGTGCAGGAGGAAATCCTGCCCAACGGCGTGCAGCCTGCGCGTGGCACGAAGTCACGTGCAGAGTTGGCGATGCACAACGACGCGGCCGACATTCTGTCGCTGCTGTGCGTCTACCCGGCGGCACAGGGCGGGGAGAGCCAGTTCGCGAGCGGCCCCGCGGCGCACAACCGGATCCTCGCCGAGCGGCCAGACCTCTTGGACGTGCTTTATCGGGGGTTTCCGCATCACCGACGCAGCGAACAACCCGATGACCAGCCCGATGTGACGCCGTATGACGTGCCGGTCTTCTCGCAAATCGACGGCCGCATCTGCATCAACTTCACCTACAGCAGCATCCTGCCGGCAATGAACACCCTCGGCCGAAAGTTCACGCCGATCGAAGAGGAGGCGATCGAGCTCCTCCGCAATGTGCTGGTCGAACAGCAGGTGGAGTTCCGGCTCGAATCCGGTGAGGCAGCCGTGGCCAACAACTTTGCGATGTGTCATTCCCGTTCCGACTTCGTCAGCAGCAACGATCCCAAGAAGGCCCGATGCTTCCTGCGGGCGTGGATGGAGGTCCCGCGAGAGGATCGCCGCCTCCCTGTCGGTCGCGAGTACTTCCACATGGAGAACAAGGACCTGCGGCTGGGCTACGACCCCGTTGAAGGCCGAGACGGGGCCATTGCGCAAAACGATTACAAGAACGTCGATGCGGCATTGGCCGACATGTTCAAGGCTGCGCAGGCGAAACCCAAGCCGAAGTCGTGACGGTGGTCCGTCCGCTTTTGGTGTTCGAACGCTGGACCGACTCCGTCGCCGGCGAGATCCTGGGTTCGGCGCAGTTCGACGTCGTGAAGTTGGATCTGACGTTGCCCGATGAACAAAACTGGGCTGCGCTGGAATCCGCGCACGGATATCAAGTCGCCACTCGCACCGACGTCGCGGGAAGCCTCGGCGGAGCGCAATGGCTGGCGGGCCCTGCGTTGATCGACCGATGCGAGAATCTTCTCGCGGTGTGCTCCGCGGGCGCGGGATACGACGTCATCGACGTCGATACGTGCACGCGCGCAGGAATCGCGGTGTGTAACAACTCCGGCCCGGGTGCGGAGGCCGTCGCCGAGCACGCACTGGGCTTCATGCTGGATCTCGCGAAGAAGATCACCATTGCCGACCGAACGCTACGCGGCGGTCCTGTCGAGGATCGACTCACATTGCGGGGGACTCAGCTGCTCGGCAAGACCCTCGGGGTGGTAGGACTCGGCGCCATCGGTGGACGACTCGTCGAACTCTGCGCGCCGTTCGGTATGGAGGTGCTGGTCTTCGATCCGTACCTTGACGATGTCACCGCGAAGGCCCGTGGAGTGCGCAAAGTCGCCTTGTCGGAGCTCGCCGAGCGGTCGGACTTCGTCCAGGTGACGTGCCCACTGACCAGTGAGACCGAGGGGTTGTTCGGCAAGGTCGAGTTCGACGCCATGAAGTCCACCGCCTTCTTCATCACCACCGCAAGGGGACCTGTGCACGACGAGGGTGCCCTTTTCGATGCGCTCAGGGACGGTCGGATCGCGGGCGCCGGCCTCGACGTATTCCATGAAGAGCCCGTGCGCCAGGACAACCCACTGTTGCATCTCGACAACGTGGTCGCGACACCGCATACCGCAGGCATCACGGTGGAGGCCTCTCGGGACATCGCGATTGCCACCGCAGAACAGTGGCAGACGATCTTCGATGGTTGCATGCCGCCGCGTCTGCTCAATCCTGAGGTGTGGCCTCGCTATTGCGACCGCTTCGAGGACATCTTGGGTGTGAGGCCGGTGGCCGGTGCGATGGAGGGAGTCCATAGATGACGCGGTACGCCACGATCGACTTCGAGGTTCGAGGACACACCGCGTGCGTCACATTGAACCGGCCCGAAGTCCTCAACGCAATCAACGACGAGATGATCTCGGAGTTGGCCGAGGCCTATGCCGAGATCGAGCGTTCACAGGATATTTGGACGACCATCATCACCGGCGCGGGCCGCGCGCTGTGCGTCGGCGCGGATGTCAACAAGGCGGCCGATCACGACATGGAGAACGCCGCCGGTATCGACAACCAGGGTGAGCCGATCTTGAGCTCGCTGCGGCAGTGGGATGCGCCGCAGGAGGCGACCCCGCCCTGGCTGCAAATGACCAAGCCGATCATCTGTGCCGTGAACGGCATTGCGTGTGGCGCGGGAATGGACCTTGTCACGACAGCGGACATCACGGTGGCTTCTGAGCGCGCGACACTGATGGATCCGCACGTGAGCATCGGAGTCGCCTCGGGTCGGGAGGCGGTGCGGTTGGCCCGGATCCTGCCGTTGCCGGTGGCAATGCGTCTGGTCCTGATGGGCAAGCACGAGCGCCTCGATGCGCAACGGTGTTACGACCTCGGGGTGTTCACCGAAGTCGTCGCGCACGACACGCTGCTGGAACGGGCCTGGGAGATCGCTGACATCGTCAACTCGAATGCGCCACTGGCCGTGCGGGGTTCGCGGATGGCAGTGCGGAAAGGGCTTACCCTACCCATCTACGAAGCTGAACTGCTGGCAGAGAATTACCGGATGAAGGTAGCGCTCACCAAGGACGCGATCGAGGGTCCGCGGGCGTTTCTGGAGAAACGCAGCCCGGACTGGCAAGCTCTTTGACGCTCCTTACCGGGGAAGTCCGAGTCCGCGCTGGGCGATGATTGTCCGCTGCACCTCGCTGGTCCCGGCGTAGATGGTCGTGCCGAGCGCGAATCGCACAGTGTGGTCGAACCGGCCACGTTCCGGGGCAGTCGGCTCCAGATAGCTGCGCAATGCGTCCGGCCCGACGAGTTCGAGGATGTCCTGGCTGGCGCGCTCGAGCGCTTCGGTGCTGAACACCTTCGACATGGGGCCCTCCGCGACCGGGATTTGGCCTTCCTCGGCCATCCAGACGCATCGACGTTGCAACAGGGTCGAGACCTCGTATTCCATCGCCACCCTTGAGATCCGGCGTCGCACGTCTTGGGTGTCTATCGGTCGCCCTCCGTGAGCCGTGGACGAGCGCATCGCCCATTGTTCGGCGTGATGTAAGAGGCGGGCCAGATGCGGGCCCCATCCGGAGGCGTGCTCATCCTGCAGTGACAGACCGAGAACCTGCCAACCACCGTCGATCTCGCCGATGCGCCATTCATCCCCGATACGGACGTCACTGTAAAAGGTGATGTTGGTCCGTTCCCCCGACAGAGTCCACACCGCCTGCGCCTCGAAACCTTCTGTCGCGCATGGAACGAGGAACATCGTGAGACCCTTGTGTTTGGGCTTTCCCGGATCCGTACGAGCCAACAGGAAGACGTAGTCGGCGATGTGTCCGTTGGTGGTGAACATCTTCGACCCGTTGATGACCCACTCGTCGCCATCTCGCACCGCCCTGGTGGCTGCAGCCGCAACATCGGAACCGCACTCGGGCTCGGTGAAACCGAGGGCGATGGTGATTTCGCCTCGCATGGCGCCGGGGAGAATCCGATCCCGCATCTGCGGTGTGCCGACAGCTCGAATGATCGATGCCACCATGCGTGTGGTTTCCGACAGGTAGACAGGTGCGTCGAAACGCATCAGCTCTTCTTTGAGCACCTGTGCATCCCAGGCGTTTCGGTCTTCGCCGCCAAACTCTTCCGGCCAGTCCGGCGCGAAGTAGTGCTTCTCTACAAGGCTCCGTGTGAAATCGTCATCGTGAGAGACGCCGCTGCGATACACCCGCGCCTCCATGTCTGGCGTGAGGGCCTGTGACAGATGGGCCTCGACTTCGTCGCGGTAGGCGGCCGTGGCTGAATCGAGCTGAAAGTGCATAGCCTTAACCAATCTGTCGGGGCGGCGCGCCGCCCGGGATCGCTGGTACTGCGGATAATGATAATCTCAGAAGCGAGAATAGTTATATTCGCCAGTGACGGGACAAATGTCGTGGACCTCAGCCTTTCCGACGAGCAACGGCAGCTGGTCGAGTCCTTCGCCGCACTGTACGAGCGGCAATCCTCACCGGAGCGCGTACGAGCTGCCGAACCGCTCGGATTTGATCCGAAGTTGTGGGATGCCCTGCGAGACACTGGGATTCTCGATATGGCAGTGGGTGAGCACGACGGCGGGTGGGGCGCTACCGCCGCGGACCTCGCGCTGGTGGCCGAGCAGTTCGGTCGCGCTGCTGCATCTGCGCCCGCGATCGAGGCTCAGGTGGCGGCGCGCGCCCTTGCGTCCGCTGGCGCCACAGAGTTGCTGACCGCGGCGCTGCAGGGGCAACGCCTGATCACGTTCGTGCCTCGCAGCGCCTCTCGTGTCCTGACGATGGTGCCCGGCGGTGCCGTCGCCGATGTCGTCGTAGCATTCGTCGACGAGCGACTGCTCGCGGTTCTGATCGCCGACGGGCGACGGCAGGTGGCCAATCTCGGGACGATGCCCCTCGCCGATGTGAGCGTCGGTTCGGATGCTGTGCTGCTCGCGGAAGGGGCGACCGCCGCACGGCTGTACTCGGACGCTCTTGACCTGTGGCTGACATTGACCGCGGCCGCGTTGGCGGGCGCGGCGGCCAAGGCTGTCGCGATCGCTGTGGAATATGCCAAGCAGCGCCACGCCTTTGGCACGCCGATCGGCTCGTTTCAGGCGGTCTCGCATCCGCTTGCCGACAGTGCGACGGCCGCCGACGGAGCGCGGTTGTTGGCACTGGAAGCCGCGTGTGCCTTCGAGGACGAACCCGGTCGGGTTACCGAGTTGGCGGCCATGGCTTTCGCGTTCGCTTATGAGTCGGCCAGGGACGCGACCCGCCACAGCCTGCACATTCACGGCGGTTACGGATTCGGCATGGAGTGCGACATTCAGCTGTACTATCGGCGCGTCCGTGGCTGGGCCCTCGTTTTCGGCGAATCTAATGAGGCTTTGGACCGGGTGGCCGACGCGCGCTACGGGGCCGTCAGAGCAGCCCGATCCTGTCGGCCGACGATGACGGTGTCCTCCGCCCCGAGCGCGTGGTAGAAGGGCAGTCTTCCGAAGAGCTGGACGGGGATTGATACCGGCATCGGTTGCGGTTCAGGAAGTCCAAGTGTGCCGTTGTCGCTCACGACTGTGCTCGGACCTGGTCCTTGAGGGCCAGCACCACAGGAGGTGCGTCACGCCAGTCGGGCACACCGTTCTCGGGCCCTGCAGTCGGGCGGCCGTCCTCGCGGACCTGTGCCCAATGCGAGTGGTTGAGCTGATGCAGGGTGAAGCACGACTGGAGCGAGTTGTAGAAGCCCATGTTGTCGACCGTCTGGTTGACAGATTCTTTGATCAGTAACGCTGCCATTGACGGTACGTCGGCGATCCGCCTGGCCATGTCCAGTGTCCTGTCGGCCAGCTCGTCGCGACCGAAGACCTTGCTGACCATTCCCAGCCGATGTGCCTCGTGGATGTCGATGGCGTCCCCGGTGAGCATGAGTTCCTTGGCTCTTCGGGGACCGAACTCCCACGGGTGCCCGAAGTACTCCATGCCACACATCCCCAACCGTGTCCCGACGACGTCTGCGAACCGGACGTCGTCGCTGCCGACGATCAGATCGCAGGCCCACATCAGCATCAATCCTGCGGAGAACACGTCGCCATGAACCTGGGCGATGGTGATCTTGCGCAGGTTGCGCCACCTGAGCGTGTTCTGGAAAAAGTAGTGCCACTCTTGCAGCATCGTCTTCTCGGCGCCGTCGCGACTGCCTCCGTTGATCGACGCCGTGGGATGTTGGTCGGGCCCGGGTCGGTACTCGCTGATGGCCTGCTTGGATCCGATGTCGTGGCCCGACGAGAACATCTTTCCTTCGCCGGCCAGAATGACGACGCGGACATTGTCGTCAGCTTCGGCGGCGCCGAACGCCTCATCGAGTTCGACCAGCATGCCCCGGTTTTGGGCGTTGCGCTGATCCGGCCGGTTGAGGGAGATCCGAACAATACGGCCGTCGTCGAACGTCTGCCACTTCAGGAACCGATAGTCGCTCACTGTTGTCTCTCCCTCAGCTGTGGTAATCATGTTACCGCAATATGAGAAGCAATATTCTCACACCTCAGGGGAGAATCGACATGGTGGTCGCTGAACGGAAACCGCGGGTGATTCTCTGGGGGCCGGGCCAAGTCGGGATCGGCGCACTACGCGCTACCATCGCCCATCCGGGACTGGACCTCGTCGGTCTCATCGTCCACTCGGAATCCAAGGACGGGCGCGATGCAGGGGAACTTTGCGGAATGCCGGAGACCGGGGTGATCGCCACCCGGGACATCGATGCGGCGTTGGCCGTCGACGCCGACGTCGTGGCCTTCTTCGCATCCGGTGACTATCGGTACCACGAAGCGGCAGAGGATGTTGCCCGGTGTCTGCGGGCCGGCAAGAACGTCGTGTGTACGTCCCTGGTGCCGCTGTGTTATCCCCCCGCGGCGGATCGGCAGACTGTCGAGCTGCTCGAGCAGGCCTGCCGCGATGGGGGCGCAAGCATGTTCAACAGTGGCGTTGATCCCGGCTGGGCGAATGACGTTATCGCCCTGACAATGACCGGCTTCAGCAGCCGCGTGGACACCATCACAATGCTGGAGATCCTCGACTACGGCCCTATCGCACAACCGGAGATCATGTTCGACTTCATGGGCTTTGGGCACCCGCCGGAGCATCCGGCACCGCTCTTCGACACCACCCGTCTTTCAGCGCTGTGGGCACCGATCGTTCACCTGGTCGCCGACGGTGTCGGGCTGCGTCTCGATGACGTCGTGACAACGATCGAGAAGTGGATCGCCACCGAGAGGTACGAGGTGGCATCAGGGTGGGTCGAGCCGGGGACCATGGGAGGAATGCGTTTCAAGCTCGCCGGTATGGTCGACGGAGAAGAGCGCGTTGTCCTGGAGCACATCACCAGGATGGGCGAGAACTCGGCGCCTGAATGGCCGCGACACCCTTCGCCGCACGGCGGTTATCGCGTGATCGTCGACGGTCTGCCGACCTACACCGTCGATATCGAGATGCACGGCCGCGGCGACAACATGCGAGGACTCACCTATGCAACTGTCATGCGTGAGCTCAACGCCATCCCCGCTGTGATAGCAGCACCGCCAGGGTTGCTGTCCACTCTGGATCTACCTGTCGTCACCGGGCCCGTCCGTGGCGGAACCTGGCGGGGCGTGTACCCGCAGAGGGTCGGCGCATGAATCGCCCTGCCGTACCGAATGTCTCGGATGACGTGTGGACGGTGATGAAGACCGCCACCGCAGTTCGACGATACCGAGACGATCCCGTACCCGATGAGGTGCTGGAGAAATGCCTGCTGGCGGCCTCGTGGGCACCATCGGGAGGTAACGGTCAACCATGGCGGTTCGTGGTGATCCGTTCCCAGGACCTTCGCGGTGTCATCACCGATGCAGCCCGCTCCACATGGGAGGTGATGAAGGAGTTCTACCGGATACCGGAACTCGGCGAAAGCGCTGACGATCCCAAAACCCGCGTCCTGCGGACGATGGCAGAGCACATGCACGTCGGTGGGGCCGCGCCCGAACTCGTGCTGTTCTGCGTCAAGCCCCAACGGGGGACCACCGAGTTGCAGCAGGCAGGCTCAATTTTTCCTGCCGTGCAGAACTTTCTACTGGCCGCGCGCGCCCAAGGGTTGGGGGCTGCCATCACGCTCTGGCACGGCCACTGCGATGCCCAGCTACGCGCCACGATCGGCATACCGGATGACTGGACGATCGCGACGCTGCTCACTGTCGGCTGGCCGCGCGGCGGACATCATCCCGTCCGCCGCAAGCCTCTTCCTGAATCCGCGGTGGTGAACCGGTGGGATCAGCCGTGGGGTAGTCGCTAGACCATCCCGAAGAAGTTCTTTGCGTTGGTGGACAGGACCTTTCGTTTGGTCTCCGGATCGAGACCCTCCGTCGCCTTGTTGGCGACATCAGTACTGTGCGGCCAGTTCGTATCGTTGTGTGGATAGTCCGTCTCGAACATGAGCTGGTCCTCGCCGACGAGGTCGAGAATACGGAACGCCACAGGGTCGCCGAACGTGGAGAACCAGATGCGACCGGGCACCTGGGAGCTCGGCGGTTCGGTCAGCAGCGGGTGGATGCCGCCCCACGCCCGACGGTCTTCCCAGACCTCGTCGACACGTTGCAGGTAATAGGGGATCCAGCCGGCCTGAGCTTCGGCGAAGGCGATCTTGAGATTGGGGAACTGCTTGAGCTTCGCGGAGAACAGCCAATCGACCAGGGCGATCGTGCAGTTGACGGCCATCAGCGCGCTTGTCACGACATGCGGGGAGTCGGGGGAGGACTTCGTTAGCGACGAGCTCGAGCCGATGTGCAACATGATGCCGACCTGATTGCGTTCGCATGCCGCGAAGAACGGATCCCAATAGCCGCTGTGGATCGAAGGCAGATCAAGGCGCGCAGGCAGTTCTGAGAAGCACACTGCGCGCATGCCCTTGGCTGCCACCCGCTCGACCTCTCTGGCGGCCAGGTCGACGTCCCACAGCGGGATGATTCCGAGCGGAATGAGGCGGCCGTTGGAGCTTCCGCCCCATTCGTCGATTTGGAAGTCGTTGTAAGCCTGAACGCACAGCAGAGCGAGTTCTTTGTCCCTCCCGTGCAGGAAGCGTTGCCCGCAGAACCTCACCAGGGTATTGGGAAAGCACGCCGAAGCCTCGATGCCGGCGATGTCCATGTCGGCGAGACGGTCCGCAGGACGGTAGCAGCCAGGACGCATCTCGTCGTACGTGATCGGGTCGGTGGTGAGTTCGTCGATCTCGTAACCTGCAGCGGCACTGATGAGCGGGATGGGTATGACGGCGTCCTCGTAATGCCAGATGTCGGCTTCGCGGCCGTCCTCGTCATCGACGAATGCGACATCTGAAGTCACTGTGGGATCCATGCGACCTCGGTGCCGGACGATACGCGGCCCAATATCCCTATAGCGCTCGGGGAGCCGGCTCGTCCACAGATCAGCGGGTTCGACCAGGTGGTCGTCGGGCGAGACGATCAAGATGTCTGTGCTCAATGCTGTGCTCCTTCAGGAAACAGCGTGCAGTTTCGGCGCCGTTACCAATCATTTTCAGAATCGAGAATGAACGTTTTCAGACTAGCGTACGGTGGCGGCGCTGCGCAGTACGCCCGGAGTTGGCTCCCGAAACGGAGGCTTGAGCGCCCGGATGTGAGCAGAGCTGGAGAGTCGGGACCTCGTCAGGCGGTGCAAGAACGATGGATTACGGAAGTGGCGAATCGACATACACGTGTAGGTAGACGGTAAATTCTCGCCGAGATCAAGTATTCTCTCTCCATCATGATGGCTAAAAGTAAGGGCCCCCGCGACGCCGACGACGTGCTCGAGATCGTCGACGCCGAGGTCGAGATGCCCACGACGTGGCAACAGCGGACCATCGAGCGGCGCCTGAGCTCCGCGCGAGCGCGCGCTCTGGCGCGGAGTTCCCGGTTTCTCGCAACTGCGCTGGAACTCGTCGAGGAATCCGGGCGGGCCGACTTTACGATTCAGACGTTGATCGACCGGTCGAACCTCAGCTTGCGGGCCTTCTATCAGCATTTCGCGGGTAAAGACGAACTGCTGTTGGCGCTCTATGAGAATGTCACCAGTCAATTCACTGAGAGCATCCGCCAAGAGGTCGCCGCGGCAGACGGGCCCATGGAGCAGCTCGAGGCCTTCTGTCGCGGATTCCTGTCGCGGGCCGAATCGTCAGAAGCGGTCGGCGGTCGCGTGATGACCATCTACAACCTGAGCCTGGAGATCGAGCGTCCGGAGGACTTCGCGAAGATCTGGGAGCCCCACCAGAAATTGCTGACCAAGATCCTGACCGCCTGCTCGCGCGCAGGGTTGGTGCGCAAGGATCTTTCGCCTGCGCAGATGACCACACTGTTGAATTCAACGCTGACCGCTCTCGCGCAGATCGGTGTCTTCCAGCTGGGCATCAAGGGCACCAAGCTGAGTGAAGAGCAATTGTGGGCGTGGTGCAAGCAAGCGGTGTCGCCGCCTGCCGAAGAAGCGAAGCCTCCCACGCGAACCAGGGGTTCAGCGTCGTCGAGGCGTACGAGGACCGCCGCAGGCTGACCGCTGGGCGGCGACATTCACCGAGAAGGTACGTTCTCAACGGCAAGAGGGGACGGCCTGTGGATTTTGGCGATGTCACACCGGACAAGTGTGCGGTGATCCTGCACCCTTCGGGCCGCGCTGTGACCTTTGGGGAGCTCGACCAAAGCGCGAACAGGCTGGCAAGCTACCTCCGTCGACACGGAGTGGTGGCGGGCGACACCGTCGCCGTGTTGATGGAGAACAACGAGCACATCCACGCGGTGATGTGGGCTGCGCGCCGCAGCGGGTTGTACTTCACACTGATCAACTCGCATCTGACCGCGCAGGAGGCTGCCTTCATTGTCCGCGACTGTGGCGCTCGAGCACTCATCTCGTCCCGCGCGATGCTCGGAGTATGTGCTGCACTCGAACAGCACCTGCCTGAAGGTTTGCCTTTCATTGCTCTCCTAGCGGACGGGGAGCTGGAAGGCTGGCAGCGTTACCCGGAATGCGTAGCGCAAGAGTCGATCCGGTTCATGCCGGCCGCGCACGAAGGACAACTTCTGCAGTACTCCGGCGGCAGCACCGGGAGGCCGAAGGGGATCCGGCGTCCTCTGATCTCGGGCCACTCCGGACGCGTCACACTCCCGACGCCGGTATTCGCAGCGCTCGGGGTCGCCGTGGACTCGGTTTACCTCAGTCCAGCGCCGACGTATCACACGGCTCCGGCGATGTGGACGTTGTCGGCGCAAGCGATCGGAGCCACGACCGTGATGATGGAGCGCTTCGATCCCGAGGGCGCTCTTGACTGCATTGACCGCTACCAGGTAACCCATGCGCAGTTCGTGCCGACGATGTTCGTTCGGATGCTTCGACTGCCCGATCACGTGCGGCGACGCTTCGATCTGTCGAGCCTGCAGCGGGTCATCCATGCTGCCGCTCCGTGCCCGCCGATCATCAAGCACCAGATGCTCGATTGGTGGGGCCCTATCATCGACGAGTACTACGGATCCTCAGAAGGTGCCGGTATCTCGTTGATCCGGGCGCAAGAGTGGCTTGAGCGGCCGGGATCTGTGGGCAAGCCGATAGTGGGCCGTCCACATATCCTCGACGACGGCGGCAACGAACTGCCGCCGGGTCGCGTCGGAGATGTGTACTTCGAAGGTGGGTACCCGTTCGAGTACCTCAACGATTCCGCAGCAACAGTGTCGTCGCGATCAGCGCAAGGCTGGGTTACCGTCGGCGACGTTGGATATCTCGATGATGACGGCTATCTCTTCCTCACTGATCGTCGACACAACATGATCATCTCGGGCGGGGTCAACGTCTATCCGCAAGAAATCGAGAACGTGCTCATCGGCCACCCGTTGGTCGCCGATGTGGCGGCTTTCGGTGTCCCCGACGACGATCTCGGGCAGCGGGTGATGGCTGTTGTCGAGCTGACCGATCACACTCGCGCCGGCGAGGCGGTTTCTGCGCAGTTGATGTCTTGGGCGCGGGATCGCCTGGCGCGCCACAAGCTGCCGCGCGACGTGGTCTTCGAGCCACACCTGCCTCGGACTGATGCCGGCAAGCTCTACAAGAACAGGCTCATCGCGAAGTACGGCAACTCGGAATCAGGCTGAGCCACCGAACCGTGATGAGCGTGCCGCACGTAGATTTAGGTTCTCCGCTCTCTGGCTGAGGCCCCTCGGCCAGGGCCGCAATCGCCGGCTGGCCAGCGGATTTCACCTTTGGGAAATAGTCGCCGAAACCCCGCCCGGCAGGGTCTCGTGTCGGGAGCCAGTTCCCACATTTCGCGGCGCTCACCGCATTCCGGTGAGCAATGAACCATAGGAGAACCCGATGAGAATGCATGCACAATTGGCAATGATCGGAGCCGCTGCCGCCCTGTCTGCCTCGCTGGTCGCTTTGACCCCCGGTACCGCCGCTGCCCGGCCGATGTCCGAGGCGCAATGCGCTGCTCTGGAGAACGAGATGATGTATTACAGAATCAAGATGGGCGACGCCGAGCGCGCGGGCAAACAGTCCGAGTATCGCTATTGGGCGAAGAACTACGACAACGCACAGGCGTTCTACTCCAGGGGTTGTTGAGTCCGGCCTAACCGGCCACAAGCAATCCAATTGCGTAGAGCTCTGTTCGCCGTGTCATGAACCCCGGCATCGCGACGGCTTGCCGTGTGCCGGCCAAGTTGCCTGCTGCGCTCAGCGGTATTCGGGATTGTCGAAGTCGTAACGGCACCCTGCATCCCATCCGGAACGGATGTTTCCGTACGCGGGAATCCCACCGGCAGCCCGCAGCATTCGGGCGAGGTGCATCAGGTTCCACGTCATGAATGTGGTGTTGCGGTTGGTGAAGTCGTTCTCCGGACCTCCTGAACCAGGGTCGAGATACGACGGGCCGGGTCCCGCCTCGCCGATCCAACCGGCGTCGGCTTGCGGGGGAATCGTGTAACCGATGTGCTGCAGCGTGTAGAGCACGTTTTGAGCGCAGTGTTTGACGCCGTCTTCGTTGCCGGTGATCAAGCAGCCGCCGACGCGGCCGTAATACAGGTATTGCCCGGCGTCGTTGAGGAGGTGCGATCCGCCGTAGAGACGCTCGTGCACCTGTTTCATCACCGAACTGTTGTCTCCCAGCCAGATTGGCCCTGCGAGCACGAGGATGTCCGACGCCAAGACCTTCTCGAAGATCATCGGCCAATCGTCGCTGGCCCATCCATGTTCGCGCATGTCGGGCCACACCCCGGTGGCGATGTCGTGGTCGACGGCGCGAACCACCTCGACCTCGACGCCGTGCTTGACCATGATCCGTGTGCTGATGTCGACGAGTCCCTGGGTATTGCTGGGCTCCGGCGAGCGTTTCAGCGTGCAATTGATGAACAATGCACGCAAGCCTGCGAAATCGAGAAGCTGATCTGTCATGCGAAGTGCTCCTTTGCGTTGTGTGCCGTTGGGGCGATGTCCCTTGTGCGGTTACTGCCGTCCTGACGTGTCTAGGTGTGTCACGGCTGCATAAGCGTTACACGACCGACAGCTCGCAGGGCGCCGGTCCGATGAGCTCGACGAAGATCATGCAACCGCGACGGTCCGGCGTCGACGCCTTCGGGCCCGCCATGCGGTCACGCTTCGCCGCTCGGCAACCGAGTCGGATCGGCGATGCCGTTGCTGAAGTCCGCATCGGCCGCGTTGTAGGCCGGCGCGTCCCCCGATCGGTGGAACCGCGGCTCCTCCTGTGCACCAGCCGATCAGTGGATACGCAAGTCCGCGTGATTGGGCCAAGGTAGGTCTCAGCAGGACAACCGTTTGCGGAGATTGGGAGCTGGAGATGGCGCACGTCGAAAAATATTGCGGCAGAACGTGGACTGCGATCATCGCTACCTACGCCGCGGCGTTCGGTGACGTGCCACTGCCTCCGCGGCCTGGGGTCGGCGATGCCAATCGCGACTGTGCACATGGCGGCGGTGACTGACCGCGGGCTGGACGGATCCGCTCACAGGGCAGCGTCGCGGTCGCGGCGTGCTAACGCTGACGGCAGCGACGTCTCCGCTGATCGGCCGCTAGGTGTTATTGCCCGCTGTTGCGGCCCGCCTCCGCCGCAGCACAGACGCCACGACGGGGTAGATCGGAACACTTGCCCATACCAGCGCGATCGCAATGGCCAGACCCTGGGGATAGTCGCGGTCGAGCACCGTGGAATTGTCCGGCTTGGCTCCGGGAGTGTCGAAAACCGGTATGGCAAGCAGGATGAGCGTGGCCGAGCACAGGGCTGCGACCGCGATCGAAGTCCACCAAGCGCCTCGGATCAGTCTGCGCCCCGCATAGCCAAGGGCTGCCGAGAGGGGAGCGAAGACGAAGTCATGCAGGATCACGCCGCCGGCGGCCCAAAGTGCCATCAGCACAATGGTTCTGGTCGGTAGTTCCAGCACCAGCACCGCACCGTAGGCCACCGATATCAGGCCTGCGACGATGAGCAAAAGCCTGGCAGTCTTCATTGCGGAATCACCTCTATGCGAGACAGCCATTTCGTCTGCAGCACCCCGGGGCGTGTCGGGGCGATCAACCGGCACGGATAACCGTGGTCGATGTGCAGCGTTTCGCCGTTGAGGCGCAGGGCGATCAGAGTTTTGGAGTCGCGGGCGTGACGGGCGGGAAGCACGGTTCGCGAGTATGGGCCCGGAGGCTCAAGCGAGACCATGCGAACGTCGGAATCGGTGGGTCCGCCGACGGTGGCGACCAGTTCGCTGAGCACCACTCCGGTCCATTCGCCCTCGGCGCTCCAGCCTTCCACGCAGGCGATCGGCAACCGGTGGGTCGCCTGCGGCATGTCCTGTAGCTGTTGGAGGGTGAACTGTCGGGTCCGGTCTCCGTAAGCCACGGTCAGGACGTAGGCGGGGTCGTTCGCGGTTTGCAGGACGCGGGCGGCCGCGGCCGATCGGTTGATCGGAATACCCTGCGGCCCCTCGCCAGAGCGCGGTGCGAGCACGGAAAGGCGGCGCAGCCAGGGGATTGTCTGGCCGGCGGTGACAAGAGTCGCGAGTCCGACGGCCAGGCCTGTGCCGGCGAGTACCGCCCGCCGCGACGGTCCCACCGACCCGCCGTCGGCGACATCGCCGAGGGGTTCACCCAGCGCCCGTCGGATGACGGGGAGCTTCACTCCGATGTGGACCAGTACGGCGCCGATGGCGACGTAGGACATTGCGTAGTGCGCCGTGGTGAAAAAGAACCCGAACACATACCACTGGGCGATGTTGAGCAGGCCGGTCACCAATTGAAAGATCACGGCGGCGACGAGGACCAGGATGGACAACCGTTCGAGCTGACGGGCGATACCGCCGAAGATGGGGCGTGCGAACAGCTTGGGCCACACCGACCAGAGCTTGACGATGAGCAACGGAATCGCCGCGATACCACTGATGACGTGCAGGCCCTGGGTGAAGCGGTACAACCCCACCGGCCGGGTGGGCCACCAGAACCAAGGCTGGGGATGCTGGATGAAGTGGCTGATCAGTCCGGTCACGGTACAGATGACAATGGCAACCCCGAGCCACAGCCCGACGCGGACCGTGACCGCGGTGCCGCGAAGGGCGGAGAATCCGCGCGCCGGTGCGGTCATCGCGGCGCCGTCCCGCAGCGCAGCGGCCTCGGTGTGTGGCTGGTGCGTAGCCGCTGCATCTCTGCCTTCCGGTTCTGGGGTTGGACCGCGCGTTCGTACGATAGGGCGAATGTACTAAACGATACAGTGAGTGTATTGTCCAGTCTAGACGTCGATCTGTGACGTGACAGGGAGGGGAGAGAGCGCGATGAAGGTTTATCCGGTCACCGACCGGGGTCGCGCGACGTTAACCCGGATCCTTGACGCGGCCTGCAATCTTTTTGGGACACAGGGTATTCGGGCGACCTCTCTAGACGATATCGGTGCCGCCGCAGGTGTCGGACGCTCGCAGCTGTATCACTTCTTCGTCGACAAGGGTGATCTGGTCGCCGAGGTTGTGGCCTATCAGGTCGAGCAGGTGGTCCTTGAGATGCAGGAAAGCCTCGAAAAGATGACCACGGTAGCCGATGTGCGCTCGTGGTGCGACGACATCGTCGCTTACTACGCGTCGGCGGCGGTGTCCTTCCGCTGTCCGCTCGGGTCGCTGATCAACCAACTCGGCGACGAGGACAAAGCAGCGCGGGAGGCGCTGCGGGCGGGGTTCACCCGCTGGGAGGCGCTGCTGGAGGCTGGGCTGCGACGGGTCGCCGACGGTGGCGGGCTACGTCCGGAGGTGCAGACCTCGGCGGTGGCCGCCGCCCTGCTCGCGGCGTACCAAGGCGGAGTATTGCTGGCCGCCGTCAACGATGATGTCGCGCCGCTGCGACTGGCGTTGCACGGAGTGACGGATGCTGTCCTCGTCGATGCCGAGAGCTCAGGTCGGCGGGGCCGACGCCCGGCGGCGCCGGCACAGCTCTGACGCGGCAGAAAGTCGGGCTTCTGATTCGGCGGTCGCCGGTTTTCTTGTGCGGTCAGGCTACGGGACCGCGGAGCCGAAACGTTGCGTAATGCGGCGCTGCGTGTCGTCCTCGATCTATAGGCCACGATGGCCTTCACCACAGCCTGAGACGACGAAACCAATGCGGCGTGCAATCCATTGGCGCACTTCACCCGCGATGACGACCTGCGTGTCCACGCCAGTAGTCACCAGAAGATGAGCCCCGTCGACGAGGAGGAGATACGGGTGCGGACCTTCGGAGACGACGTCAGGGCTACCTTCTTCCTCGGCGCCCTCGAAGGTGCCGTCGGTGGCACGCCGCTTGCGCGGATGCGCTACACCCGGACCTGGATGCACGACGGAACACGCTGGCGGGTCATCGCCTAGCACGCCTCCTTCCTGACCGACAATCTCATCGACATCGCGACACGCGTAGCGATGAACGGCAGACGTAGCGCGCCGGTCATCGCTGTCTTCGAGCACTCACACTGACCGCAGAACCCGAACCGGCGGCCCCAGATGCCCAAGCCCATCCCACAAACATCAACTGATTGCAGGACATACCACTAGCGGCCGGTACGTCCGTCGGTCTGTTCACGCAGTATGTCGGCGTGGCCGCAATGTCGCGCGGTTTCAGTGATGACGACAAGCATCACACCGCGCAGATGGGTGATCTTTCCGGCTTTGGCCACCACCGCCGCCGGGTCCGCGACGGCGCTGATGATGGAATCGCTGGCCGCACACGCAGCTTTATAGTCCGCCCGAAGGGCCCGTAGCGATACCCCAGTCGGAACCTGCATGGAGCGCTGGCCGCGGGACGGCGGCTTGCCAGCGACGACGTGTTCGAACCAGTGCGATTCGACGAAGGTGAGGTGCTGTAGCAGTCCAGCGAGATTGGTGCCGGACGGCACAGTGCTGCGTCGGGCGTCGGAATCCTCAATGCCTGCAGTCTTTCTGAGAAAGCTCGACCTCAGCTCCGCCAACGTAGCGGCCATGGCAGCCAGCTCGGGGTTCATCAACGCAGGCTACGCGGCGGGGTAGACGAACGTCGGAGGCGCCTGGGTGGTCTGGTTGCCGCGGTGTCACGGATGACGGTCGTCTGCCGCCGAGGCGTCGCTGCTAGCCAGCGTCGCGGTCCGTTCATCGATTGAGGTGTGCGAGCTTGTCGGGGTTGCCGATCGCGCGGATGGCATAGATATGCCGGCCGTCGGTTTCGAGGTCGATGACCGCCATCACCTGACCGCGCAGCGACACGATCACACCGGGGCGACCGTTGATGTCGGCGACGCGGAACTCCGCGTCCGCACTGAACAGTGAACTGGCCAGGACGATCGACACGAGTTCGGCTCCGACGCGGGCACTTTGGGGTGCGCCCGCGATGCGACCGCCGGAGTCGAACTCGCCGACGACGTCGTCGGCGAGGACGGCGGCCAGGTCGGCGAGGTCCCCGCCGGCACACGCCGCAGCGAACCGTTCGGCAACTGATCGGGCCTTCTCCGCAGTCACATCGAAACGAGGTTCTTGGTCGTCGCGGATCGCGGTGCGGGCGCGGCTGGCCAATTTACGTGTCGCTGTCGGCGAGCGGCCGACGATCTCGCCGATCGTCTCGAATGTTAGCCCGAACAGGTCGTGCAGGACGAACGCCACCCGTTCGGCGGGACTCAGCCGGTGCAGCACCGCCAGCAACGCCATCCTGACAGTGTCGTCAAGGGTGACCTGGTCGGCAGGGTCGGGTGCGCAGGCGTACTGGTCGATCAGTGGCTCGGGCAGCCAGGGACCGACGTATCGTCGGCGGGTAGCACTGGCTCGCAACATGTCTAGACATACCCGTCCGGTAACGGTGACGAGCCAACCCTCGACATCGTCGATGCCCTCGACACCGGCGCGGGTCAAGCGCACGAACGTCTCCTGCATCGCATCCTCGGCGTCAGTCAACGTACCCAACATCCGGTAGCTGACATCCAACACCCGTTTGCGGTGGAGGCGCCACACAGCTTCGACGGTCACGTCGGTCATATTCTCCAGGACGAACCAGCGCGCGAAAGTGTGACTGTCACACTCCGGGTAAGTCCCACGTCCTTGACAGCATGAACCCTCACGCGCAACCTTTCCGCACCGACGCCCTACCCACTCCTATACGTCCGGAGTGGCTCCCTGAAAGCGTCTGGCCATTTCCCCTGCACGAACTCGAAGTCGACGGTCGGCGAGTGGTCTACACCGACACCGGCGGGGATGGTCCCATTGCGCTGCTGATACACGTGGGCTTGTGGTCGCTGCTGTGGAGAGGCTTGATCGACGAGTTGTCACCGCAGTTTCGCTGCATCACCTTCGACGTGCCCGGTTCCGGCCTTTCTGATGCGGCGCCGGCCTCGCTGGCCGCCGCAACCCACGCGATCGGCCGCGTCATCGACCAGCTCGATTTGCGCGACGTCACTCTCGTCGTCCACGACACCGGTGGCTGGGCCACCATGGCCGCGCTCGCTGCCGCACCGCGGCGCGCCGAGTGCGTATCCCGGCTCGTCGCGGTCAACACGTTCGGTTGGCGACCGCGAGGGGTGTTACGGCTGGCGTTGCGGTTCATGGGTTCGGCGATAATGCGTGAACTCACCGTGTGGACCGGGTTTCTGGCATGGGCCAGCGCCACTCGCTTTGGCGTCGGCCGACACTTCGACCGGGCCACCAAGCGGGCGTGGCGCCGCGGTTTGCGCCCGCACTCCCGTCGACGGTTCCTCCACCACATGTTCGCCGACGCCGCCAAGGACCGTCGCACGTCGCAGGCCGCGCAGCAAGGAATCGTGGCGCTGTCCGACCGGCCCACCATGACGGTCTTAGGACGGTTCGGCGATTACTTCTTCTTTCGCCGTGGGTGGCGCCGAATCCGACCGACCATGACCGACCTGACCGTGCCGTGGGGTCTGCATTTCCCACAGTCGGACAACCCCGCACTGGTGGCACGAGCGATCACCGACTGGGCAGCAGGGCCGTCATCCGAATATCGGCCGCGGGCAACGGATCCCAGCACATGAGCGATGGCGTCAACGGGCACCTCTGCTTGGTGTACGCACCAGTATGGCTGCAAGTGCCAGTAGCAGTGCGCGTCTAAGTGGTTCGACGTCACCGTGGATCTCCGCGAGCAGCACTCCGCCCTGGTAGGCCGTCAGGAACCCGGTCGCCAAGGCATCGGGTTCCGCTCCGTGGTCGATCCCACCGCTGCGTCCGGAACGCCGCAGGGCGGCCCGCAGTACCTAGAGCCCATGTTTCGGCGTTGAACGTCCATCAGCGAAAGGCGCGCCTAGGCAATCTTTCGCGCCGCCGTAGCGAGGGTGCACCCCACCCGGACACCAGTTAGCGGCACCGTCGGGGATGTGCGGGTCGCATTGAGCCCAGGCGGCCCGTAGTGGAACGACTGTGCCGAAGCTTGCAATTGCCACTTGACTTCGCGCCACTACGGTTCCGATTGCCGTTGCCGAAGTTCTAGACATATGCACTCCGCCAATGTTTTTGATCCCGAAAGCAACAGGCTCGGTCGTCGCGGTCCTGCTGTTTCGAGCACAGCGACAGCGTGACCGCTGAAGAGGTATCACCATCTTCGATTGTGCCCGCTGTCGTGACCTGAGGCCTACCGACGATCACATAGCCCGCGACTACCACAACAGTGGACTTACGGACGCGGGCACAGATCAGTTGTGCTCATCCTCTAGGGACTTGCGACACAACACAGGTTCGGCGGAGCACTGAGCCGGGCCGCAGCGCCCGGTGCCACTGGTGTGCTGATGACGCGTGCATGGGGCGGTGGCAAAGGTGATGCCTGGAGCGGGGGCGAAACGGCCTATGTGTGCGACGGGGTGCCTCTCCGGTAAGCGACCACGTTGACGGCATGTTAAACATTCAGCGAGCGCGCACTCGCGATGACTTTGCTAGATCCCCGCATCGGGGTGATGTAGCAATAGAGCCTGGGGCAATGATTTACTTCCATTGCGCAATGGCGGCAGATACATACGTAACTCGAAATACATCAAATCGACATGAAATAATGCGCTATGCCATTCATGAATGGCAATGAATCGGCGCCATAGTTACTTATGCAAATTTCCCGAAGGGACTAATAAGCTGCGGTATCCGTATGAATAATTAGCTACAGCACAGTGCGGCAATGCGCATTCTTTGGGTGCGCAAACGGTGGCGTAAATGGCGATTGCAGGGTAGCCAGACCGCTGGTAGCGTACGCGCCGTACGGTTTCAACGACGTCGCCGTTAAGTTCCATCAGAAATGCCAGAACTTTGCTAAAGATGCGAAACTCCGCACGATAAATTGATTGCAGCGCTTCGGGGGAACAGCAATCCACTCGTACTGACCGTCCGTCGGTCGGCACGTCTGACAGCGGAATAGGAGTCATGCACATGGGGGATCAATCAGTTATCGGTGAGACCGTCAACGATCTGAATTCGGGGGCACTTGCCGATGTGGTGGACAGCTCAACACGTGCGCGTTTTGCGCACGCGACTAAGGGTGTGGACGCCACAGCCACCGTCAGCCTAGTTATCCCGGTCAGAAACGAAGCGCGCAACGTCGCGTGGGTGCTCGAGCAGATCGCCGAGGATGTCGACGAGATCATCCTCGTTGACGGGGCGTCGACGGACGCAACGCTTATCACCGCTCAGCGGTACCGGCCCGACATCACGGTGGTGCCCCAGGAAGGCGTCGGCAAGGGTAGCGCACTGCGCACCGGCTTTCTTGCCGCAACCGGGGACATCATCGTGATGATGGACGCCGATGGCAGTATGGCCCCGCAGGAGATCCGGCACTACATCCACTTTCTGCGCAACGGATACGACTTCGTCAAAGGGTCGCGATTCATCGCCGGCGGAGGTTCCTTGGACATCACGCCGTTCCGGAAAATGGGCAACCGCTTCCTCCTTGCCGTCTTTAATTCGCTCTATGACTCCGACCTCACGGACCTGTGTTATGGGTTCTGCGCCTTTCATCGTCGGTACTTGGAGCTCCTGCAGCTCTCCGCTACGGGGTTCGAGATCGAAGCCGAGATGACGGTGCAGGCCATGCAGGCCGGCCTGAGGATTGCAGAGGTGCCGAGTCTCGAAATGCCGCGCCGCTCAGGCAAGTCGAACTTGCGCGCGGTACGCGACGGCACGCGAGTCCTGCGCACCGTGCTGCGGGGCCACCGCTCTGGCGTATCTGGGCATCTCCTTGACGCAATCTCGCAGCGGCGCGGCCGCGCGCCAGGGCCGAGCCTGGTGACCTGAGGGCAAGCCCGCACCACCCCTACAGGTCCGGCCAACCAGGCCGGTAGTATCACCGAGTTCAGCTGAGAGACAATAAAACTCGCGTCAAATCCCCAATCTGTCGTCAGCACCTCTGCCGACACAGCCACACCTACCTGCTCACTCGGTGACCCCTCACTCCGGTTGAGCCAGTCATCAAGGAGCACACCATGAAAGCTGTCATTCTCGCCGGTGGGCGAGGCACCCGTATCAGTGAGGAATCCGAGAGTCGTCCCAAACCGATGGTGGAGATCGGCGGCCGACCGATCCTCTGGCACATCATGAAGATCTACGCACACGCCGGCATCACCGACTTCATCGTCTTGTGTGGATACAAGGGCTACATGATCAAGGAGTACTTCACCAACTACTTCTTGCACACCTCCGATGTGACCATCAACCTGGCCACCGACAGTGTGGCCACCGTGACTTCGAACACCGAGCCGTGGACCGTGACGCTGCTCGACACCGGCGCCCACACGATGACCGGTGGTCGACTGTTGCGGGCCAAGAGCCATATCGGTGATGAGACGTTCGCTTTCACCTACGGCGACGGTGTGACCGACCTCGACATCGGCAAGGTTATTGAGCATCACCGCCACGCGGGCTCGATCGCCACCGTCACGGCAGTGCAACCGCCGGCCCGTTACGGCACCCTCGAGTTCGAGGAGAGCCGTGTCCTGTTTCAGGAGAAGCCAATTGGCGACGGCGGGTGGGTCAACGGTGGTTTCTTTGTCGCCGAGCCCGCATTGCTGGACTACGTCGACGGCGACGGCACTGTGTTCGAGGAGACGCCGATGCAACGGCTCGCCAAGGACGGCGAATTGTCCGCCTACCGCCACAGCGGCTTCTGGAGGGGCATGGACACGCTGTGGGACAAGATCTACCTCAACGACCTGTGGGACAGCGACCAGGCGCCCTGGAAAATCTGGGCCGACCGACTTGTCTGAAATCAACTGAGCCACAATCTATCTCACGAAGGAAGATACCATGAACTGTCGTCTGTGCGATTCAGACCGCTTGATCAGCGTGCTCGACCTCGGCGCCAGTCCGCCTTCGCAGAGTTTCCTGACCGAGGATCAACTCGACCTGCCTGAACCGACCTATCCGCTGCACCTGCGGCTGTGTGAATCGTGCCTCCTGCTGCAGATCCCGGCACTGATCACCTCGGAAGACACGTTCACCGAGTACGCCTACTTCTCATCCTACTCGGACACCTGGGTGCAACACGCGAAGGACTTCGTTGACACGACCTCAGACCGACTGGGACTCGGTCGCAGCTCCTTCGTCGTCGAGGTAGCCAGCAATGACGGTTATCTGCTGCAACATGTGCAGCGCAGGGGAATCCCCTGCCTGGGTATCGAGCCGTCGGTCAACGTGGGCGAAGCGGCCCGCCAGCGGGGAGTCCCGACGCATACGGCCTTCCTCGACGAGAATCTCGCCGCCGAGATCCGCGCCGAGTTTGGCGCTGCCGACCTCGTCGTGGCCAACAACGTCTATGCCCACATTCCGGACTTGTGTGGGTTCACCCGCGCGTTGCGCGACCTGATGAGTGATAAGGGATGGTTAAGCATCGAGGTGCACTACGCTCTCAACCTCGTGGTGTTGGGCCAGTTCGACACCATCTACCACGAGCACTTCCAGTACTACACAGTCCTTTCGGCGATTCGTGCCCTCGAGCGTGGCGGCCTGTCACTGGTCGACGTCGAGATGCTCACCACCCACGGGGGCTCGTTGCGGCTGTGGGCCCGCCCACAAGCCGCGGCCGGCCAGCCCAGCCAGCGGGTGACGGATGCTCTGCTCGTTGAGCGGGCCGCAGGCCTGCACAGTGTGGATGGGTACATGCGGCTGCGGCACACCACCGAAGCCATCCGGCGCCAGCTTCTCGACTTCCTGCTCGACTGCCGTCGCGACGGAAAACGTGTGGTGGGCTATGGGGCGCCGGCGAAGGCCAACACCCTACTCAACTACTGCGGCCTACGATCGGACCTCATTGAGTACACGGTTGACCGGAACCCCTATAAGCACGGGTGTTTCACCCCCGGTAGCCGGATCCCCATCTACGAGCCGGAACGCATCAAGCAGGACAAACCCGACGTGGTGCTCGCGCTCCCATGGAACCTCGAAGCGGAACTCACCGATCAGCTGAGCTACATCGCTGACTGGGGTGGCCGCCTCATCTATCCACTTCCCCTACAGCACGAAGCGATCTTTCGAGCGAGAGGTGCAGCCAAACCTGAGGAGTCGGTGCGGTGAAAGTCCTTGTCACTGGCCATCAGGGCTACATCGGCACAGTGATGGTCCCGGTCCTGCTCGCCGCCGGCCACGACGTCACCGGCCTGGATTCGGGGCTGTTCGCTGACTGCGTGCTGGGTCCCCAGCCATTGGATCCGCCGACTTTGACAGTGGATTTGCGGGACGTGACGGTGGATCAACTCGAAGGCTTCGACGCCATCGTGCACCTTGCTGCACTGTCGAACGACCCGCTGGGCGCGCTGGCACCAGACATCACCTACGACATCAACCATCACGCGTCGGTCCGGCTGGCACGGCTGGCCAAGGACGCTGGGGTGGCGCGATTTCTCTATGCATCGACGTGTTCAGTGTACGGTTCGGCGGGCGACGACCTGGTCACCGAAGAAGCGGCACTTCGTCCCGTAACGCCATACGCGGAAAGCAAGGTTCGCGTCGAAGACGATGTGGCAGCGATTGCGGACGACTCCTTCACGCCGGTATTTCTGCGGAACGCGACAGCGTTCGGATTCTCGCCGCGGTTGCGCGCTGACATCGTGCTGAACAACCTGGTGGGGCATGCGGTGCTGAGCGGTGATGTGTTGGTGCTCTCCGATGGCACGCCGTGGCGACCGCTGGTGCATGTCGAGGACATCTCCGTGGCGTTCCTGACCGCACTCGAAACCCCGAAGGAGACAATTCACTGTTCCGCGTTCAACATTGGCGCCGAGGCGAACAACCTCACGGTGGCCGACATCGCGAGCGACGTCGTAGTGGCGGTACCAGGCACCCATCGCGTGATCACCGGAGAGACAGGTGCCGATCCGCGATCCTATCGGGTGGACTTCACCAAGAGCCGCGAAGTGCTGGGATTTGAGGCGTCGTGGTCCGTGCTCGACGGGGCTAGACAGCTCTATCAGGCATACCTCGCCCACCGGCTCGATCAGGTCGACTTTGCCGAGAAGTTCACTCGGCTGCGTTACCTGGCCGGCTTGCAGTCGGCCCAGCTGCTCGACGACTCGCTGCGCTGGGTGGTTGCTGCGGGGGCGCGGGCGCCATACCCGGTTGACCAGGAGGTACTGGCCCCATGAATCAGTGCCGAGGATGCGGCCAGAGCACGGCGTTCCGTGTCTTGGACTTCGGGGATGTGCCTGCTCCCGAACACTTTCCGCGCGCTTCCGATCCTTTTAGCGATGCCGAGGCGTGCCATCTGCTCGCTATCGATCTCTGCCACGGCTGCGGGCTGGCGCAGCTTGCAACCGACGACACCTTCGGGGAGGAAGTCAATGGCCTGGAGCCGCAGGCGCTGCGTGATCAGGCCGAGTCCGCGATGGGGCAGTTGGCGGCCGCGGGCTGGCTTCGGGGTGACACCGTGCGCGAGTTCGACAGTCCGCACAGCGGATCGTGGCTGCCGGTGGCCAAAAAGTATGGGCTCCGCCCCATCAACGGCCCGGCCGATGTCGTGTTGGATTGCTTCGGCATCACCCACGAGCCCGACCAACGGGCGTCCTTCGCCCGACGCGCCGACGCCGTGCGGGAGGGCGGGGTGCTGTTGCTGCAGTTCCAGTCGATCGCCACCATTGTCGAACTGGGGCAGTGGAATGCGCTGCGTCACGGGCACTTCGCCTACTACTCGCTGACATCGCTGTCCCGGCTGCTCGCCAATGTCGGAATGGGTATCGCCTCCGTGTGGGAGTTCGACCTCTATGGCGGCACCGTGCTCGTCGCGGCGGTACATGGCGACGTGGATCCCGACGAGTCGGTGCAACGTCTGCTGGAGAAGGAGGATCATATGGGCATCACCACGGTGGATACCCTGACGACGCTGCAGCAGGTCGCCGACATGGACGCCCAACAGCTGCGAGACTGGCTGGAGAGGGAGGCCGGTGCGGGCCGCACCGTGTACGCGTATGCGGCTGCTTCGAAGGCGGTTTCGTTGTTTAGCCGGGCCGCGATCACGACTCGTCTGATCAAGGGCGTCGCCGATGCGTCGCCCGCGAAGCAGGGCAGACGAATGCCCGGCACCGACATTCCGATCATCTCGCCGAACGCGCTGCTGGAGGCCAATCCGGATCGTGTCCTGCTGACATTGACAGATCTGATGCCGGAAGTAGGTATGCGGTATCCGGAGCTGGCAGGCCGATGGAAGGCGCACTTCCGGTGAGCGCGGCGCACACATCGTCACCAAAGGTATCGGTGTGCATCCCGGCCTACCAAGCCGAGCAGTATCTGCAGTGCGTCGTCAAAAGTACTCTTGCGCAGGATTACCCAGACTTCGAGGTGGTCGTCATCGACAACAACAGCTCTGATGCCACACCGGTAATCCTCGCCGGATTCGACGACTCGCGGCTACGAGTCATTCGCAATGCCGACACCCTTCCGTGGTCGGAGAATTGGAACCTCGCAGTGCGTGAATGCCGAGGCGAATTCGTCAAATTGGTGTGCGCCGATGACCTGCTTAAGCCCGGCTGCCTCGCCGCACAAGCTGGGGTGCTCGACAGTATGCCCGATGTCGCATTGGTGTCGGTCAAGTGCGACATGATCGACGACGGAGATGACGTGATCGTCGCGTCGCGGGGCTTGCGTGGTCTAGCCGGCCGAGTGCCTGCAAACACGGTGGTTACACGGATTGTGCATAGTGGGATGAATCCGATCGGCGCGCCGTTGGCAAGTATGTTCCGAAGAGCCGACTTCGAACACGTCGGTGGTTTCAGCACGGAATTCACGTTCATGGCAGACCTGCACCTGTGGGTGCGCCTGCTGGCACGCGGCGACTTCTACGGCATTCCTGAATCACACGCCTGCTTCCGGGTGCGCGGCGGTTCGATGAGCGGATTGACCTCGGCGCGAGCGCAGTTCACCAACACGGTGCAGTTCGCCAGGTGGGTGGCTGCCGATCCGCGGTGGGCGGTGACCCGCTACGATCTGGTGCGGGGCGATATTCGCATCGGCGACAACACATTGCGCCGGATCGCGCTGTTCCGCTTGGCCGCGTGGCGCAACTCCCCTCGCACGGTGGCGTGCGCACCGGTCGAGGACCACACCGGGCAGCGCGAGACGACGACGGTGTCCCTGTCGACGGTGATCTGCGCCTACACCATGCGCCGCTGGGACGATCTGTGCCGGGCTGTGGACTCCGCTTTGGCACAGGACATCGACGATCACGACGTCATCGTGGTGGTCGACCACTGCGAGATTATGAAGGCACGTGCCAGCGAAAAGTACGCAGACCAACCGCGGGTCACCATCGTTGAGAACCGCCACCAGCGGGGCTTGTCGGGCGCCCGCAACACCGGCGTCGGCGTGGCCCGCGGAGCAGTCGTGGCTTTTCTGGACGATGACGCGTTCGCCGAGCCGGGTTGGGCACGGTCGCTGGTTCGGCACTACCACGACAGGAGGGTCGCAGCGGTGGGCGGATATGCCGCACCGATCTGGCCGCAGGGACACCGTCCCGCCTGGCTGCCCGCCGAGTTCGACTGGGTAATCGGGTGCAGTTACACAGGTCAGCCTGCTGCACTCTCCGAGGTGCGGAACCCCCTGGGCTGCAACATGTCCGTGCGGCGTTCGGTGTTCGGTGCCGTCGGGGGCTTCCGTTCCGAGGTGGGTCGTATCGGGTCCCACCCGGTCGGCGGTGAGGAGACCGAACTGTGCATCCGCATCGCAGCCAACGACCCCTCGGCACGAATCCTGCTGGATCCCGAAGCGCGCGTGCGCCATCGCGTTTCGGGCGACAGAGTCACGCTGCGCTACATGCGTCGGCGCTGCTACCACGAGGGTGTGTCGAAGGCCGTGGTGACCGAACTGGCGCAAAACCCCGGAGCGTTGAGCGCGGAGCGCGCCTACGTGACTCGCGTGCTGCCGCGCGGGATGGTCCGTGAGTCGCTGTCGCTGAGCCCCGACGGTTTCGCGCGTGCGGGAGTGATGATTTTCGGACTGTCCGCTACGGCGGCGGGATACCTGCGGACCAAAGCAATTCGCCAGCTCGGCGGCCGTCGGGGCAGCGTTGCAGTCGGTGCGTCGTGACGCTGGCGGGCCGTGTGCGGCCCAAGACATCGACGGGCACAATTGAGCATGGAGCTGAGTCCAATCTCCGGGTCAACACATTCTCACTGATCCTGTCCAATGCGCTGACGTGTGTGCTGGGTCTGGTTTTCTGGGGCGCGGCGGCGAAAGCGTTTCCCGCCGACGATGTGGGTGTTGCTGCGGCGCTGATCAACTCGGCGCTCATGCTCGCGACGCTGTCGATCCTGAGTATCGACCGGTTCTACGAGCGGTTCCTGCCGGTGGCGGGCGACCGCGCCGGTGCACTTGTGTGGCGTGGGTGCCTGACGGCCGCCGGTGTCGCGATGTTGGGCGGGATGTGCGTGATCGTGCTGGGCCCGCGGGATGCGTTGTTTACCTCCGACGCGGTGATCATCTTGTATCCGCTCTTCGTGATCGTGGTGGCGGTCTTCATCCTCCAGGACAAGCTCCTCGCGGGCCTCGGAGTGGCGAGATGGGCCGCTGCGAAGAACGCGGCCCTCGCCGTGGTGAAACTGGTTGCGCTGCTCGTCGTCGCCTCCGCCGCGGGAGCGGGGATGCTCGTGGATAAGGCGGCCGCGTCGACCGCCATCGTGGTGGCATGGGGTGTGACGGCGGCACTCATCGCCGTCGTGGTTTTCGTGGCCATCGGTCGGCGATGCCGAAGTCACCCCCGCTTCAAGGTGACCCCAACACTGCCACCCTGGAAGGAAGTCCGATCCTACTTTGGGTCGTCTTTCGGAATTTCGGCGCTGTTGTGCACCGGTGCGCTGCTGGTACCGCTGATCGTCGTCGCCGAGGTCGGCGCCGCATCTAATGCCTATTTTCAGATCACCTGGCAGTTCGTGGGGGCGCTGTACCTGACAATTCAGCTTGTCGTGAGCCCGTTTGTCGCTGAGGCGGCTGCGCACCCGGACAAGGTGCCTCAGCTGTCGTGGCGGATGGTGCGCATGCTGATCGCGGTGGCCTTGGCAGGCAGCATCGGGCTGGTGCTCGTCGGGCCTGCCATGTTGTCCGTTCTCGGGGCCGAATATCGCACGGGCGGGCAAGAACTGCTGTATCTCGCCGCCATGTTCATTCCACTGTCGGTGGTCGGGGCGGCACACGAGGCGTTCGCACGGGTGCAGCGCAGGCTGCGGCTGCAGCTGGCGATGACCCTCAGTTGGATGCTCCTGGTCGTGGGTGGCTCGCTGCTCGCGACACCGCACCTCGGAGTCAGTGGTGTCGGATGGGCCTATCTTGCCGCCGAGTTGGTGTCAGCAACGGTGCTGATCGGCCCGGTCGTACTCTGGCTCACCCGGGGGATGAAACACGTGCAGGATGGCGGGCCGGGAGGCACGGATGGGTGAGGGGTATGCCCGGATGTCGTCGGATACGTTGTACAGGAGCGGGGTTCGTGGCACAGCGGTCGGTGTCACGCTGAGCCTGCTGTTGAGCTCATGTGGGGGTTCCTCGGAGACCGACAATGGTCGCTGCGCGGTGACCGCGGCGAGCATGCTGAACTGGGGCAGCCCGAACCGTGAAGACACGTTCGCTGGTGCCGACTCACTGCAGGACTGGACTGTCTACGACGGGCCCGGCCATGCCGGCAATGGGCGCCGCACCCCGTCTGCGATGTCGGTGGACGCTGGCATGTTGACAATCACTGGTGACGCGCAGGGCAACTCCGGTGGAATGGGTTGGCTGCCAGGACAACTGCACGGCCGATGGGAGGCGTGCGTCAAGTCGTCTCCAGCGCCGGAGGCTTACCACTCACTTGTGCTGCTCTGGCCGGACGCCGAGGACTGGCCCAACGGCGGCGAGATCGACTTCATGGAGGTCGTCGAACCCTCGCGGACATCGGTGGAGTTCTGGCTGCACTGGGGTGCGGGCGGGCAGAAGGCCCAAAGCGAGGTTCGGGTGGATGCGGCCGAATGGCACAGTTACGCCGTCGAGTGGACCGCGGCACATCTCATCTACTACGTCGACGGAGAGCCGGAGTGGCTCATCAGCGACCCGGCGCACCTGCCGCCCCGGCCGATGCATCTGTGCGTGCAGCTCGACTACTTCGGCGGCGACGCGGGACACGGTGCACGCCAATGGGTTGACTGGGTGCGCCAGTACGACACCGCAGAAGAGGGGGAGACATGACCGTGGTAAAGCGATTGCTGGAGTTGTCCGGACGACACGAGTGGGTGGCCGCGCTAGGGGTGATCGCCGCCCTCTGTGGCGCTCTGGCGACCGTCCCCGTGCAGACACCGCTGCGTGCCGTCCTCTTGCTTGGATTCCTTCTCGTGGGTCCGGGCGCGGCGGTCATGTGCTGGATCTACATGCCCGCCTCCGCGACGATCGCCGCCGTGGTGGGAATTAGCATCGCCTCGGTCGCCGCGCTGTCGGTCACCATGGCGTGGCTGCGGTTCTGGCATCCCGTCCCGCTGACCTTGACCCTGTCTGCCGCAGTGGCTGCGGGTTGCCTGATCCGGTTACGGGGACTGCACAACACTGCCTCAACCGGTGACCCGACATGGTGACCGTCGGCGCGCGGCCGGATGCTGTCGACGAACCCCGGCCCGCACCGGGCGGCGCGGTAGTGGGCTGGATCCGGCACGCCCCCACAGCGCTGCTCGCCGCCGCGATCGCCCTGTGGCTGAGCACACTTCCGACGCTGACGGAGGCGACGGCGGGACAGTACGGTCTGCTGGCCGCCGACGGCGGTATGGCACTGCTCGTCAGCGCGCTGGTGACGATCATCGGGTTCGCCTGGGCGATTACGATCCACCGGACAGCACTGGCCGCGGTCGCCGTCGTGGTCACCCTGCTGATCTACCGCGTCACCGCAACTGTCGTCACCGAGATGCCGCTGTATGTATGGACCTACAAGCACATCGGCATCGCCAATTACATGATCGACGGGCATGCGTCACCGAATGTGCGGATCTATGGTGACTGGCCCACCTTCTTCGCCAGTATGGCCTGGTTCAGCTCGGTGTCGGGCGTCGACTCTCTCGTGCTGGCGCATTGGTTCGCACCCGTCGCTGCCGGACTCGTCGCACTTCTGGTCGCCACGCTGGTGATGTGCGCGGGTTTCGATGCACGCTCGGCGGTCACCGCGGCGATGCTGGCCATCATCGTGAACTGGACTGGACAGGACTACTATTCACCGCAGGCCGCAGCTCTCATCCTGGCTCTGGCCGTGTTGAGCCTCTTGCTGTACTCAAAACAATCGGCCGCAGCCGGCTACCTGTCGTTGCCGCTGCTCGCCGTCCTTGTCGCGACGCACCAGCTGACACCGTTCTGGATGCTTGTCGTGATCACCGCGCTGGCGGTGATCAAACAGATCCAGCCGCGCTGGCTTCCGCTGGCCTTTGCCGCCATCCTGGCCGCGTATGTGATTCCCCGGCTCGGTCGCGCAGCGTCGTTCGACTTATTCAGCGGGTTCAACCCTCTCAAGAACAGCGTCGTTGTTGCGCACGAACAAGGATCCGGCGGCCGCGAATTCACCATGTTGCTCGAGCGGGGGCTCTTCGTCGTGCTATGGGTGCTCGCGCTTGTCTGTGCGATCGTGATCTGGCGACGGCGCCAGAATCTCTGGGGCATCGTCGTGATCGCGTTCTCCTCGCTGACGATCCTGGCGGGCCAGGACTACGGCGGCGAGGCGATCATCCGGGTGTTCCTCTATTCGATCGCGGGCTGCGCCGCGCTTCTCGCCGTCGTGGTGTCCTGGGCCACCACACTGGAGCACCGCGGGTGGAGAATCGCCGGCTGCCTAGTGAGCGCGTCCATTCTGGCCGTCGGCGGAGCGATCGGTCTTCACGGCTACTACAGCGGATGGAGCTACGTCACCATAAGCCGGGCGCAGGTTGAGCACAGCCGCGAACTGCTAAGGGCCACCGAGGGTAGGTATGTCATCGGAACACTCGCTCAGAATGTCGGCTGGCCAGAGGGTTCGACTGCCGAATCGGTGCGGCTCCGACTGCAAGACCCCACCTACGATGCGGTTTTCGACAGCCTGCGAGCGAGCCTGCAGCACAAAGACTTCGCGACGCCTCACGATGTCGCGTTGATCGAGGAGGCGCTGCCGCGGAACAGTCGGGCACGGGCGCTTTACGTCGTGTTACCCGATCAAGCTGCCGCCTACGGTGAATACCTCGGCCGATTCCCCGCGACCTACGTTCCGAGCCTGATCGAGCTGCTATCACAGACACCTCAGTGGACCAGGGTCATCGATAGCGAGGACACCGTGGTGTTCGAGTACCAACCCGCCAACATACGAGGTAACTGATGAGGTGGAATGCGGCAGTTCATAGAGGTTTCAAAAGGTCAGCCGCGGCGTTGGCAGTGATCCTGCCCACGGCGATCTTCGTCGGTCTCGGCCTCGAAAGCGGGATCAGCGTCGGCTCCGAGCGGGCTCTACCCACCCCGGTTCTCGCGGTCAGTGACAACTCGCGGTACTTCGAAGATGCCGCCGGACGACCGTTCTTCTGGATGGCAGACACGGCGTGGGGCATGCCAATCAACCTCACCAGAGATGAGACCATCACCTACCTTGAGATCCGAAAACGCCAAGGTTTTACTGTGATTCAGACCGTGGCGGTGTTCAATCAGGCGGGCGGCCCAGGACCGAACAGGTACGGCGACTGGCCCTACGATGGGTCTCTGGACAAGCTGGCCGAGACCGACGGCGCAGATCCGAACGATCCTAGGCAATACGACTACTGGGACCACGTCGACTTCATCATCGACCAGGCCAACGTCCGAGGCCTGCGCGTCGCCTTGGTGCCGGTATGGGCTGCCGGAGAAGTTGGCGAGGTCATCACGACCGGTAACGCCCACGACTACGGCCGGTTCGTCGCGCAACGTTACCGCGACAGGCAGGTCATCTGGCTCCTCGGCGGGGACGCGGTCGCGGCAGGCCACGAGGACATTTGGCGAACGCTGGCTCTCGGCATCGCGACAGGGGTCACCGGTCGCGACAATTACAACGGCACGGTGATGACCTACCATCCGATCGGCGGTGCCAGCAGCACGCGGTGGTTCCGCGGCGACCCCTGGCTGACCTTCGACATGATCCAGGGCGGGCACTGCCTGCGGTACAACGAGCGACGCGACCTGCTCCGCGCCGCGTACGCGACCGCACCGACGCGGCCGTTCCTCGACGGCGAGCCCATCTACTCCGGCCATCCGTATTGCTGGGACCGCAGCAAGGGCATGTCCACACCGCTCGACGTGCGTAGAGACGCCTACTGGGCTGTGTTCGCCGGCGCAGCCGGGCACACCTATGGCGACCATCGAGTGTGGCAGTTCGTTGGCGCGACGGGGCGGCCACCAGAACTCGGCGCTATTGGCGACTGGCGTAGTGCCTTGGACGACGAATCAGCCTGGCAAATGCAACATCTGGCGGCATTGATGGAAGCTCACCCGTGGTGGAAGGGGAGACCGGACAACGGGCAAATCGTCGTAGCGACGCGCAGCGGCCCGGCTCGTCTACAGGCGATGAGCGCAGAAGACCGATCCTACGCGCTCGTTTACAGCCCCGACGGCGCAGAGTTCGTCGCTGATCTGTCCACCGCCGTGGATCCGGGAGCACGGCTGTCGTGGTTTGATCCCCGCAGCGGAGCGTCGACACCGTTCGCGGCGCTTCAGGTCGGCGAGGTCACCTACCGGCCGCCCACCATGGACGACTGGGTGCTCGCCGCCGACACCGCCTGACAACACCTAAATGGAAGCGAAAGAGAGCGACATGAGCACATCGACCCGATATGCGGTGGTGGGCGGCGGCATCGTGGGCTTGGCCGTTGCCAGGGAACTGCTCCACAGAATCGAGGGCGCGCACGTTACCGTGTTCGAAAAGGAAGACGCTGTCGGTCGCCATCAGACTGGTCACAACAGCGGCGTGGTGCACGCGGGCCTGTACTACCAGCCCGGCAGCCTCAAAGCGCGGTTATGCCGGCGGGGTGGTCATCTCCTGCGGGAGTACTGTTCCGACAAGGGAATTCGATACGCGGAATGCGGCAAGATCGTTGTTGCCCGTAATGGCGTGGAAGCGGCGCGCCTTTCCGAGATCCGTCGCCGCGCCGACGCCAACGGTGTGCCCGGTCTGCGAATGCTCGACATCGACGGTATCCGGGACATCGAACCCCACGCTCAAGGTCTCAGCGGGTTGCACTCGCCGACAACCGGAATCGTGGACTACCCCGCCGTGGCCCGCGCGCTAGCCGTGGACGTCGTCGACAGTGGCGGAACGGTGCTGCTGAACGAGGAGGTACGAACCATCTCGCGACGCACCCACGAGGTGATGCTTGGTACGTCCCGCACCACCGAGGCATTCGACACCGTCATCACCTGCGCCGGCCTCCAGTCGGACCGGGTCGCCCGGCTGTCCGGCGGTGAAATTGATCCGCGCATCGTGCCCTTCTTCGGCGACTACCTTCTTCTCGACGAGGCGAAGTCGGGCCTGGTCAACGGGTTGATCTATCCAGTGCCCGATCCACGGTACCCATTCCTCGGCGTGCATTTGACCAAGCACATCGACGGCCGTGTGAGTCTGGGGCCCAACGCATTTCTCTCTCTCGGTCGCGAGACCTACGACCGGGGTAGGTGGTCGGCAACCGACATCGCCTCCGCGGTCGGATTCCCAGGCTTCTGGCGGTTCGCGTCACGTAACTCCGCGGCGGCGGTTCGCGAGGCACGCACCGTGATGAGCAAGACGGCGTTTGTCCGCGAAGCCCAAAAGTACGTGCCCGCCGTCCGCGTCGACGACGTGACCTGGGGCCCGCGAGGGATACGCGCGCAGGCGATGAGAACGGACGGGAGTCTGGAGGACGATTTCGTCATCGGGGGAGCCGACCGCATAATCCACCTCCGCAACGCACCGTCGCCAGGTGCGACGTCGTCGTTGGCGATCGCCGAATACATCGTCGGGACTGTCGTCGCTGAGCGTCTTGGCATCACCGCCGCGAGGATGATGCACCAGCAGTGCCGTACAACGAGACCGTGAAGACTCTTCCGGCGAACGGCCCCTTTGTCTCGGGGCCGAGCCGACAGTTTTCGCCGGTGTTCACTGGTTTGGCAGCAACACCGCAGCCCGGCTTGTTCATTCTGGAGGCGAGTACACCGGCGAGGAGCAGGGGTGCCTCACCCCGCGTGTCACAGCGAAATAGCCAGTGAGCCAGTCAACGTCGGTGATAACCGAGCCGCGGGGCGTACCGAGATCACCCTACGCAATGTGCGGTCCGTGCCTGTCCACGATTCCTGTTGCGGTTCAGCGCAGGTGTGTAAGAAGTGACGCCCACGAGCCGGCATTTGCATCGCGCTGCGAGATAGCGGTCACCGGCAGCGGCCAGGCGATCGCGAGATCAGGGTCGTTATGGACGACTGCGAGGTCTTCGGCCGGATTGTGTGGCCGGTCGATGCGGTAACAAACATCGGACGAAGGGGCCAGTGCCTGGAAGCCATGGAGAAATCCAGGCGGCACGTAGAGATGCCGGAAACTCTGGTCGTCCAACCGAAACGCCTGCTGTATACCGAATGTGGGGGATCCGGGGCGAATGTCGACTAGAACGTCGTAGATAGCCCCGTGGGCGCACCGAACAAGTTTGGCCTCACCACGACCCGAACGGCCGTGAAGTCCGCGAAGTCCTCCGGCGACAGTGCGCGACTGCGAGTCCTGGACAAACGTCGCCGATGCGCCGCGGCGTCTGAGATGTTCGTCGAAAATTACCGCGTCGAACGTGCGGGTGAACAGACCACGGTCGTCACGGATCGGTTCCGGCACTAGGACAACGACATCCGCAAGATTGGTGTTTTCAATACGCACCTTGTGATGGTGCCACGATGCGCGCCCAGATGCGGCGAACCGTTAACTTCCTTGAGTCACCCGTCGTGCCCATAGTGGCTGCGATCCTTCGTTGTCTAGAGCATCGAATGCTTTGGCTCCATTCGCCGTCGTGCAACTCGCTGTCCCCGATGACATGCGTACCGGTCACGCCTACGCTGGGAAATACCACAAGCCAGTCGAAGGTAGAAGCATTATCCGATGCACCCTTGGCAAGCAACCGCTGTCACTTAGGCAATAACCGTGCTACCTCATCTGACCTTGATAGTGATCGACGTCGCCAGATCTGCGGGGATGGACCAGATGCCTCACCATGCATACGGAGCCTGCGGTACCGGATTGTTGGCACAAATTTTCAGTACCCGTGAACCGACACCTGTTGCAAGCGCAGTGTGTTTCGTTCGTAGTCTCTGTGATCTGCTTGTCAGCAGCGAGGAAACAGTCAGGCTGTCGATGTTTGCGCGGTGGCTCATGGCTTCGGTCGAGCTCAGAAGTCCCTGGTCCGAACGGTCGACCCGTAGACACTATCCATGAGGTCGGACCGGCTGTTGCCCAACAGATTCCCGACGCAAGATGTTGGTCCCATCAGAATGCAGGTGGTCCTTTGCGCATGCGCACGTGGCGATGGTCGCCGGCCGCGCGGCCCCAGGCGCCGGCGAGGTGCCAGAATTTGTCGGCGTCGGTGTGGGCCTGCCGCGCTATGGTCGGCACCTGTTTTAGCGTCGGCGGCCGGGGCCCCCGGGCTAACGCGATACAAGCTGGCCAACGCTAGACCAGCGGGCCCGCTCGGCTGGCGGGATAAGGGAGAAGCACCACGGTGACGGATTTCAATGCCGTTAACGGTTCCCGGCGAGTTCACTTAAAACCGTAGCGTTCGCTCGTCAGCTATTTCGCGGTGGTTTCGCAGTCCACTTTGGTACGGGGTAGTGAACTCTTTGCGGTACAGCCCGCTATGGGTTGTCGCAATTCAGCGAAATCTGTCGATGACAGCCTCTGGACACGGAAATCGTTGCACGCGAGGGCGATTCACCATTCCCGGCTCCTAAGCATAGATTCAGCCAGAGGCGGCCATTTTGTCACTGTGACGTAATGGGAGGGTCATCCGCCATTTGGAGCCGGCGGCGAGCTGGGTCTGACGTGACGCCAGTCGTCATCGCGACCAGGTCTCGGCGCGGTGGCGGCAAGACCAAACCGGCGGAGAAAAACAATCGTCAGGCTCAGAAAGAGTGAGAAAAGCGAAGTTACGTTGAGAAAGGACGCCGGATCGGACAGGACAGCGGCTTGGCGCGAGAGTCCGGATCGGTGTCCCTTCTCATCCAATCTGCGCTGGGCCAGGCGCCTTGACCTGCTTGGAACAAGAAGAGTGAGAATCGATTTGGTCAGATTTCTCAGTGATTCGTGAACTCGAGGTCTGGTGAGTAACGGCAGCATCTCGGGATGATCGAGCGGAAGTTATTCAGTTCAGGCCACTGATATCTGGCCCTTGGTCAGTCGGTGGGCAGACGCGTCCCGCAGGATGGGCCCCAGCGGACCTCGCGCCCGAGCAGCGCTTCGATGGATGACAGATCGTCGAGGTGTAGCGCGCACGCCTCGCGGGCGAGGTGCGCCCGGATTGTGTCCACGATGACCGTCGCCCGCTCGACGGGCGTGTTGCCGTACCCGTCGACAGCGGTGGTGCCATGGGAGATCACGTCGCCCTCGTCGAGCTCGCGCTCCTCGTAGCGTGCTCCGCCGTTACTATCCGTACCGACCAAGGCGCGGGCGAAGCGACCACTGGGCCGTAGATTGAGCTCGATGCGCCATTCGTCGTGGCGTTCACGGAAGTAGAACAGGCGACCGTCGACTTCTCCGCGCCACTGTTCGGGCGTCATCCCGCCGCGGCTGTGCACGACGACGCCGGGCTGCGTTGCCAGCCAGGCGTCGAGTTCGGCTTCTGCGGCGCGCTCCGCGGCCCTGATCTGCTGGCCTTCAGGCGACCGCCAGAACGCCCGGGTGTCGCTGCGCCACGCAGCGAATGCGCGGCGACGATCCTCCGGTGCCTGCGCGCATACGCAGCCGAATCCGTAGTCGTGGAAGTCGCTCTCGGGTAGCCGCGGGTGACATGAGCACCGACAACGATCCCCGCTGTCGACATACCGCCAGGCTGTGAGCGCGTCGAGCGCGACGTCCGCGAGCGCGTCGGGATCAGGGGAGCCGTGTAGGTCGAACGCCGCCGCTAGGTGGTCGCGGTAGCGCCGGCGCGCCTCAGCTCGGGCGCGCTCGACCCGCTCCCGGGCCTTGGCCGCGCCGGGAGCGTTGGAGAAATCGAACACGTAGATCTCCGGTTCTTCGCTCACAACATCGAGCGTGGCATGACCTCAGCCCACGAGTCGCGCGATTTTTGCCCCGAAGTGCGCCGCCGCGGACCCGAGTCGCGTACATGCGAATCCGTGCCTCTTCTGCCGCCTGGAGCTATCGGCGGTCAGTGGCAGCATTGATGTTGTGGATGAGCCGCCAGACGACGAGCAGGAGACGGTCACATCCTGGACGAACCCATGGATCGCCGAGTACAGGCGGCGCCAGGCGATGTTGACGGGGATGCGAGTGTTCGAGGTCATCGCGATGACGCGCGACCTGAACCTGACGTCCTACGCCTTCAGCAAGAACGCCGAGGAACTACAGAACCACATATGGCGATACCCGGAGATTGGTCAGAGCCAGCCGTTCAACCCCGACGTGGGCGACCCCTTCGGCATCGAGTTAGCTCGGCTTCTGGCGAACTTTCTCGCCTCGGTGAAGTCGCTTGTCTCAGGGCAGCGAGCGGTTCTGCGCGACATCTGGCCAAGAATCGAAGGACAACTCTCCGAGTTTGAACGCGGCCAGTACACCACGAAACGCCTAGCCGTCTTCGAAGCAGACGAGGCGAAGCTGCTTCAGGAGTTGCGTAACTACTCCCAGCACAAGTTCCTCCCTTACTTGAACCCCGCATGGCAGTTCTCGCAGACGATGCCGACGGCGGAGTTCCAGTTTCGCTTACATGTTGAGCCGCTGCTGAAGTGGGACAAACTGAACGCGCAAGTGCGCAAATACCTTGAGGATCAGGGTGATTCGATTGATCTGCTTCCGATCATCGCCCGCTACACCGGGGCCGTGCGGGAGTTCTACAGGTGGTTCTGGGTCAAGATCGAAGAGAAGATGAAGCCCGAACGTGTCGAATACGACGCCCACGTCGCCGAGTTGATCGTGTTCGGTGAAGAAGTGTTCTTGACTCCGGACTGGATTCAGAAACCTGGCGGCCAGCCGCCGCCGGGGTGGAACGGCGCACGTTGGCGTCGCCGGTCGCTCGCCGAAATTCGCCAGAGGCGATGGGCGCTAGGGCATAAGTCGTTCCGCGGCCTAGCTGTGGATAGTGAGGGCGTGGTTGAGGTGGGCGTGCACCCGTGGACACCGATCGTGCTACGCGTTCCTTAGCTTTCAATGCGATCGGCGCGGGCACTTCGCGTGCCGAAGCCGTGAGTGTGGGGTGCAGGGCATGGACCATGGTCGCGTGACGCACACCTCGCACCGATACACAGTTGGCGATCGTTCGACCTCAGATTTGTTCTGGTTCGGTCTCTGCGGATCCGGGGCCGATCACAGGATCCCGCTGTCCCAATTGCTGCAACCGCCATTCGTACAGAGGTTCGTACGCGCGGTAGGGCAGTTGAAATGTGTCAAGCGTTATGGCGCACAGTTCTCCGAATGCATCGGCCAGCTTGTTGCGAGGCCCCTTGAGCGCTTTGCGGCGCCAGTCAGGGGTAGCGAGCACGTCGGCGACTTTTACCACTTCGGGATAGATGGCGGCGTTGCGACAGGTTGTGCCTTCTCCGTGCCGGGTGGGGTCAGGTTCGGTTTCTTGGAGTCGATACTCAACTGCCTCAAGGGGTTTCCAGTAGTTCCAGCGTTGGACGATGTCATAGGCACCAGCGATCGCTTGCCACACGTGTTCTCGACCATACTCGGCAATCATCTGTTTGTGGCGACGATGGGCAGCGCGGATGTCGGCTTTCGTAGCGCCGCGGATGGGAATGGCCGGACGGACGGGGTCTGGCTTGAAAAGAGTTCCGTTGAGCCACATCTCGTGGTCTTGACAGATCACGCTCTCGTGGGTCGACCACACATGCGGGAAGGGGATTCGGATGCCGTGACGGGAAGCGCACTGTGGACAACCCGGACCCTTTGAATATGCGCGGGGGCGGCCCGCCAGTTCAGGATAGGTGCTGAGGTCACTCGCATCGCGCAACTCAGGAAGCGCGAAAACAATTGCCCGGTCCGGCATACCGGACGTGACGCTGAGGCCGCCGCGTATCGATCCACCGCGCTGCTTGAGCAACGCACGAAGTCGATATCGGTTGATTCCGTTGGCCCGTGCGAGCCGCGCCAGGTAGTCGTCGAGAAGCTCGTTGGTGATCGGTTTGACTACGCGGGGGAGCGTCGGGTTCCCCGCCGAGATGACCAGCTCCATCGCAGTCAACCTGTTGCGGCCTTTGTCGGGTGACTGGTCTTGGTTTCGCAAGCGTGATCGATGATGGCCGCATCGAGGGCCTCGCGTGTAATGGCATCCTCTCCGCCCAGTATCGCGGTAATAGCAGTGACGCGGATGAGATGGCTGAGACTGCTTATCGACCCGCCAGTGCGTTGGTACAAGTATTTTGCGTTGCGGATGAGGGTTCCGTCGCGATGCTTGTAGAGCCTTAGCGCGGCCTCCAATGATGCGACAAGGGCCTTCCACTCATCATTGAAGGCGAAGGGGTCGGTGCGCACGAGGACCGAACGTCCGGAGATTTGCTTTCCGCGGACCCCGGTGAACAGACCTGATCGTTCGACGTTGATGCCGGCGTAGACGAAGGTGGCCGGCATGTGTTCGCTGAAGTACTTCAGGTGGTCGGACATGTCTTCGCCGGCAGCGCTGGCGAGGTTGAGGTTGTGGATCTCGTCGACGATGACGAGCTCCGTCCGAGCTTGGGTCAGCACATGACATACCGCGTCGGCGATGTCAGTGGTGTTGTGGCGCTGCCGTGTTGGCAGGCCCAGGAAGTGGGCGAATTCTGACGCGAGCTTGCGGGGTGACCCCTTTGGCGGGGTGGTGATGTATACGACGGGAATGCGGTCCTGGCCCGGGTAGCGGCGGCGCACGTGTTGTTCATGGACTTTTCCCAGCAGCTTGATCGTGGTTGTCTTGCCGCTCGCCCACGGGCCGGAGACGATCATTGATCGGCGGGCACCGCATTCACGTTGGTTGAGAAGCGTGAGGAGCCTGCCTTGGCGTGTGATGTGTCGAACGGTTGAGGTTTCGATGATGACGAGTTCAGAGTGATACGCCATGCGTCTGTCGTCGTACGCGAGCTTCTCCGGACCCGGCAACGAGCTGTATTCGTGGTGATCGATCAGCTCGAACGCGGCGGGCTTCGCGTCGACGAACTGCCGCCATCCGTCGAGTGTGACTGACGGGACCTGCCGGGGGTCGAGATCCTCGTCGAGGGGTACGGCGTCCCATTGCGATGTCATCTTTGGAAGGCCTTGCTAGTCACCATGAATGAGATTCCTTCTCCGCGTCGAATACCGGTAAAGGGATGACGTCCGCGACGTCGTCGAGGTCGTCGTCTGGTGGTGCGAGGGGAGGCGACTCCGGTGCATCCGCACTGACAGGTACCGAGGGAGGCAGTTTGGCGGCAGCTTTCGTCCGGGCAACGACTCTCCGGTCTTTGGCCGATTTGCGGCGGCGTGGCCTCGATGGGAGAGTCGGCGACGCGCGTCCGAGCAGGTCATCGACCGCCGCTTTGATCGTTTCCTCGGTCGGGCGGCCGTCGCCACGGTCGGCTTCGATCTGGCGGGCGTGCTCCCAAATCGCGTCGCCGAAAGGTTGCGGCATGGAGTGCAGCTGACTCCAGTAGGCCATGAGGTATCCCTCGCCGTGGTGATTGCACACCCAGACCCTGCTGACGTCATACGGGTCGTAGTGGATGCGCCACTGCGTGCCCTTGCCTGGGACGCCGGATATCTCGCCGCGGCAAGGGTCGATGTCGTCAGAGTCGTACACGCGATGGCCGATCTTGATGCCGTACGAGTTGACGACGCGGTACATGCTCGGCAACAACCCGATGTATTGATCGGGGGTTAACGGCGTCGGCACGTAGCCGCTCACAGCGAGCATCGCGGCATACTTCTCGTTCGGCGTCAACATGCGCCCGGGATTGAGAGGATCGCGCAAACTGTCGTGCTTGCGGTTCTGCCACGACACGACGACCCATTCGTCGAGGAGATCTTGGAGCTCGGCCAATGAGAACACTGCCTGCTTCTCGGCTCCCTTGCCCCGATTCTCGACGGACGAGCCCAAATAGCCTGTGACATATTGTGCGAACAGGGTTTTCGCCGATCCAAGCGTACGTTCGATGATGGGTTTGTCGGTTGGGGTGTCCTTGTGAGCAGGCTGCGGGTTGATGCCGAATGCCCTGCATGCCGAGCGGAATGTCGTTGACAGGAACACCGCTCCGCTGTCGTACACAATGTTCTCTGGCACCATCGTCGGGCGGGCCGCGGCGTTCTCCAAGCGGTCGTCAACCGACCGCATGATCTGGTAGGGCAGCGCTGAATGGGCCATCGACACAGCCTGCGTCCACCCAGGACGCATCGGTTCCGGCGTCATTGCTTTGGCCAGGAGCAGGGCGGCGTCAACCGCTTTCGTTGTTGGGCGCAGGACCGCAGCGGCAATGGTCCGCGTTGCAGCGTCCACGAGCCCAGTCAGCTCGACTCTTCCCTCAACCGAATCGTCCAGACGTATTCCCACATCGAATGGGGTGGTATCTATCTGCATCCATTCGCCGGGTCGGGCTGCGACGAGGGTGCTGAATGGACCCGCTGGTTGGTGCTCGCGTGATTGCCTCGTGCGTGCAGATCCGGTGGCGTGGCGAGCTTGAGGAAGCCGCTTCATCAACCGATTGAATGTCTGATAGGAGGGGATCGCGACCGTCTCCGCGAATCTCTCTTGGACGCGACGATCGACGAACCACTTCAATGCTGTCTCGGTTCTTGATGACTGAGTGTTGTTCTCGCTCAGCACTTCAAGCACGACGGCAATGTAACGCTGGTCAACTCTGCCAGCTGCTGACCTGCGCTTGACCGAACGTCCGTCGATAAGCGCATCGATTCCCTGGCGCTCGTAATTGCGCCGATACCGTTGAAACGACTTAACAGGCACCGGTGCAGCAGCGGCTTGCAGCTCGGCGAGCTTGTTGCGTTCCCGCTGTGCCAGTGACGTATTCGCTGGGTCATATCCAGGTCGCGGTGTCGTCAGTGGGAGAGATCCCGCCGGAATGCCATCAAGGACTTCGGTGATGTGATGCTCGAGCCACAACGCGCGTTCTTGGGCTTGTGCGCTGAGCGTGTCAAAATGGGCAGGCGGCAACGGGCGTCGCCGCACACTGGGGGTAATCACCTGAAATGTGGTGTCTGCGAAGAGCTCTGTGAGTTTGACCGCCGTGAGACCGCCATCGGCCCGACGAAGTTTGGCGACAAATCCGTCAAGCGCGATGAGTTCGGAAAGTTGTCCGTCGAATCGGCAGAAGTCGCCAATTCGGAGGGTTGGCGCACCGGCACTCATCTGGGGGCCGCTTCAATGATCGTGTTCATGTTCAGTAGCGTCGATGACACATCGACCGAAATCTCGTGCCTCCACATCAGGTGATATAGCGTCGGCAGAACGAGCACCGGATCTCCGGCTGCGCTTGCGAGGGCGCTGATCGTCATACGTCCCTCGGATTCGAGCTCGGATATGAGACGGGTGGCGACCGGAGCCACCCTGTTGCGTACGTTGCGGTACCCAGCGAGCCAGCGCAGATTCCCAGCACGGATTGGAGGCTGTTCGCCAGTGCGGCTGTAGTTCCAGCCGACCTCATCGCAAAGTCGCCGCGTGGACTCGAACGCCTCGTTCGCATCGTTGTCGACTCGCGCATCGGGACGGACGTCGACGACGGTCGCGTCGCCGTTGCGGTGGCGAAGGAACACATCCGGAGTGTGCTCACGCAGCGATCCAGTGCTGGCAAGGAACCGAAAGGTAAATGGCTGCACTGCGATTCCAACTACGTCGTTGTCAAAGTCAGCGCTCATCAGGAAGTCGCGTTCGACCCAGGACTCGTAGGCCACGTGGCGTTCGGTGGTGGCGCACCACCATTCTCCGGTGTAGTTCCGCTGGCCCTTGTAGTTAGGAGCAGTGCGTATTGGGGCTGCATTCTCGAACGGTATGAGCGAGAGCTCGGCACGGTCGACATGAGAGATAGGTCCATCCACAGCGGGCAGGAAATCGATCTGCTCGTTGTTGCTTGACCGGGCGACCGTGCGCCCGAGCCTGGACACAATGCCACGCTAACCTGCAGGGTTGGCGTCACCCTGGACAACACGCCGCCGTGGCTCGAACTTGTCGCGTCAGGTCTCACCGCACTGGTTGAGGCGCACGGACCTCGGATTTTGGCGGTCGCGCGCGGGCACCATCTGAGCCGATGAGTGGTGCGGCGAAGCCCTTCCAACGGCGCGGGAAGTGTCGATGCGTGCAGTTAGTCTGACACCATGGTGCACGCGGACGTGCCAATCAACGACATCGAGCCCTTGGCGCGGGTGGTCGCTCTACAGCTCGTCCCTGCCAACGCGCACTACTTGGATGCGCTCACCCAGCTGACGGCGTTTGCGGCGCGAGATTCATCGAGCACCGGCGAGCTGGCCGACTACGTGAGTCGGATCGAATCATACAAAGGAAGGCCTTTGTCACAGATGCGTGGGCACTTCGACGGGTTCCTTGCCGCCGAAGTGCCGTTCCTCCCGGGAACGTATCTGGTGCTTCAGGGGCTGATGACCGATGCCGGCATCGTCGTGCGCCATCTGCTACCAGCAATTTTCGGCCCGTTTCGCGATCAGTTTCCAGACACCTTCACACGTAACGTCGAGGCATGTGCGCGGCTACTGCTGATGACCAGCGATCATCTGGGAGCCCGAATGCGAGTCGGGCGATACACGACCGCACCTCCGAAGCCCACCACGGTCGTGGTCCCGGATCACGGTGAGCTTACGACTCTCGCAGATGCCCTCACCCTCAATGAACCCGAGTTTTTCGGTGGTCTCCCTGGCGCGCTGACGGCCTACCTGCAGGACATGTTGTTCGCGGACGCTGACACGTTGCCGCGGTGGGACGGCAGCGACATCGATCAGGCGCTCATTGCGCGTCCGTTCGTTCGGACGGGAAGAAACACGGTGGTCATCGCCACACCGTTCGAGTTGATGGTGACACTGCGGCACGCGATCTGTGTGGAAGCGAAGGCCCACGATTGCCACGCGCTGCTTCACGAAGCAATCACCGCGCACGCCGCACGGCTGACACGTCAACTATGCGAGTCCCTCTTCGACGGCGAGCATGCTACACGCGGCGATGTTGGGTTCAGCGAATTTCGGGGAACGTTCGACGCCGACAAGGAGCTAGACATCCGCGTCAGCGTTCCCAGCCTCGACACGGAAACCGATTCGGTGTTAGTCGATCCGCTGACGGTTGCCGCGCCACCGGCGGAGCCAAGCGATGATGGCAGGCGCAAGCTCACCATCGACGTCTTCTGGCCCTTGGGCAGAGACCTCTATCTGCTTACGCCCAACGAGCAGGCCCACCTCTGTTCGACGTTCGAGGATCTCGAGACGATTCTCTACACCTCGGGTACCGATCAACTGAGCCTGTGGTACTTCGCCGAGGCGCTAGATCGTTTGCACAACAACGACACAACGATTCTGCACGGTGGCCTCGCCGACCTTTACGGCCTTTACGACGGGAACGATCAATCGTTCTACATGGGCGACGACTCTCCTTCGCCCACGGCACTCGTCGTTGAGTCAGACTACTCTGAGGCACTGCGCATCAAGATCGCTGAGCGGTTGGGGCGTACCTTCGTTCGTATAGCCAACAGACTGCACGAATGCTTTCTTGCTCACGGCGATGCGACACCAGTACGCGAAGTAATTGCGCTGCCGCGCATCATCTTCTGCGCAGAGGTTCCCGGCCTCACGATCTGGGTCGAACTACGGACCTCATCGCTCGAAAATCAAGTTCGTCTCCGATCATTCGCGGAGGCGATGTGCTACTGGCTCGTCTGCATCCATGATCGTGCGCCCGAACTGTTTGCAGATTTCGAGCCAGAGCTGCAAATCCTGCTCATCGAGGCGGAGTGGCCGAACGATGACGACGACCGATGGATACGCCGCGGGCCCGACGTCGACGGTAAGAACCTGACATTTGAATTCAAGGCCCCGCCCAAGCCAGACAGCGACGCACCTCCGAACACACTCGACCGTGCGCTCATTCGCGAAGTCCTATCCACCCTGAGCACCATTGACGACGCCGCAGCGAACCCGGCCTTCGCGGACCAAGCAATAGAGATACTGGCTCCTCCCGGGGAACGACGCATGTTGCATCTGGTGCAGTCCGACGTCGATCTGATCGCTTGGCCGGGTGACCTGCCGAAAGCCCGCACCACCGTAGCGGCGGTGACCTCGCGACTCCTCGACGAGCTAGGCCTACACCTGCGCCAGGACTTTGGGCGCAACGTCGGAAACATACCCAGTTCAGAACGAACCCAGGTACTCAACGATGAGGTCGTCGCATACTTCCGCGACAGACTGACGACCGCGCTTGCCGCCTACGACGGCATCTCCTTATTGGACTACCTCATTCGGGCAAACGAGGCCCTGTTGCATGAGGGCTACGTGCAATGGCAACGGCACCCATCGCGGCTGGCATGCTTCGGACCAGCCTCCGATGAGACACAGCGCCTCGCCCAACGAATCAGAGAGGCCACATCCGCATCGGTCTCGTCGCGGTTTCTCATCGAACTCGCCGCCGCTACCCAACCGACATCGGTTGCGGCTCCGACGATCGAGGCCTACGACGCACTCCTTGGTTTGGCATCAGAAATCGTGCACAAGGGTTTCCTCTCCGACGCAATCCACGCCGACCTTTCGCACGCAGAACTTTCGATCCTGCCCTCTGGCCGCCTTGGCATCCGACGCGACGACGATCGCTACACCCAAGGCCTCCAAAGTCTGCTGAGTGCCAATGCCGCTGCGACAGTGGACGACGCCGCCCGCCGCAACGCATGGGACCCGGGCGTGACAGACACCGCGACCGGTGACTTGCCTGCTGCCGACAGCGTGGCAATCGTAGAATGGGGATTCTCGTTCACCGAGTTGGCCCTGTTCACAAGCGAACTGGTGAATCTGTCCACCGAACGGGAGCAGGAAGACGTCGGACTGGTCGCGGTTCAGGACATACGTCAGCGCATGACATCGAAATTTGCATGGTCAGAAGACAAGGTCAGCGCCTTTCTGGATCACCTCACAATGGCTGTGGAGGACGACTTCTGGGCGCTAGGTGGTGAGGTATTTCCGTGGCGCTACAACAGGGGCCGCTCCTACCTACGCCGTCCGCTCATTCGCTGCTCGCTCGACGGCGTCGACCACGTCATATTTGGACACCGCAACACGCGGCGCACCTCTTTCGAATGGCACGGCCAATACAACTCAGGCCGCCTGAAAGCCAAGACCGCCGAAATGAGAGCCGCGCTCGGTGCTGCCCGAGATCTCAACGGTGACCGGTTCGAGCAGCGTGTCGCCGACGAACTTCTCGAATGGTGCGAACCCGTTCGTCGTCGGGTACGGCGCTTAGGCGTGCACGATCTGAGAAATATCAATGGGCGCGACTTGGGCGACATCGATCTGTTGGCTTTCCACCCTTCGTCACGATCCCTGTATGTGCTGGAAGCGAAATCCCTTGCGGTGGCTCGCACCCCGCGCGAGATGGCGAATGAACTGTCGAGCCTAATCGAGGGTAGGACATCCGCCGTGGAACGGTTACGAGGGCGCTATGAGTGGGTGTGCGCGCACTTGCCCGATGTGCTGCCGACGCTGGGCGTCGGGGAAGGTCCTGTACGTGTTCGCCCGTTGATCATCGTCGACGCCGATCTACTGACGGCACGCTTCAATAGCCGATACCGCATCGTCCCATTCGCGCGCCTCGCCGACGTGTTCACATGAGGCTGGGCTTCCAAACCGCGACTTTCCGACTAATGTGGCGTCTGACCGCCCAGTGCCGCGGAGATAATGACATACCCACTGCTGACGCACTGCCCGCGACCCTGCGCGAATACCTCGAGGTCTGGTGCGCAGATCTACTGGGTCACTTGACAGCTGGCCAACGCGCGAGCGTCATCAGCACGGTTCATTGCACATACGCCGGGGGACCGTGGCCGCCGCGATTGCAGGTGCAGCGGCTGGCCGAAATCGCCGCCTGCGTCATCACCGGTGACGCTTACGTCGGGGAAATAATCGCTCGATACGGCCATCCCATACGTGACGTCGTTGAAATGCTGTACAGCAAAGATCCCGACGTTCGTGACAATGCAATTGTAATGCTGGGTCGCCATCCCAATACTAGCGAGCTGGTCCCCAAGGTCAGTGCCGCACATCGCGCCGGCGCATTGACCGACGCCGAATTCCGTGGCGCGACAAACTCACCCCACGGCAGCGGCGACTGGTGCTGTTGCGGCGCGTTCTGTGCGGACCGGGGGCCGAAGTCTATTACCGGTCATGCGAGGCCTTCCAAGGGAAAACAGGCCAGGAATTCGCGAAAGCATCGGCGGCATTCTGGCGTGCCAAAGTGATCGGACACACGAAAGTCATTGCGCTCAGCCAACCCGGCATGCGAGTACTCAAGCCCGGTGAAGAACCGTATTGGCCGGAATCGGAGGGAACGGGGGCGCCGAGCGCTAAGAAGCCGGTGGGGATCGGCGCGGACCGAAAACCGAAGAAGAATTAGCTTGTCCGCTTGACTGCACGCGGCGCTGGCGGCTTGGCCGCGAGCCGCCAGCCTTAGCGGAAATGCGCTACAACTTATTTCGTCTCACATCGGACGCTGTCCACCGTGCGATGAAACAATCGCTCGGGCAACCAACTCGTGAACGTGAGACCGCCCGCCGTCTGGCATTCCACGCGATATCCTAGAGCGATTGATCGAACCTACGGCACTGTGCCACTCCCGGAAAGGAGGCGCGCAATGCACGCTTTCGCGCGGCGAGGCAGCGGACGCCACAATAGCGCGTCGTTTGCTCGCGCTGCGGCGGCCACGAATGGCCGCCTCCGGCATTCTCACCATCCTCTCTCCGCGCCCCTCGGCACCGCACATCCCGCGATCCAGCTCAAGCCGGCGATCGCGAGGCTCGATGACCAACAAGAGCGGCTAGCTGAGCGCGCCGCCGAACAGATCGCACGCGTTTCGGAGCCGCCCCTTGAGCGCGCGTGTGCCTGTGGGGGCGGCTGCCCGCGATGTCGGACGGAGCGAGACGACGCGGAACACGCTTCGCTGCAGGCCAATTCGGTGCGGACCGCCGACGCCGGATTGGCCCCGGCTCCGCCGATCGTCAGTGAGGTTCTCGGTTCCTCCGGGGATCCGATTGAGCCCACCACCCGGGACTACATGGAACGGCGTTTCGGCCGCGACTTCGCCGGGGTGCGAGTACACAGCGACGGGCGGGCGGGCGAGTCGGCGCTCGCACTCAATGCACGCGGCTACACCGTCGGCCTTCACATCGTGTTTGCGCCCGGCCAGTATGCGCCAGCGACCGCGGCAGGCCGCCGACTGGTGGCGCACGAGTTGGCACACGTCGTACAGCAGGAGACATCGAGCCACGGCGCAACCGTCCAGCGGCAGCCTTACGACCCGCAATCGCAGCAAGTCGAGGACATGGACACGGCTGCAGAGCGCGAGTACGCGAACAGCGGCGCCCCCAAGGCGCAGACCTGTGGTCGCCCCTCATGGTGCCCGCCGGGATTCTGCGAACCGTATAAGAGCCAAAAGCTGGCCGAGTACTACCGGTCGAAGAATGGCCCCTGGATCATGGCTGGCATCGCCGCGGCCGTCGACAGCCGCGTCGTGCCATTCTGGCAGGAGTATCTCGCCGGCGGGTCACCTCCGAAGAACATAACTCCAGCCTTCGCCAAGGATTTCACCAATTCCCCGACGACCAACAAGGCCACGACATTCCTGATCAACGAACTGAAGAGCAGCCTGACAGCCAAAATGCCGGCTGTTGCCACGACTGCCTCTTTCGACATCAAGAGCCTGATTCCCACCGCCGTCGATGCTCTCAACGGCCCGATTAGCAAAGACCGCATGAATTTCAGCATTCCTAGGGACATTCCAGGCAATCTCGCCGGCGACATCGGAGTGAATCAGACTCTGTGCAAGTCGGGTGCGCAGCCGTCGCCCTTCGACGACGAACGCCGCGTGAGCGGCACGGTAGAGCTGGCCCGGACATCGGCATCGGAGATCACGGTGTCGCCGCTGATCTCCTATACCGTCAAGGACACTGTCGATCTGTGCCCGGGTGATTGCGGCACACGATTGGAGCAGGTGGCCACCGTGCCCTTGTCGCAGTTCGAGGCGACAGGCATCTCGGGCGACGTGCCCTTCACCGTGGAATTCCCGGCGCCGTGGCTTGGCCCGTTCACAATCGCTGTCCCCAAGCCGCCGTCGACGGCGGCGCCGAAGAAGCCCTGAATTGCGCCGACCTGATTGGGCTATGCCGAGGCAAAGGGGCGATGGAACGCGCGGCGCCTCGCACCCCCAGCCGTGGCTACTTCTCGTCCGCTATACCGCCCCAGCCAGGTAAGTACCCATAGACGATGCCGCCCACATGCAGCGCGGCACCCTTGATGTACGGCTCCAGCGTGGTGGCCTTGAGGATCCTGTAGCGGACGCGCAGCTTCTCCCGTTTGACGTCGTCTGGGTACCAGTTGCGGCCCACGACCTCCATCGGAACCTTCGACAGCGTCAGCACGTGCTGACCGTCGCGATACAGCCACAACCAGACTTCAGGCCTGGAATGGGCAACGTGACCAGCTTGGGCGTAAACCTGAGCCGAAATATTGGTAGCAGGCTTGCCCTGACCGGTGGCCTCTGGCGCCTTGCTGGCGTCGATAACCGGCGGACCGCCCGCCCTCGTACCGACGACCACCGTCTGATACCTCGGGGACTCGGATCCGGGCTCCCCGTCGTAGATCGACCCTTCCTTAGTCTTCGCTTTCTCAAGCGCGTCAACGAGGGGGATCTTCCTACCTTCGGCCGCCGGCGGATACTTGGCCGCCAGATCTTTCAGCTGCTGAGCAGACATGCCCCCCGCTAGCTCGCCGACCTTCTTGATCTCGTCGACGCTCAACGGTTTGTCTGCCGGCACGCCGGAATTCTTTATGAGCTCGGTAAGCGCTTTGAACTTGTCCTCGCCCAAGCTTTCCTGTACCTGCATCAGCGCTTCTTGCTCAGGAGAGAGCTTTTCGGAGCCTCCGCCGCCCTCGCAGGGCACCTCAGTGTCGCTGACGGTGATCGAATTAGCCGACGGGACGGCGGGGAGGAAGTCATGCAGGGGCTGTGGCAGCACGCTGTCTTTGATGGCCGTGATGATGAGGTTGGCCAGGTCGATCGGCAACTGCTTGATGAAGGATGCGGCCGTGATCAGGGGCGTGACCTTCTTCTGGAACCAGCAGGTCTCCACGACCATAGACATGAACTTGTCCAGGGCCGCCTCACCCAGCAGCCACAGGCAACCCCAGCCCGGCGGCGACAGACAGGCGACTACCCGTGCACCCCAACGGACGAGATTGACTAACCCCAGCACATCGGAGATCACGTTCTTCGCCTCGTTGATCTGTTCGAGCACCTTGTCGTACGGCCCGATGGTGGACTCGACGAAGTCCTCGAGCGTCCGTTTCGCCCTGTTCTCAAGCTCATCTCGAATGCCGGTGACCTCTTTAATCTTCTCGTCGAGCTCCTCCTTGCGCTCGGGGTCGAGGAACAGCTCAGCCAGCTTGTCCGGGCTCAAGAAGCTCTGGATCTTGTTGGTGACACCGGTTTCCAGCGAAGAAGCGAGGTAGTTCAGGGTCTTGCCGATCAGCAGTGCACCGGCGAACTTGAGCACTTTGAATGCGATCCTGACGACCGCACCGGCGAAGCTACCGCCGCCCTTGAACGACTCCGGCCGTGATTTGAACTTCTCGTGAAACTTGTCGCGGATACGCAGATAGGCATTTGCGACCTTGACGAACGCCACACCGAAGAACCGCCGCAGCAAGCCCACGACCTTGCCGCTGGCCCCTGTCCAGAAATCAACCGTCTTGTAGTCCTTGACGGCCTCGACGTCCTTCTCCGCAGGCTTGGTGGGGAAGGTAAAGCCGGTACTGCCCTCGGTCGCTTTCTGAGCTTCGATGGCAAGGGCCATGCCCTCGAATCTCTTCATTTCCTTCTTACCGCCGAGCTTGCCGAAATCCGTGGTCAGAGCGACACGCTGCGCATCCCAGCCGGCGTAATCGAAACCGTCCTTACGCTCTGTTGCCGGCTGCCGACGGATCGTTCTCGTCTCCCGGTGACCGACGGGCACCTTCGCCGTGGGGCGGAAGGGGCGGACCGCTGGCCCCGATCGCGGGGGCGAACCTCTGCCTAGGCTGTGACTCGCGTGGCCACCTGTCGAATCGTCGCCCCCTCCATGCGATTTGAGCAGGGGCTGCTTCTTCAACGGCGATTCCAGCAGCTTCCCGATCAACTCCTTATTGACCTTGTCGCGCAGGTTGTGAAGTCCGGGCAACTTCTGTGCCAGAACCGCCTTCACCGGTATCCAGTAGTAGTTCCAGATGCCCGCGCTCTTCGGGTCCTTGCTGACATAGATCCTGCCCTTGACTTCGACGTCCGGCTCGTAGACCTTGATGCCGGCCTTCTTAATGACCAGCTTCTCGGGCGTCTGATTGCCCTTCTTTTTCGGGTCGTAGGCCGGCGGGATCGACAGTTGAGTTTCTTGGAATCGGCTCACGCCCAGCAGTGGCCAACCTTGCCCGGCAGGGTGAATACGGGTCGGATGGGCCTGCGCGTAGTCGGCGCTCTGATCCTGCGCAATCTTGAAACCCTTTGCGTAATTGTCGAGTTGCGTATCGCCCTCAAGCGCTTCGATCGTGCCGTGGCTGGGCTTGAGGTCGCCGATGAGAATCGACGTCGGGGCTCGGTCGACCCTGACAAGATTCTGGAGAAGGTCGTTGTCGACCGAGGGCCCGGACTGATCCTCGTGAGATTGGTACCGGACTCCGTCTTTCCTCAGCTTGTGCAGTGCACCGCCGTCGTTGAGGCGCTTGGGATTGTCGTGGCCGTTGAAAAGCAGTCCTACGGTGTTTGAGGCGCCGTAGAAGTCGACGAAGCCGCGCTTCGGGTTGTTGAAATCGACTGATGCCATACCCGCGTTGGCGTTGGGCACCGGGCCCTCCGTAAAGATTTTGCTGGACTTCCCGATGGCGGGCAGCAACAACTCGTGGGTCTTGGAACCGTTGAAATCTTCCGGCTCCCAGTAGGCAGCGAAGCGCTGGATCACTCGCGGCTGCGCAGTGGCAACTGGCTCAAGCGATTTGGACACCAAGGGCTCAGCACCATGGACGGTCTGTGGCAGCTCAGCGGGCCGCGTCTGCTGGACCACGTGCGCAAGCTCGTGAGCAAGGACGAACGAGGGCGCATTTGCGGTTTGGCCGCTTCCCAGCCAGACGTGGTTACCGAAGGTGAAGGCGCGAGCGTTGAGACTGTCATTGCGACGTGATGATTCCGCGTCGACATGCAGTCGGACCGCGGAGAAGTCCCTACTGAACCGGCGCTCGTAAAAGGCGCGAACGGCGTCCGGCAAAGCAGTACCGCCAGTGGTGAGCTGCGACGGCTCGTCTTCCACCCGCGGGTCACGCGCCTGTGATGTGGACGGCGAGTGCCTCGTCGGTGGAGCTCGGGGGTGTGCGCTTGTTCGCAAAAGTTGAAGCCCGTCGGGACTGCTGAAGTTCCAAGGCTCGTAGTCGTCTACGGCGCCTTCGTCGCCGGATGCCCTGACCGATGCCTCCTCTCCTGCACTGACCAGACCGGCGTCCATGACCTGACGCTGCACCGAGGGGGTGGCGGTGAGTGAAAGAGCCTGGACGAACGGCGCCTCATCTACGTCCGGCTCCTCCTGCTCTTCTTCGCCGACAGGCGCATCCGGGGCCGCGCTCTGCCGTTGCACGGGAGGCGGCGACGAGGGGGGTGTCGACGAATCGGTCGGCGCGGCGGACGTCTCGTTGTGTGACATCACCTGGGCGGCAACACGATCCGCTTCCTGCTCGTAGGCATCACCGGCTTCCCCGACTTTCAGCTTGGTCTGAACCCCGGACTCTTCGGAACACCGGGGGCAGCCGCCGCCGCAGGCACAGTGTCCATCGAACGCCGAGACGTCAAGGTCCCACGACCGGCGCTGCGACATCCGCGGCGCAGGCTGCGTCGGCACCGGCGCCGTGTGCCGAGTGTCGTGAGCGAGAGCGACTGTCACTGCGCCTCGGGGCCGCTTCGGGGTCGCCGTGACTTGCGCGCCGATCGACCCGACGCCTGCCGGGGCGGCGCGGCGGCCCGCTTAGTGCCGGGTTCCTCTGCCGCCGAGGACGTTTCGGCATCGTCATCCGCCTCGCGTTCCGGGCTCAACACGATCTCCCGGTAGGTGACCGTCCCGGCCGCCGGGGCGATGGGTTGATCGTCGCACGCGATGGTGTCGCCGGAGCGGTCAACGATTGCGACGAGCACATTCGGCAGCGCCCGCGCCGACACAGCCGGATCGATTTTCCGGGCGCCGGTGCCCGGCTTCAACGCGACTTCGATGAGGAAGCCGGCGGACTCATCGAGACGCGCGGGCTCCGCGCCGGCAACAGGACGTTCCCGGGAATCCACGAGCACGGCGCGCGCGCCCCGCAGACGCTCCGAGGAAGGGACCGGGTAGCCGTCCGCGGCCACCACCCGCCCGTAGACCTTCCACGCTTCCGGGTTCGGCGCCGGCGGTTCGGTGGCGGCCCGCACCGCCTCGAGAGACAGACTGCGGCCGGCGACGACTTGTGCCGCCAGCCTCTGGTCGAGCGTCTGCAGGCGAAGGTCCTCCTCGTTCAGCGCCCGCCGCAACTCCCGCTCCTGCAGCAGAACCTCACCCCGTGCGACGTGCAGGTCGACGAGATCGGAGAGCGCACCGGCTCGCGCGGAGTCGGCGACGTCGATCGCCTCGATGACGGTGGCGGCCAGATCGCGGATGTCCACTTCGGATTCGTCGGCCATCAGCTAACCTCCCAACACTGCGAAATCGTGAAGAATCCGGGCGAAACGGTCGCAGTAGTCCCGCTGCACCATGGACGCGACAACGATGTTCGGGCCGTCGACGACACGATCAGACGGCGCCGGCGGGCGCACCACGAAGCAGTGGGTGCCCTCATTGTGAGCGGTGACGTTCACAGCGCCGACGCTGATCGAGGAGACGATCGTGTCGTCGGGTCCTTCCTTGAAGCGGTTGTCCGATACACGCACGGAGTCGCCGATGACATAGAGGTTGGTCAGCAGGGTTCCGTCGGGCATTCGGGTGAAGCACTGGTTGTCGTGCACGCCGACGTCGTCCAGCGATGAAATCGAGACGGAGGCCAGCCGCAGACTGGTGGCCAACGGCAGGAGCGCCCCGGGCCGCAACGGCGGAGGCGGCGGCGACGGCCGACCGAACGATCCCACAGTGCTAATCATCATCCGCGCGAATTTGACCGCGGCCGGGTCGAGGACTTCGGGGCGCTCGGGAGCGCGCCGCGACGGACCCGGAGTGAAGTGGCACTGATTGTCGCTGAAGAGCACGAAGCCCGGCGCGATGCCGCCGGTGATGATGCCGGGTTCCCGGATGCCGGTGCCCACCGCGACTGTTTCGGCGGAGGTAGCGGAGCGGAAGGCCGAGGGCAGCACCCCGTAGTACAGGCCCTTGAAGCTCTTGATGGCGCCGGGCGCCTCCGGGGACCGCCCGATGTTGTCGATCGTCACGGTCAGCCCGACCAGGGCGCGGGCCGCGTTCGGCGGATCGGCGGCCACGCCCATGCTGGTGAACGAGTTCGCCTGCACCGAGACTGGCCCGTTCGCGGCGACCCACAGCGCCCTGCCCAGCGGAGCAACGACGACATTGTCGTGCACGCGTAAGGCAGGCGTGCTCTCCGGGACGACCCGATACAGTGCCGCGTCGCTGATCGCGGGGTCGACGGGGACGGTGCAGTACGCGACGACGATGCCTCCGCGTCGGCCGGGCCTGGCGCGGCCGGGGGCTTCCGCCGTTCGCCGTCCGTTGTTCACCACCCGGTTGTGAGTGATTTCCACACCTTCGCCGTAGAGGACGAATACGCCGCATACCGGATCGAGGTAGCTCGCGCCGTTGTCCTCGATGACGTTCTGGGTGACCGATAGGTGCTCGACGTGCGCAAGCGAGATGCCGCCGTAACCCATCGCACTGAACATCTCCTCGCGCACGGGAGCCAGGTCGCGGGCCAGGCACCGCCTGATCTCATTGCGATGAATGCGCAAGCCCTCCACCGACACGATGCGGCGCAGGTCGGGATCACGAAGGCTGAAGAAGCCGATCACCCCGATGCCGTTGAGTCCCATGTCGAATATGCGGTTGCGCTCGATGAGGATGTCGCGCAGCGGCCCGCCAGGAACGAGGACCACCCCGTCACCTCCGCCGGGCGGCGGGTCGGGTATCTCCCCGTCGCCCGGGCGGCACGGATCGCAGGGATCGTCGGCGTTGATCACCCAGCCGAGCCGTTCAGGGAGATGGGTGCGGTCGTCGCGGCGCACCGCACGGACCGCGCCGAGGGTGATTCCGTTACCCAACCCGCTCTGGATCACGTTGTCCACGACGCGCACTGCCTCAGACAGGCCACCTATCTGTAGTCCGCCCATGCCGGCGGACGCCGTCATCGGCCCATGGGCGGCCACGACGGCTCCGGAGAAAGTCGCGGCGCGCAGATCGTCGCGCCCAAGTCTGGCCGGCTGGACCCGAATGACGTTGCGCTCGATGAGCCCGTCCTCGGCCTGGACGAAGACGGCAGGCCAGCGACTGCGCTCGTCGACCATGCCAATCGTGCAGTCGCGGATAGTGAGGCCGATGGCGAACCGAACCTCGATGGCGGGCCGGGTCGCGGCGGTGACGAGCAGCTCGGCCAACCCGATGCTGTGCAGCGCGCCCGACGGTCCGAGATCGCGTCCCTGGCCGCGCTTTTCGGCGACTTGGTCCTCGGCGAGGATGCCGATGCCGGTCTCGTGTGCGGTGATGGACAGGCCGCTGATCTGGATCGCTATCGAGTCAACGACATGGAACACCGCGGCCGCGTCCTGGCCGTCGCGGGGGTTCGCCGAGACCACCCGGCTGCGGTCACCGCAGCCGGAGATGGTGATGTTGCCGCGCTCCTCAATGAGAACGTTTTCGACGTAGTTGCCGGGCAGGACGCAGATCTTGCCGCCGCCGGCCGGCAAGCTGTCGACCGCCTTCTGGATCGAGGTGAAGTCGCCGTGGCTCAGGACTCCGTCGCCGACGTGAAACGAGCAGCAGCTTGTGACGTCAGTGAGTGGATGGACGGGACGGCGGCAATCTTCGACGGTTCCTCCGTCCCGCGGGACGTCGTGGCTTCCGTTCCAGTCGAGTTCAGCCAGCGGTACGCGGCGATAGACGATGCCTTCGGGCGGCGCATTGGCCGGAAACGGGCCGAGGTTCTCGACCCCGCCCGCGCGCACGGGGAAGGTCCAGTAGTCGCCGGGGCGGTAGTCCGCGCCTGGGCCGGGCGCGTCGAACGCAAGATTGATGCCGTCCTGCAGCGGCAGCGGGCCGGGGCCCGTCGGGAAAGCGTCAACGCGGGCCAGGCCGTTCCAGAGCCGCACGAACACGGTCGGGTCTGCGTCGCCTGGGCTTGGCGCCGGGATTGAGCCGACAACTTCGCCGCCGACCGGAGGCAGCACGAAGGAGCCTTCCGCGTCCAAGGTGACATTGGCTCCGTATACGACCACCCATCGGCCGAGAAGGGGGTTGGGCTTGAGGGCTTCGAGGTAGAAGCTGTCCAATCCCGATGCGGTGATGGCCGCCAGGTTGGCGCCGATGTGGGCTCGCAGCGCAGCGGTGTCGAACTCGGCGCGGCCCGTCAGCCCGCCGTTGAACTGCGACCACTTGAAGTGGACGGCACCGGCGCCGGTGTCCGCGATCTCGATGCGGTAGAGGTTGTGCTCGAAGCCGCTGTATCCGCCACCCTCGACGACCGGACAGTCGCCTGCGACGGCGGTTTCGGGGTCCATCGTGACGGTCAAGCGGCCTCTGCCGCCGGTGTCGTTGAGCGCATCGACGATGCTCGCGCAGGTGTCATCGACGTCCATCCGGTACAACCGCAGTCCGAAGGCGGTATGGATGCGCTCGGTCGTGTCCGGGCCGCCGAGGGCCGGCTCGATCAACTCATCGGGAAGCTGGAAGCCGTTGACAGCCTCGCGCCAGACCTCCAGGACGACGGCGTCTCGTGCGCCGACGGAGCCGGCGGGTGTCGGCGGATCCTCAACGTAGTCGGCCAGACGCTGGACCGGCGCCGCCCCATCGAGCCGCACGAGCGGACCGTCGGCCCAGACGTGGCCCGGCTGTAGCGAAACGACCACGCCGTCGGGGTTAATGATGGCGGAGTCGACGCGGAAGCTGTCCGGCGAGGAGGCCGGCACCGCGGCCACCGACGCGCCGAGAACGTCGCGGGCGCTGGTGTCCTCCCAGTCGAGGGTGATCAGGCTTTGGGCGGTCCCGTCGGTGTCTGTGAAGACGCGGCCCTGCTGATACAGCACGCCGGCCCAGTGCTGCGACACCTCGCGAGTGAAGTCGCCTTGCAGTGTCATCGCATCTCCTTATGTCACCGTGATGAGCAACGGCCGCACGCCGAGCGGCATGAACTCGCGGAATCGGATGCGCAGGTTGCGGAACTTATGCGCCTCCATCAGGGCAAGACCGAAGGCGCCCATCTGGTCGTCGCCGGGGCCCCGTTCGCGGATGCGGAAGTCGGCGGTCTGTGCGAGCTGACCGTAGGCGGGGTCGCGGTACCACTGGTCGGTGAAACGCAACCGGGCGTCCGGCCCGCGGACGCACGCGTGGTTTTGCGGCAGGCGATCACCGACCCCGCTGAAGTAGCTGAACTTGATGCAGCCCTTCTGGTTGTTATGCACCTCCAGGGCATGGACCCAGATGCAGCCGCGGCCTTCGATCTCCTCGACTCGAACCCTGCCGAAGAATGTGACACCGCTGACGGTCATCGGGGCGCCCCAGCCGTTGACCGGGTCGGTGGCGTTCGACACGGCGAAGACAGTGCCGGGCAGGTCGCCGACCCCGCGGCCGGCGTCGATGATCGAGTCTCGGACGTCGAGCGTGTAGTCGCCGTCCACGAGCACTGGGCCGGTTATGGTGCGGCGCAGGCGGATCGCCGGTGTCTCCTTGAACGCGGCACGGTCGGCGGCCTGCGTGAATCCGTGCCCGGACGCCAACTGCACGGAGCGCCGAACCCCGGCGCGGGTGCCGTCCCGGCGGCGGTACCCGCCCGGTGCCAGGGTGCAGCCGTCCAGCTCAAGGCTGTTGACGGCAGCACGCGCGACCAGCGGCTGGTTGGTCTGGAACTGGGGCCGGCGCACCAGCGTCAGCCCTTCGAGGCGAAGCGTCAGTCGGGCGTTGACGGCGTCGATTTCGGCCTGCTCGGCTGGGTTGGCGCCAATCACCCGGGCGGGCCTGACCCTGATGGGCCGCCGAAGGCGGATGATCGGCCGGTTGTCATCGCTGGCGCGGATGATGACCGAACGGTTGAGCAACAGAGTGGGCCCGCCCGACTCGTTGACCGTACCGGCGACGGCGGCGAGGTCGAGGTCGTGCACCATGCTGTCGCCGATCTCGATGACCAGCGGCCGAGTCCTGGTGTGCAGGTTGTCGAGCGCTTGCTGCAGCCCATTGGGGTTCGTCGCAAACGCCACGCTGACGCGGTTGACTGGCTCGCCTGCGAAGGTGTCGGCCGCGGCCGGGCGCGACAGCGGATGCGCACCCACCGGGCCCACCGCCCCGTAGGTGTACGACAGCATCAGCGTGTCACGCACTGCGTCCGCCTCGGGTTGGGAGGCGACACCGATGAGCAGGCGTCCGATGTTGGGATCGACGGCGACCTCGCGGTCGCGAAGCGGACGGTCCAGGCCGTCCTCCCAGGCGCACAGGTTCGCACCGCGGAAGGTCCACGTCTGGCCGGCGAACACGGTTTCGGATAGGTGCAGCTGCAGGCCGACGTCGAGAATGTTCAACGGCGCCAACGGGTTCGCGGCGTTGTACGTCTCGACGGCGACGTAGGCCTCGGGGTTACCCGCAGGCGCTCCGCTGGTGAGCCGAGCCGGCAGGATCGGCCCCGGCGCCTCGTCGGCAGCCGTCAGCAGCGCGGGCTGGGTCGAGTCGAGCCATCGCGTCGCAGTCGAGCGCCGGACCTTGAACAGCCGCACGGGCAAATCCAGGGGATCCACCTCCGTGCGGACGACGAACGCCGCTTCGCCCGCCGCCGGAGCGGCGACCGCCTGCACGGTCCGGGTGCCGGGAGGGGAGATGCGGACCCGGTAGGCCTCGAGGCGCCACAAGAAAATCGCCAGGTTCGGCAGGTTGTAGCGGATCGCGGCGTCCGCGTGCGGCTTGACGTCAGGCGTGTGGCCGAACGGGTCGAACGGCGTCCCGAGCAGGCTGAGTAGGCCCGGATCGCGGGTTGACACCGTGCCGCCCCTGATCGGGATGGGATGCTTCACTCCCCGCAGAGTGACATCGCCGTACGGCGGCAGGCCACCGACGTCGGGTCGTTGATGGTTGAGGTTCTGGGCCCAGACCAGGTTCTCGCGAAGCTCGACGCAGTGCACTCCCCAGCGGGTGAGGTTGGCCACCAGGTGCTCGATCGCTCCCAGGGTGCCCTTGCGGCGGCGCAGCGGGATGGTGGCGGCGACGTCGGCCCGCGTACTCCAGGGATCACCGGCGAGATGGGTGGCGCCGACGAGGTCACCAATGTAGGGCACCACCCAGTCAGCGGCCGTCTCGACGAACAAATCCTCATATTGCGACTCGATGTCGGCGTGGATGGCGCCGAAGACCGGCTCGACGATGGCCAGGAACGCGTGGAGCTGACCAGGCGGGTCCTGTTCCTCGTCTCGGATCCGGTAGATCTCCGGCAGCCGGTCGTAGAGAGGGACGCGGGGTGCAGTCATGGCTGGCCCTCCTCGGTCGGCGCCGCGGTGACGTGCAGCGACAGGTGAGCGGTGTGCAGGGCGAGCACCTGTTCGGGTCCGGGTGCCAGCAGCTGACGCAGGACGGGGAAGGGGGGACGGTTTAGCTGCGTCGGGTCCGCGGCCGGACCCAGACGCCGCAGCGCGGTCAGGCGTACCCAGCGCACTCCGGCAACTGCCTGGATCAATCCCTCTAGGCGGGTGCGGTATTCGCGTTCGCCGAACGCGCGGTGCGCGGTCCCGTCAGCGGCGCTGCCGCTGATCCCGGCCACGCCGAGCGCGGCCCGGATGTCGGCCAGCACGAGGTCCTCGCGGAACGTGGGGTCGAGCGCCACTGTGGCGGCGACGAAGAAATAGACACGCGTCCCTGGATGCACGACGACGGGGTGGCGTGCCGGGCCGCGGCTGCGATTGGCCTTGGCCACGATGCTGCGGACCTGGCTGATCTCGGCGTCGCGCCCGGTGTCCATCAGGACGGTGAGGACGACGGCGGGCACGTTGCCGACGAGCCGCCAGGCGGCCGATACCTTCGTAACCCCGGCCAGGGCAAGGGTTTCTGTTTCGTAGTCGCGCAGGCTGACGAGGCGGCCCAGGCTCTGCACTTTGCCGGGTGCGGCCTCTCGGGCCCTGTCCGCTGATTCGGGCTGCGCGCCGCCGGTGACGCCGTCAGGCATGTTCACCTTGTCGAGGCCGTCGATGCGGCCGCCGGCCGCCACGGTGGTGCCGTTCACCAGCGCACCGAATGCGCCGATTCCGGTGCGGTACACAGCAACGACATTGCGCACGCCGGACGGCAAACGGGAGCCGGTCTTGCCGTCGCCGAACTGCACCCAGCTGTTGCCGTCGCTGTCCTCGCGCACGATATAGACGCGGTCCGTGGGTCCGGCGGTGAACAGCGAGGCCGCTCGCTTCCACAGCAGGTCGTCGACATAGACGCGCAATTCCGGTGTCTCCGGCGGTGTTTCGCCCGCGACGGGTAGGTAGGTCAGCGGTGCCTTCGGCAGCTTGAAGGTCTGGAATGTCTGACGGCTGTCGCCATTGCCCAGCTCGGTGCGGCGCTCACCCTTGCCCTGCGTGGCGTCAACGAGATTGCCCAGCGCGACGACTTGCGGTTGTTCAAGAGGAAACGCCGCGTAGTCGACGTCCATATCCAGAGTCACGTCGCGCAGCCGGCGCCGCTGCGGTTCGGCCGTGGAGGCCTCGACCGCCTGGACGGTGGCCCGCACCGGCGGACGACCCGGCCATAGCAGCATCATCGGTCGCGCCGACAGCGCACGTGCCTGCGAGTCGGTGCCCACGTACCCCAGGTGGTTACCGCGCGTCTGGCCTGTCGGTGCGGTGGCGGCCCGAAGGTGCATCAGGGGGCTGAGCGTCTCGTGGAACTGGAAGTCGCGGATATCGGCGATGTCGTATGACGATTGGATCGTGGACCAGCCCGAACCGGATTTGACGCCCTGGATCAGGAGGTCGCCCGAGGCGAGTTCCTCGTCCAGGGTGAGCACCGTTGACGGGCCGGTGACCGAACCCCAGCTGTATGAGCCCTGACGGACGCCCCTGATGGTGCGGATCGCTGTCTGCGGTTGCGACGCCAAGGCGAACGAGATCCCGGTGGGCTTCGGCTTCGGCGGCGGTGTGATCTGACAGACGACGCTCGCGCCCAGCGGCAGGTCATCGACGCGCGAATCGATTGGGAACTCGCGCTGGCCGATGGTGGGCGCGACGATCCGGCGAGTGGTCGCCTCCGTGGCGTCGTTAAGGACGCGGCTGTAGTAGATCGAGATCTGGCTCGCGGCGCCTTTGCTGTCGACGGACACGTACGTCGGCGGCGCGTTGTGGCCGAAGTGTCGAAACGAGCGCCCGATCTTGAATCCGGCAACCTCCGCGATGGGCGCTGTTCGCTGCAGGGCGCCCTTGATCCGGTACAGCGTTTCGCCGTGACGCTCGCGCACACTGTCGACCACGACGACTTCGACATTCGACAGGCTGCGTGCATCGGTGGAGTCGACATCGCCGATGAGCAACCGGTCGCCGGCCTTGATATCAACGGCGGCGTTCGCGGGCGCTGTTGAGGCGACGCGCAGTTCGGCGGTTGATGCGCTGACCGGCGGCTCGAGGACGGGGCGGTACAGGCTGAAGCGGCTCAACCAGGGGTAGGCGGTCAGCGACGTGACCGTCTGAAACTCTGCCTTCGCCTCGATGCCGGTGACCTGCGCGGACAAAGGAAAGCCCATCGGCACTGTGACCGGCGCGCTGCCACGCATTTCGATCGCTACGGTCGTGCGGCCCCCGACCCCCGGCGACAGCCGGTAGCCCAGCAGCCGCACCAGCGCCGAAACGCTCTCGCGCCACTGGGCGGTGCGCAGGTAGGCCTCGTTGGCGTAAAGCTCCTGGTAGAACGTCAGGATGTCGCCGAGGATGGCCGCGCCTTCAAGCAGTGCAATGCCCGGGTCGTCGGGACTGCGGTGGGTCCAGCCGGCGAGTAGCGGTTCGCGGTTCAGGCGGTAGTGCAGGGCCTCGAGGATCTGCGGGTAGCCCCCGAGGCGCCGGTTGATGTGGGGCAGCCCGGGCCGGTTGTGCGGACATGCCGGGAACACGGGCAGCTGGACGCAGTCCGTCATCGTCGGCCCCCGTTCAGCGTGAGCGTGATCGTGCCCCGCTCCATGTGATCCGGGTCGTTGTCAACGCGCAGGATCTCGTTGGCGCGCAACGCGAGGATCGCGTCGGTACCGGGCGTCGGGGCGTCCCAGCGCTTGATGCGCACGGAAATGATGTGGTCGATGCCCTCGACAGCCTGGGCGCGGGCGATGATTTCGCTGGCGTGCAGCTCTTGTCCGAAGCTCCACCGGTCAGGGTGAAAGAAGCCCATGCGGCCGTCGCGCGTGTAGGTGTTGCCGAACTCCATCTCGAGCTGGAAGCGCAGGTCTTCAGGCCAGTAGTCGGGTTTGATGCACACCTCGAGCTGGATATCGAGCGGAACGTAGCGGGCCGCGCGGATCTCAAGGTCCTCACCGATGAGGCGCACACTTTCCAGGTGCGCCGACACCCGGCCGACCAGTTCAGCGGACAGGCTCGTGGTGCCCAGCGGGTCGATGGCGACCTGCACGGTGCGCCAGCTACCCGTCCAGGCGTAGCGGGCCGCGGCCCGGGAGACGCCGTCGACCTCTTCGGCGCGGCGCCGGTAGTCGCCCAGGGTGACCGCGCGAAGCTGGCGCGCGGTGTAGGCCTCCGGCGCGCGGCGGATGATCTCCTGCACTGGCTCCGGTGAGCGCCCGTCGGTTACGTCGAACGGGTTCCACACGCGGGCGTGGGCCACCAGATTGTCAAAGAGCGTGTCGAGGTTGGTGAGGGTGTCGGCACCGACGTTTCCGTCGGCGCCGCGGCCCATCTGATACCTGCAGCGCACGGTGGATCCCGATGGCAGCGCGTGCCCGTTCACGCCGTCGCCGAAGCGCACCATGCTGTGTCCTTCTTCGTCTGTCTCGACGATGAAGTCGGTGTCTTGTTCCTGGCTTGTCACCAGGCTGGGTGTCTCGTTCCACGGCTGCAGGCTCTTATCCGGCAAGACCACGCTCACGTTGAGTGTCGACTTGGGCCAAACCTCCCCGCCGGGAGGAGTGCTGGTGTAGGCCAGCGGAGGGTCGTCGACCGGCAGGCGGCACACGACACCGCCGCGGCGCACAAGCGCAGCCGCCTGCCGGCAGTCCTCGTCGCGGGTGGTGCACTCGTCGCCGGGCGCGGGCTCGAAGTGCAGGTCGGTTTCGGCGTTCAGAGGCTGGTCCGGGTCCAGGAAGTCAAGCGAGCCCGGCCTGCCGTGGTATGCCAGCACCAGGTTGCCGTGGAACAAGGCCGCGTCGTCGACCGCGCCGCCGGGGGGATCGGGGCATGAAGTTTGGAAGCAATAACAGTGCTCCAGCGGCTCGCGCCACGAGACACGGACAACCCATGTGCCGGCGTTGACGTTGGCGGGGTTGTTGGGATCGGGGTCGTGGACTGATTCGGCGCTGGCGGCAATCAGCGTCAGCAGCTGGCGCTTGTTGGGGTCCCGACCGGCCGCGTTGCATGTCGTGGGATCCAGCCGCTCCTGCAGGAGCAGCCGCGGTATCTCACCGTTGCGGATGAGGTCGCGCGCGAAGTTCGCCTCGCCGCGACTGCCTCCTCCGGCGAGGAGGTCGGCGCCGGCGGCGCCCGCGGGCAGCGCGGGGATAACGCCGGCCCAGCTGTAGAGCTTGATGCGGTTGAGGATGTGGCTGACCCGGGCCTGGCCACGGGTCAAGAACACCTGGTCGTCGGCGCTGGGCTGGGGGCTGGGGGCGCCTGTCCAGACCGGCAGTCCGGCGGGCAGCGTTCCGCTCTGACCTGCACCGATCTCAAGAGCCAGCCACGTGCTGGCTTGATTGCCTTCGTGAATGTAGTAGTCCATGAGGCGGGCGTGGCGCGCCAGCGACACCCGCTTGCGCGCAGTGCCGAGGTAGGCCTCGTTCATCACCCGGTCCTGGTAATCGCTGAGTTCGTCGGCCGCGGCGCTGAACAATTCGATCAGTACCTGATCCAGGTCGGCCTCGCTGGTCGGTTGCCAGCCCGGGACACGCTCGATCATCGCGGCGATGAGCGTGTGCTTGAACGAATCGAAGTCGCGGGCCAGGTAGTCGATCGCCGGTGCGGGCCGCGCCGGCTCGCCGGGACACCAGTCGGGCGCACAGTTGGGGGTGAAGCAGCCGGGGCGGAACCGGAAGGCGATCTCGCTGAAGATAGGGTCGATGTTGGCGTAGTGCACGCCCAACGTGTAGGTGGAGTAATCGCCGATCGGTTCGACCGTGAGGACCAGGGTGTCGGCAGCCCCGCCGGCGGCGACTGCGGTCACGTGCACCTGCCCCTCGCCGTCACCGGCGGGCACGCGGAAGCCGCCGAAGATCGGGAATATCTGCTGCATGCGGGCGGGCACGGCGACGATGTCGGCGACGATGGCCGCGAGCTGATTGGTGTTGAAGAACTGCACCTCCAGTTCAGCCGTTGTCGGGTTGATGCCCGCAGGAAAAAGACTGACCAGCACCATCTGCAGGCCGTTGAGCTGCCCCAGGTTCTCCGCGCGGTCCTTGCGCTTCTCCTCGTCGTAGAGCGGCATGGACTTACCCACCGTGTCGCTCGAATCGCATCGTGCGTGAGTCCTCGGTTCCGGCGATGCGATAGCGCAGGTCGATCCGAAGCGTGGACTCCTCGGCGGTGACTACGAGGTCCTCGACGGTGATTCGGTGGCCCAGGTAACGGGCCAGCGACTGGCTGAGCATCGACTTCGCCATCGCCTCGGTGGCCTCCCCGGATCCTTCGAAGACCAGCCGTTTGGCACCGCCACCGAATTGCGGCAGGAAGGCCCGCTCGCCCGGCGACGTCAGCACCAGTTGGATCACCTCGTCGCGAATGTGGTCCTCGATGCGCGACACCTCGGCGGTGCGACCGTCGGGGCCGATGCGGAACGGGAAGGACAGGTGTGGTCCGTCGGGGGCCGTCATCCGGTCACCGCCTTCGTCTGGGCCGCGACGACGAGCGCGACGCCCTGCGGGGCGTTCTCGGCGCTGATGCACTTGCCGATACTCGATTCGACGAGGGCCGGCGTGCCGCCGATGCTCACGGTGTCCGAACCGCCGGTCCATTCGATGCGCACACACGGCGAGTACTTCGCGCCGACGGTGAAGATGCAGCCGACGACGACGTGCACATCCGTCTCGAGCAGGATCGCGGTGCCGTCGGCGACGGCGACCACGTCGGCTGTCATCAGCTGAGCCGACCCGAGGTGAGGGCACATGATCGTGCTGGCCGTGGTCAGTAGCCGTCCAGTCATCGTCGTCACATGACCTTCAACGACATGCCGTTGATCGACACGTCGCTGTCGCTGATGACGACGCTCTTGGAGCCGAAGCGAAGCGTGATCGACGTCTCGGACATCGTGATCTCGGCCTTGTCGCCGTGCAGCAGCTTGATCTGCTTGGCGCCGTCGTCCATCACCAGCTTCAGTCCGGCTGACGTGACCAGGACCCGGCGCTCGGCGGAGACCTCCTCAGGCATCTCGTTTCGCGCCCACCAGAAGCCCGTCCAGATCGGTCTGGAGCGGTCACCGGCCTCGAATTCGACCCACACCCCGTCGCCGGGTTCGGGCAGAAGCATGAACCCATGGCTTTGGCCGGCGAACGGCACCGCGGGCAACGCCCACGGCGACACCTCGTCGCCATACACCGACGGGACCGTGCACGTGATGCGGCCCATGTTCTCGTCGTCGTCGACGTTCTTGACGATGCCGCGGTACTTGCCCCAGTACTGGGTGCTGGCCTGGTCGGCGATTCCAGCCAGCACGCTTTCCGTGGTGTTCACCATCAGAAGATCTCCCCGAGCAGGTTTGACGCGGCGGCGCCTTCGGAGCTCGCATTGCGAATGAGAGCGAAGGATTGCGTGTAGGACGATCTGGTGAGACGGTGGGTCACGCTGCGGATTTCGTAGTCACCGCTGCCTTTTGGTCCGACGGCTTTGACGGTGACGACGCGATAGGGGATGAGCGCGGCTGCGTAGCAATCGGCGATGACAGTGCCTTGGGCTTCGAAGGCGTAGCTGAGCTTTTGGGCCGCGGCCTTCACCGCCGTGTCGACGTCGACGCTGCCGTCCTGACCTGGCGGCAGCATCCGCTTGGCCTGTTCCTGGAGCTTGGCGCCGGCGGCGACGTCGCCAAGTATGTCGACGTCGCGGACGCTGGCTTCGGCCTTAGTGACCCCTTTGTCGGTGATGCTCAGTGACGCAGAAGTCACCGTTGCCGGGCTTTGGGAGTCCTCCCGCGAAGTAAACGAGCCGACATTGCGGTCAGGGCCGAGCAGTATCAGCGGCGGCAGTCCGTCGGGCTTCTGTGGGAACGGCTTGAACACGCCGACGCTCTTACCCGGTTCGCCGCCGGGCAGAACGTAGGCGAACATGTTGTGGCGGCTGGCGATGCGGCGCAGAATCTGCATCTCGGTGCCGCGCTGCACTTCACACGGCGGCAGGCCATCGCCGGGCGGCTTGGTGCTGGAGTCGATATCGGTGTCGGCGATGTGCTCGGCACCGCGGTAGATCTGCGAAGCGATCTCGTGGTCGAGTTTCTTTTCGAACTTGAGGACCTTGTCTTGGCGGTTGAGGTAGACGCTGTCGTCGTTGACCAGTGTCGTGATTGTGCTCTGGCCCGGTTCTGAGCTCAGGCCCTGATCGACGCCCACCACGGGGCCGTCGATCAGCGGCACGAAGGTGCCTGAGCCCGCGTCGACCTCGACCCTGACTCGGCCGAAGGCGCCGAGGAACGACGCATCGGCACAACCCCAGTTGCCCTTGTCATCGGCGCAGATCGGGATCGTCAGCCGTGCCTCCCACACCGTGCCGACCGCCTGCTGCACCGTGATCTCCTCCACCTGGTCCAGCTGGGCCTTGCTGGCCGGTTTGTCGTCCAGATAGAGCCGGTAGCCGATGTCACCCATCATTGCCCCGGAACTCTGATCACCCGGCCGGCCCGCCTTGTCAGAGCGCCGGCCTCGAGCTCGGTGTTGGCGTCGGCGACGTGCCAGTACCTGGTTTCATCGCCGTAGCGGCGCTGGGCCAGGATGTCGAGGCGGTCTGTTCCGATGACCGTGTAAGGGTCACCGTCGATCGGCGGCAGCCGCCGCAACCGCACGACTGTCACCTCGCGGCCGTCGCGGGTGGTCGTGACGGCTTGCGCGACGTTGGCGTAGCGAGAGTTCTCCAGAAACACCGCGGCCTCCTAGAACGGGATCATGTCGATGACAAGGGCGACGGAATTGACAAGGTTGATCAGCGCCTGGGCCTCCTTGACGGTGTCGGTGTAGGTGGTGGCGCCCTGGGCGATGATGTCGTCGGAGCACTTTGAGGGCTGATTGACGGCGAATCCGATGGTGACTTCGGCGCGCACGGGGTTGAGCAGGTAGTCATATTGCAGCTCGCTGATGCTCATCGACTCGATCACCACGGGCAGCACCCGCGTCGGACCCCAGATGAACAGGATGCGCGGGTATTTCTCGCGCGGTATGGGCTGAGTCGGTGCATCGTCGCCGCCGCCGAGGCCCAAAGCGGAGCCGATCGCGTCGACCGCCGCACCGATTGCCGCGCCGAGAAGGCCCGCGCTGGCCGGCCGCGCCATCTTCTCCAGAGCGGCCAGAGCCGGTCCGACGCCGAAGGCGCGTGCCAGAGACACATCTACGGGAGCATCAAGGTTTTGCGACGCGTCGAGTTCCACCTTGACGGTGAACTTTTCGACGGGGACCTCTCCGGCCTGGGTGGTCTCACGGGCCGCGGTGCCGGTCGGTCGGGCGGGTATCTGGATGGTGCGGGTCATCGACTCCGGATTGATCGCAAACACAACGACATTCGGCAGCGGGCCAAGAAAGTCCGAGCCGTATTCGACGAGGGCGCCACGCAGGGCAAAAGTCATGTCCGGTGCCCCTTTGCATCGCCGTGCGGCGCGTTCACGCCGCTCGCGATCGCGTGGGCAAGCGCGGCGCGCAGCGCCACCGCATTTGCGCCCTGGGCTTGGACGGCACCCAGATTGAGGGAGGAGACCTCACCGGTGGAGGCCAACTGCTGCGACGCGAGGCTTCGCAGCAGCTCAGGTCCCAAACTGTGGACGGCGTCTTTGGCCTCGGCCGCGGCGACGCCGCGGACTCGCAGCCGCAGAGAGTCGATCCTTATCACGCGGTCAGGCATGTTCGAGTGCCTCGAGCTTGTCGGCGTAGGGGCCGAACTGGCTGCGGCTGACAGTGCGCTGCAGCTTCTCGTACTCGCGCTTCACCGCGATGACAACCTGATCCATGTCCAATGTCGGGCGGTCGGCTCGCGTCACGGCAGGGGCAGCTGCGGTCTGTAAGCAGGCGTTGAACATCGCCGAGCGGATGTTGCCGCCGGTGAGCTGAAACTGTCGCGCGAGGAAGTCGAAGTCGAGCTGGGAGCCGTCCACGCCTTTGGGCACCACGCGTTCCCAGATGCGGCGCCGTTCGCGCACGTCTGGCATCGGGAACTCGACGATGTAGCGCAGGCGACGCAGAAACGCCTGATCGAGGTCGCCGCGGCGGTTGGTCGCCAGGATCGCCAAGCCCTTGAAGCGCTCCATCCGTTCGAGCAGATAGCTGACCTCGAGATTGGCGTAACGGTCATGCGCGTCCTTGACCTCGGTGCGCTTGCCGAACAGGGCGTCGGCCTCGTCGAAGAACAAGATCGTTTCGACCATGTCGGCGGCGTCGAAAATGCGCTCGAGATTCTTCTCCGTCTCGCCGATGTACTTGTCGACGACCTGGGCGAGATTGACCCTGTACATGGGGATCTGCAGCTTCGTGGCCAGAACCTCCGCGGCCATGGTCTTGCCAGTGCCCGACGGACCAGCGAACAGTACGGAGATGCCGCTCTCGTTCCACGCCTTCGCGGTGCCCCAGGAGTAATGCACCTCGGTCAGCGACCGCATCGCCTGCTCGATCTCGTCGAGTTGGCGCACTTGCGCGGGCGGCAAGATCAGCTCGTCTGCAGCGAAGCGCGGCGAGACCTGCTGGGCGAGATCGCCGGCGTCTAGATGCGCTTCGGATTGGCATGCGGCATAGAGGTCTTCGCGCGCGATTGTGTCGCAGTGGGCCGCCAGGCCCGCGGCGATGGCGTCGATGGTGTCGGCCTCGAACCGGTAGCGGCGGGCGCACTCGCGGATGTCGTGGTCGAGTCCGTCGGCCTTCGCGCCTAGGGAGGTCCTCCAGCGACGGATCCGTTGCTCGTATGTCAGCTTCGGCACTTCCAGCAGGGGAAGGACCAGATCCGCCGGCAGCGCCGCGATGACCGCGGGCTCGGCGTGAAGGAACAGCGTGACCGCCACGCCGTCGAGCACTCGGGCGGCCGCGACGATGTGGGCGCGCTCAGCGCCCCCGGTCGGCCCGGATGCCTCGCGCAGGAACAGATCGACGTCGGCCAGCCAGGCCAGTGTCAGCACTGACTGCAGCAGGGCGGCGTTCTCCAGCACGGTCAGACCCGACGACGGTAGCCAGCAGACCCTTCGGTTTGCCGCTGCGGCGACCTGGGCGACGGCGGCTCGCGCGGGTGTCTTCGGCGCGGCCTTCACCGGAACGACGCGGACACGCGACACGGGCACGCGCAACCGGTCGACGAGCGCCGAAATGCCTTGTAGCTCTTCGCCGCCCGACGCGATCTCGCTCAGCACGCTAGGCAGGGGATCGGCGGGGAAGAGCAGCGTCGATGCGATCAGCGGTGGCACGCCATAACCGGTCTCCCACTCGACTCCCGCCGCGGTGGAGGTGGGTTGTTGTAGCAGACCTGTTCGCCAGAGGGGGTGAGTCATGTCGGCGAGCCGAAGCACGGCCTCGTGCTCGTCCCATAGCCGTTGGACCAGGGCGAGCGTGGGGTCGCCGTCACCGGCGCAGGCAGCGAACACGGGCCCGGAGGCTCCGTCCAGCCGCGCGAGCAGGCCCAAGGCCAGTGCGAAGGCAGAGACATCGTTGAGGCGCAGTTCCCGCAGCACCCACGAGAATGAACCCCTCGGAGGGTCTTCCGCCGGAGTGGGCGGCGATTCGGCGATGAGGTCGCAGAGGTAGCGGCCGGTCTCGTCGGTCTCAAAGAAGGCCTGCTGTGCGTCCCAGTGACGAGTGAGATCGAGGCTCTCGACCAGCGGGTTGCGCTCCGCCGCGGCGGGCGGCACACCCGGCGAAGACGGGCTGGCGCCGGACTGATGCCAGCGCCACGCGACCTCGCGTCGCAGCCGCAGCGTCGCCTGCCGCAGCCACCCATCGGCACACGGGTCCGACGAGGCCAGCCCCGGAAGGAAGGTACGGCCACCGCCGTTGCCGCCTGTCACGGGGCCACCAAGTTCACCAGCGAGGCGTCCTTGGCCTGCACGCCGTTCACCCGCAGCACCGTCATGTAGGCGCCTGGTACCACAGCGTCGGCTTCGGCCATCTCGACTCGCAGCTCGGTCTGGGGAGTGACCCCAGCTCGAGTCACATCGTCGAACAGCCGAATGACTCGTCCGTTGCGGTACAGCGCAACAAACACGTCGTCGTCCTCGGTCCCGAGAAGGACCCCCGTCAGGGTCAACCGCCCGTAGACCGGGGAGGCCGGGTCAGCGGGCACAACGCGGGTGAGATTGGCCAGGGCTGTGTTGTCCAACCTCGGACGCAGGTTGCCGACCACGGGATTGCTCTTGCGGCGCCGCCCACTGGGCAGCGACTGCGCCACCACCACGGCGTGGCTGCCAGCAGAGATTCGTGCGCCGTCCGCGAGCGAGGAGTCGACCTCAAAGGTCAGGCGGTCCGGCCGCTGGGATGTGGCGCCCAGCTCGACGGGGCCCAGCAGCACCGACAGATCCGACAGGTGCAGGTCGTCGCCGCTGACCGCGACACTGTCGCCGATCTGAAACGACGGCTCGGTCAGACTGTCGATGCGTGGGCCGATGGACGGCAGCACCGGCACGCGCACCCCGTCCTCGCCGATCACGACATTGCGTGTGTAGTCGACGCCGACGAGCAGTGAATAGCTCGGCGGTGTGCCCATCGCGACCGGCACGGGGCGCACCTGGAAGGCCACCGAGCATCGGTACTTCTCGTCGGAGCCGTTCATCAGCTTCGACAGCAGATCTGACGTCGCGTCGTCGAAGGTCAGCTTCAACTGCTCCGGGTTGTCGGCGAGCGCGGCCACGGTGGCAGCGGGCAGTCCGTCGAGAGAGAAAAAGTTGAGGTCCTGCAGGACGCGCATGCCCTCGCCGAGGATCTCGTGTGCCTCGATGGTGTCGCTTTCGCCGTCTCGGTCAAACGCCGTCATCAGATAGCGCAGCACCAGCCAGATAGGAGGCGGCTGCCCCTCATCGAGCGCGACGCTGCGCAGCCCACCGTCGAGTTGAACCTCGTAAAGAAACAGATTCAGTTTGCGCGCCGGATCCCCGCCGACCGATGGCTCCGGCCGTGAGACGGTCACGTCGCCGACGGGGATGTCCGGGGCGGCAAGCCCGGACAGCGCCGCCAGCAGCCGGCTCTGCAGGAGCCGGGTGACGGCGCCGATCGCGCGGCCGGTGTCCGATAGCGCCACTATGGCCCCCCCAGCCAGTTCACATAGTGGCGTCGCAGCTGGCGCGAGACCCCTTCGCCTGATGAGTCGGAGACGCCGGCCGGCGAAGGAGGCGGCGCTGGCGCCGACGGCTGCTGGGGCGCCTCGACCGTCAGCTCGATGGCGCCGATGCTCAGGCTCAGGTTCTCGGCCTGTGGCGCGGCCGCATATGTGACGCCCGCAGACAACTCCGCCCGCGATGTCGGCCAGTCGCGCTCGCCCGTCGTCGCCACAGCAGCGTGGATCGCAGAAGGTGCCGACGCGGTGCTGTACACCGTGGTGCTCTGCGCGACACTCTCCGGCGCGGCCGCCGCCCACGCTCGCAGCGCCGCCACCGTCTCCAGCGTTCGTTGGCCGGGAAGATCGGTGTCGGGCCGATCAGACGGTGGCGTCACCGCATGCGCCAGACGCGGCGCGCTCTGCTCTGCTGATTCCTCTTCGATGCCGCTGACGCGTGGGGGCGACGTCGGCGGCGGTACTGGTGCTTCGGCCGCTCGGCCCCACAGAGCGTTGTCGGCCGGACGCTGCACGGCCTGCGGTGGCAAGGCGGACCCCGGCGGCGGTTGGCGACCGCCGGTGGCCGCGGGACTGGCGGCTCGCCCGTGCGCGGGCGCGCCACGGCGGGCAGACGCGGGCGCAGACGACGCAGAGGACACTGTGCCGACAGGAGTTACTGGACGGCGCGGCGCAGACAGCGGCGGGGCGGCTGGCTCGGCGTGGTGGGGCGCCTGGGCCGGCGACGCCGGTGGCCGATGTTCGCGGACCTCTTCGACCTCGAATGCCGTCGGCGACACCGGCGGGCGCGGGCGGCGTCGCCCGTAGCCGGTCTCGGTGGCGGCCATTCCGGCCTGTTCTGCGAGCCGCGAGAAATACGACATCAGCGCACTGCCTCGCGAACAACGAGATCCAGGTAAGCCTGCCGCCGCCATGCCGGCAGGCCGAGGACCTCGTTTTCCGTCCACCCGTATGCGCGCGCTAGGCCGTGGACATCGGCAATGGTGCGGGTCTGTGCCAGGCTCAGGATTCGCAGGGCAGCCTCGGCGAGCCCGGCGTCGTGCTCGGCGGCATCGCCGCAGTAGGGACAGACAGCGGTCAGCGTAAATCGGACCAGCGGGTCGGCCACGTCGAGGTACGCGTCGATCGCGGCGACGACCTCGGGACCTGGCTCGCCGCTCGGTCCCTCCACGATCAGTGACGACGCAATGGCGCGCTGGGCCAACACTTCTGAGCCGTAAGCCGTCTGTAGCCAGGCCACCTGGTCGGCTCCGGTGGGCCTTCGGAGCATGTAGCGGTCCGACCCGATGTGAACCGCAAATGGCTCGTCGGGTGTCTCGGTGGCCGCCTCGAGCACTTCGCCGAGGGAAAGTTCTACCTCGATCGGTTGCCCGCAGTCGCGTCCCTGGCAGGCGAAGGTGACAGTGAACGGGTTGGGATCCTCGATGGCCGCCAGCGCCAGCAGCCACGCCACGCGCGAGGACACCGCCATGCCCCAGATCTGGCTCTCGTCGAATCGCTGACCCTCAGCATCGAGCAGGCACGCGGTTAACAGATCGGTGATCTGCTGCGGCGGTGACCCTGCGAAATCGATGGACAGGTCGCGCGCCTGCGACCCGAACGGCCGAAGCCTCGGGGACATGCCGTCGCCAGCCGGCACTGGTGGAGGGCTTGCCTGCCCGGGGGCTGCCATGGGCTGCGCCACCTAGATCGGCGGGACGACGGGGTCGCTGGCCTCGGACGGTTCTTGGGTGTCGGGGTCGCGTTCCCAACCCTCCATCTCGATCTTGATCGTCTCGACGGCGATGGCGTTGGCGGCACCGTCTAGTTGAGGGACGGCGGTGAACTCGCTGACCCAGCAACCGTGCAGGAAGTAGCGCTGCGCAACTTGCCCCTTTTCATTTTTGAGCATAAGGGTTAGGTCCTGCCGGTAGCCGACGAGATCCATCGCCGAGTCGCCAGCGTAGGGGTGGACCCTGTTGGCCCATGCCGCGAAATCAAGGTCGTGGGTGACGCCGCGTTCCATCGTGACGGCGTCGTACTGGGTTCGGCCGGGTGTGCGTATGTCGGTGCCGTTCGAGCCGCCGCTGCGGTGGGTGATCACGTTTGTGACCCGCCTGAGCGGCCCGACCTTGCTCACACCAAGCACTAGTTTGCCGTTCGCATCAGCGACGCAGAAGTTGTATGTCCTATAGGGGTCGATGCGGTGGGCGTTCTTGACGAATCCGGTCGGCATGGTTGTTGACTCCTCGGCAAACTTGGGTGGCTAGTCGGATGGCGGTGCGATCTGCTGGATGTAGATGACAACGAATTCGGCCGGCTTCAGCGGCGCGAAACCGACCTCGATGTTGACGATGCCCAGGTCGCGGTCGGCGGCCGTGGTCGTCTCCGAGTCACATTTGACGTAGAAGGCCAGATCCGGCGTGGTGCCCTCGAATGCGCCCTGGCGGAACAAGCCCATCATGAAGGCACGCAGGTTCTTACGGATATTCGCCCACAGCGGTTCATCGTTCGGCTCGAAGACGACCCACTTGGTGCCGCGATACAGCGACTCCTCCAGGAACATCGCGAACCTGCGGACGGGCACATACTTCCACTCACTGGGATCGTCATCGGTGCCTGCGAGCGTCCGCGCACCCCAGACGACCATGCCGCTCGGGAACTTGCGCAGAGCGTTCGCGCCGGCCTTATTTAAGATTCCCTGTTCGCGGTCTGTGAGACTGATTTCCAGATCGAGGATGCCGCGCACATCTGCCTCGACACCGGCTGGCGCCTTCCAGACGCCGCGCGTGCTGTCGGTGCGGGCAAAGACTCCGGCAACGGCGCCGCTGGCCCCGATGCGACGACGGCGTCCGCGATCGGCGTAAACGAGGCGCGGGTAGTAGACGGCGGAGTTCTGGCGTACGACGAGGCTGCGAAGGTCGTTGACCTTGTTGGCGTCGATACTGGGCCGCGCCGCGGCCAGGTCAGTCCAGCTTGAAGCGCCCTGTCCGACGGGTGCGTCGATGAGCAACATCGCGCGGTGCTCGGAGCAGTAAACGCTGGCGGGCCCGAGGATCTGCGGCATCTGAGCGTCCACGTCGCGGTCGCCCGGGATGACCATCAGGTTGAAGATGTCCACGGTGTCGAGGGCATAGAAACCGGTCGCGTCGGCTTGAACGCCCAGGTAGTCACCGGAATCTAGCGGGTTCCCGTCATCGTCTGCACCTTCGCGGCCGGGACCAGGCTGGAACGGGCTGGTCCCGGTCAGCCCCAGGGCATAGCGACGGGTGTTGCGCGTGAACAGGTTTGGCGCGCCGCCCACACCGATGTGGGTGCCGCCACCGGCGGCCCGGTCGGTGTCAAGCTCGAAGAAGTTGTTCTGATTGCCGACCGCGGGCAGCAGAGCGAGGTGATAGCCCCAGACTTCGGCGCGGTAATCGCGAACGCCGTCAATCATGGGTGCCGGCGCGTTGTTGATGGCATCGGCGATCAGCCGCAGCTTCTCCCGGACACCGTCGTTGTTGCCCGTGATGGAGTTCGTGCTGGCATCGCGATACCAGCGATCCCCGGCGGCGGTCGTCTGCAACGTCACGCCGAGCCCAACTTGTTGGGCGCTGATGTTGGGGCCGGTGATCGTCACCCGGTCAAAGGCATCCTGAGTAAGGCCGAACAGCGTATTGAGATCACCGGTGAAGACCGTGCCGGTCGGCGCCGGGCGGGCCGCGCTGAAGCGCGTCGGCTCGATGCCACCGTGGCTGAGGCCGATCATCATCGGCCCGGCGAAATCGTTGACGTTCGAGCGCGTAATGCGGACGCTCGACCGAGGGTTCGAATTGCTCGTGATGCGGAGCGTGCGGAAATCGCCGTGGACGGCCTGCCAGCTGACGGTCACGGTGGTGCCGGCGGGCAGGAAGTTCTGAATGCGGTTCTGGATGTCTGCCGCAATGGCGGCCTGGTTGCCGTTGAAGTTGCCTCCCGGCGCGAGATCGACGGAGACCGGCGCACTTTCGTTGACCGAGATTTTGAACCGGCACTGTGGCGGGAGGGCGCCCCCAGGGAAAACAACCGCGTTCACCATGTCGGCAAAGTCCTGGCCACCGCCGGGGTTGGAGTTGATCGGCCGCCTGCTCTCGCTTAAGCCGGCGACAACCGGGCCCGCCATGGGATCGAAGCCGCCTGCCAAAGCCAATCCGATCAGTCCCGAACTCAAAGTCACGAAATCGGGGGCATAACGAGGGCTGTCAGGGTTCATCGACAGCGCAGAATGCTCCTCGCTGGCCACCGTGTTGTTGTCGCCGTCGACCTGAATGACTCGAAGGTTGAACGTCTCATCCGGATTCGTTGTGTTGTAGTCGATTTCGATACGCAAGCTATTGCCCCACGCTCCAGCGTCTCGGGCAGTGGCCACCAGCACGCTAGTTCCGGCGAGATTCCGCAGGATAATGTTGGCCGTTTCGGGATTGTGCGCAACGCGCACGATGTAACAGTCCGAGCCGCCGTTGTTAAAGAACTGCCCGACGCTGGCTGCCAGATCGCTGGAAGGGTGGGGGTTGCCGAACACGCGAGTGAACGACGCGCGGTCCTGGATGCGGACGGCCCGGTTGATGGGGCCGCGCGCCATTCGTCCGAAAAACGCTGCAATGGACGTCGATACCGGGACGATGCCGTGAACCCCACTGGGTACCTCAACGACATAAACGCCGGGATAGCTAACCTGAACCATCAGTACCTCCTGGGGGCACCACAGTGGCGCAGACGGGAATTCCGCCTGTGCAGACGCCATAAATGACTGTTGACGTTTGGCGGACCGCCTTTGCGGGCGCCGCCGCGGACCGCTCTAGCTCTGTGGCTGCCGGACCTGCGCCGAGAGTGCCGCCAGCACAACGTAAGTGCAGCGCGGCGTGACTGCGCACTCCGACGACGGTTGGGCGAGTGTCCTCGCTGTCGGCGCGCGTACCCATGTGTCTCAGCGCCCCGTGTTTCGGGCACTGCTGCCGAGCGCGCCGTCGACCCACGCGCGGACGGCATCGACGAGGCGATCAAGGCCCACGAAACGTCGCCTTTGCTCGGTCAATGGATCCACCAGTTCTCCCGAAATCGACCCGTTGTCCTCGACAGTTACGCGCAGCACGAGGACGAACTGACGCTTCGCGGAAAGCTTCTCGGTCGGCTCACCCTCGCCCATACGGCACTCGATTGTTTGGTCAGTAGTCAGTTGTAGCGCCGAGGAATAAGTACTGCGTGAGCCATCGGCGCGTACCGGTGAGCCGAGGCTGAGATCTCGATGATGTTTGGGTGAGGGTATGCGCGCCGATGTCTCGGGCAGCCGGATTCACACCTGTCCGGGATCAGTGCGAATGAGGTTGAAGAGCCGCTCGGTCGCGGGCTCGGGAAGGGCGTCGAACTCGTCTTGCAGGATCGTCTTACACAGATGGTATTGGCGCAAAGCCTGTGCCCGTGCCCCCGACCGGACATAAGTCCGCATCACCATGCGGTGGGCGTCTTCGCGGCACGGGTCCACCGTGAGCAACCGGATCGCGCTTTCGCGCGCCTGTTCATAATTCTCGAGTTCGAAGTGGGCGTCGGCCAGGTGAGCCAGTGTGGTCAGACATGTGGCACGCAGCCGCTCCCGCTCCAGCAACTCAGAGATGTCGGATCCTGCCGCGAGATCGCCGCCGTAGAGTGCGAGGGCACGCTCGAACTCCTCGATGGCGGCCGCCGTCGACCCTTCTGCATGCAGGCGGTGGCCGGCTACCGCTGCCGATTCGAACTCGAGCACGTCAACCGTCACGCCCCCGTGCAGATTGAGCGAGTAATAGCTCTGGGCGCGCACGATAGGTGGCTGCCCGGCCAGAGCATCGGCCAATTGCGTCTTGAGCGAATGCGTCAATGTGTTCAAAGACTGGTTGGCCAAAGTGAGCGGGACGTCTGGCCATATGTGCTCGACGAGCGTCGCGCGATGGACCCCGACTCTGGGATGCAGTGCCAGACAGCTCAATAACTGTTCGGTCTTGCCCCCGGACCGCATCGAGATTGGGTGCCCCAATTTCAGAATTTGAAACGGTCCAAGAAGGCGAATCAGTACCGCGGCGCCCGACACCTCGGGTGCCCCCTCGGTCACCGAAGAGACAGCGGGGGAGTCGCGTTGACAGACGACGGCGCGCCATCGTCGGCTCTGCATACTGGAGGGCCAACTCCGCTGCGGCGCGCGGTCGGCGAGCCGCTGACCACCGCACGCAACGTAGCGATGCAGCAGTGAGGTGCACCCCCTAGGTGCGGCGGATGTCCTCGAGCTTGGGGTGCTTGTCTAAGACGTCGACGAGGCAAACCGCCGCCACAGGAATGCGGTGTCCCCGCTATCTGTCCGCCGTTGATCGTGGCAGCCAACCCAACCGCCCCCTTTAACCGTTGGATGGTTGCAGTATTGCACTTGCGAGTGAGATAGCACCGAGCAATAGACGATTCCGTTTCTGTACTCAGTGTCCGAATCCGGGGGGTTGATGGAAACCATCGGCTGGACGAATACCCTTGGAGCAATGGATTTCACCGAGTGGTTCACACGCAGTGAGGCCCCAGCCCCCCATACCGTCTAGCGTGCAGGCGGCATATCACATTATCGAAATCTTTGCGGGCGAAACACAACTCAATTCATAACCGAGGATATGGTGGCGCTGTGGTTCACGCCACCTTTGCTATTTGTTCCAGCTGCCGCGCAACGCACGCCCGACTGCACGTTCGTATGCCGCCGACCCGGCGCCCTTCGTCCCGTCCGCATCCACTGACGAACCGGTGGACCAACACCTCACTCGGTGGCTGTCTTCGGTGTCAATGGCAAAGCGCGGCGGTATGATTTCGCCTGAGCGCGGCTTCCTGAAATGGCCCGGCGCTGTCGCGCAAAAGGTGAAGCAATGACCACATTTGCCGTCTCGGCCGCGCAAAAGAAAGAGCGCTCGCCCGCGCCGCTGTCGCCCCACAGGCCAGCGCCGACACCGGCAGTGCCGTTCGCTTCGCCCAAGATTCAACGAGCGGCTGCCTGCGCCTGCGGTGGTGGTTGCCCTGGGTGTCGGACGGACCAGCGCGCGCATCGTAGGCCAACTGCCGGAGGCGACAGCGTATTGACGGGAGCGCACCACACGCCGTCGGCTCAGCTACGAGCATCCGCTGCGTTTTTGCCGGCGGGACTCTCGACTGGCCAGCCCGGGGATGTGTTTGAAGCGGAGGCCGGTGGGGTTGTTCAGCCCAAGCTGGCAATCGGAGCCGTCGACGATCCGCTGGAGCACGAGGCGGATCGCGTCGCCGATCAAGTCATGCGCAAGGAAAATGGCCCGTCCTCTCCGTTTTCCGCGCAGGGTCGCGCGCTCAGCCGTAAATGTGCCACCTGCGAAGACGAGGAAGAAAACACGCTTCAGATGAAGCCGGCCGGAGCAGCGGCGGCGAATACGGCGCCGCCGGTCGTGCACGCGGCGCTGCGTAACTCGGGCCGACCGCTCGACCATGCGACCCGCGCATTTATGGAGCCGCGTTTTGCGCGCGACTTTTCCCACGTCCGTGTTCACACGGACGCGTTGGCGTCTCGGTCGGCGGAGGCCGTGGCGGCACGGGCGTATACCGTCGGCCCGAACATCGTGTTCCGCAGTGGTGAATACGAACCCGACACTGCGGCCGGCCGAAGTCTGCTCGCACACGAACTGGCCCATGTCGTGCAGCAAGGCGGCGCCCAACCGGCGACGCTGCGCCGCGTTCACGTCGACGCGGCCGGCCGTAAGCAGTTCGACAGTCCCGATTTCGCGGGTGACCCGAAGCTAGAGGCCTGTCTCAACGATGAGGACAGGCTGCGGCCGGGCGCCCGCGGTGAGAGCGTCGCAAAGGTGCAGCGCGGACTGCTCAAAGACGGCGCAAACCTCGGTCCAACCGGCGCGGACGGGATTTTCGGACACTTAACCGAAACGGCCCTTAGAGACTTCAAGAAGAAATACGACCTGAAAACCACGTCATCCGCCAAATGGGGATCCCAACAATTTGTTGGGGACGTCGGACCGAAAACGATGGAGAAGCTCGACGCGCTCGGCACATCGCCGGGACCCTCACCGGCGCCCACACCACCGTCGCCCGAACCCACGCAGCCCCGAGTGTGCGGGCCGAATGTCGATTCTCAACTGACCGCCGTTCTCGGCGACATTGAGACGTTCTTCACTGGCCTCAGCTTTCCCGAGCAGTACATTGCGTGTAACACGATCGGGTTCCCAGTGACAGCAGCGATGGCGTGGGACATCCATCAGCTGTTTCTCAAGGAGACGGATTGGCTTCGTTACCCACCCTTTTTGAACACCTGCGGGATTCCGTGGACGCTTGGCGAGGTCGAGTGGCCCGGGGGCTGCTCCAATACGGTGCGTGCAGGAGGCAAATGCAATCTCGCCGGAACAGTGAACTACAGCATGCTCGGGATGATTATCCGTTTGTGCGGTAGATACACACCGAAGGCCTTGGGACGGGCCAACATCACCGCATTGGTGTACGCGTGGAAGGCTGTGGAGCGCGCTGTAACCGGCCATTGGGACGACCCCACGCCCGCCATTGAATTCGCGCATGCAGTGTATATGGGTGGGGCCTCGGCGAGGCCTGCCACTGAGAACCGCCCGACATGCACTGGATCTTGCCCGCATACGAACGTGCCCAGCTTCACATTCCGCTGGCGTCCGTTCCATGAGGGGGACTGACAAGGGCTGTCCATACTGAGATGGCGCGTGGACCGGCGCCGCCGCGGTAGACAATGACGAAATTTGTCATAGCGGGTGGCTGGCCCTGGCGATGGGGTGCGCGACGAAGCTTCGTCGGCGACGTGACGTGTGTAATCCAGCCGCGCGAACAGGCGCTGGTTGGCGCGAGTCGCGTCGCTCAGCTTGGCCTTCGGACGCACCTCGGCGTCCAGCCTCGCTACCATCGCTGCCCCCCGATCATGGTTGACCCTGACCATGCCGTAAGTAAAAACATTACGCCCGTGCCGAACAGCCTCACTGCGGATTGCAGGAATCACACAGCTTTGGGCCGGCTTTGGCCATGATGGTGCGGATCGTGGCGCGCACCCTCGGGGTCAGAGTCGACGTGGCATGCCAGCGCTCAATCCAGGCGGCCCACACCGGATCGGCGCCTTCGATGCCGGCGGGCTGGAGGTATCCGGTGCGCACCGACGGATCGCATTACCCCAGCGCGGCGACCACCCGCTGCAGCGCATACAGCATCGATCCCTGGTGCCCGTCGGTGGCCGGATGAGCACGTAGCGCGGCGAACGCCGCGGTGTCCAGATCGTCGAGCCGGGGACTTCGGTTGAGCAACAGGGTCTGGGTGAACACGCCTTGCAACCGGTGTTTGGCGCCGGTGCTGTCGCGGTATCCCACCGGTCGAGCACCTCGGCGGCCCGCCGCAGCGACTCAGGAAACGGCGGGTTCACCAAAGATAAAGCAGGCCAGGTGAAGTCGATTGAACGTGCCCAGCAGGTGAAAGTCACTGAATCCGCCGAGCAGGTAGGCCAACGCCACCACGAACGGCCGCACCGTCGGGTCGGTGGGCAGCGGCTGCGCGCTGATGAACTCCCGCGCGCTGGCGCCACACAACCGTGCCCACTCCCACGGTGTCCAGCCCCACCAGGACTGGCCGGTGTCGGCGCAGTGCTGCAACATGACCGCCGCCGCGTTCGCGCGGGCACGCCGGAACCGGACGTGTTCACCGTGATGCAGTCCGGCCAGGGTCTCATCCAGCGGCGCGGTCAGGCGGGCCAGCGCATGCCAGTATCGCGCCGTTCGCCGTGGGATATCCACGGCGCGTTTGCGCTGCAGCCCGACCGGACCCAGCGCGGCCAGGGCCGCGGCTTCGGCATCGAGTAACGCGGCTCGGCAATCCCAGCGACTGTCCCGCCGAGGGCCCCAAGAGGACCGGCCGCTACCCCAGCCAACCGGCCACGCCGACGCGACGACAGTCATGCCGGAGCGTCCTGCCCGGCCCGGCCGGTGAGCATGCCGATCCGCCACGCATGGATCTGGGCCATGCAGGAATTCAGCTTCACCGACAGGTCCCGCCCGGACAGATGGATGTACTGCAGTGTGGAGTGGGTGCTGCGGTGCCCGGCAAGGGTGGCGATCGCGTGCAGCTCCCAGCCCATCCGGGCCAGATCTGTCAGACACCGGTGCCGGGTGGTATGGGTAGAGAACCGAGGAAGGTTGGCCGCCAACGCGATTCGCCGCACTACCTTCGACCAGGTCCACAACGTGAGAGGTTCGGCATGGTTGCGGCGCGACTCCGACAGGAACAAACCGCCCCGGGCGCCATTTCGAATTTGGGCCGGTGCGTCTCCTTCTAGCACCTCAATTTGCAGCATATATAGTCGCGTGCGGGGTCGCCCACGCCGCAGCATCGCCGCGACGGCAATTCCCGGAAGGTCTGAAGGGACGCGATCATCGCACCCAAGTACCCCCATCTTCATCGACCGCCAAAACACAGGTAGTGCACTACTTACGCCATTCGGCACGTGCACAGGGACGATAAAAGCGACACTACGGAGCGGGCGCCCGGGCCCATTCCAGAGTCTGTGCGGAGAAACCGATGGAAATTCTCGACCGCGGGTACCGGTTCTACACGCGTCACAACGACGCGGGGAATGTCGCGAACGTCGAGGCGTTCTTCGAACGCTTCCAGGAACAGGCGCCAATCAAGCGCAACCAGCCTTTCGAGCTCGAATTCTATGGCAAGGGCGCGGGGATCAGGCTCGGTGTGACGGCCATGCCCCGGCGTCAGCCCCCAGAAATGATGGCCGCCGATCGACGCGAGCGGGTGTCGCGCGCGATCGCCGACGTGCGCGAGGCCGGCGCAGTCCTCGAATCCATCGTGCCGTCCGCCGGGACGGGTGGTGGCAGGCCACCCACGGTCGTGATGCGCGCCGTCAACCCCGACTTCCACAGCCCGTTCGACGAGAAACTCTACGATTGGGGCCTGCCGCCGCCCGTCTTTCCCGTTCCAACACCGCAGCCCCCCGGGGGCGGCGGTGGCGGCACCCATCATTCCGCGGTGCGGATCGAGCTTTTCCTCTACGGCGGAACGGAGCCGAGCCCCGATCATCGCCGCGCTGCAGACTGGGCTGACCAACGCCCGCAGCGAAGGCTACAACCGCATCGTCAAGCACGTCGGGCGCATCGCCTTCGGCTTCCGCAACCCCGACAACCAACGTCGCCGAGTACGGTGGGCCTGCACCCGCCAATCACGGCGAGTCGCACTCAGCCAGGACCAACGCCACTGCTAACTGCGAAGAGCCGCCAAACCAAGTCGGCGAGCAGCGTGCAAAATTGCGTGTTGTCGATCGGATCGTTGCTGTACAAGCCGCGGAGGAATAGCCCGGCCGGTGGCCAGTTGCAGTGCGGTGTCGTGGTCGATGCCTCCGCGGATCTCGTTTCGGCGCTCAGCGCGCTCGAAGATGATGCGCACCGCATCGACACGCGCTTTCCAGAAGTAGGTGCGCACGCTGACGAAACTGGGGCGGGCCAAGGCCGCCGCTCGCGCCATCGCAGCGAGACCGATTCGAACTAGTCGGCTGGCTCGACGGCCGCTATCTGCGGCAGCTGGGGTGACCCGATCTTGAGATGCCAGCACGCCGACTGCGATGGCCGGGCTGTTTGCGAACGGGTGGTTTGTTGGCTGGCCGCTGCGAAGTTGGCTCGGCTGGTACGGAGTTGTTCGGAGTTGTGACTGCTCGCTCGATTCGACCGGGGGCGCGAGTCGAGACCTCCTTGCTACAGCAGAGTCAGGACGCCGTTCGTCGTCGAAGAGCCGGGCAGCGCCTTCTGCGTCAAGGATGTAACGTGCAGGCCGCCTTCGAAGAACTCGTCGCCGAGCAGCAAGCAACCAGTCGGAAGTGACAGCTGTCCGGCCGCGGCTCGCATTGGTAGATGGTGGTACAGGTGTGACCGCGCGCCGAGCGCCGCGGCACTCGGCGTAGTTCTCCAACGGGAATAGTCACGCTTGGACGTCCGTCTCCCATTTTGCGTGGCGATTTTATGGGCCAGCAGAGATGCCCAAGTGTGGCCTAAACGCCGGATGTATAACTAGTTTCGCTTGAGCCATAAAGCGTGGCTGTGACACAGTCGGCGAATCAATGGCGTATGTGATCTTCTTTCCGTCGCTAAAGCCGACAACCCCGATTTGAAACATCAGCAGTGCCAACCTGTTTCTAGGCCACGTCTTCAAACTGTCACCAATGGATATATCTGCTTGCGCAACTTCGTCTGTGAGTACTCTATCTTCAATCGCTTGAGCTAATTCAACAGCGGACATCGTCGCACTGGTCGTATTGTCGAATACGCGGACGACAAATTGCGCGATCCCCGGATATAGCGTGCCGTAGTCCTGTTCAAGACCAAACAGCTTCTCCTCGGAAAAGGAATCAAGTGCCTGGCGTATGTGTTTGATCGTAATCGCAGTACTAGCATCTCCGGCCGCCTCTGCCGCGCTGTTGCAAAGGGCGATGATGTCACGCGGACCGTTCACGCAATAGCTGGTTACTTCAGAAGCGAAGCTATCGAAATCTGCAAAATCTGGTTTCCAGTCGAACTCTTCCTTCCACAGTGCCTCGGTATCATCGCTGTCAAGGCCGCGTTTATCTGCGATTCTTTTTGCGATCAAATCGACGAGTGATTGTCGATCCCAAGACAGAAATGCGAGCCCTTGCTTTAAACGATCATATTCTGCTGGGTGTTCAAACCATAGTCGCCATAGTCCGTGCTTGACAAACGCGAGCGCATGTAGGTGATCGCCACCGACGTCATTGATGTCCGTGATCGCCCACACAAGCCCTTCGAGAAAGGCGGGGCTTTGCTCGATTCCTGGAATGACGATTTCGACATCATCAATCAAGATATAGCCCCGAGTTTTGGTCGCATTAAGAGCGGCGACTACGTCTTTTACGAGTGTAGTAACGACATTCTGAACGACGTCGTTTGCTTCGCCCCTGAGCAGGACTGAAAGGTCGATCTTAGCAACCTTTAAGTCGATCGTTGCCGCGTCGGACAGTCGATGCAAAATCTTGCTTGAGTTTTCGAAGACAGTATTCCAAGTCTTTTTAAGGGTTGCTGGGGCTTCGTTCGCAAGCTGTTGAACGAAGTAACGGAGCAGGATCACAGAAATCGCATTTTTTATGCGACCAGATGTCTGCCCATCTGTCTTCCCTCCGGCATTGAGTCCGAGAGTATTATCGTGAGCACTTAGGAGGAAAAATTTCGCTCCCATATCCGACGTCTGAACATGCTTCCGCAGATCTGTCTTTCCACTTCCTTTAATCCCAACAACTGTATGCCTACCCTCGGATCGAGTTCCATACTTGAGTCCACTTTCGACCTTCTGAGTGATGTGCAGACGATCGAGGTACGAGGCGTCGGTGACTCGAGATGCGTCGGGCTGTCCGAAGTAGACTTCTCCGCGAGGACCCATGATTTAGATCCTGTAGAGGACTTTGATGGAACGGTCAGCTCCGCCTGCTCTTGCAAGTAGATACATCATCGTGCGAAAGCTATTCTCGTTTAGCTTCACCCTCGGGTCCTTGGATAGTTCTTCAAATATGGTGGCCGCATCGGGCACTTTAGGGAAGCGGAGTTCCGACACAATAGCCTTTACTCTATCTAGTTTAATGCCATTGTCGTCTAGGAACGTTGTGACGCATGCTCGGACTTGCAGCGCGCATTGTGTATCATTTCGCAAGCTTCTCTTGCCTCGGTCAGTAACCTTTATGGCATTGCGCTGATTCGCATCAACCTCGGCTAAGTCCAACGATACGGCCAGGCGTAAAATGCGGCGGATGGAGGGAATTGACATGTATTGGTCAGTTTGTCCCCGCCGAAACCTGAACTCGACGGGCTTCTCCGATTGGATTGCTTCGGCCAATTCTGTGGTATTCCATGAGGTCTCCTCTGCTAGGCGCCCAACCGCGAAGCGGATTCGGTCATAAGTGTCCGCCATTTGCTCCCCCTTTCGATGCGATAGAGCAGCACCCAGAGTAACGTGGGCCCACTATGTAGCGTTCCGTTTCGGGGTTTCTAAGACAGCACTCCGTCGATGGGTGGGCGACCTGGAAACCGCGCCTGATCGCGCCAGTGAGGCGTGGTCGACCCGGTTAGAAGATGCGTTCCACGATTGAGGTGGGTGCCGATCGTATCTCCGGTCTGAGGCCACACCGCCGGCGGTGATCTGGACGTGTTCAGGTGCGCGGCCAGCGAGTTCGGGGAAGACCACATCACCGGGTTGCGCGTCGACCGGATTTCCCACGGTCTCGCTAAATATGTTGGGGAACAACGTATTTTAACTAGCGTCCTGTGGTTTACCGGTAGCCCACCCGGTCTCATCAGTATGCATCATTGAATCATCAACTGAATGACATCGGCGCTCGTAGATCCATCATGTAGACGAAGCTGCAAAGTGGCGCGTCAGCTCAGGCGCCGGGCCCACCCTGTGTGACGCCAGATGCGATTGATCGAAACTTGCGCTGCGACAGGCAATCCTGACCGAATGTACTCACTGGTCCGGGGAGGAGACCCCATCCTGAAAAGCCTCAGATGTCAGACTTTTTGCGAAACCTGTCATCATAGAGGCCGGACACGGAATGGGGAGATGATTTCATCCGACGGATGTTTCATGGATAATGACTATTATCCACCAAACGTCCGTAAACGGTTGCAGGACAGGCACTTTGCCGGGGGGATAAGCGTCACTGTGACGAATTGACTAGGCGCGGTACTCTCGCAGACAAAGACCATCGTCGCGGGGCGATCGGAGAATTGGAACCCATGTGCGATCGCTTGCCGTCGAAGAACCGCCGCGACCTAGCGGCAGAAGTACCCCAACGGCCTCGAGGTGTGGCCTGCCCGTCGTCAACGGCTGACTGTCGACGATTTTCGCCGGCTGGCTAAAGCCTGTCGCGATCTCGACGATCCGGTGGTGATGGCGAAAGCCTGGGACGACCCGCATGACACCCGTGAAGGCGTGCGTGTGGGCCGACTCGATGTACGAGACGGCGCCGACGATGAAGCGCCCACGAAGGTTCGGCGACGCCATCGATGATCCACTCCGTGACACGGAAATCGGTATATGGGAAGGCAATTCACCTTCCTAAGCTCCGTCGGGCCGTCCAACCCGCCAGGGTCATTACGTCACTGTGATGTAATGACCCATCGCAGACGTTTCCGAGACTCGGGAAACCAAAGGCCATGCGGCGCAATCGACGCGCGGAAGTAGTCATTGCGAGCAAGTCTCGGCACGGCGACGAGAACGCCGCTTTGGCGCAGATTCAGTGAGAAAAATGATCGGCCGGCGCAGAAAGAGTGAGAAAAGCGAAGATACGTTGAGAAGGGACAATCGGACAGGACAGCGGCTTAGCGCGAGAGTCTTCGCGCCAATGCAACTTGGCACGTTTGCCGATAAGCCACATTATGTCAACTTAACCACTGCATATTGCACTGCGCACCAACGGGTTTCAACGCCATCACGCCCTGCCCTGACCTAACTGATAGTTCCCCGTTCCAACGCCCACCGATGCTGGAAGGGCAATACCTCGGCAGCGATCTCGAAATCAGCGTCGTAGTGCAGCAGTGTCACATCATGGGCGTTGGCAAGGGTGGCGATCAGTAGGTCGGCCATGCCGACGGCACGATGACGACCAGTGCCGGCCAGCGACCGCTGCGCATCCAACGCCGCCTGCCAGTGTTCATCGTTGGTCGGCAGGTACTCGTATGCGAGCCGGCGATCTGACCATATCTGCGCGTAGTCCGCGGCGGTCCGGGCGCTGTAGAGCGCCTCGGCGTCAAGCTGAGCGGTGGTTGCGACCAATCCGGCCTCGATAAGCGGAGCAAGTCGGTCGGCGACCTCAGGGTTTGTCATCCGTGCCGCGGCACTGGTGTCGATGAGATACCGCGCTACTAACGCCACACATCACCTCGTTTACCAGGGTCAGCCATCTCCCCCATACCGCCAGACCTCAACCATGCGACCTGGCGAGCGCGTGCAGACGCCGCCGCAGCCTGCTGCAACGCGATGCGGACGGTATCTGATACGCCGGACGTCTTAAGTTCCTTTTGCGCGGCGGCCAACAGGTCGTCATCGAGGTCAATCAAACGCTTGGTCATCTCGCCACCCTCACGTATATACGAAGTCTTGATTGAGTATATACGCGTGCGCCCTCAGTCGGCTACACCAGCCATGAAGGGAGAATATGCAGCAATCGAATATGGCGGGTCACCAGTAAGATTCTTCATTTTGCGACAGATCGCCCGGCCTCGATCCCCACTCGTTGTCCTGTCTCGTTATATCTGGCGGGTTTCGCACATGACCTGGCGGTTTTCGGTGCGTCGTCGCTGTCGGGTACATCCCGGGCCGCCGCCTGCTGCACTTCGTCAGTGGGCGCCATGTTGAGTCATGTGTATCACTGCGTGTGGACCCATCACCTTCGTGCCGATCTGGGCAATCAGTGCTCTCCCCTGCCGCGTCTCGATTGATACACCGCGGCGTATCGACGGGAATACGACCGAACTGAATAAGGCGGGTTACCAGCAACCTACTGCATGGTGCACCTGCTGAAATCAACGCCTGGCCGCCTGAAGACAGACCGTCGGCGGCTGCCGCTATGGCGGCGTTATCCCGCTGATTCTTGGTACTCGTTCAGGTCGAGGAAGTCGTCAACCGCCAACATGCCCAGTATCCGTCGCTCGAGCGGTCTGATGCTCGTGCGCTCTGGGTCGTGGACGATCCGCGGGTCGGACAAGGTCAGCGTGCGGCCCTGGGTTCGCAACGTACAACCCTGTGCCGCGACCACATTCTTCACCCATTGGCTATCGGCGCCGTAGGTGAGGGCGATGCGTACCCCGGTTGGCGTCCGAAAGACATTGACAGGGGTTGTATAGCTTCGCCCGGAGCTGCGACCCTGGTGAATCACCAGCCCAAACCCGGGTGCCCAGGGCGCGATGTGTTGGGTGAACTTATTGAGGCCCACTCGATTCAACCGGGCCACCGACTTCGGAATCGGCATTCGCCACCCCTCCCCGAGTTGGGACACGCGCACTGTGGACTACCGCACGCCCAAATATTGCCACAGTCCGATGGGGTCCACTCAACATGTTGAAACGGCGATGGGGCGAAAGTCGGCGATCAGCGCCAAGGACCGTAACCCCCACTGATCGGCGACAAGCCGGCGGTACCCACGCTGTCTCGGCGGCCGCTGGAATCCTGGTGGCCACCTCAGGCTCTGCACCAGCACCGAACAACGACCGCCCGCTGATACCAGTCACATTTGAGCCCTCTGAGGTAACTGATAGTGCCCCGTTCCAACGCCCACCGATGCTGGAAGGGCAATACCTCGGCAGCGATCTCGAAATCAGCGTCGTATCGGCGCAGTGTCACATCATGGGCGTTGGCAGTCCAGAGCTAGCCGGCCCGGCGCTCACCCAGGAGGCCCGGGACCACGGGCCGGCCGTTCGAGATCGTCGCCGAACGCGCCGTACACCGCCTGGGCGTCACCGTGAACGCCTGACTCATGGCGATGATCCAGGGTTAGGCCCAGTCTCGTCGATGGCTGCGGCCTCGGCGAGCTCCTTGATGCCGACGACCGTGGCGTGCATGTTGGTGCGAAACTGGTCGAGGCGACCGGCGATGACCTGGTTGGCTTTGGCGGGATCGCGGTCGATGAGCATCGTCACCCCCGAGCGTCCCGGTCCGAGCTCGGCGGTTTGGGACAGGACGCAACTCGATGATGTAACGGCCAGAACGTCGAAGCGCCACCGCGCGGCGGGTAGTGCGGGATCCCCCACGGACCAACCGAAGAGGGTGGGCGGCATGTATTGGGTGATCTGACACTGGGTGGTCCACTGCCCCATCGCGGGATGAAAGTTCGTGCCGGTGAACCGTGCTCCCAGACCACGATCGTCGCCGATCCAGGCAACCGACAACAACTCCTCGCTGAAACGCGGAAGAAGCTCCACATCGCTGATCAACGACCACACCCGCTCGGCCGACGCCGAAATCGTCGTCCGCACCGACACCGACCGTTCCCCAGAGCCGTCCGTGACTTCATCAGCCATCAACGACTCTCCCCCGATCACGGCTAAGGCTCGACGACACGCCAACCTCCACGTTGATTCCGCGCGTCGGCTTCTTCGACGAACCCCTTCCGGCGGAGCTCGCGGACGCGCCCAACCTCTTGACGTCGAGATTACGTCCTGTATCCCGTCCTGTACCAGTACTTGACCGACATGCACAAGCAGGGGTGTGTTCCGTGGCGGTGTCCGAAACGTCCGCTACGACAGCGTATCTGGACACAGCGGGGCACCGTTGGAAGCGCTGGTGTGATGGAATCGGACTATCTGGTGCTGGGATCACCCCCAGTCGGGAAGCGGTCACGTGACAGCTGTGCGGGCATTGCCGCCGCTGCCCGACCTCGACCGAGTGGGTGGGACCAACTGGGCCCGGCGTGCCGGTGCTCGACTGCGGGCGAGCGACCGAGCGCGGATGCTCCCCGTGGCTGTAGCCACTCAGATCCGCAACACGAGTCAGCGGCTTGTGCCCCGGCGTCAGCTGCCGATCTTGGACGAGCGCGCGCTCGCCGTGCCAGACAGTCGTTTGGTGCGCGAAGCGGAAGCCGCGGCGTTAGACCAACCGCGGGATTTGTTGGCTCATGCCTATCGAACCGCATTGTTCGCCCGCGCTCTGGCTGTAGTAGACCGAGTGGTGGTCGATCACGAACTGCTGCATGTGTGTGGTCTTTTACATGATGTAGGGCTGGCCGAAGCCGTTGCTGGGCAGGACTTTACGATCCGCAGCGCACAGGCTGCGGTTCGGTGCGTACGCCGAGCAGGTGAGCCCGAAATCGTTGCCCATCATCTCGAAGATGCCCTGATCGCCCACACCACGATCGGCTTGACGCCCGAACGCGACGGTGCCCTCGCGAGCTACACCCAGAGTGGCGCGATGGTGGACCTGACCGGTCTGCGAATTCGGCACCTACCCGCGTCCCTGATAGCCACGGCCATCACCGATCATCCCCGCGGCGCGTTCAAGACCGAGCTGCTGAGGATCCTTCACGAAGAAGCCGCGGCGGTGCCCGGCGGTCGGTTTGCGTTCCTGCGACAGGTCGGATTCCCCTTAGCAGTCCGTATGGCACCCTTCGAATCGTAGGCTGTGCCATACCATCTGGTCTGCGAGCACCTAGTGGGCATTCTGAGAAAGTAATCGAAGTAGGTAGCAGCAGATCGTCGGCAGTCCGTGGGCGCGACCGCGCTTTCCAGCTCAGCGCTCTATCGTGGCTTATGGACGGTGGTGCAATTGCGGCCCTGCGCCTTGGCCTCATACAGTGCCCGGTCGGCGGACTCGATCAACTCCGGCAACGAGACGGGCGCCGTCGCCGATGCGACGCCGAAACTCGCGGTCAGCGACGTCTCCGCACCGCCATATGAGATCGTCTGTGCGGCGAGCCGCGAACGAATCGTCTCTGCAACGACGAACGCCTCCCCTGCGCTGGCGTTGGGTGCCAAGACGGCGAACTCTTCGCCCCCAATGCGGCCAGTCACTTGGCCGATATCCGGTGCGCTGCGTAGCAATTCGGCGAAGGCGGTCAGCGCAAAGTCTCCACCGGCGTGTCCGAGCGCGTCGTTGACTTCCTTGAAGAAGTCGAGGTCGGCCAAGATTATTGCGGCTGAGGCCGCCTTGCGCAATGTAGCTTCGGCGCGTTCGGTGAAACCGCGCCGGTTCAACAGACCGGTGAGTTCGTCGCAGTCGCGCTCGAAACGAAGGTCACCCACCATGTCGACGACGGTGACGGCAAGTAGAGCCAACATCACCGCCGGCAGTATCATGACACCAACGACGGTTATCCCTAGGGCTACAGGAGATTTGGCGAAGTGGTCGACCGTGGCATCGGTGCTGAGGTCAAGCGGCAAAGCCGAGAACGGAACAAGAATGACATTTGTGAACAGGCCGACTGCCAACACCGCGGTGGCGATCACAGTCAACTGGTCGGAGCGTCGGCGGTCACGCCTCATCCACAAGCGCGCAGCGGTGAACATCAGCAAAATGCCGACGCACAGGTTCTGGGTGATGATGCGCCCGGCCACTGTCGGTGATACGTACGCGAAGTACCACACCATCGAAGCCAGCGCGACGATGACGACGACCGCGGCGTAAAGCTCGAGCCGCTCTCCCGAGCGACGCAGCAGACCGTCGGCGAACAACACGAAGCCTACCGGGAGCAGGATGCCGTGCATTGCCGACGACAGCGCTACGTCACCACTCAACGACAGAGCCCAGTTCGAGGCGAAAAAGAAGAGGATCGCGGCGGCGAAAAGCAAGGCGTGGCTGCGACTCCGATCGATCATCCAGAGCACGACAAAGCCGAACCCGATCCCGATCAGGGTGAAGGATCCGAAGTCAATCAGCGCGAACAATCCCTCGCTCATTTCGAGCGCCCCGATGGCGGGCCCGAATGCTTCACCTGCCGCGGCGGCCAGCGGTGGGGAGCCACCTACCGATAGCGCACAGCGGCGGCGGGACGGCGGAGAATTTCACACTGCTCAGCCTCGCACAGTCGGAGAAGGGTGGCCTAAGCAACTGAAATGCGCTCACGTGCGCAACTTGGCCGAGACCCTCACATCGAGGGTGGGCCCGCATAACTGCACCGCTATCGCTGGCGATGCCCTGTTCGGGGGGTGGCTGAGCGTCTACTCCAACGCGATGACGATCTTTCCGAACGGGCCGCGATCGAGGTGATCAAGTGCCGAATGCAGTTCGGCCATCGGGTAGCGGGCATCGATCTGCGGGGTGAGCCCAGTTCGATCGACGGCCTCGACAAGGTTTGTGAGGGCGCGGCGATGGCCGGTTCCGATGCCATGAATGGTGATGTCTTTGAGCATCAGAGGCATCGCCGGGGCGGACACGTCAAAGCCGTCGAGGGCGCCGATCTGGTAGATGTGGCCGCCGACAGCGGTAACCTGAACCGCCTTCCCGAGATGCCCGCCGCCGACCAGTTCCATCACATGGTCGATCCCGCGGTCGCCGGCAAGGGCGAGAACGGCGTGGACCCAGTCCTCATGTCTGCGGTCAACACCGTCGTCGGCGCCCAGTGCGATGGCGCGGTCGAGCTTCTCGGCGCTCCCGGAAACGATCACCCGGGCGCCATGCAGTTTCGCGATTTGAATGCCGAACAGCGCGACACCGCCTGTGCCCTCGACCAGAACAGTCTCACCGGCACGTACATGGCCGCGCTCGGCGAGCGCAAACCACGCCGTGACTCCCGCACACGGCAGGGTGGCAGCTTCGGCGTCGCTCAATGTCTCTGGCGCGCGCACGAGCCAGTCCTGCGGGAGCGCCACGTAGTCGGCGAGCACACCGGGGTAGAACCCTCCGAGTGTGCGGTAAGCCGGCGTGCGGGCGTCACCGGGCCGCAGTCCGTCCACCCAGTCGGGCGTGAACGTGGAGATGACACGGCTACCCTCGGTGAAGCGTACGGCGTTGTCTCCGAGGGCGACGACGGTACCCGCAAGATCAGAGCCAGGCGTAAAGGGAAACGTGAGCGGAAGATCTCTCCCGCTTTCCACGACCATTTTGTCGCGATAGTTCAACGCCACAGCGCCTACTCGGACCAACACCTCACCCTCCGCAGGGCGCGGGACGGGAACCTCTCTCAACTGCAGTTGATCGCGACCGATGGAGTTCATTTCCCAGCGCCTCATCTGCGCCATTGTCAGACTCGCTTTCATGCGGCCGTGGATGTGCGCCCAGCACGACTGCTGTGCGCATCAACAAGGTTCAATCACGCGCCGACAGGATCCATTCCCGCAGATCATCGTGGTTGCCGGTGAACCGGACAGCGGGGCGGTACGCGCGTCATCAACCTCGGCAGCCATATGGCGGGTTACCAGTGCACAGTACGGTGTATTGCCCTGCTGGCCAACGGTTCTCGCTTGCCGTTCCTGGCCGGGAATGTCATCGTCGCTCGATCGGGCTTATTCTTCGCATCCCCCGCGCCCGACGACATTGCGAGCTCCGCGGGTACGCGTTGAATGGAGGTTATCCACACTGACTCGGGAGGTTATCCCCCGTGACACTCAAATTTCTGAGCAGCATGCTGTGGGCGTAGGCCTCTTTCGGTGAAGACTTCTCAGGGTCTCACCGAAGTCCTCGTAAAGCGAAAAGCCGCACGAACTGAACAGCGTGACATCGGAGCAGATGAATGAAAATGAGCACAAAACCCCTGCAGGAACGCTTGATGGGGCGCCGCAACTTTGTAAGTGGCGCTGCTGCATTTGGTCTCGGTGTCGGATTGTCGGCGTGTGCCACCACATCCGATGACCCAGCGGCCGAAATTCCGGACATCTCGTCGCGAGACCGAGACTTGCCGTTCATCGCTGCAGAAGAGACCTACACCACCGATGAGCTGATTGCGCTGAACTCGATCAACGAGGATCACGCGAAGTACCTTGTGGAAACCGGCCTTGCCGAAATTGGGCCTGGTCGCATCCGCGCAATGGATGAGGCGGGTATCAGTGTTCAAATTCTCTCGGCGCATACGCCGGGTGTGCAGGATCTCGCTGGTCGGGAGGGCATCGATTTGGCCTATCGGCTCAACAAGATGATCGCCGATGGTCCGATGGCCACCTACCCAGGGCGCTACCGGGCCTACGCGACCCTTCCACTGCAGGACCCCGAGGCATCCGCGGACGAATTGGAACGAGCCGTCCGCGAAGACCGGTTCGTTGGAGCTATGACCAATGGCTTCGTTGGCAGCAAGTTCCTCGATCACCAGGATTTTGAGCCCGTTCTGGCCCGTGCCGAGGCACTCGACGTCCCGATATACCTGCATCCGGGGTTCCCGCCGAAGGAAGTCTTCGACATCTACTACAAAATCGAGCGGCCAGGATTCAACGACGAATATCAGGATTACATCTTCAGTGGTTCGGGATACGGTTGGCACCAAGAGGTGCTCACTCAATCCCTTCGATTGATCATGACCGGGGTGTTCGACAGATTTCCAAAACTGCAGATGATTGTCGGGCACATGGGAGAGGGCCTTCCGTTTTATTACGAACGCATCGTGGAAGACCTGGGAGAACCAACCGAAGGTTCTCTGAATAAGCCTGTCGGACAGTACTTTACTGACAATTTCTGGTTCACAACCAGTGCATTCTTCCAGGATGAACTGCTTCATCTTTTGCTGAAGTACATCAGCGTGGATCGACTGATGTTCGCAACTGACTACCCGTTTGCGAATATGAAAGAAGGAACCGACTGGTTTCGGGCCGTGGATCTGCCACGCGAGACCAAGGAGAAAATAGCGTTCCGAAATGCAGAGAATTTGTTCGGTATCAGCGTGTGACGCATCGATGCGGCACCGCGAAAAGGCGAACGGCAGCGGACCTGAGGCCTCGGCGCAACCTTGAGCGCAGACAGAGGTCGCACTTCGCCACGAAACGCAATTCGGCTAGGTCGGCCCGTCGTTGCTCGGCAGTGGTCGCCGAAACGCTGACGTGACGAGGTGGCGGCGCAACGGGCCACGGGATTGCCGAAAGAGACAATTCATGGCGCTCACGATGCCGCCGACGTCGTCGCGCGCGGTCAGGTAGGTCCAGCGGTGGGCGTCAGGCAAGGCGAAGAACTGCTCGAAGAAGCCTGGCACGTCGTCCGGCGCCATCCTCAGCAGGGCCTCCAGTCCGATGCGCCGGAAGCGGTGTACCACCTGTGCCGAGCGGGGCCAGACGACCTTATTCGCTGCGGCTAGCGCCGCGTCCGGCCCGCTGGGCAGGTGGTCGACGAGCGCCTCGGCGACTACCGGCGCGAGGTGCAGCGACGCGGCCAGGCTGTACCCCGTCGCCGGATGGATCAGCGGTGCGGCCGCGCCGAAACCGACCGCGCCGGTATCGCGGTGCCGAGCCTGGTCGACCGGGAACCAAACCCTCTCCGCAGCAGCGCTTTCCGGCACCTGGATGCCATGGCGGGCCAGGCGGGCGTGAAGCCGACGACGCAGCGCTGACATCGGCAGTCCCGGCCGCCGGGCCAGCGAGGTTTCTTCCACCAGCACCTGACCGCCGCCCAGCGGGATCGCGTACAGGAACGTCGGCCAGCCAGTCTCGCCGTGATCGGCGCGCCAGTCCATGAACAGCGCATCACCTGCGCTCAACAGCGGTGCTGAGACATCAACGTCGAGAACCAATCCGTATGCCGTCTGCTCGGCGGGTGTCTGCCGCGATGGGCGCGAATCCAGGGGACGCCACCGACCGCCGGCGTCGACAACGACTGCGGACCGCAGCTGTGATCCGTCTGCCAACTCGACCACGCCGCGTGCCGGCGACCCCACCACGCGTCCGGTCAACACGCGTACGCCGGTAAGCCCGGCAGTGAGGTGGGCTTGCAGAGCAGGCACGTCGAGGACGGCGTAGTCCCAGCCCAGGTGGCGTTCGGTCAGCGCGATGACCCGGCCCGCGGCGCGGGCGGCGATCACAGACGCCGGTAGGTCCGCGGGAAGCTCGCGGCTCCACATCCCGTAGGTCGCTTTCCACGGGCGGTCCGGCGCGGGGTCCAGCAATGCGGTGTCCAAGCCGCGCCGGCTACACGCTGCTGCCAGAGCGGACCCTGCGGGCCCGCCGCCCACGACGAGAACGTCCACACGTCCATCGTGCCTTGTCCCCCATCGGCGCTTCACCGCGCGTGGTCGGAGCCGTCGTGATCCGGGTTGGTAGCGATCTGTCACCGCACGCCGGCCGACCATCACTTACGCAGCCGCGCCGATCGCAGTGGTGGCATCGCCCCCTTACGCCGAATCCCACCGGGCTGGGCGTTTCGATAGCCGGTGAATGGCAGATCGCGCTCGCTCAGTGCTTCACCGAACTGCTCCAGGGCGTCGAGCAGCACAGCATCCGGGGCGCGGTCGGCCATGCGGCCGGTCACAAGGCCAAAGGTTTCAAACAGCGCATCGACCTGGGCTGCGGACATCCCGAACCTCAGCTCTCCCAGGCCCTTTCGCGGAAAAATCGTCCAGTGGTAATCGGATCCCGCAGCGGTGCCTACCCTTTTTCGGGCACGAGCGCGGTCGCGATCGTCGCCAGGGCCTTCACGGCGGCCGCGGCGCCTTGGCTGTACTGAGCGTGCACCACAGCGCCATCGACCGCGATGCCGAGAGCTTGTGCGGTACGGCCACGATTCGGTCCCGGCGGCAGTGAGTCCCTGATGGCGGCGACCATGTCGGCTTTGTGCCTCGCAGCAATGTCGTGAACCTGGGGCAGTTCGGCCCCAAGTTCGTTGACGCTGTTGATGAATGCGCATCCACGGAACGAGGGCGCCGACACCCACTCTTCGACTGCGGAAACGACCGGCGGGCGGCCGCGCCTACCCGATGTCGCGTGTCGGCCGAGAGCATCGCGAAACCACGTTATCCAGCGGTCATGGCGCAGTTCCAGGAAGGCGACGATCAGCGCATCCTTGCTCCCGAAATGACGGTAGAAGGTCACCTTGGTGACACGTGCCTCGGCGATGACCTTGTCGATCCCGGTCGCGCGGATCCCGTCCCGATAGAACAGCCGGTAGGCGGTGCTCAAGATCCGCTCGCGCGCAGGCTGGGTGTCCAGGTCGACCCGAGGATCGAGTATGTCGGAAACGCTCACGGAGCCAATTGTAGACAAGTCTGTCTACTTCGGCTAGTTTGACCTATGTAGACAGATCTGTCTATGTAGGCACACGGCAGCCTTTCCATGAAATGAGATGAGAATGACGACCTCTACCGCCACCGAAATGAAACCGCCTGTTCCGCCTTTCACCGACGAGTCCGCTGCCCTCAAGGCCCGACGCGCAGAAGATGCGTGGAACAGCTGCGATCCCCTGGTCGTGTCCTTGGGTTACTCCGCCGACAGCCAGTGGCGTAACCGCTCGGAATTCGTCTCCGGCCGAGAGGGCATTGTGCAATTCCTCTCCGAGAAGTGGAACCGCGAGCACGAGTACAGGCTGATCAAAGAGCTGTGGGCTCACAGCGAAAACCGCATCGCGGTGCGCTTCGCCTACGAGTACCACACCGCATCCGGCGAGTGGTTCCGGGCGTACGGCAACGAGAACTGGTTGTTCAACGGTTCCGGATTGATGACCCACCGCCATGCCAGCATCAACGACGTGCCGATTCGAGAAAGTGACCGCAAGTTCTTCTGGGACCGCGGTGGCCCACGTCCGGACGATCACCCCGGACTGTCAGACCTCGGCTTGTAAGACCTGCCGCGAACCGCCCTCGCAGCCGGGCTGCAGAACACCATCCCGCCAGAACACCGCGGTCGGGTTGTCGTCCAGGGCCGGATACGCGGTGTGGTAGCCGCTCAGCGCCGGGCCGCGCCGTATCGCACTGTCGGAATAGAACCGAAAGAAGTGCGCGATGTCGACCAACGGGTTGCTCCGTCGTCATCGTGGCAGGGCAAGACGGGCATGACGACCTCGCCGATTGGTACGGCGTCGTTCGGTCGGCAACCACCGCGCAGACGATCCCGTCGATTCTGCGGGAGGACACGACCGGGTGCAGCGTGGCATCCCACGCTGCCAGACCGCAGTTGTGTGTAGGAACGCACACGAAGACAACTCGATCTTTTGTCACTTGGCCATTTTCAGGTCACTGCGGCCCAGCGAGGGGATATTCATGCTGGACAACTGCGTACCAGGACTGCCGCCACCGCGGTGTCGTCGAATACCGGCGCGGATGCCGTGGTCCCAGGAGGACAATCGACCTATGTCCACAGCGCTCTGGATTCTGATCGTGGTTGTTGCCGTCGGTATTACCGCCGGCGGCTTGTTGCGGATACGGGCCTGGCTCCAAAGGCCCGCCCCACCCGAGATCATCGAGGCCGCGCGACGTCGAAACGAGGAGGAAGACGGCTCACCCGATTGACAGATCGGGGCCGAGACGGCGAGTCACGCGGAACCTGTCACAAATGGGACGCGCCACCAAGTTATTTCGCGTATGACGGGGATATACCACTCACGTCACGGAGGAAGATTGAGCCCTGCGGCCGAATTCGACTTCATCATCGTGGGAGCCGGCAGCGCGGGCTGCCTGCTCGCCAATCGGCTCAGTGCCAACCCTGATCACAGCGTGCTTTTGATCGAGGCAGGCGGCAAAGACGACTGGTTCTGGATCAAGGTGCCGGTGGGCTACCTCTACACGATCGCCAACCCGCGCACCGACTGGTGCTTCACGACCGAACCGGACCCAGGTCTGGCCGGGCGCAGCATTCACTACGCGCGCGGCCGTGTGATCGGTGGCTGTTCGTCGATCAACGCCATGATCCACATGCGCGGGCAAGCCGCCGATTACGAACTCTGGGCGCAGGCGACCGGTGACCAGCGATGGCTCTGGGGTGGTTCGGACAGCCCCGGCGAGACGCTGGCGATCTACAAGCAGCTGGAGGATTACTTCGGTGGTGCTGACGAATGGCACGGCGCCGGCGGCGAAATCCCGGTCCAGCCGCCGCGCGTGCGGTGGAGAATTCTGGACGCCTGGCAGGCCGCAGCGGCCGAGATGGACATCGCCCCTATCAACGAGTTCAACCGAGGAGACAACGCCGGCAGCGCGTACTTCCATGTCAACCAGCGGCGCGGCCGGCGTTGGTCGATGGCTGACGCTTTCCTGCACCCCGTCGCGCACCGCCCCAATCTCACCGTCTGGGCCCAGACGCATGCCGTGAAGCTGCTGATGGACGATCAGGTAAGCGACGTTCAGCGTCGCGGCGCCTGGACGTCGGCCCAGCACCGCGTCACCGGTGTGCGGCTGCTCAAAGACGGCACGATCATCGACGTCCACGCCCGCCGGGAGGTGATCCTGAGTGCCGGTGCGATCGGGTCTCCGCACCTCATGCAGGCCTCGGGTCTCGGCCCGGCCGCGCTCCTGACCCGGTATGGGGTGCCGGTGGCCGTGGATCTGCCGGGTGTCGGTGAGAATCTGCAGGACCACTTGCAGCTGCGGACGGTCTTTCGGGTACGAGGTGCCCGGACTGTCAACACGCTCTACCGCAACTGGATTACTCGGGCGGGCATGGGAATTCAGTACCTCTTGATGAGATCAGGTCCGATGACCATGCCACCCTCCACCCTGGGTGCTTTCGCGAAGAGCGACCCTGCGCTGAGAAGTGCTGACCTGGAATGGCACGTGCAGCCGTTGTCGCTGAAGAAGTTCGGCGAACCCCTGCACCGGTTCGGAGCGATCACACCCTCGGTATGCAATCTGCGACCCACATCACGCGGGCATGTACGCATGGCCAGCGCCGACCCGTTCATCTACCCGAAGATCGCGTGCAACTACCTCTCGACTGACAGCGATCGCCGGATCGCCGTCCGCGGGTTGCGGATGACACGGCAGATCATGGCGGCGCCTGCTCTGGCCCGCTACCACCCTGAAGAGTTGCTCCCGGGCCCGACAGTGGTGAGCGATGAGGACCTGCAGGCCGCAGCGAGCGAACTCGGCACCACCATCTTCCACCCGGTAGGAACCTGCGCGATGGGAGCTTTCGACACACGCGGTCTGCCGCGTTCGCGTGCAACGGTTCTTGACTCCGACTGTCGGGTGAACCGCGTCGCCGGCCTCCGAGTCGTGGATGCGTCCGCAATGCCCACCATCACCTCCGGCAACACGAACGCACCGGTCATGCTGATCGCAGAGCGAGCGGCGAGGTCCGTCTTGAGCTGAATCAGCGAGCGCTCCAATGCTTTTCGCGGCATTTCGGCTGGGTATCGGCAGGCTGACGCTGCTTCACCATGGAAGTGGCCCGTGCCGATCGGAGAAGGTCCCTGTGGGGCCGTCCGGTCCGATCGTCGCGAGTCGGACGATGGCGTCGGTGCCCTCGGTGACGGTCTGGTGGCCGCTGTTGCCGTTGATATCGGTGGCCGTGTAACCAGGGTCGACCACGTTGATTCGGATGTCAGGCAGCGCTTTGGCGTACTGCACCGTGAGCATGCCGACAGCGGCTTTCGATGAGCCGTAAACCACAGTGGCAAAACCAGATTCGAACCGGTCTGGGCTCGTTACCACCCCGAAAGAACCCAACCCGCTGCTCACGTTGACGATGACGGGAGCCTGCGCGGCACGCAGCATCGGCAGAAAGGCGTGCGTCACCCGGACGATGCCGAAGACATTGACGTCGTAGACGGCATGCATGGCGGAGGCGGTGACATCCGCCGGACTGAGCAACGGATCCGTGACGCCGGCATTGTTGATCAGTACGTCGACATGGCCCTCACGGCTTCCGACCTCGGCCGCTGCGGCCGCAACCGACGCGTCGTCGCTGACGTCGAGTTGTACGAATCGCGCCCCGAGCGCCTCTGCAGCGCTTTTCCCACGCTGTTCTTCCCGTGCCCCGATGTAGACGGTGTGGCCCAACTCGGTGAGCCGACGTGCCGCTTCGTAACCGAGGCCCTTATTGCCGCCCGTGATCAGCGTGATGGTCATTCAACCACCGTAGCCGGGCTCTCCCGGCCGAGAGGCCGACCGCGGTCAATGTAGACGCTCGGCGAACTGCCGACTCTCGTTCAGTGTTGCTCCCTGGCGTCTCCGGGGTGGGGAACGTTGTCGTCGTCCACGTAGGCGGAGTGCTCCGTGTCGACACCCTGGTGGTCGCGCGGTCCGTCGTTAGGCCCTTCTGATTCGATCGCGTCCGCAGCGTCGCTGGGCATCGTCATATCGAGGTCCTCCATCGTGGTGGGTGAGTCCGATCCGGTGGGAAGGGTGCCCCGTCTGCGTATTTCCGAACCGACATCAACGTAGCGTGATCCGGAATAAAGCTCGCACCAAACGAACTTGGCTCCAGAGTCCGCCTTTCACAGACTCAGGAGCATCAATGACTCGTCCCGTTCGCGTTGCCGTGCAGATCCAGCCTGGCGGCACGCCTGATTACGCCACGTGGCGCGATGCCGTCCTTGCCGCCGACGACCTCGGCGTCGACGTCATCTTCGGCTATGACCATTTTCACCGTCCCGCGATGGAGGGCATCGTCGACGGCAAGCCGATCCTCACCGAGGAGCAGCCCGACGTCACCAACTTCGAGGGCTGGACCGCCCTCGCATCCTGGGGCGAGATCACCTCGCATGCCGAGATCGGGCTGCTCGTGACCGGCGTCGGGTACCGCAACCCTGATCTGCTCGCCGACATGGCGCGCACCGTGGATCACATCAGCGGAGGGCGCCTCATTCTGGGCCTGGGCGCGGGATGGTACGAAAAGGACTACACCACATACGGTTACGAATTCGGTACCTTCGGATCCCGCTTCGACCTGTTCGACGAGAGCCTCATTCGGATCGAAAAGCGGCTCGCCGCCCTCAATCCGCCCCCCGTGCGTAGGCTACCGATCCTCATCGGCGGCACGGGGCCCAAGCGCTCGCTGCCCGCCGTTGCCAGGCACGCCGACATCTGGCACGCGTTCCAAGGGATCGATGCATTCCGAAAGTCCAGCGACCTCGTTGACGAGATGGCATCGAGCTTCGGCCGCAACGGTGCCGACATCGAGCGTTCGACGCTGTGGGAGAACGCCGTCAGCGCTGATGCGTTCCGCGAGGTGGGCGTGACCTTGTTCCAGACCGAGCTGGCCGCCGACAACGGCTACGACCTGACGTCGCTCAAGGAGGTGCTCACCTGGCGTGACAACGGGTGACCGATAGCACCGGCCGAACCTAGGTCGACGCTTCGGCGTCGAGACGCGCAAGCGTGTCAGCGAGTTGGTCTTGCGTGACCAACGGGAACTTCACTTTTTCGAGCAGCTTCTTGTCGGTCACCTTCGACCAGTCATATGTGTGACGAACAAGCGTGTTGTCGGGACCCTGTGCTTCCAACTCCCACAACCATTCCCACCCGGGCGGCTCCGTGCCCGCCGGCGCCGTCTTCCAGGCCAGCAGCTTGTCCTTCGCGTAGCCGGACACGTGGTTATCGGTCTTGTATTCGCCGCCCATGTGGTCGCCCTGCATGTTCATCGTGAAAACTTGCCCGACCTCGGTGATCCGGTCGGCATGATCCACGCCGCGTATGAACCCAGACCCGTCGAGCGCTTGGTGTCGGTGCGGATTCGACAGGACATCAAAAACCGCATCGACAGGCGCTGCGATGGTTCGCTCGACGGTGACCTTCTCACTTTCGCTCATGTCTGCCCTGTACCCACCCCTGGCCGATACGGCACCTCGCCCTCAGCGCGGTGAGTTCCGGCCGTCGGTGCAGTCTGTTGTACATGGGCACACTCATCTACGGCTTCAACGTCTCGCTTGACGGATACATCGCCGACGCACAGGGCAACATCGACTGGAGCGACCCGAGTGAGGAACTGCATCAGTACTGGAACGACTTCGAGCGCGACACAGCTCTGTCGTTCTACGGGCGAAGGCTTTACGAACTGATGGCGGCGTACTGGCCCACTGCCGACCAGACGCCGGAGGCCACCCCGACGATCGTGGATTACGCCCGTGTCTGGCGCGACATGCCCAAGGTGATCTTCTCAAGCACCCTGGAGTCTGTCGGCTGGAACGCCCGCCTCGAACGCGGCGACCCCGTCGAAGTGGTCGCAAAGCTGAAGGCCGAGACCGAGGGGCAGCTCGAGATCGCCGGCGCGACCCTTGCCGCGCCGGTCGTGCGGGCCGGACTGGTCGACGAGTACCGAATCGTGCTCGCGCCCACCGCCGTGGGCGGCGGCACGCCGTTCTTTCCTCCCCTGCTCTCACGGATGCCGTTGCGGTTGTTGGAGAACCGCACCTTCCCGTGCGGGACGATTCTGCTGCGCTACGAAGCGGTCAGGGATGGGTCAGCCCCGGCAAGCAGTTGACGAACAGGATGCACGGCGGCGGAGGAGGGGGCGGCGGCCCCGGAGGGTTGCCCGAGATCATGATCGGTTTCGTCGCAGGAGCGTTCGGGTCGAAGTAGAAGGTATGGCAGGTGTTCAGGTCCCAACCGGGTAAAGGCGTCATCCCGGACGCGGGGCACCAGATCTGCCCGCACTGGCCGAACGCATTGCAGGTCGGAAAGCCCTCCGGCGGCGCGCACGGTGCCGTCTTGGCCTCCGCCGGAGAACATAACGGGGCGGCCTGCGCGGTGCTTGCCGCCAATCCGGCGGCCGCGGCCGTGATGCCTCCCCATGCGAGCGCAGACATCGCCAACGCTGTGACAAGCCTTCGAGCCATGGACGGTCCTTTCAGTACACGCCACTGCGGCGGCGTCGGTGCGTCCAGGGTCGAGTGTGCGAACCGCTACCGATCCCAACCTTTGCGCCAGGCGCCTCGAAAAGCGTATCGGGGTGCCTTCCGGAACTGTTACCGGTCAGCTTTGCCTGTCTCCCCCGTACTTGAGGCGTCGTTCACAAGTCAAGCTGTTCAGGCCCGGTGCGCGGTACGGCTGGGCTCGCCTCGCCGCCATAGCTGAATTCGCCGCCTCCATCACGAATCGCGGGCGTGCCGCCCGCGATACCGAAGAGATGATCGGGGCCGCGTGCGGTCACTAGAAGGCGTAGACGTCGTCGATGCTGACGAACATCCCGTGTCCGGTGCGGTCGTTGGTGAACGTGGTTCCGGTGACAGCCGGATAGATGGTCCAGTTCCCCCGGTGATAGGTGGTGCCGTATTCCATCGCGGTGGTGGGGTTGTCGACGGCGAGATTTGCATCCTGCCACTTGATGCTTCCATCGCCGGTGGTGACGGCCTGGAATCTCGCTCCCGGTTGGGTGAACGCGCCCTGGCAGACGACCACGTCCTCGCCGAGCCCGGCGATCGTGGAGTCCGGCGTCACCGCACACAGCACCCGACCGGACTGCGTCACATAGTTGTCGGCTGCGGCGATCGGTGCGCCGATCAGCGGGATGGCAGCCAGGGCCGGTATCAGCAAGAACTTCACGGTGTCTCCTCGATTAATGGCTCTGATGCAGCGTCCCGGTCGCGCCTTGTCGATTTCTTGTCGGATCGTTGATGAAGCTCTGAGTGCGCCTGGTGCTCGGCTCTAGGAGGGGGGTTGACCGGATCGCGTGACCCCTTCCCGAAACAGTGCCAGTCGGCCGGTAGCGTGGCGGCGGTGAAAACCTCTCGCCCGCGTTCCGCCGCTGCGCTCGCCGCGTCAGCCCTGATGTTGACCGCCTGCGGATCCGGGATCGTTCCCTCGTCGGGCGCGCAGGCGCCGGTCCCCGTAGCGGGCTGCCCGACCGCAGCCCCGGCCACCGATACCGCTGCGGAGTGGACGCTGCCGGGAGCCACCGGCAGCGTCGCGGTGACCGGCTCCTCGGACACCACGGCCCCCCTGGTGACCGTGACTCCGCCGTTGAGCGTCGCCGAGACGCAGGTACACACGTTGCAGGCGGGAGGCGGTCCGGTTGTCTCCCCCACGGCCACCGTCTCGGTCTGCTATCTGGGTGTGAACGGACGCGACGGATCTGTATTCGACAGCAGCTACCAGCGCGGCGCACCCGTCGACTTCCCGCTCGATGGCGTCGTGCCCGGGTTTCAGAAGGCCATCGCCGGACAGACCGTCGGATCGACCGTCGCTGTCGCCATGACGTCCGCCGACGGTTATCCCCAAGGCCAGCCCGGTGCCGGGATCCTGCCTGGCGATTCACTGGTCTTCGCAATCAAGATCCTCGGCGCGTCGGGCTAGAAGAGAGCCGGCGCCCGCAGGGCGTCTTACAAAACGCAGTCCGTCGCCTCGTCGAGGTCCCTGGACGCGGCCCGAATGTGGTGAGCGCATTGAATGCGCAACGTGAGCAATGTTTTTCACAAATCGCTCGTGCTGCATCGCTTCGATAAGCGTCGGCTGCCCTGGCTTCGACCCGGGGTCGAAGGTGATTGCGGCCCGACATGGACGCGCTCGACCTCAGCAACAGCGGTGGCCGCCGAGTCCCAAGCCCACCGCGGATCTCGACAAGTGGAAGTCATCTGTGGAAGTCCCTCATTCGCAACGGGGAACGGCTAATCTTCGGCGCATACTCCTTTCAGGAGCAAACGAGGGGAATCGCATGCAGTTGTCGGGGACAGGTCCTATTCGCCGCACCCTCAACCGGCTGACGCACCTGGCAGTGGTCACTGCCCCACCGGAGAGGGGCCGGAATGATCCGCGACTCCGACCCGGCGCTCGGCGGCCCGTTCGTGGCGACACGGGCCGGGAACTAGTGGGGCGCTGAACAGCACTGCTGCTGAGCATTCTTCGGCCTTTCTTGAGTACCTGGATGAATACCGACGAAACCCGCTCCGGGGTCTTGATGGCCATTGCCGCCCAGATCTGCATCCAACTGGGCTTGGTGGTGGCCGTCGGTCTGATCGACGTGATCGGCTCGGACGGGACCGCCTGGCTGCGACTGTCGTTGGCAGGCCTCCTGCTTTTGGTGGCGGTACGGCCGCGGCCGTCGGCGTTCACCTGGCGCACGTTCGGCATGTGCGTGGTCCTCGGTGGCGTCACCGCGGCCATCTCGTTGTTGTTCATGGCCTCACTGGACCGGCTTGCCCTGGGCACAGCGACCGCGCTCGAGTTCTTGGGGCCGCTTGCGATCGCCGTGATCCATGGCAAAGGACGACATCGACTGATCTGGCCCGCTCTGGCCGCGGTCGGCGTGGTGCTTCTGAGCCAACCCTTCGGTGGTGGCATCGACACCAAGGGGACGGTTCTGGCAGTGTCGGCCGGCGCGTGCTGGGCGATCTACATCCTTCTCACCCAGCGCGTCGGTGACCAGGTCGCGGGGGTCAACGGGCTCGCCGTATCGATGCCCATCGCCGGGCTGGTGGCCACGTTCTTCGTTGACAGCGCGGCATTCTCGCTGCTCACACCGCAGGTCATCCTCATCGGCCTTGTCATGGCCATGCTGCTGCCCGTGATCCCCTACGTGCTCGAGCTGCTGGCGCTGCGCCGCTTGCCGACTGCGACCTTCGGCATTTTGATGAGCTTGGAACCTGCGTTCGCCGTGCTTGTCGGCTTTCTCCTCCTCGACCAGAACCCGGGTTGACCAGGTCTTTTCGGCGTTACCGCGGTCGTGGCTGCCGGCATCGGGGTATCGCGTGCCGGCAGCCGGGAAATGGCCGTACCGCTGGAAGTCGGCTGACGTCAGCGCAGAGACCCTGGGGGCCAGTCGATTCCGATCTCATCGCAGATCGGCGGAATGATGATCAGCGACCCGCGTGGACTGCAGAACGGCATCGGGGGCGGCGGAGGCGTCGGCGGGGCAGGCGCAAGCGGCGGCGGTGGAGTCGCCGGCCTGGGAGCACCCGACCACGGATAGATGGTGTTGGTAGTGACATCGGTGATGCCGGAAGAGTCCCAGTACCAGTCGTGGCAGACGTTCCAGTCCCACGAAAGCACCTGTCCGCCAGGGGGAGCTGGGTCGCCGGGGCACCAGTGCGTGCATGTCATCCCCGGCGGGCAGTTGCCGCCCTGATAGCTCGGTCCCTGAGCCGACGCCGTCGGTGGTGCCGCGCCCGTCAGCACGACGCCCGCAGAGAACGCCACTGCAGCGGCGAACCGCACAGTTCGATTCACGGCAATCCTTTCAGAAGAAGTACGCGTCTCGTTGACATCGCACCCCCGGCCGTCATCTACCGATCCCAACTTCGCGGAAGCTGACCTTCGAGCAGGACGAGAACACTCGGTTACCCGCGAGCGCAGAGTATTGGTAGGCAACCAGTGCGCTGACTGACGGTAAAGCTCGCGGCCTGTCTTCGTGCTGCGTTGCCTGATCGGCCGCAGCCACCGCGGGCCACAGAATCGAACGACCAACCGTGTCGAGCCCGCCGGTGAGCGCTCAGTGACGAACGGACGAACCCAATGGCATTCCGTCTTCGGCGCGAAGAGAACGTTACTCTGGCAAGCCGCGGTTCTGCTGAATTCGGTTGATTCGCAACCACATCGGAAACTATGGTTCCTCTGCGGCGTTCCCTGGCGCAGGGTTCTCGCTGCTCGGTCCGACCTCGGGCCGCGGCCAACAGGAGTGCCCGGCGACCCCGAAAAGCAATGCCGGCTCAGCCGCCACCCGGCGTGACACGTGGCAGGCGGCTAGGTTGGTCGAGTGCACGGATTCGACAGGCGAACGGCGATCGGTCTGTCGTCGGCAGGGTTGGTCGGGGTGGCCCTGGGGGCCCTCAGCGCTCCTGCCCGCGCGCATCCTCCTGGCTCGCCCGCCGGACCTCTGCCCGACCGGGTGATGATCATCCGGCATGCGGAAGACCCGTACAAGCCGGGAGAACCGTTCGGGATCACGAGCGACGGTGTCGCTGACAGTAAGCGTTCGCTCATCGTGCGTGGCTGGACTCGTGCCGGAGCTCTCGTGTCGTTATTCGATCCACGCGACCACGAAGGCAACCGGCTTCCCACCCGCCCTCATCTGGACAGACCCACCGCGGTTTTCGCGCATAATCCGGGCGCTGAGGACAGCATGAGGTCTTGGCAAACCGTGACACCGCTTGCGTCTGCGCTGAATCTGGAAGTCGATACTCGCTTCACACAACGCCAAGTCGCCGAACTTGCGGCGATGGTGTCCGGGATCAGGGGGTCCACCTTGATCGCGTGGCGGCATGAGCAGATCGCCGAGATCGTGTCGCACTTCGGCAACGTCGAGCCCGCGCCGCCGGCTCTGTGGCCGGAGAACCGTTACGACATGGTGTACGTCTTGACCCGCAACCACAACGGCGGCTGGAACTTCAGGCAATTGCCGCAAATGCTCCTTGCCGGTGACCAGAACACCCGTTTCGTTTAGACAACTACGACGTCGCGCGGTCGCGCGCCTTTTCGAGCTCAGCGATGAGCGCATCGACCTCGGCGCGGCGCTCGGCGGGAACCTTCAACGAGTAGAACGTTCCGACGCTGACGATGACCTGAAGCAGATGCTCCTTCTCACCCCCGAAGATCTTCTTGCGCCGGCTGAACTCCTCGATCTTCGTCCCCGAGTACTGGTCGGCGGGATTGCGCCCGCGTGACGACCCTGCCCGGAGCTTCTCCACCCAGTTGCCGTCGACCACAATGCTTTCACCGTCGATGCCGTCAATCCGGAACACGAGGCGATCGTAACGGGCGGGTACCGGCTGTAACAGGCCATCGGTGAATCGACCGCGGGGGTGGGTCCGCCTGCGGGTGAGAAACTGCGCGCTGACGTGGGCCCGAACGGACGGGTTGGGAGGCCTAGGATCCGGTCGATGGACAGGAATGGACGATGACGGGTGCGTCGCGCCGGCGGGCGTTTCTCAAGACCGGCCTGGGCGTGCTGGCCGGGCTGGCAGGCGGCGCAGCGTGCTCGACGCCCGACCTCACGTCGCGTCCACCTGAGCGCGAGCCGCATATCGCCGAGAACTACATCGTCCACACCAATCTCGGTTACGCCGCACCTGCCCAGCGCAGTCACCTCCTCGATCTGTATCTCCCTCTGGCCGCCGACGGTCCTGTGCCCGTCGTGATCTTCCAGATGGGTTCCGCATTCAGAGGCGACGACACCAAAGGTAAGGCCCTCGCCGACCAGGACGGTGCGCACGGCGACGTCCTGCCGGCACCGGGCAGCATGCTGACCGCCCCCCAACTTGCGAAACTCTGGGTGCCGCGCGGCTATGCGGTCGTCGGGCTCAACGTACGGAGCAGCAGCCAAGCTAAATTTCCTGCCCAGGTGCACGACGTCAAGGCGGCCATCCGCTTCCTGCGGGCCTGTGCGACGACCTATGGCCTGGACCCGGATCGTTTCGCGACCATGGGAAACAGCAGTGGCGGATGGATCGCCACGATGGCGGCATTGACGTCCGGGATCACCGACCTGGAAGGTGATCTGGGCAATCCGGACCGATCCAGCTCGGTCCGCGCCGCAATCGACCTCTTCGGCCCGACCGACTTTCTGGCGATGGATGCCCACCGGCTGGCTGACGGTCAGGTGCACGACGCACCCGACTCTCCGGAATCGGAGCTCATGGGTTTCCCCATTCGGACCGACCCGTCCGCGGTCGAAAAGGCGAACCCGGCAATGTATGTGACAGCGGACAGCCCGCCGGTCTTCATCGCGCACGGAACCGCCGATCCGCTGGTGCCGGCCAACCAGTCGGAGATCCTCTTTGATGCATATGTCAGAGCAGGTGCGACCGCAACACTTGCTCTGCTGCCCGATGTCGGCCACACCGACGCCTACCTGTATGCCTCGAACTACTCGCCCGGGCGCGTCGTGCGCCATACGCAGTCAGGCGCAACAGTCACAGGTTCGGACCCTGCGCCGACATTCGAGGCTTTGTTGGCGTTTCTCGACGCTCATATGTGTGCTGGGGGCTCGGGCAGGTGATGATGAGGAACATGGAGTCCACCCGCGTCGATCGATGGCTCTGGGCGGTTCGCTTGACGAAGACCCGCCCCGACGCCGCCTCGGCATGTCGGGGCGGACAGGTGAAGGTCAACGGCCGCCAAGCCAAGCCGTCGACCATGGTGTCCCCCGGCGACGAGGTGCGCGCCCGCGTCGGAGACACCACCAAGATCGTCCAGGTGTCGCGGATCATCCAGAAGAGGGTCGGCGCAGCCGATGCCATCACCTGCTATCTCGACCGGACTCCGCCGCCGCCCCCCACCGTATCGATGCCCGTCGGGATCCGTGACCGCGGAGCAGGACGTCCGACCAAACGGGACCGGCGGCTCCTCGACAAATGGCGCGCACGCCAGAACTGAGCGCGGAGCCGTGACTCGTGTCGCGCATGTGCTGGCGGTGCTGGCCATTATCGCCATTCCGTTGCTCGGCTGGTTCGTCGAAGGCTGGTCGGGCGCAACGACGCTGGTGGTTTACTGGTTCGAGACGCTGGCGGGATCGCTGATCACCGCGGCTCGGATCATGGTCCACCGTCGGTGGTCGCCGAAGCGGGGGCATTACCGGTACGAGGCGTCGACAACAAGTCGCCACAGCCCGTCGAGTCAGTCCTTCCTGGCGGGTTTTCTCATGACAAGCCTGATATTCACCGCCGCGCACGGCCTGTTCCTCGCCGTCATCATCCTTCTGATCGGCCGCAACGCCAATCCCGAACTCGCCGAGATCAATTGGCGCACCGTGGGATATGCATGTATCGCCGTGATGATCTTTCTGTGCGCCGATTTCGCCGTTGACCTCGTCACGCTGCGCCGGTGGCCCTTCTGGCAGATCGAACAGGCGGCCCAGCGCGGACTGAGCCGCATCGTGGTCGTCCACCTGACCTTGATCTTCGGACTGCTCGGCGTCGCGATCACCGGCGCATCGGATGCGCTGTTCGGGATCTTCGTCGTGCTGAAAAGTACGGCCTCGCTGAGTTTTGTGCTGCCGCAGTGGGAACCGTCGCAACCCCCGCCGTGGTTCAGTCGTGTGATGAATCGCGTGCCCAACGTTCACCCGGGTGAACGGTTCGAGGACTTCTGGGCCGAAGAACGCGCCGACGAGCGCGCGCGGCGCGAACGCAACGAGCAGCCCTGGGTGCCGCGGCGCTGAGGTGCCTCAGCCTGGCGGCTCGTCGCAATCGGCCCACGTGTAGCGCTGTTCGGCCGGAGTCGAACCACCCAGCATGAAGGCCCGGTGGTAGCGGCTCGCGCGGGCGATGGTCACCAACCAGGTTGTGACCGTGCTGATCCGATTGCTCACGCCGGTCAGAAACGCGATGTGCAGGAGCCCCCACGCGATCCAGCCGGGAAAGCCCGAAAGTTTCACCGGCCCGACCTGCAGCAGCGCGTGACCGCGGCTGATGTAGGCCGCCGAGCCCAGGTCGCGGTAGCGGTAATTGCGGCGACTCTTGCCTGCAAGGTCGCGCCGGATGCAGGACGCCACGTGGAGACCACCTTGCATGGCGTTCTCCGCGACGCCGGGCAGCTTGTCGCGACCGACCAGATCTCCGATGACGAATACCTCCGGATGGCCCGGAACGGAAAGGTCAGGTGCCACGGCGATGCGGCCCGCCCGGTCGGTCTCGGCGCCCAGCACCTGCGCGAGGTGCCGCGCGAACGGCACCGCCTCGACCCCGGCGGTCCACATCACGGTGCGCGCGGCGTAGTGGACCTGGGCGCCGCCGGCCTTGGGCGTGACGGTCACACCCTCGCGACCGACATCGCTGACGTGCACCCCGAGATGGATCTCGACACCCAGCTTCTCCAGCGTCTTTGTCGCCTTGGTGGTCAGCGCGGGGGCGAAGCTCTTCAACAGCCGGTCGCCACCGTCGAACAGCAGCACCCGGGCCTCCCCCGGCTCGATGCTGTGGAACTCGTTGGCCAGCGTCCGAGTTGCCACCTCACGGATCTGGCCCGCCAGCTCCACGCCGGTCGGACCGCCGCCCGCGACCGCGAAGGTGAGCCAGGACTCGCGTTCGGGCCCCGGTGGCAGGGTCTCGGCGATCTCGAACGCGGTGAACAACCTCTGCCGAATGCACAGCGCATCGTCGAGGGTCTTCATGCCGGGCGCCCACTCCGCGAATTGCGACTTGCCGAAATAGGACTGCTGCATACCTGCGGCGACGACCAGGACGTCGTAGGCGATCGTGAAATGGGTGTCGTCGGGGCGCAGGGCGGTGACCACGCGAGCGACGGGATCCAGTGCGACCGCCTCTCCCAGAAGCGTTGTCACATTACGGTGCCGAGCGAACTCCTCCCGCAACGACCGGCTGATGTGCGCCATGCTCAGCGTTCCCGTCGCGCACTGATACAGCAGCGGCTGGAACAGGTGGCCGGCCGCGCGATCGACCAGCGTCACGTCGACGTCGGCATTGGCCAGCCTGCGCGCGCAGAACAGCCCGCCGAAGCCACCACCGACGATGAGGACCCTGAGTCGACCTTGGCTCATCACGCCGAGGCTAGTACCCGCAGGAAGCGTGTGCCGAGCCCGTTGCCCGTAACGGCGAATCGTCACATGACGAAGTACCCCATGCGGCACAGCGGCTGCGGGGGGTTGATGTGCAGCAACCAGGCACGCGCGTCTTCGGGCGCGCTCAAGAAGACAGGCTGTTCACATGAATCTGATGCGAGGCGTGTTTCGACGACTCTCTGTTGGCGCTCTGGTGGCGCTTCTGCTGTCAGGGCTCATCGCGGTGGCGGGCGGATCGGCCTCCGCCGGCGCGTACTCCCGGCCGGGGCTACCGGTCGAGACCCTGATGGTTCCCTCGGCGGCGATGGGCCGCGACATTCCCGTCAAGTTCCAGGGCGGTGGTCCGCGAGCGGTCTACCTTCTGGACGGCTTGCGGGCTCGTGACGACAACAGCGGCTGGGACATCGAGACGGCCGCATTCGAGACCTTTTTCGAATCAGGGGTTTCGGTGGTCATGCCGGTCGGGGGGATGTCGAGCTTCTACACCAACTGGCAGGGCCCGGCGGTCGGCAACGGCACCACGTACAACTACCAGTGGGAAACCTTCCTGACGTCCGAGCTGCCGGCCTATCTGGCCGCCAACAAGGGCATCTCACCCAGCGGCAACGCCGTGGTCGGCCTGTCGATGTCCGGGAGCGCGGCGCTGATCCTGGCCGCCTACCACCCTGGCCAGTTCAGCTATGCGGGGTCGCTGTCGGGATATCTGAATCTGTCGGACGGGGTGTGGCCCCTGCTGGTCAGCATCGCGATGCGGGACGCCGGTGGCTTCAACTCCGTCGCGATGTGGGGACTCGGCGGCAGCCAGGCATGGCGACGCAACGACCCGACCGTCAACGTCGGCAGACTGGTCGCCAACGGCACGAGGATCTGGGTGTACTGCGGTACCGGGCGTCCCGGTGAACTGGGTGGTGGCGGCGATGTGCCCGGACAGGTTCTCGAGGCGATCACGCTGGACAGCAACAAGAACTTCCAGCGGGCCTACCAGTCGGCCGGTGGCGGCAACGGTGTCTTCAACTTCCCGTCCAACGGCACTCACGGGTGGGGATACTGGGGCGGCCAGCTCGGCGCCATGAAGCCCGATATTCAGCGCGTACTCGGCGCCTGATAGACCGAAGGCCACCGCAGATCCAGGTCTGCGGTGGCCTTCGCTCCGGTTTGCCTCAGTACGTCGGGACGAACACGCCGTTCAGCCAGACGCCCCAGTGCTGCCAGCCCTCGTCCCACACCTGCGGCTGGCCGTTGGCCCATACGGGGTCGACGGGCTTCGGCGGCGCACCGGCCGGTGCCGTTCCGGCGTTCGGGCCCGCGGGGGGAACCGGCGGCGGTGTCCAGCCGGGCTGGGCGGCAGCGGTGGAGGCGACCCCCACCGCGCCTGCGGCGAGCCCGCCGAAGACGGCTGCACTGGCAAGAACTTTGCTCAACATCATCGTGAGTACTCCATTCCGGGTGACGACCCGCAGTTGACGAGAACGGTTGAGAACTATCCACTTCCACGTGGTGGTAAACCCGCCTGTCGCTGATTCCCAGCTCAGAGGTCGCTTGTGGGCTGATGCACACTGAGAGCATGGCTGAGCACGGGCATACCGAACTGGGCCGCATCGCCGAGGGCGACGGACCTGCGGCTGCTGCGGCGCGCAGAGCCCTCAATAGCGGTCCGATTCGCCAGCGCCTGAAATCGGCGATCTGTGCACTCGCCGAGCATCGCGGACGAGACAGCAGCACATGCCCTTCCGACGCCGCGCGTGCCGTCGGCGGCGCCGACTGGCGAGAATTGATGGACGACGCTCGTGACCTTGCGCGTGAGCTCGCCAAATCGGGTGCCGTCGAGATCACCCAAGGTGGGAAAGTCGTTGACCCCGAAGGTCAATGGCGAGGCCCGATCCGGATTCGCAAGCGCACCTGAGCTTCGCGCTGTGGCCGTCGACGACAGCGCGCGGTGGGACCGGCGCTACAGCGAGCGGGGCGCGCCGCCCAGCGATGTCGCTGTGCCCGCCGTGTTCGAGCCCTACGCAGGCCATTTCCCTATCGAAGGGCACGCGGTCGAGCTGGCCTGTGGGGCCGGGGCGGCGGCGGTGTGGCTCGCACGCCGCGGTCTTCGCGTCTGGGGATGTGATGTATCGCCGGTGGCGATCACCCAGGCGGCCGAGCTCGCCGCGCGGTGCGGGCAGGCCGAGCGTTGCACCTTCACCGTCGTCGACCTCGATGACGGACTCCCGCCCGGAGATCCGGCAGATGTGCTGCTGTGCAACAAGTTTCGGAATCGTAGGCTCGACGATGCGATCATCGACCGGCTTGCCCCCGGAGGCATTCTCGCGATCAGTGTGCTCAGCGAGGTCGGCGCGTCGCCGGGACCGTTCCGTGCCCGGCCCGGCGAGCTGCTACAGGCGTTCGCGGCATTGGAGGTGATCGCCGCCGACGAAGCCGACGGCGAAGCGTGGCTACTCGCCCGACGCGGGTGACGGCGTGCTTCTCGGGCGTCGCGACGCGCCCCAGAGGCCGACGCCGATACCGACGACCGCGCCACCGAGTCCGATCATTCTCTGCGACGGACCCAATTCGTCGTGCACACTCATGCCGCCCAGGAGGTCGGATGCGTCGGCGCCGCCCGATGCCAGGAACCAGCCGCGTGTATCGCGCCCCCGAAGAGCGGTGGTGAGCAACATTGCCCCGATCAGCGCGTCCCGATAGCCCATCGACCTCAGCAGCAGGCGTGCCGTCGGCGGCGGCTCATGGGGATCGCCCCAGAGCTTGTTGGCCCGGAGCGGGTCGACGAGAAATTGGACGCCCGATGCCATGCGAATGGCGCCGACGATCAGGGCTGCGCGATCCACGGCCATGCCGCGAACCCTACGCAATACCGACACCGGCGGTAGCGATTTGCGAACGTCAGACTCCCGTCGCCCCGTCGATGCGTTCACGAATCAGATCGGCGTGACCGCTGTGCCGGGCATACTCGCCGATCATGTGGATATAGATCCACCTCAGCGACACTACGGTGCCCATGAAAGGGCTGACGTCGTCGAGCGAGCGCGGTGCGCAGATCGCCCGAGCTTCCTCGACCTCGCGCTGCCAGACGTCCACCGCATCGGCGAACCGGACTCCGTCGGTGAGCTCGAGTCCGCCGTCGTGGCCTTGGGTGTCCGCCGACGGGTCGTAGATCGGCGGCGCGGCCTCACCGGCGAGGACACGGCGAAACCAGTTGCGCTCCACTTCAGCAAGATGCTGCACGAGGCCCTGAAGCGTCAGTGGGCTCGGTGGCACTGACGCCTCACGAACTTGCGCATCGTCGAGGCCGTCGCATTTGCGCACCAGCGTGACTCGATAAAAGTCCAGCCACGCTTCCAGCGTCGTGCGTTCATCACTGTTCATCGGAGGCGTCATGCGTTCGCTCGTGGTCACGGCTGACGATCCTGCCATCGGAATCCGACACCGAAGCCGCGGTATTGGAGAAGATCGGTCGGTGGACCATGACACCCTGACCGTGCCGGGCCTCTTGTCCCGCGCCGTGCGCAGATTCGGAGACCGCACCTATCTGGTGTCCCCGACCGAGCGGCTCACCTATGCCGCCGCGAATCGGCGGTCCGCCGAACTGGCCCGTCGGCTCATCGCCTGCGGCGTCGGCAAGGGTTCCAGGATCGGGCTGTTTTTCGCCAACGGCGCAGAGTGGGTGACGTGGTGGCTCGCAGTTTCCCGAATCGGCGCAATCGCGGTGCCGTTGAGCACGCTGTACCGGCCCGCCGAGATCGCCAAGGTGGTGCGGCTGGCCGACATCGCGCTGCTCGTTGCCCCGTGCCGCGTGCTGAACATCGACGTTACCGAGACGATGGAAGCAGCCTTCCCCGAGCTGGCCCGGCACGGGAGTCCCCGCCTGGAAATTGTCGCCGCGCCGTATCTGCGGACGATTATGCTGACGGGAGACGAGGGCTGCCCGCAGTGGGCACTGCGCCCCGACGGTGACGCGGTCTCCAGCGCCGTCCAGGCGGCTGCGGAAGCCGAGGTCTCCCCCGCCGACCTGGCGATCATGGTGCACACGTCAGGTTCCACCGCCGACCCGAAAGGTGTGCTGCACACCCACGGCACCCTTGTCCGCCAGACGTCGACGTGGCCCGAGGCGGTCCGCGCCGTGACCGGATCCGCCGCCGATCCGGTCATCCTGGCCGCGATGCCGTTCTTCTGGATCGGCGGAGTACTCGCGGCAATGGGTGCGCTGCACGCGCCGATCACGCTGCTGGTGATGGCGCGCCTGGACGCGGGGGGCGCGCTCGACCTCGCGGAGTCAGAGCGGGCCACCGGGATCGTCGGCTGGCCGGCGTTCACGCAACGGTTGCGCGAACATCCCAGCTTCGGCGACCGTGACCTGTCGTCAGCGCCGATGCTGCGCGACGGGCCGCTCGATATCGCGATGACCAACGTTCCCGACGGATTCCCGGTGCATCGCACCATGTCCGAGACTGCAGGTGGATTCGCCTATACCGAGATGAAGATTGTCGACGCTGATGGCGCGCCGGTGGCCGACGGCACGGTCGGAGAACTTCTGGTGCGCGGCGCCGGCGTGATGGCGGGCTACAACAAGCGCGAGCGCGGCGAGACATTCGATGCCGACGGCTGGTACCACACCGGCGACCGCGTCTACCGCAGAGCCGATGATCCGCGGTTGTTCTATGTCGGTCGCACCAGCGAGATGATCAAAACTTCGGGGGCAAACGTCTCACCGCTGGAGGTCGAGGCCGTGATCGAGGGCTTCGATGACGTCGCCCAGTGCGTGGTCGTCGGCCTCGACCACGTCGAGCGCGGTGAGGAGGTGTGCGCGGTGCTGGTGCCTGCCGCCGACGGAGTCGACGCCGACTCGGTGGCCCGCCGGACCCGCGAGGCCCTTTCGGCGTACAAGGTGCCGACGCGCTGGATCACCGCAACCAGCGACCAGATCCCCACCCTGCCGAGTGGCAAACTCAACCGAAAAGCAGTGCGCGAGTGGATCAGTTCTCGCGAGGCAGAAGCTCGGTGACAAAGGAATCCACGAATCGCTGCAGGCCGATGCCGCCCGCCGGCCGGATCACGAACTTGGTCAACCCTGCCTCGAGGAAGCCGTCGATCTGGCGGTGCAGCGCAGGCCAGTCGCGTGCCACCAATTCGCCGGGATCGAGGTCGGGGCGGCGCCGGCGGATGGCGTCGAGGACGGGCGCCGGCAGCTCACCCTCGCCCACGGCGAGGTTGATGCCGTAGTGGTCTGCGGGCACCTCGCGTCCAGCCGCGGCGGCGGCCTCGCGGATCGCGGCCACGGCATCGCCTGCCTCGTACGGCGTCACGAAGCTGCCGAGCCAACCGTCGGCAAACCGGCCGATGCGCTCGAATCCGGCCTGGGACGCGCCGCCGAGCCAGATGTCCAGGCGCGATGGAGGTTTGGGAAGAACCGCAACGTCGCGAACGGAGAAGAAATCACCGCGGAACGTCACCGAGTCCTCGTCGAGCGCCGCGCGCAGCAGACGCAGCGACTCGTCGAAGACGGCCGCGCGCCGGCCGTCCGGCACGACGAACGCGTCCCGCTCGGCCGGTAGCGCGGACCTGAGACCGAAGACCGGCAGCACCCGCTTCGGCGCCAGCGCCGCCAACGAGGCGAGCTGTTTGGCGACCAGAACCGGATGGCGCCCCGGCAGGACCGCCACCGAAGTACCCACCTTCAGGCGGGCTGTCCGCGCCAGCGCATAGGTCATGCCGACGAAGGGGTCGACGGCCGGCGAGTAGACCAACTCCGAGAACCACAGCGAGTCCACTCCCGAGGCTTCGAGCCGGTCGATCATCGCGGGCAATTGGTCTGGGGTGACATCCGGACCGAGTCCGACCCCGAAGCGGACCTTCAACTCGTTGTCCTCCTGCGTCGACAATGCTCCCTGACCGCAACGCCGGTGTCGCCGTTTTTGTGCCCACAAAAACAAGCCGGTGGATGGTGCCGGTGGATTCTAGTGACACAGGGCGAGATATGAACCGCGCGATGACAGGATGTGCACGTGGCAGAACGTGTGTCCTTTCCCAGCAGCAGTGGACCGATGCTCGCCGGTCTGATCGACCTTCCCGAGGGTGAGGTCCGCGGGTGGGGAGTCTTCGCGCACGGGTTCACTCTCGGTAAGGACTGCCCGGCAGCGAGCCGAATGTGTAAGCAGCTGGCCAGCGAAGGCATCGGCATGCTGCGGTTCGACAACCTCGGACTTGGTGATTCCGAGGGAGATTGGGGCGACGGCTCCTTCTCACACAAGGTCGAGGACACCATTCGCGCCGTGGAGTTGATGAATGGCCGAGGCTGCGAAGTTCGGCTACTGGTAGGGCATTCCTTCGGCGGCGCGGCGGTGATGGCAGCGGCGCACGGCTGCCCATCGGTGGCGGCTGTGGCAAGTGTCGGCGCGCCGTTCCAGCCTGCCCATGTCGAACACAACTACGACGCGTTGCTGCACCGGATCGAAGCCGACGGCGAGGCGCCGTTCCTTGTCGGGGGCAAGGCGTTGACTCTCCGACGACATTTCATCGAAGACGTACGATCGGCGGACCTGCGGGTGCGCATCAAGACGCTGCGCCGCGCACTGCTGGTCATGCATTCGCCGACGGACAACACCGTCGGCATCGCAAATGCCAGCGACATCTTTCGCGCGGCCCGCCATCCCAGGAACTTCATCTCGCTGGAGGGCGCCGACCACCTGCTCACGGGCAAGAATCAGGCGGCCAGGGCGGCGCGCATCATCAGCGCCTGGGCTGACCCCTACCTGTAGAGCGCTAGCCGTGCAGGTTGTCGCTATCCACATCGCGCCCGGTCGAAAGGTGCCGACGCGCGCCGTCGACTCGGTCGAAGCTGAAGCCGGCGTAGGGCTCGTCGGTGACCGCTATCACGGATCCAAGCACCGCCACGTCACCATCCAGTCGCAGGAAATGCTGACCCGGGCGGCTGAGGACCTCGGCCAGCACATCGATCCTGGCGCAACACGCCGCAACCTGACCGTCGACGAAGGTCACATTCCGACTCGTCCCGGCAGCCGGCTGCGGATCGGCGACGTCGAGTTGGAAGTGGTGCGCCAGGCGGCACCATGCCGATTGCTCGACGACTGGATCGCCCCCGGCGCGGCGAGAGCCATGAGCCAGCGCGGAGGGTCGGTCTGCCGGATCCTGACATCGGGATCGATCGGTGTCGGCGCGCAGGTGCACCTGCCTGCCGAGTGACGGTCAGCCGCCGTCGCCGCCACCGACCTCGGCGGGAAGCGGAGGCGGTAATGGCGTTGCCGGCGCGCTGGTCGCCTCCTCGGAGGTGGCGGGTGTTTCGGACGACGTACCGGAAGACACGGCCTCGTGGAAATCGACCATCGATTCGTCACGGATCACCTTCTCCCCCACGCTGACCACGAGCGCACTCGACGTCACCAGATATTCGATGCCGTCGTTGGTCGCGACGAACGCGCCGTCCGAAGATCGCGATGCCGGCACGATCAACCGTGCGCCATCGCGAACCCTGACCCCGCGGTATTCGTAGCCGCCGTCGGGGTCGCGGCAGATCGCCACTCGAGAGCTGTCGGTGCTACCGAAGACGACCATCACGTCCGGAGCCGAGCACCGTGCGGTCGAATCGAGGTATCCCTGACTGTCGGAAGCGGGTGCCGACGACGCGCTCGGCGCTGCGACGATAAAGAGCGGGACCGACGCAATAGCGGCGACCCCGGCGAGGGCCAGGGGGTGACGGGGTGGGCGGTGGGAAGACATCACCCTCCACCAGACCACGTGCCGGCCCGATCCTGCCAATGCCGGTCCACGATGATCACGCATCGTTGGCGCTTCGAGACCGGACCGTAATGACTCCGCCTCACACGGCGATGAACCGGTTGATGACTCATCGGGCTGTAGTGACGCTGCGCGGTGTAGCGACAAGAAGCAGGGCGGCGATCGCCGCGCTGGCGATGACCCTCGCGGTCACCGCCGGCGGTACGGGCACTGCGCACGCGGCGCCGCCCATCGTGGCCAAGGACTTCTCCAAGCCGGCGATCGTGATACTCGGCTACGGACTCAAGCCCGACGGCACGATGCGGCTCATTCTGCATACCCGCGTGCTGGCCGGCATGGCGGTCGGCCACATGTTCCCGCAGTCGCCCATCATCGTCACGGGCGGAAACCCGCGCAACGGCAACACCGAGGCCGGTCAGATGCGCAAGATGCTGCGGCTCTACGGCATTCCCGAAGAGCGCATCATCGTCGAGGACCGGGCCAACAGCACAGTGCAGAACGCGGCCTTCTCGGTGCCGCTGGCCAAGAAGGCGGACACGTCCGGGATCATCCTGGTGACGTCGTCGTCGCATCAGGATCGCGCCGACGGGAATTTCGCCGACGCCGGCGGCAACATCCTGGCGACGGTGAGCTTTCCCGACAACAATCCGTCGATCAACGTCGCGCAATTCGTGAAGGACGTGATCAGCCCCTTCATCACCGTGAGCTAGCGTTTGGCGGTGGTCACCGAGCCGCGACCTGCCCGCCGCCATCAGTGGGGACTGGGCGCGTTCTTGCTCGTCGAGGCGGTCTACCTGCTGACCTCGGTGCTCGTAGCGATTCCGTTCGCCACCGCCGAACGAGCGCACGTCTCCATCCTCCTGGTGGCCGTCGGCGTGCCCAGCATTCTGGCAGCTGCGCTGGCTATCCTCATCACGCGGCTGCGGGGCAACGGGCCGCGCATCGATCTGCGTCTTCGATGGTCATGGCGCGCAGCGGGATTCGGCCTCGCGTTCGGGGTCGGCGGTCTGTTGGTGACGATTCCGGCATCGCTGCTGTGGACCCAGATCGTCGGTGAGGACGCCAACTCCTCCGCGGGCGAGGTATTCGGCGCAGCGCGAGGAACCTGGGGCTGGGCCGTCGCGGTGTTCGTGCTCATCGCGATCGTCGCGCCGGTCTGCGAGGAGATCCTTTACCGCGGTCTGCTGTGGGACGCCCTGGACCAACGCTGGGGACGGTGGGTCGCGTTCGGGGTCACCACCGTCGTGTTCGCGATAGCCCATCTCGAACTGACGAGAACCCCGCTCCTACTGGTCGTGGCGATCCCGATCGGGCTGGCGCGCTTGTACACCGACAATCTGTCGGCCAGCATCGTCGCCCATCAGGTGACGAACCTGCTGCCCGGCCTGGTGCTGATGTTCGCCGTCGCAGGAGTCATGCCTGCGGTGTGACGGCCGACTATTCGGCCGACGAACCGGAATCGCTGTCCGCTTCCGATTCGGACCCGGCCCGGGTGTCGGTGTCGGCTCCGGAGCCGGACGATTTCGTGGTAAGGCGTTCGTCGCGGGTCGATTCCTCGACCTCGGCATCGCGCTCGTCGTCGGCATCGGCTGGCTCCGCGGCATCGCCTTCGTCGGCGGAATCATCATCGTCTACGGAGTCTGCGGTGTCCGACGTCGTGTCAAGCGCGTCGTCTTCGGCTGCGTCCTCATCGACGTCCTCATCGACCCCGCTTTCGGCAAGATCGATCGGCGAAAGTGCGGCGGTCTTCTCGGTGTCCAGCTCGTCTTGCGTGTCGCCCTGCGTCGCTGTGTCGAACGTGCGCGAGAGGTAACTCACCGCCGCACGCTCGATGTCGACGGTCCCGCCGGGTAACACCTGCCCGAGCACCTCGTCATGGTTCTCCGGATCGATGAGACCGGGATAGTCGCGGTCGTAGGCCTTGTCGATCGCCTCTTTGAGCGGGGCGTTGAGAACATCGGCGAGCTCGTCGAGGCCGAGCATGCGCAGCGGCTCCAGCAGCGGAAGGTTCTCGCGCCGGATCAGCACGTAGGTGGTGTTTCCTTCCTTCCACACCAGCTTGTCGGCCGTCTCGAGGTCGATGTTGTTGTAGCCGGGGATGTGGAAATAGGCGAACCCGGCCAGCGCGTTGGCGATTGCGAGCAGGTTGCGCGGGTCGGTTGGGAAATCGGCGGCGCCGTCGTACTCGATGGCGATGTCGACCACGTCGTACTCGGTGTGTGGCGTGGGCTCGGCGAATCCGCTGCGGATGCCGCCGTACTTGCGCTTCGGATTTGCGGCAAGCACGAACGACAGCTCCCCAGGGGCCGGCGCGTCCGCGCTGCCGGCGGTCTGCTGCAGCCAGTGTGTGGCGATCGTCGCGCCCTGCGAGAAGCCCACGACCACCGTTGGGGGCGCGGTGACGCCGAGAGCAGCTCGCAGAGCCCTCAGCCCGTCCTCCTCGGCGCCTTCGGAAACCCCGGAGTTGTAGTCGACCGAGGTGCAGGAGTTTCCCGAACCCTCCGAGCAGAAGGACCCACGGAAGATCTCGTCCATCTCCCAGTCGATCTTGCCGCCGAAGGTGTATCCCGTGACGGTGAGGACATTTGCTGCCAGCGCGTACGGCGCGGGGGCCGCGAGGGCTGCCGCAGCAACTGTTGCAGCACTGGTCGCAGCAAGTATTCCGCGCACGTGAAATCCTTACGTGGGACGTCCAGCAAAGCTGGCGAGTGGGTGATCCAGGCCAGATGAGATTAATCGACACCCGTAAATCCCACAATATTTCCGGTACATTCCCGACCTGGGGGCGGGAGGTCCCCGGACGTCGGCAATGTCGGCGTATTGCCGCGTGATCTTTGTCGCAGTGCCGCCCTGGAGCTGGGCAGGGCTCTTTTTATCCGTCTAGCGAACCTGTCAAGACTGGCTGCCCGATTCTTCGTGAACGTAAAAATACGTTTGCTGTCAATGAGGTGAACGGCAAGAGACGATGTTCGACAGGGTAAAGCTGTTGTGTATGAATCGCTTTCGCGGTCGTGTCAGTGGTGGGTCAACTCGATCTGCGGCTGCGCTCCGCGCTCGGCGTCGCCGGAACCCCGGAGGAGCGACGGCGGCTCGACCGCATCTGTCCCGTGACCCGGCTGGCCCAGCACAGGAGGCGAAAAACGTCAGGCGATGATGCGCACCAGATAGGGCGTCATGTCCTTGGTGCGGACCGATGACACTGCGACGCCGGCATCCGTCGTCTCCACCATCTGCCCGTTGCCGATGAACAACGCAACGCTCTGCGTGCCTTCGGGCCCGTAGAAGATCAGGTCGCCCGGCAACGCCAGGGACGGCACGACCTTCTGGCCCACCTTGTACATCTCTCCCGAGGAGCGCGGCAGCTTCACCCCGACTCCGGCGTACGCGTAGACCATGAGACCCGACGCATCGAATCCCACGACCTCCATCCGCGGGGCGGGTGCAGGCACGCCAGGCAGTGACGGCGCCGTTGCATTGGTGGCGACGCTCGGGAGGTTGAGGCCCGGTGTTGCGTCCAGCGACTGGGCATCCACCTCGGCTTGATCAGGAACAACCGACTCAGCCTCGGGCACCGCGACAGTGCCCTTGCTGGGTCCCGCCGCGCCACCCCCGCCGTAGGCGAACGGAACGCCGCGTTGCGAGAGCGCTCGTGCGATGACGGCCTCGACCGCCTTCTGGTTGGCCGCCGACCGCGTGGGCTGAGCCGTCGCCAAGCCCGGCGTCGCCAGCAAGAGGGCGAGACCGATGACTAAGACCAAGACGCGTCGCATTGCACTTTCCCGCTTTCCGCAAGCCGGCGCCATTGATCGACGCCGGACTTATTGATTAACAACAGTCACTATGACCACTTCTACACCACCTACACGGGTGTAATTCCGTCGTCGCAGGACGCTGAACCAAGCAGATGCGATACCGGGATCGAACAGTGACCTACACCGGCGCGTCGCCCTCTAGGGTGTGGCGCGCGTCACGAACCGATCGCGGCCAGTGCGCCGTCGTAGTCGGGCTCCTGGCCGATTTCGGGAACCAGTTCGGTGTAGGCGACCTTGCCGTCGGCGTCCACCACGACCACCGCGCGACCGAGCAGCCCGGCCATCGGACCGTCGACGATCGTGATTCCGAAGTCGTCGCCGAAGCTGTCCCGGAACCCCGACCCCGACGTCACGTTCTCGATGCCCTCGGCTCCGCAGAAACGCTTCTGCGCGAACGGCAGATCGTTGGAGACGTTGAGCACCGTGACGCCGCTGGAGGCCGCGGCTTCGTTGAACTTGCGCACGCTGGCAGAGCAGACAGGCGTGTCCACCGACGGAAAGATGTTGAGCAGCAGGGGCTTGCCGCGAAACTGCTCATCGGAGATCGTGCCGAGATCGGTGCCCGTCAGTGTGAATCCGGGTGCTTCGGATCCAACAGCGGGCAGCTCACCAACGGTGTTGATCGGGTTTCCACGCAACGTTATCTGTGCCATGGCCACAGTCTGCCAAGTGCGCCGCGTGCCGTCGCGGCGGGGTTAGTGGCCGTACAGGCGCGCGACGTCTGGAGAGTCCAGCCACTTCGAATACGTGGGACTCTTCGGCCATCCCTCGGGTGAGTCCTGCCACTCCTCCTGACGGCCCCACGGAAGGAGATCGATGAGCGCGAACGTGTGGCTGAGCTGTTCGGTGCCCCGACCATTCGTATGCCACGTCCGGAAGACGTGGTCGCCGTCGCGCAAGAACACGTTGACCCCGAAACCGGTTCCCGGTGCGGCGTCGACATCGGTGGCGAACGGGCTCTCCGACGACGAATACCACTCCATCTTGTTGCCGACCCTGTCCCGGTAGGCCAGCGCTTCATCGATGGGTCCCGAGGTGACGATCACGAATTTCGCATCGTAATTGTCAAGGAACTCCAGTCGGGTGAACTGCGAGGTGTAACCGGTGCAGCCGCCGCACTGCCACTCTGCGCCGTCGGCCCACATGTGGTTGTAGACGATCAGCTGCGAACGGCCGTCGAAGATATCGGCCAGCCGCACCGGCCCGTCGGCGCCGATCAGGGTGTACTCCGGCATCTCGACCATGGGTAGGCGCCGGCGCTGGGCGGCGATCGCGTCGAGTTCACGGGTCGCGGCCTTCTCGCGCTTGCGGAGCTCGTCGAGAGCCGCCCGCCACGTCATCGCGTCGACCACAGGCGGTAGCGCTGTCGCATCGGTCATTACAGTCACCCTCCGGCAGGTTCGTTCGGTTCGGATCGTTTCCGACATCGGTGTTGACCGACCGGCCGCCTGAAACTCATCGCTGGAAGGAATACAGACATGCCCGTGGCACCGCGCATCGGCCGCAACGAACCCGGCAATTGGACGGCGTCACTGTGGTCGGAGATCACCCCGATCTACGAGGCGATCCTGGACCACCCGTTCATCGCCGGTCTCACCGACGGCAGCCTCCCCGCGGAAGTGTTCGCCGGTTACGTCGCCCAGGACGTGCACTACCTGCGCACCTACTCCCGTGCGCTTGCCGGCGTTGCGGCGAAGGCGCCCACGCTGGCCGACACAGCGATGTTCTCGCGACATGCCGCGGAGGTGTTCGATGTCGAATTGACGCTGCACCGCGAGCTTCTGCCCGCGCTCGGCCTCTCGGCCGACACGGTCGATGCGGCACCGGTGGCTCCAACGACGTTGGCCTACAACAGCTATCTGCTCGCAACCGTGTATGGCGGAAGCTTCGCCGACGGTCTGGCCGCAGTGCTCCCCTGCTACTGGATCTATGCCGAAGTGGGAGCGGAGCTCCTGACGCGCGGGTCGACCGACGCGCGCTACCAACGCTGGATCGACAGCTATGGCGGCGACGAGTTCGCCGCCACCGTCAGCGAGGTGCTCGTGCTGGCCGACCGCATCGGCCCCGAGCTCGCTGCGGCCGACGAATCGGCGGCCCGCGCACATTTCGTCACGACATCACGCTATGAGTGGATGTTCTTCGACGCCGCCTACCGTCGCGAGTCCTGGCCGGTGTGAGCGCTCGGCGCGCAGAACACCTGTGGTCCCCGAGGTGCGGAGCCAAGGCATCGCGGTCCCGCACTGACTATGCTTGCGGATTCCCGACCAGTGAGCAGTAGCGAGGAGGTCGATGTCCCCCGACGGTGCGCCACCACCTGGCAGGTCCTCTGGCGGGCACATCAGGTTGACGTCGCACAGCGGTGGCACCGATGCACCCGGACTGCGGTGGGGCGCGCCGACACCTGAGGAGCGCGGACCGGTCGTCGGAACCACCACCACGCGCGGACACCGCAATGTCGTCGGCACGCACAGCGGCGCCTACGGGGTGTACCGGGCGCTCGCTGTTGCGGCGGGCAAACTCTCGCGGGAGCACCGCGCCGATCTGACCAACACCTCGCCGACCGACATCATCGGACCCCACCCGCAGTGGACGGACCCGAAGACGATCGTCAGCCTCGATCCGTGGGGTGCCATGGTCGCCGACGTGTTCGCTCGCCAGATCGCCGCCGGGGTGGACATTCGCCCGACCATCGCCGTCACGAAGGCGCAGGTGATTCTGCCCGAGGTCCACGACGCCATCGCAAAGGCGCGGTTGATCCCCGACGGGCGGGTGTTGCTGGCGACGGGTGCGGCGCAGGTGACGAAGGCGGCTATCGAGCCGGTCTGGTACCTGCCCGGTGTCGCGCAGCGATTCGGCTGCAGCGAGACCGATTTGCGCCGAGTCCTTTTCGAAGAGACCGGCGGCATGTACCCCGAACTCGTGACCCGCTCGGATCTCGACGTCTTTCTCCCGCCCATCGGAGGGCAGACCATCTACATTTTCGGTGACCCTCGCGCCCTCGCCGACCCCTCTGTCGAGCTGACCGCCCGGGTGCACGACGAGTGCAACGGCTCCGACGTGTTCGGCTCCGACATCTGCACCTGCCGGCCGTATCTGACCCACGCCATCGAAGAAAGCATTCAGGGTGCCCAGCGCGGCGGGGTCGGCCTGGTCGCCTACTCACGCAAGGAAGGCCGGGCTCTCGGCGAGGTGACGAAGTTCCTCGTCTACAACGCGCGTAAGCGTCAGGTCGGCGGAGACACCGCCGACCAGTATTTCGCCCGCACCGAATGTGTGGCAGGCGTTCAGGACATGCGTTTCCAGGAGTTGATGCCCGATGTGCTGCACTGGCTGGGAATCCGCAAGATCCATCGCCTGGTGTCGATGAGCAATATGAAGTACGACGCCATCACCGGGTCGGGAATCGAAGTGGACGAACGGGTCTCGATACCGGATGAGCTGATTCCCGCTGACGCTCAAGTCGAGATCGACGCGAAGACGGCAGCCGGCTACTACACGCCGGGTGTGGTGCCCGACGTCGATGAGCTGAAAAAGGCCAAGGGTCGGGGGCTGTGACCGCTCCTGCGGACGCCGGCGATGAGCAGAGGGCCGGCGATGAGCGCTCGCGCGAAGAGCAGAAGGCCGGCGATGAGCGCTCGCGCGAAGAGCAGAAGGCCGGCGATGAGCGCTCGCGCGAAGAGCAGAACGCCGTGGCGCTGCTGCGGACGACGGCCGCGGTGCGTGAACGCTCGGTGCAGCTGTTGGAACGCGCACGTGACGGGAAGTCGCGCTGGTTCACCGTCGACGACTCCGCACTCGGCGGCGTTGCCGAGGAGGTCGCCGCACTGACTCGTGAACGGTTCCCAAATCTCGACATTCCCTATCACAGCCGGTGGCGGCATTTCGAAGCCGGCGGTGTCGACCGCAAGGCTGAGCTCGACGCGCTGCTCGAGGGCGCCGCGGCGCGGGAGCGGGCACGGGCGATGATCGACCTCACGGTGGTGAGCGTGCTGCTCGACGCCGGTGCGGGGGCGGATTGGGGTTACGTCGAGACGCGGGACGGGTCGAGCTCCCGGTACAGCCGCTCCGAGGGATTGGGCGTGGCGACCTGGCACGGCTTCGTCTCGGGCGGATTCTCAAGCGACCCCTCGCGGCCGCTGCAGGTCGACGCGAACGGTCTGCGCGCGTTGACCGAGGTGAGACTTGCCGAGATCTTCCAGGCCACACCCGACAACCCGCTGGTGGGTCTGGGCGGACGACTGGCGTTGATGCGCAGGCTCGGCGATGCGCTGTCAGCCCAGCCCGACCGGTTCGGCGAGCACGGAAGACCCGGCGGCCTGTTCGATGTGCTGGCGATCTCCGGCGCGGTGCACGTACACGACATCCTGACGGTCCTGCTGTCCTCGCTGTCCTCGATCTGGCTGTCGCCCAACACTGTCGGAGCCATCGCGCTCGGTGACTGCTGGCAACACGATGCTGTCGAGGGGCCTGGGCTCACCGCGGGCTGGATGCCGTTTCACAAGCTGACGCAATGGCTGACGTACTCGTTGATCGAGCCGTTCGAATGGGCGGGAATCACTGTGCTGAATGTGGACGCCCTGACGGGATTGCCCGAGTACCGCAACGGGGGTCTGCTCCTGGACGGCGGCGTGCTGGCGATGCGTGATGGCGTGGCCGCCGGCCAGACCTGGCAACCGGGGCACGAGTTGGTGGTCGAGTGGCGGGCATTGACGGTGGCACTGCTCGACGAGCTGGCCCCGCTGGTGCGCAGCGTGCTCGCCGTCGACGCCCAGCGGATGCCGCTCGCGCGGGTCCTCGAAGGTGGCACCTGGGCGGCCGGGCGCGCTTCGGCGCAGCGCCTGCGGAACGGGTTGCCTCCGCTGACTGTCGACAGTGACGGGACGGTGTTCTAGTGGCGGTGCATGTCGTGGATCATCCGCTGGTGCAGCACAAGCTCACACTCATGCGCCGGAAAGAAGCCTCCACCAACAGCTTCAGACGGCTGGTGCGTGAGGTGTCGGCGATGATGGCCTACGAAGTGCTCCGCGATGTCGCACTACACGAGGTCGAGGTCGAGACGCCACTGGAGCGCACGGCAGGCTACGCAATCGACGGCAAGAAGCTGGTGTTCGTCTCCATCCTGCGGGCCGGCACCGGCATCCTCGACGGAATGCTCGAGGTGGTCCCATCGGCGCGAGTCGGCCACATCGGCCTGTACCGCGATCCGAAAACCCTTATCGCGGTGGAGTATTACTTCAAGATGCCTGGCGATCTGCAGGAGCGCGATCTGATCGTGGTGGATCCGCTCCTCGCCACCGGCAACTCCGCGATCGCCGCGGTGGAACGCCTACGGGAACACGGCCCGAAGTCGATCAAGTTCGTCTGTCTACTCACGTGCCCGGAAGGAATTGCGGCCATGACGCAGGCACATCCGGAGGTGCCGATCTACACCGCGGCCATCGATCGCGAGCTCGACCAGCGCGGATACATCCTGCCCGGCCTCGGCGACGTCGGTGATCGGATCTTCGGTACGAAATAACTCCCAACTCCCCAAGTAACCCCGGCGGAACCGTCGGCGGTCGTAGGGTGGGTTATGGCCATCATCGAGGCTGACCTCCAGCCGCAGACACCCTTCGAGCGCGATGTCGCCGAGACCCAGAGCTACTTCGACAGCCCCCGCTTCGACGGCATCATCCGGCTGTACACGGCGCGGCAGGTCGCCGAGCAGCGCGGCACGATCCCCGCCGACTATCCCGTTGCCCGCGAGGCGGCGACCGCGTTCTACCCGCATCTGCGCGAACTGTTCGCCAACGGCAAGAGCATCACCACCTTCGGTCCCTACTCCCCCGGCCAGGCCGTGGTGATGAAGCGGATGGGGATCGAGGGCATCTACCTGGGCGGATGGGCGACCTCGGCCAAAGGGTCGATCAGCGAGGACCCGGGACCCGACCTCGCGAGCTATCCGCTGAGCCAGGTGCCCGAAGAGGCGGCAGGCATCGTGCGCGCTCTGTTGACGGCAGACCGCAACCAGCAGTACCTGCGGTTGCAGATGACGGACGAGCAGCGCAAGGCGACCCCCGCATACGACTACCGGCCGTTCATCATCGCCGACGCCGACACCGGCCACGGCGGTGATCCACACGTGCGCAACCTGATCCGGCGTTTTGTGGAGAACGGTGTTCCCGGCTACCACATCGAGGACCAGCGCCCGGGCACGAAGAAATGCGGACACCAGGGCGGCAAGGTGCTGGTGCCCTCCGACGAGCAGATCAAGCGACTCAACACGGCACGCTTCCAGCTCGACATCATGCGGGTGCCCGGAATCATCGTTGCGAGGACCGATGCCGAGGCGGCCAACCTGATCGACAGCAAGGCCGACGAGCGCGATCAGCCGTTCCTGCTGGGTGCCACCAACCTGAAGATCCCGTCGTACAAATCGTGCTTCCTGGCCATGGTGCGCCGTTTCTACGACAAGGGCGTCACCGAGCTGAACGGACACCTGCTCTACGCCTTGCCGGACGGAGAGTACGCAAGCGCCGAGGCGTGGCTGGAACGGCAGGGCGTGCTGGCGCTGATCGACCAAACCGCCGCGGCATGGCAGGACGGGACCGAAGCCTCCCTCGAGGCCGCTTTCGACAAAGTCGAGTCGCGGTTCGTCGAGGCATGGCAGGACGACGCCGGCCTCAACACCTACGGTGAGGCCGTCGCCGAGCTGCTGGAATTCCGTGAGCGCGAAGGAGAGCCGGCCGCGATGAGCGTCGCGGAGTGGCGCACATTCGCCGAGCGCGCGCCCCTGTACACCGCGCGTGAGAAGGCCAAGGAGCTCGGCGCGGATGTCGCCTGGGACTGCGAGCGGGTGAAGACCCCGGAGGGCTACTACCAGGTTCGCGGCGGCATCCCGTACGCGATAGCCAAGTCGCTCGCCGCGGCGCCGTTCGCCGACATCCTCTGGATGGAGACCAAGACCGCCGACCTGGCCGATGCGAAGGAATTCGCCGACGCGATCCACGCCGTCTACCCGGACAAGATGCTCGCCTATAACTTGTCGCCGTCGTTCAACTGGGACACGACCGGGATGTCCGACGAGCAGATGCGGGCATTCCCCGAGGAGATCGGCAAGTTGGGCTTCGTCTTCAATTTCATCACCTACGGCGGGCATCAGGTCGACGGTGTGGCATCCGAGGAGTTCGCGACCTCGCTGCGCCAGGAAGGCATGCTCGCGCTGGCCCGGCTGCAACGCAAGATGCGACTCGTCGAATCTCCCTATCGCACACCACAAACACTCGTCGGCGGGCCACGCAGCGATGCCGCACTCGCGGCTTCCTCGGGCCGCACGGCGACGACCAAGTCGATGGGCAAAGGCTCGACCCAGCATCAGCACCTCGTCCAGACCGAGGTGCCGAAGAAGCTGCTTGAGGAATGGCTGGCGTTGTGGGGCGAGCACTACCAGCTGTCTGAGCGGCTGCGCGTGCAGCTGCGCCCGCGCCGCGCCGGGTCGGACATCCTCGATCTGCAGATACTCAGCGACGGTGCCGAAGAGGGCGCAGCGCCGCTGGCCAACGTCGTCGTCGACCCGATCAAGGACCGGCACGGACGCAGCATCCTGACGATCCGAGACCAGAACACGTTCGCCGAACACCTGCGGCAGAAGCGGCTGATGGACATCATCCATCTATGGCTGATCCACCGGTTCAAGGCCGAGATCGTCTACTACGTCACGCCGACCGAGGACAACATCTATCAGACCGACAAGATGAAGGCGCACGGCATTTTCAGCGACGTTTATCAGGAGGTCGGCGAGATCATCGTCGCCGATGTGAACCAGCCCCGGATCGACGAGCTCCTGGCCCCCGACCGCGAGGCTCTGACCCGTCTGATAAGCAAGCAGGACTGAGGCCGCGCGACCGCCGCGTCCCGATCTCGGCCGAACGTGCCACCAACGGCGTTCTGCCGCAACCGATCCCACGTTGTGCCTGACGGATGCATTGCATCAGTCAACGCCGCCTGAGCGCAGCGGTGCAACCGATTTTCCGGCGGTGCTACGCCAAAGCCGGATCAGCCTCTGGATCGTGGCGCTGATCAATGGCCGGTAACCGCTGCAAGGTGACAGAGGGGCTTTCTCCGAAACGCTCGCGGTAGCGGACGGCGAAACGGCCGGAATGGCCGAATCCCCACCGCATCGACACCGCCGAGACTGATGTGGAGTACGGGTCGGCGGCTACCAGCTCGGCGTGTGCACGCTGCATTCGCACGTCGCGGAGGTGCTGCATGGGAGTACAGCCGCAGTGTTTGCGAAACATCAGCTGTAGCGAACGCGTCGATGTGTGGACAGCTCTTGCGAGCGAAGCGAGGGTGACGTCTGCGTCGACATGTTGTTCGATGTACGCGATCGCTTCGGATAGAGGGGCGGGCGTTCCCTCGCGGTTGTCGGCGTCGTGTATTCCCTTGAGTGGAAACGTCGTCAGCATCATCGCGGCGAGGTGTCGCTGCAGTGAGCTGGCCACGAGAGGGTCGGTAGCTGCCGCTGGATCGGTGACAGCCAGCGCCGTTGCGTAGTCGATGGCTTTGGCCATTCGCCGGCCGGCTTCTCCTGAAACGGGTGCCTGCCCCAGCAGTTCCACCCGTTGCAGCCGTTTCGCCGGCATCCACGCTGCGGCATCGAGGACCCTTCGGTCGATGGACACAATTGTGTAGTGCTGTGCGGAACCGCAACTCGTCCCTGCCACGGGATGGTCGCTGACGGCCCCGAGAGCCACCACGTCCCCTTCGGCGAAGACATCGCAGGAGGAGTCGCCTTGGGCGGCCTGCATCACCCCCGAATGAATCCGGGTCAGCAGTATGCGGTCAGACGGACGACGCTGAAAGCCGAAATCGGCACCGATGACAACGTCGTCGATGGTGATCGAACCTACCTGCGAGCGCAGCAACCGCCCGTGGAAGTCGGCCTGTCCGCACTGGAGTGGGGAGACCTGCAGTGCGTAGGTGTCGGTGAACACCTCCTTCGCTTCTCGGGGGTCGTCCGTGTCCACCAGGATCGCCGCCACTCGTACCTCCTGACACCCAGGCACCCCTTGTCCGATTATCCGCGAAACGAAGTTGGTTGTCGGCGTTGTGGCAAACTTCGATAATTTCTGTGTGCAACTTCATGAAGGGGCTCCAGTCCTGCTTTGAACTGCAATTGATTGCAGTCCCCCGTCGTTCGGCAGCGCCGAGACGGGCAGCGAAATGCCGAGGACTACTTGATGACTCAAATTCGATGCGGTGATCTGCAGAGCTAGGGCATAATTGACGCCAATTGAGACCTTCTGCAACGAACTGTTACTCGTTGCCACCACCTGCGCGGTCGCGGGAGCCTCGCCTGTCAGCAGCGGCCCTTCGATTGACAACGCAAAAATGGCGCCCAGGCCGTCACGCTCGAGGTTGGCAAAGGCCTCCCTTGGTTCGCCGAATACCTCGAAGGTGCTCCGTTCGCGACTAGATGAGCGCGGCAGCCCGGTTCAGGAGTACGCGCCAGTGGTCGATGCGCGCCGGGTCGGTGACCAGGAAGCGTTCCAGCCGTTCCGGACTGGGCGCGGCGGGCATCGGCGCTGCGGGAAGGAATCCGTCTGTAGGCACCAGTGAGCGCGCCGGCGCGACGATGTCGGACTCCCTGAGCCAAGCAGGAACGGGGCCGCAGGCGAACGGAAGGTCCGGCAGTGTTGCTGCCAGTGCGACGTCCGCGGCCAGGCCGACGCTCGTAGTCCCGGTGAAGTTCACCAGCGCCGGACGGCCGAGCTTCTCGAACCGGCGCAGGGCACGCCGCACTCCCCCGAGTTCGCCGCACCGCAGGATCGCGACGTCGGCACAGTCCGGATCCGCCGCAAGCACCGGCAGGTCGACGGCGATCGGCACGTCGACACGATGCCGGACGGTGCGTGCGTCGACCGGATTCCGACAGACCAGTTCGACGATCTCCGTTCCCGACCCGAGCTGTCGCACCTGTGCGACCGCGTCGTCGACGTCACCGACAACGATGACGGCACGCGTCGCGGCGTCAGCTACCGGCACGCGTCCCCTGACCGCGTCGGGCCAGCCCACGGTGCTCGGTTCCATGGCCGCAGTCAGCCAGCGCGCTGCCAGCGCGTCGTCGGCTACGGCGGGCGGGCTGAACTCGCCCCAGCCCTGCGGACCATCGAGCAGCACGCCCTCCCGGGTGCCCTCGGCGGTCGGGACGGCGAACACCGGGGTGTCGTCGAATTCGAAGAGCGTTCTCACTGTCGGTCAAAGTTAGCCCGTCGCTAGTCTTACGCCGTGGCCGACGCCCCCTTTCTGCTGTTGTCCATCCGTGGTGAGGACGAAGCAGCCGACGACGAGTACCGGGCCATGATGCGATTCGCCGGGCTCGACGAGGCCGGCATGCCCAGGATTCGGCTGACACACCGCGAGCTCGGTGACATCGATCTGATGCACTGGTCGGGCATCGTCCTCGGGGGTGGGCCCTACAACGTCAGTGACGACCCCGAGAGCAAGACGACGACGCAGCGCCGCGTCGAGGCCGAGCTGGCTGCGCTGCTCGAAAACGTCATCGCGCAGGACTTCCCATTCCTCGGATGTTGTTACGGCGTCGGCACAGTGGGCACGGCAGTGGGGGCCGTGATCGACCGGTCGCACAGCGAACCAGTCGGCGGAGTGACCGTGGAGCTGACTGACGAGGGACGCCGGGATCCGCTCTTCGTGGGTTTACCCGAGACGTTTGACGCGTTCGGCGGTCACAAGGAGGCGGCATCTCTGCTGCCCGACGGTGTCGTCAGCCTGGCCACCTCCGCCGACTGTCCGGTGCAGGCGTTCCGGGTCGGTGCCAACGTGTATGCCACGCAGTTTCATCCCGAGCTCGACCTCGACGGCATCTGCACTCGCATCGACGTGTACAAGAACCACGGCTATTTCGCGCCGGAAACCGCCGACTCTCTGAAAGCCGCTGCGCGGCAACGTCAGGTCAGCCATCCGATGGAGATTCTTCGCAGGTTTGCCCAGCGCTACTCCCGGCGGCTGTAATGCTCAGCCGGCTTGCGCCGTCATCTCCGGCGCCACCACCTCGACTTTGAGCGGGGCCAGGTTGGTGCCGACCTGCTCGATGATCGCACCGCTCACGCCCAGATCGCTCAGGGTCTCCACCAGGTGATCAGCGATCCTGTCGAAGTGTGCGGCCTGAATTTTCAACTGCGCGTGACTTTCTCGCATCGATCGCCCGAGATGAGGCTCCTGACCACCCAGGGCGGCGGCGATGAACGACCGCTGATCTGCCTTGAGCCGCCTCATGTCGACGCCGTCGAAGTACGGTGTCAGCGCGGGATCGGCGATCAGCCGCCGAGAGAAGTCATCGACAGCCGCCGCCGCGGCCGAGGGCCCACCGATCTGGTCGAAGAGGCTCATCCTGAGAGAGTGGGCGCCCACCGTAACGCCCGGCTGAGCGCAGGTTTCCGAACGCGTTAACTTGTCCTCACCGTCTCGCCCGATGCGCAGTGAGACTGCGCGCTCAGATCTCGGGGATCTCGAGCTGTGCGCGGGCGATCTGCTCGACGAACGGCGAGAGCCGGGCGCGCAGTTCGTTATGTGCGACGTCCTCGTCGTATGCGCGGTAGGCAGCGGCATCCTCGAAATCCGCCACGATGACGAAGTCCCAGTTGCCTGCTCGCAGGCCCGCGTCCGTGCCGACGGTGTACCGGATCGTTCCCGGGACGTTGAGGTGCCGCAGACCGTCCTGAATGCGCGCGATCTCGTCGGCGTCGTAACCGGTCTTCAGCTTTGCCAGAACCACATTTCGGATCACCCGGGCACGGTAGCAGGGCTCGGTGAGCGGCACGGTTAGATTCTTGACTCAGTCCAGAAACCGGCGTAGAACGTGTCATGTGACTTCGGACTACGCGGAGCGTCTGCGAGGCGCAGATCTACGCGTGACCCGCCCGAGGGTCGCAGTGCTCGAGGCGGTGTCCGCGCACCCCCACGCCGACACGGACACGATCTTCGGTGCCGTGCGCTCGGCGCTCCCCGAGGTGTCGCGCCAAGCCGTGTACGACGTGTTGGCAGCACTGACCACCGTCGGACTCGTCCGCAAGATTCAGCCGTCTGGATCGGTGGCCCGCTACGAATCCCGGGTCGGTGACAACCATCATCACGTCGTGTGTCGGTCCTGTGGCGTCATCGCCGACGTCGACTGTGCCGTCGGAGAGGCGCCCTGCCTCGTCCCCCCGGACCCCGCCGGCAGTCTCGACGGTTTCGTCGTCGACGAGGCAGAGGTCGTGTACTGGGGGCTCTGCCCGCAGTGCTCAGCCAAGGAGATTTCTCGATCACAACCGTGATCACAGCCCAACGCACCATTCACGGAAGGAAACGCAGTGCCCGAGACAAGTCCCCCCATCGGTGAGGCGCAGAGCGAGCCCACCGAGGCCCAGTGTCCGATGCTGATCAAGCCTCCCGTCGAGGGCGGCAGCAACCGCGACTGGTGGCCCAACGCGGTGAATCTGAAGATCCTGCAGAAGGATCCGGAAGCCATCAACCCGCTCGATCCCGACTTTGACTACCGCGAGGCCGTTCAGACTCTCGACGTGGACGCGCTGAGCGCCGACGTCGACGCGGTGATGACGAACTCGCAGGACTGGTGGCCCGCCGACTTCGGGCATTACGGGCCGTTCTTCATCAGGATGACCTGGCACGCGGCCGGTACCTATCGGGTGGCCGACGGCCGCGGCGGCGGAGGAAAGGGCATGCAGCGCTTCGCGCCGCTCAACAGCTGGCCCGACAACGTCAGCCTGGACAAGGCCCGCCGCCTGCTGTGGCCTGTCAAGAAGAAGTACGGCAAGAAGCTTTCCTGGTCTGATCTGTTGGTGTTCGCCGGCAACCGCGCCCTGGAGCACATGGGCTTCAAGACCGCGGGCTTCGCGTTCGGTCGGCCCGACTACTGGGAGCCCGAGGAGGACGTCTACTGGGGTGCCGAGCACGAATGGCTCGGTTCGCAGGAGCGCTACGCGGGCGCCAACGGGGACCGCACCAAGCTGGAGAATCCGCTCGGCGCCAGCCACATGGGGCTGATCTATGTCAATCCCGAAGGCCCCGAGGGCAATCCGGATCCGCTGGCCGCGGCCACCGACATCCGGGAGACCTTCGGCCGGATGGCGATGAACGACGTCGAGACCGCCGCGCTGATCGTCGGCGGCCATACCTTCGGCAAAGCGCACGGCGGCACCGAGGTCGAGAACGGTGTCGAACCCGAGGCTGCCCCGCTGGAGCTGCAGGGCCTGGGCTGGGCCAACGCAGGCACCGGCAATGAGACTGTCAGCTCCGGCCTCGAGGTGACCTGGACGCACACTCCGACCAAGTGGGACAACAGCTTCCTGGAAATCCTGTACGGCAACGAGTGGGAGCTGACCAAGAGCCCGGCGGGCGCCTACCAATGGAAGCCCAAGGACGGCGGCTGGGCCAACTCGGTGCCGATGGCCCAGGGTGAGGGCAAGACCCACCCGAGCATGCTGACCACCGACCTGACGATGCGGATGGATCCGGGCTTCGAGAAGATCACCCGCCGCTGGCTGGATCATCCGGAAGAGCTCGCCGAGGAGTTCGCGAAGGCGTGGTTCAAGCTGCTGCATCGCGACATGGGCCCGGTGGTGCGCTACCTCGGGCCACTGGTGCCGCAGCAGACATGGCTGTGGCAGGACATCGTGCCGGCGGGAACGCCGCTGTCGGACGCCGATGTGGAGACGCTGAAGGCCGCGATCGCCGGCTCGGGTTTGACCGTCTCGCAGCTGGTCTCGACCGCGTGGAAAGCTGCGGCGTCCTACCGCCACAGTGACATGCGCGGCGGTGCCAACGGTGGCCGCATCCGGCTGCAGCCGCAGCTGGCCTGGGAGTCCAACGAGCCCGACGAGCTGTCCCAGGTGATCGCCAAGCTGGAGGAGATACAGGGCTCCGCCGGGGTGGCGGTGTCCTTCGCCGACCTCGTCGTCCTCGGCGGCGTCGTGGGTCTCGAAAAGGCCATCAAGGCAGCCGGGTTCGACATCGAGGTGCCGTTCGCCTCGGGTCGAGGCGATGCCACACAGGAGCAGACCGATGTCGACTCCTTCGCCTACCTGGAGCCAAAGGCCGACGGCTTCCGGAACTTCGTCGGCAAGGGTCTGCCGTTGCCGGCCGAGTACGAGGTGATCGATCGGGCCAACCTGCTGAACCTGACCGCTCCTGAGATGACGGTGCTCGTCGGTGGCCTTCGAGTGCTCGACACCAATTATGGTGGCACCAAACTCGGCGTGTTCACCGACAGGCCGGGACAGTTGACGAACGATTTCTTCGTCAATCTGCTCGATATGTCGACGAAGTGGGGCCCGTCCTCGGCTGACGACGGCACCTACGTCGGCAAGGATCGCGCCACCGGCGCGGACAAGTACACGGCCAGCCGAGTCGATCTGCTGTTCGGGTCGAACTCGCAGCTGCGCGCGCTGGCCGAGGTGTACGCCGAGGACGACGCGAAGGAGAAGTTCGTCAAGGACTTCGTCGCGGCGTGGACCAAGGTGATGAACGCCGACCGGTTCGACCTCGTCTAGAAACTCGCTCAGCAGCCCACAGTCAAGGGGCGCCCAGGATTGGGCGCCCCTTTTCTGTACGGTCGAGATCCCCCTGTCGCAGTCGTTTACTCGAACTGGTGTCGCAAAAGGGGGATCTCGGCGCGGCCGCGCCTCGATGACCCACGTTCCGACGTTGTCGAAGTGCACTCGCACATTCGCGGCGAAACGTCGGAGCGTCTCTTAGAAGGGGTGCAGCTTGGAACTGATCAGCGGCGCGATCTTCTCCGCCATGTACGCATGTCCCGCGTCAGTGGGGTGGACACCGTCCTTGCCGATCAGCTCGGGCCTGCCGGCGAACCAGCGGGCGGCAATCGGATCGACGAACGTGGCGCCGGCCAGGTCCGCCTGATAGCTGAGCACGTCGCGAATCCTCAATACCTCGGGCGGCGCGTCAGTGGTGGGCCACGGCGGACCGATGACAAGCAGCTCGGCGGAGCGGGCGATCTGACGTGCCAGCCGCAGCGTGCCGTACATCGCGACCGACAGCCTGGTGGGCTCCACCTGCATGTCGTTGCGTGACCCGAAGAACACCACGAGCACGTCATCCGGCTTGACGGCGCGGACGGTGAGATCTTCGAAGACCCCGCCCCGATTGCCGCGTGTGCAGTATCCGGCGCCGCCCTCGGCGGCAACCGTCGGCGATACGGCGATCCCGTGCTCCGTGAGCTCCTCCCACACGCGGGGCGTCCAGCCCTCGGGGCCGTTACCGCCCTCGTCGCTTCCCGCGGTATAGGAATCGCCGATCACGGCCACGCGATTGCGTGCGAAGTCGGTGTAACGCACCTCTCGCTGCTGAATTTCAGGTACCGGTGCGTACGCGGCGCCGAAGAGCACCGCGAGGGAAAGCACCACTGTCAGAAGGCGACTCACTTCACCAGCCTAGGGTTGGTGGACTCTTATTGCCCCGACGACTCGCCGCTCGCCGGTGACCGCTAGCCGGCCCGGGTGGCGACGGATTGCAGCCTACCGGTGGGCTGCGCCATGGGCTCGGAGGCGCGCGGTTTTCCAGGTTCGATCATGCGCCTCATCCACCGCCGCGCCGGTTCTTCGACGAGGTGGTATAGCAGCGCCGCCGCGATTCCCGCGAACAGGATGAGTCCGAGTACGACGAGCTTGGACCACCAGCTCGGCGTGAGGTCGATCGAGAATTGCAGCACGGCCCAGTTCCACGCCGTGTGCACGATCTCGTGGACCATGTAGAGGCCGAACGAGATGTGGCCGAGGTAGACCATCACCTGTGTCGACAGCAGAGCGGGCAGCGTGCCCGCGCCCACTGACAGCGTGATGACCAGCGGGACGAAGAGCACGTCGACGAGACCGCCTGCGTCGAGCATCTCTCCTGGCGGCCAGGTGTCGAGGAGGTAGAGCCCGCCCACGATCGCCGCGCCGAGCAGCAGCGACATCACGCCGGCCGACTTCCTCGCACGGTCGGACAGCACCAGCTTGCGGACCGCCGCGCAGGCCAGCGCGCCGGCGGTGAACTGCATGACGATGCGTGGCAACCAGCTCCACGGCGTGTAGAAGACGCCATGGGCAAGCAGCAACAGTGTCGGGGCCATCGCTGCGGCGATCGCGAGCCAGAAGAGGCCGCGTGCGCGTGTCGCCGCGGCAATGCGGAAGATGACCAGCACCAGCCCGCCGAACAACAGGTAGGCGAGCCACTCTGCACTGATCGACCATGCGGGCCCGTTCCAGCTCGACCCGTCGAAGTACGGCTGGAACCACAGCTGCACCAGGAAGAACTGCTTGAGCCAGCTCAGCGCATTCAACGATTCGATGACCGGGGGCGGCAGCGGGAACGCGCCGACGTACAGCGTGAAGATCGCAAAGGCCGCGGCCAGGTGCATCGTCACCAGGTACACCGGCCATACCCGCGCCAGCCGCAGCCACAGGAAGCGCAGCGTGTCTCTGGTGTTCCACGCGTCGCCCATCCGGTCGAGGTAGTTCCACGTCAGGACGAACCCGCTCAGGATGAAGAAAAGGTCGACGCCCTGTGCTCCGGCGTTGAGAACCGGTGCCACCGCCTCGCTGAACCCGGGCGCGGCCTCGGCGACGATCGGGCGGAAGTGAAAGAGCACGACCCACAACGCGGCCACGATGCGCAGGCCCGATAGCGCTCGGATCTCTCCGGTCCGCACACCACTCATTTCGTCAAGATTTCGATCGGCTTCCAGGCGGCATCGTTGTCGGCAATTGACAGGCCGGTCACTGAAGGAACCAACGTCCACGGCAGGCGGCCTCCCCTTCGGTGAGCGGAGTGAGACCCTGTCGGAACCGGCGACCGGTCGCAGATTACCAGCGCAGGTCCCCGAGGGGCGGCTCGCAACGCCGCGCGAGGTGTTGTTCAAGTGGGATGGGGCCCAGGTATTCTCCAGGGATTGTCGATCGAACATATTGGCCCGCGCAGTGTGCGCGCGCCTGCAAAGATGCCGGGGACCATGTTTGCCCCGAATGACGGCGAGGCGTTGTCGCTGCTCCTGGTGGAGGACGACCGCGCCGACGCGATCCTCGTCGAGGAATTCATCGCCGACGCCGGACTCAGCATCGACGTGGTGTGGGCCGAATCGATGGCCAGGGCCGAGCAGGAGATCGCGATAGCCCGCCCCGACTGCATCCTGCTCGACCTGCATCTGCACGACACCGACGGAATCGACGGCCTGAACCGGATCGCCAAACAGGACGCCACGATCCCCGTCGTGGTCCTCACCGGACTCAACGACGAGCATGTCGGAGTGTCGGCGGTGTCTGCCGGAGCCCAGGACTACCTCATCAAAGACCGCGTGGACCCCGAGGTGCTGCGCCGCGCCGTGCTGTATGCGATCGAACGCAAGCGCGCCGAGCTGACCGCCGTCGACCTGCATGCCAGCCAGCTGCGGGCGCGCGAGAATGCCCGGCTTGAACGCGGACTGCTCCCCTCCCCTCTGCTGCTGGACAACCCAGGTGTCGAGATCGTCAGCCAGTACCGCCCGAGCCGGGAGAACGCTCTGCTCGGCGGCGATTTCTATGACTTCGTCCAGACGCCGGACCGCACCGTGCACGTGATGATCGGCGACGTCGCCGGGCACGGCGCGGACGAGGCCGCGCTCGGGGTGGCGCTGCGCATCGCGTGGCGTGCCCTGACGTTCGCCGGGCTGCAGGGCGCGGACCGCATGAATCAGCTGGAGCGGATTCTGCGTGCCGAGCGCGCGGGCCGAGGCATCTTCGCGACCGTCCTGAGCCTGCGGATTCCCCCGACCGGTTCCAGCATCACCGCCGTGCGCGCCGGACATCCGGGAATGCTGCTGCACGGTGGCGGGACGGTGGAGTGGGTCGAACCGCCGGGGGGGCCCGCGTTGGGCCTGCACGGACGCGACTGGGTGCCGCAGCAGGTCGAGCTCCCCGAAGGCAAAGGGCTGGTGCTGCTCACCGACGGCCTCTTCGAAGGACACATCGGTCGCGGCAACGAACGGCTCGGCGAAGCCGGATTGCTGGAACTGGCTCGCTCCTTGGCCCACCTGCCGGGCCGCGCGTTCGTCGATGCGCTCATCAACGCGGTTGAAGAGTGTGCCTCGTCCCACGGCGGCATCAGCGACGACATTGCCGTCGTCCGGGTAGAACGGACCTCGTGACGCGTCCGCAACGTCGGCGCCGCGATGTGGCGGCCGGGCTGACCGTGCAGGGCTGGCAGTACGTCGTGCTGTCGGTGATCGGATTCGTCTTTCTGGTCGGCGGGATCGCGGTCGCAGTCCTGCTCAACCGCACGGACCAGGTCTCGACGCAGCTGATCGGCAACATCCAGCCGGCGCGGGTGTCCGCCTATCAATTGCAGGCGGCGTTGCGGGATCAGGAGACGGCGGTGCGCGGCTACCTCATCACCGGGGACCCCCAGTTTCTGGAGCCGTACGACCAGGGGCGCCTGACCGAGCAGCAGGCGTCGGCCGAAATCAGGATTCTCGAGCAGAACCGTCCTGACCTGTTGGAGGACCTGGACCGAATCGAACAGGCCTCAGGGGCCTGGCGCGAGAACTACGCCGAACCCCTCATCGCCAGCGTGCGGTCGGGCACTGCCGAGGGGGTCGAGACCGCGGGCCTCGGCAAGCGGGAATTCGACCGACTGCGAGTGCTTTTCGACACCCAGAACGAACACCTTGCCCAAGCCAGGAACGACGGCATCGACGAGCTCGCCCAGATTCGAGGCTGGCGCAACGGCGTGCTGATCTCGATGCTGATCTCGTTCGGCGCCACGATTGTGATCCTGGCCCTGCTGACGCGCCGCGCGCTGGTCCGTCCCCTGGGTGCCTTGGCCGCGTCATGCCGGCGCATCGCCGGGGGAAGCTTCTCCGAACGCATCGTCGCTAGGGGGCCGAAGGACATCCGAGGCATCGCCAACGACGTCGAGTTCATGCGTCAGCGCATCGTCGAGGAACTGGATGCGTCACGGGCCGCGGCCGAGTCGCTCGATGCCCACGCCGAAGAACTGCGCCGCTCCAACGCCGAGTTGGAACAGTTCGCCTACGTCGCCTCCCACGATCTCCAGGAACCGCTGCGCAAGGTCGCTTCGTTCTGCCAGCTGCTCGAAAAGCGGTACGGCGACAAGCTCGACGAACGGGGTGTCGAGTACATCGGCTTCGCCGTCGACGGCGCCAAGCGGATGCAGGTACTCATCAACGATCTGCTCACCTTCTCCCGGGTGGGCCGGCTGAACGCGACCGAGACCGAGGTCGAACTCGACAGTGCCCTCGACAACGCGCTCGGAAACCTCTCCACCGCTGTGGAGGAATCGGGTGCGGTGATCGAGCGACCGGCCGATGGGCTGCCCGGCGTCAAGGGCGACCCGACACTGCTGGCGATGCTGTGGCAGAACCTGATCGGCAACGCCGTGAAGTTCCGCCGTGACGGTGTTCAACCGCGGATTGTCATCGAATGCGTACCCAGTAGCGATTCCGAAGAACAGAGTTGGTCATTCTCGTTGACCGACAACGGGATCGGTATTGCCCCCGAGTTCGCCGACAAGGTCTTCATCATCTTCCAGCGTCTGCACGGGCGCGACGCGTACAGCGGCACAGGGATTGGCCTGGCGCTGTGCAAGAAGATCGTCGAGCACCACGGCGGGAACATCTGGATCGACACGACCTACACCGCGGGCACCCGCTTCCGGTTCACGCTGCCGGTGGCCGCGGATCACACCGCGGACATCATCTGAGGAAGGATCGCCATCATGACACCCGCTGAACGCGCCATCGACGTCCTGCTCGTCGAAGATGACCCCGGGGACGAGCTGATCACGCGGGAAGCGTTCGAGCACAACAAGATCAAGAACACCCTGCACGTCGCTCACGACGGTGAAGAGGGCCTTGACTTCCTGTACAAGCGCGGACGTTTCGAGGACGCGCCCACGCCGGACCTGATCCTGCTCGATCTCAATCTGCCGAAGTACGACGGTCGGCAACTGCTCGAGCAGATCAAGTCCGATGCTGGGCTCAGCCACATCCCGGTGGTCGTGCTCACCACGTCCTCGGCGGAGGAAGACATCCTGCGGAGCTACAAGCTGCACGCCAACGCCTATGTCACGAAACCGGTCGACCTCGACCAGTTCATGAACGCGGTCCGGCAGATCGACGAGTTCTTCGTGCAGGTGGTCCGGCTTCCCCAGTTCTGACGTGGAGCCGCTCCCGCGGCCTGATCAGGCCGTACCGCACCTGGCCGACGTGGCGCCGTCGGTGCTTGCCGCGATGGGTGTGAGGGGCTTCGAAGCACGCATCCCGCTGCACTACGACGTTGCGGGTGCCTGTGTGCTTCTCATCGATGGACTGGGTGCAGAACTGCTGGATTCCTATGCCGGGGACGCCCCGGTGCTGGCGGGGATGCGTTGCGCCACGTTGCAGGTCGGATTCCCGGCTACGACAGCGGCCGGACTGGCCGCGGTCGGGACCGGGTGCCGGTCCGGGGAACATGGCATGGTCGGCATGACCTTCCGTCTGCCCGACCTCGGGGTGATCAATGCGCTGCGGTGGCGGCCGCACCCCTGGGGAGACGATCTGCGCGACCGCGCGGTACCGGAGACTGTGCAGCCCCGGCCGACGGTGTTCGAAAGGGCGTCGTCCGCCGGAGTCGCCGTCAGTGTCATCTCCGGCGCGCAGTTCGCCGGCTCCGGGCTGACGAGGGCGGCGCTGCGGGGCGGCACTTTCGTCGGCGTGCACACAATGGGCGATCTCGCCGCCACGATCCGCGCCGTCGTCGCTGACGAGGGCTTTTGCTACGGCTATCACGCCGACCTCGACCTGGTGGGTCACCTGCACGGACCCGGTTCGGAGGCCTGGAGGCTGCAGCTGAGACAGGTGGACAAGCTCGTGGAGTCGATCATCGAGGGTCTGCCTGCGGGTGGGTTGCTCGCCGTGGTCGCCGACCACGGCATGATCGCGCTCGATGCGAACGTGGTCGACCTGGACGCCAGCGAGGACCTCATGGCGGGAACCGAGGGGATCGGTGGTGAAGTCAGGGCCCGCCACGTCTACGTCCGCGAGGGTGCGCGGGAGGACGTGCTGGCCGTCTGGCGCGCGCGGCTGGGCGAACACGCGTGGGTGGTGACGGGTGACGAGGCGATCGAGTCGGGGTGGTTCGGCGAACACGTGACCGATGACGTCCGCGTGCGCATCGGGGACGTCGTGGCCGCCGCGACAGGCTCGGCGGGGATGCTGCGCAGGACCGTCGAACCGGTCGAATCTTCGCTGGTAGGGCAGCACGGATCGCTGACGCCGGCCGAACAGCGGATCCCTCTGCTGCTTGCCCATCGCTAGGCGGCGATCCGGACGGCTTCGCGTCCCGGCGGGCAAAGTCTTCGCGCGGAACTTTCTTGCATGTTCGCAGGGCTGACGATGGTCGGCCCCTCTGTCGAGAATCACTCCCCTGCAATGGCTTTGACCAACAGCGAGATCGGGTTTTGTCGGTCTGCCAATAGCGGTTTCGCAGAACGCTTTTCGTGACACATCTGAACGCTGAGCGCGTATTGTGCCCGCCGTCACAGATTTTGGCTGATTTAGAGACCCTCTGTTAATGTCCGGCCGCATGTTTGCTCTCGCAACGCTCTTGACGCTTGTCAATCAGGTGTCGGGCACCCCGTACGTGGCCGGCGGTGATTCTCCCGCCGGCACAGACTGCTCAGGTCTCGTGTCGTGGGTGACCAACGCCGCGACGGGAAGGCCGGTCTACGGCGACAGGTTCCACACCGGAAACATCGAAAGCGAGCTCCTCTCGCGCGGCTTCCAGTACGGAACACAGCCCGGTGCCCTGGTGGTCGGGTGGAACAGCGGCCACACCGCGGTGACCCTGCCCGACGGCACGCCGGTGTCCTCCGGCGAAGGTGGAGGCGTCAAGGTTGGCGGCGGCGGCGCCTACCAGGACCAGTTCACCAACCACATGTTCCTGCCCATGCCCGCCAACGTTCCTCCTGTGGCGGACCCACTGCTCGCACCGCCGA
>NZ_LWCS01000031.1 GCF_001650495.1 Mycolicibacterium iranicum | reverse complement strand
GGCTTCGGCGGGTCCGGGGGGCGGCGGCGGTACAGGTGCGGGAGCGGGTTGAGCCGAAGCGATCGGGGCGAGCACGCACCAGCCCGCTACCACCGCTGCGCTGACCGCAGCAGGTTTCGTGAGCCTCATAGGAAGCGAGTCTAATTGCCGGTCCGCACGCTGCATAAAAAATGCGGCGGCGGGATTCACCCGCCGCCGCATCGTGTGTCTCTCCCGGCGTCAGCCCGCCATGAAGGAGTTGTATGCCGACTGCAGGTCCGGCGGCAGCACCGTCACGTTGCAGTTGCGCTGTGCGTCGCCCAGCGGCGCCAGGATTCCGCGGAGGTCGTAGTACTCACCGGGGTTGGCGGTGAAGTAGCCGCGCAGGGTGGCCTCGGCCTCGGGCCGCGGCTGGCTCATCGCCGCGGTGACGGCCTGGTTGGCGCCCGGGTGGGCGTCGAGGTACTGGCGTGCCTGAGCGGTCACCGAGCTGACGGTGCCGGTCAGAGAGCTGGCGGTGCACTGGGCCGGCTGTGCCGACGCAAGGGGCGCCGCCACGGTTGCTGCGGCCAAACCGCCGAACAGACAAGCCGCCCCGATGCCGGCCACGCCTTTGCGAATGGCGATACCACTGAAACTCATGATGAATGGTCCTTCTCATTTGTGATTCTTGAAGAATCGATCACTGCTTTCCCCGCCCGAAAGACAAGTTAGCCGAGATCTGAAGTGCCCAAACGTGGCCCAGCGCAGCGAAATGTGACAGCGCGGAAGCGTTACACCGAGACGCAGTGACGTTGACCTCATTCACGGCGAAACTGTTCGCCGTCAACGAAATTCGGCCCACAAAACTATGAGGCCTCTCAAAGTTTGCGGAATTCGCTTAATTGATCGTGATCTTTGTTGTTGTCAAACCGTTATCAGCCGACACGTCAGATAGCTTCAGTGGCATGTCCGAAGTCATACCCGCTGCGACCAGCGACGTCTGGGAGACGATGTCGACCGCCCGCACCATCCGACGGTTCACCGACGAACCCGTCGACGACACGACGTTGCGACGCTGCCTGGAAGCGGCGACATGGGCGCCGTCGGGAGCCAACGCGCAGGCGTGGCGGTTCATCGTGCTGCGGTCGGCGCAGCAGCGTGCCGTCGTCGCCGAGGCTGCCGCGCACGCGCTGGCCGTCATCGAACCGGTCTACGGCATGAGCCGCCCAGCGCCGGACGACGACAGCCCGCGGGCGCGCAACAACAGGGCCACCTACGAGCTGCACGACCGGGCCGGCGAATTCACGTCCGTGCTGTTCACCCAGAAGCGCTTCCCGACCGCCTCGGAGCTGCTGCTGGGCGGATCGATCTTCCCGGCGATGCAGAACTTCCTGCTCGCCGCACGCGCGCAGGGCCTGGGCGCATGCCTGACCAGCTGGGCGTCCTACGACGGCGAACAGGTGCTGCGGGACGCCGTCGGGGTGCCCGAGGATTGGATGCTGGCCGGCCACATCGTCGTGGGCTGGCCGAAGGGCAGGCACGGCCCACTGCGGCGCAGGCCGGTGGAGCACGCCGTCAACGCGGACAGGTGGGATTGCCCAATACAGTGGGACCTGGGCGAGCGAAGCGACGGGAGAAACGTGAAGTGAAACTTGACCTGCTGTCACCCGGTATCGAGGTCGGGCTCGTCACCACCGACCCGGGCCCGATGGTGGCGTTCTACGAAGGCTTTCTTGAGCTGGAACCGCAGGGTGAGATCGAGTTCGACGGAGGCTCCCAGCGCCGGTACTCGCTGGGCGGCAGCGTGCTCAAGCTCGTCACCTACACGACGCCACCACCTGCGCCCGCCGCACCGGGCGGTGGCCGGGCCCAGGCGGGGCTGCGGTACTTCACCATCGGAGTGACCGGGCTGCGCGCTGTCGGCGAGGCCTTCGAGGCCTCGCCCTACCAGGTCGTCGAACCGGTCACCGAGTTCGCGCCCGTCCCCGGCATGGGCTGGATGTTCGTGGCCGATCCCGACGGCAACCACATCGAACTCTTCGGGACGCTGTGACGTGAGCTACCAGTATCCGCCCCAGCAGCAGATCCCGACCTGCTACCGCCACCCCGACCGCCAGACCTACGTCCGGTGCACCCGCTGCAACCGGTTCATCTGCCCGGAATGCATGCGCAACGCCGCCGTCGGGCATCAGTGCGCCGACTGCGTCGGTGAGGGCGCCCGGTCTGTGCGCTCTGCGACGAATGTGTTCGGTGCCCAGCGGCCCACGTCGTTGACTCCCGTCGTCACCTACGTCTTGATCGGGATCAATCTGCTGGTGTTCGCGCTGCAGATGGCCTCACCAGAACTGGAGCGTGCGCTGGCGGTGTGGCCGCCCGCGGTCGCCGACGGGGAGGTCTACCGGCTGCTGACGTCGGCGTTCATGCACTTCGGGCTCACCCACATCGCGTTCAACATGCTCGCGCTGTATTTCGTGGGTCCGCCGCTGGAGATCGCCCTGGGCAGGCTGCGGTTCATCGCGCTCTACCTGCTCAGCGCGCTAGGGGGTTCGGTGCTTGTCTACCTGCTCACGTTCAATTCACTCACCGCAGGCGCATCCGGCGCTGTCTTCGGCCTCTTCGGCGCGACCTTCGTGGTGGGCAAACGGCTCAACATGGATACGCGCTCGGTGTTGATGATCATCGCTCTGAACCTGGCGTTCACGTTCGTCTATCCGCTGATCACCTCGCAGAACATCAGCTGGCAGGGCCACATCGGCGGCCTGGTCACGGGCGCGGTGGTGGCCGCCGCGTTCGCCTACGCTCCGCGACAACAACGCACCCTCGTGCAGGGCGCGGCGGCGGCGGCACTGCTGGTGGTGTTCGTCGGGCTGGTGGTGTGGCGCACCGCTGACCTACGAGCCCTCATGGGCCTCTAACGCAGTCCGATCCGAACGGCGATCCCCTCCAGCACCGCCAGATGCTCGTCGACGCTGAGAAGGCCCGCCCGCATCGTGTTCACCGACAGATGTGTTGCCCCGGAGGAGGCCCACGCATCGATGTCGGCGGCAGTGCGGTCGAGGTCACCCTGCCAGTTGACGCGACCCTCCATGCCGATCCGGTCCGGGTCGCGTCCTGCCTCGCGAGCGGCGCTGTCGACGACGGCCTTGGCCTCGTCCAGCCTGGGACCAGGTCCATGCATCGGGAACCAACCGTCGGCGAGGCGGCCCGCCCTGGCATAGCCGGGCGGGACGGCTGCACCGATCCACAGTGGGATGGGGCGCTGAACCGGTGGCGGCGCGATACCGGCGCCCGTCACGCGGTGATAGCGCCCGTGGAACGTCACCGTCCGCTGCGTCCACAGTGCCCGCAGCAGCGCGATCTGCTCCTCGGAGCGTCGTCCGCGGTTGCCGAACTCCTCGCGGAGCGCCTCGTACTCGACCGCGTTCCAGCCCAGCCCCACCCCGAAACGGAGCCGTCCGCCGCTGAGCAGATCGACCTCGGCGGCTTGCTTGGCGACCAGCGCGGTCTGCCGCTGCGGCAGCACGATGACCCCGGTGACCAGCTCCAACGTGGTCGTCGCGGCGGCGAGGAACCCGAACATCACCAGCGGCTCGTGAAACGTCGTGTCGATGTCGTACGGACCCGTCCAGCCGCTGTGCACAGTGGGATCCGCGCCGAGCACATGGTCGTAGGCGAGCAGGTGTGCGAAGCCGAGTTCTTCGACCCGCTGGCCGTAGGAGCGCACCGCCCCCGGATCTCCACCGAGTTCCGTCTGGGGAAACACCACACCGATCCGCATGAGACAAGGCTATTGAGGCGAAAGGGGGTATGAGTGGGGGCATGCCAGGACACCTCGGACTTCCCGAACGAATACGCGCATGCCTGTTCGACCTCGACGGGGTACTCACCGACACCGCCAGCGTCCACCGGCGTGCCTGGAAGGCGATGTTCGACGAGTACCTCCACTCGCTGGACGGCGTCCCGTTCCGTCCGTTCGATGCGGGCGCGGACTACGAGCACTACGTCGACGGGAAGCCTCGCGCGGACGGGATCCGCTCCTTCCTGCAAAGCCGCGACATCTCGGCCGACGAAGCGACGGTGACCCGGTTGGGCGACAGGAAGAACCACATGTTCCGCCAGACCTTGGAGAGCGAAGGAGTGGAGGTGTTCGAGGGATCGCGCCGCTACCTGCAGGCGGCCGCCGAAGCGGGACTGCGGCGCGCCGTGGTGTCCTCAAGCGCCAACACCCGCGAGGTTCTTGAGCTGACCGGGTTGGACGAGTTCGTCGAGCAGAGGGTCGACGGTGTGACATTGCGCGAGGAACATCTGCGGGGCAAGCCCGCGCCGGACACGTTCCTGCGCGCAGCGCAACTCCTGGGGGTGCCGCCGCAGGAGGCGGCCGTGTTCGAGGACGCGCTGGCCGGTGTGGCCGCGGGCCGCGCAGGCGATTTCGGACTGGTGGTGGGCGTCGACCGCGTCGGTCAGTCAGATGCGTTACGGGACAACGGCGCCGACATCGTCGTCACCGACCTCGGGGAGTTGCTCGCTACATGATGATCACCGATGAAGCCTTCCCGGTCGAACCGTGGCAGGTCCGCGAGACGCAACTGCAGGTGGACCTGCTGCCGCAGACCGAGTCGCTGTTCGCTCTGTCCAACGGCCACATCGGGTTACGGGGCAATCTCGACGAGGGGGAACCCTACGGACTGCCCGGCACCTATCTCAACGGCTTCTATGAGAACCGGCCGCTGCCCTATGCCGAGGCCGGGTTCGGCTACCCGGAGGAGGGACAGTCGATCGTCGACGTCACCAACGGCAAAATCATCCGACTGCTTGTCGACGACGAGCCGTTCGATGTCCGGTACGGCCAATTGCATTCGCACGAAAGGGTTCTCGATCTCCGCGCGGGAACGCTGACCCGCACGGTCGAATGGACTGCGCCTTCGGGCAAGTCGGTCAAGGTCAACTCGACCCGGCTGGTGTCGCTGGCCCAGCGGGGACTGGCCGCCATCGAGTACGTCGTCGAGGCGGTCGACGACGTCTTGCTGACGGTGCAGTCCGAATTGGTCGCCAACGAGGATCAGCCTGCGCAATCGGACGATCCGCGGGTGGCAGCTGTCCTGAACCAGCCGCTCGAAGCCGTGCAGCACGAGGTCAGTGAACTGGGTGCGTTGCTCATCCATCGGACTCGGGCCAGCGACCTGACGATGGCCGCGGGGATGGACCACCACATCGAAGGCGACGGCCGGGTGGACGTCAGCGGCGACGCCGGCGAGGACTGGGCCCGCACGACCATCGTGTGTGCGCTGAAATCCGGTGAGCGACTTCGCCTTGTCAAGTACCTGGCCTACGGCTGGTCCAGCCTGCGCTCGCGACCCGCGCTGCGCGACCAGGTGGCCGCGGCGATCGCCGGCGCCAGATACACCGGCTGGCAAGGGCTCCTGGACGCCCAGCGCGAATACCTCGACCACTTCTGGGACTGCGCCGACGTCGAGGTGCACGGCGACGCCGACTGCCAGCAGGCGGTGCGGTTCGGGCTGTTCCATGTCCTGCAGGCCAGCGCGCGTGCCGAGCGGCGCGCGATCGCAGGCAAGGGGCTCACCGGCACCGGCTACGACGGACACGCCTTCTGGGACACCGAGGGATTCGTCCTCCCGGTGCTCACCTACACGGCGCCGCACGCCGCTGCCGATGCGCTCCGGTGGCGGGCCTCGACGCTCGACCTGGCGCGGGCACGCGCTGCTGAACTTGACCTCGAGGGGGCCAGCTTTCCGTGGCGCACCATCCGAGGCGAGGAGTGCTCGGCGTACTGGCCCGCGGGCACCGCGGCCTTCCACGTCAACGCCGACATCGCTATGGCGTTCGAACGCTACCGGGTGGTCAGCGGCGACGATTCGATCGAAAAGGAATGCGGGCTGGCGGTTCTCGTCGAGACCGCCCGGATGTGGTTGTCGCTGGGGCATCACGACCGCTACGGCAGGTGGCGCATAGACGGGGTCACGGGACCCGACGAGTACACCGCCGTCGTGCGCGACAACATCTTCACCAACCTGATGGCGGCCGCGAACCTGCGCAGCGCTGTGGGCGCGTGCACGCGCCACCCGGAGGCGGCGCGCGATCTCGGTGTCGACAACGAGGAAACCGCCGCGTGGCGCGACGCCGCCGACGCGGTGTACATCCCCTACGATCGGGAGCTCGGCGTGCACCCTCAATGCGAGGGTTTCACCACCCTGCGGGAGTGGGACTTCACCGAGAACACGAAATACCCTCTGCTGCTTCACGAACCATATGTGCGCCTGTATCCCACCCAGGTGATCAAGCAGGCCGACCTGGTGCTGGCGATGCAGTGGCAGAGCCACGCATTCACCCCCGAGCAGAAGGCTCGCAACGTCGACTACTACGAGCGACGCACCACCCGGGATTCGTCGCTGTCGGCGTGCACCCAGGCGGTGATGTGTGCCGACGTCGGTCACCTCGAACTCGCGCACGACTACGCGTACGAGGCGGCGCTCATCGATCTGCGGGATCTGCACCACAACACCGGTGACGGGCTGCATCTGGCGTCCCTGGCAGGCAGCTGGACTGCGCTGGTCGGGGGGTTCGGTGGCCTGCGCGACGACGAAGGCATCCTGTCGCTGGACCCGCAGCTCCCCAGTGGCATCTCCCGGCTCTGTTTTCGGTTGTGCTGGCGCAACTTCCGGGTGACGGTCGAGGCCGACCACAAGACCGTGACCTACACGCTGCGCGACGGTCCCGGAGGCACGCTGGAAATTCGCCACGCCGGCGAGGAACTCCGACTGAGCACCGACAAGCCGACGACGGTGAAGGTCAAGCGCCGCAAGGCACTGCTGGCACCCCCGCTACAGCCGCCCGGCCGCGAACCGCTGCGGCGGCAGCGACGATCAGACCTCGAGTCGTGAGCCTATGAGCACCGTGCGGTCCAGCGGCAACCCGAAGTGGGCGGCCGCGTCGGCCGTGATGTAGGACGTCGCGATGAAGAGCCGTTTGCGCCACGGCGCCATCGTCGGTGCAGGGCCCTGGCACAGCTCAAGCCGGGACAGGAAGTAGGTGGCCCGGTCCAGATCGAGTGGCCCCTCGGTCTGCGACGGATCGATCAAGCTCAGCGCATGAGGCACATCGATGCGCTCCATGTACCCGAAAGCCGCCATCACGTGGATGATTCCGTCGTCGGGGACACCGAGTTCGTCGAAGCTGATGCGCTCGGAATCCGGCACGCGGGGCACCGGCAGGGTGGTGAGCGAGACGATCACCACGTGTTCGGCGAGCACGTGGTTGTGCTCGACGTTGGCACGCATCGACAACGGCGCCGTATCGTCTCCGCGGTTGAGGAACACCGCGGTGCCCGGCAGCCGCACCAGCGGCGGCTCGCGGGTGCTCAGCCCTTCGATGAACTCCCGCATCGGTCCTTCGGCCTTACGCCTGGCCTTGGTGACGAGCACGCGTCCGCGCTGCCAGGTCGTCATGACGGTGAACGCGACGATCGCGATCAGCAGCGGCAGCCACGCACCGTGGATGAGCTTGGTCATGTTGGCGGCGAAGAACATCAGGTCGATGAACAGCAGCACGCCACCGCCGAGGATCACCAGCCACAGCGGCGCGCCGGCACGGGTGCGCGCCAGGTACAGGAACAGCAGGGTGGTGATCGTGATGGTGCCCGTCACCGCCATGCCGAACGCATACGCCAGCGCCGAGGAACTGCGAAAGGCGAACACCAGGATCAGCACGGCGACCAGCAACACGCCGTTGATCCACGGGACGTAGATCTGCCCGATGGTCGACGCCGAGGTGTGCTCGATGCGCAGGCGCGGCAGATAGCCCAGCTGGGCGGCCTGTGACGCGACCGAGAACGCGCCGGTGATCACGGCCTGCGAGGCGATCACGGTGGCCGCGGTGGCCAACAGGATCAGCGGGATCCGCGACCATTCCGGCATGAGAAGGAAGAACGGTGCGCGGACCGTGCTTTCGTCACTGAGCACCAGGGCACCCTGTCCGAAGTAGTTCAGCGTGCACGCGGGCAACACCAGACCGAGCCATCCGAGAGTGATGGCTTTGCGCCCGAAATGGCCCATGTCGGCGTAGAGAGCTTCGGCACCGGTCACCGCGAGCACCACGGCGGCCAGCGCGAAGAACGCGATGTGGAAGTGTCCGGCGAGGAAACCGAGCGCGTACGTCGGAGACAGCGCACGCAGGATGTCGGGATTGCGGGCGATACCGCCGACGCCCAGTGCGGCGATCGATACGAACCAGAGGATCATCACCGGGCCGAAGAACCGGCCGACCGTCGCGGTACCGCGGCGCTGAACCGAGAACAGCGCGACGATGATCACGGCGGTGACGGGGACGACGAGGTCCCTGAAGTCCGGGTCGACGACTTCGAGACCCTCCACGGCCGACAGCACCGAGATCGCGGGGGTGATCATGCTGTCGCCGAAAAACAGTGCGGCGCCGAAGAGGCCGAGTGCGGACAGAAACAGGGTGGTGTGGCGTTTCTTGGGTGCGCCGAACCTTCTGACCAGCGTGATGAGCGCCATGATGCCGCCCTCGCCGTGGTTGTCCGCGCGCATCACCAGCGTCACGTACGTCAGCGTCACAATCGTCATCACCGACCAGAAGATCAACGAGACGACGCCGTAGACGTTGTTGGACGAGACCGGTACCGGATGCGGATCGGTGGGGTCGAACACCGTCGCCAAGGTGTAGATGGGGCTGGTGCCGATGTCGCCGAACACCACACCCAGTGCGCCGACCACGATCGCCGGCCGCAAGAGGTTTCTGTTATGGGTTTCCGATGTGACGTAGATAGGCAATATTGTCGCTGACGCGGCCGAAACTTCGCGTTAGAACGGACGTCATGGGATTTGCGGTGGAGGAAGCGCTCGACGAACTCTATGCCGCCAAACCCGAGGACTTCACGGCACTGCGGACCAAGCTGGCCGCAGCGGCCAAGAAGAGCGGCGACGCGGACGCGGCGCGGCGGATCAACGGCAGTCGCAGACCGACCGCGGCGGCGTGGGTGGTCAACGCTCTTGCCCTGCAGGGAACCGCCCGGGCCGAACTGGCCGATCTCGGATCGCGTCTGCGTGAGGCGCACGCGGCGATGGACGGCGACGCGATCCGTGCGCTGACCGCCGAGCAGCGCCGGCTGGTCGACGAGCTCACCCGCACCGCACTGAAGAACAGCGGCCTTGCTTCCCCGTCGGCTGCGCTGCGTGACGACGTCACGGCCACGTGGCAGGCCGCCGTCGCCGACCCCGATGTCGCCGCCCGGCTCGGTCGCCTGGCCAAGGCGGAGCAGTGGTCGGGATTCGGCGACTTCGGGTTCACGGCCGCGGTCGGTCCCGCACCGAAGAAGGAGCAGCCCGAGAAGGCCGAGCCGGACAGGCGCGCCGTCGCGGCCGCCGAGCGCGCGAAGGCCGACGCCGACGCCGCGCTCACCGAGTTGCAGTCCGACCTCGCGACCGCGCGCCTGAAGCATCAGGATGCGCAGCGCAGGCTGGCCGCGGCCGAGCAGGCCCTGTCGGCGGCCGAGGACGCGTACGCCGCGGGCAAGAAAGCCAGCAGAGATGCCGCCGATGCCGTGAAGGCGGCCAAGAAGACCGTCCGGAACTGACACGGGATATGTTGCACCGAAGCCGCGTTCTCACCAGGCGCGGTAAGCGAAATGCTCAGCGCCACGCTTAAATTCGGGAGTTCGCCATGGAGCACGACATTCGCCGGGTGGTGACGGGAGCTTCGATCGGCAACGCGGTCGAGTGGTTCGACTTCGCCATCTACGGGTTCCTCGCGACGTACATCGCCGCACACTTCTTCCCCGCCGGTAACGAGACGACGGCTCTGCTGAACACCTTCGCGATCTTCGCCGCAGCGTTCTTCATGCGTCCGCTCGGTGGGTTCTTCTTCGGACCGCTCGGGGACCGGATCGGCCGCCAGAAGGTGCTCGCGATCGTCATCCTGCTGATGTCGGGCGCCACGCTGTGCATCGGTCTGCTTCCCACCTACGGGGCCATCGGCGTCGTCGCGCCGCTGCTACTGCTCGTCCTGCGCTGCCTTCAGGGGTTCTCGGCAGGCGGAGAGTACGGCGGCGGCGCGGTGTACCTCGCCGAGTTCGCCAGCGACCGGCGCCGGGGCCTGACGATCACGTTCATGGCGTGGTCGGGCGTGGTCGGCTTCCTGCTCGGCTCGGTCACAGTGACGCTGCTGCAGGCGCTCCTGCCCGCCGCAGCGATGGAGAGCTATGGCTGGCGCATCCCGTTCCTGATCGCCGGCCCGCTCGGGCTCGTCGGGCTCTACATCCGACTGCGGCTCGGCGACACCCCGCAGTTCGCCGAGTTGCACAATGCCGACCAGACCGCAGAGCGGCCGCTGCGGGAGGCGGTCAACACATCGTGGCGCCAGATTCTGCAGGTGATCGGCCTGTTCATCGTGTTCAACATCGGCTACTACGTCGTATTCACCTTCCTGCCAACATATTTCATCAAGACTCTGAAGTTCTCCAAGTCCGATGCGTTCACCTCGATCACGATGGCATGCCTGGTGGCGCTTGTTCTCATTCTGCCGCTGGCCGCACTGTCGGACCGGATCGGACGTCGTCCCCTGCTCATCGGCGGGGCCGTGGCCTTCGTGCTGGCCGGCTACCCGCTGTTCCTGTTGCTGACCTCGGGGTCGCTCGTCGCCGCGATCACCGCGCACTGCCTGCTCGCGGCGATCGCGTCCGTCTACATCTCGTGTGCGGTGTCGGCCGGGGTCGAACTGTTCGCGACCCGGGTCCGGTTCAGTGGATTCTCGGTCGGTTACAACGTGTGCGTCGCCCTGTTCGGCGGCACGACGCCGTACGTCGTCACCTGGCTGATCGCTACGACGGGCAACTCGATCGCACCCGCCTTCTATCTGATCACCGCCGCGGTGGTGTCGCTGGTGGCGGTTCTGACCTTGCGTGAGACCGCGGGGCGTCCGCTGACGCAGGTGCAAGCCGGGGCGAGTGGAATAGAGTCGCGAACATGAAGCTTCAGGTGTTGCCCTACGTCACCGTCGAGGTGGACGACCGGCTCCGGCGCCGGTTGCGACATGCAGGCGAGCGGTTCCGCGTCAACGTGCGCGCGTATCTGCTCAGCGCTGCCGATGATGTCGACACCGCCGTCGACAGCGCGGGTGACCGCGTGCGCGGGATGTGCGATCGCGCGGTCCACCGCGTCGACTCGGTGGTCGCCGGAGTCACCAACAAGATCGGTCCGGAGAGTCGTGAGCAGCCCACGCAACCGCCCCGACTCAAGGTGGTCGGTGGTCGGGAAGCCTCCTAGCTGCCGGACTGGGCGCTGCGCTGTGATGTGTGCTGTCCTTGTGCAGTGATCGGCCATGGTCTTACCGTCCTGCTGGCATTCCTGGCTGCGGTGTTTCTCGCTGTCGGCATCGTCGTCCGCCAGCGCGCCACCCTCGACGTTCCGGCCGAAGACGGAATCAGCACCGCCATGTTCCGGACGCTGCTCCGCAGACCGCTCTGGTGGGCGGGCACCGCGTCGGCCATCGCAGGCTTCGTCTTCCAGGCACTCGCGCTGGCCAACGGCTCACTGCTGCTCGTGCAGCCCATCCTCGTCTCGGCGCTGCTGTTCGCCCTTCCTCTGAGCGCACGAATGGCGCACCGCAGGGTGACGCGCGGCGAATGGGCGTGGGCGGTGCTGCTCACCCTTGCGCTCGCAGTGTTCGTGGTGCTCGCCAAGGCCAGCCCCGGTGACTACGAAGCCTCGCTGACGACATCGACCGTGGTGGCCATCGTGTGCACGGTGGCGGTCCTGGCGTGCGTGATCGTCGCGACGCGCATCATCGGCTGGATCCGCGCCGTCCTGCTCGCTGTCGCGGTCGGCGTGCTGTTCGGTGTGGTGGCGGTGCTGACGAAACTCGTCATGCACATGCTGACCCACGAGGGCCTGGTCGCCGTCCTGACGACGCCTGTTCTCTACCTGCTGGCATTGCTCGGGGTCGTCGCCATGCTGTTGCAGCAGTCGGCGTTCCACGCGGGTTCTCTGCAGACCTCGGTGCCGACCATGCTCGTTCTGGAGCCGGTGATCGCGGTCATCCTGGGTGCGGTGGTGCTCGGTGAGCAGCTCGACGTCGGGCGATGGGACGCCGTTGCGCTCGTGATGTCGACGATCGCGATGGCCGCTGGCACCATCGCGCTGGGCCGCGACGAAGGTGCCTACGAGGAAAGCCTCAGCGGCGGCGAGGAGTCGGCTCACGCGGCGTCGGGCAGGGGATAGCCCCGGGTCAGCGCGAGGTCGGTCAGCACGGCGCGGAGCTGCTTGCGGCCGCGGTGCAGCCGAGACATCACCGTGCCGATCGGCACGTTGAGCAGTGCGGCGATCTCCTTGAACTTCCGTCCTTCGATGTCGGCGTAATAGACCGCCGTGCGGTACTTTTCGGGCAGTGCACGCATCGCCGCCGCGACCACCGGGTCGGCCGTCGCGGCCAGCACGACATCCTCGGTGGACCCCGCCTCGGTGCCCTGTTCGAGCAGCTGACCGTCGCTGAACTCGTCGGTGAACTGCAACGCCGGGCGGTGCTGCTGTCGGCGGTAGGCGTTGATGTGGGTGTTGTGCATGATGCGGTACAGCCACCCGATCAGGTTGGTGCCTTCCTGGAAGCTGCCGAAGGCGGCGTAGGCCTTCGCCGCGGTCTCCTGCAGAAGGTCTTCAGCGTCGGCGTGGTCGCGGGTGAACTTGAAGGCGTGCCGGTAGAGCTCGGCGAACAGCGGAACGGCATCGCGTTCGAAACGGTGGGCGAGGAGTTCGTCATGGGGCATGGACACACTCTCGCGCTCGCGGTGCGCCGGGTCTGCCCTGCTGGCCCTCCAATCCGTTCCGGAGAACCGGACGTCGGACTACCGGTTAACCCCCATGCCAGGATGTCCACCGACGAATCTCGACGGTGACCACCGGGCCGTCGAGTTCGATCCGCTGATACTGGGGATACTTCGCGCGTAGCAGGGCGTAACCGGTCGCCATCTCCACCCCGCTGCCGTGAATGGTCGCCAGCCCGTCGGCGCGCACCCACCACAGCTGCGACCAGTCGTCGTCGTAGTGGTCGACGAGCAGGGTGACGGCGGGATTGTCCTCGATGTTGACCAGCCGACGGAGCCGTTGCGTGGACTTGGGTTTCGCGTCGACCGCGGTGTAGAGGATGTCGGGGCGGTGCTCGGGTACGGCGAACACCACCGGAACGAGGTGCGGAACAGCGTCGGCACCGGCTGTCGCGAGCATCGCCACGGGGGCGGCGGAGAACGCGGCAGCAGCGTCGAACCCATCGGGTGCAGGCATACAACCAGGGTAGGGTTGCGCTCTGCTGGTTGGATTCATTCACCCCGCAGTAGTGCGGCGATAACCGCCGGGCCACTGCGCGGCCTCCTGCCCATCGGAAGGTTCGGCATGCCCTTCTCCAGAGTCCTCACCGCCACGCTCAGCGCACTCCTCGTCACCGGCGCGGTCGCCTGCGCGCCGCCGGAGAGGGAGAGCGCCGGCGCGCAGACCGAGTCGGGTGTGAACGCCGCCGAGGCGACCTCGGCCGAGGACTTCGGCGGCATGGAGGGACTCATCGAGGCCGCCAAGGCTGAGGGTGAGCTCAATGTGATTGCGCTGCCGCCGGATTGGGCGAACTACGGGGCGATCATCAAGGCTTTCTCCGACAAGTACGGAATCAAGGTCAACTCCGCGCAGCCCGATGCGTCGAGCCAGGACGAGATCAACGCCGCCAACCAGCAGAAGGGCCGCAGCAGCGCACCCGACGTGTTCGACCTCGGGCAGTCCGTCGCGTTGGCCAACACGTCGCTGTTCGCGCCGTACAAGGTGGAGACGTTCGACGACATCCCCGCGGCGTTCAAAGACGCCGACGGCACCTGGGTCAACGACTACGGCGGCTACATGTCGATCGGCTTCGATGCGTCGAAAGTGCCTCCGGTGACGAGTGTCAACGACCTCCTCAAGCCCGAGTATCAGGGCAAGGTGGCGCTCAACGGTGACCCGACCCAGGCCGGTGCGGCGTTCTCCGGTGTGCTGATGGTGGCGCTCTCCCAAGGTGGTTCGGTCGACGACATCGCTCCCGGCGTCGAGTTCTTCCGCAAGCTCAAGGAAGCGGGCAACTTTCTGCCCGTCGACCCGACGCCAGCGACCATCGAGTCCGGGCAGACCCCGGTCGTCATCGACTGGAATTACACCAACGCCGCCGAGACGAAGAAGCTGCCGTCCTGGACCGTCGTCGTGCCGCCCGAGTATCCCGTCGCGGGTTACTACTATCAGGCCATCAGCAAAGACGCGCCCCACCCCGCCGCCGCGCGGCTGTGGCAGGAGTTCCTCTACAGCGACGAGGGTCAGAACCTCTACGCCCAGGGCGGGGTTCGGCCGGTGCGCGCCGACAACATGGCCGCCGACGGCACCCTCGATCCGACGGTCGCGGCGTCGCTGCCCGTCGTCGACGGGCCGGTGACCGTGCCGACGCCTGCGCAGACCGAAGCCGCCTCGCAGTATCTGGCCCAGAACTGGGCGGCCGCTGTTGGCTGATGTGAGCCTGGCCAGGCGGCTGCGGGATTCCCTTCCGCTGCTGCCGTTCCTGATCGTCGTGCTGATCTTTCTGATCATCCCGACGATCACGGTCGTGGTCAGCTCGGTGTACGTCGACGGGGTGTTCTCGCTGGAGCGCATTGCCGCACTGTTCACCGGGACTGCGCTCACCGCGCTGGCCAACAGCGTGCTGCTGTCCGGGGCGACGGCGCTGCTGGGCGCGTTCCTCGGTGCGGTCATGGCCTGGCTGATCGTCAGCAGCCCCCCTACGTCGATGATCCGGCGCGGAGTGCTGGCGCTGTGCAGCGTGCTCGCCCAGTTCGGCGGCGTGGCACTGGCATTCGCGTTCCTGGCCACCGTCGGGCTGAACGGGGTGCTGACCCTGTGGGTGCAGCAGGCGTTCGGGTTCAACCTCGCAGGCTCTGGCTGGCTGTACAGCCTTTCCGGTCTGATCCTCGTCTACACCTACTTCCAGATCCCCCTCATGGTGATCGTGTTCGTCCCGGCGCTGGAGGGCCTGCGTGACCAGTGGCGGGAGGCGGCGGTCAGTCTCGGGGCGTCGACATTCGCGTACTGGCGTGAGGTGGCGATCCCGCTGCTGACACCGGCGTTTCTGGGCTCGGCGCTGTTGTTGTTCGCCAACGCTTTTGCCGCGTACGCGACCGCGGCTGCCCTGGTCAGCCAGGGCAGCCCGATCCTGCCGCTGCTGATCCGGGCCTCGCTGGTCAGCGAGGTGGTGCTCGGGCAGGCCGGATTCGCCTACGCGCTGGCGCTGGAGATGATCGTCGTCGTGGCGGTGGTCATGGTCGCCTACAACCTGTTGGTACGTCGCAGTTCGCGGTGGCTGTCATGACGCGGCTTGTGCGCGGAGCACTTTGGGTGATCTTCGGCCTGTTCTTCCTCTTCCCGCTGTTCGCGATGGCCGACTTCTCCACCCGCAACCTGATGGCGGGCGGTCGCACGTGGCAGGCGTGGGCCAACCTGGTGTCCAATGAGGCGCTGTACCAGTCGATCATCGTGTCGCTGCTGCTCGCCGTCTTCACCGTGGCAGCGATGCTGGTGCTCCTCGTCCCGACGATGATCTGGGTGCGGCTGCGCGCGCAGTTCATGGGTCGAGTCCTCGAATTCTTATGCCTGCTGCCTTTGACCATTCCGGCATTGGTGATCGTGGTCGGACTGCGCAACGTCTACCTGTGGGTGACGTACTTCCTCGGAGAATCGGCGCTGACGCTGACCTTCGTCTACGTGATCCTGGTGCTGCCGTTCGCCTACCGCGCCATCGATGCGGCCCTGTCGTCGATCGATCTGCAGACGCTGTCGGAGGCCGCACGCTCCCTGGGAGCGGGGTGGCTGACGACCATCACCCGGGTGGTGGTGCCCAACATCTGGTCGGGGATCCTCTCGGCCGCATTCATTTCCATCGCGGTGGTGCTCGGTGAGTACACCATCGCGTCGCTGTCCGGCTACGAGACACTGCAGGTACAGATCGTGCTGATCGGCAAGAGCGACGGTCCGACGTCGGTGGCGGCCTCGCTGGCCACACTGCTGTTCGGGTTTGCGCTGCTGCTCATCCTGTCGCTGGTCACGCGCGGGCACCGACGAGGCGGACGAACCCCGGGGGTGACGACATGACAAGCGGTGTCGCAGTCGAGTTGACCGATCTCACCCGCGTGTACGGGACCACCCGGGCACTCGACGGGCTCACATTGCACATCGAGCCGGGGGAGATGGTCGCCCTGCTCGGCCCGTCTGGCTGCGGGAAGACCACGGCGCTGCGTATCCTTGCCGGCCTCGACGAGGCGACGTCGGGAACCGTGGCGGTGGGTGGCGTCGACGTCAGTCGGGTGGCCGCCAGCAAGCGCGACATGGGCATGGTGTTCCAGGCCTACAGCTTGTTTCCGCATCTGACGGTTCTCGACAACGTCGCGTTCGGACTGAAGATGCGCGGAAAAGGCAAGCAGGACAGGCTCTCCCGAGCTTCCGAGATGCTCGATCTGGTGGGGCTGGGTGCGCTGGGCGGCCGCTACGCCAAAGAGTTGTCCGGCGGCCAGCAGCAGAGGGTCGCGCTGGCTCGGGCGCTGGCGATCCAGCCGAGGGTGCTGTTGCTCGACGAACCGCTGTCGGCGCTGGACGCCAAGGTGCGCACGCAGTTGCGCGAGGAGATCCGGCGCGTGCAGCTCGAGGTCGGGACGACGACGTTGTTCGTCACCCACGACCAGGAGGAGGCGCTGGCGGTCGCCGATCGTGTCGGGGTGATGAGTCAAGGCAAGCTGGAGCAACTCGCAGCGCCCGCTGAGCTCTACGCCAACCCGGCAACACCGTTCGTGGCGGACTTCGTCGGGCTGAACAACAAAGTGCCGGCCACGGTTTCGGGTGGTACGGCGTCGCTGCTCGGGGTGTCGGTGCCTGCGCTCGCCGGATCCGTCGAGGGGGACGGGGTGGCAATGGTGCGGCCCGAAGTGGTCACCGTGACACGCGATCCGGCCGGGACGTCGACCGTGGCGTCGGTGTCGTTCCTCGGCGCGATCTCCAGGGTCAACATGACGCTGCCCGACGGGTCGGCGATCAGCGCCCAGATGGCCAGTTCCGAGGCCCGGGGACTCGCGTCCGGTGACAAGGTCACCGTGGGACTCGAACCAACCGCGGTCCTCGTCACGTCGCCCTAGGAGGGGTCACACGTCCTTCACGGGCTCGATTCCGAGGTCGCGGTACGTGACCAGCGCGTGGAACGGGACATTGCGTTCGGCGAAGCGGCCCGCGGCGACGTCACCGCGGTCGACCATCGGGATGACTCCGGTGACGACGACGCCGAGCGGTTCGATCCGCTCGAGCGCGAGCTCCGTCGAGCCGCCTGTGCTGATCACGTCGTCGACGAGCAGCACCTTGGTGCCCGCCTCCAGCCGGGTTCCCTCGACCCACTGCTCGCGTCCGCGTTTCTTCTGTTCCTTGCGGACCGAGAACCAGGCTTTGCCGGTCACCATCGCGACACCGTGGGCGAGGGGGTCGGCCCCCATCGTCAGCCCGCCGACGGCATCGAACTCGATGCCGTTCTCCGCGGCCAGATCGGCGACCGCCCTGGACACGATCGTCAGCCGTGCACCGGTGTCGACGGCGTACTTGCCGTCGATGTAGTCGTGGCTGAGCTGACCGCTGGCGAGCCTGAAGGGCTCCTCACGACGCTCGTGCCCGCGCGTGCGGATCAGGTCGAATGCGGCTTGCCAGGTCTCTGAGCGGTGGGACACGCCGATATCCTATTCAGCTCTGCCGCGCCCGACGCGCCAACTCGACGGTCGCCGAACGTAATTCGTCGATCGAATCGATCGGGTCGGCATAGCCGATCCGGGTATAGGCCAGGCCCCGGTCGGTGGTCAACCTCAGATCGAGCCCGTAGCGGTCGGCGCCCGTACACGTCGCGGCCGTCGTATCGGGATATCCGCCGAGGGCGCGCGCCATAGCGACGAGCGAATCGGCGTGGTCGGCGTTGAGGTGGGCGATGGCCGCGGCGGAGTGCGGCGTCACGGGGTCGGGTTCGGCAGCGGTGTACGCCTCGCCACCGGTCGAGTCCATCCGCCCGTAGCCGCCCACCCAGCGGACCCGCGACACGCGCAGCACCCACAGCGAGAAGTCGCTGTAGTCGATGTAGTACTTGGCAGCGGCCACTGCCGCCAGATGTGCCTGCCGCGCGGCGTCACGCTCATCGCCGGTGGGTGCCTCGACGCGACCGGCGAGTGTGATCCTGGCGTTGGCGAGGGGATCCGATTCAACGGCCGGCGCGAGGATCGCAATGCTCGCCCGCGGGTCGGCCGCGAGGTTGCGTCCGTGCTCGGCCAGGTTGGACACACACAGCACCGGTGCGCCGTCGAGCAAGCCGTACGTGACGAACGACGCCCACGGGTCACCATCGGCGGTCAGCGTCGCAAGGGTGCCGCTGTTGGTGGACGCGGCGATGGTGCGCGCCTCTTCGGCGGCCGAGGGGCGGGTGGTGTCGGCCGGCGCCGTGAGCGGTGGCGGGACGGTCGGTGCGTCACCTGGGTCGCCGTGGTCACGTGTCGTGCTTGCGCTGGTCACGACGGCACCCTATCTGGTGCGGGCTAACTGACGTGGCTGTCGATTAGTTGCGTTTGCACAGCATGCGCTTCGGGGCAGCCGGCTTGCGCCGATGTTCTAGAATTGCAGCGGCTTCATCCCTAGTCGAGCAACAGAAACTTCCGGAATCGGGTGCACATGGTAGGGCCTGCGCTGCGTTCCTGTGTGGTTGCTGGCGTGCTTGCCGTGACGTTCGTATGCGGCGGTGTGGCCGCTGCGGCGCCTGTGGTGGCGCAACCGGGAGACGGCGACGCCACGACCCAGGAATCAAACGAGCCAGGCGATACAGGCAGCGACTCGGACGAGCAAAGCCCCGGCGAGGCGACCCCGGACGAGCCCGAAGAGCAACAGCAACCCGAGGAACCGCCGGAGACCGGCCCGGCCGAGGATCCCGTCGAACCCGAAATCGTCCGCGACAGCGATCCAGAACCTGAGCAGATCGACAGCGGCGATTCCGAGGTCCGCGAAGAGTCGACGCCTGAGCCGCCGCGGCCGCCCGCGACGGTCCCCAAGTTCCAGAACTCGATCACGATTCCATGGTTGCGGTTGCCCGCGGCCGGCGAGATCCCGGCCGGGTCCTGGCCGACTGCGTCCACGTTCTACACGACCGTCGCGATCCCGGTACCGACGCTCGAAGAGTTCCTCAGGGCACTGCGGGTCGTCCCTGCGCCCGCGCCTGCACCGGGCCCGGCGTTCCGGATTCAGGAGGCGGCACCCCCGGTGGCCGATGCCACGACGGGAACCACCACGGCCGGCGGCGGTGGCGGAGGCGGCGCGATGGCCGAACCGGTCGTGTTCCGGGCCCCGCTGGTGAGCGTGCCGAGGGCGACGACAGTTGCGGGTCGCCCGACCAAGACCCCGCCGGGCACTCCCGCAGGTGCGGCGGTGCCTGCCGGTGTCGTGCAGCCCGGCGTCGCCGGTGTCCGGACCCCGGTGATCCGCGGATCGGTCGCGCCGACCCCGGGCGTCACCGCCCCGCTGCCCGCAACACCTGCCGGCGGACAGTCGCCACGGGTCGGCGCCTATCCACGCGGCATGACGAGTCCGGCGCTGGTCGAGATCGCGGCAGTGGCGCTGCCGGGTGTCGCCGGCCTGCTGTTCCTCACGTTCAGCGGCGGAATGATCGGCTATCGGCAGGCCAACAGTGCCCGTTTCGTGCGGACGGCGGGCGCGGAGCGCTTCCTGCCCTGATTGTTTTCCGGTCGACCTGGGTAGGTTCCAGACCATGACGCTGGCATTCGGCGAATGGATCATTCACCGGCGCTGGTACGCCGGCCGTACCCGTCAACTCGCCTCGGCCGAACCATCCTCGGTGACGGCGCTCGGCGAGAACTTCGAGCACGTACTGCTCGACGTCACCTACGTCGACGGGTTCACGGAGCGCTACCAGGTGCTGGTCCGCTGGGAGGACGCACCCGTCGACGGCCGTCCCGAGGCCGCTCTGATCGGTAGCGACGGCGGTCGTTTCGCTTACGACGCGCTGTTCGACCCACGGTCTGCGCGGCACCTGCTGTCGTTGATCGACTCGTCGGCCACGGTCGAGGGCCTGACATTCAGCAGGGAACCCAACGTGGCACTGCCGATGGACGCGCCGCCGAAGGTGTCGGGAGCCGAGCAGAGCAACACCAGCGTGATTTTCGGAAAAGACGCCATGCTGAAGGTGTTCCGACGAGTCACCCCGGGCATCAACCCCGATATCGAACTCAACCGCGTCCTCGCCCGCGCGGGCAACACGCACGTGGCCACACTGCTCGGGTCCTACGAAACGTCGGCGGCGCGCGAGGGGGCCGAGCAGTGTGCCCTCGGTATGGTCACCGCGTTCGCGGCCAACAGTGCGGAAGGCTGGGACATGGCGACGGCCAGCACCCAGGAACTGTTCGCCGACCGGGTGGGTGGAGACTTCTCTGACGAGTCCTACCGGCTCGGCCAGGCGGTCGCGTCGGTACACGCCACGCTGGCCGACACCTTGGGCGCGTCCGAGGAACAGTTCCCGGTCGAGACGTCTCTGCAGCGACTGGCGTCCGCCGCGCAGGCCGCGCCGGTCCTCGAATCCCACGTCCCACTGATCGAGGAGCGGTACAGCAAGCTCGCGGGGAAGGCGATCACCGTGCAGCGCGTACACGGCGACCTTCACCTCGGCCAGGTGCTGCGCACCCCGGAGAACTGGCTGCTGATCGACTTCGAGGGCGAACCCGGCCAACCCCTGGAGGAACGCCGCAGGCCGGACTCGCCGCTTCGAGATGTGGCCGGCGTGCTCCGATCGTTCGAGTACGCCGCCTATCAGTACCGTGACCCCGAGAAGGCCGAGCAAGCCCAGGGTTGGGTGGAGCGCAACAGCGACGCGTTCTGCCGTGGCTACGCGGCGGTCACCGGAACGGACCCCAGGGACTCCGCCGACGTGCTGGCGGCCTACGAGCTGGACAAAGCAGTGTACGAAGCCGCATACGAGGCCCGGTTCCGTCCGTCGTGGCTGCCGATCCCGATCCGCTCGATCGACCGCATTCTCGCCGGCTAGGGCCGGCACCGCCGCGACCAAGCTGGCAACCGTGGCCGCCAGGTAGGTCGCCGCCGCTCTTCGGCTCCTACACCCGGCCCGCCCGGCCGGTGGCACACAGAAACTCGATGGCCGCTCAGCGGCCACGGTTGCAACAGCAACTTCAAGCTAACATACGAAATCCTGATGCGGGCCTGCATAAGCGTGATGGCGCACAACAGCTTTCACGCAGTGATCAGACCGATTGCAGCACCATCACAGCGCGTGCCTCGACCGTGAGCTGCGCTCCTGCGGCCAGTGGCCGCGAACCCTCCATGACCGCGCCCGCGACCGAGTAGACCACCGGCTGCCAATTCTTACCGAACTCTGTCGGTGGCAACGTGAAGTCGATGGGCTCGTGGTGGGCGTTGAAGAACAGCAGGAACGAGTCGTCGACGACACGCTGCCCCCGCGCATCCATGTCGGGGATGCCGTGACCGTTGAGGAAGACCCCGACGGACTTCGCGAATCCCGAGCCCCAGTCCTCACCCGTCATCTCTGCACCGTCCGGGGTGAACCAGGCGATGTCCGGCAGGCCCTCCTGGCCGCGGCGGCCGACGGGCTTGCCGTTGAAGAAACGCCGCCGCCGGAAGACCGGATGCTGGGCGCGCAGCTGCGACACCGTGCGGGTGAACTCCAGCAGCTCGGTGTCGACGTTGTCCCAGTCGATCCAGGTGATCTCGTTGTCCTGGCAGTAGCCGTTGTTGTTGCCGCCTTGGGTACGGCCCAGCTCGTCGCCGTGGCACAGCATCGGGACACCTTGGGACAACAACAAGGTGGTCAGGAAGTTCCGTTCCTGCTGACCGCGCAGCGCCAGGATCTCCGGATCATCCGTCGGCCCCTCCACCCCGCAGTTCCACGACCGGTTGTGGCTCTCACCGTCGTTGTTGTCCTCGCCATTGGCCTCATTGTGCTTCTCGTTGTACGAGACCAGGTCCCGCAGCGTGAACCCGTCGTGTGCCACGACGAAGTTGATGGAGGCGACGGGCCTGCGCGCTGTGTGTTCGTAGAGGTCGGCCGAACCGGTGAGCCGGTAGGCGAACTCGTCGAGAGTAGCCGGTTCGCCCCGCCAGAAGTCGCGGACGGTGTCGCGGTACTTACCGTTCCACTCCGTCCACTGCGGCGGGAAGTTGCCGACCTGGTAGCCGCCGGGGCCGACGTCCCACGGTTCGGCGATGAGCTTGACCTGGCTGACCGTCGGGTCTTGCTGAACGAGTTCGAAGAAGGTGGCGAGTCGGTCCACTTCGTAGAACTCGCGTGCCAGCGTCGAGGCCAGGTCGAACCGGAAGCCGTCCACATGCATCTCGGTGACCCAGTACCGGAGTGAGTCCATCAGCAGCTGCAGCGTGTGCGGGTGGCTCACGTTGAGGCTGTTGCCGGTGCCGGTGTAGTCCATGTAGTAGCGCTTGTCGTCGTCGACGAGGTGGTAGTACGCGGCGTTGTCGATGCCGCGCATCGACAGCGTCGGCCCCATGTGGTTGCCCTCGGCGGTGTGGTTGTAGACCACGTCGAGGATGACTTCGATGTTGGCCTCGTGCAGCGCGCGGACCATCGCTTTGAACTCCTGCACCTGCCCGCCCGGATTCGGGTTGGAGCTGTACTTCGCGTCGGGGGCGAAGAAGCCGATCGTGTTGTAGCCCCAGTAGTTGGACAGGCCCTTATCGATCAACGTCGAGTCGTTGGCGAAGTGATGCACCGGCATCAACTCGATGGCGTTGACACCGAGCGAGGTCAGATGCTCGATGATCGCCGGGTGCGCGACGGCGGCGTACGTGCCGCGGATCTGTTCGGGGATGTCCGGATGGGTCTGCGTCAGGCCCTTGACGTGGGACTCGTAGATGACCGTGTCGGCGTACTCGTGGCTGGGCGGTCGATCCACCCCCCAGTCGAAGTATGGGTTGATCACCACCGACTTCGGCATGCTTGCGGCCGAATCGTCGTCGTTGCGGCTGTCCGGATCGCCGAAGTTGTACGAGAACAGCGACTGGTTCCAGTCGAAGGTTCCGTCGATGGCCTTCGAGTAGGGGTCGAGCAACAGCTTGTTCGAGTTGCACCGCATTCCGTTGGCCGGATCGTAAGGCCCGTGCACCCGGTAGCCGTAGCGCTGACCGGGTTCGATGTTGGGGATGAAGCCGTGCCATACAAAGCCGTCGACCTCGGGCAGCGCAATGCACGCCGTCTGCTCACCGTCGGCGTCGAACAGGCACAGTTCGACCTTCTCCGCGGCCTCGCTGAACAGCGCGAAATTGGTGCCGTAGCCGTCATAGGTGGCCCCCAGTGGGTAGGCCTTGCCGGGCCACACCTCGAGAACGGGCGTTTGGGCCGTGGGCTGCGCGGCTGTGGTCAAAGAACACCTTCCTTCCGGTCAACGCGAAACTGCCCAATTAACGGGCATTGCAAACAATTGGGTCCGGTTCAGCCGGTCACCTCGACCCCGGCAGCGCGCATCGCGTCGACGGCGTCGGCGGTCGTGGTCGGCGAGACACCGGCTGTCAGGTTCAGCAGGACTCTGGTGGTGAATCCGTTGGCGGCGGCATCGGCGGCCGTGGCTCTCACGCAGTGGTCGGTTGCGATGCCCACCACATCGACGTCGGTGACGTCGCGTCGACGGAGCCAGTCGGCCAGTGCCGTACCGTCGTCGTCGGCACCCTCGAAGCCGCTGTAGGCGGCCGAGTAGTGGCCCTTTGTGAAGACGGCTTCTATCGGCGCGATGTCGAGGTCGGGGTGGAAGTCGGCACCGGGCGTCTCCGCTACGCAGTGCACCGGCCACGAGTCGACGAAGTCGGGACTGGCCGAGAAGTGCGAGCCGGGATCGATGTGAAAATCCTTGGTGGCCACCACATGTCCGTAATCGTGCGCAGCGGCGAGAAGGTCGTTGATGCCTCTGGCCACCGCCGCTCCGCCGTCGACGGCCAACGAGCCGCCCTCGCAGAAGTCGTTCTGCACGTCGACGATGATCAGCGCCTTCATGGCTTCACGGTAGCGTCGCGGCGCTCCACGCGCTGATGTGCCGTGAGCAGCAGATGGTCGAATGCCGCGCGCGGCGGAAGCGTCTCGTCGTACACGAGCTCGCTGTACGCGGCCAGCAACTGTTCGGCGAGCACACGCAGTTTGACGTTGGTCTCCTGCGACCGCCAGCGGAGCAGGTCGAACGCTGCCGCCGCATCGACGCGGTAGATCAGCATCAGCATGCCCTTGACCTGTTCGATGACCGCGCGGTTCTCGGTGATCTCGGCCACTGCAGCCGAAACCATCACCGCGGTTTGCGCCTCGGTCGGTGTCAAGTCGACGTAGAAGCCGTGCGTGCCGATGAGTCGGCCCGTGTCATCGAGGAGCTGATCGCCGATGACAACCACCTCGTGGATGCCGCCGCGGGTGTCGATGATGCGGTGCCGGGTGGAGAAGGTGCGGTGGGTGCGCCGCATCTCCTCCAGCGTGCCGGCCACCTGCTGGCGGTCGTCCGGATGCTTGTGTGCCAGCACCAATTCAGTTGTGGGCGTGACGGAACCGGGCTCATAACCGTGCAGGATCTGCACTTGCTCGGACCACTCCCAGCGTTCGTCGGCGAAGTAGAACCGGAACCAGCCGACCCGCTCAGGTGCGCCGCCGGCAAGCGCCTGCTCCAAGGAGTCCTCGCTTGTCACCTGAAAATTCTAGATCAGCCGCCGAAAAGCAGATACAAACCTGTGAACGTGTAACCGACCATCACCAGCATCATCGCCAACTGCCCGGTGAGCTGATGACGCTCCGGAAGCACTGCCAGGGCCCGGTCGTGGGCGGCGATCACCCCGGCCACGTGGCCGGCGACCACGAACCCCACCTTCAGCGTTGCCAGCACGGCGGGATGCATGGAGAGGAGGTACAGCACTTCGGCATCAGCCATCCCGAACAGCCGGTGCACCGTCTGCTGGCCCCGCTCCACCAGGTAGGTCAGGTAGTGGGCGAACACGTACCCCAGCACGATCGGAATCAGCGAATGCGCAAGCAGGCCAGGAAGTTTCCGACGCGTGCCGGCATCGACACCCCCGGTGGCGCGTGCCGCGAGGCTGAACGTCACCGCGACGATGATGATGAACAGCAGCAACCCGGCGGTCCGCAACGCGCTCGCGGCGAACGCCGTGTCGGTCACCCGGTCGACGAAGCTGCGCATCTTGGGCAGCGCTGAAAAGCTGTCGAACGCCGTGGATCCCAACAGCACCGACAGCACGGCGACGATCCCGGGCCGCACCGGCAACGTCGGCAGGTTGTCGAACGGATTACCGAACGCGATCCGACCGTCTGCGTTGCGGCGGAAGGGCGAGAACCGGGACGCGACAATGCCGTAGACCTCGAACGGGTCGGCGCGCGCACACCACCGGGTGCCGCACCAGAGCGCACCGGCCAGCGTCACGGCGAGGTAGACGAGCAGCCACGTCCGGATCGCGCCGAGGGATCCCGGGTCGGGGCTTGCGAGCTCTAACCACACGAAGGCGAACAAACCTGCTGCCGCCGGCCAATAGCCGAGCGCATCGGGATAGGTGCCACCGAAGGTGCGGCCCCCGAGGACTCGGTGCAGCGCCCGCACCGGTGAGAGCACCCGCCACACCGGGCCGATGGCGACCGAGAGAGCCACCAGGCCGACCCACATCAGCACGTAAAACACGCCGGGAAGCGGATTTTCGACATTCTGTGGACCGAAGAACGCGGCGGCGGCGATCCAGCCGGTGAGAAGTAGGGCCGTTGCGGCGAGCAACCAGCGCGTCGCCGGCGCGTCGACGGCGCGGGTCACCCACTGGGGCAGGGGCCGACCGGGCCGGGCCGGGTCGAACCGTGGCTTGCGCCATGCCAGCGCGACGACAGCGAAGGTGAACGTCAAAGCCCAGGCGGCACCGATCAGCGCGTAGGTGAACGGAATCGGGAGATCCGCCGATCCGCCGAGACCGTGAGCCAGAACCTGAGAGGTCACTGCACCTGGATGGTGGCGATTGTGGTGCCCAGGTCGTGCAGTTCGACGTCGACGCGCCCTGGGACGCCGACGCTGAACTGGAACGACTGAGCCGGCCCGATGGCGACGGGGAAAGTGTGGTCGGGAGAGGAGTGCACGTGCAACTCGTCGACGGCATCGCTGTCGACGCGGATCACGATCTGCTCGTTGAGGCCGGCCTGCAGTTGCTCGTTGGTGGGGGTGACCTCGCCGCCCTTGATGGTGACGTCGATGACCAGCCGCTCAGGCGGATTCTGCGCGTCGGTCATCTCGGAGGGATTCACCGTCGAGGCACCGGATTGTGTTGCCGTGTCCGCTGTTTCGGTGCTGCTTCCGCAGCCGGCGAGCAGTAGTGCCGCTGCCGACAGGGCAGCCGATACAGCCACGAATCCTTGTGCAGTTGTTCTCACTGTTCCCTGTCTCGGTCGGGTTTGCGCCGATTCTTCGCAGCGATGTAGACGATCACCCCGGCCACGACGATGGCGGGCGCGAACGCGGGTACCGCGAGCCAGATGGGATGGTCGGCGAGGAAGACCACCTCTGGTTTCGGGCTCATGCCTGAACGGACGGCTGGTACTCGGCCTCGCTGCCGCTGGACTCGCTGTTGTTGATTCGCCCACCGCCCCAGGTGATTCCGGCGATCATCGCGAGACTGCAGACCAGCACCACCAGACAGCCGATCAGCCACAACGACGCGGGAATGTCCGGGCTGCGCTCGCGCTGGAGGATCGTGATCTCGGAGACGAACGGCCGCGTGAACTGAGCCTCGGCCGGCACCTCCTGCGCACCGATGCCGGGGTCACCCGCAAGGTAGATCGGGACCGCCGTGAGCGTGCGTCCGTCGTGAACGCGAAGCAGCGTCTTCCACGTCCCCGACACCGGCATGGGCTCGGTCGATACGTAGTGGCCTGGGCCGACCTTCTCCAGCGGGTCCACGAACTGGCCCGTCTGGTTGGCCAGTCCGCCCTGCCAGCCGAGTACGGCCACCCAGTTGGGGTTGTCGCTGATGACGTTCGGCGGGTTGAACCGTACGTCGGCGGTGACGTAGCGCCCCTCACCAGGCCCCTGCGCCTCGGTGAGCGTCACCGACGCGGTCGCGTCCTGCGGTGTGTTGTAGCGCAGGCCGTTGGCGGCTGCGACGCCGATGACCAGCACGGTCAGGGCGACCAGTCCGGCGCCGAGCTTGCGTCCCGGGATTCGCTGACCGGTGATCACCATGCCGGCCATCGCGCCGCAGGCGCCGACCAGGACCGCAACCGGAATCGCCATGCCGAGCGCCTCGGGCCAGATGCTCGTCGGCCACGCCAGCGGGTACACGGCGTTGATCCACAGGGACTCGATCCACAGCCCGACGGTCGCGATGCCGAGACCGGAAACCGCGCCGAAGACTATGGGCCGCTTGAACAATGGCGTCAGCGCGACCAGCTCGACGACCAGTGCGGCGCCGAGATAGAGCGGAAACCAGTTGACCGGTGCGTCGAGCACCGGTGCTACCAGGAACGCCACGATGCCGCGCAATCCGATGGCGATCACCGCTGCGATCAGCGCGGCGCCCCGGCCCAGGAAGATCCGGGCCATCACCAGCGCCAGGGCAGCAGCCGCGGCGATGAGCATCGGCTGAAAAACCTGGCGGAACTGCGGAACGCCGAAGTCGAATTCGATCTGGTAGACGGAGGCGCCGATCAGGACGCCCGCGAACGCGAGGTAGAGAACGAACTTCAGACCGATGCCGTCGCGCGGAATGTCGGGCGCGACCGAGCGCTTGCCCTCGTACTCCAGGTAGGCCGCCGCCAGCGTCGAAAAGCCCGCCCCGCCGATCATCATCAGGTGGGTCGGCCCCCACAGCGTGACGTCCTGGCCGAAAATGCGGTGCCAGACGTCGTCGAGCGGGAAGCCGAGAAGCGCGTACAGGCCGCAGCCCGCCATCACGATGCCGCCGACCGGCGCGTACCAGTCGTCGGTGATGCGGACCGCAGCCGGGCCCGGCCGGTTCTCTGCGCCCAGCGGCAGCACCATCGCGGTGCAGCCGGCCACGAAGATGCCGAACAGGCCGATCAGGATGAAGTAGTGGGCCGGGTTGGCCAGCGCGCCGTCATCGCGGCCGTTGCCGATGTGCAGGCTGACGTCCCAGATGAAGCCGAACAGCGCGCAGATGATCGACGACGTGAACAACGCGACGGGCAGAGCCACCCAGGACGGCCGTTTGAACCGGTGCCCCATCCAGTCGGCGAGGCTGGTCAGCCACGTGATCTTGTGATTTCGGTGCATCCACCCGATCCAGACCAGGATCGCCGCAACGATCGCCCCGGCCACCGACAGCGCGATGATCTCGTGGATGGCGGTGCCACCGCCCTCGTCACCGCCCGACGGCTGAGCCAGCACCGATACCGCCAGCTGAGAATGCTCCATTGTTGCCCCCTGCATCGCGAGCCCGAACCTTACCGGTCGGTAATATTGCCAGAATGCCCCCACCCGAAACCAGGGGTACCGGGTTTTTTGTCCGCGTCCCGGAGGCGATCGAACGCGTGATCACGTCGGGGGTTCATGTGCGGGGTGGGCGAAGAACTTTCATCGCCATCTGCATGATCGGCGACGGGATGCGGTCCTTCATCGACAGCGCCGAGGCGCCCACCTGGGTTCGTATCGGGGTGCCTCGGCCGAACGTACGGTTGATCGGACCCCCGGTCGGTTCGAGGTCGACGTGCAACGGCGGCTTGCCGTCGGCCGCGCCGAGCGCGTTCGAGATGACCATCCGCTGAATCTCACTGGTTCCCTCGAAAATGGTGTACAGCTTGGCGTCTCGATACCACTTCTCCACGGGGTGGTCCTTGACGTATCCGTAGCCACCCATGGTCTGGATCGCACGCTCGGTGGCTTTCACCGCGAGCTCGCTGGCCGCCAGCTTCGACATCGACCCCTCACCTCGTTCGAACGGCACACCCGTGGCGGCCATCCACGACGCCCGCCAGGTGAGCAGCCGAGCGGCATCCAGTGCCGTGGCGATGTCGGCGAGCGGGAAAGCGATGCCCTGGTTGTCGATGATCGGCGCCCCGAATGCCTCGCGCCGGTTCGCGTACTCGGTGACGTACTCCAGAGCAGCTCTGGTGATCCCGAGGGCCTGAGCGGCGACCATGGGCCGCGTCTGCTCGAACGTGCCCAGGGTGGCGGAGCCCGAATGCTTGCCGCCCTCGACCGCCTCACGAGCGCGGGCCAGCTTGTGCTCAAGCTTGTCCTGCCCGCCCAGCAGGTGATCGCCCGGCACCCGGACGGAATTGAACTTCAACTCGGCGGTGTGGGAGGCGCGGCATCCGAGCTTGTCGAGCTTGCGCACCATGTCCAGCCCGGGCGTGCCTCCCGGCACCACGAACAGCGCCTGCCCCTTGTGGCCGAGCTCCTGGTCGACGACGGCGTTGACCACGTGGACGTTGGCGATGCCGCCGTTGCCGATCCACATCTTGTGGCCGTCGATGATCCAGTCGTCCCCGTCGCGGCGGGCGGTGGTTCGCAGATTCCGGACGTCACTGCCGCCCTCGGGCTCCGAGATCGCCAGCGCCGCGAGCTTGAGATCTCCCGGTGTGCCGAAACACTCCGGCGCCCACTGCAGCATCTGTTCGGGAGATGCGGCCTGGCCGATCGCGGACAGGGCCAGTGCCGGCATCACCACGGCCAGTCCGATCCCTGCGCACCCCCAGAACAGCTCCTCCATGAACATCGGCAGCGACAGACCCGTCGGGTCTCCGATGAGATCGCGATAGAACAGCGGACTGTAGAACCCTCGCGATGCCGCCTCTTCCAGGACCGGCCACGGAAATTCCTGTCGCTGGTCGTAGTCGGCGGCGACTGGCCGGACGACCTCCTCGGCGAACTCGTGCGCGCGCCGTGCGAGGTCGTGCTGGGCAGCCGTCGGGGTGATGTCGAAGGTCATGAGGAACTCCCGGGTTGAGTGCACACATGTTCACTGGTACCCGGTTCGCCCCGGCTGGAACCGCCGGTCCTACTGTGGACAGGTGCAGATCTCGCGGCTGCGCCAACGGGACGGAACGACGTGTGGGCCCGCCGTCGCCGTCATGGCGGCCGCGCTCCTCGACCCCGGTTATCGGCCCGTGCTGGCAGGTCAGGGCCTGTTCTCGGATGAGCAGTTGCGGGTGCATGCATCGATCAACCTGCTGTGGCCTCGGCGATTGGGGACGACGCCGACTGCGGTGGCGCGCGCGATCACGGTTCTCTCCGGAGGTGCCCGCTACCGGTGGCGGCTGTGGTGGGGGAGGCGCGACAGGCTGTGCGACGTGCTCGACGCGTTGAGTGCGGGGTGGCCGGTGGCGATGCTCGTCGGCCGCACCATTCCGAGACACTGGGTGTTGATCGTCGACGTCACGGGCGAAATGCTGCATTGCTACGAGCCGTCGTCCGGTGAGGTGCGGGTACTCGACCTGGATGCCGTGCGGCTCGCGAAGCTGAGGAATGTGGGCTATCCGCGCCCGTTCGCATTCGTGTTGCCGAGGCTCTCAACCCGCTCGGCGACGGCGTGATCGCCCGGCTCGGCTGATGCGCGAAGCCCCGTCACGACGCCGTCGCGATTGCGGCCTGGCTGGTTCTGCGACATCTTCGACTTGCCCTCGACCGACCGGATCCGCAGCTCGATTCCGACGATGCCTTTCAGCTGGCCTTCGATGTAGGACTCGGGGGCGTCGGAGACCTGCCACCGATCGGCGCGATCGCGCTCGTGATGTTCGGTGAGTCTGGTGACGAGATCGCGCAGCCAGTCGGTGTCGTCGTGGGCGACCAGCTCGCCGTGCACGGCGAGAACGTCGTAATTCCACGTCGGGACCACCCTTCCCGTCTCCGCCTTGGTGGCGTAGAAGGACGGCGAGATGTACGCCTGCGGGCCGGTGAAGATCGCGACCGTCGCTCCGCCGGCTGCCCTCCAATGCGGGTTCGCCCGTGCGACATGACCGAGCAGCGAGTGCCGCGGAGCGTCGTACACCAGCGGCAGAGGAGTCACCCTGACGTCGCCGCCGCTGTATGTCACGAGTTGAGCGAATCCGCCACGGTGCAACGCGAGCCTGACCTCATCGTGGGTGAGCGCGAACTTCGGCGGGATGTACATGGCCCCTCGAGCTTAGGGCGCTGCTGTCTATCCGGCCCTGGCCTCGGCGATCCGGCGTTGTGCCTCGCCGACCGAGATGCGTAAGCGCCGGGCGAGCACCTCGGCCCACGGCGCCCCGGCGAACTCGACAGGCGGGGGACCGGCAACCATCTGCCCGAGTAGTCGCCGCTGCAGTACGGACAGTTGCTTGGTCACGGTGTCCAGGCGCACCAGGAGTGCACGCTGATCGGCCGGTTGTAGAGACTGAAACGGCAGGGCGGCCAGCGCCCGATGGGCGCGGTCCACGGCGTCGAGCGTGGACATCACTTCCTTCTTCGAACTCATGTTCGACAGCGTACGAGGGAGGTGCGACACATCGATACGCTGACGGCATGGCCAGAAAGCTCGCCACCGCCGACACCGTCACGCGCTCCGAACTGCTCGACTTCGTTCGCCCTCGGCACCGGATGGTGCTCACCACGTTTCGCGCCGACGGAACATTGCAGAGTTCGCCGGTCACCGGCGGCCTCGACGACGAAGGCCGGATCGTGATCGCGAGCTATCCGCAGCGGGCCAAGTCCGCCAACATCCGGCGCACGCCCCGGGCAAGTGTGGTCGTGTTGTCGGACGAGTTCGACGGGCCGTACGTCCAGGTCGACGGGCCCGCGGAAGTGCTAGAGCTGCCCGACGCCGTGGAACCGCTGGTCGAATACTTCCGATCGATCGCCGGGGAGCATTCGGACTGGGACGAATACCGCCAGGCGATGCGTGATCAGGGCAAGTGCCTGATCAGACTCAGTCCGCAGCAGTGGGGGCCGGTTGCCACGGGAGGCTTTCCGCCCTTTTAACAGGGTGCGAACCCCGAGGTCGGGCGGGACGTCGGCGCTCGACTGTGGTAGTCAGAGCAAGCGGACACATTGCGTCAGCTAGCACGTCAAACTATAGTCTGGACACATGTCCAGGAGGGTTCGGATTTCTTGCTTTACACAATTCGGCCAGTTCAGGGCCGCTCTCCGGGATCTGTGAGTTGACCATGCGCATCGCCTTGCTGTCGTATCGGAGCAAGACCCATTGCGGTGGCCAGGGGGTCTATGTGCGGCATCTGAGCCGCGGACTCGTCGAACTGGGTCACGACGTGGAGGTCTTCTCCGGCCAGCCCTACCCCGAGATTCTGGATCCCCGGGTGCGCCTGACCGAAGTGCCCAGTCTCGACCTCTACCGCGAGCCGGACCCGTTCCGCATCCCGCGACCCAGCGAGATCAAGACGGGCATCGATCTGGAAGAACTGCTGACCACCTGGACGGCGGGTTTCCCCGAGCCCAAGACGTTCAGCATGCGCGCCGCACGGTTGCTCGCCGCTCGTCGCGACGAGTTCGACGTCGTGCACGACAACCAGTGCCTGGGCACCGGCCTGCTGGAGATCGCGGCGTCGGGCATGCCGGTGGTGGCTACCGTGCACCATCCGATCACCAGGGACCGGGTGCTCGAAGTGGCCGCGGCCAAGTGGTGGCGCAAACCGTTGGTGCGCCGGTGGTACGGGTTTGCTGAGATGCAGAAGGAAGTCGCGCGACAGATCCCCGAACTGGTGACCGTATCGTCGACCTCGGCCGCTGACATCGCCGAGGATTTCGACGTCAGCCCCGAGCAGCTTCACGTCGTGCCGTTGGGCGTGGACACCCAGTTGTTCCAGCCTTCCCAGCAGCGGGTGCGAAACCGGATCATCGCGATCGCCAGCGCCGACGTGCCGCTCAAGGGTGTGAGCCACCTGCTGCACGCCGTCGCGCGTCTGCGCGTCGAGCGTGACCTGGAACTGCAGCTCGTGGCGAAGCTCGAACCCAACGGGCCGACCGAGAAACTGATCGCCGAACTCGGCATCTCCGACATCGTGCACAGCTCGAGCGGTCTGTCCGACTCCGAGCTGGCCGAGCTGCTGTCGTCTGCCGAAGTCGCCTGCATCCCTTCGCTGTACGAAGGTTTCTCGCTGCCCGCCGTGGAAGCCATGGCCAGCGGCACGCCGATCGTGGCGAGCCGGGCCGGTGCGCTGCCGGAGGTCGTCGGAGCCGACGGTGAATGTGCCCGGCTGGTGAAACCGGCCGACGTGGCCGAGCTGACCGCGGTGCTCGGCGAATTGCTGGACTCACCAAGGGAATTACACAGACTCGGTGACAACGGCAGGCGCCGCGCACTCGATGTGTTCAGTTGGGAATCTGTCGCCGCGCAGACCGTCGCGGTGTACGAGAAGGCCTGTGGGAGGGTCGCGACATGCTGACCGTGGACTACGACCTGCTCGGTGTCGGCGCCGGGACCAAGGTGATCGACGTCGGATGCGGCGCCGGACGCCACACCTTCGAGGCATTCCGGCGGGGCGCCGATGTCATCGGGTTCGACCAGAATGTCTCGGATCTCAACGATGTCGACGAGATCCTCCAGGCGATGAGGGAACAGGGTGAGGTGCCCGCGTCGGCCAGGGCCGAAGCCGTCAAGGGCGATGCCCTCGATCTCCCGTACGCCGACGGCACCTTCGACTGCGTCATCGCCTCCGAGATCCTCGAGCACGTTCCGGCGGACGACGAGGCCATCTCCGAACTGGTCCGTGTTCTGAAACCCGGTGGCTCGCTGGCGATCACCGTGCCGCGCTGGTTGCCTGAGAAGATCTGCTGGGTGCTCTCGGACGAGTACCACGCCAACGAGGGCGGCCACATCCGCATCTACCGTGCCGACGAACTGCGCGACAAGGTGTTGGCGCACGGCCTGACCCTGACACACACCCACCACGCCCATGCGCTGCACTCGCCGTACTGGTGGCTCAAATGCGCTGTGGGAACGGAGAAGAACAATCACCCGGCAGTGACCGCCTACCACAAGCTGCTGGTGTGGGACATGATGAGTCGGCCGTGGCTGACGCGTACCGCCGAAGCTGCGCTCAACCCGCTGATCGGCAAGAGCGTCGCGCTCTACTTCAGGAAGCCACCCACTGCTGATGCATGACATTCCCGGCGTGCCGGGCGTGTTCACGCCGGCGCAATGCCGGCAGACAGCCGAATCCATTGCCGCGACCCAGGAGTCCAGCGGCGCGATTCCGTGGTCGGCGGGCGGCCACACGGATCCATGGGACCACGTCGAGAGCGCCATGGCGCTGACCGCGGCGGGCCTCATCGAACCCGCCCGAGCGGCGTTCGAGTGGTCGCGCATCACGCAGCGTCCCGACGGCACCTGGCCGATCCAGCTGCGTGACGGCGTCGTCGAGGACGCCAACAGCGACACCAACTTCTGCGCCTACATCGCGACCGGCGTCTGGCATCACGTCCTCGTCACCGCCGACCGCGGCTTCGCGCTGACCATGTGGCCGGTAGTGGCCAAGGCCATCGACTTCGTCCTCGAATTGCAGTGCAGCACAGGAGAAATCGCATGGGCGCGCGGCGCCGGCGGTGACGCCGATGAGGCTCTGCTGACGGGGTGTGCGAGCATCCACCACAGCATACGGTGCGCACTGGCGCTGGCCGACTACGTCGACGACCCCCGGCCGGAGTGGGAGGTGGCGGTAGGCAGGCTCGGGCACGCGATCGCCCACCACCCCGATGCGTTCGTCACCAAGGACCGGTGGGCGATGGAGTGGTACTACCCGATCCTGGGCGGCGCGCTACGCGGATCGAGGGCGCACGCACGCATCGACGAGCGCTGGGACGACTTCGTCGTTCCCGGCCTGGGGATTCGGTGCGTGGACGACCGCCCGTGGGTGACCGGAGCCGAAACGTGCGAGTTGGTAATCGCTTTGGAAGCGCTGGGCCAGCGGGCACGGGCCCACGAGCAGTTCGCGGCCATGCACCACCTCCGCGAGGAGGACGGGTCCTACTGGACCGGCCTGGTCTACGACGACGGCAAGCGCTGGCCGGTCGAGCGCACCACATGGACGGGCGGAGCAGTCATCCTGGCCGCCGACGCCCTGTCGGGAACCACTCCGGGAAGCGGCATCTTCCGGGGTGCGGAGCTGCCGAGAGGCCTTGAGGGCGAATACGACTGTGAGTGCGCGACCAGCGACCGCTAGAGCTCGCCCGCCGCGCCCGACACCCGCTCCAGGACACGCATCGAACCGGTCGCCAGAACTTCGCGAAATGCGCCGGTGTCCAGCGCGCGCCGGTAGATCAGGTAGGGAGCCTGACCTCCGTCGGCAGGATCGGGAAAGACGTCATGGATGACCAGGGCGCCACCGACGTCGACCCACCGGGCCCAGCCGTCGAAGTCGCGGTTGGCTGCGTCCTCGGTGTGGCCACCGTCGATGAACAACAGCCGCAACGGAGTTCGCCATCCGCGAGCCACCACGGGCGAGCGTCCGACGATGGCGACGATGTGGTCGTCGAGTCCCGCGGCGTCCAAGGTGTGGCGCAGCGTGGGCAGCGTGTCGAACAGCCCGGTCACCGGGTCGACCATCGACGAATCGTGATACTCCCAGCCGGCCTGATGTTCCTCGGAGCCGTGATGGTGGTCGATGGTGTACACCAGGCCACCGGTCTGCTGCGCGGCGGCGCCGAGCATCACCGTCGACTTGCCGCAGTAGGTCCCGATCTCCACACCGACACCGTCGGCCAGGTATCGCACGGCCGTGTGGTAGAGCGTGCGCCCCTCGTCGGTCGGCATGAAACCGGTGACCCGCTCGGCGAGTTCGAACAGGGCCGCTGCCGCGGGCGGAAGGGCAGTCTGGGTGTCGTCCATCGCGCCCAACTTACCGTTGCTGGGCCGTCGCGGACCCTAGTGGTTCCCCATGAGGTGTAGTAGCGTCCGGACATGTGTCCGATCCGACGCTGGAGTCGACTCGGCGCCGCCTGACGGCCCGGCAGGCCGACACCGTTGACCGGCTGGGCCGTGCGGCGCTCGACCTGCTCAGGCGCGACGGCTTCGCCGGTTTGACGGTGCGGCGGGTGGCCGCGGAGGCCGGTGTCGGAGCCGCAACCGCCTACACGTATTTCTCGTCGAAAGAGCACCTCGTCGCCGAGGTCTTCTGGCGCCGGTTGACGGCCTCGCCGTGTGTCGAGCACGAGTCGGCCGATCAGGCGACCCGGGTCACCGAGGTACTGGCGCACATCTCTCTCCTTGTCGCCGACGAACCTGAATTCGCGGGCGCGGTGACCACCGCCCTGCTGGGGAAGGATCCCGACGTGGAGGTGCTGCGTCAGCGCATCGGGCGCGACATCCGCGACCGGCTGTCCACGGCGCTCGGTCCCCATACCGACCCCGGAGTCATCGACGCGCTGGAGATGCTCTATTCGGGAGCTCTGGTGCGGGCCGGCATGGGGTACGCGTCGTATCAGGAGATCGCCGCGAAGCTGGAGAAGTCCGCCCGGCTGATGCTCGGCTGAGCGGTCCGACTCAGCGTGGCCCGAGCAGCGCCGTCGCGGCGGTGGCCGCCGGCTCGGCGATGCCGGCGATGTCGCGGCCGTCTTCGACGAAAAGTGCTGTCAACTCCCGTAATCCACCGAGCAGGATCAGCGCGATCGGAGGCGTGATCGGGTCGAGCCCGGCGCGGCGGAAGCCCTCGCCACTGGTCAGTGCCACAAGCATGTCGGTGAGGTCGTGCATCACCCGCCGGTGCAAAGGGCGCGCCACCGCGCCGAGCGCCGGTGCCTCACGGATCCAGCACAGCGTGATCGCCGGCCGGGCGCCGATGTGATCGACGTAGGCGCCCACCGCCTGACGGATCTGGGACTGCCAGTCGGCATCGGCATCGACCGTGGCGTTGATGCTCGCGATCAGGTCGGCGTTGTTCCGGCGCAGCAGCTCGATGAGGCATTCCTCCTTGCTGGCGAACTGCTCGTAGAACGTGCGCTTGGACGTCTTCGCGTGTCGCACGACATCGGCGACGGTGGTCTCGCGGTAACCGCGGTCGGCGATCGAGGCGGCAAGGCCGTCGAGCAAGCGGTCGGCCGTGCGAGCAGGGTCCGACACCGCCATCTGAACCGCCGTCACCCGAACCACCTCCAAACCCTTGCGTCCTGCTGGTACCAACCGGTACCGTACCCGACATGACAGCGGTACACGGAAGTACCACACAACGTCCCACCGCATCGGCAGTGCCGTCCGAGGGCAGGCTGCCACCGGCGCCGCGCATCCCGCGCATGCTGCAGGCGGTCGGCTTTTCGGTGTCACGCAAGTGGACCGTGCGCCAGATCGCCCGGCGACACGGCGACATCTTCGCGATGAAGCTGCCCGTCTTCGGCCCGACGATCATGGTGGCCGACCCGACCCTGGCCAAGCAGTTGTTCATGGCCAACACCGACGACGTGGGCAACATCCAGCCCAACCTGTCCCGCGTCCTCGGGCCCGGTTCGGTGTTCGCGCTCGACGGCACCGATCACCGCCGCCGGCGCAAGCTCCTGACGCCACCGTTCCACGGCAAGAGCATCAAGAACTACGAGCGCATCTTCGAGGAGGAGACGCTGCGGGAGACGGCGACGTGGCCCGAGGGGCAGCCCTTCGAGACTCTCGAGCCGATGATGCGGATCACGCTGAACTCCATCCTGCGCGCGGTGTTCGGCGCCGACGGCGCACATCTGGACGAGCTGCGGCGGATCATCCCGCCCTGGGTCACGCTCGGGTCGAGACTGGCGGTGCTGCCCACCCCGCGGCGGACGTACGGCCGATTCAGCCCGTGGGGCCGCCTGGCGGCCTATCGGCGCCGCTACGACGACGTCATCGGCCGGCTGATCGACTCCGTCGCGGCCGACCCCGAGTTCGAAAACCGGGACGACGTCCTCGCACTGCTCCTGCGCAGCACCTACGAGGATGGCTCCACGATGTCGCGCCAGGACATCGGCGACGAATTGCTGACGCTGCTGGCTGCGGGCCACGAGACCACCGGCGCGACGCTGGGCTGGGCGTTCGAGCGGATCAGCCGTCATCCCGACGTGCTGGCCAAGCTGGTGGCCGAGGCCGACACCGACGACAACGAGTACCGGCAGGCCGTCATCCTGGAGATCCAGCGGGCGCGCACCGTCATCGACTTCGCGGGCCGTCACGTCTACGCGCCGACGTTCGAACTCGGCGAATGGGTTATCCCGCAGGGCTATTCGATCGTCGTCGCGATCAACGAGGTGCATCAGCGAGTGGCGGAGTACGCCGATCCCGAGCGATTCGACCCGCAGCGCTTCGTCGGACAACGCCCGACGAACTTCTCGCACATCCCGTTCGGCGGCGGGACCCGGCGCTGCGTGGGGGCCGCGTTCGCCAACGTCGAAATGGATGTGGTGCTGCGAACGGTGTTGCGGCACTTCACAATCGAAACGACCACCGCTGCAGGGGAGAAGATGCACTCACGTGGAGTGGCCTACACCCCCGCCGGCGGCGGCCGCGTCATCGTTCACAGGCGCTAGCTGACTTCACTGCGCCTCGGGAGCTTCCAGCCCGCACGCGGGAAGTGGCACGTGTACCCGTTCGGATAGCGCTCCAGGTAGTCCTGGTGCTCGGGCTCGGCCTCCCAGAACTCCGGTGCCGGGCTGACATCGGTGACGACCTTGCCGGGCCACAGCCCTGACGCATCGACGTCGGCGATGGTGTCGATCGCGACCTGACGCTGATCGTCGTCGACGTAGAAGATCTCCGAGCGGTAGCTCGTCCCGACGTCGTTGCCCTGCCGGTTCTTCGTCGTCGGATCGTGGATCTGGAAGAAGAACTCCAGCAGCGCACGGTAGTCGGTCTGCGCCGGGTCGTACACGATCTCGATCGCCTCGGCGTGGCCGGGATGGTTGCGGTAGGTGGGGTGATCGTTCTGACCGCCGGTGTAGCCGACTCGGGTGGATACCACCCCGGGCTGCTTGCGGATCAGATCCTGCATGCCCCAGAAGCATCCGCCTGCCAGAACCGCTCGCTTGTAGTCGCTCACGCTTGCTCCTTCTCGGTGGCCTTCTCAGAAGCACTGAACAACCCACGGTACTGCCCGTAGCCCTCGGCCTCGAGGTCGTCGAGGTGGACGAAGCGCAACGCCGCGGAGTTGATGCAGTAACGCAGACCGCCTTGATCACGCGGACCGTCCTTGAAGACATGGCCCAGGTGGCTGTCCCCGTGCGTCGACCTCACCTCGGTGCGGATCATCAGATGCGAGAAGTCGCGCTTCTCGAGCACGTTCGCAGCGTCGATCGGACGGGTGAAACTCGGCCACCCCGACCCGCTCTCGAACTTGTCGACCGAGGCGAACAGCGGCTCGCCCGAGACGACGTCGACGTAGATACCCGGCTCATGGTTGTCCCAGTACTCGCCGGTGAAGGGCCGCTCGGTGCCGTTCTCCTGGGTGACGTGGTACTGCTCAGGAGACAGCGCGTTCACAGCGGCGGGATTCTTGTTGTATTGCCGTGTCATAGCGTCGGTATAACCCCATGGGCAGCGCGTTTAATCCCTGGTCTGTCGTTGCGCGGCTAGGCTCGCGGCATGCGGGTATGGGCCGTCGTCATCGCTGTCCTCGCGCTGTCGACGAGTACCGTTGCCGCGTCCGCTCAACCACCCGCGCCGGTGCCGATTCCCGAGGCCCCGCCGGGGACGCCCGCCACGGTGTTCGTCGACAACCCCGCGATCGTCGACGCGTACCCGACCCGACCCCAGGCGTGGAGCCGCCTTCCCGGCGACCGCGCGGTGCGCCTGCACTTCACGATCGGTACCCCGGAGTGCTACGGCGTCACCGTGGCCACCTCGGAGACCGAGGACGAGGTCGTCGTCGATATTCGCACCGGAACGCTGCCCACCGCCGTCGACCGGGCCTGCATCATGATCGCGCTGTCGGGCGGCCTGGACGTGCCGCTGCACTACTCGCTCGGCGACCGGCAGGTTCTCAGCGCCACCTGACCGATGCTCGACAACCGCCGATAGAACGTGTTCTATTTTGTGCTGTGACGGGCAACACTTTTACTCGCGACGAGCTGGCCGAGGCGTTCGCCGAATTCGAGAAGACGGTCGACCGTGCGGCACGGACCCGAGACTGGGATCCCTGGGTTGACCAGTACAGCGACGACATCCTCTACATCGAGCACGCCGCCGGGACGATGCGCGGCCGCGAGGAGGTGCGGCCCTGGATCTGGCAGACCATGGAGACCTTCCCCGGCAGCTACATGACGTCGTTCCCATCGCTGTGGAGCGTCGTCGACGAAAGCACGGGACGCGTGATCTGCGAGCTCGACAACCCGATGCGCGATCCCGGCGACGGCACCATCATCAGCGCCACCAACATCTCGATCGTCACCTACGCCGGCGACGGGAAGTGGAAGCAACAGGAGGACATCTACAACCCGCTCCGGTTCGTCTCGGCGACCGTGAAATGGTGCAAGAAGGCACAGGAGCTCGGCACGCTGCCCGACGAGGCGGCCGAATGGATGGCGAAGTACGGAACCCGGCGATGACGGTCCTCGTCATCGGGGCCAACGGCTACCTCGGCAGCCACGTCACCCGCCAGCTCGCCGACTCCGGCGCGGACGTCCGCGTCATGGTGCGCGAGGGCGCCAACACCATCGGCATCGACGACCTGCAGGTCACGCGGTACCTCGGCGACATCTGGAACAACGACGTGCTCCGGGAGGCGATGACCGGCTGCGACATCGTCTACTACTGCGTCGTCGACACCCGCGGGTGGCTGCGCGACCCGGCGCCGCTGTTCCGCACCAACGTCGAGGGCACCCGCAACGTGCTCGACGTCGCCGTCGAGCCCGAGGTGGCAGCCGGGCTGAAGAAGTTCGTTTTCACAAGCAGCTACGTGACCGTCGGGCGCCGGCGGGGCCGGGTCGCCACCGAGGACGACGTGATCGCCGACCGGGGGCTCACGCCGTACGTCCGGTCGCGGGTCCAGGCCGAGAACCTGGTTCTGGAGTACGCGCGCGACCGCGGATTGCCCGCCGTCGCGATGTGCGTCTCGACCACCTACGGCGGCCGCGACTGGGGCCGCACCCCGCACGGGGCGATCATCGCCGGCGCCGCCTTCGGCAAGCTGCCATTCGTGATGGGCGGCATCGAGCTCGAAGCCGTCGGCATCGACGACGCGGCGCGCGCGCTGATCCTGGCCGCGGAGAAGGGCAGGGTGGGAGAGCGCTACCTGGTCTCGGAACGGATGATCTCCAACGCCGACGTGGTGCGGATCGCCGCCGACGCCGCGGGAGTCCCGGCGCCGACCAAGGAGATCCCGCTTCCGCTGTCCTACGCGATGGCCGCACTGGGTAGCGCCAAGGCAAAGCTGACGGGCACCGACGAACGCCTGTCGCTGGGTTCGCTGCGCCTGATGCGCGCCGAGGCTCCGGTGGACTGCGAGAAAGCCAAACGCGAACTCGGTTGGCAGCCAAGACCTGTCGAAGAATCCATCCGCGAGGCCGCGAAGTTCTGGGTGAGCCTGCGCGACGCCAAGAAAGCTCGTACGGATTCGTCGTGAGAATCCGCGGGCTGCACACCAGGGCGCAGTTTCACCGGTAAGCCTACGGTTAGGCTCGGTAGGTGCTCACTCGATCGCCCGTCAACGGTCACGTGTCCCACTGGTTCGACGGCCTGCCGATCAGCCGGGGACCGTTGCCCGGCAGCCGCGACGCCGACGTCTGCATCGTCGGCGCCGGCTACACCGGACTGTGGACCGCGTACTACCTCAAGCGTGCCGATCCGTCGTTGCGCATCGTGGTGCTCGAAGCGCGCTTCGCCGGATACGGCGCCTCCGGCCGCAACGGCGGGTGGCTCTCCGGCCTCGTTCCCGGCGACCGGGAGCGGATGGCACACCAATACAGCCGCGACGGCGTAATCGACTGGCAGCGTGCGCTCAACGAGGCCGTCGACGAAGTGATCGACGTGGCCGCCCGAGAAGGTATCGATGCCGGCATCGTCAAGGGCGGCACACTGGAGGTGGCCCGCAACGCCGCACAGGCCCGGCGGCTCGCCACGGCGATGCAGGCCGAGCGCAACTGGCAGGTCGACGGCGTCGAATGGCTCACCAAAGATGCCGCCGCGCAACGTATCCGGCTCGACGGTGTAGTCGCCGCCTACCACAATCCGCACTGTGCTCGCATTCAGCCGGCCCGCCTGGCCCGTGGCCTCGCCGACGCCGTCGACCGGCTGGGCGTCGTCATCTATGAGAGGACTCCCGTCACCGAGATCGCGGCCGGCAGGGCGCGGACGCCGTGGGGAACCGTGAGCGCGCCCGTGGTACTGCGGGCCACCGAGGGCTTCACCGCGGCACTGCCCGGCCTCAAACGCCGATGGTTGCCGATGAACAGCTCGATGATCGCCACCGACCCGCTGCCCGTCGAGGTGTGGGACCGCGTCGGCTGGGAGGGCCGGGAAACCCTGGGGGACACCGCACACGGCTTCTTCTATGCCCAACGCACGGTCGACGACCGCATCGCGATCGGCGGGCGCAGCGTCCCCTACCGGTACGGCTCCCGTATCGACAAAGACGGACGAGTTCCCGAACGCACCATCAAGAACCTGACCGCCACCTTGCACAGCATCCTGCCCCAGGTGTCCGGCGTGGCGATCGCCCACGGATGGTGCGGGGTGCTCGCCGTGCCGCGCGACTGGGAGGCGACCGTCGACTTCGACCAGGCCACTGGGCTCGGCTGGGCGGGCGGATACGTCGGGCACGGTGTGACCGCGACCAACCTCGCGGGCCGCACACTGACCGACCTGGTGCTCAAACGCGAGTCGGACCTGACCAGGTTGCCCTGGGTGGGGCACGAGTCCAAGACCTGGGAGCCGGAACCGCTGCGGTGGATCGGCGTGCGCGGGATGTATCTGGCCTACAAGGCCGCGGACTGGCACGAGGCGCGCGGCACGAGGAGGACCTCGCCGATCGCCGTCATCGCGGACAAGATCGCAGGCCGTCCGCATTAGTCACCCTGCGGGGGTTCAATGGTGGCATGACCGATCGTCACATCCTTGAGCCCACGGCGTCGCATCCGATCACCGTCATGCCGACCGGCAGGCACGTCGTCGTGCATGTCAACGGTCACCTTGTGGCGGAGACAGACGCCGCGCTGACCTTGCAGGAGTCCAGTTATCCTGCGGTGCAGTACATTCCGCTCGGTGACGTGGCGGCTGAGCTGCTTCGTCCCAGTGAGACCGAGACGTACTGCCCGTACAAGGGCGACGCGGCGTATTTCGACGTCATCATCGACGGTGTCACCGTCGCCGACGCGATCTGGACCTACCGGCAGCCGTATCCCGCCGTCGCGCAGATCGCCGGTCACGTGGCCTTCTATCCGGACAAGGCCGATGTCGTCGTGGGCACCTAGGCTGACCTGATGCGCAGTACGGCCAGCGTCGAGTTCGCCGGGCCGGCGAGCCCGGGCTGGACGTTGTCGCCGCTGCGCCGAGGTAGGGCCGACCCGTGCTACCACGACGCCGCCGACGGCGCGATCTGGCGGACCAGTCTGATGCGCAGCGGAGCCGTCACCGCGCGCCTCACCCGCGGCGCAGTCGGCACCGTCGACTGCGAGGCCTGGGGACCCGGCGCCGTGGAGTTCACCGAGACCTTGCCTGCCCAGCTCGGCGCCGATGACGACGCCACAGGCTTCGTCCCCGAAGACCCGACCCTTGCGCGAGCCCTGCGTAAGGCGCCCCACCTGCGGCTGGGTAGGACCGGTCGGGTGATGGAAGCGCTGGTGCCCGCGATCCTGGAGCAGCGTGTCGTCGGCAAGGACGCCCGGCGTGCGTGGCACAAGCTCGTCACGAAGCACGGTGCTCCTGCGCCCGGTCCGACGCCGGTCAACATGCGCATCTTCCCCACGGCCGAAGCCTGGCGGCGTATCCCGTCCTGGGAGTTCCACCTCGCCAACGTCGACCCTGGGCGGGCGCGGACGATCGTCGGCTGCGCTCAGCGAGCAGAATCCCTGGAGCGCCTCGTCGACAGGCCCGCGGAGTCGGCTCGTGCGGCGCTGACGTCGCTTCCCGGCGTCGGGATATGGACAGCGGCGGAGGTCGCACAGCGGGCGTTCGGCGACGCCGACGCGCTGTCTATCGGTGACTACCACCTCGCCAAGATGGTGGGCTGGACGCTGCTGGGGCATCCGATCGACGACCCCGAGATGGTCGAGCTGCTGGAACCACTTCGGCCCCACCGGCATCGCGCCGTGCGGTTGTTGGAAGTGAGCGGCATGATGGTCAATCCGCGTTTCGGGCCTAGGCTTTCCATACCCAACCTCGCCGATCTGTGACCTCGACGTCACGGGTGATTACCTGCCTACACACCCGGGTACCCGGCGCGGGACAGTCGATCGTGCGAAGGAGCTAGCAATGACTGCGTTCACCGTTCCCGGCCTTACCGACAAGCAGGGAGCCGAAGTCGCCGAGCTGCTGCAGAAGGCGCTCAGCCGATACAACGATCTACACCTGACCCTCAAGCATGTGCACTGGAATGTCGTGGGCCCCAACTTCATCGGCGTTCACGAGATGATCGACCCGCAAGTGGAGCTGGTGCGTGGATATGCCGACGAGGCCGCAGAGCGCATCGCTGCTCTGGGACAGTCCCCGCTGGGCACCCCCGGTGCGATCCAGAACGATCGCACGTGGGACGACTACTCGGTCAACCGCGACACCGTGCAGGCACACCTAGCCGCACTCGACCTGGTGTACGTCGGCGTCATCGAGGACACGCGCAAGAGCATCGAGCGTCTCGGTGAACTGGATCCGGTCTCCGAGGACATGCTGATCGGACATGCCGCCGAGCTGGAGAAGTTCCAGTGGTTCGTCCGGGCCCACCTGGAGAACTCCGGCGGCGAACTCGTCAACGAGGGTGCGACCTCTGAGAAGGCCGCAGCCAAGAAGGCCAAGAAGTCCTGACCCGCGTCACCCGGTCGTCAGATCCGGGCTGCCGCCGGGGAGCGCGTCGTCTCGTACCGGGCGGTCGGCGAGCTCCTCGGCGGTTCCGAACAGGTAGGGATAAGCCACTCCGGCGACCGCCGCGCCCACCAGCGGCGCGAGCCAGAACACCCACAGTTGGGCAGGCGCGCCATCTGCGTTGAAGAACGCCACCCCGGTGGACCGCGCCGGGTTGACCGAGGTGTTCGAGATGGGGATGGAAATCAGGTGGATCAGCGTCAAGGTCAGGCCGATCGACAGACCGGCGAACCCCTTCGGTGCCCGGTCGTCGGTCGAGCCGAGAATGACCAGCAGGAAGACGAACGTCAGCACCACCTCTGCGATCAGCACGGCCACCAGCGCGTAGCCGCCGGGTGAGTGGTCGCCATAGCCGTTGGCCGCCATATTTCCCGTTGCCGTCCAACCGTCGCGCCCCTTGGCGATGACGTAGATGACGACGCCCGCGACCAGGCCGCCGACCACCTGAGCGACCCAGTACGCCGGAACAACCTTCCATTCCACGCGCTTGGCCAGGGCCGCCCCGAGTGTCACCGCTGGATTGAAGTGCCCGCCGGAGATGGTGCCGAATGCGTAGACGCCGGTCAGCACTGTCAGACCGAAGGCCAGGGAGACCCCGAGGAACCCGATCCCCAGGGATACGCCGTCGTCTGACAGATACTTGGCGGCGAAGACGGCGCTGCCGCAGCCCCCGAATACCAGCCAGAACGTGCCGATGAACTCTGCTGCCAATCGGTGCAGCATGGTGGGTGGACGCATCGCGGGAGCCCCTTTCACAGCGCCGTTGCCGATGGCTCAGGGTCTCACCGCAATCCGCGGCCGGTGCCGTTCTTGGCCGAACTGATGCCACACGGCAATTGCCGTGCAACCCGCAGTTCAGCGGTACGCGGTGACGCGTGCAAGCAACGCGGTGCGGCCGTCGCTGCCGATCGCCTCGGCCTCGGCGACCCCGCTGCTGCGCCCGGTGTGAACCGGCTTGGCCCGGTAATGGGCTTCTGCGCCGCCGTGGAAGGGGCGCAGGAAATTCACCCGCAGCGACGCCGTCCGGTAGGGCTCGGCCACGAGATCCCGGTTGAGGACCGCCGAGCCGACCAACTCGAGTCCCATCGACGACACCCCGCCGTGCACGGCGCCGACACTGTTGTTCAGCACCGGGTCGTCCTGTTGCACCAAAACTGCTGCAGCACCGCCGGTTTCGCCTATCGCCACCGCCATCAGCTCCTCGAGTCGCGTGCCCGGCCGGGTGCCTTCGGGCCCGTCCGGCCACGGCGCCAGCGATGCGGGAACGGTGATGTAGAACGAACGTACGGTCGCGGTGGCCAGGACCTCGCCGCCGGCGCTCAACTCACACAACCCCAGGGCGGCCCGACCCTTGCGGCCCAGCGGACGCGCGATTCCCAGGACCGGTTCCCCCGGCGTGGAGGCGATCGCCTCAGCGGCGCCGGGGGCCACCTCCAATGACAGTTCGCTGGACACGGTCCATTCCCGCAGGCCCCGGCGGGCATGGTTGATCAGGCCGCCGATGTGATCGACGAGCATCGCCAGAGGGGCGATCGTCGGGTGGCGGGTCAGCGGATTGAGCAGTCCGGCGGCAGGGATGGTCGCCACGCAGCGGTCGGGGCCCTCCTCCGCAGTTTCGATTCCAAAACGGCCGAGCGGTGTACTCAACGGGTAAGGCACCCCTGCAGCCTGCCATGGGTCGCAAAAGTATTGGAGCGCAGCGGTTTAGACGGCGGTGGTGGTGCAGGGTGCGCACTTGGTGGCGACTCGGGCGGCCGAGGCGTTCTCTAAGAATCCGGAAAGGCTTTGCGCAAATCAACACAGCGCCGTCGGCGCACTACAGAGGCCGGTATGGGGGGTGTCTAGCAAACTTCAATCCGTTGTCATTCAGAGGTGTGACGGATCACTCATGGCCGGTACGGGCCGACGGTATAGCCGAAAACGGGCCCGTGGCAACGTTATTCACTCGTGATGCGCCTTACTGCCGGATCCAGCCCCGGGCCGTTCGGCGAACTTTGTTAGGTAGGGCTAAGTTGGCATGTCAGGGGCCTTTTGTCATATCGTTTTGTCCACTTGTGGCGCGTGGAAAAAGGGCCGTCGTTCAGTGCTGCACGGAGGGCCCTCCACTGCCAGACCGGCTAACACTCTCGGCAACGGTTGCCAATCGAAACTTCGCGTCGAGATGTGTGCTCTTGAAGGTAGGTGGGAATGGCGCCCAGTCGTCAGGGCCTGTACAACCCCGCGTTCGAGCACGACTCGTGCGGTGTCGCGATGGTCGCCGACATCCACGGCCGTCGAAGCCGAGACATCGTGGACAAGGCGATCACGGCGCTGCTGAATCTGGAGCACCGCGGCGCTCAGGGTGCGGAGCCGAACACCGGTGACGGTGCCGGCATCCTCCTTCAGGTCCCCGACGAGTTCTTCCGGGCCATCGTCGACTTCGACCTGCCCGAGCCCGGCAGTTACGCGACAGGCATCGCATTCCTGCCACAGTCGTCCAAGGACGCCGCCGCCGCATGCGAGGCGGTCGGCAAGATCGCCGAGGCCGAGGGTCTGCAGGTGCTCGGCTGGCGTGACGTTCCGACCGATGATTCGTCGCTGGGCGCGCTCGCCCGGGACGCCATGCCGACATTCCGGCAGGTGTTCCTGGCCGGGGCTGAAGGTATGGAACTCGAGCGACGTGCCTACGTCGTCCGCAAGCGTGCCGAGCACGAACTCGGCACCAAGGGCCCCGGTCAGGACGGCCCCGGTCGCGAGACCGTGTACTTCCCGAGCCTGTCCGGGCAGACCTTCGTCTACAAGGGCATGCTGACCACCCCGCAGCTCAAGGCGTTCTACCTGGACCTGCAGGACGACCGGATGACCAGCGCGCTGGGCATCGTCCACTCGCGGTTCTCCACCAACACCTTCCCCTCCTGGCCTCTTGCCCACCCGTTCCGCCGCGTCGCGCACAACGGTGAGATCAACACCGTCACCGGCAACGAAAACTGGATGCGGGCCCGTGAAGCGCTGATCAAGACCGACGTGTTCGGGGGCGGGCCCGCCGCGAGCCGCGAATCGGGCAGGAGCCTCGACAAGATCGTTCCCGTCTGTACTCCCGGAGCGTCGGACACCGCCCGCTTCGACGAGGTGCTGGAGCTCCTGCATCTGGGTGGGCGCAGCCTGCCGCACGCCGTGCTGATGATGATCCCGGAAGCCTGGGAGCGTCACGAGTCGATGGACCCCGCACGCCGGGCGTTCTACCAGTACCACTCGTCGCTGATGGAGCCGTGGGACGGCCCGGCATCGGTGTGCTTCACCGACGGCACCGTCATCGGCGCGGTCCTCGACCGCAACGGCCTGCGTCCGTCGCGAATCTGGGTCACCAACGACGGCCTGGTTGTGATGGCATCGGAGGCCGGGGTCCTCGACCTCGACCCGAGCACCGTCGTCCAGAAGCTGCGCCTGCAGCCCGGCCGCATGTTCCTCGTCGACACCGCGCAGGGCCGGATCGTCTCGGACGAGGAGATCAAAGCCCAGCTCGCCGCCGAGCAGCCCTATCAGGAGTGGCTCGACAAGGGACTGTTCCAGCTCGACGAGCTGCCCCCGGGCGACTACAAGAGGATGCCGCATCACCGCGTGGTGCTGCGCCAGCAGATCTTCGGCTACACCTACGAGGAACTCAACCTGCTGGTCGCCCCGATGGCGCGCACCGGTGCCGAGGCACTGGGCTCCATGGGCACCGACACCCCGATCGCCGTCCTGTCGGCGCGGCCGCGGATGCTCTACGACTACTTCCAGCAGCTGTTCGCGCAGGTCACCAACCCTCCGTTGGACGCCATCCGCGAAGAGGTCGTCACCAGCCTCGCCGGCACCGTGGGACCCGAGGGCGACCTGCTCAACCCCAACGCCGAGTCGTGTCGCCAGATCGTGCTGTCCAACCCGATCCTGCGCAACGCCGAGCTGTCCAAGCTGATGTGCGTCGACCCCGACCACGAGATCCGCGGCCACAAGCACGGCCTGCGCGCCGCCGTCATCCGCTGCCTCTACCCCGTCAACCGTGGCGGCCAGGGCCTCAAGGAGGCGTTGGACAACGTCCGCGCCAAGGTGTCGTCCGCGATCCGTGACGGCGCCCGCATCATCGTGCTGTCCGACCGGGAATCCGACGAGTCGATGGCACCGATCCCGTCGCTGCTGTCGGTCTCAGCCGTGCACCACCACCTCGTGCGGGACCGCACGCGCACCCAGGTGGGCCTGGTCGTCGAGGCGGGGGACGCCCGCGAGGTGCACCACATGGCGGCCCTCGTCGGCTTCGGCGCCGCCGCGATCAACCCGTACATGGCGTTCGAGTCCATCGAGGACATGGTCGACCGCGGGGTCATCACCGGGATCAGCAGCGATCAGGCCAAGGCCAACTACGTCAAGGCCGCGGGCAAGGGTGTGCTCAAGGTGATGTCCAAGATGGGCATCTCGACGCTGGCGTCCTATACCGGCGCGCAGCTGTTCCAGGCCATCGGCATCAGCCAGAAGGTGCTCGACGAGTACTTCACCGGGCTGGCTTGCCCCGTCGGCGGAATCGACCTCGACGACATCGCCGACGACGTCTCGACCCGGCACGCGCTGGCGTACCTGGACCGGCCGGACGAGTGGGCGCACCGCGAGCTGGAGGTCGGGGGCGAATACCAGTGGCGCCGCGAGGGCGAATACCACCTGTTCAACCCTGACACGGTGTTCAAGCTGCAGCACTCGACGCGGACCGGGCAGTACGACATCTTCAAGGAGTACACCCAGCTGGTCGACGACCAGAGCGAGCGCATGGCGTCGCTGCGCGGCCTGCTGAAGTTCCGCGACGGCGAGCGACCGCCGGTCCCGCTGGAGGAGGTCGAACCCGCCGGCGAGATCGTGAAGCGTTTCTCGACCGGCGCGATGAGCTACGGCTCGATCTCGGCCGAGGCCCACGAGACGCTCGCGATCGCGATGAACCGCCTCGGCGGACGGTCGAACTCGGGTGAGGGCGGTGAAGCCGTCGCGCGATTCGACCGCGACGAGAACGGCGACTGGCGCCGTAGCGCCATCAAGCAGGTGGCATCCGGCCGCTTCGGTGTGACGTCGCACTACCTCACCAACTGCACCGACATCCAGATCAAGATGGCTCAGGGCGCCAAACCCGGTGAGGGGGGCCAGCTTCCGGGACACAAGGTGTACCCGTGGGTGGCCGAGGTGCGTCACTCGACCCCGGGCGTCGGCCTGATCTCGCCGCCGCCGCATCACGACATCTACTCGATCGAGGATCTCGCGCAGCTGATCCACGATCTGAAGAACGCCAACCCGCAGGCCCGCGTGCACGTGAAGCTGGTGTCCGAGAACGGAGTCGGCACGGTGGCCGCCGGCGTCTCCAAGGCACATGCCGATGTCGTGTTGATCTCCGGTCACGACGGCGGAACCGGGGCCACCCCGCTGACGTCGATGAAACACGCAGGGGCACCGTGGGAGCTCGGCCTGGCGGAGACCCAGCAGACGTTGCTGCTCAACGGCCTTCGTGACCGCATCGTCGTGCAGGTGGACGGCCAGCTCAAGACCGGCCGCGACGTCGTGATCGCCGCGCTGCTCGGCGCCGAGGAGTTCGGCTTCGCCACCGCACCGTTGGTGGTCGCCGGCTGCATCATGATGCGCGTCTGCCACCTCGACACCTGTCCCGTCGGCGTGGCCACCCAGAACCCGCTGCTTCGCCAGCGTTTCAACGGCAAGCCCGAGTTCGTGGAGAACTTCTTCCTCTTCGTCGCCGAGGAGGTTCGGGAACTGATGGCGCAGTTGGGTTTCCGCACCGTCAACGAGATGGTCGGACAGGTTTCCGCACTGGACACCACCCGGGCCGCCGAGCATTGGAAGGCCCACAAGCTCGACCTGACGCCGGTGCTGCACGAGCCCGAATCGGCATTCATGAACCAGGACCTCTACTGCAGCTCGCGCCAGGACCACGGTCTGGACAAGGCCCTCGACCAGCAGCTGATCACCCAGTGCCGGGAAGCGATCGATCACGGCACCCCGGTGCGCTTCAAGACCTCGATCGCGAACGTCAACCGCACCGTGGGCACGATGCTCGGCCATGAGGTGACCAAAGCCTATGGCGGCCAAGGACTCCCGGACGGGACGATCGACATCACATTCGACGGCTCGGCGGGCAACAGCTTCGGTGCGTTCCTCCCCAAGGGCATCACGCTGAGGGTCTACGGCGACGCCAACGACTACGTGGGTAAGGGTTTGTCCGGCGGGCGGGTCGTGGTTCGGCCGCCAGACAACGCGCCCGAGGACTATGCGGCCGAGGACAACATCATCGCGGGCAACGTGGTGCTGTTCGGCGCCACCAGCGGACAGATGTTCCTGCGCGGTCAGGTCGGAGAGCGGTTCGCCGTCCGTAACTCCGGCGCGCACGCGGTGGTGGAAGGCGTGGGCGACCACGGCTGCGAATACATGACCGGCGGCCGGGTTGTCATTCTCGGCCCGACCGGGCGGAACTTCGCCGCGGGCATGTCCGGTGGTATCGGGTACGTCTATGACCCGAACAACGCCCTTGCCGACAACCTCAACCCGGAGATGGTTGAACTGGAGGATCTCGACGGCGTCGAGTCCGAAGACGCCGTGTTCGTCCACGACATGATCCAGGCGCACGTTGATGCCACCGATTCGCCGGTGGCACAACACATCCTGGCTGACTGGAGTACTGAGATGTCCAACTTCAAGAAGGTCATGCCACGCGACTACAAGCGTGTGCTGCAGGCGATCGCCGAAGCCCAAGAACGCGGTGCCGACGAGGACGGCGTTGCCGAGGCGATCATGGCGGCCGCAAATGGCTGACCCACGCGGATTCCTCAAGAACACCCACCGCGAGACACCCAAGCGTCGTCCCGTCGACCTTCGTCTGAAGGACTGGAGGGAGGTCTACGAGGACTTCTCCCACGACACACTGAAGGCGCAGGCAAGCCGCTGCATGGACTGCGGTATCCCGTTCTGCCACAACGGTTGTCCGTTGGGAAATCTGATCCCGGAGTGGAACGACCTGGTGCGCACGGGCCGGTGGCGCGATGCCATCGAGCGCCTGCACGCCACCAACAATTTCCCGGAGTTCACCGGACGGCTGTGTCCCGCCCCGTGCGAGGGCTCGTGCGTGCTCGGTATCAACCAGGATCCGGTGACCATCAAACAGGTCGAGGTCGAGATCATCGACAACGCCTTCAAGGAGGGCTGGGTCGTCCCGCTGCCCCCGACCAAGCTGACCGGCAAAACCGTCGCGGTGGTCGGCTCCGGACCCGCCGGATTGGCTGCGGCCCAACAGCTCACGCGCGCCGGCCACAAGGTGACGGTGTTCGAGCGCGACGACCGCATCGGCGGTCTGCTGCGCTACGGCATCCCGGAGTTCAAGATGGAGAAGCGCCACATCGACCGGCGCCTGGACCAGATGCGCGCCGAGGGCACCGAGTTCCGCACCAATGTCAACGTCGGCGTGGACATCACGGCCGCGCAGCTGCGGTCGGAGTTCGACGCCGTGGTGCTGGCCGGCGGGGCGACCGCGCGCCGGGATCTGCCCATCCCGGGCCGGGACCTCGACGGCATCCACCAGGCGATGGAATTCCTGCCGTGGGCCAACCGGGTACAGCTCGGCGACCCCGTCATCGACGAGAACGGTCAGCCGCCGATCACGGCCCGCGACAAGAAGGTCATCATCATCGGCGGCGGTGACACCGGAGCCGACTGCCTGGGTACTTCGCATCGCCAGGGCGCGGTCAGCGTGCATCAGTTCGAGATCATGCCGCGGCCGCCGGAGACGCGTGCCGACTCGACGCCGTGGCCGACCTACCCGCTGATGTTCCGCGTCTCCTCGGCACACGAGGAAGGCGGCGACCGCGTCTACTCCGTCAACACCGAGCAGTTCGTCGGCGAGGACGGACGTGTCACGGGGCTGAAAGCCCACGAGGTCGTGATGAACGCGGGCAAGTTCGAGAAGGTCGAGGGTTCGGACTTCGAAATGGAAGCCGACCTCGTACTGCTGGCGATGGGCTTCACCGGACCGGAGCGCGAGGGGCTGCTGACCGATCTCGGGGTGGAGTTCAACGAACGAGGCAACGTCGGACGCGACCCTGCATTCGCGACATCGGTGCCGGGTGTGTACGTAGCCGGCGACATGGGCCGCGGTCAGTCGCTGATCGTGTGGGCGATCGCCGAGGGTCGCGCGGCAGCGTCGGCGGTGGACACGTATCTGATGGGCCACTCGGCGTTGCCGGCACCCATCAAGCCCACCGCCGCGCCGCAGCGGTAACTGGCAACGCGCGCCCCGCGGCGGGCTTTGTGACCAAAAATTCACCCGCGACGATCGTTGTGCTGTTTCCACAACGACGGTTGTTCATGCGCTGATCTTGATGTCTCAGGACGGTCTCGTGGAGTCACATCTGTCACTCCAGTCTCAACAAAAACATCCGATCTTTGATCGGCGTGCCTCCGCGAGTTTGCCGGGAGGCCGGTATCTAATGACTCGGTGAGGAAGCTGGGGTAACGTTGCTCCCCGGTTCAGCTATTGCACACCGCAGGAGTAATCGCCATGTATATCAACCCGATTACCCGGTCACGGGTGGGTCGAATCGCCTGGACGTTGTTCCGTCACCCGGTCAAGAGCCGTGAGTTCCCCGCGAAGGCAGAGCGGCTGATCACCGCCGACGAACTCCTTCGCTACGGCGTCTAGCGAACTCTGACGCGGTCGAAAGCGCCGTCCCCCGGCGTGTGATCGTATGTTTGCCTGATCGTTACTGTTTCGTGATCGTCAAATTGCTTTGCTGGTGAGCAGCCCGGAGGTCGAGATCTTGGCGGCCAACGGTTCCAGCACAGCGGGATCGTAGGGCGGCGGCAGATAGATGATCGCCAAATCGAGGCCTTCGGCACCCAGCCCCGCGGCGTCCGCGATGACCTTGTCGTAGTCTCGATCCTCACCCAGCCGGACGTGGGCGGAGAGCATGATCTCCGTGGGGTCGCGACCTATGTCCGCGCAGTGCGCAGCCAACACGTCACGCTTGCGGGCGAACTCTTCGGGAGTGCCACCGACGAAGTTCCAGTGATCGGCGTACTGCGCGGTGATCCGCAGCGTCCGCTTCTCACCGCTGCCGCCGATGCAGATCGGAGGATGGGGCTGCTGGGGCCCCTTCGGCTCGTTGCGGGCGTCCTTGAGCTGATAGAACGTGCCGTCGAACGTCGTCGTCTCCTCGCTCAACAGCCCCTTGAGAACCTGACACGCTTCCTCGAACCGATCGAACCGCTCCTTGATGCTGCCCAGCTCGATGCCATAGGCACCGGACTCCTCTTCGTTCCAACCGGCGCCGATACCCAGTTCGAGCCGACCGTTGGAGACGATGTCCAGGGCTGAGGCCATGTTGGCGAGCACTGCGGGATGTCGATAGTGGATACCCGTGACGAGCACGCCGACCCGAAGACGCGTGGTGGCCTGAGCCAGGGCGGTGAGGGTGATCCAGCCTTCCAGGCAGGGCCCCTTCGAATCGGAGAAAATCGGATAGAAGTGGTCGAAGGTCCAGCCCGACTCGAAGACGTCGATCTGGTCGGCCGTCTTCCAGATGGCAAGCATGTCGGACCACGTGGTGTTCTGCGGGGATGTTTTGAAGGCGAATCGCACGTACACCGAGGCTAGTCCTGATTCCTGTAAGCGCGCGATGAGTCCGGCCCAGCGCACTGGTCTGTATCGGCATGATCGATATGACCGCGGCGTGCGAGGGCACGGCCGAACTGCTGGGCCAGGTACGCGATGATCATCTCGCGGCGCCCACCCCGTGTGGCGCGATGAATCTGGGCGCGGTGATCGCGCACATCGGAGGTCTGTCGCTGGCGTTCGACGCGGCGGCCCGCAAAGAATTCGGTGAACTCACCGACACTGCGCCGGAGATGGGTGACGGGCCGGAGCCCGAGTGGCGGACGCTCTACCCCGAAAATCTCGAACGCCTGGCACAGGCGTGGCGAGATCCGGCGGCGTGGGAAGGGATGTCGCGCGCCGGCGGCGTCGACTTCCCCGCCGACGTCGGCGGGATGATCGCGCTGACCGAAGTCGTCGTGCACGGCTGGGACGTCGCGGTGTCGGCGGGGCTCACCTATCACGTGTCCGACGAGATTCTGACCGCGGTCCAGGCGCACGTGGCGTCGTTCTCCGGCGGTGAGCCGATCGACGGATTGTTCGGCGCCGCCGTGCCGACGCCCGACGACGCGCCGCTGATGGACCGGGTGGTTGCCCTGACCGGCCGGGATCCCGCCTGGGCTAGCTAGGGGCCACCAGCGACATCAATTCCGTCCCGTCGTCCGACAGTTGGACGAGCGTGGTGTTGATGCGCCAGACGTAACGAAACGAACCAGGCGGAGAGCTGATGGTCCACAGGCGTTCGCATGTGTCGAAATCTGTAGCCTCCGTGTCGAGTCCGATGGTTCCGTTACCGTCGGACGTGACCGCGATGCTCGTTCCGTCGTACCCGATATAGCCGGAGTCCATGTCAAGATTGCCGCACCGCTTGCCCTTCGCCCCGGTGTGGATGTCGTACTGGTCCCAACTCCGGGTCGAAAACTCATTGGCGTCGACGATGAGTCGGGATCCCACCAGGCGAACAGGTGGCTCTGCGGTCTCTGCGATGAGCTCACCGTGTGGAGTGAGGTAGCGCCAGGTTTCATCGTGCAAGGCGGGCATGTCGAAGACGGGCTGGGATGGCATCCCGGATATACCAAAATCGATGTCAGACATTCTCCTGCCGGCGGCGTCGTAAAGACGTACTTGCGGGGCCGAGGAGTAATCGCGGGGCCGCACTTCGGCGGCGAAACCTCCTGGATACAAAAGAATGTTGATCATCTCGAAGTTATCCCGCATTTCGGGCTCGATCACCACCACAGAGAACAAAGTCCTGTCGAAGGCGTTGAAACCCAACACGGTCTGATAGGCCATGGGAGGTTGTGCAATGTCGAGACCGAGTACGTATAGGGGCGACATATCACCAGCGCCCGGGACAAACCACGTCGTTTCAGCGCGCGAACCGACGCCGTAGACACCTTCGTCGACGGACTCGGCAACAGCGTAGATGCCGACCTGCTGAACATTGAGGTCGCTGGGACGGATATTCAGGTCAGTGGGTCCGGTGTATGTGATTGCCCCAGAGTGGGAGTCGATCACCCAGGCGGTGCGGTTCTCGATCTCGGTGGTGATGCAGAGCAAGGCATCAGGTCCATTGAGAAAGCAGTCGGGGTTGTCCCCGGGATTGAGTGGTATCGCGGGGAAAAGTGGCGCGCCGGTTTCGACGTTCACTCCGGCGAGCCACCACTGCGGAGCGCTCGGTTCGCCGCTCGAGGCGAGAAAGAACGCACGCTCGTCGATGTTGCCGATGAACGGGTGAGAACGAACAGGCATCGGATCTGTCGCGATGCGAGAACCCCGTGGGAGTCCGAGTTCGGCTACTGAAAGTCTCCAGCCTGGGACGGGTTTGACCTCCAAGGACGATTTCAGGAAAGTCCGATGGGGCGGGGTCCAGTGGTCAGCGCGGGCGAAGTCGGGAGGGCGACGATCATTGGCGAAATGACGGGACTGAATGCACGACGAAACCCCGATGAGGGTGAGCGGAATGACGATAGACAGCGCGCCGACGACAAGGATGAAAAACCTGAGTCGTCGCTCAAGACGCTTGTGGTCGAGCCTCATTCGGACTGGTCGTCATAACGGCCGGCGAACACCTTGGCGCGCGTCTCATTAACGGACCTTGGTGTGGGAAGCCCGAGGTCTCGTTCAAGAAAGCTGCGCGTTGCGGCGGGGTCGCGACCGAGTCGTCCCATCAGGGCCGCGATTGGGTGGACTGCACTTCGGCGACATTGCCAATGAGGCTCGGCACGTCCGTCAGGAGTCCACCAAGACCGCCACCGACGTCGGTGACGTCTTCCCACACACTCACGACAGAACCCTCCCGTCCAGCGACCCTATCAACGCCGCGGAGGGGGTCTGTGCACCAATTGTTCGACTCCGATCGGGGCACACTGGTGGGATGGACCCGGTCACCGCGCTGCGTCAGATCGCCTACTACAAGGACCGCGCGCGCGAAGACCCCCGCCGGGTGATGGCCTACCGCAACGCCGCTGACGTCGTCGAAGCGCTCACCGACGCCCAGCGGGAGAAGCACGGCGCGGCCAACAGTTGGCAGACGTTGCCCAAGGTCGGACCCAAGACCGCGAAGGTCATCGCGCAGGCGTGGGCCGGCCGCGAGCCTGACGCGCTCGTCGAACTTCGCGAGTCCGCGCAAGACCTCGGCGGCGGCGACATCCGCGCGGCGCTGCGCGGCGATCTGCACGTGCATTCCAACTGGTCCGACGGATCCGCGCCGATCGAAGAGATGATGATGGCCGCCCGTGACCTGGGACATGAATACTGCGCGCTGACCGATCACTCGCCACGTCTACGGGTCGCCAACGGATTGTCGCCGGAGCGGTTGCGCCAACAGCTCGACGTCATCGACGAGATCCGCCAAAAGGTGGCGCCCATGCGGATTCTCACCGGCATCGAGGTCGACATCCTCGAAGACGGCACCCTCGACCAGGAAGACGAACTGCTCGAACGTCTCGACATCGTCGTCGCCAGTGTCCACTCCAAACTCGCCATGGACGCCCCTGCCATGACCCGTCGCATGCTCACTGCGGTCGCCAATCCCCACACCGACGTCCTCGGCCACTGCACCGGCCGACTTGTGACCGGCGGCAGGGGAGTGCGGCCGGAGTCGAAGTTCGACGCCGAGAAGGTGTTCGGGCTCTGTCGCGACGCCGGCACCGCGGTCGAGATCAACTCTCGTCCCGAGCGCCGCGATCCCCCCACCCGCCTGCTCGAACTCGCCATGGAAATCGGTTGCGTGTTCTCGATCGACACCGACGCCCACGCCCCCGGACAGCTCGAGTTCCTCGGTTACGGCGCCCAGCGTGCCCTCGACGCGGGACTGCAGCCCGAACGCATCGTCAACACGTGGCCCGCCGACACCTTGCTCGACTGGACGCGCGCGGGCTAGCCGAACTCCGCCGCCAGCAGTCGCGCAGCGAGCGCGCCCGTCGGCTGCCTCCCCTCGCCGAGAACCGTCAGGTGCACATGGTCGGCGCCCGCTTCGTGAAGCCGTTGGGCCCGTTCGGCGATCTCCGCAGCGCTGCCCCAGGCAACCAGTGAGTCCACGAGGTGGTCGCTGACAGATTCGATGTCGCGATCCGTAAAGCCCTGTCTCATCAACGACTTGCGGTAGCTGGTCAGCGTCGTCAAGAACTGGAGGGGCCGTCGTGCCGTGGTCCTCGCCCTGTCCGGCTGCTCGTCGAGCACGGCGGAGAGTCCCACCGACAGCAGGCGATCCGGACCGAGTACCTGCCGGGCGGACGTCGTCTGCGCCGCCGTGAACAGCATCGGCATCGCACCGGCGAACCGGTGACGGGCCAGCGTCAGAGCGCGAGGGCCCAACGCCGCCAACACCCTTCGATGCCGGGGGACGACATCGAGTTGGTCGAGATAGCCGTCGAGGTGGTTGAGCGCCTTGGGGCGGTGTGACGATCCCAATCCGACGAACAACCGCGCCGGTGCTAGCTTCTCCGCCTGCGCGAACACGTCCGCCACGTCGGTCGGGGTGTACTTATCGGGCGCGATGATCGACGATCCGACCGCGGCCGTGTTGGTGGCGGCCAGAAGATCCGTCAGCCGGTCGAGCCTGTCGAGCTGCCCGCCGTTGATCCACAGGGTGCCGAATCCAAGTCCCTCGATGGTCAACGCGGTTGCGAGATGGCTGTCGTCGTCCCGCACATCGACCGAGAAGCCGTAGCGGCCCAGGCCAGTTCGAGTCATGGCCTCACGGTAGAACCTCAACCAAAATTGAGGTCAAGCCGTTCAATCGGGGAGCATCGGCATCTCCAATCCCGGGTCGCGGCCGACCAGCACGCCCCGCGTCAGAGCAGCGTTGCCATACCGTCCCCGCACCTTGTCGATCGCGACGTCGATCGTCAGGGAGTCTCTGGCGTCCGGGGTGACGAACGGCAACTCCAATTGCTGGGCGCCGTCGCGGTCGATGTTGCACACCGCGAAGCCGATCAACGTCACACCGCGCTCGGCGATCAGAGGGTGCGCCGCGGCGACCAACCGCCGCGCCGCACCGAGTATCGCGTCGGTCGACGCCGTCGCCCTCGGCATCGTATGTGAGCGGGTCGCGCGCCCGAAGTCGTCGAACCTCAACCGCAGCACCACAGTTCGGCCGGTTCGGTCAGCGCCGCGCATCCGTCGGGTGATGCGGTCGATCAGGTTGACGACGACCGCGTCGATCTCGTCGGGAGTCATCGCGTTGCCCGAGCGCCCCAGCGCGCGCTGGGCTCCGACCGAACGACGCCGTTGGCCCGTCACCACCCGGCGTCGATCCACGTTGTGCGACAACGCAAAAAGTTGCCGGCCCATCGCCCCGCCCACCAGCGAACCGAGCGTCGCCTCGCTCAACTCGGCGACGTCGGCGACGGTCTCGATGCCGTGCGCGCGCAGCTTGTCGGCGGTCTTGGCGCCGACGCCCCACAGCCGGCGCACGGGCAGAGGATGCAGGAACGCCAACTCGCGGTCCGGAGGCACGAGCAGCAGCCCGTCAGGCTTGGCTTCCTGGCTGGCGACCTTGGCGAGGAACTTCGTCCGCGCAATCCCCACCGTGATCGGCAGACCCACCTCCTCACGCACCCGGTCGCGGAGTCGCGCGCCGATCTGGACCGGTGTCCCCGACACCCGCCACAGACCCGACACATCCAGAAACGCCTCGTCGACGGACAGCGGTTCGACTAGCGGGGTCGTGTCGCGGAACACCTCGAACACCGCAGCGCTGGCCTTCGAGTACGCCGACATGCGCGGTGGGACGACGATCGCCTGGGGGCAGAGTGCACGGGCCTGGCGACCGCCCATCGCCGTGCGCACCCCATAGGCCTTCGCCTCATAGCTGGCGGCCAGCACGACACCGCCGCCGACGAGAACGGGCCTGCCTCGGAGGGACGGATCGTCGCGCTGCTCGACCGAGGCGTAGAACGAGTCGAGATCAGCGTGCAGAATGCTCGCGCCGGACACGAACATATGTTCGCATCGGTCACCGACAGATCAGGCAGTCTCGCCGTAGATGCTGGTCACCCACACATGCACCAGGTTGTCCAGAACCCGGTCGTCGGGAAGGGCGGGTTGATGCCCGATGAACGACGACACCATGACCGCCTCGTTCATCAGGTTCAGTGTCGTGGCCAGCTCGCGCGCGGGAATCGTCACCGGTGCCGCCCCTCGAGCGCGTTCGGCCTCGATGACATCGGTGATGTGGTCGATCCACCGCTGCATCGACGTCGCCCACAGATCGCGGGATTCGGTGTTGGTGGCCTTGGCCGCCGTGGCGGCCGCGCAGACCGCCCGGTGGGCGCCGAACGTCTCGACGAACACATTGATGCCGCGCCGCCAGATCTTGCGCCGATCCTCGGGCGGATGGGCGATCAGGTCCAGTAGCGCGGCGTCTGCGTCGGCGATGACTCGGCCCAGCAGGCTGTGCAGGACCGCATCCTTGGAGGCGAAGTAAAAGTAGAACGTGGGCCGGGAAATGCCGGCGCCCTTGGCGAGGTCGTCTACGGAGATCTCGGACAGTGCCCGCTCGTCGAGCAGGCGCTCGGCCGTCTCCAGGATGGCCAGTTCGCGGTCGTCTCCGGACGGCCGGGTAGACCGGCGTCCTCCTGTCGGGCGGGCTGGGCTCACGGAGGTCACGCCGCTGACTTTACACGGTGTCGAAACTTTCAACAGGGTGTTGACTCATTCGACAGGCTGTTGATAGCTTTACGTCATGACCGAATTTGTCGACGTTGTCATCGTCGGAGCCGGGATCTCCGGCATCAGCGCAGCCTGGCATCTCCAGCAGCAGCGCCCAGGCGCGAACTACGCGATCCTGGAGCGCCGCGACAAGCTGGGCGGCACCTGGGACCTTTTCAAGTACCCCGGTATTCGCTCGGATTCCGACATGTACACCCTCGGATTCCACTTCAAGCCGTGGGCGACAGACCAGATGATCGCCGACGGACCGTCGATCTGGAATTACCTCAACGAGGCCGTCACCGAGAACGGGATCGACAAGCACATCCGGTACGGGCAGAAAGTCGTCGCCGCCAACTGGTCGGACGAAGACCGGCGGTGGGAACTCACGATCGAGCGCGACGGCGAGGAGATCCAGCTCAACGCCGGCTTCCTATGGGCCTGCAGCGGCTACTACAACTACGACCAGGGCTTCTCACCAGAATTCCCCGGAGCCGACGACTTCGCCGGCACCATCGTGCATCCGCAGCACTGGCCCGAAGACCTCGACTACCAGGGCAAGAAGATCGTCGTGATCGGCAGCGGCGCCACCGCGATCACGCTGATCCCGGCGCTGATCGACAACGGCGCAGGGCATGTGACGATGCTGCAGCGCACCCCCACCTATATCGGATCCCTGCCGGACAAAGACCCGTTCGCCGCACGAGCCTTCCGCCACCTGCCCGAGAAGACGGCCTACACCGCGGTGCGTTGGAAGGCAATCATGGCGGCCACGGCGCAGTACCAGCTTGCGCGAGCGCTGCCGAACGTCTTCCGTAAAGCGTTGCGCACCATGGCCGAACGCCGACTGCCCGAGGGTTTCGACTACGATCGGCACTTCGCCCCGGACTACAAGCCCTGGGATCAGCGCGTTTGCCTCGCACCGAACGGCGACATCTTCAAGGCGATCCGCAAGGGCAAGGCCGACGTCGTCACCGACACCATCGAGCGCTTCACGGCCGACGGCATCCTGCTCACCTCGGGTGAAACTTTGGACGCCGACATCATCGTCACCGCAACGGGTTTGAACGTCCAGTTCTTCGGCGGAGCCAAGGTACTGCGCAACGGTGTCCCGCAGGACCTCGCCGATTCCGTCGCGTACAAGGGCATGATGCTGTCCAACGTGCCGAACATGGCGTTCACCTTCGGCTACACCAACGCGTCGTGGACGTTGAAGGCGGACTTGACATCTGAGTACGTGAGCAGGCTGCTCAGCTACATGGCCGAGCGCGGCTACGACACCGTTGTTCCCCGCGAGCCCGGCGGCGACGTCGAGCGACTCCCGTTCGTCGATCTCACCTCGGGATACATCAAACGGGCACTGGACCGGTTGCCGAAGTCAGGCTCCAAGGCGCCCTGGCGGTTGAAGCAGAACTACCTCATCGACCTGCGAGTGATCCGCAACGGAAAGATCGACGACGAGGCGCTTGAGTTCACCAAGGCGCGCACGCCGGTGGCGGTCTAGCCCGAGTACGGCTCAGCCTGCGGCGACGACGACGATTCCGTCGTCGTCGCTGTAGGCGATGTCGCCCGGAGCAAAGACGACACCGCCGAACTCGACGGCCTCGTCCCGCACCCCCTCACCGGTCTTGGTGCTCTTACGCGGATTCGTGCCCAGCGCCTTGATGCCGATATCCAGCGTCCGCAACGTGGACGCGTCCCGGACCGCCCCATTGACGATCAGGCCGGACCAGCCGTTGGAGCGGCCCAGATCGGCGATCAGATCCCCGACCAGCGCGGTGTGCAACGAACCGTCGCCGTCGATCACCAGGACGCCGCCATTGCCCGGTTCGGAGAGCACCGACTTGAGCAGCGCATTGTCCTGAAAGCACCGCACGGTGGTGATCGGCCCGGCGAACTCAGACCGTCCGCCGTACTGCCGAAGCTGCAGGTCGCAGCTGCGGACGTCGGGGCCGATCTCGTCGACCAGGTCTGCGGTGGGGCGAGGCGGGAACGCCACGTCAGTTGTCGCTGTTGCGTCGAGCGGCGAGCAGGACGACCACGACGGCGAGAAGCCCGGTGACGACGGCTGCCACAAGCGGCAGACGGGAAGCCTCCGGTGAGCCGATCGACACCGGCGCCGGAGATGACACGGCGTCGCTCGCAGTTGTCACAGTGGTCTTCGCGTGTGCTGCAGCCTCTTTCGCAGCCGAAGCCAGGTCGGCGTCGGTGGCGGGCGGCGGAGTCTGCTTGGCGGGTGCAGCATGGTCCGCGACGGCCTTCTTCGCAGGCGCCTTCTTGGCGGGAGTCTTCTTCGCCGCAGTTTTCTTGGCGGGTGCCGCTTTCTTGGCGGGGGCAACCTTCTTCGCGGCGGCCTTCTTGACCGGCGGAGCCGGCGGCGGCACCGGCGGGGTTGCGCTGTCGGGACTTTCGTCAGGCCGATCCGGCTCGTCTGCCATGGGCCCATCATGCCAGGTCGTCGCGCGCCGACTTTGCGGTGTCAGCCCGTCACAAAAAGAGTGGCCGCGGCGGCCACTCCCGCCGCCATCAGAGTGTCAGTTCGGTGTAGGCGCGAGCGGTGCCGTGGCGCGGCGGACGTGTTCGTCGCGATACCGCGGCGCATCCAGCACCGGCGCAACCGCCAGCCCCGCCCGCCGCCGCGACTGCCGCGGCGTCAGCGACGGCCCGCACCAGGGAACTGGCCGGATACGCCAAAGCCCACGCCGGGGCCCACGCGACTGCGCTGACGAGTGCACCACCCGCCACGGCTCGGCCGCGCCTCACGTCCGGCGGCGCACCGCCCAGATGGCGCCGCCCGCCACGATCACCGTGATTCCGGCGACGAACGGCCACACGGGCAATCCATCCGAGTCGGGGGTGTCGGCGGGTGCCGCCGCTGTCGTGGTTTCAGGCGCAGGCGTCGCAGCCGTCGTCGCCGCCTGCGGACCGGCCTCGAGCACCTCATACGTCCACGAACCGGTCACAACGTGGCCGTCGGCCGAAGTGGCGCGGTAGTTCACGGTGTAAACCCCTGCGGGGGAGCCAGGTTTGACGGCAACGCTGATGTCGGTGCCGTCGACGGTGGGATCACCGTCGCCCCATTGCGCGCCGCCGGGTCCGACGATGGTCATGGCGGCGAACTGCGGCTGCATCGGTTCGTTGAACGTGGCGATGACCCTGGCCGGTTGCTCCTGCAGCGTCGCAGCATCGGCGGGATCACTGGCGACGAGGGCGGCATGTGCCCAGGCCGCGCCTGCGGCGCCGAGTGCGCCGGAGGCCAGGACGAGGGTGACGGCAGCTACGAAGACTGCGTGCAGCGCCCGTGGGATTGCGGTCATTCGATTCGTGCCTTTCTCGGTCGATCGGAGGCTTCGGTCAGCGCCAGGCGGCGAAAGGAGGACCCCGATGCGATAGCGCCGCGGCGAGGACGGTCGCTCCGGCGTGCGCCGCGATCATCACCCACAAGGACGCGGCCAGACCGCCGGCGGCGCCGGCGACGACGAGCTGAAGCCCGGTGGCCCCGAACGGCAGTTGGCCGCCGCCCAGGGTGTGCGCGGCCAGCGTGAGCGCTGCCGTCAGCAGGCCCGCCGCCGTACCGCGCAGTCGCGCAGGCGCTTTCGACAACGGGTCAGACCACGCCGAGGCGTGCCATCAGGTCCGCGTCGATGCCGTCGAGTTGCTCGCTGATGGCCGCGTGTGCGGGCCTGCGGCGAGGCGACGGCATGTTCTCGGCCGCGGCCACCGCGGCGGCGAGATCGCTGAGCCGCTCGTTCATCGCGCTGACGAACTGTTTGGTCTCGGCGTCTTTGGGCCGTTTGTCCGTCAGCAGGCGCAACGACTGCTCGGCGCCCGCGATACGTGCGGACAGCTCTGCGCCGTGCCCGGAGAACTGACCCAGCTGGGTCAGCGGCACGCCGAGCCGGTCGGCGCGGCGCTCGTCGATCAACCCGCGCGCCGCGATCGACGCCCGGTACACGAGCGGCACTGCCACCGGAGCCAGCAAACGAGTCACTGTGAGCGCCCTGCGAACCTTCGTGGGAGAGAACAACTTGCCCTCACGGACTGCCTTCAGCTGCGTTTCAGCAACCTTGAGCGCGGCACGGTCACTCTCCCGCTGCGCCCGCAGCTGTGTCTTGAGGGCGCGCGTCTGGGCTTTCTGCTCAGCCTTGAACCTGCGAACCTCGTTCTTGGCCGACAGTCGGGCTTCGAGCTTGGCCTTGGCCTTGATGGCGCGGGCTTCGGCCCTGCGGGTCGCACGGGATTTGCGTCGTTTGAACAGACCCATCCCTGTGGCCTCCCGGTTCGTCTCATTGAGCACAGTCCGCCAGGTAACCGGCGGTGACGGTGTCCAACCCTATCGTTAGCCGCTCACCGGGGTGGTCCCGCTCCCTGCCGGGCTCTCCGTTTGGGCTTCTCAGCAAACCGCGAAGACGGATTGTGCGAGAATCGTCACCGACATAGGGGTGAAACGGCGGCAGGTCGTCGGAGGGTGGTGACGACGTGGGTTCGCGGTCGCGCATCGCCACAGCGTCCTGCTTGGTGGCCTCCGGACTGTGGATCGGCGGCCTCGGCGCCGCGACGGCCTACGCCGACCCGGGGTCGACCAGCAGCCAGGACGACGCGCCCAGCGAAAACAGGCACACCGGGAAGCGCGACCTCTCCCCGCGGCCAGGCGACGGCGCTTCCGAACCCGGCCGACCGGACGGGACGCCGCCCGACGGTGACGACCCCTCGCCGGCGCCCGGCGACGACGACGATCCACCCGGCAAGGCCGAAGATCCTGTCGATGAACCGGAGGAACAACCGCGACCGCCCTGCTGCGGCAAGGGCGACGAAGACTGTTGGCCCTGGCCCTGGCCCCGGCCGGACGTGCCTGATGTGCCGCCGGCGTTGGAGGACGACGACAGCGATCGACCGCCGGTGAGCGTCCCCCCGAACCTTCCGCGTGCACCAGTTGTGGGAGGCCCTGCGGGCCCCGACGTGCTGGACATCCTCCCCGGGATCGAGATCGCATCGACGGACGTGCGCACCGCGCCGGTCAGCGTGCCGGTCTTCGTGCCCGCACCGGCCGGTGCAGGAACGGCGGTCGTGCCGGCAGCCGGGCCCGGCGCTGTCCCCGCCGTCGGCGGCGGGCCCGCGGCAGGCAATCCCCCCGGGGCACCTGCCGCGCCGCGTCAGGTGGGCACGTCACCGCCGCAGGCGCGTGACCCGGTGCCCGCGTCCGCGGGCAGCGGTGCGGCCACGCCGGTGCCGGGCGCCCGCCTCGGGTACGGCGAATACCTGCGGTCGGCAGGTATCGCGCAGATCGCCGCTCTCGCCCTGCCCGGGCTCGCCGGAATCCTCGTGCTCACCGGGGCGGGCGGGCTGCTGGGATACCGCCAGGCCAAAGCGGGACGGGGTGTGCGTAGCAGTGGAATAGCGCGATTCATGAAGTAGCAGGAACCGCTCGCCCACAGCTGGGGAGCAGCGCATAGTTGTTGATATCGAGAGGGGGAATCATGCCAGCGAGCCGCAACGTCACACGCGCGGTCAGCGAGGTACTCGATCTGGCCCCACGACGGGGCGAGGTCTCACTGCCCCGCCTGGTCGAAGCCATCGGCGAGAGCCGCGGCCGAGCCATCGAACTCGCGACCGCAGAACTACCGCCCGGGGTGTGCGGCCAGTGGCGGCAGTACGCCGACCGCGACGTCTTCCTGATCCAGCAGGGCCTGCCTGCGTGGGACCGCACACTCGCGCACGAACTGGGCCACCTCGTGCTCGGGCACGAGGGGATTCCGGTCGTCCAGGCGGCCCGCGAGAGCACCGAGATCGCCAGCTCGGAGCTGATCGGATACATGCTCAATCAACGCACCGGATGCATGGGTCCCAGCGGTGAGGACGCCGAGCAGGAAGCCGAGGACTTCGCGGCTCTGCTGATCTATCGGCTGGGGCGCCTGCCTTCGGACCGCTCATCAATCGTGCAGGTTCGTCTCGGAGAGGCATTTGGTTGATCATCTGGGTGATCGCCGGTCTTCTCGGATTGGCCACCGGCCTGCGTATCGGTTGGGCTCTGGTCAACAAGCAGTCGCTGGTAAGCACCGCGATGATCCTCGCGCTGGGAAGCCTCGGCGTCGTCGCGGCCCTCAATTGGGAACCGCTGACTCTGCTCATCGACACTCTGCTGCGTTGGCCGAACATCTCGATGGGGTTGAGTCAGGTGGCGCTGATCGCCTGTGCAGCAGGCAGCTCCGTGATGATCACGACCGTCTCGTCGATCCGCGCCCCTGCCACCGTGCGCAGGATCGCCCTCGCCCAGTACGGCGTCGCGGCGGTGATCGCGGGCATCAGCATGGCGGTTTTCCTGATGGCCGGTCAGCAGCCGGAGATGTCGCCGGAAGAGTACCTCCGGCGCAACCTCAGCTCCGGCGGCAACACGCTCCCGTGGCTGATCCCGCTGCTGTACGTGCTCATGGCGTTGAGCCTCGTCGCCTGGGCCGGCCTGCGGCATTCGAATCGGACGCGCCGCGGCCGCGCGCTGTTCGTCTTCACCATCGGCATCGTGTTGATCGTGCTGGCGCTCGCGTTCATCTTGCTGCGCGTGGCAGGGACGACGGGCCTGGTCGGCGTCGGAGCGGCCGCCACCCTTCTGGGATGCGCCATGCTCATAGTCGCCGCCGGATCGTTGCTGCCGAGCCTGGAAGACTGGTTCGGCGCGCGTAGGGAGCTGCGGACCATTCAGCCGCTGCTGGAGGAGTTGGGGCGCCGCCACCCGGACGTCGGGATCGGGGTGCGGCCGCGCGGTCCGCTGGTGTTCCGCGTCGCCGAGCGGATGTCCCTGATCTCCGACGCCCTGTTCCTGGAAGCCACCGCCGCGGACGGAGCCCTACGCCCCGTCGACAGCGCTGGAGCCGATTTCAGTGACCTCGATGAACTGGTGGAACGTGCCGACCTTGAGGAGCCCGACGTGTCACCGATCGAGCAGGCCGCCGCGATCGCCTCGTGGATCTACGAGGGTCACGGGGGCGCCACAGGGAACGGACGGGAGAAGTTCCCGGGGCTGGCGTGGCTGCGTCAGCCAACCACGTACTCGGATCGCGAGTGGATTCTCGAGATCTCGCGCCAATACCGACAGCTCAGCGGCATTTGACACCTGTCTCCGCGCGTGGCGGTGACAGGTAGGTTGCCGACTCATTCGCCGGCACCGGCACCGGGCTAATCGTCGAGGTTTTCGCGGCGACGCAGTTCGTCGACCTTCTGGACGATGTCCTGTTTGGCCTCCGCCGACAACCCGACCGTCCGCGCCGCAATGCGGCGAACGCCCTCATCGCGCATTCCGGCGAGCAGCGTCAGCTCCTTGTCGAGCTTCTCGTAGTACTCGTCGTCGGTGAAGTAGGCGGGTTTGATGCGGAAGAAGTTGGCAAGCGCCGCCATCGTTGCCACAGACGGATTGGTACGGTTGCCGGAGCGCAGCTGAGACAGGTACGGCGCCGACATGGTGACACCCTCTGCCTTGAGTGCTGCAATCACCTCCGCAGAGGTGTGCGGCCCACGTCCGGGCGGGTAAACGGTGTCGAACAGCCGATTCAGGCGAGCGGCAAACGTGTTGCTCATCGTATTGACCTCCACATACAGGCAAGCGGGTTCATAGGGCGGCGTATTTGCTGATCATCGTAGCCACAGTTGTGGCCACAACCAAGTGCAAACCGCGTAAAAGTCAACTTGGACCGTGTTGCAGCGCTCCGCCGCCGACCTGGAAGCGATGTACATCCGCACCTAACACCGCCATAGTACGGTGCGGCTAAGCAAATAATAACGGCACCGTAGTAACGGTACTCACGCCTCTTTGGCAGCCGCAGCCACAGGAGTACCCCTTCTCGCCTCGGGCAACGCACAGGTGTTTGCTTCCGCAAGCCTCCCAGAGTTTGCTGGCAGCAGTTTGTCAGCCGATGGCCAGATGCTGGGCGGTCGCGCTCCGCGCCATGTGAGGCCGCAAACTGGAGCAAGCATGCGGGAGAGGACAGTCGATGAAACTGTCAGTAGCCAGTGGCAGGACGGGAGGTGTCGTGTTCAGGCGGCCAGGAGCATGGCGAGGATCGCGGTGTCGGGATGGCTGATCGGATCGACACCCACGCGGCTCACCATTGACGTCACAGTGCCGTCCGATTCGGCTTCCACCCAGGCCGCACGGTGCTCAAGCCCCAGGTGTGGCAGCCCCGGGAGGAGAACGCAGCCGGACGCGGCGCCGGAGCACTCGGGAAGCGACGGCATCGTCTCTGACGGCGGGTGCAGCATCATCAGCGCCGGGGGCTGGTGTTCGGCGAAATGACCGGGCGGCACCGCGGCGTCACCCACGACAGTTCCCTCCGCCAGCACGAGGCCGACGGTTCCCGGTGCAGGCTGATCCGGCAGTTCTTCCCGGGCGCCGAAAATGGTCGTGGTCGACAGCAGACCCGGCAGGGATGCGACACGGACGGCGACCATGAGCAGCTGGGCCCACTCTTTCGTCGAATCGGGCCACCTGCCCGACACCACGAAACCCTTCAGGGACCCATGTGAATGAAACGGGGCGATCTCGATCGCCCGACCGGACCCGAAATCCATGTCTCAGGATGCGACAGGAAGCCGTTGGCGCGCAACAGGACACCGTTGCCGGCAGGTAACAATCGGGGCACCGTTGCCGGCAGGTGACAATCGGGGCACCGTTGCCGGGAGGTGACAATCGGGGCACCGTTGCCGGGAGGTGATAAACGAAACCCGGCTCGGTCACGAGGACCGAGCCGGGGACGAGCTCGTGTGGACGGTGCGGGACGTCAGGCAGGCGGGTAGACGCCCATCTGCTTGCCCTTGTCGGTCTGCCAGAAGATGTCGGCGATCTCGTCGATCGTCTTGAGGAGCTTCTCGGCGACGGCCACGTCGAGCGACTTCTTCACATCGCCCGCCCCGTGGATGCCGTCCCAGAACAGCTGATGCAGGTTCGGGAACTGCTCGAAGTGGTCCTTGGTGAAGAAGTCTGCCCACAGAACCATCAGGTGATGCTTGACCTCTTCGGCCTGACGCTCCTTGATGATGATGGCGCGGGTCTTGAAGTGCTCGTCATCGGAATCGTGGTACTTCTGCAGCGTCTTGAGGCAGGACAGCGCTTCGATCTTGGCTTGCGCGGGATCGTAGACGCCGCAATACAGATCGCAGTGCGCGTGTGCAGGAGTGGCTTCGGAAAAGACGGAGTCGAACAGTCGATGCAGCATGTGCCCTAACTTACCCTTAGGCCATGCGCCGTAACCATGGGACGTCCCGGTGGCTCGGCGGGGGATTGGTGCGCCGTTTTGTCGTCGTCGAGGACTCGATGCGCCCGGCGCTGGTTCCTGGTGACGGGCTGCTTGCGGTGCGGGGCGGCACCCCGAAACAGGGTCAGCTGCGGGTCTTTCCCGACCCGCTGCTCTCGACGCGATTTCTGATCAAGCGAGTTGGTGGCGTGCGTGAAACATCTTCTGGCACAACGTTTGAGGCACTGTCCGACAACGCGGGCGCACCAGGGGTGACCGATTCGAGGGAGTTCGGCTGGGTGCCTGCGGCGGGGTCCTACCGGGTGGTCTTGACCGTCAGTAGAGGACGATGAGGGCGAGGATGCCCAGCAGAACCAGGGCGATGAGTCCGGCGCGCAGGCAAGCCATCAGCTGACTGCGGGTGTAGACGCGTCCCGAAGATTGCCATTCGGACGGCGGGAACGCAGATCCCGACCCCATCGACGACGATGCCATCAGATGCTCCTCACCTGCACGCTCTGATACCTCCCCCGAATGGCAAACGGTTCTCTGGCCCAAGTGACATCAGTCACAGCAGACCCATGTGACGGCGATCATAACCCTTTGCGTCCACTGCGGAGAAATCGGTTGCAAACCGGATGCGTGAACGTCGAAAAGCTTAGGACAGCGAGAGATTTCGCTCTGAGCGGATCCGGACTTGTTGATCGCCGCGTCGTCGTCCGGCGTAGTTATCCACAACGTCGACCGGGCTTCACCACCGCTGACTGGCCCGTAGCGGTCGACAGTCGCCACGCACCCTGTGGATGAACCTGTGGAAACTGTGGATAGCGGGAGAAGTGGTCGATATTGCTGCTGGTGTGTCGTCGCCGGACCGTGTCAGCATGTGGTCATGGATGACACCGATGTGCCGCAGGCGGCGATCGGCGAGGTTCCGACGAACTTCGGCGAGGCCGGCGACGGAATGACGGTCCTTCTGGATGTCCGCGAAGACGACGAGTGGCAGCGAGGCCACGCACCGGGTGCCCAGCACATACCGATGGGAGACGTGCCGGCGCGGATGGCGGAGATCGACACCGAAGCGCGGTTGTTCGTCGTCTGTCACGCAGGCGGGCGATCGCAACGCGTCGCGCAATACCTGGCCCGCAATGGATACGAGCCGATCAACGTGACCGGCGGCATGCTGGCCTGGGCGGGAGCAGGACGTCCTGTCGTGACCGACGGCGGAGGCCTTGGGACGGTCTGACCTACCCTGTTCTCGTGAGGCTGGTCCGATGATCCAAGTGTGCTCCCAGTGCGGGACGCGGTGGAACGTGCGCGACAGGCAGCGGGTGTGGTGCCCCCGCTGCCGCGGCACTCTGCTCGCGCCGTCGGGCCACGCGCCCGGGCAGGGCTGGGACCAGCGGCAGACGCCCACCCAGCAGCAGGGCGGCCGCCACGGCCCGCCGCATCCCACGGGGTATCGCTGGGTCGCCGTACGCCCCGGCGCCCCGCCGAATCCGCGTCGTGGCCGCCGTGACCTCGGTCCGACGCCCCGCTACCTCAGCATCCCGCGATGGGGTCTGGTCGAACACTTCGAGGGCCCCACGGAGCAGACTGCGCAACGGAAAGGACCGTCGCCCGACGCCGTTCGCAGGATCATGACGCTGACCGTGGCGGCGCTCGCCACCGCAGCGTTGGTTCACGTGGTGCGCTACATCCTGTTGATCATCAACCGCACTGTCCTGCTCAACCCGTGGGTGGCCGCCATCGCGACCTGGGGTGGAGTGGCGACCAGCGTGGTCGCGGTGTTCATGGTGGTGGCGAGCGCGCTGGTTCTGACCAACTGGCTCATCTCCCGTCGCGCGGCTGCCTTCGCCCACCAGGGCCGAACAGACCCGAGATCGGCGTGGGAATTGCGGTTCGGTGCGCTGACCCCGCTGATCAACCTGCTGCTGGCGCCCGTCTATGTCATCGAGCTCGCCGACACGGAGGGTCGGCAGCGCTGGCTGCATCGCCCGATCATGGTGTGGTGGGTGGTCTGGGTCGCCAGCACTGCCCTGTCGGTGTTCTCGATCGCGACGAGCTTCACCGCCGATCCGCAGGGGATCGCCAACAACACTGTGGCGACGATTGTGGCCTACCTTTTCGGGGCCGCAGCGTTGCTGCTCGTTCAGCAGGTGTTCCTGGGTTTCGAACGCCAGCCCATCGAACGGCCTTCGCGGCGCTGGGTGATGGTGGCGGCCGTCGACGACAAATCCGACGAACCCGCGCGTGCAGTTGAGCCAAACGGGGAGAACCCGGCAGCATAGTCCTATGAGCTCCGGCGAGACGTTCGGCGGCCATCCTTTTGTGGTCGCCCACCGAGGTGCCTCAGCTGACCTGCCCGAGCACACCCGAGCGGCCTACGAACGCGCCCTCGAAGAAGGTGCCGACGCCGTCGAATGCGATGTCCGGCTGACCCGGGACGGTCACCTCGTGTGCGTGCACGACCGCAAGCTGGATCGCACCTCGACCGGAACGGGCCTGGTCAGTGAGATGACGCTCGCGCAGCTACGCGAACTGGACTACGGCTCCTGGCATCCGAGTTGGCGCGCGGACGGCAGCCATGGAGAGACCGGACTGCTCACTCTCGACGATCTGGTCGCGCTGGTCCTGGACTGGAACAAACCGGTGAAGATGTTCATCGAGACCAAGCACCCTGTCCGCTACGGGGCGCTGGTGGAGAGCAAGGTTCTGGCGCTGCTGCACCGGTACGGGATCGCCTCGCCGGCGTCGGCGGACATGTCACGCGCGGTCGTGATGTCGTTCTCGGCGGCTGCCGTGTGGCGGATCCGCAGGGCCGCTCCTATGTTGCCGACGGTACTGCTCGGTGAGACGTCGAGGTATCTGGGCGGCAGTGCCGCGACCACGGTCGGCGCGACCGCGGTCGGGCCGTCGATCGCGACGCTGCGTGAACACCCCGAACTGGTGGATCGGGCGGCCGCGCAGGGCCGTGCACTCTACTGCTGGACGGTCGACCACTACGAGGACGTCCAGTTCTGCAGAGACCTCGGTGTGGCCTGGATAGCCACGAACCACCCGGGCCGCACCAAGGCGTGGTTGCAGAACGGTCTGACCGGTGCCGGACGCGACTAGCCGGAGCGCCCGGGCTTAGAGGGCACCGCCCGCCGCCTTGGGGGCCGACGGGTCAGCAGACGGTGACGATATCTCGCGCGCGACGAAGTCTTCGAGATGGAACAGGTCTGCGCCAGCACGCTCGGCGATCCGTACCAGTGTGGTCATCTGTGCGACCTCTTCGACCTGCTCCTTGAGGAACCATTGCATGAACTGCTCGCCCAGGTAGTCGCCCTCATCTCGGGCGGTGGCCGCGAGGCGGCTGATCTGTTCGGTCACGGAGCGCTCCAGATCGAGGGCGAGAGCGATGGCGTCGCGGGGGGTCTCGAAACTGTTGCGCACCGGATCTACGGCCGGGATCTCGGCGGTGACATCGCGATCGATGAGGTAGCGCACGAGCATCATCGCGTGATTGCGCTCCTCGACCGACTGGCGATAGAAGAACGAGGCGAGCTGAGGGAGGTCGGCGCCGTCGAAATACACCGCGATGGCGAGATACTGCTGCGACGCTCCGAGTTCGCTGCGCACCTGGTCGCTGAGCAGGCTGTGGAACTTGGTGTCGATGGCGTCATGCGTAGTCATGCTGCGAAGATATAGCAGGTCAAAGAGCATTGTCACCGAAGGTGAACCTAAGGCAGGCGAGCTTGTCCTTACTCGGCAATCCTCGTGTGACGTGCACGACAGTGTTTGCTGAGGCTATTGGTTGGCCGCATCGAGGACGTCCTGGGGGATCGGCGAGTCGGAGTTCAGCGCCGTGAACAGTCGTCCGGCGGCATCGCTGTCCCACTCGACGATCGACCCTGAGCCGTTGTCGGCGAAGTCGCCGATGGGAACCGTGAGTGCGGTGACGTCGCCGCGCAGGGCCCAGCCCAGCCGAGCCAGGTCCCATAGGTGATCGCCCTCGTTGATCGTCACGGTGTCCTTTGCGGCGCCGGCCATCGGGAACCACCTCAGCGGATTGAGCAGTACCGACGGGCTGGAGGCGCGCTCGACGAGCGCGGACATGAACTGACGCTGGTTGACCATGCGGTCGAGGTCCGCGCGCGGGGTGGCCCGGGAGCGGACGAAACCAAGCGCGTTGCGGCCGTCGAGTTCCTGGCAGCCCGCGGGCAGATCGATCCCGGCGAGCGGATCGTTGATCGGCTCGGTCGGGCACATCGTCACGCCTCCGACCGCGTCGACGAGGTCGGCGAAGCCGCCGAAGCCGATCTCGGCGTAGTGGTCGAGGCGCATGCCGGTTGCCAATTCGACCGTGCGGGCCAGCAGTGCGGGACCACCGACCGAGAACGCCGCGTTGATCTTGTCGTTTCCGTAGTCCGGGATGGAGACGTAGGAGTCCCGGGGGATCGACACCATCGTGGCCGCGGTGGAGGATCCCAGGGCGGGCAGGTGCAGGAGAAGGATCGTGTCGGTGCGGCTGGCGCCCAAATCTCCGCCGGTGGTGAGCTCGGCCTGCTGTTCGGGAGTCAGGCCCTCGCGGCCGTCGGAGCCGACGAGCAGCCACGTCGTTCCGCGCCCCTGAGCAGGGCGGTCGGAATAGTCGGTCAGCGCCGGGATGCGGGTCAGAGACGAGTCGACCCAGACGAGTGCGACACCAGCGACGCACAGCAGCAGGAGACAGACCAGTGCGACCCGCAGCAAGCGGCGCACGCGGCGGGGCTTCTTCTTGGCGATCGGCGCTGCCTGTGGCGGTGGCGGGGCGGGCCGTCGGGGTGAAGG
>NZ_LWCS01000030.1 GCF_001650495.1 Mycolicibacterium iranicum | reverse complement strand
GGCGATGGGGCGCCCGGGGGTGGCGGCGTGCTGTTCAGTCATCGGAACACTCCTTGGGTTGGGGGAGGGGGCTGGCAGTGCGGGCTGTCAGGTGGTGACGGTGGCGGGTTCGCCGGTCAGCGTTTCCACGACGAGTCCGACGAGATCGCGGGCGGCTGGTGGGGTGACGGCGTTGCCTGCCAGGCGGACTTGCTCTCGTCGGGTGCCGAGCATGCGGTAGTCGGTGGGGAAGTCCATCGCGGCGGTGATTTCGCGGGGCTCCAGCATCCGGAAGAACACGTCGTTGATGTCGATGTGCTGTGGCGGTGCGGGGGCGGGTCCGCTGGTGATCAGGCTGTGGCGCTCGACGGTGGTGACGGTGGGCAGGGCTTCGTTGGCAGGGGTGCTGCCGCCTTTGCCGTAGTAGCTCGTGATCAGGGGGCGGGGCTCGGTGGGGTTCCAGCGTCCGTGGAACACGTCGCCGCGTGTGACGGGGGTGTAGACCAGGCCGTGGTGGTTGCCGGATGCGGTGACCGTCGAGAGTGCTTCGGTGGTGCAGCGGGCATCGCTGGAGCCGCCGCGGAGTTCGGCGATGAAGGGCGCGAAGGCGATGCCGTCGTTCTCGCGGGTGGTTCGGGTGGCGATGGGTTGATCGACGGCGACAGCTTCGTTGCGCCAGGTGCCTCCGGTCGGGACCAGCAGCGCGGTCTCGCTGCGCGTGGTCATGGTGCGTGTCGGCTGGTCGACCGGGGCGGCGTTCTTGCCGTCGCGTCCTTCGACGGGTACCAGCATGGGCTGCCAGTAGCGCTGGATTCCGGCGGCGATGCGGGCCATGGTCTTGTCGGCCAGGGGGCGGGTGCGCTCACCGATGCGTGTGCCGGTCAGTGACCAGTCGATGATGTCGGCGGCCGGGCGGTAGGTCGGCTCGATCACCTGGTTGCGGCACGCGACGTTGGGGCAGCGGTAGACGTACTGGGCGCGGTACTTACCCCACGGTGCGCGGTCGGTGCGCTTGAAGCTCTGGACGGCGCGGACCGGTCCGCAGGCGGGGCACACCGCGTAGGGGGACACGATCCGCTTGACGTCGGGGCGGGGATCGCCTGCGCGGGTGAAGATCGCATAGAACCGGTCTCTCGACTGGGGGGCGCCGCGACCGAGCAGTTGCGCATGCATTGAGTTCAGGTAGACCATCTGGCCGACGTAGCCGATGGATTCCATTGCCATGCGCCACGCCTGGAAGGGCGGCCAGAACACCACGTCGACCACGTTCTCCACGATCACGGCGCGGTACATGTGGTACTCGGAGAAGCGCACGACATCCCACATGGTGGCGCGGGAGCGCTCGGCGGCGGCCTCGGGGAGAATCTCGCCGAACAGATCCGGTTGGGCGTCTTGACGTTTGCGGCCCTGGGCGATGCTGTGCTTGGTGCAGCTCGGGCTGGCCCACAGCAGATCAGTGGTGGGGAACAGACGCGGGTCAATCTGGGAGAGGTCGGCCTGAATGTGGTCGGTGTCAGGGTGATTGGCGCTGTGGGTTTCGATGGCCCTGTCCCAGTGGTTACTGGCGACCCTGGCCACGACGTTGTTGATCATCACAGCACCAGCCGTGGAGCCTCCAGCGCCGCAGTAGAGGTCGGTGATCGTCAGCATGGGGGGGTCCTCTCAACAATGGGTGATGGCTATAGCCTACCACCGAATGGATGGTGATAGCCATCCAATATGTGGGGCTTGTGGTTAGGTCAGCTGGTCAAATAGGTCGAGCTGAGCGTCGGCACCGAGGTCGAGAACGCGGCGCAGCAGGGCGTCGGCCTGTTCGTGCATCTCTGTGGTGCGGCGGTAATGCTCGCGGTCTTCCTCGTCCGTGGGGTGGTAGCGAGAGCATGGTCGGCTGTGTGCGTTGGGGGGCGTGCGGGCGTGGGGGCAGCGGCACCACTGCCATGTGCGGTGCTGCTCGGCTCGGGTCGCGGTCAGCAGGTCAGCTATCTGGCTGCGCAGCGCGGTTGGCAGGGCCTGTCCGAGTCGTTGAATCTGAGTGGCGGTGACCGTGGCACGCGGGGGGCCGGAGCCGGGGCGGGGGCTGATGAACTTTGATCCGACGGTCCAGTAGCTGGTCATCCAGTCGGGTGCGCCGTGGGGGGCGGTCGGGCCGCTGGCGCCGCCTGCGCGGGCCAGCAGGGATCGCAGTGCGCGTTCCTCGAGGAATGCGTCCAGGAGGGCACTGCCTGATGATCTGCCGACGAACGCCAGGAGGTGGCGTTGGTCGGGTGTCAGCGTGGGGCGCATGCGCACAGCCTGACGAGGCAGTGCCGGTGGGCGCTCATGCGGGCATCGCTGTTGCATCGGGTGCGGATACCGCAGGGTTGCCGGCGGCCTTGATGCGGTCGGGTCGGAAGCCGCTCCAGTGATCATCGCCGGCTACCACGACGGGGGCTTGCAGGTAGCCCAGGGCCATCACGTAGTCGCGGGCCTCGGCATCGACGCTGATGTCGACTTTCGCGTAGGTGATCCCCGCTTTGTCGAGCGCCTTGAAAGTCGCGGTGCACTGCACGCAGTTGGGCTTGGTGTACACGGTGAAGGTGGACATAACGCGCCTGCCTTTCTAAGTGGATGGCTATAGCCTACCATTAAAGCTAGGGCAAGTCAACGGGAAAACGGCCCTGAACTGGACCATTCGCGACACCTAAGGCCGCGACAGGCTCGACGCGAGCAGGCATGCGATGTCCGTGTCCTTCTTCTATCCAGGCGTAGTTCTACTGACGCGGGCACGGCTGAGGCCGGACGGATCGTAGGAAACAGCGGGAGGGGGCCCTGAGTGCATGACCGGCCAGTCCGGACATCGCGAACCTCGTGGGCCGCCGCAGGGGCCACCGCCTGCCGGCAGGTCGCGGTCTCTACATCCATCGTGATCAACAGATGATGGTCCAGGTTCCGACCTAAAACTGCCGGCCGGCCGGCAGCGTCTGTGAAATCGGTGGGATTCTGCAAGGCCGGTTATTTTTCGAAAGCGTTGGTAGGTGCTCCATCCCTAAGGTGTTTGCGGCCCGCCCCTGAGAGAGGGGCTAACTACGACGCATCCGTCGCCACAGTGCGGTGCGTATGCCGAGCCTCTCGGTCGTCCCAGCACAGAAAGCTCGAATACCTATATGAGGGTACAGATTTGATGTTCCCACGTGTTCTCGCCGTCGTGGCCAGCGCACTGCTGACACTATTGCTGGCCGGCTGCACAGGCGACTCTGCAACGCCCAGCAATGAGCGTGGCGTCCCGGCCGCGCCACGGCCATCGGGCCCTGCTGGACATTCCGTGGACACCGTGACCCTGCAATTTTGCGGCCACAACCTTGATCCCAGTTGCACGCCGGGCAGCTATGTCGGGCCGTTCGTGTCGCTGACCCCCAACGGCGGGCATTGGGACGCCAACGGTAACCCCGTCAACGGAGGCCCGGTCGGCGCTGACGGTTCCACCGGCAACAACCTCACCCAGGAGTACTGCGCCCGCAACCAAGACCCCGCCTGCCCGATCGGCACTTTCGTTGCACCCAACGCGATCAAGAATCCCGACGGAAGCCACACCTACGTCGTCTGTGAGGGCACCATCTGCACCAACCCCAACCACGGCGGCGGTGATCCACCAGGGTATTGGGACGCCAACGGTAACCCCCTCAACGGAGGCCCAGCCGGCGCTGACGGTTCCACCGGCAACAACCTCACCCACGACTACTGCGCCCGCAACCAAGACCCCGCCTGCCCGACCGGCACCTACGTCGCACCCAACGCGATCAAGAACCCCGACGGCACCAACAGCTACGTCGTCTGCGACGGCACCATCTGCACCAACCCCAACCACGGCGGCGGCGACGACTGTGACGGCACCATCTGCACCAACCCCAACCACGGCGGCGGCGATACACCCGACACTGACACCACTCCCGGCGACGACTCCATCGACACCGACGAACCCAGCGATGCCGGCACAAATGACACCGGAGACACCGACCCGCCACCTGATTCCGACGATGGCCCCGCATTCGACGACACCCCGGAAAGCTCCAACGACGATGGTGTCATCGACGACACACCACCGGATTTCGACGACAGCACCGACACCGGCAGCTTCGACGACGGAAACTAGATGCGTGTGACGTGCTCGCGCAACGAGCAGCCTATTCGCTAGGCGCTATGCCCCTGCAGACAGAGTGCGGTAGCTGGTCGGGCTCATACCGACGCGTCGCTTGAACGTGGTGGAGAAGTGGCTTGGCGTGGAGAATCCCAGTGCAGCGGCGATCTCGGTGATGGTTACCGAACTCGCCGATAGCATCTCCCGTGCTCGCGCGATGCGTTGCTCGATTAGATACTGGTGCGGGGTTGTACCGAAGGCGGCTGTGAATGCTGGCAGGAACGTACTCGGTGTCATGTCCACGAGGTCGGCCAACCTGTTCAGATCGATACGATGGTCCAGTTCGGTGTGCAGGTAGTCGATAACGATCTGCTGATCGTGGATTTCCATGCTGCGTTTGGGTTGGGCGAGACGCCGACGTACATCGGTCGCGGGGTACAGGTCGGCTATGTGCATCTGCATCGTCTGGGCCAGCGACTGCCGGAACAGCTGTGCTGCTGCACCCTCTTGAAGGGCCTGGCTGGCTAGGCGGTCCACCAGGCGGTGCAGCAGCGTGTCCGCGTGGCCGACACGAGGGTTGACATCCCTTCCTCCGAAAATAGCTGTGGGGACGGTGATTTCGCAGAATCCAACTGTAGACCCACGTGCCAGCGCGGCGTAGCGCCGCTCGGCCGGGATCACCCACACGTCGCCCACACGCGGAAGGCAGGGGCCCGACGGCCCGTCCTCGAACTCGATTTCCATCGACGCAAGATCCCCGCGGCGGTGCACGACGAACACGTGGTGAGGTTCCTGGAAGCACCAGTCGGTGGGCGCAGTCACCCGTTCGGCGACGAACCGGAAGTCCAGCCCTTGAACTGCAGGGTGCGCGCCGACACCACACTGCGATCAGAGCGCTTGCGGTGCCCATCCCAAACCTGCGTCCGTCCTGAACCGCGCATTTCGAAAGTCTCCAGTTTTTCGAAGCAACCTGGCGATTAGGCCACGATAGCGGCCCCCGCCGCAGGTCGATCCGCGGTCTCGGATGATCGCAGGTCGGCTTCCCGGATTCACCTATCTGGCCAGTGCCTACGGCTAGAGGCTGAGGCCGTGGCTGGGCGGAGCGAGAGACTTGGCCCACCGGCGTTCTTGGTCAGTGACCTGTTCTGTTGAGCGAGGTTCTACGGTGTCCAGCAGCAGCGCTGTGAGGCGGCCGTACTGCCCGGTGCTGTGCCCGTGGTAGCGGGCGCCGATGAACTCTTCCCGACGTGCGAGGAGCTGCACGCCATCGAGGGCGTAGCCGTATTTGCGGCATACGGTGGCCATCAGCATGGTTTGGCTGCGCGTGTTGCCTTCACGAAAGGGATGGACCTGATCGAGTTGCCCCCAGTGCCGGGCTATCGTCGGGATAAACGATTGTGGGGCAAGGTTTGCGGGGTCACTCAATGCGTGCTGGAGTTGGGCAAACACAGCAGTGGCCTGCTCCTCTACGAGACGCCCCGCTGGGTAGCGGTAGGTGACCCATGGAGCGGACCGGTCGTCGGGGGCGAAATTGACGACATCGCGCCACTGCTTTGCCATCGCGTTCTCCGGAACAACTCGCGTTGTTCCGGCCCACGCGTACACGTCCTGGAAGATGCGGTGGTGCACGCGGCGGTAGTAATCGAGGTCGACGGTCTCGGGAAGCGCGGAGTGGTCATCGAGGATGATGCCGCGCATGCGCGGCGCGACGGCATGCGCTTCGGCAACCGCTAGGTCGGGGTAGCTCTTGATGCCGAATTTGTTCTTGAGCACGCCTGGCGCATCAGGCCAGAAGTAGCTATCCCACGTGTCGTAGGACGTCACCTGTCCCTGAATCCCGGCTGTGTGAAGCGCGCGACCACCTCAGCGGCGGCCTGGTCTTCGTTGAGTTCACCACGGTCCATGCGGGCCAGGAGGTCGCGAACAGAGTCGCTGTCGGGGAACCCGGCGAGGCCGGCGGCGGCGATGGCCAGAGATGATGCTTCCTCTGGGGTGTAGGTCACCGGTCGGCGCTGGAGCTGGCTCATGAGAGGCATTGTAGTTTCTTTCGTTCGATGGGTTGCGTCAACGGAAAACGTGGGGTGCAGGTTCTGCGAGGCAGTCCACCCTGGAGTAGGCGGGGTATCGAGGCGACCCTTAGCCCGGCCTACCTTCCAGAAGTGAGCCCAGCAGCGGCATGGGTCGCCGCCCCCATGCCCGCTGGCGTGAGCGTGTAGGCGATAGGTACGTCGCAGTGGTCCTCGTTGAGGCTGTAGGCGATCGGGGAGTCAACAGAAGCGCTGGAGTTCATGCGGGGCATCACCTCTCGTGTAGGAGATAGGGCTCACCGCCATAAGTGGCGGCTGTCTATAGCCTATCAGCAATGGTAGGCTATAGACACCCTCACGGAGAGTTTGCCTACGAATGAATGTCTGTGCCACAACAGAATTGGAACTGTCCGGCCTACACGGTTCGCGTCCACCGTCGGTAGTGGTGTCCTACGGCCTCGGCCTCGATTCAACGTTTATGGTGACACTTCACTGCTGTCGCAGAGGTCCCTAGCCAACGCCAGCTTCGCTGTGTTTGGCGTGTTCAGATCCCGGAGGATCTCAACCTTGCTCATGTACAAGACGTCACCGGTGAGAGCGCTCGGCGCACCTGGGCTCGGCGGTGACGAAGCCCAGGTGCTGCGTCGTGCCGGTGTAGGCGACGGGCTGCCGTTCCTACTCGGCCCCGACGGCTCGTACGACCTGGAGTTGAACCGGTTCGTGCGCGAGTTGGACGGGTGGGGTGTGCGCTCGGAACACACGAGAGAGGCGTACGCGCGTGATCTGATGTTGTTCGGCCGCTTCCTCCACGAGCACCGTGGTGGACGGTCCATCTGGGACGCCGGCCAGGACGATCTGCGCGCCTACAAGCGGGCGCGGCGGCGGACCAAGGGCTTCACGGTGTCCGCGTCGACCTGGAACAGGTTCATCGCGGCGCTAGACAAGTGGGTCAAGTGGGCGATACACGAGGAGCTGATCGAGGCCCAGCCGTTCCGCATGGTGGAGAAGACGGTGTTGACGCCCCGCGGGCTGGTACGGGTGCTGTTCAATGCCGAGCGCGAGGTCGAGGACAGCGCCGGGCCGGTGCGGTTCCTGGCCTACGAGGACTACCTGGTGTGGCGGGACGTCGGGTTGCGTGGCCAACTACCCGACGGCTCGCCGGACCCGAGTTGGCGCGGTCGGCACGGCGAGCGCAACGCGGTGTTCGCCGACCTGTTGGTCTGCACCGGGATGCGGCTGAGAGAGGCGTCGAGCCTCCTGGTCACCGAGGTACCGCCGCTGGCGCAGCGGCGGCTGACCGGAGACCTGAACCTGCCCGCGACGATCACCAAGCGCAGCCGGCCGAGGACGGTTTTCGTGTCGCGCCGCGTGCTGCGCGACCTGCACCACTACGTCGACATCGAACGCGACGAACTGGTCGAGCGCCGCCGGGCGGCCGGGGCTTACGGGTGTACGGACGCCTGGATGGGAGTTCGCTCCGCCGGCAAGACTGCGCTGACGCTCGTCGAGGATGGCCGCTCGCGGCCGTACTCGCGGGTGACGATCGAGGAACGGCAGCGACTGTGCCGGGTCGGCGACGACGGTCCGGGTGGTCCGTTGTGGCTGTGGCTCGGTGAGGACGGCTTGCCGCTGTCGCGGTCGACGTGGCAGGCGGTGTTTCGGCGAGCCAACGAACGGTGCGCCCGGTTCGGCCTGGACCTGGTGGTCCATCCGCACGCCCTGCGTCACACATTCGCCGTGCACATGCTCGGGCTGCTGCTGCGCCAGACCGTCCGCGCGTTGCGCATGGAGCCCGGCGAGACCCTGATGAGCCAGCAGGTGAAACGGCTGCTGGTCGGCGACCCGCTGCGCAAGTTGCAGCTACTGCTCGGCCATCGCCAGCGCGAGACGGTCTTCGTCTACCTCGACGTCCTGGACGAGGCGCAGGAGATCGTGCTGTCCGCGCTGCGCGAATGGGATGAACAAGCCGAAGCGCTGAGCAGGGTCCGGCTTGAGGATGGTGCTGCCGCGTGAACCGCACCGAGGGTGCCGGCTCCGGTCGCCGTGGCCGCTGGGCGGCTTTCCCGACCGAGGAGCAGATGCCCGCGCAACCCGCTCCTGTCCCGGACATCGGTCCGCTGGTGCTCCGGCTGCACCTGGATGGCGCCGACCGCACGTTCGACATGTCCGCGTGGCCATGCCCGCGGTTGACCCGCCAGCTTGCCGCGACGCTGCGCACGGTGGCCGCCGACGGACCCGAATCGAGTTACCAGGCGTTCAAGGTGAACCTGTTCTCGGTGCGGAAGTTCGTGCGGTTCATCACTGGAGCCGAACCGCAGAACGCCACCGAGGTCGAGTTCAGTGACCTGGAGGCCGAGCACATCGACGCGTTCGAGCAGGCGCTGATCGCCGAGTACGGACCGGACAGTGACCAGCCGCGCATCAGCATCGGTGTGGTGGTCCGGCTGCTCCGCGTGGCGTTCGACGCCAGCCCCACGACGTTCGATCCCGACCTGGCTATCCGGCTGAGGTTCCTCGGACGGGAAACCCGTGCCCGTCAGACGAGACCCTTGGATGCCTACCCGCAGAACGTGTTCGAGGCGATCAGGAACGCCGCGCTGGCGGATGTCCGCGCGATCGCGCGCCGAATACAGGATGGCGAAGCCCGAGCCGCGACGGGCCAGGACCCGAACGTCGGCGGTTGGGATGTGATCGAGAACGTGCTGTGGCACATCGCCCGTCACGGGCCTGTCACGATGCAGTTCCTGCGGCCCCTGGTCGGCAAGAGGCTGGGCAACGGGCGCCCGCTCAACGCGGCGCTCATCCTCACTCGGGAGGACAACGTCGTGTTCCTGATCCTGCTGATCTGCATGACCGGGCTTGAGCCGGAGTGCGCCAAGCGGTTGCAGGCCGACTGCTTGACCAACCCGGCCCGCGGGTTCGTGAGTGTCAACTATGTCAAGCGGCGCGCGCACGGTCGCCGGATCTCTAAGTCCATGCGGGTCAGCGATGGCGGTGCCCTGCACCATCCCGGCGGTCTGATCCGACTGGCGCTGCGGCTCACCGCGCGAGCCCGCGAGTTTAGTGGCAGCACCGATTTGTGGGTCGACTACGGAGACAAGGGCCTGCGGGACTCCTTCCCGCTCGGCGGGCAGGGTCCTTGGGGTCACGTGGACAACTGGCAGAAACGACACGGCATCGACCAGATGACCGACGCTGACGGAACGCCGGTGCGGCTGGATCTGCGGCGGCTGCGCAAGACCTACAAGTCCCAGCAATACCTCAAAGCCACCGGCGTGCTCGCCGACTTCACCCAGGGCCACACCGCCGACGTCGCCGCAAACCACTACGCAAACATCCCCGCCCACGACGAGCTGCACGACCAAGCCGTGGAGAACGGCCTGCGCGAAGCGCTGGACGTCGCGCTGCCGCCGCCGGTGGTACTCGACGAGGACGGCACCCGCCTCGATGCCGGAGAAGGGGACCTGCCACCCGAGCAGGTGCAGGCGCTGCTGTCGCGCGAGAGCGACGTGTTCCTGGCCTCCTGCCGCGACTTCTACGACTCGCCTTTCGGGGCGAAGGGCAAGCCGTGCCCGGTGTCGTTGTGGGGCTGCCTGGAGTGCCCGAACGCGGTGTTCACCACCCGGCACCTGCCGCAGGTTCTGACCTTCCTGGACTTCATCGAGCGCCAGCGGGAGGAGTACCCCGTCAGCGAGTGGAACGTGCGCTACGGCCTGGCGTGGGACCGGATCGTGCGCGGCATCCGGGCCAAGTTCCGAGACGAGCAGATCACCACCGCCCAGACGATCGCCGAAAGCGGTGGGGCACGGTTGCTGCTGCCGCCCGAGTTCTGGGAGGCCGTCGCGTGACCCGCGCCCCCGCACCGCGCCCGTCCGCCGCGCCGGAGCCATCGGCCGATCCCTGGGTGCTGCCCGAGTCCTTGACCACCGAGACAACTGGCCGCGGCCCCCGGTTCAGCGACGACATCTGGGATTTCCGACCGTTCGCGCCCCGCAGCAACGGCTACCTCCGGCTGGACTTCACCGAGCTGCCCGACGAGATCGCGATGCTCACGGCCAAGGAGTTCATCTACTCCCGCATCCACCGCGTGGTCCCGCTGTCCTACGGATCGCGGACCGCCCGACCGATGAAAATCACCAACACCTACAAGGACTTCATCATCGTGCGTCAACTGTTTACCGAGCTCGGCAAGCAGGGCGTGACGCGCTTGGCGCAGGCCCGCCAATCCCACCTGGACGCGACCGCACGCGTCTGGCGTGAGACCTGTGTGCCAAACACGCTGGCTGTCCGGATCGGCGTCATCCAGCACCTGGAGGCGCACAGCCCGTACCTGACCGCGGACCGCCTCACCGTCGTGCCCTGGAAGGGCCGCCCGGCCACCCAGGTCGCCGGGCGGCGACCGGACGAGGAGAACAGCACCCCGCGCATCCCCGAGCCGATCATGGCTCCACTGCTGCGCGCCGCCCTGTTCTACGTCCAGACCGCCAGCCGGGACCTCCTGGCCGCCCAGCGGGAAATCGCCGACCTGGAGCAGGCCCGAGCAGGCGGCCGGTGCCGGCATGGCGAGGCTGTCACCAAGATCGAGGCGTTCCTGGACCGCCGCCGTCAGGAGGGGCGAGGTGTTCCCGCACTGCCGCTGTACTGCCTGGCCCAGCGCCCGACCGCGCCGGTTGTCGACGGCGTCGTGCAAGCCCCGAACGCCGCTCTCGTCGCCCTGATGAGCGGAACCAACAGCTTCCAGGGGCATCCGACACGGCTGATGGAGCAGATCGGCGCCGAGATCGGCTACGAAGAGGGTGGTCTGGACACGCCGATCTCGACGTGGCCGGACACCGGGCGACCCTGGCGAGGGCGGCTGAATCACCGCAGCCTGCATGACGAACTGCACCACCTGCGCACCGCCTGCTGGGTGCTGGTGGCTTACTTGTCAGGACTTCGGGACATGGAAGTCCTGGAGCTGGCGCGGGACTGCGCTGTCACCACCACCACCGCCGTTGACGGCCGGACCCGCTACAAGCTGCGCGGCCGGGTCTTCAAGGGCCGCAAGCTCACCGGTGACGAGGCCGAGTGGGTCGTGCTCGACGCCGTTCACGAGGCGATCGACGTCCTGCTGCAGATCAACGACGACCCCACGCATCTGTTCGGTTACCGGCTCTGGCCCGCCAGCAAGCCACGGCTGGCGAACAAGCTCACCGAGCGCCTCGGTGGTTTCCGGGACCACGTCAACGAGCTGTTCGGTACCCAATCGTCCGACGGGGTGGCCGAACCGTTCGTCCCCGCCGACGGGGAACAGCAGTGGGTGTTCACCACCCGGCAGTTCCGGCGGAGTCTGGCCTGGCATATCGCACACCAGCCCTTCGGTGTGGTCGCCGGTGCCCGGCAGTACCACCACGCCAAGGTGACCATGTTCGAGGGCTATGCCGGGACCTCAGCCTCTGGGTTCGCCGCCGAGGTCGCCGCCGAGGAGGCGGTCGCCATGCTCGACTACGTGGAGGATCTTTACCGGGATTGGAACACCGGCGCCCAGTCCGGCGGTGGGGCGGCCGAGCGGATCAACGCCGAGTTCCAGCGCATTCGGCGCGAGCTGGGTGATCTCCCCGGCGTCGTGTCCGACGAGCTGCGGCTGCGGACGATGCTTCGGCATCTCACCAAGACGCTGCATCCCGGCGTGCTCAACGACTGCTTCTTCAACGCGGCGACCGCGGTCTGTGTCAAGCGAGCCAAGGTCGTCGGGCAGCCCGTTCCGCAGCACAACATGTGCCTGCGCTGTCCGAACGCCCGACGGTCCACAGTGCACCGGCCCCGGCTGGCCGCCGCCCGCAATCAGGCCCTGGATCTCCAGGCGTCCTGCGAGAAAGCCGGTCCGGTCCCGAAACTCCAGCAGGTCGCGCTCACCGGCTACATCACCGAGCTCGACCAGCTCATCGGTGATCTCGACAGCGAGGAGGCGCAGGCGTGACCCGCGTCGCTACCCAAGTCCGCCTGGAGCAGGCGCTGACCCGGCTGCTCGCCGGTCAGCCGACTGTGACCGACGGCGAGCTGACGGTCTCCAACCTGTGCCGGGAAGCCGGTGTGGGCCGCGACTCGTTCTACCGCTCGCCTCCGGAGTTCAAGGACGCCGTTGTTGCGGCACAAGCGAATCGAGAAGCCCAGCAACCTGAACTCGTCGCGCTGCGCGAGGAGATCACCGCCCTCAAGCGGGAACGCAAACAGACCGCCAGCGACCACGCCGCCACCGTGCGGGAACTGGAGGAGACGATCAGGGTCTACGCCAACCAGATCCAGGTCCTCGCCCTGCGCAACTCGGAGTTGGAGGACCAGATCCGACATCTGGCGCACCACGATCCCGACGTGATCTCGCTTCACACCCGGAGGTGACCCCCGTCCACCGACGCTGTGACACCGAGAGCGGCCGGGCGGTTTCTAGATGGCGAGCTGTTCGAGGGCGGCGAGGTACGCCTCGGTGTAGGTCGGGAATTGGGCGACGCCGTCGAGCAGGGTGTCGATGGAGATCTGGGCGCGGATGGCGAGGGCGGCGGTGTGGATCCATTCCCCGGCTTGGGGTGCGATGGCCCAGGCCCCGATGAGCGTCCGCTGGGTGCGGTCGGCGATGAGACCGAGGGTGCCGTCGGGGTCGGTTTCGTAAGTCCAGGGTCGCGCGATCGAGTCGGCGAGGTCGAGTTCGGTGGTGGCGATGTCGAGGCCACGCTGGCGGGCTTGGTCGGTGGTCAGGCCGACAGCGGCGATCTCGGGTTGGGCGAACACGACGCGGGGGATGCCGCTGTAGGTGGTTTGGCGGGGTGTGCCGAGGATGTTGTCGGCCACGACCCGTCCTTGGTACATGGCGACGTGGGTGAACAGCGCGACCCCGGTGACGTCGCCGAGCGCCCAGAGGCCGGCGGTGACGCGGCAGTGCTCGTCGACCTCCAGCGCGCCGCGCGGGTCCGGTGTGACCCCGACAGTCTCCAGGCCGAGCCCGTGGGTGCGGGGGCGGCGTCCGGTGCCGAGCACGACGACGTCGGTGCGCACGGTGGTGCCGTCGTCGAGGTCGATCACCGTATCGGCGCCGTCGCGGCGCGCGGCGGTGGCCTGCCGGCCGAGACGGACGTCGATGCCGTCGGCGCGCAGGTGGGTGGCGACGATGTCCCCGACACGGGGGTCTTCCCGGTCCAGCAGCCGGTCGCCGCGCTGGATCAGGGTGACCCGAGCGCCCATGCGAGCGAGGAATTGGCCGAGTTCGATCCCGACGGCGCTGCCGCCGATCATCACGATCCGCTCGGGGATCTCGCGCAGGGTGGTAGCTTCCCGGTTGGTCCATACGCTGACCTCGTCCAGGCCCTCGATGGGTGGGTGGATCGCGTCGGAGCCGGTGGCGATCACCACGTGCTCGGCGGTGAGTTCCCGGCCACCGGCCCGTACCCGCCACGGGTCCCGGCCCACCAGGGCTGCGGTGGCCTTGATAACCGTGACGCCCTGCTTCTCGTATCCGGTGACCTGCTCTGTGTCGTCGAGGTGGCGGATCATGTAGTCGCGGTAGTCTCGCAGTGCCGCCCAGTTCTGCGCCGGAGTGGACAGGCCGGCCGCGTGGGCGGCTTCGGCGCGGGCCTCGGGTGGGCGCAGCAAGGTTTTGGACGGGATACACGCCCAGTAGGCGCACTCCCCGCCGATCAGTTCCTGCTCGATCAACGCGACCCGCCGTCCGCCCGCGTGCAGGCGCGAGGCGGCGGTCTCGCCGCCCGGTCCGGCGCCGATCACGATTACATCGAAGTCCGTACTCACAGTGGCTGTCCCTTCTCGGTGATGGCGGTTCGGGCGGCGCAGGTGGGCGTCAGCAGCACCCGCCGGGCTCGGGCTCCTCGGATTGAGCGGCGTCCAGCTGCCGGCCGAGTTGATAAGCGTCGGCGACTGGGAGGACCGATCCGCCGGGGTGCTCAGCGAGCCAGGGCGCCGCGGCGTCGGCGTCGGCGAAGAAGTGCACGTGGTTGCAGAAGGAAGCCCGTACGGAGACCAAGTCGTCAGGCGTGACGATGGAGACCATCGCGGTCTGGGGCTCGACATCCCTGACTCGGTCGGGCTCGACGGTGAGCCGTATCGGGGCACCGGTGCTGTGGCAGGGGGATTCAACCTGGGCGGATTGGCCGAGGGTGGCGGGGAAGATGAGGGTGTCCAGGGCACACCAGGTGTAGAGCTGGTGGCCGTCGACGGTGAAACGGTGCGGGGTCGGGCGCAGCGTGATGCCGTAGCCGACGATCCGTCCGGCGTCGTCGTATTCGGTGTCGCGCAGTCGGCCCACCGCCTGCGCAACCTCGTCACCGGCGCGGCCGGTGGCGGCCGCGAGGTCGGCAATCGTGAGGGGTTCGCCGCGGGCCAGTTGCCGCAACAGCGGCTGCCATAGCCATCCGGCCGGGCTGTCCTGGCGGGAGAAGACACTATCCATAGTGGACACCACGGTGTCCAGGTCATTCGTCATCGGGATTGTCCTTCCGAGAGCAGGGTTTCAGGAGGCGCAGCAGGAGAGTTTGGACACGTCGCGGGTGAAGGTTTGGGCGGCGAGTTTGATGCCCTCCGCCATCGTCAGATAGGGGCACCACAGGTCGGCCATCTCGTGCACCGTCATCTGGTTTGCCAGCGCATAGACAGCGGTGGCGATGACGTCCCCGGCGCCCGCGGCGAGCACGTGCGCGCCGAGCAGCCGCCCGGAGCCTTGTTCGGCGACGAGCTTGATCGCGCCGCGGGTGTCGCGGTTGACCAGCGCCCGCGGCACGTACTCCAGCGGCAGCACCCGGCACTTACAGGCGTAGCCCTGCTCCACCGCTTGGACGTCGGTCAGCCCGGCGGAGGCGAGACTGGGCGTGGTGAAGGTGACCGCGGGCAGGTGATGGTAGTCCAGGGTGCGCCCGGCGTCGCCGAAGGCGTTGTCGACCACGACGCTGCCATGGGCCCCGGCGACGTAGACGTACTGCGGGTGCCCGGTGACGTCCCCGGCCGCCCAGACGCGCGGGTTGTCGGTGCGCAGATACTCGTCGACGACCACCTCCCCGCGATGCCCGGTCTTCACGCCCACCGCGTCGAGATTGAGCCCGGCGGTGACCGGGTTCCGCCCAGTCGCGAGCAGCAGCCGCTGCCCAGTCACCCGCTGCCCACCGGCGGTGACGACGACGCCCGAACCATCGGCCTCAACCTCAGTGGCGCGCTCGGCGATCACGGCGATGCCGTCGTCAGCGAACACCCCGGCCAGCAGGCCGGCGAGTTCCGGTTCGGTGTGCGGGGCGAATCGGCCCACGATGCTCACTCGGACGCCGAGGTGGGCGAACAGTTGCGCCTGCTCCAGCCCGACGTAGCCGCCGCCGACGACGACCAACGACTCGGGCAGTTCGGTCTGCTCCATCGCGGTGGTCGAGGTCAGGTAGTCCACCCGGTCGGCTCCGTCGAGGCCGTCGGTACGCGGGGTGGAGCCGGTGGCGATCAGGTAGTGCTCGGCCTCGACCCGGACGTGGCCGCCGTCATGCAGGTTCACCTCCAGCGCCGGTCCCTCGATGAACCGGGCCTCGCCGGGCAGGATCTCCCACCCGTACTCGGCGGCCAGGTCGACGTACTTCTCCGCCCGCAACCCTGCCACCAGTGTGTCCTTGCCACCGATCAGCGCGGCGGCGTCCACCGGGCCCGCGCTGGTGGAAATCCCCGGAAAGTGCTGGTCCAGCGCCACATGGCGGGCCTCGGCCGCGGCCAGCAGTGCCTTCGACGGCACACAGCCGACGTTGACGCACGTCCCGCCAACGGTGCCGCGCTCGATCATCACCACGCTCTTGCCCTTGCCGCGGGCCGCGATCGCCGCCGCGAACGCACCCCCACCCGAACCGATCACCGCCAAGTCGTACCGCACCAGCGATCTCCTCCCACTGACATATTCGTCTTCCCGGATGCATAGATGCTAACCTAAGATTCGTACATCCGGATACGACAGACACTCGATGTGAGGACGGCGACCGTGGCCGACGCTTCCGAACGCAGCAGCACGCTGCTGCCCACCGAGCCGAACGGGGTGGAGATGATGGCGAAATTCTTCCGCGCCCTCGGCGACCCCGCCCGGCTGCGGCTGCTGGAGTTCCTGCTGCACGAGGAACACGCCGTGGGCGAATGCGTCACGCACATCGGCCTGTCCCAGGGCCGGGTGTCCAGTCACTTGGCCTGCCTGTCCGACTGCGGCTACGTGCAGCTGCGCCGCCAAGGCCGCTTCGCCTACTACCGGGTCACCGACCCCCGCGTCGCGGAACTGGTGCTGCTGGCGCGCTCGCTGGCCGCGGACAACGCCGCCGCCCTCGCCGCGTGCATGCGCATCACCGCCCCGAACGCCTGACCAGCCGAGGAGACCGCCTCCATGTCGACCAACCCCGGCTCCGAGAGCAAGCGCACCGCGCTCGCCGCCGCCGGTTTCCTCCTGGTCCCCATCGTGTGTTGCGGCCTGCCGGTGCTGATCGCCGCCGGAGCCCTTGGCGCGGTGGGCTCGGTACTGGGCAACCCCTGGGTCATCGGCACCGCCGTCGTGGTGGTCCTCGCCGCGGTGACGCGGTTCGCGCGCCGGCGCGTCACCCGACACGGTGCCACCCGAGACAACTCGTGCTGCCCGCCCGTGCCACCCGCCCGCGACCAGCCCGATCGGCCACACGAGTCCTCCCACCCCAACCAGGAGTCCTGACCCATGCCTGACGCACCCGCCCCGACCGGACCTGCCGCGCTTCGCTCTCGTCGACGACTCGTCACGATCGCGCTGACCGTTATCGCCGTCGTCGGGATCTCCGTCGTGCTGTATTCGGCGTTTTCCCCGTCGAGCAAGCAGACCGCGTCCCCACCCGCTGCCGACGGCAGCGCAAAGGCCGGGACCACTGCCGCTGCGGGAGCGTTCACCGCCCGAACCCTGCAGGGCGTGCAGGTCGCGGTGCCCGGCTCGCGGCCCAGCGTGCTGTTCTTCTTCTCCGTCGGGTGCGGCGGTTGCGGTCCGGCCACCCACACCCTCGCCCAGGTCCAGCAGGCGGTCGGCACGAAGGCGAACTTCGTCGCCGTCGACATCGGCCCCGGCGAAACCGAGCAGGACATCACAGACTTCCTCACCGCCAACCAGGCCACCAGCCTTGCCTACGCCAGCGACAGCAACGCCACCCTGATCAGCGCCTACCAGGTCACTCAGCTGTCCACCGCCGTCGTGCTGGACGCCTCCGGCAAACCGGTGTTCCGCGCTGTCGAGCCCACCGCCGATCAGATCCGTGCCGAACTGGCCAAGGTGAGCGCGTGATCGGCCCGCTGTTGGCGCTCGCCTTCGGCGCCGGGATGCTCGCCCCGGTCAACCCCTGCGGCTTCGCCGTACTGCCCGCCTTCCTCGCCTACGCCGTCGACACCGGCGACGGCCAGGCGGACGCGCGGCCCGGCGCTTTGTCCCGGCTGGCCGGTGGCCTGCGCGCCGGGCTCGCGCTGACCGCCGGGTTCGCCGGCACCTTCACCGCCATCGGACTACTACTCGCCCTCGGCTTGCGTTCCCTGACCGGTGTCATCCCGTGGCTGGCCGCCGCGCTCGGCGCGATCCTGGCCGTGGGCGGCCTGGCCATGGTCGCCGGCGGACACCTGCCGCTGCGGCTACCCACCCGCCGTTCCGGCACCCCGCGGCAGGGGCCCAGAGGCATGGTGGCCTTCGGCGCCGGGTACGCACTGGCCTCCGCCTCCTGCACGCTCGCGGTGCTGCTCGCGGTCGTCACCCAAGCCCTGGCCAGCACCAACATCTCCGGCGTCCTGGTCGTATTCGCCGCCTACGCCGCCGGCTCCGCCACCCTGCTGCTGTCCCTCGCGCTATTCGCCGCATTCGCCAGCGGCCTGATCAACCGGTTCCTCCGACGGCTGCTGCCCCACATGAACCGCATCACCGGCGCCGTGCTTGCCCTTTCCGGCGGCTACCTACTCCTTTACTGGCTGCCACAACTACTCGGCGGGCACCCCGGCATCGGCGCACTCACCGGCGTCGTCGGCACCGTGTCAGCCTGGATCACCGGACACCAACTTGCGATCGCCATCACCGCACTCGGCCTCATCCTCGTCACCGCGATCGCCACCCTCACCCGCCGCGAACGCCGCCACACCACCACCGACACCGCCGACGACTGCTGCGCACCCAGGCCACAGCCCGAAGAAAATGCGGACCAGGTAGGAGGACCCGGTAGCAGGTGACCTGCCTGCCGGGATCCAACTGGCACGCGGGCCTCTACGATGCGAGCCCGAGGCGGCCGGATTGTCCCCATGGGAGTCCGGCAGGCGGCAAAGCCTTGCTGTAGAAGCAAACCACCACAGTCGACGACGCAGGGCTGCGGACTCTGCATGCCTCCATCTTCACGGAGAATCGCGCAAGCATCGCCCCGCACCACGCCGCCGGTTGCTGAACCGTCGGCATCCGCGAACGCATCGCCCAGCGGGGCGGCGTCTGGCACAACACAGTCTTTTATCGAACGCCGCTCAGCCGTCCGATGATCGGTCGGCCCAGTCTGACTGGACATTTGCCGCAACGAGTGGCCATTCCGCAAAGGCTCGGCTACCGCCAGTTCGCAACGCGGCCATCAAGAGTTCAGTGAGACATGAGGGTCCTTGAGCGGCTACTTCACCGTTCGATGATCGGGCAGATCGATCTGTTCGGTTCCGACTCGGTATCGGCTGCCACGGCGGTGTCCCGACTGGCGGTGAGGCTCGCACGCAGCGCCAGCAATTCGGTAATGGTGTTGTCGATCTCCGCGATCCGGGCGTCGAGTAGATCCCGTACGGCTCCGCACGGGGTGGGACCGGCGCGGCGGAGGGTGAGGATGGTGCCGATGTCGTCCAGGGGGAGGTCCAGGGCGCGGGCGCGGCGGATGAAGGTGAGGGTGTCGACGTCGTCCTGGTTGTAAAGGCGGTACCCGGCCGCAGTGCGCTGGGCGGGCGGCAGCAGGCCGCGCTCCTCATACAAGCGCACGGCCTTACGGGTGAGCCCGGCCGCCTGGGCGGCCCGCCCGACGGTCATCGCCTGGGCCATCGTCTGCCTCCTTCGCGTCCCGGCCGCTCGCCTTGACCTTCACCTGGGGTGAAGGTTTTAGCGTCTCCAGTGTAGGACCGGAAACCGAAGGGAGGCGCAGGTCATGGCAATAGTCGAGTGCGAGGTGTACCGGCGCCCGGACCCGGAGCGCGGATGTGAGATGACCGTCACCAAGGGCGCCGTCCCAGGCCACGGTCGCGACCGCAACCCCACCTGTTGCTGCGGGCACACCATGGAGAAAGTCCGCTGAGCCGCGGCCAGCCAGGACGTGCGGGCACCGGGCTGCGCCAGGTGTTCTCCCATCCTGGTTACCGCCGGTTGTGGGCGGCGCGCACCGCTTCTGCCTGGGGTGACGCGTTCGCCACCGTGGCGTTGGGCCTGCTGGTGTGGGACCGCACCGGCTCCGGGCTCGGTGTGGCCGGGGTGATCGTCGCGGAGATCGTCCCGGTGCTGCTGCTGGCACCGTTCGCTGGGGTGGCAGTCGACTGGTTCTCGCCGGTGCGGGTCATGGTGGTTGCCGACTTGGCGCGCGTGCTGGTGGCTGCGGGGCTACCGCTGGTCGCCGGCTCGGTGCCGGGCATCTACGCGGTGGCGTTCGCCATGTCCGCAGCGTCGGCGTTGTTCAATCCGGCCGCCAGTGCCGCGCTGCCCGCGCTGGTGAACGAGGAGGAGTTGATCGCCGGGAACTCGGGGATCTGGACCGCCGCGGTGCTCTCCCAGATCGTGCTCGCCCCGGCTGCGGGTGCCGTGGTCGCGACCGTCGGCTATGGCCTGGCGTTCTGGGTGAACGCAGCGAGCTTCGCCGTCTCGGCGCTGCTGCTGTCCCGCCTGCACCTGCTGCGCCCGGCAGCCGATGCGGCCCGTGCCGCCTGGTGGCATCAGGCCCGAGACGGCATCAGGGTGCTGGCCGGGCACCGGGTGCTGCGAGCCTTGGCCGCTGGTCAGGCCCTGGCGGCGTTGTCGGCCGGAGCGACCAGTGCCCTGCTGGTTGTGTTGATCCGCGAGCGCCTGGGCAGGGGCCCCGCCGGATACGGAATCGCGCTGGCCTGCATCGGCGTGGGCGCCGCAGCAGGCCCGTTACTGCTGACCCGGCTGATCACCGATCCTCGCAAACCCGCGTTCATTTTCGGACCCTATCTGTTGCGCGCCGCCGTAGATGCCGTCCTTGCGAGTGTCCGCGTCCCGGTGGTGGCGTTGGGCAGCCTGGCCGGCTACGGCGGGGGCACCTCTGCCGGCGCAGTCACCTTCAACTCGCTGCTGCAGGCCGAAACCCCACCCGCCGCACGCGGCCGGGTCTTCGCCGCCTTCGATCTGATCTGGCAACTCGGCCGCCTGGCCTCCCTCGGGCTGGGTGGGTGGCTGGCTGATGCGGCAGGGATCACCGCCGTCTACGCCGCAGGGGCTGCACTGCTCGTCGCTGCCGCTCTGATCGGCCGAGCCGGTCTGACCGACCATCGCCACCACCAAGAGAAGAGGCGCTGACGCGAGGACTTCGGCGCCGGCGACGACGCTCGGCCACTGGCATCAGTCCGACGAACAGAGCTCCGACTCCGCAGCGATCACCAGGGGCCGGCTGGAAAATCGCCATTCACACCAGGCCCGCCCTTGGAGAATCCCGAGGTAGGTTCCACCGAGGCGCCGCCGCCCTGCGACACCGTTCCTTCTGCGACAGCTTGACTGTTTACATAAGCACGGGCCTGCTGCTGCGGTGGCTGCGGGAACCCTCAACCCGCGACTTCGCCGTGGAGGACATGGTGGTGGTCACGGCGATGGTGGGAGACGAGTTCAGCTCTACTACGGTTGCGGTGGAGTCACTGATGCTGCCGCTGTTCCGAGAGTTTGGCGTTCGCTACGTCCAGTGCGCCCGCGGTCAGCGGGTTACGACGGCGGCTGGCGAAGGTGTTGTCGTGCTGGATGACTCGACGTATCCGCAGAAACTGTACGCGGAGGGCGCATACCGGCTGTCCGACGAGATGCTGTCTGCTGGCACGCTGCCACAGCTCGGGGGAGCACGGAAGTGCAGCATGCATGCCAAAGGGTGGGCTTTGGACCCGGTGATTGCCAAACTCACGGCAGGGCAACCATATCGGCATGCCATTGGGTTCGAATTGGGTGAGCAGGGCCGGGCTGAAAAGGACCGCCGGTACAACACCACACAGCGCACCGGTTGGTATCCGTTGATAGAGGCTGGCTTTGACCGACAAGCCTGTCATGACTACGTGTCCGCGAACCTTGGTGTGGCGTGGGAAAAGTCGTGCTGTTCGTACTGCGTTTTCGCCCTGACGAGTGCACGTGGGCGCGCCGGGATGGTGGAGCGGTACCGTCAGGAGCCGGCGGCCGGGGCGCGGGCGATGCTCATCGAAGCGACAGCTCGGCGGCTCAACGCACGTCAGACGTTGATAGCGGGTAGCAGTGTGGCGCAGATGGTCCGAGAGGCGGGCTTGACCGCGGTTGAAGACGAGTTCCGGCGGGTCTTCGCCGAGTCGGGTTTCGCAGTGTACGACGTCCGTCGTGTCACACCGGCGGGCGTGGGCGGTCGGCGGGGTGTGACGGCGCGGTCTGTCCGCAGGCTCGCTACTGGGTCCGAGGGCGCCATGGACGCATACCTTGCGGGTAGCCCAGGGCAGAGGGCGGTGGGGGCTGACCGCATTGTCCGGCATCACCTACCTGCTGGGCCGGGGTGCGAGCATTTCCGGGTGGTTGCCCCCGCCGTGGTAGAGGATAAGCAGCGCAAAGGATTTGATCGCATATGGGCTAACGCCAATAGCCCTTCGCTATTCTGAGCAGGTAGCAGTGTGCCTGCGCGGTCGAGTCCCCCGTCGGCCAGAGATCGCGGGCGCACTGCTATCCCCCTGTCGAACTGACCGGAGATAGTGGCGCAGCGGCGTAGTGGCGGCGAGCGGGAATTCAGATTCTACGAAGTCGTGGTGGTTAGTTGCTGCGCAGAATGTCGGTGACGCGGTGTTGCACAGCGGTCCAGTCCTCGGGTGGGAGCGCGGCGATGCCCGCGGTCCATCCGGCATTGGGGTCGATGTGATGGCGCAGCTCGGTGAAGCAGGCGATCTGGGGCAGCGCTCCAGTAGCGCTGAGGGTGCGGATACGGGCTACCACGTCGTGGGCGTGGCGGTCGATGTGGAGCCAGTAGGTCGCCGGGCGATGGGTGACAGCAGCCAGGTCGTCGTGTCGCACGTGGTGCCAGCTCAGGTAGGTCAGACCGTTGGTGAGTCGTACGCGTGCGACGGGGTGTCGATCGTCGACGCTGACGGCGTGGAACGGTCGGACGGCCGCCACGTAGGGGGCTGGGGTGGTGGGTGACTGGGCGTTTCGGTCTGGTGGGGGAGAGTCGAACGGGTCCATTGCAGTGGTGCCCTCCCTGGAGTCGCGGGCGGGTTAGGAGTCTTGCGCTGGCGTGGCCATGGCCTGCTCGATGCCTCTGGTGAGCGCAGCGACGGTGGTCTGCAATGGGGGCGCGATCTTTGCCAGAAAGACCACGGTGGGTGTACGTTCGCCGGCTTCCACGCCACGCAGGAAGATACGGTCGACGCTGGCCTGGTCGCTGAGGGCGCGTTGAGACAAGCCCAGGGTCTCGCGGCGCTGGGCGATGTTGCGGCCGACGACCGGCATGATGCGTGCCAGCAGCGCGCGGTCGGCCTGCGCTTGCAGCTCACGGGCGGCCAGACCGGCGCGCTTGCGTTCCTCAGCAGTGGTGGTCACGGCTTTGGTCGGGGACATGGGCGGCGGTCCTTTCACGTGCGGTATCACCACCGCGACTTCTTGCCGATAGCGTACTCGCGGTGGTGGGTGAAAGGCTACCAACGGGCGCGGGTGGGTCACCGTGCTGACTTATCCTTGGCTGGCGGGTTCTACCGCGGGTGCTGTGTCGTCACGGACCGGGAATGGGCTGGCTTGCAACGGTGCTCGGTCATACGCTGGTGCGTATCGACCGTCACGGTCGTAGCCCCAGACATCGAATCCGTGCTCGTCAAATCGGTGGATTGCCGCCGCACCAGCGCACGTCATTTCGGCGCGGCAGGCCAAGCCGTTGCGATCGACCCATTCGAGGTCAGGGCTGGTCTCGGAGATCACCCAGTTAACGAGGGCTGTCTCGTCGGCCTCCAGCGGCCTGGACCGGGCGTCAGCCTCTCCGAGATACCAGTGAGTGCGGTCCTGCAATTGCCGGTCATGCTGACGGTCACCGTGGGCCTCGATGGCTGCGCGTTTCGTGGTGTAGCGGGTAGCGGTTCGTGGTGTCCCGTGCACGTCGACTATGGCCCAGCAGCGGTCGGACTTCTTGGCTACGGTCCACGTCGTGGGCAGGTTGTCCAGGTGGTCTCGCAGCGACCTTTCGAACGCGTCGAGCTGGCTGGCGCGGAGGCGGGCGTGGCGGGCATCCGCGTGTTCGGCCGGGGGCGGCTGAGTGTCCATGGAGCGCAGTCCTTTCCTCGGATGCTGTGGGGTATCGACAGCTTTCGCTATGCGGATTGCTATAGCCTACCACAAATGTGGATGGTTATAGCCGTCCAATATCGTGTCGGTGAGGGTTAGGCGGGGCAGGTCTCAGGCGACCACAAGCCGCGCGCCTCGTCGGCGGCGGCGAACTCGGCGGCCTGGAATTCCGCCTGGTAGCGGTGCGGTGTGTTGAAGGTGTACTCGTTGGCGTAGCCGCCGGCGATGAGGTCCAGATTGACCAGTTGCCCGGCGGTCGTCCAGACATACGCCAGGCCGCGCCCGTAGCGGTCGATGCGGTCCTGGCTGAGATCGTATTCGAGGTAGACCGACTGGCCGGTGAGCATCGCCTTGGTGTACTCGGATGCCTCACGCGAGAAACACTGAACCGGCTTGCGCGGATCAACGAGTTCAGGTGTGTCGACACCGATCAAACGGATAGTCGTTGGCGTACCGTCGATTTCGACCACAATGGTATCACCGTCGATGACACGTACCACTGGAAAAGGGCCGTCGATCACAGCCGTGGCCGGCATCGGTGGATAGGTGGCGGTAGTGGCGGTGTGCGCCGTCCACGATGATGGGCTGTGGCATCCGGCGAGCAGTATCGCGGCTGCACCCAGGAGTGCAGCCAGTGCGCGGCCAGCGGCAGACAGAGCGGTCATGAGGGCATGGTGACCGTTTCTCACGACGGATTCCAACAGATAGGCAGGTCGGTCAATCATGTTCTCTCCTAGTGTGTTCTATCGGGCACGGGGATCTCGGGCCTTCAGCGGCACGTGATACACCGGCGGTGGTCCTCGGATGGCTGGCAGTCATCGCCCCACTCGCCCTCGTTGTGCAACCCCTCCATGCGGTCTGCGCATCCCCCGCAACACCCGGCCCAGCCCTGCCCGTCATCAAGGGATTCGCGACACCCTTCATCGAACGGGTCGCGGCACGCAGCATCGTCGTCACTTATGTCGAATCCGTCGAAGATCGTTGCTATGGCATCAGGTATCGATGAATGAGGGATCGCCGCAGAAAGGCGTTCGAGCTGACCTGACGTGAGCCGGAAACCTGCCCAGTCGTCGGCTTGTTCAGGGGAAATCAATTGCAGGGCCACTACATCCGTTGTGCTCATAGCAATTAGTGTAGTCGGTTAATAGTGGCGTGGGAACACTTTTCGACACTACTTCCAAGGGAAGGGCAAGAAACTCGCGCAGCCCGATACGTTTGCGCTGACGCCACTTCCGCTGACGCTTTCAGGAGGTATGCTCACAAGCGTGGCCGTGGTGCTTCATAGTTTGCGGGGATTTCCCCATACTGATATCGCTGCGCGGCTACCGCTGGAGCTGTCGGTGGCCGGACGGTTGCGCTCGGATCTGCCGGGTCGGTTTTGGTTGTGTCGAGTAGCGGCCGAGATGTGGTGCAGGCTGGACGAATCCACGGAGCGGAGCCATATCTGTGAAGCCCTCTTATCCGAGGATGGGAGTTCGTTGCGCGTGAGCGCACTGGTGGTGACTCCAGCGGCCAGTAATCAGGTTCTACAGTCCGGGATTGAGAACCTTGCGGTGCACGCTGCGGCGGTCCTCGACCCTGTTGTGGGCGAGTCAGGGGTGTTCAACGCCGCGCAGGTCGGTTACCTCGGGTGCGGACTGTTGGACGACGCGGCACGGGTGCCAACTCGGGTCTGAGGTAACGCTGCCGCTGGTCAGGAGTGGCTTGACCACCAGGTGTAGAGCTGTTCCAGGCTTGGTTTTTGGGGTGTGTCGGCTCGGATTGTTGCCAGGAGGAGCGTCGATGTGGTGGTCCAGGCGACCATCGGTTGACTGTCCTGGTTGGTGCCGCACAGCAGGGTTCCGGCGACGGTTTCGGGGTTGGCGTTGCGGCGCCACGCACCCGGGGACTGGTAGCCGCCGTCGGCCCCTGGGCACACCTTCGCGGTGGTGGAGGCGGTGACGTCGGCAAATGCGGCATCGAGGTCCGCGGTGGCGTCATAGAGCGTGTAGTGCGCGGTCGTTGCCTCGGCGATGGCGGGGTGTGGCCCGCAACGCACGCCAGCGATGGCCGGTGGCGGCTCAGTGGTCGCAGTGCAGTCCGAGGGTCGATATCCAGGTGGCAGGTTGTGGCGCAGCAGTTCCGCCGCGGCCGTCGTGGTGTCGGCGGCGGCGGCCGGGGAGTTCGTGGCCTCCGGCGGGTCTGGTGAGGGCCACAGCAGGATCGCCCACAGCACGACCGCGATGGTCGCGACAACGGCGAAGATGGACCACAGAATCACCAGGGGCCGCTGCATACGCGGTGGGCGCCGGATCGGTGTGATCGCGATTGTTTGGTCGACGCTCGCGCCCAGGTCCGATTTCTGGGAGCTGACGGACTGGTCGCGGGCGGCACCGCTGGCAGCCAGGTCCGTGGCCGGCGGCGGATACGGGTGTGGGGCATCGGCGGCAGACCAGGTGAAGAACCCCGTGAGTTCGGGAAGTGGACCTGTGGGCGGGTCGTCGGAGGTGGGTGTCATGAGGGCTCGATTCGGTGGGCGTGAGTGCCAGCTTCCACGCATGCTCGCTTGAGGAGATCGGCCACGTCCGTGTCGCCGCGCCGACCAAGGATGTCCTCGGGGCTTGACTTCGGGTTGTCCAGTGCGGCGGTCATGGCAGCGTTCGGGTCTCGGGTATCGCGGCCGGTGAATTGGGCGAGCTGTTCGGTGGCCGGTGCGCTCGTGTCGAGCGTGGCGATCGTGTACGTGCGGCGGTGTGTGTTGAAGGCGATGATCAGCGTGCCCCCGACGGCGGCGTTGAGCTGTTGGGCGTGGGTGCGCAGCGAGCCGATGCGTGCGTTGTTGCTCGCGTTGGTCACCCAGGTGACGGTGATAGGGCTGTGGTCGGGGTTGGTGAAGCTCTGGTGTCCACCGAGGGTGATGTGCGCGGCCCGCGCGACGGACACGGCAATGCTGCGTCCGGATCCGCGTTGCAGTTCCGGGGTGACGGGGAGGGCAAGCCGGATGACGTGGGTATTGGTGCGATACATACCCCGGGCCTGGTTGAGGGGTCTGCTTGCCGGGGCGGGGTCGGCGGCGGTGCGCCGGCGGCTGTAGCCATTTCGGGTGATGTATCGAGGTGTGGCGAGGTAGGTGCGCAGCGATCGTGCGCTGATGTCGGGGTATGGGGTGTGAAGGTCTTTGAGGAGCTCAGTGGTGCGGACGCTCCCTCCATGGTCATCGATGTAGGTGGCGATGGCATCGTTGATGCTGGTGTACTCGGGCAGCTTCCATGTACGCAGCGCCCAGGTGGTGCGGCTGGCCCGTGCGAACTCCTTGTGGTCTGAGAGCGCGGTGGCCACCGATCCGGGTGAGACGGCAAGGCCGATATCGGCGCGAACCTCTTCGATGGTCAGTGGCCGTTGGTGTGCGTGCAGGACCGCCGCCGCCATCGTGGCTGTGGTTGCGGCGGTGTGGGTGATGCGTTGGTCCGCGATGGTGGTGTGGCGGTAGGTCTCGGTGAGGTAGGTGTCGATCGCGTCAGGGTGCATCCCCGCGGCCGCCAAGACCGTCGTGAGTTCGGTCGTCCGCAGCGCTCCCGCACCCGCGGTCAGTGCGTGTTCGGCGGTGGTGTCGACGTGTTCGCGGCCGCGTGTCCCGGTGTTTTCGAGCCAGTGGAGGCGGCGACGGTAGGGACCGGCGGTATGCAGCAGTAACGCTGCGGTGTCGCAGGTCAGTGTCTGACCGGTCTGGGCGAGTTCAGCGGCGGCCACCTGGGCCGGTAGATAGGGGCCCAGGCGCTGGGCGATCCGCTGGGCGTGACGGTGCAGGGCCTCGTGTTCGGGGTGGGCGAGCAGGCCAACCAGTTTGCGCTCGGCGCGGCGGGTCCCGCGCGACACGCTGGCTTTGGCGCAGCCGAGCATCGCTGCCACCTGGGCGGTGGGCTTCGGGTCTAGCGGGAGGACGCGGGTAGTGAGGATGGTGCGGGTCTCGGCGTCGAGCTGGTCGAGTAGCTTGGCGGCGGCGCCGGCGGCGGTGGTGTCTGGGTGGCTCGCTGTTGTGCTACGGATTGCGCGACGGGCCGTGTCGATGATCGCGGTGAGGGCGCTGAGGCCGATGCCTGGTTGTGCGGTAAGGCTTTTCGAGGTGTGCGCGCCGATATCTCGCCAGTAGGGATATACCTCGCTGTAGGCGGCCAGGCGTGGTGGGAGCTGGCTGTACGGGATCAGTTGGTCAGCGATCCCGTCGAAGTCCTCAATCAGCTCGCCCAGCGGGCGCGACGAGGCTTCGACTATGGGTTCGATCATGCGGGAGCCTGGGGGTGCGAACCTACGATCGACGTTCGTGCGGTTCGGGCTTCGACCGCGTGGAGCGCCAGATGCGCCGCACGATGGCTATCCACCCCAGCGCGACCAGGATCAGCGTCGCGGCGATCATGACCCCTGGACTCCAGTTGCCTTTGAGTGTGCCTGCATACGCTATCGCCCATGCCGTAACGATCGCGACGAGAACGAGCATTCCGATGCGGGTATAGAGCCAGCGCTGCGTCCATTGTTCTGCGTGGTCCAACCCGCGCGTGATCGCAGTACTAGCCATTGTCGGCACCCTTTCCTGTGGCGGTTGCGCTGGTCAGATCTCGTTGTCGCTGACGAATCCGCCGGCGAACGTCCATGGTCCCCATGTGGGTGGGGTCGCTCGCTGCGGCATCCATGCGGATCACGGTGACCGTGTGGCCACCCTCAACCCAGGAATGGGTTGTGCTCACCTGCTCGATGAGCGAGGCGAACTCGTGTGCGCGTTGCTTGGTCTGCGTCTGGCGGTCACCGGTGATGGCACCGAAGTCGTGTAGTGCGAGGGCGAGCCACCGTGCGGCGTGCTCTGCTTGCACCCATTCCTCGGCCGGTGTGTAGTAGCCGCCGGGGTATCCCGGGCCCTCGATTTCGAAGGTCCATAGTGACGTAGCTTCATCAGTTCGCATGGTCCTCAGTTTCCCTTGTATCCGTTGGTGTGTGAGTCGCCGCGTCGGGTCATCGACATGAGGAAGGAAAACCATGCTTGGAGTTACCGGCCGATCCGGGTGAGCCCGGCGCGGCGTAGCAGCGTTTTCACTGCCTCGTGTTCGTTGTAGAGGTAGGCCCTGGCCAGCAGGTCGTTGAACGTTTTCGCTACACCGGGATCGTTGTCATCGACCGGGATGGTAAGCAAGACACCGGCATCAGCGCCGATGAGCAGGCTGTTGGCGACGAATACGGCGGTGCGCTTGTTGCCGTCCTCGAACGGTTGCGCTTTGGCGAGGTTGATGAACAGGTCGAGTGCGTTTTCTTCAGCCTCGGGGCTGCGGGTCGCGTTGTCGAGCAGGAGTTGGAGCTGGTCTTCGGTCAGGGCATCGGGAGAGTGGCGCCCGTACGGTGTCGTGACGCCTATGGCCTGGTCCTGAGTCCGCAGCTGCCCGGGATGTAGGGCTCCGCTGCGGGTGATGGTGGCGTTGATGGCCCGCACGAAGCCTGCGTCGATGCGATGGGCGGCGTGGTCGATCACGAATTGCGCCGCGTCGCGCAGATCTTCCAGTAGCGCCAGGTCGGCCCGCGATGAAACTCCTTCCAGGCTGCCGGTCCGCAGGAAGTTCTCGGTGTCCAGTCGGCCGGTGGATAGGCCGTCGAACACTCTGCCCGACGAATAGACCACGCCAGCAAGGTCGGTCACGGTGAGTCGACCCACGGCACGGTCGTCTTGATCGGCTGCGTTCATAGCTTTTAGTGTAGTCGATTAATTGAGTTGTCGGATCAGGAATTGTGTAGTCGATTATCATCATCGGTATGCCTCCCGGGAGACCGCCTTTCAAGGCGGGGCAGCGCCGCAGCGCCGCGGTGCCGGTCCGGTTCACCGAGGATGAGCGCGACATCATTGAGGCCGCGGCCGAGGCTGATGGACAGGCCGTGTCGGCCTGGGTTCGTGATCGGGCACTTGCCGCGGCCCGCAGGCGGTCTCGGGGTCGGCCAGAAGCCGGTTAGCTGTTACAACATCAACCCCCGCGCAGGCGTAGCCGAGGAGAGCTCGCTGACACGCCTGTGGGACCGGAGGCCGTCACTGCGGGATGCAGGGCTGCGGACCGTCGAGTTCTGTGCGTGCGGCGGTGATGTGGCCGACCGCTTCGTCGGCAAAGATGGCGGCTGCGTCGAGTTCCGAGGGTTGGGCGTCGTCGGCCTCGTTGATCAGGACGCCCATGGCGAAGGTCCAGGTTTTACGGGCATGGATGATCCGCAGCCGCGGTTGATCCATCGCTCGCACCGCCGCATGCAGGTGTGCGCGGGCCTCGCCAAGCCAAATGCTGGGTAGCTGATTCGGGATCATGTGCCGGTTCACGCACCTTCCTGCGGTAGGGGCGGCCGGGGCGGTTGCTACTCGCTCGGGGGCTTCGGGGCGGTGGCGGCCTTCTTGCTCGCAGGACGTTTCCTGGTCGCCTTCTTGGTGGCGGCGGGGCTATCGCTGTGGGCGGTCCCGGCCGTCTGTCGGGCGTGGGTGAGCGCGTCGTTGAGGGCTTGCACGCGTTCGTCTGCGTTGCGCTGCACGAGTGCGAGTTGCTGCGCGTGGGTGGTTTCCAGGCGTTCACGTTCTGATCGTTGCTCGGTGCGTACACGCTCAAGCTCGGCGGTGAGGGTGGACACGGTGGCACGCTCGGTGTCGGCTGCTCGTTGCGCCGACTCGGCTCGCGCGTGCGCTGTGGCGAGGTCGACGCGAAGCGCCGCGGCGTCGGCCGTGGCGGCGCGGGCTTCCTCGCGTGCGGTGTCGATCTGGTTGTGCAGCGCGGCCTGCTTTTCTTCGGAATCCGTTCGGGCGTGGTCGAGTTGGTTGCGCAACTGCGCCGTGGTCTGCCGTTCACGCTCGGCAGAGTCATTCGCCGCGGCCAGCGCGGCTTGGGCGGCACTGGCCTCGATGTGTGCGGCATTGGCGGCCTCGCGCGCGGCCTCGACCTGACGGTCCCGTTCGGCGAGTTGCTCACCGAACCGGGTACGCGCATCGGCAAGGCTGGCTTCCGCCGCCGCGACGGCAGCGTCGGTCCGAGCGCGCAGTTCGGCCATGTCCGCCTCGGTGGTGGTGCGCAGCCGCTCCACCTCGGTAAGAGCTTCTTCGGCGAGTGCGTCGGCTTCCTCGCGTTCCTGGCGTGCCTGTGCTGCTCGATCGTCGGCGGCCCGTGCGGAGCGCTCGGCGGCGCTGGCCCGGCGTTCGGCTTCGTTGACTTTGGCCAGGGCGTCGCGGTGGGCGTCCTCGACCTCCGCGCCGGCGGCTTCGACGTCTCCGGCCGCGCGGATTCCGGCCAGCACGTCATCGAAGTACTGGCGGAACTCAGACACCCTCTGCGGCAGCTCGTCCAGACGTTGCTCCAGGGTCGCTCGTGCCATCGAGACAGGTGCATCCGCCTGCTCGGCGTCGGGCCGCGCATCAGCCGATGGTGTCTGCGCGCGGCGTGCCTTCCAGGCGTTCGCGCGGTTGTGAACTGGTCCGCCACCGTCGTCGGCCCGTTCGCAGTAGCGGGAAGGGCGGCCAGTGGCCGGGTCTGGGCGGCGGGGACGAGAACAGCCCGGGTAGTGGCAGCGGTCCACGGCCGTCACCACGGTAGCGCTCTCTTCTGACATGGCTCCAGACTATCACTTTCGTCGCCTGAAGGTGATAACAAAACAAAAGACGAAACGTAACGTAACAAAACGAAATGTGGCTTACCGATGGACGGGAAGAGGAGGGGCTGTCTCGTCCCCGATACCTACACTCCGGCCATCTCCGCCATCTCCGCCATCTTCGATGTCGTCGGCACGGACTGTGCACGACAATGGCAAGCTTTAAAACGGCCGATAGTGGACGCACTTGCCGCCGTCGGGGCATCGAGTCCACCGCAACGGATCTGCCGCAATACCGCAGCCGTAGCAAGCGTGATCTGTTCCGCGGTTTGACCGGCGATGAACAATCGGCAGACAACGGATTCTCTGCCTTCGTCCGAAATGTCGAGGAAGCCATCAGCTACGGCCACCTGGTGCCGTCAAAGCAAACTGAGGTTGTCATTAAGTTCGTAGGTGCAGTTACTTCGTCTTGTTACGTTGTGCTGCGACCCGGGTGGGTCGGGTGAGGCTGATGTGGGTTCTTGCCGGCCTTCGGGTGCGGCTTGAAAGGGACTGGCCGCCCGACTTGCCTGGACTTCTCTGGCCGCTGATTGAGATCTGCGATGTGATCGCTTGTTTAAGGAAATGCCGGCGGGGTTGTCCGTGGGGATCATGGTGGTAGACAAGCGAAAAGAGGATCGATGACAATGAGCCAGTTGTGGGCTGGCGTGGACGTCGGCAAGGAGCATCACTGGGGGTCGTAGTCGTCGACGACACCGGTACGGTGAAGCTCTCGCGCAAGCTGGTCAACGACGAGCAACCCATCCGGGCGCTGGTGGCCGAGATCGGCGCCATGGCGGAGCGGGTGTCCTGGGCGGTCGACCTGACCACGGTGTATGCCAGCCTGTTGTTGACGGTGTTGGCCGACGCCGGCAAGTCGGTGCGGTACCTGGCTGGCCGTGCGGTGTGGCAGGCCTCGGGGACCTACCGCGGTGGCGAAGCCAAGACCGACGCCAAGGACGCCGCGAGTGATCGCCGATCAATCGCGGATGCGCGGCACCGATCTGCCGGTTCTGCACACCCACGATGACCTGATCACCGAACTGCGGATGCTGACCGCTCGTCGGGCGGGCCTGGTGGCCGATCGCACCCGCACCATCAACCGACTGCACCAGCAACTCATGGCGGTGTGCCCCGCCCCCTCGAGCGAGTCGCCCAACTGACCCAGGACCGTGGATGGGTGGTTCTGCTGTCGCGCTACTAGCGCACGAAATCCATTCGGCAGAGCGGACTTTCGCGCATCACGAAGAACCTGACCGAGGCCGGGGGGTACGCAATGCATCCTCCATCGCCGAAGCCGCCGTCGCCGCTGCGAAGACCCAGACCGTGCGGCTGCCCGGCGAAGAGGTCGCCGCCGCGCTGGTCGCCGAACTGGCGCAGGGGGTGATCTCCCTCGATGAACGCATCCAATCTACTGACGCTGACATCGAGGGCCGATTTCGCCGACATCCATTCGCCGAGGTGATTACCAGCATGCCTGGCATCGGCTTCCGACTCGGCGCCGAATTCCTCGCCGCCTTCGGCGACCCGACACTGATCGGCTCGGCCGACCAACTCGCCGCCTGGGCCGGACTGGCCCCCGTTCCCCGCGATTCGGGGAAACGCACCGGACGGCTGCACACTCCGCAGCGCCACAGCCGACGACTGCGTCGGGTGATGTACATGTCCGCCCTGACCGCAATCCGCTGCGACCCGCAATCTCGGGCCTACTACCAGCGCAAACGAGATGAGGGTAAACGGCCCATCCAAGCCACGATCTGCCTGGCCAGACGCCGCACAAACGTCCTCTACGCACTTATCCGCGACAACCGCACCTGGCAACCCGATTCACCCCAAATCACCGAATCGGCGGCTTGACATCTTCATTGAGAGTCCTTTCCGCATTTCGCCGACGCAGGATCACCACCGTACTGACCACAGGTCTGGACCGCGAGACGTTCGACCTATTGCTACGCAGCCTCGGGTGGACAGACATTGCGGATTTCACCCTCAGCGGTGACGACGTACCCCGGGGTCGACCCGCACCAGATCTGATTCTGACGGCGTTCTTGCGCGCCAGCACAGTCGATATCCGTGACGTGCTCACCGTGGGTGACACCACCAACAACCTTATGGCTGCTCACCGCGCTGGTGTCATCAACAGCTATAGGATCACCGGTGGCGCACAGCCGCTTTGCCCTGGAAGCCGCCCCACACAGGGCGATCATCGACTCTATCGACGAGTTGTGCCTCTGCGGGTTGCTGCGGCTACCCTCGCGCCTCATGACTGACGGTATCAGGACTTGGATCGGCGGCGTTCTGAGCGCCTGCGGTCTGGTAGACGATCAGACTCGAGTCGATCGACTCGTCGACGAAGTAGTACTGGGCACCGGTGAGATACCGCATGTATCGGTCGAAGTTCTCCTCATCCGTGGCGGCCACTGCGGCGGCTCGGTTGCGCTCGAGTCGTTCAGCCCAGATACCGAGGGTCTTGATGTAGTGGTTACGCAGAGACAGTGTTTCGAGCACGGTGAAGCCGGCACGTTCACCGTGCTCGACCATCATTGCGGTGGTCGGGATCCGGCCTCCGGGGAAAATCTCGGTGATCATGAACCTGACGAATCGGGCAAGTTCGAAGGTCAGCTTCTTGCCGCGGGCCCGCAGGTCGTGGGGGTGATAGCCGACGCTGCTTTGGATAGTCATCCGGCCATCGTCAGGGAGCACGGTCCGGCACATCGTGAAGAAGTCGTCGTAGCGCTCGAACCCAAAGTGCTCGAACGCCTCGATTGACACGATCCGATCAACCGGTTCGCAGAACTGCTCCCAGCCTTGGAGACGGATGTCGAAGCTGCGCTCGGAATTGATGTCGGACAGCAGTTGTGTGCAGTAGGCCTGCTGATTTCTGCTCAATGTCAGACCGATCACGTTGACGTCGTAATTCTCCATGGCGCGCTGCAGGGTCAGGCCCCAGCCGCAGCCGATATCAAGCAAGGTCATACCTGGCCTGAGGTTAAGCCGTTGCAGATGCTGATCGACGTTGGCGACTTGCGCCTCGGACAGTGTGCAGTTCGGTCCGGTGAAGAAGCCGCAGCTGTACTTGCGGGTGGGGTCCTGGAAGACGCCGAAGAAGTCATCAGAAAGGTCGTAGTGGGCCTGAATGTCTTCGAAATGCGGTTTCATTGACGCTTCGGCGTGCGGGTGAGCGGGCATGCGTTGCGCATTCCTTTTCGGTTGTCACGGTTGGGGTGTTTGCCGGAGTTGGTCGAGGCGCTGGTTGTGTCGTCGCTCCGCTAGGAGCGTCTGGGAGTGTATCCGTCAGACTCGCGCGGCCACGTTGGCGCGGCGAGTCCGACGGGCACACTGTGGCACTACTTGGAAGACCAGGCATCAATGACGAGTCTGCCGCTGGCAGTGAGCTCTTCGAGCCAGGCGAGGGCTTGATCTTCGTCGTCGTTACCCGATTGGGTGCGGTAGACATCAAGCAGGGCTCGGTTGACCCCGGGAACTAATCGGGCCCCGTCTCCGCACACTCGCAGGTGCCTCTGTTCTTCTTCGATCATGCGCCAGACTTCGCGGGCGTCCTTCCTGATGCGATCCTGAACGAAGGCGCAGTTGTCTTCGGGTGCAGCGAAGTATGTGGGCCGTAGATCAACTACCCCGTTGGATTCTGCTTCCTCAAGTTCCTCTCGGTGAAGGAAGTCGACGTCCGGGTGGTCGCAACCGAAGTAGCAGAGTAGCGGCGCGGCGTCTGCGCTGTGGGCCCGGTCCTGGATCACGCCACGAAACGGTGCCAGTCCGGTGCCAGCGCTGATGACGATTGCCGGTTGATCATTCTCCAGACGGAAGTCATCTGAGCACGGCAGCACGCGGCCCAGCACCGTGTCTCCTTGTTGCAGTTGGCGCACATAGGTGGAGGCAGTTCCGCGATATGTTCCCTCGCCTGACAGGTGAGGGGCATCGACAGCGGCCACCATCAAGTCGATGTGGCCTGGCTGCGCGGCCGGTGACGACGACACGGAGTACCGCCGCGGAGCCAGTGCCGGCAGCATAGCGAGGAAGGTGTCAACGCCGAGCTCGACGGACCGATAGCTTTCGAGTAGATCCAGCAGCGACACTCGAGCGGTCGTGATTCTGGCAGCGAACTCGTCGGCGTCGTCGACGAGCTTCTGTAGCGCGGTGCGCTCGGGCGGGCATGAGCACCGCGCGATCATTGTCTCGATCTGCTCGATCGTGGCTGGGCTCTGCAGTTCCACGTATCGACTGAAGACCTCGCCCAAGGTGATGGGTCGTTCGGTGGGGATGTGATCCGGGACCCGACCGTGACGGTGGAGGATCACCAGCTCGGTGAGGTCGGTGCCGAAGCGGCGTTGCACTCGTGCGATCAGTTCGGCCGGGTTCTGTGGAAGCAGTGCAAGGTGATCGGCGGTGCGATACGTCGTCCCTGCTGGTAGTTCGAGGCGAAGAAACATCTTCGATCGCCCCAGTGGGTGCGTGGTGTCGACCAGTTCATGGGCCGAGACGACCGTCATCGGTTCGAGACCGTGCCTGCTCTGCAGGTCCTGGTCCAACGACCACACTGCTGACTCGATGGTGAGGCCGGCGTCGTGTTCATCCGGCGGCTCGGCGGTGATGCCGTCACGAGGCAGGATCGTCGCCCACAGGTCGGTGTTCCAGCGTTCGACTTCTCCGGTGAAGTCGCCGGCGACGTCTGCGGCGCCGCGGTCGATGAGCCGGTGCCCGCCGGCGGCTGATAAGCGTGCGTCGATCGTGGCGGGGACGTGTTGGTACGTGGCAGCCCAGTTGCGGTCACCGACTCCGAGGACTGCGTATCGCAGTCCGTCGAGGGAGCCAGGGGTCACGAATTCCAGCCAGGGCAGGAATTCATCGGCGTCGTCGGTGGGCTTGCCGTTGTAGGACGATGCCACCACCAGTACCACCGAGTCCGAACGCAATTGCCCGACCGCATCGTTCAAGGAACCCAGCGTTGCGTTGTAGCCGGCTTGTGTGGCGCGGTCGGTGATATCCCGGGCCAGTCGTGCCGATGTGCCCAAATTGGACCCGTGCAGCACCGTGAGCGTGGTTCCCAGCTCGACTGCGTTGCCGGGCTGCGCCACCACAGTGCTGGCGTGGCGCCCGGTGTCGGCCGGCTGAACGCTGCGATCAGCGGGTAGGCGGCGGGCCAGCTTCAGCGTCAGGCCGCCCGGTTTGATCGTCAAGGCTTCGGTGATCTTGAGTTGATAGTTGGAGTAGTCGTTGAGGCGGTACCGGTGAATGATCATGGCCAGGACAAGGGTTGCTTCGTGGAGCGCGAATTGCCGTCCAATACAGGCGCGTTCACCGTTGCCGAAGGGCTTGTAGAGGTGCATGGGTCGTGTGCTGACGTTTTCGGTGTTGAAGCGCTCGGGATCGAATGCTTCAACGCTGTCGCCCCATTCGGGTGAACGATGCAGAGGCGGGGTGAGGATCGTTATAACGTCGCCGCGTTTGACTGCGTAGCGTCCGCCGATGACAGTGTCTTCGAAGGGTTCGACAGCGTAGCCGGGAGCTGTTGGCCACAGCCGAAGAGTTTCATTGAGGATCTGCTGGACGTAGGTCAACCGTCCGATGTCGGTGTAGGACGGATCGATGTCGTCCGAGGTTCCCCACAAGGTATCGACTTCAGCTTGGGCGCGGGCCAGCACCGTTGGGTTCTTGGCGAGGTAGTAGAGAGCAAAAGACATGGCACCGCTGGTGGTTTCGTGTCCGGCGACCAGGAAGGTGATGACTTGGTTGCGGACGTTCTCCGGGTCCAGGCGTTGCCCGGTGTCTTTGTCAGCAGTGTTGAGCATGCGGCCGAGCAGGTCGTCGGTGTGGTTGTCGCCAGATTCGAGGCGCTGGCGCACAACGTCGTCCACCACGTTGTGCATCAAAGCGATGTCGCGCTCGTACTGCTCGCCGCTTGTGCGTTTGAACGCGTTCATGATCGGCAGGGTCGCCGCCAGACCTTGCGCGTGGTGCAGCGCTCGGCTCATGGCTTCGACAAAGGGATGAGGGGTCTCTCGCTGGAACGATTCCAGGTCGAAACCGAATCCGCACAGGCCGATGGTGTCGAAGGTCAACCGCGTCATGTCCTCCGGTATCTCTACTACTGAGGCAGCGGCTGCGTAACGGTCCCACCGATCGAGGAGCTTTCGCGCGACATCGACCATTGTGGTGTGGTACTGGCTCATAGCCTCGAGCGAGAACGCGGGGAGCAGAATGTTGTGGGCCTTGCGCCAGTTGGGTTCATCGTTGAAAGCGGTGAACAGGCCGTCGCCGCCGATGTCGCGCAGCTGAACTAGCTCGGTGTAGACGCTCTTACAGAACCTGGCGGTGTCCGAGAGTTCGGCCACCAGGTCTCCGTCCGAGACGACGATCGTGTTGGTGTTCGCGATCCTCAGCCGCATGATCGGTCCCAGTTCCTTGGCCTGGGCCATCATCCACTGCATGGGGTTCTCGCGCGGGACGCTGAAGGTGTGCCCAACCAGCGGTAGTCCTGGTGGCTCGGGGATAGAGCCGAAGTGAGCAACAGGTGAGGTGGTCAAGATGGGTTCCTTTCCGTGGCGGGGGGCTCAGGCGTGGCGACGGGTCGATAATGTGAGAGCTATCGCGGGGAAGTACCGCGCCAGACGTTCTTTGTGGCCCGCTGCGGGTCTGTCAGGGTTTGACCAGGATGCGGATCGGGTTGCCTTCGGGTTCCTTGAGCATGTCGATGCCTCGTTGCACGTCGTCCAGCGGCACGATCTGACTGATCGAGCGAGAAAGGTCGAGGCGTCCGCGTGAGACGAGTGTCGCCAGAGTGCCGATGTCCTCGTTGTGGTAGCCGAGGTGTCCGAGTACCTGTCGGTGCCCGAAGTTGAAGTCTGACGTCGACCCGAGGGAGGGAGTGTCGGCGCTCATACCGACACCCACGAGTTTGCCTCCCACAGCTACGGCGGCAAGTGCCTGCTCGAACGTCGTGGTCACCCCCACTGCGTCGAAGCTGACGTTGAGGTTTTCGCCGTCAGTGGCGGCGGCGATCTTGGAGATCAGTTCAGGATCGCGGGCATCGAAGGCATAGTCGGCACCGAGATCCAGCGCGCGGTCGAGCACAGCCGGTTTGATGTCGACGGCGATGATGGGTGCGGCGCCGACCAGGCGGGCTAGTTGCACGATGTGTGTACCGACCCCGCCGACACCCCAGACGCCGACGGACTCCCCGACGCGCACGTTGGCGGTCCGTACTACGGCGCCGAATGGTGTTGACACTGCATCGGCGAGGATCGCGGCGTGCTCGAGCGAGACGTTGTCAGGAATTCGTGTGAGCCCGATAGCTTGTGCGACAGTGTATTCGGCCCAGCCGCCGTCGTAGCCGAAGGCCATGATGCTGGGGCTCAGGCAGTTCGCGGCGTCGCCCCGCGCGCATTTCGCGCATGTCCCGCAGGTGCGGCCCGCGGCCACCACCACGCGGTCGCCCACCGCCCAGCCCGATACGTCGGGTCCGAGGGCAGCGATGGTGCCCGACGCTTCGTGCCCCTGGGTGATGACGGGGAGTTCGGCGGGGAACGTGCCGTCTAGCAGGCTGAGGTCAGAATGGCAGATTCCGCAGAACGCGACTTTCACCAAAACCTCGCCGGGGCCCGCGATGGGGATGGCGACGTCTTCGATGACCACTGTGCCGGTGTCGGCGTAGAAGCGCTGCGCGCGCATTGAATCGTTCATAACGTGTCCTTGTCGTAGCTGAGTTGATGGACGACAGCGAGTCGTCGTTGGGTGGACGCGCTCGAGATACTCAGAGTCCGCGCCCGTCTGCGTAACGGCCGTCGCCGAGACTGAGCAGGTGTTTGCGGACAGCGACGCGTGCACGATGGAGTCGCGACATGACCGTTCCCAGAGGCACTCCCGCGATTCGGGCTATCTCTTTGTAGCGGAAGCCCTCGATGTCTGCGAGGTAGAGAACGAGGCGTTGCGGTTCTGTGAGTCCTTCTAGTGCGTTCTTGACGTCGTCGTCAGCGACGGTGTCGAGGGCGGCCTGTTCGGCGGACCGGGCCGATGGCCCGAGGCGTTGACCGCGAGTTGATTCCACATCGTTGAGGCCACCGGTGAGCAGTTCCTCGGGCCGACGCGCACGTGCGCGGTAAAAACTGATCCAGGTGTTGGACTGGATTCTCAGCAGCCAGGCTTTGATGTTTGTTCCGGGCTGAAACGTGGAGAAGCCGGCGAAAGCCTTGAGCATGGTTTCTTGCACCAGGTCCTCGGCGTCGGCGTGGTTCCGAGTCAGCCTGCGGGCCACGCGGAGAAGGTCGTTGACCAGCGGAAGGACCGCTTCAGCGAAGCGCGCAGACGCCCCCACAGTGCCGGCGGCCTCGTCGGCCGTTCTCCGGTGCGGATGATCGCTCACAGCACGAGTCGGGGAAAGAGCCTCTCGGACAACGGACTTCGTTGAGCTCTCGTATGCGTCGCGCGTCGTTGTCATTTCAGCTCGCCTTTACATGTGGAAGGAGCCTTGCAGTAAGCGGTCCGGACGACGGCGGTGCTTCGAGTGGCACGATGGCATGACCCCGGTCGATGACATCGCCCGCCCGCTGCTGTGGCTGTCGACGGTATGACCCGCACACCCAACTGATGCCCCAACTCGTGCGGATTGAAGGCCGACGGGCACCAGACGTTGTGCGCCTCGATGGTGTCGATGACCTCGCTGTTCTTCGAAGCAGCTGCAGCCCTCAGGCCGTGGTGCGGCGGGCAGTCGAGGATGCTGGCGGGGCTTTCCATGTCCTCAGCGACATCCCAAGCGGGCCTCTTCCACGTGTCAGCGCGATGCCTGCTCAAGGGGCTTGCTCCCCGCTGCGGGGTCTCGCTGTGGATTTCATCCCTGGACGAATACTCACGAACGACGTGACCCCCCCGTTTCGCAGTGGCTGGGGTCGGGGCGATGGTTTTCCGCAGTGGACGGGTCCTGTCCGGGCTGCGCGTGTTCGGTCCTGTGGAACTGCAGCACTCCGTCGTCGATGGCGCGGTGTCGCATCGTGATGACGTCTTCGATGTAGTTCATGCCTTGTCGCCATGGTGCGCGGGGCCCGCTGCTGGGCATGCGGTCGAGCGCCCGTTTGACGTAGCCGGCCTCGAAGTCGAACAGCGGCCGGCGCGGCATCGTCAGGTCATCGGGGTGCGGCACGCAGCTGGTGTAGCCGTGGCTGTCCATGAAATCGATGAGCCGACACAGGTACTGGCTGACCAGATCGGCCTTCAAGGTCCACGAGGAGTTGGTGTAGCCCAGCGTGTACACGAAGTTGGGGACGTCGCTGAGCATCATGCCCTTGTAAGCGAAGGCCTCGGCTACGTTCACCCGATTTCCGTTGACGCGGAGGTCGATGCCGCCGAAGAAGAGTAGGTCCAGTCCTGTTGCGGTGACCACGATGTCGGCTCGCAGTGTTGTGCCTGACGTCAGCCGTATGCCTACGTCGGTGAAGGTGTCGATGGTGTCGGTCACCACTGACGCCCGTCCGGACTTCAGCGATCGGAACAGGTCGCCGTCTGGGGCCGCGCACAGCCGCTGATCCCACGGCTGGTAGCTGGGGGTGAAGTGCGCATCGACGTCGGCTGCCGGCAAGTGTTCAGCGACGTTCTTGCGCACCATTGCTTTGATGATGCTCGGGCACCGGCGGCTCAACTCATACACGGCCCAGGCCGTGGCCACGTTCTTCCATCGCGTGAGCCGATAGGACAACTGTGAACCCACGAGCCGACGCAGGGTGTTGGCGATGACGTCCTGGGAGGGGACGGACATGATGTAGGTGGGCGAGCGTTGCAGCATCGTCACGTGAGCCGCGGACTTCGCGAGGGCGGGCACCAGCGTCACGGCGGTCGCGCCGCTGCCGATGACCACGATGTCCCGGCCAGAGTGATCGAGGTCCTCAGGCCACTGCTGCGGATGGACTACCCGACCCTCAAAGGTATCGATGCCCTTCAGTTCAGGGGTGTAGCCGGCATCGTAGGAGTAGTAGCCCGAGCACATGACCAGGAATGAGCACTCGAAGAACCGGGTGGTTTCCCCCGCAATCACCTTGACCCGCCAGGTCGAGGTGGCTGCGGACCAGTCGGCGGCCACGACCCTGTGCCCGAACCGGATGTGGGCGTCGATGCCGCTCTCGGTTGCCGTGGATCTGATGTAGTCCAGAATGGAAGCGCCGTCGGCGATGGACTTGGCGGCGGTCCACGGCCGGAACCGGTAGCCCAGGGTGTGCATATCGGAGTCCGAGCGGATGCCGGGATACCGGAACAGATCCCACGTACCGCCGATCTGCGGGCGTGATTCCAGAATGGCGAAGCTACGATCCGGATGCGCAGACTTCAGGTGGTGGGCGGTGCCGATGCCTGACAGGCCGGCACCGACAATCAAGATGTCGAGTCGCTCCGCGGTGCTCATCGGGCCATCACCGTGCCCAGCCGCTTCGCCGCACGCGAGCTGAGAGCCGCTTGCACCGCGGCAATGCCGATGGGGTAGCGGGTCGGTGCCAGCCGGACCAGCGCGTCGATGACCTTGGCGTCGATGCCGACGAGGATCCGCGACTGTCCTCGCTCGACCCCTTCGACGATGATGTCCGCCGCCGCCTCCGGCGTCGTCATCGCAAGCGCTTCGAACTCTTCGGCGATGTCATCCGGTGTTCGTCCCCACCCTTCCGTGTCCTCACGGAGACGGCCGTTGCGGGCGATGTTGGTTTTGACCCCACCGGGGTGGATGGTGACCGCCCGGACGCCCGTGCCGCGCAACTCGTGACGCAGTGACTCCGTGAATCCACGCACGGCGAACTTCGAGGCGCAGTAGGCGCTCTCGTTGCCGACTCCGATGAGACCGTAGACGCTGGAGGTGTTGACGATCGCGCCGGCGGACTGACCTAGCAACTGTGGCAGGAAGGCGCGCGTGCCGTTCACAACGCCTCGGTAGTTGATCTCGTGCAGCCAGTCCTCGTCGTCGCTGACACCGTTGCGGATGCTCGCGCTCAGGGCGACGCCGGCGTTGTTGAAGACCGCTCCGATCGGCGCGGGCGCCCACGATGCCACCTGCGCGGCGAACTCACCCACCGCCGCGGCGTCGCGTACGTCCACCACGTGGGTCAGGCACGCGCCAGAGAGCATCGACAAGGTCTCCTTGAGGCCGACCTCGTCGACGTCGGCGATTGCGACGGGACATCCCGCTGTCGAGAGCCGGTGCGCCAGCGCCCGGCCGATGCCGGAGCCGGCGCCGGTGATGACCACGGTCCTGCCGGTCAGTGTCGTTCTGCGATTGAACATCGGTGTTCCTCTCCAGATGCGGACGCGGGCCGCGGTGACGTGTCGCTTTTCCGCTCGTGCGAGGCGCGTGACCCCAGTCGATCGTCGGTACTACGGAGTACCTACCCCATGGGTACTCTAGAGTACCCATGGGCGTCAAGCGACGTTGTTCGGGGACGGAGAGGCTTGTTGATGAATGAAGATGGGGTGCGATACCCGGGAAACCCCGGTGCCCGGCGTTTGCGCCGGGCCACGGGGGCGCGGGCGGGGACAACTCCTCTGGGTTTGCTGAGCTGCGCGATTACCGCCGAGGTGGGGGCGTCGCTGGCTATGCAGGCAGCAGTGGAACACCCCTGGTGGTATCTGGTGGTCGTCCTCGGGTATGGCGTCGGGTTTGCACTTCTGGTGCGCATTCTGAAGTCGGGCACGGCGGTCGGGGTGGCGTACGGCATTTGGGCAGCCAGCGGCGTCGCCCTGACCGCCCTGTGCGCCGCCCTGCTGTTCGGCCACACACTCTCCGGCACGTCGGTGGGCGGCATTGCCCTGATCGTCGTGGGGGTCGTTCTGGTCGAGTGGGGCGCGCAGGCTGGTCACCGGCGGATCGGCCAGGAGCTCTGATGCAGTGGTGGATTCTAGGATTCGCGATCCTCAGCGAGGTGAGCGCGACTCTGTGCCTCAAAATCGCCGTGGACCGCGGCCGTCCGTCGTGGTACTTGGTCGTGATCCTCGGTTACGTGATCGCCTTTTCCTGCCTGGCCCGTAGCCTGTCGCTCGGCCTGCCAATCGGGATCGCCTATGGCGTGTGGGCGGCGTGCGGAGTGGCGCTAACAGCGATCTTCGCACGGCTGTTCCTGCGAGAGCCGCTGACGCGGACCATGGCATGCGGCATCTTGGTGATCGTTGTGGGGGTGTGGCTCGTGGAGGCGGGGCACTGACGCATCTGACCGTGTGAGTCTCAGGTCGGTTGCGGCGTGTCGACGTCAAGTGACAGCAGTGCCGCCGTGCTGGCTATCGCCAGATCCACTCCGTCGGCGATCCGGCCGGATGACTGCAGGATGTCGGCGACGAGTTCATTCAGCGCGCCTTGGACCATCATCGCGTGCAGCCGGGTGGCGGGTTCGATTCCGGCGCGCCGAAACTGCTCGTTGTCGGTCATGGTGGTGATGAGGGAGGCGAAGGCGTCGTTGCTCTGGCGGATCACCGGCTCGGCGATCTCTCCCAGGTAGGGGAGTTCGCGAATGGAGCACAGGTGGACCGCCGGCCACCGTTCGACATGAGCGAAATAGACGCGGATCGCCTTGTCCACCTGCGACTTCCACGACAGTCGCGGGTCTACCGCCGCACGCAGATCCGCGATCAGACTGGCGTTGACATCCTTCATCAGCGCCAAGAGGGCGTCGTCTTTGGTCCCGAAGACACGGTAGAAGGTCCGACGAGATGCCTTGGCCAGGCTGACCACGTCGGTAACAGCGGTCTTGCGGTAGCCCTTGACTTCGATGGACTGCGCCAGGGCTCGGATTAGGCGCTCGTGCGCGTCGACGACGGGGACTGAGCCCGGCAGAGGAGCGGAATGACTCATCGCTGCGCGCCTTTTCCCTACGACGCCAGCCATGGACGGATTGTAGCGAGTCTGGGCCGCCGCTCGGCGGCGCAGACTCGCCTCAGTGCAATCGTCATCGTGGGCGCGGTGATCAGACCGAGGGTCGCCGCAGCTAGCCCCGCAGGTCCTTGCGCAGTATTTTCCCGGACGCCGACTTCGGTATGGCGTCGATGAACTCCACCCGGCGCACCTTCTTGTACGGCGCGACGTTGTCGGCCACGAACGCCATGACCTGTTCTTCGTCGACGGTGGCGCCGGACTGCTTGACGACAAACGCTTTCGGGATCTCCTCACCGTCAGCATCGGTGACACCGATGACGGCGGCATCGGCGATGCCGGGATGGGTCAGCAGCAGGGCCTCGAGTTCGGCGGGCGGCACCTGATACCCCTTGTACTTGATCAGTTCCTTGAGCCGGTCGACGATGTACACGCAACCAGTGGAGTCCACACACGCCATGTCGCCGGTGTGCAGGAACCCGTCGCCGTCGATGGTCTCGGAAGTCGCCTTGTCGTTGCCCAGATAGCCGGCCATCACATTGGGGCCGGAGAACCACAATTCGCCGGCCTCGCTACGACCCGACTCCGGAATGCCGATTTCGGCGCCGGTTTCCGGGTTGATGATCTTGCTGACGGCATTCGGCACGGTCCAGCCCACTGAGCTCAGGGGCGGGGTCACCCCGACGCTTTGCTCACCACCGTCGAAGGGCATGCAGTGGCTCACCGGGGAGAGTTCACTCATCCCGTAGCCCTGCACAACCCGGCAGCTGATCCGCTTGGCGACGGCATGGCCCAGATCCTCGTCCAGGGGTGCGGCGCCCGACATGACGACCTTCAGTGACGACAGATCGAACTGGTCGATGACTGGGTGCTTGGCCAACGCGACCGCGACCGGCGGGGCGATGTAGCCAACGGTGCATCGGTGGTTCTCGATGTTGGTCAGGAACTTCTGCAGATCGAAGGACGGCATGATGACCAGCCGGGCCCGGGCGCGCAACGCGGCGTTGAGCAGAACTGTCATCCCGTAGATGTGGAAGAACGGGAGCACGGCGATGATCACGTCATCGGCGGTGATCCCCTGGATGGAACTGAACTGTGCGACGTTGGCCACGAGGTTGCGATGGGTGAGCATGACGCCCTTGGGATTGCCCGTTGTCCCGGAACTGTAGGGCAGGGCCGCCAGATGTGTCGCGGCGTCGAACGAGACCATGGGGGCGTCGGCGCCGCAGGCCAGCAGATCATCGACACTTAGATGCTTGGCCGCAGCGGCTTCGCCGGCGCCGTCGAGCACTACTACCTCGCTGGGGGACAGGCCGGCGTGCGCAGCGCCTTCGGCGGCCTGGGGCAGCAGTGCGGAGACGGTGATGAGCATCGTGGCGTGCGCGTCGGTCAACTGCGTGGCAATGTCCTTGGCGGTGAACAGCGCGTTGATGGTGGTGGCCGTCGCCCCGGCGCGCAGGATGCCGTGGAACGCGACTGCGAAGCCCGAGCTGTTGGGGGAGAGCAGGCCCACGACGTCGCCGACACCGATTCCGCGGTCCGCCAGACCCGCGGCGAAGGCGTCGATCCGGGTGATCAGACCCCGGTAGGTCAGCTCGGTGCCCGTCGGGGCGTCCACCAGCGCCACTCGATTGGCATCGGCGTCTGATAATTCGCCGAACAGGTAGTCGTAGACACCGGTGTCCGGAATCTCGACCTCAGGGTATGGGCTGGCAAATGTCACGACGCTCCTTGGGTCTCGAGTTGGGCGATGAATTCTCTTGGTGGCCACAACCGGTATGACCTGTCGATCAGCTTCGCCACCTCCTCCCGATCAGGGTTCGAGTCACTGCCGTCGCCGCAGATCCAGGCCCAACCAACAAAGGGACTCGGGTACATCAGGCAGAGGAACTTGCTGTCCTGGCTCATGCGGCCGCTCGGTCGGATCAAGGGGGAGTGGCCGTGGCGGACCATCTCGCCCGCCGACTGCTTGGAATGTCGCCCTACAGACCAAGCTCTCGGGGCGTGGAACATCGGCCTGCCGTGCGAGATCTTATCGAGTGGCCCGGGGAAGCTCCGAGCGATTCGCCGCACGTCCTATCGGGCGGCAGCCGTATCGAGCAAGCCGCTGCTCGATCGTCCGCCCTATGCCCGAAGCCGCGCCGGTGATGACCGCAGTGTGGCGGCGAGCGGATCAGGCCTCTGATGGTGCACCGCTTCTCCGTTTCTGGATGGTCGAGCTGAAGGTGCCTGGGGCGGCCGCAGCCTGGACATCGCCGCGCACTTGCGGCGGCAGGTCGGTGGTGCCCGCCTGGTCGGCGACGGCGTCAACGAGCTGCGGCCAGAACGCAGGAGGGTAGTCGTGGCCCAGTCCGGGTACGACCCACAGTCGCGAATGCCCGATGGCCCGGTGGGTGGCCCGGCCGCCCGATGTGGCGACCATCCGGTCGCGGTCTCCGTGGATCACCAGTGTCGGCGCGATTATGCGAGCGAGTTCGGCAGTGCGGTCGCCGGTGGCCAGTATCGCCGCAAGCTGCCGGGAGGCTCCGTCGGGGCTCGGGTCGCGGCGCCAGGCCGCAGCGGCGTGGTCGCGTATCCAGGCTTCGTCCTGCGGGAAGCCAACGGAGCCGATGTGAGCGTACGTCGCGACATCGGCGTCGGCGGCCTCGTGGGCCGAGGACGGTGGCGAGGCGAGCATCCTCAACCAGGTCGACCAGGCGGGCCGTCCGATGCGCGGCGCACCGGTGGTGGAGAACATGGAGGTCAGGCTGGCCACTCGCTGCGGCCACCGGCTGGCAACGACCTGCGCGATCATGCCGCCCATCGACGCGCCGAAGACATGGGCCCGTTCAATCGCCAGCGCGTCCAGCAGCCCTACGGTGTCGCGGGCCAGGTGGTGGAGACCATAGGTATCGCTGGGGTAGCGACCGGTGAGCATGGCCAGCAGCCCGGGGGGCTTCGCGCTCGCGTGAGTCGACCGGCCGCTGTCGCGGTTATCGAAGCGAATCACCCGAAAACCGCGCCCGGCCAGTGCCTCGCACAGCGGTAACGGCCAGGACAGCAGTTGCTGGCCCAGTCCGGCGACGAGCAGCAGTGGCGTCGCATCGGCGTCACCGATCTGCTCGAAGCACAACGTGATCCCTTGGCCGACATCGGCGAACTCCTCACGGGGGTCGGTCATCACGCCACGACCTCGCCGACCGCGGCGTCGACCCTGCCGACGACCTGCGGCACAGTGCGGCGATGCCAGACGGCCCGGCCACCGTCGCCCGGGGTCCAGGCCACACCCCGGGAGCGCCACTTCTCGTCCGGGGCTGTCGTGGGGGACAGCTCATAGTCCTGCAGCAAGGTGCGCAACACGACGTTCATCTCCATGTCGGCGAAGGCGGCACCGATGCACCGGCGGGTGCCACCACCAAACGGAATCCAGGAGTACATACCGGGTTTGGCGCCAATGAACCGGTCGGGGTGGAACGTCATGGGGTCAGGGAAAACGTTCTCGTCGAGCTGTACCTGGTCGAGCGCGACCACAATCTGGTAGCCCGGCGGGATCACCCACTGGCCCAGTTGCAGGGGCTCCCCGGCGATCATCCGCGCGACCTCGGTAACAACCGGCCGGGTGCGCTGGACCTCGAGCACCGTGGCTGCCAACAGCTCGGTTCCACCTCGATCGATCTCCTCGACGAGTCGGTCGAGGAGCGCAGGATGGCGTCGCAGGCGTTCGACGGCCCAGGCAAGTGTGTTGGCCGTGGTCTCGTGCCCTGCGCCGAGCAGGGTGAAAAGCTCATCGGCGATCTCGGTGTCGGTCATCGCTTCGCCGTCCTCGTAGGTGCTCTGCACCAGCATGGCCAGGACGTCGTCGCGTTCGGACAGCGTCGGATCGGCGCGCGTGGCCGCGATGAGGTCGAGCACCACTGCGTCATACTCGGCACGCATCGAGCGGAATCGTGCCCAAGCCCCCCATCTGCGGTCGGGGTCGGCGAACGGTGAGGCGGTCAGCTTGGCTCCGAGTTCCACCATCGGCGGCATGATGCGTCGCAACTGCTCCAGGTGTGCGCCTTCGGCGCCGAGGACGGCGCGCAGGATGATGTTGAGCGTCAAGCGCATGAATGGCTCGGCGGACTCCATCTCCTCGCCCATCCGCCACGTCGTGGCCTCGCGGCGGGTCTCCTCGATCATGAGCTGCTCGTGGGCCCTCATCTGTCTGCCGTGGAAGGGCGGTACCAGGAGCTTGCGTCGGCGTCGGTGCGCTTCGCCCTCCAGTGCGAACGTCGACCCGGGCCCGAGGACGTTGCCGAGGTTGGGGACCCCGTTACCGGCGATCTCAGTACTGGCGGTGAAGAGTTCCTTGGTCAGATCGGCGGTGGTCAACACGACGCAGCGCCCGTAGGGCGCCATCTTCATGGTGAAGGTCGACCCGTGGCGGCACTGAAGTCCGGTCAGAAGACGTCTGCGGAAATAGATCCAGCCGGCGAGCAAAACCGGGCCGGGGAGCCTGGTCGCCTCCGGTAGGCGGGCCGCCGAGGGGGTAGTGAGCGAGTTCATGTCTTCTCTCCCTTTCGACGTCGGGTACTTAACAGTACCCTCCGTACCGTACAGCGATGTGAGTGCCACCACAATGTTCGGTGGGTGCAAAGCCGGGGCGAAGAGAATCCTGACCGGCAATCACCATCGAATCCGGTCGAGGTGGTGGCTGTCGTCCCGAGATTCCTTCGCCTGCGCCGCCCTAACTCTCGGAGTGAAACGGACCGCTTAGGCGCGAAGACGCACTCTGTCGGCAGCGAATTGCGCTGCTTCGGTGGTCATCCCAGCTGTGCGATATGCGCTGTGGGCGGAGCGTTCAAAGCCGTCTGGCGAGCACACCGGGTCCCCAACCATACAGAGGTCGATGGTCCGGTCGGCATACCGCGAGCCGATGGTAATGGGTGGGGCTGTTTGGACGAGCATGTGCACAAAGCCTTGCGTGGGTTTGCCGAACAACACTACGGCGGCGACATGATCGGCGATCTCGGGTGGTAGCGGGCCCGTAATTCCGGGCGGCAGAGCGTATCCCGGCGGAACGACGTCGGTGGTGGTGTAGGCCGCCACGGCGGCTCCCTGTGAGTACCCGCCGAGCACGATCTGCGTTTCCGGGCATTGCGCGGCGATCGCCGCAACTCTGGTGCTCGCGTCGGCAACCCCGTCGGCCGCCCGGGGAAAATCAAGGGAGGCAGGATAATTCACGGGGTAGAGATCTACGGACTCATCGGGCAGATGGGCGCGCAGTGCGTCGACGAACGCTTGTCCTGTTTGCCCGGGTCCTGGCGCTTCGAAGGTGCCGCGAGCGAAGACCACCTCGACTCCTGGGCAGGGGTCGGCGGACGCCGCGGGGATGAGTGTCAACGACGACGCGAGGGCCGTCAGGGCTACCGTTAGCAGAAGGGGTAGGCGGCGTCGTCCGGCGTACGTCAACGTTCCGGCCTTTTTGTCGGCGATGGTGGGATGCGAAGTCGATCGGAATCTACGTTGTCCAGACCTCAGGCGGGTGTCATGCATGTTGGTTCTCCAGTGGGAGTTCGAATGTGAGCTGAGGGGATCGCGAGCGCCACGAGACTGCGGTTGGTCGGCGCATGATTCATGGCATCACGATCGGATTGGTGGGCTGTGAAGGGTCTTGGCGTCGGCGTCGGCCAACCCCGGAGCGCCAGCTGGTGATCGCGGTTACCGCAACCGAGACAAGGGTCTGAGCGCCTGCACCTCAAGGGTAAGCAGCGGGCTCACTCTCCGCCGTCGTCGACGACGTTCTGCACGTCCTCTGGGGTCAGGAGTTGTCGCGTGGCGGCCGCGCGAGCTGCTGCCAGGTCAGGATTGTCGGAACTGGCGAAATCGATGGCCAGGGATCCGTTGAAGGTGGTGATGTACGCGCTTTCTGTCATGTGCAGGCCGGGGATGTCGAGTCCCTGTGGCGACTGCCATTGTTGATAGGATGCTGGGTGAAAATCGATGAGCGAAACGCTCGGCGGGGTAACGAGTTCGGGTATCCGCCCCCAGTTGGTGCTGCTCAGTGTTTCCCCGGGAGTCAGCACTGCGGGCAGTTCGGGGAACTCGTCATTGGATAGTGCCGCCACTAGTCCCAAGAGCTCGGCGATCATGCCTCGGTCCAGATCCGCTGCGAGCTTGGTATTGAGTTTGCGGGCCATCTCGTACATTCCGTCCCCAGCGACATCGGCCCCTGTCGCAAACACCGGGGCTATCACATTCGTGCCCTCGGTGAGTCCCACCGGCGGGTTCAGACGTGAGCGTAGGTCGACGGTGTACATGTAGGCGATCTCGCCCATGTCGACGGAACGTACCTGTGCTTCGGCGAGAATCAATGCGGCCGAGATGACGCCATTCACGGTCGTGTGCTGCGACCGGGCGTTGGAGATGAGCTGTGTTGTCTGCGCCGGCGTCAGCCGCAGCCGGATGAACTCGGCGGACGCAGCGTCGTTCGCGACGGTGGTGTCGCTGATGTCACTGCAGGGCGACGGAACTGAGCCCGACGATGTAGCGTCAAGATAACCGCGTGCCAGCAGCAGGGCCTCGGCCGACTCAGGGTACGGGTGGGGAGCTACAGCCGGGGATGGGCGTCCGGCAACGATATCGGTGTACATCGACCACAGCTGAGTGAGAAGGACCAGAGAATGCTGCCCGTCAGCCACGCTGTGGTGGGTGAAGAAGGCGACAGTAGTATCGCCTTCTCCTTCGGCGATGTGCACGGCGCACACTTGGTCTTGCTGGCGCATCGTCAAGCCACGCAGAGGCGGTGAGCCGCGCCCCGAGGTGACGGTCACGTAGGTGGGGTCAGCATCGTCTCTTTCTGCGGTGATAGCGTGCCGCCCGGTGCCCAGTGGGACTATTCGGGTGGCGAGCACTGGATAACACGATCGCAGTTGGGCAAGGGCGCGCGTCATCGCCGCGACATCGATATGCCCAGTTGCACGAACGCAGTATCCGACGAAGCTGCCAAAGCTGGCGTACACCTCCTCGCTCAGGTCCAGCGGACGAATCAGCGATTGGGTCGCTGCTGTCGCGCGGTGATCTGCCATTTTGAAAGTCCCTCTCGATTCATTGCGGATCCAACTTCGACCCACAATATCTGGGTCATGTGACCCGGGGTCACATGACCCAACTTAGAGGTAGGCTGATCAGGTGTCAAAGAGTCTCCGATCACAGCGCGCCCTCGAACGTCGTCAGCAGCTCATCAACGCGGCGATAGAGGTGATCGCCGACGTGGGGTTGGAAGCGACGACCACCCGCAAGGTGGCCGAGCAATCCGGCCTCCCGTTAAGTTCGGTGCACCACACGTTCACGGACAAAGACGAATTGATCTGCGCAGTCATAGATTTCGTTGGCGACCAAGTCGAAGCGCTGCGGCGCGATGCGCAACACCCGCAGGCTCGGAAACATTCGACACCCGAGAACGCGGTGCGCGAGGCGCTGTTTGTCTTCTGGAGCCTCGTCGAAGACGATCCGTCCTTCCAGCTGATGCAATTTGAGCTCATGATCTACTGTTTGCGCCACCCTGACTCGCACTGGATGGCGCAACGGCAGTACGACCGCAACTGCGCTCTTGTCGCCAATGCGTTGAGGACAGCGGTCGAGGGTACGGTCGCCGCGGGCGGTATTGACATCGAGCAGACCGCTCGGCTGATCTTGGCTGCCCTGGACGGTATCGTGCTGCATTTCCTTGTGTATAGAGATCGCGAACGGGCCAAGATCGCGCTGGAGAGCCTAGCGAGTGCTTGTAGCCCGTACCTCACCGGGGGCCCGGGCTCGTACCGAGGTCCCAGATCGCTCCCAGCCACGCTGCGATTCTGACCCTCGGAAAGGGTGACTATCGCGAATCCTCCGGCGTAGACAGCACCGTGCCCTCGGGAGGCCGGGCTGTGCTGTCGCCCGCGACGAGGCGGAGTCGGCTCGTCACCTCGATGGCCGCCGAAGGTTCGAGTGCGTCTTGGCCGGTGATGATGAGTTGCACCATGTACCTCGCACTGAATTCGAGATCGTGGCCGGCATCGCGGATCGCGCCACGCAAATCGACTGTGCCGTAAGCAGAATCGCCATACCACTCACGCCCACCACCACTGGTGGTGGTGTCCTCGGTCAGGAACTGCTCGGCGACCGCGGCATCGGAATTCTCGGTTCCGGCGGCCATGGTCAACGCCTCATCGGTGATGATCCCAGTCTCGGGTTCGGCCACCACATGCGCCCGACACCCATCCCGGTGTGCCTCAGGTGACTTACGGGTATGGCGGGCGTCGGGGTCGACCTGGGAGATCACCCCGTCCGGGGCGACCCGACGGGCCGATACGCCACCGCCCGTCGGTGCCGTCTGAGCCTTCAGCTGGTTCGACATCTTGGCCAACGCCGCCGCCACCATCTCCTCGGCAGCGATCTGCTCGTCAATCCCGGCCAGTGCCTCCAACAGGGCGTTCGCATCGTTGACCAGCGCCGAGACCAACGCGTCCTTGGCGCCGGGTTCCTCCCAGTCGATCTGAGGCTTCCCCGCACGGCTGTAGTCATGCCCGGTGCACACCGCCGCGATGGCCTCGCTGCCCCCGGGTACCACCCGCCCGACCCGGCGGATCGCCAAAATCAGCTGGGTGATGGTGTCCTGGGTGGCCACCGCGTCAGCCAGAATCGTGGAATCCACCGCCCGCCTACGCCGACCAGTCATCACCCCGGTCTGTGTGATCACCGCGCGTACCGCGTCGTTGATCCGCTGCGGCCGCTCCGATTTCGCCAGTCGTTGCGCCAGTACACCAGCGTCGACGGATCAAACCCCTTGTCGTCCAACGCCATCCCGGTAGCGACCTTCCACCGCAGATCACACCGGACCGCCTCAGCGGTCTCGCGATCCGACAGGTCCTGCAACGTCTGCAACACCAGAACCGAGGCCATCACCGACGCCGGGATCGACGGCCGTCCCCTACCCGAAGTAAACATGGCTGATCATCGCCTGGACTTGTTCGGCGACGGTGAGCTCGAGGATCCTGGTGGGTCATTTGGTGGCGCCGGGCAGTATGTTCGCGTTTTTGGTTTGTGCAGGGTGCGGAGCGGCCGGATCGGGAGTTGTTGGACGCGTAGCCTATTATCCCAGCTCACACCAACCCCACCACGAAGGCACGCCGATTATTCAGCGGCCTCCCAGATGCCGCGATGCTGACACTCCTCTGGCGCGCAGTTGTTGCATCAAACGCAATTCTTCCCATTTCTGACAGCAGATCGAACGGTGAATGCCACACGTCTGGCAGTGCTGCGTTCCGATCAGCACACGTCCGGCGCCACCCCGTAGTGGATGCCCATTTACGCAGTACAGAGGGGGCGGCGGCTCCTCCCAGCCATGCCGCGTTCGACGCAACTCCATCCTCGCCATGCCCTAAGTTCCGGGATCGCTGGACCGAAGAGACCAAACAGCCCTGTAGATACAGTTGTCTACAGTTTATTCTGGGATCATGTCTACACCTACAACAACGATCCGCGTACCGGTTACCACTCGTGATCGCCTCAATGCACAAGCCCGCGACCGCGGCATCTCCGTCGTCGCACTCCTCGACGAATGGTCCCACCGCGCCGAAAGGGACGCCGCCTTCGCCGAGGAACGCGCCGCCACCCGCGCAGAAGCCGCCAACCCAGCCGTCATCGAGGAGGACCGCGACTGGGAACAGGCCGACGCCGATGGAATCGACTAATCCCCGCCGGGGCGAACTGTGGCTGGTCGCCTTCGGCGCCGGCCGCCCCGGCGAACCCGCCAAACACCGGCCCGCCGTCATCGTGTCGGCTGACGAACTCCTCACCGGCGATCCAGATCCCACCGAACTCGTCGTGGTGATACCGGTGTCGAGTTCGCGCACACCGACAAGCCTCCGGCCACCGATCACCCCCGATGAAGGCGTCGACACCAACAGCGTCGCAGTCTGCCGGGCAGTCCGAGGCATCGCCCGAGGACGACTACTGCGCCACCTCGGAACGCTCAACAGACCCACGATGAGCCACATCGAGAAGTCCGTGGCCCTCATCCTCGGACTCGACCGATGACCCGGCCGCAAGCCCCGATGAGTTCGCGCCGAGCGCAGGTCCAGTCTCGGCGATGCCCCAGTGCCATCCTGGTAACGCTTCAAGCTGATCGCGCCGACGAGGGTGCAGCTTTCGGCGGCGCGAAGGCCGACGCATCTGGCGCACCCAGTCGCTCACATTAATGCCGTCCGGCGAGTGGTAATCAGCGGGTGGGTCGGCGTGGCCGTGCTCGGCCGCGAATGCCGCTAGCGCAGCGAAAGAGTCATCCCACGTTGATGCCTGGCGGAGATCCCACGACCAGCCTGGCACCGCTTCGAGCTGTTTGCGTCGCTGCGGATCCATTCTGTCCCGGCGCCCGGGACGGCGCAGCGTGACCACCCAACTGTTGAGCTTGAACAACCTGGGATCCCCTGTGTCACGCGGCGGATAGGCGTGCCCGTGCTCGACCGCGAACGCCGTCAGAGCGGCTAGGTTCTCTTCCCACTGTGCCTCAGCGGGGTTCCACGCCCAGCCGGGCAGCGATTCCAGCCGCGCGCGGCGCTCATCGGACAACTTCGCTCGTCGGCGACGCTGATCGGAAACCCAGTGCCCCAGAGCAAGTCCGGACTCGGCATAGTAGGCCTGCGGCGGCCGGGCATGTCCGTGCTGGGCGGCATAGACGGCCAAGTCCCCGAAATTGATGTCCCATTGGTCATCAAGTGCCTTCCACGACCACCCGGGTAGCCCGGCAAGGCGCCTCGCGCGTGCAGCGGGCAGCTTTCCGTTGTTGTGAAGTCTGCGTTGCATCCCCACCCAATTGCCGACCGCGAAATCGCCAACCCGGTACGCCGCGGGTGGGCGGGTGTGTCCGTGCTCGGCCCCATACTGGACTAACGCAGCGAAGTTGGCCTCCCACTGCTGATCTGTGAGCGGATCCCACGTCCAACCCGGCAGCGACTCGAACAGTTCTACGCGGCGCGCTGGCATACGCCCCAATTTGTAGGCGGCGCGCTGATTTTGGACCCATATGCCCAGCGCATCCCCAGCGGGCGTGCGGTACTTATAGTCCGGGTACGGGTGGCCATGGGCCTTGATGAAGTCCGTGAGCGCGTTGAATCGCTGGTTCCAAATGGCTTCATGCTGGTTCCATGCCCATCCAGGCAGGCTCTCGAGAAGTTCGACGCGGTGGGCAAGAAGACGGCCCTGAGAATACCGGGTGCGCTGATGCTGAATCCAGGTGCCGAGATCGGCGCCAGACGGGGCCAGGTGCCGGCGGGGCACGTTGGAGTGACCGTGTTCGGCGGCGAATGCCCGAGCGGCCTGGTAATGCTGGTCCCACTGCCGAGTCAGCGAGTCGACGGTGTGAACGCTGAAAGCGCTAAAAAACTGTGCGGCAAGCTTCTTCGGCAATTTCGCGGGGAGGTGGATATCTAGGATATCGGTCTCGATGTCGGTGACATCATCGGCGCTAGGACCGTCAGCCAGGCGCTGCCGGACCAGTCCGAGATCGCGGTTCAGTGTCGGATCGTGGCTCTGCAGCGCAGCAAGGACCTGGCGCACGCGTTTGAATTCGCTTATGTCGATGACCGTTTCGGCGTCCTGGCTGTCATCGACTGTGACGGCCAGGACGATGAGGGCGGGCCGGTCATGATTGGGGTTCTTGCGGATAGCTCTGCCGACCGCTTGGGCCACATCAACCTCCGACGATCGCGGCTCGGCGAAGAACACGGCATCCAGAGCCGGGATATTGATGCCCTCGGTCAAACAGCGGGCGTTGGTGACCATGTTCCACCGCGCAGGGTCGTGAATAGCCAACGTCTGCGTGGCGGCCAGCCGATCACTGAGCTTGGTGGAGCCGTCGATATGGATGACCTTCGCGGCGCGACCGTCACGGACAAGGCCCCTGGCCGTCAACAGCGCGTGAGTGCGGCGAAAAGTGGCTGCAAACTCTGAACTTGCGGCAATCGTATTGTGAAACGCCAGCACGCTGGACAACCCGTAATCAGCGGCAGCCTGGGTCAGCGCGATCGAGGAGGCGACATGATCGGCGCGGGCTGCACCATCCTCGCCGGCCGCCAAACTGATCATCCGCAGATCCTTGAGCGCTGACGACACCGCGCTATCAGCCACCGCAATGACCGCGACCTTGAACGGTGACAGAATCCCTTGCTCGATAGCGGCCCGGGTGGGCAAGGTGAAGACCTGCCGTCCGTACAACTCAGGGTCATCCATGGAGGCCACCGAACGCCGTCGCGGCTTGCCCCCGCGAGTGCGCGGACCACTGTGCACCTTCGGTGTCGCGGTGAAGAACAGCCGATGCGCCGCGGGGATCAGCCTGTCATCAAGCGCGGCGGCGAACGGCTTGCCCTTGAGCCCCGCAGTCCGGTGCGCCTCATCGAACACGGTGACCTCCCACGCCGCCATCCCCTCGGCATGGGCCGCAGCGATGACCGGCAACGACTGATACGTACAAAACACCACCCCGACACCAGACACCTCGTGACGCCATTCAATGAGCTTATGAGGTGACGTCGTGCTGGCAATGGACAGCTCGCCGCTGCGGATGTCCTCGGTGTCGCGTAGGTGCGCTGAACACACCGCCAGCGCGTCGAACACAAACGGCGCCTCACGCCGCCAAGTGCGGTAAGTCTGCTCCAGCAAGCCGAGGGTGGGAAAAACGACCAGCACGGCCGCTGGCCCATCAGGAAGCAGCTTTGCCGCCGCGTGGGCGGCCATCAAAGTCTTCCCCGTGCCACATGCGGCGACAACAAGGGCACGCTCCTCGTCGACGTCGATCGCTGTCACCGCGTCGCGCTGGTAAGGGCGCAGGCGCAAGCGGCTGCTACGCGCGGCCATACTCGCAAGTCCTTGTCAACTGTAAGTAGCTGCCTCGTCGGCTCTTTGGCAACAGTGAGAGTCTGCTACGTGTCCTGATACCACTGGCGCATCTGCTGGTTTGGCACCTGCGCCATCTACGATAGCTGGCCGGGAAGCTGTTGCGCAGCGTCCACGTCTCCAAATGCGCATGGACGCTGACCACCGCCGAGGTCATCACGCTCAGCCACAGACCAGCCGCCGCACCCGGATCTCCCCGCGGTGATGTCGATGAACGGGCCGGACGGGAAGGGTGCGCTGGGTGGGCTGCTCTGCGCCTGTCGGTGTCACCTGCGAATCACCTTCGGTTGGTCGGCACTCCTATTTCGGATTACCGATACGTTCCTAGTCGGGGCTGGCCCGATAGCGTCCCCACTCGGTACGTAACTCCCGCGACATTCCAACGGCTACGGCACCGCACAAAACGCCAAGCGCCGCCCGCAGGACACCCGGCTCGCCCGCGAACCAGTGGCCACCCACCGACGACCATGCACCCCACGCGAAAAGCGCCGTGCCGAACAGACACGTTAACGCCTTATAGAGGTGGATGTTCGGCAACGAGAACCCGCCCTGGCCATCACGAACCCTCGGCTTCTTCGCCTTCATATGTTCATCCTCTCAGGAGCCACCGACACGTGCGCTTTGCCGCTTTGCCCCGTGCCAGACGCTGGGTGTCGGCGCAGCCGGGGCTGCGACCGACAAAGACCACCATTGACGCCGGGGTTGTTTGTTTAGACAGTGAAGGTGGGCGACAGCGCGGCGTCCAGCACGTGCTGGTCCCTGGTGGCGATCGTGAGGGATCGCCGTAGCGCTTGGGCAACAATCATGCGATCGAACGGATCGCGGTGCTCCCATGGCAATCGCGCGGCAACGATCGCGTCCGCGGACTCGATGGGAAGCTCGCTGATGCTCATGTCTGCAAGGACTTCAGACCAAGCACCTAGCAGCGGGTCACCGTCGAGACGGCCAAGTCGGGTCTTTATACCGATTTCCCAAGCCGACGCCGCCGAGACATGGAGTTCGATGATGGGATCTGAAAGGTGCTCGACAGCAGCCGGTTTGATCTTCTCAGGCGATGTCACAAGCCAGATGAGCACATGGGTGTCGAGGAGGATTTTCTTCAACTGCCAGCCGCTTCCCAGTGCTGGAGTTCCGACTCAGGCAGAGGGTCATCAAAGTTGTCCGCCACGGCGATCCCAGGCAGTTGACCAAAGGTTCGCCGCACGGGTTTCACAGGCTCAAGTCGTGCGACGGGTCGGCCGTGGCTGGTGATGGTGATCGCAACACCGGTGCGTTCAACTTCGGCAAGCAGCGCATTGAGCCGGTTCTTGGCCTCAGTGCTGGTGACCGTGGTGGGGGTCGACATATCTGCATCGTATACCAACTGGGCCTAGTCGCGCTAGTAGCGCTAGCCCGACTAGTTGACATAACGGAGCTTATCGGCAAATGCCTTGTGCGGCAAGGAGATTGGGCTTAGGAAATTGCCAGAGTTGGCTGTCCGTATTATCCGGCACTATGCCAGACCATGAGGCAGGTCGGACCCAAGGGCGCGAAAAGGGCCGCCCCGAGGGTTCTGCCGCAGAGGCCCAAAGACGGCGGTTGCCAGTCCGCGCTGAGCCCCGTGTCAGCATTACTCGGCCAGTGCTCTCGAAGCCCTTAAAACCACTGCCCTACAACAGATTACGGTTCAATACGTCACTGTGACAAAAAGGTAGGCCCGCGGGTTATCCACAACGGGTATATACTGAATATCTCGACAACATATATCAGGAGGTACGGTGACGAAACGGCTGATCGACTTAGACGATGATCTCCTGGCTGCAGCACAGCGTGAACTCAAAACCGCGGGCGTTTCCGACACTGTTCGGATGGCACTTCAGCAAGCGGCAGCCACCTCGGCACGGACCCGCCAGGTCGCGTGGTTGCAGTCAGGCGCGCTCGAAGACATGGCGACACCCGAAGCGCGTGCGAACGTATGGCGCTGATCGCGCGCTACGTCATCGACACCAGCGCGGCCGCGCGGATGCTGTCGGCGCCGGTCGGTGCTCGGCTGGCGCCATTAATAGAGGCCGGCCTGGTCGCAACGACTGCGCAGCTGGACGCCGAAGCGCTATACAGTGCGCGTAGCTCCGAAGAGTACAAACAACTTTGGTCTGATCGGCGGTTGGCGTATGAGTATCTGCCGACAGGTGACGAACAGTGGCAAGCGGCACTGGACGCTCATCGCGCGCTGGCGCGGACGGGCCAGCATCGGTCGGTCGGTATGGCGGATCTGCTGATTGCGGCGGTCGCTGCGCATCACGAGGTCACCGTCATTCACTACGACTCCGACTTTGAGACGGCCGCCGGCGTAATCCCCTTCGAACAGCGGTGGGTTGTGGAACGAGGCACCGTCGACTGACGGCGCGCTGGGCACGGGCGCGACAAGATCACCGACTCCACCGACGAACTAGAACAGGGCTCTCCGCGGCTCCATCCGCATAGCGTCAGATTGGGCAGTCGATGAGGTATCCTGGTGGGCAACGCCATTGCGCGAAGGCGGACTCCCTCGGTCGCGTTGCAGCTCCCGCCCGCATCGGGTACTGCTACCGAAGATCATTTCCGAGGACCAGGCTCATCGGGTCACGCGCTCCCAACAAAGATCGCGCGTTGTTGATGTGGGCGACTACGGGCAAATGTCTTTGAAGGGACTCGTGATTTCCATGGCATCTTCAAATGCGCGCAAGCGGGCCGCGCGGGCACACCAGCGACGTTTCCCGGGCACACCGTATCCGGTGGCGTTGCGTGCTGTTTCCCACGCCCAGAATGCCTTACAGGTCGTCATCGGCGTAGCCGCTGGTCGCCCGCGCTGGCTTGACATCGAGGAAGCTGCCCACGGAGGCGAGGGCCCACATATGGCGGTCATCGGCTCGTCCACCGTTGGACGTAGCCGAGTGATTGATCTGATGACAACCTCGTTGGCCGAAAGGCCGCCGCATCGTGGGGTTGAGGTTCTGGCGGCACGAGGAAGAATTGGACGTATCAACAGCCTGATAGATGAGCGATCTCGGTTCTTAGAGCAGTGTGGTGTCAGGGATTTCGCTGAACTACACAGCAGGAACAGCGCTGGTGAAAGCCGGGACCTCGGAGACGACGGCCGTGCGGTAGTCGTGATTGTCGACGGTGATGACGTGATCGACGGTTTTGCGCCAGTTGAAACGAAGGAAGGCTATGCGACGCGGGCGGGAGCCGAGGAGGCGTTCGCCGCGCTCAATCGCATGCTGCGGCAGGGCCGCAGCCTGGACATTCACACTGTGCTCAACGTCCGACAGATCGAGGCAAATCCCTGGCTTGGAACCGCGGCAGGGTGCATTTCTAGCATCGTGGAAGTGGACGATCGCGGGACGGCCGCTACCTGGCGAAGCGTGAGCGTTCCCCGCGCCCCGATCAATGTGGTGTTGACGATGGACAACGAAGGAAGGGAATCGTGATGCCGACGTCATCACCAGGGTCACCAGATGCGTACCAGCAGATTGGTGCCCAGTATGTCGCGTCTATGCGTGATGATCTGTTGGCAAAGGTGTTGGAGCAGGCCCGGTTTGGGTCGCTCGATCCGGAGTGGCGCAGTAGTGTCGTGCTCCCAAAACAGCGACTGCACCCGCACATGGTCACAGACGATGACCGGGCAGTGGTGATGGAAATCCAGCAGCTGCCGCGCCAGCCTTGGGAACCCAGCCAGGCCGCTTGGCGGGTAGCGCTCAACGCATGGTTCATTGCCCAATTCGGGATCAACGAGCGAGCACGGGTACGCAGCGCTCACACGCAGGTCACGCTACTCGAAATGCAGGGAATGACAGCCATGTCGAAATTCACTGTCGCAGGCCTGACCGGGACCTATACCGACAAAACGGTGCTCGAAGAGCTGACCTCTCTCCCCTACACCGAGCTGCACGACCCCAACACCGCGGTACACAAGGCTCAGCGCGATGAACTGATCGCGAGCTATCTGGCCGGGCTCGATGATGCCGGGATTAGCAATGACTGGGCTGAGTGGCTTCGGGCGCGGTCAGAAACGTGGGGCAATCCCATGCTGCAGAACAAGTGGAACATCATGCTGAACGGCCCAACCCTTCGGAGAATGTGGCGACTGCCGGAGTACTGGCGAAGCATGGAGTAAACCCCCCATCGTGACCAGCCCATCCCCTGGTCGGCAGGAATCGACAGCAGGTGTAGAAAGATGTAGAAACAAGTGTTAGCGTGAGGTTATGTACGAGACGATGGAGTTCGGCCGGCTCATCCGAACCCTGCGCGAGAAGCAGGGTTTCGCGCAGGCTGACGTTGATCGACGTGGGGGTCCGAGCCGACAGATCATTGGCGAGTTGGAGAACGGCCACGACCTTGCGCCCTCCGAGGCAACGCTACGAAAGCTTGATGAATCCCTTGACCTTCCGTCTGGCTTCTTACGCAGCGTCTTGATATGTAGCGGACCTCCCACCTCAGAGTATTTCGACAGGGCGCGTGCACGCGGAGTTCCGCCGGAATACCTAGCGCTGCATTGCGATAGCGGAGAGGAGATGGAGTGGCCTGGCACGCTTCTCGTCGGTGGTTTCGATGGTCTCCAGGACCGACTGCTCGACGCCGGCAAGTCGCTGCTCATCGACGTCAACGCGTTCCCCCAGGGAGACGCGGAGTCTGGTGCTGGATACCACTTTATTCGTCGCTGGTCGGAACGGTTCGCCGCTGCGGATGACGTGCGTTCGACGACCCCGCGGGCGGGGATCTTCAATCGTGGTGTTGTCGATGCGTTGCCAACGATCGATACGTTGCAACAGGCGCGCAAGCTTCTGGAAACTGTGCAGTGCCACGCCAAGTCGCGCCAGGCCTGCAGGGTACCGCTCATTGTAAGCGACTCGGCCAGTTCAACATTCCCAGCGACGTCCACCCTGCCTCACACCACCCTCATCCTCTCAAACGTTACGGAGACGCCATCCGGACTGGATCGTCTGGCGAACATACTCACTGGCGAAATACAGCGCCGAGAGAGCATCTTGAACGCCGTCGGATATCCGGATGGAAGGGCAGGTTCGGAGCTCGATGCCGCACTAGCTGCGCTGTTCGTAGCGTATGTGGCGTTTTCGACCGAGGTGTCCGCATTCGATGTGTTGGATCGGATAGCGCTGCGCGGACCTGGCCTGTTTCCGACTACGGACGTCCAGCTGGCGCGGTGGGTGCAGCAGGAGGAGCAGACCGAGTCTGGCGACGGCAGCACTGCCGATGACGCAGCACTGGATGGACGAATTGCTCTGCTCTGGAGCAAATTTCGGAGCGCAGTAGGTTTGACATCTGACTACGGTCCGCGCCCCGACATCGAGGCCCTGTACGGCTACCTCGGGGAGGCACTACGCCAGCGTCGAGAGATCGTTGATGTGGTGTTGCCATCAGGGGGCGAGGGCGCTCCTACGCGGTCGGAGGTGACGGTGTGGTCACTGAGGGACGTTGTACGCACGATGCCGGGGATATTGCTCTATGACAGCCAGCGGTTCAAGTCGCTTCCTGCGCTGTGGCAGTGGAGCTGGGAAGAGAACAATCCGGGTGCTTACTACTGGCATGTGACCAGCGATGCCGCTGTTCGAGCCTGTGCCCATCGGGGCGCGAGGGCGGTGTACGTCGGCGCCGACATGGATGGGCTGATTGGACGACGGTTTACCGACCTGGCGCCCGGTGAAGCTGTGCTGTCACATCGTCGGAGTTTTGAGAGAGGTTGGCTTGCGGTGCTGACCTTGGCTAAATCGCATGGACTGGAGTCGCATCCGGTGTTTCTTCCCGAAGGCGGGAACGGGTAGTACCCGACGTGCCAGGTGCGATTCGCCAGATACTTGATCACCGACATGCACTTGCAGCGGCATGTTGCTTGGGTGGAGCAACTTTCGCTTCACTGAGTGAAGCCTGTGCCCCACAATGGTGGATGTGACAGAAACCAAGTACGCCCTGGTGACCGGAGGTTCGCGCGGAATCGGAGCGGCGATCGTCGTCCGGTTGGCCGCGGCAGGCTATCACGTCGCTTTCACCTACCTTAGCAATGAAACCGCCGCGGTTCAGGTCAAAGAAAGAGTGCATGCAGCAGGCGGTAGCGCCTACCCCGTGCAAGCTGACCTGACGGACATTGCTTCGGTCGAGAAACTACTTGCGGCAATTCCGAATTCGGATGTTCCACACTTAGATGTTGTGGTCAACAACGCCGCGATCCTGCCACCGGTGGCCTTGATCGAGGACACCGCTTTCAGCGTATGGTCCGACAACTTGATGATCACGGCCACCGCCCCGTTCCTGATTATCAAGCACGTGATCCCCTATCTACGGCCGGGGGCATCGGTCATCAACATCTCCACCATCAACGCCAGCACCCATCCGGTCGAAGGCGTATCCGCTTATGCGGCAGGGAAGGGCGCTTTAGAGCAGCTGACCGCGATTGCGGCAATCGAACTTGGACCACGCGGCGTCACCGTCAACGCTGTCAGGCCCGGAGTCACCGATACCGATATGCAGCGGACAGTCAACGCAGATCCGTCTGCGCTAGCGCAGATTGCCGAGGACACCCCCATGCGCAGAGTGGGACAACCAGAAGACATTGCTGACGTTGTAGCGTTCCTGGCTAGCCCGCAGGCCCGCTGGGTCACCGGACAGACCATCACCGCATCCGGCGGACTTTAACCTCCTCCTGTAAGCCCAGTTCAAGCAAGCACACAGAAACTCGCTCATGACGTTCCTGAACCCAAGCACCGTATGGTCGCCTCTCCAAAAATGTCGGTGACACAACACGATTACGAGCGTTATGCTGCAGGCATGGTCCAGCACACGCCGGGGGCCACACCGCAGTTTGACTCCCACACAGCTCTAGGACATCTCCACTCGACGTGCCTAGACGACACCGGTATCACGATCCGCAGATGGCGACAGGATGATGCTCGTCGTGTACGCGATCTTCTCGATACTGACACAGACACCTTGTGGATAGAGCAGTTTCACGCCCTCCACGGGCCCGACCAGGACGGCCCGGATTGGCGACGCACTCTGGTCGCCGTCGACAGCTATAACCGTCTTCTCGGGTGCGCATCGATCGCAGTGAATACGTTGCATAGCAGTCGATTTCCGTGTGCCATCGATGTCCATCCTCGGTTCCGACGCCGTGGTCTCGGCGCGGCCTTGCTGGATGCCATCAAGCAGGCGCGTCCTGACGATCTACCGCTGTCTACCAAAGTGCGGACAGCGAACACTGCGGCAATGGGCTTCTTAACGAAGGCGGGCGCCGCGACTTACGCGCGTTGCCTCAATGTCGTGATCGACCCCAACGATCCTGCCGTAATGCGCTGGGCCAGCCGACGACACAAGGCAGGCAGCCATTCGATGAATCTGCAGGACAAGGACCCTGAGTCACTCAGCAAAGTCTTTGAGCGGCAATACATGTGGATTCATCAGCGGTGGTCTCCCGTCGGCGATCTCGACCTACTCACCGAGGTTGCTGCTGCTGAGATCAATGCGATCGACGCCAACGCCAGTTCCGGTGTCTGGCACGACGGTGAGATTGTTGCCGTCGCGTTTGCCTTCCCTGTGCCGAACGAACCGGTCCTGGAGATCGTCGCGGAGACCACAACAGAGCGTCAGCCGTGGGGTACCGAGTTCCTTGCCGAGGCAGTCGCCGCCACACTCCGTGTGACCCGGCGTCGCAACTGCCTTCTACGGTTTGACGGTCACATGTCCGATCCTCACTTGCATCCCGTCCTCTCTGCGCTACCTTGGCTTCGCCGGGACCCTTTAGACCTCGTAGAGATACCGTAAGAAAATGTATTGCAGGTCAATCGGATAAGCGGTTCAGGTGAGGTTTGGATTGGGCCGCAGAATCAGAATCGTTGAGGCAAGGAGCCCAGCCCCGGCAGCTAGCGCCCACGCTGGCTGCTGGTCGGCCTGCAGTAATAGCCCTGCCCACACCCCGAGCAAGCCGCCGGCGGCCGCGAAAGAGTGTCCCCAACCCATCACCTGGATGAACCGATCACCCCGAAAAAGCTCTTGACGCGCAGTGACCTGCGTGACTTCCACTCCCGTCAACAAGGACGACGTGAGGGCGACATAGGCCCAGAACAGGACGACTACTACTGGCAGCCCAGCGATGCTGCCTGAACCGGGGTCGCTGCCCCAAGTGTACACCGCGGCGGATCCCATGAGGACCGCGGTGAGGACGCAGCCGGTGTACAGCACTACCGTGGCTCCGAACCGCCTGGTGGCAGCACGGGCCAGGAAGGGGCCGACCAATGCCCCGACACCCGCGCAGATCGCCGCGACGGCAAAGAAGCCGCCTTTGTTGTCGATAAACGAAGCGCACCACTGTCCGATATAGAGGGCGCTTAGACCCGCAGCAAGGGGAACTGAAGCCGAGAACAACGGTGAGCCTGGACCTTTCATTCCTAAGAGGGTCCTCAGCGTGATGTTGGTTTCCTCGTGGTCAGCGTGTTGGGCCGATTCGTTGTCGTTCGCCGCGGAACCGACTCCCACCGATCGTCCCAACCGGAGACTGCGGTAGCGTGCGGCGACGGCCAGCAGCGAGGCAACAACATTGACAGCCAGTACCGCCAACACTGACCACCCTGCGAGGAGGCTTCCCAACGGTGTGCTCACGAACTGTGACACCGCAGGCAGGGCGGCATACAAGTAGGTGTTGAACACGGCGGCAGAGCCAGGCGCCTTCCTCTCAATCTCGGCGCCATAGAACTCCTCGGCGAGGTCGATGAACAGCGGCAGAAAGGACGTCGCGGCGGTGTAGACGCAGAGGATCACAGCCGCCCACCGCTGATCCACCGCGATGATCGCCGCTCCTGCCAGCAGCGTCAGTGCGACATCAGCGACCTCGCACCGGACAAGAATCTTGCCCGCCTCGAACCTGCGCAGCATCCGGGCCGCAGCGGCGCTGCACATGTCCTGCACATTCTCCAGCGTTGCCATCAAGGGCAGCCACAGCAGCGGCAGCAGACCTAGCGCCACCAGAACCGGTACGGCACCGCCGACCACGGTGGTCCCAAAGTAGGACCACAGCAGGCCGACGAGCATCCAGGTTCGAGCTCGCTGAATGACACCCCTGAGTCGCAGCGCCGAAGCACTACCGGTGGTCACGCACCAACCTCCCCGGGGCGGGTCACTCCAGCGTTGGAGCTGAAAACTCTTGCAAAGGAGGAAGAGCGACGGCCGATCATGCCGCGCGTGTGAGCTGTTCTTGTCCTGCGGGGCTCAGATCGAACGGCTGCGCGCGGATGTCGTCGAGCCACCCGACAACCTGGTGCCGCTCGGAGCCAATGTCGGCGCACTTGGGATTGTTCCGAAGCTGGTTCGAAAGATAGGCGGCGCGGAAGCAAATCCGGCGCCACTGATCGAGGTCTTTATCTAGCCGCTCGGCCTCCCACACCGCGGCAGCGGAAACAGTGAGGTGCGCGTAGACGTAGAACGCATCGAAGGTTCGCACTGTCGACCATTGGCTGACCGAGCCATCTTCCTCGCGTCGCCACGGCACCTGGATCGGCTTGTCATCCTCGTCTTGCTCGCCTGAGGTGGCCTCCTCGAGGAGCGTCTTCATTCCTCGCTCCAACCACACTGTCTTGGAATGCAGGGCTTCGTGGAACAGGGATTCCGCGAGGACTTTGGGCGTCTCGAAGGCCGCCGGCCCGAACAAGACGAGGCCGGGGTACTCCATCCAGGTCTCGCCGACCATGTTGGGGCGGTCGGTCAAAGCGAACATCTGCAGGTAGCTCAGTGCGTCGCGTGAGAGATCCGGGATGGTCGTCTCGAGGATCTCTATCGCGCGGTCGAGGGTTGCGCGTTGCTCACTGTTGAGCGTCAACACTCGTTTGGGGTCGATGCGATTGTTGATGACCCTCACCATGATGGACGCACCGTCGTGTAGCTCAACATCTGTTCCTTCGAGGCGGCGGTCCGCGATCTGCGTAGGTGGCCGGTACTCGTCGAGCTGCTCGCGGTCAACGTCGGGTACCGCATCGGCGTGCTCTTGACCGTGCGTGACCTCAGCGGCGTGTTGCAGCAGTGGATGGATGTTGGCGTCCATGACTTTGTCCTCCGAAAGGCCGGCTTCGGTGAACCACGTCAGCGCCGCCGACCGCAGGTCGGAGGGCGCTCCCCAGCGCCCTGTGATGAGCGCTAATTCGCGGTCACGTGTGGTTTCCAGCATGGTGTTTCTCCTTTTGGTAGTGAACGGGTAGTGAACCGCTGCCCGACTGGCAGGCGGCGACGATTTCTGGTTTCCGCATTCGACCTATTGGTTCGACGGGTAGGCCGAGGCGCACGAGGTGGAACTTCTCCGCACCGATAACGACTATCTGCACAACTGTCGGCCCCACCTCAGAGCCGCCGGCTTGCGGTCTGCGGTGCAGTGTGCGCCGCAGCACGGGGTAACCCGCTGCGATCACCCTGCTTGCGGTCTCCCGGAAGTCTCCCGATGAGCTAGGTAGTTGTGACAGCTCTACTTTCGCTTGCGCTGCCGGTGGTACCTCCGACAGGAAATAGGCCCGCCGGAGGAATTCGTGATGGACGACCTCGGATGAGGTCTCCGGGTCGAGGTCGTCGTCGCTGGTGTCCAGTAGGCCGGCTTCGAATTCGTGCTCGACTGCGATTTCCTGTTCGTACTCCAGCAAAGCACGTTCAGCGGCGTAGGCGGGTATGCCCGAGCATCCGAGACCCACGACACGCCGCCTGTGGTAATCGTGCCGATTGCTGAAAGCGATGCAGACTGTTGCTGCCAACGAGGGCAGAACGCGCACCGTGACAGACGAGTCGCTGGCCCGTTCAATGCTGCGCTGCAGGCGTCCAAGATCGCTCTCAGCGAGGGCGAGCTCGGCGCCGACTCTTCTGTTGCAACACACGTCGAGCAGGAACCCGCTGAAGGCGTCTCGCTCAAGAACTTCGTTGAGGGCGTGCAGCGATGCATCCGCCACCGTCATGCCGGCGGCGTAGCCGTTGGAGCTCCAGTATCGTGCAGCCAGCGCCAGATGCGGATCGTCGCCAGCTTCGGGCACTTCGTCGTATACCGCGGCGGGCAGCCACACCACGCCCGCGCCTGCGGGCTTGCTGACCTGGTAGAAGGGCGTAGCGAGAGTGGTTCTAACTCCGCTGTTCCGGATGTTGCGGCCCAGGAAGTCTGGTTCGAGCGCCCCGCCCTTGTACAGCTGAGCGGTAGATATCTCGGCGTTGCTATCAATGCGTTCGACTACGCCCATCGAGACCGCGTGTTCGTACAGCTCAAAGAGGGCGCTTGCTTCGCACTGCCGCCCCAAACCCTTTCCGCGGCTGGCGACAATCACACCGTTCTTACCAATGAGGGACGCGGCCGATTGATGAGGAAATTCGCCTGAAGGGGTCCGGTAGTTCAGTTTGCCTGCGTCACGAAGGACACGCTGGACTTCATCGATGGCTGTCTTGACATCGACTGTGCGTTCCGATGAAGCCAGCGTGCCTCGCATGTCCGGGTCTCGCCTACGTCAGAGCTGCGTCGCCGACGAAGACCTCGCCGACGAATCCGCCAGCGGGGCAAAGAAGTCGGCTTCGTAGTCCTTGTCGCCGGGGGTGGCGACCGTGACGACGACGACCGGACGGACAACGCGCTCAGTTCGAGTAATTCCCATTGCTTTCTCCTAAGAAAGTGCTGTTGATAGTTCAGTGATTCCACGCGGCCACCTCCGAGGTGGCCCATGAGTATTGGGGCGGCACGCAGAAGCGCGTGGCGGTCGCTTTGAGCGCCACCGCCGCCGGGAATGCAGTTGTCCCCCGACAGCCAACTGATCGCACGAAAGTATTTGCGCCTCAACGAATTATGAGAAGTTGTGCAATAGAGCCCCCTCTGTGGGGTGCGGCATTCACCCCGTTTAGTGAGATGCCTGAAGCCGACCAATTCTTTAGGCCGACAGGCTTTTAATCACCGGGATTGATTCGCTACGACGCGCGAGGAGGCGTTACTGGCACCATGCGGTGAATCGGAAGATAGACCTGAAATCACCTTGGCCAGAACGAAACAACTGTCATGAGGCTTGCCACGAGACCCAAATTGACGTTGCTGCTCCCCTAGGCTTGAAGGGTACACAGGGTGCCTAAGCACCGCAACCAATCGAATCGAAGCAACGGTGGCCGAGAACTGAACATGTGGCGATGCGATGCTCAATCGGTGGGTTGGGCGCATTGACCCCGAGACCGGGGAGAGCGCAAACCCCGCTGAGTGTGTCCCTGACCGTCCTCGGGGGTTCCATTCGTTTAAACGTGCGTCTCGGATTTGCTGGCTAACGATGAGCAACGTCCATATGTCAAAGCAACTGTCTAACTATCTGAGACGACGCCCTGCGACTGCCTGGGGAGACCATGGACCTGCCTTTGCCGTTGCGAGCCAAGGGTTCTAACTGCGGGTACTGGGTCTGGCATATGCTCGGGATTACTGCTCGATACCGGGGCCCCGGTGGCTCCGGTCCCTTCCGGTGTTGTGGGGAAGTCCGGTGTTCTCCCGGTGGTGGGAACCGCTAACTAGGGGTGGTCCTCGTAGTGCAGCAGAACGACGGCGGCAGGGGTTTCCACGACGTGGAACTGAGCGCTGGCGGCAGGTAGCTCCTGGGCGCAGCGCTCAGCTTCAATCCAGGTAGTCACGCAGGCGGGGCAGTCGTGGTGTGCAAGGTGGGCCAGGCTGACAAGCCATGGGGTGACAGGTGCGGGGTCGAGCATGGTGTCGAAGTGGACTGTGAGCAGCGGCAGCTGGCTGACGCTGTACGGGTGGCGGTAGAGCGCGGCGGTCCCGGTGGCCACCACAGGGTCAGCTTCGGTGTCGAAGCCAGGAATGTAGAGAGGCCTGCCGTCGGTGAGGTGGTCGAGCCGGGAGCGAGCATAGCGACCAAGCTCGGCGGCGATGACCAGCGGCGACACGGTGCGGATGCTCATAGCTCCATCCCGTTCTCGGAGCCGTGGTGGCGGCTGTGACGGGGGCGGTTGCGCTCCCACCAGGCTTGCTGTTCGGGGGTAAGGCCGTCCTTGACGGCAGCGGTGTGCTCGGCGGTGGCGTGCTCGGCCGTGGTGGTGTCCTGGGATGCTTGGCTGGGCAGGAGGGCGGTCAGGCGGGGGTCTTCGTGCCACCGGTCGCCGTAGACGGAGTGGCCGATCCACAGCGCGATGGCGGGGGCGGCGGGCCCGGCGAGTTGTAGTGGCGGTGTGTGGTCGTCGGCGAAGGACATGGTGACTGCCCGTTGGTGGGGATCGGGATAGAACTCGGCCATTTCGCTGTACCAGAACGATGTCCACCCGCCTTGGGGGCGGCTGCACATCAGCCGCTGGTTGGTGGTCAGGACTGCGGCTTCGCGGTAGTTGGTCCATTGGGGTTGGCTGCTGCGGTCGGCCTCCCTCCGGCGGCGGTTGTTGACGACACCTTGGCCGGCCATGGCCGCAGCCATCAGAACCGGGTTGACTATGAAGGGGGCTTGGGCGCGTTCGTAGTGCCCGTTGCCGGCGGCCAGGCGGCTGTAGGTTGCGGGGCTGCTCAGTCGCGCGACCTCGTTGGTGTTCAGGAATGGGCCGTGAACGGCCACGGTGGGGGGTTCTTTGCCTGAGCGTAGGGCGGTGGCGGTACCGACCGCGTAACTCCACCACGGATCGATTGAGGGCGATGCTGGGGTGCTCACAGTGTCCTCCCGTCGTCACCGCGGTTGCGTTGGGTCTCGCGGAACTCGCTGGCGCGGGCCTGTTCGGCGAGGCCTTGCGCGAATCGGTATTGGTCGGCGGTGGCGAGCCCGGATTGTTCGATGAGGAATGGGGTGGGGTTCAGGTGCAGTGACCAGCCGGGCTGGCGGCCGGCGGCCAGCAGTCTCTGCTCGGCTTCGGCGGCTTTGGCTTTGGCCGCTTCGGACTGGGCTTCCAGTTGCAGCAGCGTGGTCAAGGTGGTGTGTTCTTCGCGTTTGGCTGCGAGTTCGTCGCCACGGTCGAATGGCTCGACCTCGGTGTTGGTGAGGTCGGTCAGGGAGTGGGTGAGGTGGTCGTGCTGGATCTGGAGGCGCTGGTGGTGGGCAGGAAGGTCTTTGTAGAGGTTTTCCACTCGGGTCAGCAGTCCGCGGGCTTTGGCGCTGCTTGCCCCGTTGGTCTCCCCCACTTTGGGTGCGCTGTCGTGCAGGTCTTGGATAGTGAACGCGATTTCGGCTGAGGGCCCTTCAAGGGTGACCCAGAGTCGATCTCCTACGTGGTCGCGGCGGGCGTGTAGAGCGATGCCGTTGATGGCGGTGTTCAGTGGTCGGCTGTCGTGGGACGCTGCGTTACTCAGGGAGCCGTAGACGCGCCGGCAGACTTCGGCAAACGGCGCTGCGGTGTCTTTGCGTTCGGGGTATCGGCGTCCTTCGACCACGATGTCCGCTGGCGCGTCTACGGGCTGGGATGCGATGGCCTCGACGGTTGGGGTGAGGGCGTCGAGTTGGGCGGTGGTGATGTCCAGTTGGCGCTGGCGTTGCCGGATATCGCGGTCGCGGGCAGCTATGCCGTCGTGGTAGGCCCGTTCTAGCGCGGTGAGGTGTTCGATTTCGTCTTGGAGCTGGACCTGGCGGACGTAGCGGGGGTCTCCGGTGGCCAGCGCCTTCGTTTCTGCGGCCGCGACGGTCATCTCGTTGCCGCCGATGTCATCGACTTCATCGACACTGATGTCGGCGCGTTTAACCTGTGCGATGAACAGTGATTTGGCTTCGATTTTCTGCCACATCACGACGTCGTAGGAGCCTTCTACGACGTAGTTGAAGATGCTGACTGTCTCGTTCTGGTTTCCTTGCCGGATGATGCGGCCTTCGCGCTGTTCGAGGTCAGCTGGCCGCCACGGCACATCGACGTGATGTAGTGCGACTGCGCGGGTTTGAACGTTCGTCCCGGTTCCCATTTTCTCGGTGGAGCCGATGAGCACCGAGACCTGGCCGCGGTTGCATTCATCGAACAGGCGCAGCTTGTCTTCGGCTTTCTCGGCGTCGTGGATGAAGCGGATCTTCTCGGCGGGCATCCCCCGGGCGATCAGGTCGTCGCGGATCGCGCTGTACATGTTGAAATCGTTCTTCTTCTTGCTGCCCTTGCTGGGGGTGCCGCGGTCGCAGAAGACGATTTGCAGGCCGCCGGGGGTGGGCATGTCGTGGCCGTATTGGGGGTCTTTGTAGATGGTGTCGGCGTACTGCCGGTGTACGGCCATGATGTTTTCGGCGACCGCGGCGGTCCGGGAGTGGGTGGGTTCGGGCAGGTGGACCATGCGCGGGTCGAGACTGGCTTCGCGGCCATCGTTGGAGATTTTCAGGATGTTGTCGCGGGCAAGGTTTTTCGGGTCAAGGTCGCCGGCCCGGTAGCCGAGGTCGGTGATGAAGTCCCGAAGGGTTTGATCGGCCGGGATGCTGACGATGGTGCGCTTGCCCTCGTTGCTGAGTTCGGGCAGCTTCAACCCGATCTGATCCCGGGTGATGACATCGGTGAACACCGACGAAATGCGGAGTAACTCTTGTAGGTTGCAGAATTTTCCGACTCGGGTAACCGGCCGCAGCTGTGTGCCGGTGGCGTTGACTTCGACGGTGTTCACGGTGGCGGTGAAGGTGGTCGCCCAGTCGTTGATATGCAGGACCCCGGCATCTTCGAGCAGATCGGGGCGCAGATAGCGTTGCATGACGTAGAGCTCACCCAGTGAGTTGGCGATCGGGGTTCCGGTCGCGAAGCTGGCGACTCGCTCGTCGGCGGGTGTGGGTGTGCGGCCGGCGGCGATAGCGTCTTCGCGGCGGCGGCTTCGGAGCAGTTCCATTTTCATGGCCAGGTCGTCGGCGCGGTCGGAGCCGTCCGGGCAGGCGAGTTCCTTGACGGGGCTCAGGCGGGTCCGGTTTTTGTACATGTGGGCTTCGTCAATCATCAGGTAGTCACACCCGGTGTGTTCGAACAGAAGTCCGGTGTCTTTGCCGTCTTGGTCGGTGAGTTTTTCCAGCTTCGATTCGTAGCGTTGCAGTGCTGCCTCGAGCCGTTTGACGGTGGCGGCGGTGGCGTTGTCTCCGGTGATGTTCTCCAGTGATTCGCGCAGCATCTTCGATTCTCGGGCGATGTAGTCGCGCTGGGCGTCCTGGCCGACGGGAATGCCCATGAACAACGATTCTGGGGCGATCACCATGTCCCAGTCCGAGGTGGCTGATTGGGCTACGAATCGGCGGCGGCCGGCGGGATCTGTGCCGGGTGTGCCGAGTAGGATTTCTGCGCCGGGGTACCACCACTTGGCTTCTTTTCCGACCTGTTCGATGATGTGGTTGGGGACCACGATCCAGGGTTGGCGGGCCAGTCCGAGGCGGCGCAGTTCCATTGCTGCCATGAACATGGTGCCCGATTTGCCTGCTCCCACAACGTGATCGAGAAGAACGTTGGGTTCTGCGATGATGCGGGCTACCGCGTCGCGTTGGTGGGTGTGTGGGGTGAACCGGTGTGACAGGCCGGGCAGCGTCAGCGCGGCGCCGCTGTATTTGGGGGCGCGCAGGCTGTTGAAGCGTTCGTTGTAGGTGGCGACCAGTTCGGTGCGGCGGGTGTCGTCGGCGAACACCCAGTTCTGGAATGCCTCGCTGATCTTGGTGGCTTTGGCTTGCGCAGCCACGGTGGCGTTGCGGTTGACACCGGTCCGGCCGGTGGTTTCGGTCTCCTCTTTGGTGTAGCGGATGGCGATTTCTTGGTTGTTGCAGACCATTTCCAGCAACGAGATGGCGTCGCGCTTGGGGAACCGGGTGCCCCAGGTCTCGGTCATGGCAGCGGTGTTGCGGCTCTGGCACTCGATCGACCAAACCCCTTGCACATGGTCGGCTTTCACGTGCACTGGCGCGGCATCGGCGGCCTTGAATGTCTCGCTGGCGAACTGCGCGACGTACTTGGCGTCGATCCAGGGCGATCCGGGGCGAGCGCTGATCTGGCTGGCTTCGCGGTCGACTGGCTGGACTTCGCGTAGGGCGGCGGCGTACTCGTGGTAGCGCGGGTCGTGTTCGGCTGCGGCCTCTGCTTGTCGTAGCTGTTGACGGACATTGCCCGACAGGGCTTGGGCGGCGGGAATGAGAATGTCTGGATCGCGTAGCGACGGGAAAACCAGCCCGCGCATCTTCTCTCGCGCGGCGGCGGGGTCGGTGTTCAGCAGTGTGGCGATGTGCGCAATATCGACGCCACCGTTGTGGTCCAGGCTGATGGCGAGGGCCTCTTCGGCGGTCTCAGCACGATCGCGGACCTGCGGTGGGCTCAGCAGATCTACCGAGAAGATGGGTGCCTTGCGTGTCTGCCCGGTGAGTTCGTCGTAGCCCTCCAGCGCCAGCACTGTGGTCCAGCCGGGATCGTTGCGCAGCGCGGTGACGATGTGCGGACGCATCTTGTACTGGCTGGGAGTTTCCCAGGCCTGCTCGTCCCACGCTTCGAGGAGCTCGGCGGGCACGGTGTGCTGCTCTGGGTTCTTCTGACGCCACCGCTCAATGGATTTCGCCAGAGTCTTGTCGTGGCGGTCTTGGGTGATGATGGAGGGCTTGCTCCACTTGAAGCGTTGGATAGGACCGTGTTTGGCGACGTAGGTGTCGTAGAGCCGGTTGAGTTCACCGCGCAGTTGTTCACGGACATCGCTGGGCTGGCCGCCCCGTTGTGATGACACGACCGCATTGGCAACATCACGCAGTTTGAGCAGGTGAATGGTTTCCTGCTTGCGGGTGTTGAAGACCTTCGCGGTAACCCAGGTGTCCCCTGTCCAGGTCTGGAACTCATCGGATGCTTCATCGAAGCGCAGGGTGTCGCGGGCCGGGAGTCTCGTGGTGACAGCAGTGATGAGGCCGGGATCGAAGCTCACATCGGTAACCTCGGTCAGCGATGCGGCGGTGGCCGTGAGTCCTTGCCCGCGATCCCGGGCAGCGTCGATGATGGTGCGCAGGCGGTGCCCGACTTGCAGAGCCAAGGGGCTGGATTCGTCGGCAGTGACGTTGAGGGTCTGGTGGCCGTGGATTCCGTGGCCGAGGCTGGGGCTTCCGAGGATGTTCTCGGGATGGTCGTGGAAGTAGGAGTTGATGTCGATCTCTGTGTCGGTGCCGTCATCGACAGCCACAGTCAGCGATGCAGTGTGTAGCCAGTCGTCAGCACCGGCTTCGATAACCCGGTCGGCTTCGCGGCGACGCAGCACGAGAATGTCGGTGACCACTGCGGTGCCCGCGACACGCCGGAAAGCGTTGGAGGGCAGGCGTATTGCTCCGAGCAGGTCGGCGCGGGACAGGATTTCGCGGCGGGCCTTCGGGTCGGCGTTGTCCATGGTGAAGCGGCTGGTGAGAACGATCTGGTAGCCGCCGGGTGCTGTGAGGTCCAACGACTTGACGATGAAGTGGTTGTGGATGGACAGCCTGCGCGGGTTGTAGGCGGGGTCGCGTAGCGCGAAGTTCCCGAACGGGACGTTACCGATCACCGCGGCAAAGGAACCGTTGGGGACGTTGGTTGTTTCGTATCCTTCGGCCCGAACTTGTGCAGTCGGGTAGAGGTAGGCGGCGATGGCTGCGCTGATGGGGTCTTTCTCGACGCCGACCATCTGCGCAGTCTCGGGAGCCAAGCCAATGAACGTTCCCGCGCCACACCCGGGCTCCAGGACCCGACCGCCGGTAAAACCGGCGTGCTGCAACGCTTTCCACATCTGCTCAGCGATGGCGGGGTCGGTGTAGTGGGCGTTGAGTGTGCTTCTGGACGCGGCTTGGTATTGGTCGGGGCCCAGGGCCTCCTTGAGGTAATCACGCTGGGCCGCGTAGGTGTCGCTGCGGGTGTCGAAGACCTCGGGGATCGCGCCCCATCCCGACCAGCGGGCCAGGATGTCTTGTTCAGCGGCGGTGGCATGGCGGGCTTGGCCTTGGAGCTCGATAAGCGTGTCGATGGCGGCGAGGTTGGCGGTGAGCCGGGCCTTCGCCCCGGACGGGACCGCGATGGTGGTTCCGGGACGGTAGTCGATGGCCGGCGGTGCAGGCACTCCCGGGGTCTCGTGCTCACGCTGGGCGGTATCGCTGGTATCTGCGTCGGGCATCGACTGCGGTGGCCTGACGGGGGCCGGTGGCGCGGTGGCGTCGGTAGTTGCGGCCAGTGGAGTCTGGGCCTGGTCGTCGCGGCTCGGTGCGGTGCGTAGGGGTCGATTGAGGGTCAGCGCGTCGATAGCCGCCGAGGGCACCTGGTCGGGTTGGGCGCTGTCATGGTCGGGCGCTGCTGGGATGAGCGGCGGCAGTGGGGCACCGCCGGGGTCGATGACGCGAGGATCGGTCGGCAGGTCAAAGCTGTCCTCGGCGAAGAGCGCAAGCTGTGGATCATCTTCGGCGAGAGGCTGAGCTTTACGCTTGCGGGCTACTCGGGCGGGTACCCCTCGGCCGTCATCGCTTCGGCGACTTCGACTCCCAGGTCGTGGGTCAGGCGATGGCCCGGGGCGGTGGGAATCGCCCGGTTTTCTTCCAGCCGGGTTGCCAGCAGATATGCCGCCTTGACCCGGAACATCGCGCTGCGGTCCGGCCACAGATGGTCTGCGAGTTCCTCGATCTGTTCGCTCGGCTCGGCCCGATACGTCAGGTGCCGCCACCGTTGAGTCCAGGGAATGTCGGCCAGTGCTGGCGGGCTGTCGTGGCCCTCCGGTGGCTGCGGAATCAAGTCGTACAGGCTCTGCCGCACGATCGCTTCGCGGGCGTTCTGCAAGGCCGTCTCGTGCAGACCGACTGTCGTCTCGTGGTCGGGCTGACCGTGGTGCTGCTGGGTCCAGCTCTGCACTGCCTGCTCCCCCAGCTCCAGTGCCAGCGTCGCGGCCTGATCGTCCAGCCGCTGGGTCACCAGGCTCAGGAACAGCTCTGTCTGCTCCGGGGACCACTGCGCTGGTATACCGATCTGGTGGTGATACACCTGGTCGACGGCTTGGCGCATCCACTCGGTCACTGTGACTGTGCTCCGATTCCTCGACGCTGAACAGACCCTGGTCCTCGGTGTCGGCCATAGTCGGCGCTCCCCTACTGCAATACCGCTAGTCATGGATTTCTCCCGTTCCTGCGGCATCACCCTGTTCGGGGTCGCCCATCTCCGACAACAGCAACGCGTCAAGGCGTTCTCTGTCACCAAGTTCACTGATCGCGACACTGACACGCTCCAGCGCCTCGTCTACATCCGAATGTAGCTGAGTAAGGCTCTGACTCTGGCGGGTCAGACGCACCTTGACAGCATTGAGTGTGTCCAGGGCGCCGTTGAGCGGAACCAGCGCCGGGTTCGGCGCCACTTTGGGGCCTTTGCGCACCGGGGTACCGCCGCGCAGCGCAGTGAGCGCAGATCCACGCTCCCACAGCAAGAAGGTGTCGATGCGATCGAGGGTCTCTGCGCTCGGGCCGAAGCCTCGCTTACCCAGAGTCGCCAGCGTCGCGCGGGCCGGTCCCCCAATGGCGGCGAACTTCGATTTCGTCATATTGAGCTCGCGCAGGCGCTTATCAATCCACCGAAGGAGATGGTCGTAGTCCCAGCCTGCAGGATCTTCGAACGCCGTATCGAAGACATCGTTGAGCGCTGCCGTCGCCGCGGCGACATCCTCTTCCGGTGCGTCGGCCGGTGGGGCCGGCAATCTGCCGTAGACGCCATCCTCGCGCGGTACCGGGTCACCGCCATGCAGCGCCCGTTCTGCTGATCCAGGCTCCCAGCTCAGCAGGTCATCGAGCTTGGCCAGGGTTCGGTAGCTCGGTACCCGGTCGGCACCCTGAGTGATCGCTGTCAGCGTCGACCGCGACAGAATTCCGTACTCGGATGCGGCAAGCACCGACATTCCCAGCCGACGTAGGCGTGCCTTAACGTGGCGGGCGAGGAGGGCGACATCGGGGTCGCCGGGGTGGTCCTGGTCCACGACGGCCGTAATGATCGCCTCCCAGTCCCCTCGTGCGGTGGTCACTTACTGACGTGGTGGTGAGTGACTACGCCGCCACGTTGCCGCAGAGTTTACATGCACTGTTGGCATACATATAGGTCAACATCGCACAATGGATGATCGTGGCGTGTCGGCACGCCTGCTCGTTCTATCGATAGAACGGTAGAGCGATTAAAGGCGGATTCTCCCCTGGTTGCTCGTTTCGGGCGCAGCTTCGCGGATCGCGGCGACAACCTGTTCGGGAGTCATGTGCTCGGCCAAGTGACGCACCGCGTAGCGGATGACCGCGCTTGCCGAGGTGACCTTGGGCTTGCCGTATCGACCGGCTTCAAGTGCGCGGCGTATGTACTTGTCCTCTTCCAGTTCCAGGTACGCCGTTGTCGGGTACAGCTCAGAGCTGCCGCTAGCGGGTTGACTCGCTACAGCCTTGTCCGACTTGTCCCGTACTGCTACTGCTGGCCGTTTCGCCTTGGTGCTCGGCGTCACGGCAGGCTCAGTCGATGGGGTCGACGGTGCTACTGACGAAGCACGTGTGTCCGTTGCCGCTGGCACAGACGACGGCTCCGGCGCCCCTGCCCCCTCAGTGGTGGCAGGGATACTCACGGGCGTAGCGCGCGGGCCGTGCAGCGGCTTGGGCATTTCGTTGCCCACTGGCTTGCGTTTGTCGCGCTGCGCCTTGAGCATGTCCATCCCGTTACCCATTCACGTACTCCTTCACGAACTCGCACACCAGTTTGTAGCGCTCAGCCAGGAGCCGGAAGGGCTTAGCCGGCGGATCTTCCGACGTGATAGCAATCCGCTTGGTCCGTTTGGGCAGGTCAGCGACCAACGGGATCGGCGGTGCGATCTGCACGGGGGTTCCAGCGGTGATCTGCTCAAGCTTTTTCAGCCCGACAGCGGCCGGGACTGCGCGGACCTTGGTCGGCAAGACCACAATCGGGTAGTCGACCATTTCGTCCACCAGCTGCTCCAACCCGCGTAGATCGAGCAGATCCAGGGTTGTGGGCGCCAGGACAACATCGGCCACGGCAAGGGCACCATGCGTGTGCTCGCCGGCTCCAGGGTGCGTGTCGACAACGACCCACTCGGTGTCCCACTCGGCAGCCCATTTCAGCAGTGCTTCTGACATCTGCTCGCGGCTAGGCGCTTCCTTGTCGAGATGCGGGTGTCCTGGCACTAGCCGAGGCTTGCGGTACCCCTTGAGAGGTTTCGGAGTGCGCCCCGTCGCAAGGGCATCCAGGATCGGGACCCTGGTTCGGTCCAGCGGCCGGTCCCCCCATATCGACGTGACGCCGGCGATGTCGTGTTCGAGGTCCACCAAGACGGCATCGAGCGAGTACGCCACCTCGTATGCGCTCGTGCTTTGTACCGATCAAACGCTGTACCGATCAAACGCTGTACCGATCAAACGCTGTACCGATCAAACGCTGTACCGATCAAACGCTGTACCGATCAAACGCTGTACCGATCAAACGCTGTACCGATCAAACCAACAATCGATGTAATCGTATCACCATCAAACGTTGTACCGCTAGTGCACTACATAAGGCATCGCTATAAGTATGTAACGAAGTAGCGTTCTAACGTTCTAATGTAGAATTACTAGATGGCGACCGGAAGCACTGCTACCTGCCCTTATGCGGCGCCCAAGGATTCGCTGTGCGCACATTCGTCACGGTGACGTTAATGACTAATAGATCCGGATAGAAACGCCACGCAAACTGACGACGTAGCCGTGTAGACGCCTTAAGCTGCGCTTCTTACTACGAAGACTTCTAAACGTTCGCGGCGAGTTCCTCGGCACTTACTACAGCCGGCCAAAATCCCATCTGCCCAGGATTAAGCCGGTCGACCCATTGTCGGATACTTCTGGCCTGGCCGTGAATCCGTTCATCTGGAGCGTCCAAAAGTGGGAATGCTGAGGGGAGGAATCAGCCGCGTCAGGCAGCGGAATCAGGGACGGCAGCGACCAGAGCATCCGGTCCCCATAAAGTCGGCCGGCCGGTTGATTCGGGATGAATTCAGCTACCCCCAGCACGGAGGGGCGTAGTCGTACTACGGCATCGCGGGCAGGGTCTTCGTGACGTGCTCGAACGAGTTCTCCTGATTCGACCCACGATTCCCAGAGCGCGACGACCTCATCAACGGGCTGGTCCAGAAACGCGAGACAAAACGGCATCCCGACGGCGATCACGATGGTGTCCAACCTTGAAATCTCCCCCCCGGACTAAGGACTGCTACCCCAAATGCTTGCACAGGCGTGGCCCGACAAGCTACGTCGATCGCGCCCGCCACTCCTTGTATGCTTCGGTCGCCCGTCAGGACTTTGCAGCAGGGCTGGAAGCAGTTGTCAGTTCTCAGCTGGCCTGAAGCATTCTCATTTGGTCTGATACACGCGGGGTGCTGGATGCGCACGGGTGTTCATCCAGCGCAGGACCATGGGTCATCGCCCGTTCCTCGAACGTTTGGGAGTGGCTGCTGCAGCGTGTCGAGTGGCGATGGCGAAGATCTCGGCCCACTGCTCTGGCGTGAGATCACGAGGCAGAGATGAATTTGAGAGTCGCTGCTGTGTAATCCATGTCATGACCCCACCTTTCGCCGAGGCGTCGGCGACGCGCGGCAGAATCTGACGCAGACCGCTGCCTTTGCTTGTGAAGACGGCGTGGACGAACGCGCTGTATTGCTTGCGCTGGGCGGTGTTCACGAGGGGGACGGTGCGCCGGGTGATGGTCATCAGGCCGGCATCGACTCCCGGCCGGGGTGTGAATGCCGCTGCTGGAATGCGGCCAACCAGTTGGAACGTATACCACGGCCAGCTTTGCGCCGTCATCATAGTCGCGCCTCCCACTGCTGCGCGGCGGCGCGCGACCTCCCACTGCACGAGCAGGACTGCGGTCGTCCAGTGGTCGGAGTGCAGGATGCGCCGAAGCATCGCGGTGGTCTGGTGGAATGGCAAGTTTCCCACGATGGTGTGCGGCGATCGCGGTAGTCGAAAGTGTAGGAAGTCATCATGCACAACGGTTGTTCGCGAGTTCACCTGGCGTCGGAGCGCTTGGACCTGTCGCGGGTCTATCTCGACGGCCGTGATAGGCCGTAGCAGGGTTTGCATTGGAAGCGTCAATGCCCCTGCGCCGGAACCAATTTCGATGATCGGACCGTTGCTTTGCGAGACGAGTTTGACAATGTGGTCGATCGTCGGTTGGTCAGTCAAGAAGTTCTGGCCGAATTCGTGGCGGCCAGCACGGAAAGTAGGCATCGGGAACGGACTCCGGGCTTTTGTGGGGTGGCCCGGGCAGCATGAGAACGCCGCCCAGCTGGAATGCTGAAAGCGGCGGAGCGCAAATAGTTAGGTGTCGCTGTCCGCCGCTAGAAGCGCCGGATCCGAATCACTGCCACGCTGGTAATTCCCACAGCGGCACCTTACAACACGTCGGCCATCCCACCAGGCTTCTCATTTAAACTGATGGACCACAGGTCATCTGTGCTGACCCCTGTACAGCACAGATGAGAACGGACAGTAGTAGTAGGCGCGGCGCACCATGCTTGGTGCTTGGCACACCCATGGTCGCGTATCGTCACTGTGACGGTTTGGCTGGTACTGCACGGCGACTTAGCAGCGTTGCCCCCATGATCGTCTCGACTAGGCCGATCGCGTGGTCTTCGAGCCGTTCTATGTCCTCGGGCGGTCCGGTGCGCAGAACGGATTCCAAGTAGTCCTGGGTATCAGCGAAGGCGTTATACGGCGGCGTTGATAGGGCGTCGCCGGCCGGTGCCTTCGCGGCATCGAAAGTGGTGTCTGCGTTCTTTAGCCGTTCCCGGATATCGAGCCATTGTTGCCATTGAGCACGTTGTTGGCGGTAGGTCTGTTGGCGTTGTTCTCGTAGGTGGGGCAGTTGATGTGCCTCGGCCAGGACAGTGGGGGTGACTGGCCCGGGTCCGAGCATTTTGGGAGCCGTCGCTGCAATGAGGCCGTGGATCTGTAGTTGGCGCACCACTTCATCCCCGGTACTTCGGGATACTGCCGCAGCGGCATAGATGTCGTCGCGATAAGTGAGGCCGTGGTGTGCGATGAGTTCGTAGATTCGGCGTAGGTGGTGGCCGAGGATGTGCCATATGTCGTGGACTGCTTCGATGCGGATGCGCTCGGTGTGGTGCTTGAGGTCGGTGATGAGGTTGTTCTGGCTGGTCAGTGCGTAGTAGTCGGCTTCTAGACCCATGTGGCTACGCACGAGGACGACTGGTGATCCTTGTCGGTCCCGGAGGTCTCTGAGGACACGCCACACCGCGTCTGGGCTAAGTAGCCCAGCACCCAGGGATAAGCTGCGGCCGCCGACTCCTACGACCCACGTTCCTGTGCTCTTGTCTCCGGCTTTGAGGGCGTGCACGGCCAGAGTTTGCAGAACTGCGTGCACTGTCCAGCGGTAGCGCTGACCGGCAAATTCGAGGTCGGCCCATCGGAAGGCGTTGGCCAGCCAGTGCCGTAGATCCGGCGGGCCGGTAAACCCGCTTTTGTGAGTAGCTGTTGGTGAACTACCCCCCTGTGTGTACTTCTGCTTGTGCTGCGGGCGTCGGTATTGAAGGGGGTTTGCGATGAGCCAGTCGAAGGCGCGGTCGATATCGCGTAAGAGGGCTCGGTCGGCGCCGTGTCCGTATCGCTTGTAGGCGGTTCCGAGGCCGTCATGCCAGGGGCCACCGGGTTCGATGAGTTCGCGCAGTATTGCCGGGGTGTAGCCGCGGTCGAGTGCGGCCACGACGGTGGCGAAGCGCGCTTCGCTTGGGCTTTTCCAGTGGGGTCGGTCGGTAGGGGCGGTGTCGCCGTGGGTGGCGAAGGCGGCGATGCTGTCGGGGAGGGGGTCGGTGCGGGTGTAGGCGGGCGTCAGGCGGCGGTGTTCACCTTCGCCTGTGGTGTAGCCGGACAGGTGGTCGTGTGGTTCGTCGGGTGGTGACGGGTCGGTGGTGGCAGCCGGTTTGAGCATGCCGAGGAGCTGGTAGAGCCGGGGCAGCATGTCTGGTGCGGAGCGCTCGATGAAGGCTGCGCGGGCATGGGTGAGGGTGCCGTCGAGATGGCGGTAGCCGCCGCGTTTGGTGAGGGTGCCGGGCAGGCTGATGCAGCCTTGGGCGGGGTTGAGGGCGGGGGCAATGTCGAGGGT
>NZ_LWCS01000029.1 GCF_001650495.1 Mycolicibacterium iranicum | reverse complement strand
GGTCGGGTCGGCCTCGTGCGACGGCCGCGGCGGACGCCAGCTGATGGAGTCCAGCGGAAGTCGCAGTCCCGCCGGTGAATCCCCATCGAGCAGCACGATGCGCCCCCGCCGGAACCTCCAGTCGGCGCTTGCCCAGCCGTCTTCGTCGTCGGAGCGGTGAAGGGGCAGCACGAAGGCGGTGGGTTCGCCGACGGATGACTCGAGCCGCGCCAACAGTGCCGCGCGCGCGTCCCCGGTGTCGTCTGCCAGATCGTCGTCGGCGACGACCGGGTCGCCCTTTGGCTGCCGCACGGCGGCGGCCAGGCGTGCCAGCGGATCCTCGTACGCCGGCCGCACCTGGCTGTCCGGCAAACCGAGGCGCTCGGCAAAGACAGCAAGGAGTTGCCCTGCGGCGTCCGCGGGAACCTCTGGGTGGTCGGCCCCCTCCTTCCAGGGATCTGCCAGCAGCGCTTCGTCGGCCCACAACGGTTCCCCGTCAGCACGCCAGAACAGTCCGATCTGCCAGCGCGGCAACGGTTCTCCCGGATACCACTTGCCCTGACTGCGCTGCACCAGCCCCTGCGGCGCCCAGACCTTCTTCAGCAGAGCGGCGAGCGCCGAGGCCCGCTCGCGCTTGTGCGGCCCGTCGGCGGCAGTCGTCCATTCGGGGTCGACCTGGTTGTCGATCGAGACGAAGGTGGGTTCCCCACCGACGGTCAGGCGAACGTCGCCTGCGGCCAGCCTTTCGTCCACACGGCTGCCGAGCGCGTTGATCGCCGCCCACGTCTGCTCGGTGTACGGCAACGTCACCCGCGGGTCTTCGTGGATGCGGGTGACGACGTTGCTGAACTCCAACGTCGTCTCGGACGGCTCCGTGGCGCCGGTGATCGGAGCTGCCGACTCCGGGTGCGGTGTCGCCGACAGCGGGATATGGCCTTCCCCGGCGAACAGTCCGGAGGTGGGATCGAGGCCGATCCAGCCGGCGCCGGGAATGTAGACCTCGGTCCAGGCGTGCAGGTCGGTGAAGTCGGCGGCAGGCCCCGACGGTCCGTCGAGCGCCTCGACATCGGACGTCAGCTGCACGAGGTAACCGGAAACGAACCGAGCGGCCAGGCCCATGTGTCTGAGCAGGGACACGAGCAGCCACGCGGAGTCCCTGCAGGATCCGATCCCGGTGCGCAAAGTGAATTCCGGTGTCTGCACACCGGGTTCCATCCGCAAGGAGTAGCCGACATCGGCATTGACGGCGCGGTTGAGCGCGACGAGGAAATCGATTGTTCGGGTGCCCTCGGCGATCACGAAATTCTTCACCCACGCGTCGACGAGGTCGCTCGGCCCCGACCCCTCGCCGGTGTCGTCGACGGGCCGCAGATAGGGCTTGAGGTCTTCGAGGAGGTTCTTCGGGTATTCGAACGGGAACGTCTCGGCATAATCCTCGATGAAGAAGTCGAACGGGTTGATGACCTTCATGTCGGCGATCAGGCCGACGGTGATCGTGAGGCTGCGGGTTCTGGACGGGAACACCAATCGGGCCACGAAGTTTCCGAAGGCGTCCTGCTGCCAGTTGATGAAGTGATCCGCCGGCTCGACCTGTAGCGAGTAGGCCTCGATGGGTGTGCGGGAATGCGGGGCCGGACGCAGCCGCACCACGTGCGGATGGACCTCCACGAGGCGGTCGAATGTGTAGCTGGTGCGGTGCTCCAGCGCCACCTTGATACCCATAGCGCTAGATCCCACCACACCCGACAGTGCAGCGCAGATCGCGTCAGATCGGCGCCGCGCGCTTGAGCAGGCCCCGTGGAGCGCGGTCAGCTCTCGTTTTCGGTATCGCCCCCCGGATGCGCGTCGGCGGGCTTGTCGTCGTCGGTCGCCTCGGTGTCGTCGTCGGCCGTCTCCGACGCGCTCCTCAACTCCGCGTCGGTGCCGACGGTTCCTGCATCATCGCCGACCACCTCGCCGTCATCGCCGGCCTGCTCCGTGCGGTTTCCGGCGAGACCCTCCTCTGTGAGCTCCTCCCCTCTCGCGGGCGGAGTCTCATCAGAGGTGGTCTCAGGACGATCGGCCGCAACGGAGCCGCCGGACCGCTTCGTGGTGTGGTCGCCGAGTGCATCGGCGAACCTATCGGGGGCGACCTCGCCGGTCACCGCCTCCTGGGGGGCGGCGAATGTCGCTCCGTCGACCAGTCCAGGTGGACCGGGAAGATTTGTCGGGATCTCGAATTTCCAGTACCTGCGCTGGGATGCCCAGTTCCGTTTGTAGGCGCTGTCGATGACCGGGCGCAACACCTGCTCGACGAAGGCCGTGAACTTCGGATCGAAGACATCGCTTTCGTACATGTCGTTCAGTAGGGGCAGACGCGCAGCCGGCACGATGACCGTCGTCGTCGTGCCGCCCAGCGAATTCGTGTCGGTCCGGTAATGCACCGGGTTGTTGGCCACGTCGTAGAACGCCGCGTCGACGTGAAGGAGTTCGGCGCCGCGGACGGCGTTGAGGACCGCGAGAAGATTGAAGGGATTGTCAGGAAAGTCGGCGATGCCGTCATACTCGGCCGCCACGATCAGAATGTCGTAGGGCGTTTCAGGGATCGGCTGGTACTTGGTTCCGATGAAGAACATCTTTCCGGGTGCGCCGTAGATTGCGACGTTCATCTGATCCCGTGAGGGCGCCGTGATGCCATCCTCGGGGTCCTCCGCGTCCTCCATCAGGCGATAGAGAACATCCACCACAGACGGTGCACCCTTGGACACGCCACCGATGGTGAGCGGGGTTCCCAGGGCTGCCTGATGCATGTGAATCGCGTTGTAGAGATTGTCCGAGCCTTCGGGAACCGAGACGGCGAACTCGGCATCGCCGGGGAACGGGACGCTGACTCGCTCGTTGTACTCGGCGAAGTAGCCGCCGAAAGCGGTGAGCATCTGTTCGGTGGTGAGTTGCGCGTACTGGCCGCGCCCGCCGAGCAACAACGCTGTTGCACCGTTGCACCGCCCGCCCGCTTCCCCGCACGGCACTGTCGCCGCGCTGGATGTGCCAGAACCCATAGAGGCAAACATTGCAGGAGTGAACGCCAGACTCCCCGCAACGACTGCAGACATGACAGAACGAAAAGAACAAATAGCCACGAAATCCCCCCAATTGTCGCCACAGTCCCCCGGTGAATCCGCTGTGGTGCGGTCTAGCGTAAAGCCGCAAAAGCGCAGCTGGTTGCCAGTTCAGCAAATTGTCACTAATTGCCTACGGGTCGCGGCCGGGGCCGACGATCGCCAGTGATGGATTGCGGCGTTGCTCCGCTGGCCGTTCCCGTGCCTACGCCAGGCAGCTGAGCGGGGCCCTCGCGGGCCACTGCGCGATGATCAGGTTTGCGCGATGCGGGGAATGAGTTTGCCTCGGGGGCGAAGTAACAGCACCAACACTCCGGCCACGACGATGCCGACCAGGTTGACGAAGAGTTGGGCAGCGGACTGCGCGGCCACACTCCAATCACCGAGAATGGCGGCGACGGCCGCGAATCCGGCTGCCGGCACCGTGGTCACGGAGATGAAGACGCCGACGAGAGCGGCCGATTTCGACGAGACCAACGACAACATTCCCGCTGCGCCCGCGAGCAGGGCGACGACGAACGAAATCGGTCCCACCTGGAAGATGAAGTCGACGTCGTGGACGTTGCGGACGGTCTCGAGGCTGAGCCAGCCCACCTCCTGACCCGCGAGCGTCAGCAGCGCCGTGATCCCGACGGCGACCGGGAAACCTACGAGCAACGCGAAGGCCGCCCGCCGTGCGAGGTCGCCACGCCGCTGCACGATCGCGACCGAGATCGCGGCGAGCGGACCGAATTCTGGGCCCAGCACCATCGCGCCCACCACCGTGACCGTGGAATCGGTGAGCGCTCCGATGGCCGCGAGGAGGCACGCCAAGGTCAGGAACATCATGAAAGTCACCGACAGCGTGGACTCTTCGCGGGTCCGGCTGATGAGTTCGTCCCACACCACCGCGTCCGCGGGATCACCCTCGGCATCGTCCTCGGCTTGGTGCGCCCTCGTAGACAGCACGGTGTCCAGCCTGGTCATCGTGATGGCGCCGCGGTGCTGAACGTCGAGCGCCTTGAGTTCCTTGATCACGTCGTTGGCGCATTCCCTGGCGATGTCCGCGGTGATCTCGTCGCCAGGAGGGTCCAGCGCCGCGCCTGGGTGCACGAGGATGTGCGCGACCCCGACCTGACCTCGTAACACCGTGAGCACGTCGTCGCGCATGTCCCCCGGCACGATCACCCGCAGATGCAGCACCGACGCACGGTAACCGCCTGCGCCCCGAAAAGAAGAACGCATGCCGCCGAAATGTGGGCACTACACACAAAGGTGTTATAGATTCACACCAACAACGGAACATCCTGTGAATTTTCAACAGATGAGGCAGTGGTGGCTACGTGGCCGTAGACGTGAGAACCCGTAGGGACCGGATCGAAGAGCGAGTCCGGGCTGCCCGCGAGATCAACTTTGCTGACTTGGCGGCGGAGTTCGACGTGTCCGAAATGACCATCCGCCGCGATATCGAAGCGCTGGAGGCCCTCGGTGTCGTGCGCCGTGTGGTCGGGGGCGCGATCGCAGTGCCGGGCAAGGACACCGAACCGTCTTTCGCCACCCGGATGGCCGACGCGGCGCAAGAGAAGATTCACATCGCCGCAGTCGTCGCGGACCTGATCAGCCGCAACGAGACTCTGATCCTGGACTCGGGAAGCACCGCTCTCGCGGTTGCCAACTCGCTCAAGGGACGCGGACTCGGCCTGACGGTCGTCACCCCCAGCGTGCTGGCGGCGCTCGCCCTGGTCGACGAACCCGACACCACCGTCGTTCTCACCGGCGGTGAATTGCGGTCGGGCGAGCTGAGCTTGATCGGCCCCACAGCCGAGGACACGCTGGCCAACTACAACTGCGACACCTATGTGATGGGCGTGGCCGGCGTCGACGCCGAGCGTGGGATCTCCGACTACCACCAGGCCGAGAGCCGGGTGAAGCGGGCCGCAAGCCGGCGCGCGGACCGTGTCATCGTCGCCGCCGACAAGAGCAAGCTCGGGCGCGTCACATTCGTGAGCATCTCCGCGCTGTCGCAGATCCACACTCTCGTCAGTGACGGCGCACCCGACCATCCCGCGCTGGTGGCTGCGCGAGACATGGGCGTCGAGGTCATCTGCGTTGACCGACAGCGCAATTCGCTTGACGAGACCGCGGTGGGAGCGGGATGAGCCGCTACACCATCGGCGTCGACATCGGCACGACCGGAACGAAGACGGTGCTGCTCGACACCACCGCGGCGGGCCGCGCATCACACACCGCGGCGGGCCGCGCATCACACACCGCGGGGATCGTGGCCAGCGCATCCCGGGAGACCGCGCTGCACTCCCCCGGTCCCGGTTTCGCCGAAGCGGACACCGCGCAGTGGTACCGCAACGTCATCGAGTCCATTCGGGAGGTCCTGAGCACCAGCGGCGTGTCGCCGGACGCCGTGGGCGCCATCGCCACGTCGGGCATGGTGCCCGCCGTCATCCCGGTCGACGGTGCGGGAAACGCATTGCGGCACGCCATCCTCCAGAACGACGCGCGGGCACACCGCGAGGTCGCCGACCTCGCCGAGACCCTCGCAGGAACGGACCTGGTGTCGCTCACCGGATCCGCGCTGACCCAGCAATCCGTCGCACCGACGGCCCTGTGGCTGCGCACGCACGAACCCGACGTTTACTGGCGCACGTCGCACTGGGTCGGTTCGTACGACTGGACGCTCTCGGCCCTGGGCGCTCCCCTGCACACCGAGCAGAACTGGGCACTCGAATCGGGGCTGTTCAGCATCGACGGCGACGTCGCAGCCACCGTCCTGGACGCCGCGGGACTGGACCGCGCCGCGTTGGCACCGGTTCACCGTCCCGGTACTCGTGTCGGGGAGCTCAGCAAGGCGGCCGCCGACGACACCGGACTGCGGGCCGGGACGGCGCTCGTGGTGGGCGGCGCCGATCACGTCCTGTCGGCCTATGCGGCAGGCGTGAACAGCCCCGGTGATGCCCTGGTCAAACTCGGTGGCGCGGGCGACATCCTGGTCGCCAGCGATACGCCGGTCGTCGACGCCCGGCTGTACCTCGATGCGCATCCGGTCCCTGGGAACTGGTTGCCGAACGGATGCATGGCGACCAGCGGCAGCCTGATCCGCTGGTTCCAGGCGCTCGTCGGCGGAGCACCGCTGACCGAACTCGACGACGAGGCTGCGCTACGGTCTCCCGCGGAAATACTCTGCCTCCCGTACTTCCTCGGCGAGAAGAGCCCCCTTCACGATCCCGATCTGAGGGGTGTGTTCGCCGGCATACACCTGGGACACACCAGAGCCGACATGTACCGCTCGGTGCTGGAGGCGATCGCGTTCGGATTCCGGCACCACATCGACGTGTTCGGCCAGATCGGCATCCCGCTCAGCCGGGTGATGATCACCAACGGCGGGTCCAAATCCACGCTGTGGAAACAGATCCACGCCGACGTGCTCGGCTACGAGATGCACCCGGTCAGCGGCCACCCCGGTGCCTCGCTGGGCGCCGCGGTCATCGCGGCCATCGGCATCGGCGCGCTCGGCGATTGGTCGGACGCCGCTCGCTTCATCACGCTCGATACGCCATACCTTCCCGATCCGGTCCGCAGCGACGCCTACGACCTCGCCTATGCGACCTGGCGGGAACTCAGCGCGGGTATGACCCCGATCTCGCACGCCATCGCCCGCACCACCCGATGAAAGGAACACCGCACCAATGAGATTCGCCCAAAAGCCGACTTCAGAGCGGCGGGGACGCTTCCGCTCCGCTCTTGTCGCCACCGTCGCCGTGCCTGCTCTGCTCCTGTCCGCATGCGCGGGCTCCGGTGGACCCGAGCAGGCCGAGCCCACCGGCACCGGCGACGTGTCCGCAGACATCTCGGGCACGGTGCGGATCCTGATGGAGAACGTGCCCGACACCGACATCGTCACATCGATGGTGGGTGACTTCAACAAGGAGTATCCCGGCGTCGAGATCAACATCGAGTCACTGACTTACGACCAGATGCGCGACAAACTGGTCTCGTCATTCCAGTCGTCGTCGCCCACTTACGATCTGATCGTCGTCGACAACCCCTGGATGGTCGACTTCGCCAACGCGGATTTCCTCCAACCGCTCGACGCCCGCATCGACAGCACCCCGGACTACGACGCCGCAGACTTCTTCAAGCCGCTGACCGACATCACCACCGTCGACGGCACCCGCTACGCCGTGCCGTTCTACAACTATGCGCTCGGATACCTCTACAACACCGACGATCTGGCCGCCGCCAATCAGCAGGTGCCAACCAACCTCGAGGAATTGGTGGCCACCAGCAAGGCGCTGAAGACCGGTGACCGGGCTGGTATCGCGATGCAGCCTCAGCGCGGTTACAAGATCTTCGAGGAGTGGGGCAACTGGCTGTTCGCAGCGGGTGGCTCGATCTACGATTCCGACGGAAGGATCACGCTGAACACCCCCGAGGCCAAGCGTGCCCTCGAGGCCTACATCGACACCTACAACACCGCCGCTCCCGCCAACAGCCTGAACTGGAGCATGGACGAGGCGCAGCGCTCGGTGTCGGCAAATCAGGCCGCGTCGATGATCAACTACAACTGGCAGCTGCCTGCGCTCAACGAGCCCGGTTCAGGCCCTGCGGCAGGCAAGATCAAGCTCGCGCCCATCCCCGGCGGTAAGCAGGTGCTGGGGTCGTGGAGCTGGGCGATCCCGGCGAACTCGGCCACCCCGGACGCTGCGTGGGCATTCGTCTCATGGATCACCGCCAAGCCCAATGACGTTGCGCGCACGGAGAAGGGCGGCGCGGCGATCCGTCAGAGCACCCTGCAGGATCCGGCAGTGCTGCAGGGTCGGTTCGGCGAGGAGTACTACAAGACCGTCGAGCAGCTGTTGGCCAACTCGTCTCCGCTGAGCCAGGGCCCCAGCGGCGAGGAGATGATCCAGGCCGTCGGCACCGAGCTCAACGAGGCGGTCGCCGGCACCAAGAGCGTCGACGACGCCCTGGCCGCGGCGCAAGCCGAGGCCGAGCGGATCCAGGGCTGACCGACCCCCGATCCGGAAACCGACCACCCCACGAAAGGAGCGAGACCACCGTGAAATCCGGCATGCGATTTCAGAACGGCATGGTCGCCCCCCTCGTCGCCCTCTTCGTCGGGGTGGTCGGTTTCCCTCTGGGGTACGCGGCGTATCTGAGCGTCACCGACTACAAGCTCACCGACCGCGGGACACCGGCGCTGGTCGGCGCAGACAATTTCGTCGCGACGTTCGGCGACGGCGCGTTCTGGAATGCCTTCGCCACCACCGCGCTCTACGTCGCCGTCGCCGTCGGCCTCGAGCTCGCTGTCGGGTTGGCGATCGCACTGGCGCTCCAAAAGCAGCGGTGGGCCAAAGATCTCACCCGGTCGATGCTGCTCGCTCCGATGTTCATCACGCCGATCGCGGTCGGTCTCACGTTCCGCTTCCTGCTCAACGACCAACTCGGGGCGATCCCCGCGATGCTCGACACGATCGGTGTCTCCTACGACTTCTTCGGCCCCGGCAAGGCGTTGTTCACACTGGCGCTGATCGACGTGTGGCAGTGGACGCCGTTCATGGTGCTGTTGTTGCTCGCCGGCCTGGAATCGATTCCGAGGGAACCGCTCGATGCCGCTCGCGTCGACGGCGCCGGCGGGCTGTACGTGCTGCGGAGGGTCACTCTGCCGCTGCTGGCGCCGGTGCTTGTCGTGGCGATCCTGCTGCGCTCCCTCGACGCGATGAAGGTGTTCGAGTACGTCTTCGCGACCACCCGCGGCGGTCCCGGCACCGAGACTGAGACCTTGCAGTACTTCATCTATCAGACCGGCATCCAGTTCTTCCGGCTCGGATCCGCGTCGTCCATGGCGTTCGTCGTATTGGTGGTGGTGCTTGCGGTGATCGTGATCGCTTTCCGCCGGATGGACAAAGCCAGAACGGCCGGGTCCCGATGAACCGCGCGTCCCTGGTCACCGTCCTGCGAATCGCCCTGCTGTGGGCGGCGGGCATCTCGGTGCTGTTCCCGATCATCTGGATCGCGCTCGCCAGCGTGAAAACCCCTGAGCAACTCAATGATCCGTTTCTGCTGGCCTTCACCCCTGACTTCTCCGCCTGGCAGAACGTGCTGTCGTCGGGGATTCTCGGCGCCGCGGGCCGCAGCGCCATGGTGGCGCTGGTGACCGTCGGCATCAGCGTGGTGGTCGGAAGCATGGGCGCCTACGCGATCGCCCGCTACCGGGCCGGCGGCACGCTCACGCGGTTCGGCATGCTGGCGGCGCAGGTGTTGCCGCCGGCAGTGCTGGTGTTCCCGTTCCTGACGATGGCCTACGCGCTGCGCCTCACCGACACGCTGGTGCCGGTGATCTTCGCGCACCTGAGTTTTGTTCTGCCCGTGGTGACCTGGTTCCTGATCGGGTTCTTCGAGGCGGTTCCCCGGTCGCTGGAGGAGCAGGCCCAGGTCGACGGCTTCAGCAGATTCGCGGCCTTTCGGCTCGTGGTGCTGCCGCAGGTTCTGCCCGGCATCGGCGCCGCGGCGATCTTCGGCTTCACCCTGTCGTGGAACGACTTGTTCTACGGCCTCATCCTGGCTCCGGGCAAAGCGGCGATCCTGCCGGTGGCCATCGCAGGTTTCAACACATTCCGCGGCGTGCAGATCGGCTCGATGAGCGCGGCGATCCTCATCGCGGTCGTCCCGGTCGTCATCGCGAGCTTCTTCATCCAGCGCAAGCTGGTGCAGGGCATCAGCGGTGGCGCGGTGAAGTTCTAGGAAGGGCAGGTTCGGCTCTCAATGGCGCATGTCCGCTTCTCCGGCGTCAACAAGGCGTACGGAACCACCTCCGTCGTCAGTGATCTCGACCTTGAGCTGCCCGACGGGTCGTTCACGGTGCTCGTCGGCCCGTCAGGCTGCGGCAAGTCGACGTCGCTGCGCATGCTCGCTGGTCTGGAGACGGTGTCATCCGGCACGATCACCATCGGCGACCGTGATGTCACACACCTGGAACCGCGCGAACGCGACATCGCGATGGTGTTCCAGAACTATGCCCTCTATCCGCACCTGTCCGTGGCCGAGAACATCGCGTTCCCGCTTCGCGCCACCAAGACGCCGCGCCGCGAGGCGCTCGCCAGGGCTGCCACCATCGGCGAATCGCTGGGTCTGGGAAAACTGTTGCAGCGCAAACCCAAAGATCTCAGCGGCGGGCAGCAGCAGCGAGTGGCCATCGGACGCGCGATCATTCGCGAGCCGTCGGTGTTCCTGTTCGACGAACCGCTGAGCAATCTCGACGCCAAGCTGCGCGTCGAGACCAGGACCGAGCTGCTGCAGATCCAGCGCCGGCTCGGCATCACGTCGGTGTATGTGACCCACGACCAGGAAGAGGCCATGACGCTGTCGGACCGCATGGTCGTGATGCGAGACGGCAAGATCGCCCAGCAGGGCACCCCGCAAGAGGTGTATGCCCATCCCGCCGACACTTTCGTGGCCGCTTTCGTGGGAAGCCCGAAAATGAATCTCGTCGACGGGGTGCTGACGGGGACGACCTTCGCGCACCCCGGCGGCCTCACCCTGTCGGTCGACGCCGCCACCGACGGTCCCGTGACGCTGGGTGTGCGGCCCGACGACCTGCTGCCCACCGCGGCGGCGCAAGACGGCTCGGCGCAAGTGATCCTGATCGAGCACCTGGGTCCCCGCGCCATCGTCACCATCGACGCGCAGGGCACCGAGCTGACCAGCGTCGTCGAGACCGCCCGACTGACAGGCATCACCGAGGGCACCTCCGTCGATCTGGCTGTGCGCCCGGGCGCAACGCATCTGTTCGACACCGCCACCGGCCGGCGCGTGGCCGGCTGACGTCAACCGAGAGGAACGAGAACCACAGATGACGAGAACTGTCGTCGTGACCGGCGCAGGCTCCGGTATCGGTCGCGCCATCGCAACCACACTCGCGCAACGGGATTGGCGGGTCATCGTCACCGACGTCGATGACGCCGCGGCACGCGAGGTTGCCTCGGAGCTCCCCAATCAGTCGACAGGACACGAGTCTGCCGGGCTGGACGTGACATCGCCGGATGCCGCGGCCGGGGTGGCCGCCGACATCGCCGGACGGCTCGGCCTCGATGCGTGGGTGAGCAATGCCGGCATCTCCTTCATGCACCGCTTCCTCGACGCTCCGGTCGAACGCTATGACCAGACCATGAACGTCAACCTGAAAGGCGTGTTCGTCTGCGGGCAGGCCGCCGCACGCGAGATGGTGCGATCCGGTGTCGCCGGCGCGATCGTCAACACTGCCTCGATGGCAGGAAAGCAGGGCCGCGTGCCTTACCTGGCGGACTACGTCGCGTCCAAGTTCGGCGTGGTGGGGTTGACCCAGGCGATGGCCTACGAACTCGGCGAGCACAACATCACCGTCAATTGCGTGTGTCCCGGATTCGTCGAAACACCGATGCAGTCAAGGGAACTGGAGTGGGAGGCCGAGCTGCGCGGCACCACACCCGATGGTGTGCGGGCCATGATGATCGACGACACCCCGCTGGGCAGGCTCCAGCAGCCCGACGACGTGGCCCGCGCCGTGGCCTTTCTGCTCTCCGAGGACGCCCGGTTCATCACCGGCGAAGCACTTGCCGTCAACGGCGGCGCATACATGGATTGAGCCGCCGGCCGTACCCCGTTTTCCCGCTAGAGAGAGGCACTTCAGTGACCACCACTTGGCTCGACGACGTCTTCAACGTCACGAAGCCCGTCATCGCCATGCTCCATCTGTCCGCGCTGCCCGGTGATCCCGGCTTCGACTCCGCAGGCGGCATCGCCGCCGTCGTCGCGCGGGCCCGCACAGAACTCGAAGCGCTGCAGAGCGGCGGCGTCGACGGCGTGATGATCAGCAACGAGTTCAGCCTGCCGTACCTGACCGAGACCGAACCGATCACCGCGATCACGATGGCGCGGATCATCGGTGAACTGCTGCCCGACATCTCGGTTCCCTACGGCGTGAACGTGCTGTGGGACGGCCGCGCATCGATCGATCTCGCCGTGGCCACGGGTGCGAAATTCGTGCGTGAGATCTTCACGGGCGTCTACGCCAGCGACTTCGGGTTGTGGAACACCAACGTCGGCGAGGTCGCACGCCACCGCGCCCGCGTCGGCGGATCGAACGTCAAGCTGCTCTTCAACATCGTCCCCGAGTCCGCCACCTACCTTGCCGAGCGCGACCTGGCCTCCATCACACGGACGACGGTGTTCGCCACCCTCCCTGACGCCATCTGCGTCTCGGGCGCCACGGCCGGTGCCCCGACGGACACCGAGGCGCTGCGGATCGTGAAGTCCGCCGCCGGCGAGGTCCCGGTGTTCGTCAACACGGGCGTGCGGGCCGAGAACGTCGCGGCCCAGCTCGGCATCGCCGACGGCGCCGTGGTCGGCACCTACTTCAAAAAGGACGGGGTGTTCGCCAACGCCGCCGAGAAGTCGCGGGTCGAGGAGCTGATGGGAGCTGCCAGGGAGTTCCGCGCCACGTTGGCGTGATCACGCCCTACCGCCGAAACTGCATTCCACGCGCGATTTCTTGCGTTTTCGTCGCACGGAATGCAGTTTCGGCGAAAGTCACTTCCTCCTGACGAGCCGAATGCCGAGCTCGTCAGGCGGGACGGAATGCCCCTCGGTGCAGACGATCTCGACGCTCGCCTGAGCGCCGCAGCCCAGGTGCGTCATCCGCAGTGGCGTGTCGTCGATGTGTTTGCGACCCCACTCGAACATCGCCCACACCACCGGCATGAACTCCGTCCCTGCCTCGGTGAGGACGTACTCGTCGCGCGCCCGCTGTCCCGGTTCGCGGTAGGGGCGCTTGGTCAGCAGCCCCGCCTCCACGAGTTCGGACAACCGCGCCGACGTCGCCGCCTTGGTGATGCCGACGCGCCGTGCGAAATCGTCGAAACGGGTGGTGCCGTAGTAGGCCTCGCGCATCAGCAGCATGGCCGACTTGGTGCCCACCAGTGCCATCGTCTTCTCGATCGGGCAACGGCCGACCGCCGACCAGGTGGTGCGGTCGGCCAGCTGTCCCTGCAGGACTGTCATGTACATCACTCCACGGCTGGGTTGTTGTGACTGAACCTAGGTGTTACATCTAAGTATAGAGAGCAGTACTCAGCGGCGAGTCATCTTAGGAGTAAGCATGACCGAATATTCGGACCGCGACGCCGTCATCGTCGGCGCGGTACGCACCCCCGTCGGCAAGGGTAAGGCCAGCGGCGCACTGCACGACGTGCTTCCCGCCGACCTGTTGGCGCACAGCCTGCGGGAGCTCGCGAAACGAACCGGGGTCGATCCGGCCGAGATCGACGACGTCATCGCCGGCGCGGTGACCCAGGTCGGCGACCAGGCCGTCAACATCGCCCGCAACGCGCTGCTCGGTGCGGGCTTCCCCGAGACCGTGCCCGGCACCACCGTCGATCGGCAGTGCGGCAGCAGCCAGCAGGCCATCAGCTTCGCGGCGCAAGGCGTGATGGCCGGGGCCTACGACATCGTCGTCGCCGCGGGCGTCGAATCGATGAGCCGAGTCCCCATGGGATCCTCGGTGCTGCCCGGCAGCAACCCGTTCGGACTCGACATGGCGGCGCGCTACCCCGACGGCCTGGTGGCCCAGGGCATCAGCGCCGAACTGATCGCCGCCAAGTGGAACCTGTCGCGCACCCAGCTCGACGAGTTCTCGGCCCAAAGCCACCAGAACGCCGCCCGGGCGACCAAGGACGGGCTCTTCGACAACGAACTGGCTCCCATCGCGGGTCTGACGCACGACCAGATCATCCGGCCCGACACCACTGTCGACACGTTGGCCGGGCTCAAGCCCGCCTTCTACAACGAGGCCATCGGCGCGCGCTTCCCGCAGATCGGCTGGCAGATCACGCCGGGCAACTCGTCGCCGCTGTCGGACGGCAGTGCCGCGGTGATGATCGCCAGCGGCGCGGCGGCTCGCAGGCTGGGCCTGCGCCCGCTGGCCCGGATCCACACCACCGTCGCGGTCGGCTCGGACCCGCTCTACATGCTGACCGGTGTCATCCCCGCCACCGAGAAGGTGCTGGCGCGGTCGGGGCTGAAACTGTCCGATATCGACCTGTTCGAGGTGAACGAGGCGTTCGCCCCGGTCGTGCTGAGCTGGGCCAAAGAAATCGGCGGAGAATCTGACTCCGACCTTCTTTCGAGGACCAACATCAACGGCGGCGCGATCGCGATCGGACATCCGCTCGGCGCCAGCGGCGCACGCATCATGACCACGCTCGTCAACGCCTTGGAGCAGCGCGACGGGCGCTATGCGCTGCAGACGATGTGCGAGGGCGGCGGCATGGCCAACGCCACCATCATCGAACGGCTCTGATCGGTGAATCGGGCGCGCAAAACGATGCCTCGCGTCGTCCAACGCGCCCGATTCGCTAGGCGCGGATGAGCTCGAAGAGCGGGATGGCCCGCGTCGTGTTGGCCTGGTACTCGGCGAAGACGGGTGCCAGCTCCGTCAGCTTCGGGTACGTGGCGTCACGCTCGTCCTCGGGCAGTTCCCGAACGTCGACGTCATAGGCCTCGGTACCGATCTCGATGAAGGCCTTCGGGTGGGCGCGCAGATTGTGCACCCACGCCGGATGTTTCGGCGCACCCGCGTACGACCCGACGATGATCTTTTTGCCGTCGATCATCAGATAGGCCAGCGGCGAAAGCCGTGACTTGCCGGACTTGGCGCCCGTGGTGTGCAGGAGCAGCAGCGTGCCGCCCTCGAACGGCCCGCCGACCTTGCCGCCGTTGGCGCGGAATTCCTCGACGATGTTGCGGTTGAACTCATCGAGCGCCGCCGTGTCGGAGACGAGCGCCGACTTGTCGACGCCGGAATCAGAATCAGTCATTTCCTGTCCAGCTTCGTCGGCGGGTTATCTATTCCGGCTTCGCCTCGCGTCTGCCGCCACCACGCGGCCAACACCGTGGTGCGCCCCGATCGCGACGGCTTCCGCTCAGCTGCACCGGCGGATCGTATCGCGGCACATCCGGCGGCTAGGCCTCCTTCGGTGCGCTTTCCTTCGTGACCGGTTTGGCGTCGATGCCCGATTCTTTGCGCTGCTGCGGAGTGATCGGGGCGGGCGCATCGGTGAGCGGGTCGACGCCGCCGCCGGACTTCGGGAACGCGATCACCTCACGGATCGAGTCGACGCCGGCGAGCAGCGCCACGATGCGGTCCCAGCCGAAGGCGATGCCACCGTGCGGCGGTGCGCCAAAAGTGAACGCGTCCAACAGGAATCCGAACTTCTCCTGAGCTTCCTCGTGGTCGATGCCCATCATCGCGAACACCCGCTCCTGGACGTCGCGGCGATGGATACGGATCGATCCGCCGCCGATCTCGTTGCCGTTGCAGACGATGTCGTACGCGTTGGACAGCGCGCTGCCGGGGTCCGTGTCGAACGTCGCCTCCGATTCAGGCGTCGGTGAGGTGAAGGCGTGGTGCATCGCGGTCCAGGCACCCGAACCGACGGCGACGTCCCCGGACGCGGTCGCGTCGGCGGCGGGCTCGAACATCGGGAAGTCGACCACCCAGGTGAACGCCCACGCCTGCGGATCGATCATGTCGAGGCGTTTCGCGATCTCGATGCGGGTTGCGCCGAGCAGCGCCCTGGCCGTCTTCGCCGATCCCGCGGAGAAGAACACGCAATCGCCCGGCTTCGCCCCGACGTGGGCAGCGAGCCCGTCCCGTTCGGCGTCCGAGAGATTCTTCGCAACGGGTCCGCCCAGTTCGCCGTCGTCTCCGATCAGCACGTAGGCGAGCCCCCGATGGCCGCGCTGCTTGGCGAATTCCTGCCAGCCGTCCAGCGTGCGCCGCGGCTGCGACGCCCCTCCGGGCATGACGACAGCGCCCACGTAGTCGGCCTGAAACACCCGGAACGGCGTGTCCTCGAAGTACTCCGTGCACTCGACGAGCTCCAGGCCGAAGCGCATGTCGGGCTTGTCCGACCCGAATCGGCGCATCGCGTCGGCATAGCTGATCCGCGGCAACGGCAGCGGCAGGTCGTAGCCGATCAACGCCCACAGCGCCCTCAGCACCTCTTCGGACACCGCGATGACGTCGTCGGCGTCGACGAAACTCATCTCGAGGTCCAGCTGGGTGAACTCGGGTTGGCGGTCGGCGCGGAAGTCCTCGTCGCGGTAGCAGCGCGCGATCTGGTAGTAGCGCTCCATTCCCGCCACCATCAGCAGCTGCTTGAACAACTGGGGGCTCTGTGGCAACGCGTAGAACGAGCCGGGCTGCAGGCGAGCGGGCACCAGGAAGTCGCGGGCACCCTCGGGCGTCGAGCGAGTCAGCGTCGGCGTCTCGATCTCGACGAAATCATGCTGTGCCAACACACCGCGGGCGGCGGCATTCACCTTGGAGCGCAACCGGATTGCATGCCCCGGGCCTTCGCGGCGCAGATCGAGGTAGCGGTACTTCAACCGGGCTTCTTCGCCTGCGGTCTCGTCGAGCTGGAACGGCAGTGCGGCACTCTCCCCCAGCACCGTCAACGACGTCGCGTTGACCTCGACCTCGCCGGTGGGAATCTCGGGGTTCGCGTTTCCTTCGGGCCGGACCTCGACGACGCCGGTGACAGCGACGCAGAATTCCGAGCGCAGCCGGTGCGCCTGGTTGAGCACCTCGCCTTCGCGGAACACCACCTGCGAGACCCCGGACGCGTCACGCAGGTCGATGAAGATGACGCCACCGTGGTCGCGACGGCGCGCCACCCAGCCGGCCAGCGTCACCGTGTGACCGGCGTCAGCAGGCCGCAATGAACCGGCGGTGCGGGTGCGCAGCACGGGAACTCCTTACAGACGGGATGGGGCGGGCGCAGCGACAGGTGAGACTTCGCAGCGACTGACCAGTCTAGAGGGACCTGATCCACCGGATTCGACCTGCCGCTACGGCCACAGCGCTCAGACCGACCACCATGGCCTAATGTGTATGGCCATGCATGCCTGCGAGCGCGTCGACCTCGATTTCGTCGACACCGCGCCGTACCGGTTCGTCAGCACCGTCGACCTGGCCATCACCCCCGAGCAGCTTTTCGAGGTCCTGGCCGACGAGACATCATGGCCGCGCTGGGCCAGCGTCATCACCAACGTCGCATGGACGAGCCCCGAACCGCGCGGCATCGGCACGACGCGCACCGTCGACATGCGCGGCGGAATCACCGGCGACGAGGTCTTTCTGGCGTGGGAACCGTTCACGCGTATGGCATTTCGCTTCAACGCCGCCAGCACCGGCAGCATCTCGGCGTTCGCCGAAGACTACCGAATCGTCCCCACCCCCGAGGGGTGCCACCTGACCTGGATCATGGCGATGAAACCCAACGGACTCGCCGGCCGGTTCGGGTTGCTCGCCGGGAAGCCCGTCATGAGCCGCATGTTCCAGGGCTTCCTGCACAACCTGCGGCGCTACACCGACGAACGGTTCGCCTTGCCCGGTAACCCGGCCTAGTACACCGCTGCCCAGGCGGAACGCCGCTGCTCATCGGGGTCGGAGGACATGACGTCGCGGGTGGAGGTGATCAGGCGTGTCAAGCGCTTGCCGGTCTCGTACAGCGGCCAGTGGTCGGTGTCGGCGTCCTGGGTGTCTTTGGCGAAATCCAGCCAGGCGCGCTGCATCCGGCGTCCCACACCTGGCTGGATGCGGCGGCCCAGCGGATGCAGCTTGCGCCCGACGAACGACGTGTAGCTGTGATGGACATGCACGATCTCGCTGCCGTGCGTGGCCCCAAGACCCAGCATCCGCAGGCTTATCCCGAAATGGTCGAACCGGTACATCTGCGTCGGCGCGTGCTCGGAATACGCATCGGCGAAGGCCCACGTGGGGCCGCCGAACATGGCGTCGGACCCGATGGCCACGAGGGCGCTTCGCCGCGGATAACCCGGATATGCCTGGAGCACCTGCTGTTTGGCGTGCGGCGCCGCCCTGGCGAAATAGTTGTCGATCGACGCCCGGGTGGTCGGCAACATCGGCGGCTTCGTCCAGGCGAACATCGACGCTTCGTGGCTGTTCGTACCGATGATCAGCGGCACCTGCGCGAGAGCGCCCCGGCGCGCCGCCTCCACCGGGTGCAGCGGCAACAGATCGGTACCGTGGGTGAGCCCGTAGGCCAGGGTCGGCGTGGTCCGGGTGCTCTTGAGCTGCAGGATGCCTGCGGCACGGCGGAGCTGGCGCTGCGGAAGCACCTTCAACTCGGCGGCATCGACTCCGAGACGGCGCACGAACTCACGGGTACCGGCGGCGCGGAACTCGCGATCGGCGATCAACGGCAACGCTGGGCTCTGCGCGATGGCGCGGTGGAACAACCCGGTCGCCTCCGGTGCGGACATCAGCGCCAGCACCGACGTCGCTCCCGCCGACTCACCGAACACCGTGACCTGGTCGGGGTCGCCGCCGAACGCCGATATGTTGTCGCGCACCCAGCGCAGCGCGCAGATCTGGTCCCGCAAGGCGAGGTTGTCGTCGAACCCGTCGCCGAGGTCACCGAGCTCGAATCCGCCGAAGACCCCGATCCGGTAGGTCACGTTGACGACGACGACATTGCCGTTGGCCGCCAGCCGCGACCCGTTGTAGAACTGGAACTGCCCCGCGCCGTAGACGAACGCGCCGCCGGGAATCCACACCATCACCGGCAACGACGCCGTGGTGTCCGGCGACCACACGGTCAGCGTCAGGCACGCCTCGTCCCGCGCCTTCGGGTCGTCGCGACCCCCACCTACAAACGACTTCGCCTGCGGCGGCAGCGGCCCGTGCTCGGTGGCGTCGCGGACACCCGTCCACGGTGTGAGCGGCTCCGGCGCCACGAACCGCCGTTGCCCGATCGGCTGCTCGGCATAGGGCACTCCGCGCCACACCCCGATGCCGCCTTCGATGTCGCCACGAAGATCGCCGGACGGGGTGGACAGGACGGTGGAATCTCCGGCAACGACGACCACACGCCGAATCCTAGTGTGCGAAGCTGGACTCGCCTGGACGCCAGGCGGGCCGGCGAACAGCAGACGGAGGTGGCGCGATGACCTTCAACGAGGGCATGCGAATCGACACCAGCACCACATCGAGCAGCGGCGGCGGCCGTGGCCCCGGCAGGGGCATCGCGATCGGCGGCGGACTGGGCGGGCTGGTCATCGTGGTGGTGGCGCTGCTTCTGGGTGTCGACCCCGGCTCGGTGATGCCGCAGCAGCAGCAGGCGGACACCCAGGGCGTGGAGGCTCCCGGGTTCGACCTGAGTCAATGCAAGACCGGGGAGGACGCCAACTCCATCGTGCAGTGCCGGGTGGTCGCGACGGGCAACTCCCTCGACGGCGTATGGGCACAATTGATGCCGGACTACACCCGACCGCGGATCGAACTGTTCGAGAGCGGTGTCGACACCGGGGGATGCGGCTTCGCCAGCAGCGATGTCGGCCCGTTCTACTGCCCCGGTGATCAGACCGCGTACTTCGACGTGGGTTTCTTCGACACCCTGCGGGATCAATTCGGATCGAGCGGTGGTCCCTTCGCGCAGGAGTACGTCGTCGCCCACGAATTCGGCCATCACGTTCAGAACCTGCAGGGTGTGCTGGGCCGTGCGCAGCAAGACCCCACGGGGCCGACCGGCGGCGGTGTGCGCACCGAACTGCAGGCCGACTGCTACGCCGGAGTCTGGGCACACTATGCGGCGATCACCAAGCAGGAAGGCACCGACGTTCCGTTCCTGGAACCGTTGACCGACAAAGACATCGCCGATGCACTGTCTGCGGCCTCCGCCGTGGGCGACGACCGCATCCAGGAGGCGGCCACGGGACGGGTGAACCCCGAATCGTGGACGCACGGTTCGTCAGCGCAACGCCAGAAGTGGTTCACCACCGGTTACCAGACCGGCGACCCCGCCAAGTGCGACACCTTCGCGACGAACAACCTTGGCTAGGCAGACGACCGCGGTCGATGCCGTCGCCGAGCGCTACCTTGAGGTCTCGGCTGCCCTCGATCCTTGCGCAGCAACGGAATCCGGTATCGCCGGCTACGACGACGAGATCACCGACTACTCCCCCGACGGTGTCGCCGCGCGTGTCGATGCCGCCAAGTCGGCGCTGCGCGAGCTCGACGCGGCCGAACCCACCGATGCGACCGACGTCGTCACGGCCGCCGCAATGCGGGAGCGGCTCGGGGTCCTCGTCGATATGCACGAGGCCGGTCTCGACGTCGGCGAACTGAACGTCATCGCCTCTCCGCTGCAGACGATGCGCGATGTCTTCGACCTGATGGCCACCGACACCGAGGACGATTGGGCCGTCTTCGGCCGCCGGCTTGCCCGGATCCCGGAGCGGATGAGCGGATACACCGAGGCGCTGCGGGCCGCCGTGGCGTCGGGGCATCCGCCGGCGGCTCGACAAGTCCGTCGCGGAATTCAACAGGCAGGCCAGATCGCCAATCTGTTCGTCGACATGGTCGCCGGCGCCGCGCCGGGAAATCCCGCGCTCATCGCCGAGATCCGCCGGCACGCCGAGCACGCCGCGAACGCCTACGCGTCGCTGACCACCGTGCTGCGCGACGAGATCGGCCCGCACGCCCGCGATGTGGACGGGTGCGGGCGCGACGCGTACGCGGTGATGTCACGCACCTTCCTCGGAGCGGCGGTTGATCTCGACGAAGCCTACGAATGGGGCATGGAGCTTCTGCAGAGCATCGTCGCCGAACAGGACGAGATCGCCGAACGGCTCTACCCGGGGGCGACGGCGGGCGAGGCGCTGCGGCGACTCGATGGTGAGGACCGCTACCTCATCCACGGCACCGACGCACTGCAGCAGTGGATGCAGGAGCTCTCCGACCGCGTGGTGGATGCGTTGGCCGACAAGCACTTCGACATCGCGCCCGAGTTGCGCAACCTGGAGTGCCGGATCGCGCCGACGCAGACCGGTGGGATCTACTACACCGGACCGTCAGAAGACCTGTCGCGGCCCGGTCGGATGTGGTGGTCGGTGCCGCCGGGCGTGCACACCTTCCACACCTGGCAGGAGATGACGACGGTGTTCCACGAAGGAGTGCCAGGCCATCACCTGCAGATCGGCCGCGCGGTGGTGCTGGGCGACGAGCTCAACAGGTGGCGCAGACTCGGGTGCTGGGTGTCCGGCCATGGTGAGGGCTGGGCGCTGTACGCGGAGCGCCTGATGGCGGAGCTGGGCTGGCTGGACGACGCGGGAAATCGCATGGGAATGCTTGACGCCCAACGCTTCCGGGCCGCGCGGGTGGTGATCGACATCGGCGTGCACTGCGGGCTGACGGCACCCGACGGCGCGGTGTGGGATGCCGAGCGGGCGTGGACGTTCCTGCAGACCCACAGCGCAATGGCCGAGGAGAACCTGCGATTCGAACTCGATCGCTATCTCGGCTGGCCCGGTCAGGCGCCGTCCTATGCGATCGGCCAGCGCATCTGGCAGGAGTTGCGTGACGACAGCCTGGCGCGGGGCGTGTCGCTCAAGGACTTCCACAGCAGGGCGTTGGATCTGGGCGGGTTGCCGCTCGACGTGTTGCGCTCGGCGCTTGCCTGAAGGCACGACGTCGAACTCGCCCACACACTGGGCAGCAACAGTTTCGACGTCCCATAAGGCTCGCCGCACACTCCACGGCCAGTTGTTCGAGGTTCAAACCACTGCTTGAGAACGGCCGCTCACGTTCGACCGGAACTCGTGTCGAGCCGGGCCGATTCACCGCTGGGCCGATGGTTGGCATCGTTCACGAGGGCGAGCAGGTTGTCGGTGAGTTCTTCCGCGGTGGTCTGCCACTTGTCGGTGTGCAGAAGGCCGCTCATTTCCAGGCCGACGGCACCGTGCACACCGGTCAAGAGTATGGCGGCGTAGCGCTCGGCATCGGCGCCGATCGCAGTCGCGACGAGGACGAGGAACTCGTCGCACATCCGTTGCGCGGCACCGAACACTGCGGTCGGGTCCCCGTCTGACGTGCTGAACATCAGCCGGTACAGGTGGGGACGTTGGCGGCTGACGGTAATGACGTGAATCAAGGCCGCGCGCAGTTTGTCGGCAGGGCTAAGCCCCGCGTCTGCCGCCAACCCCTGCATGTGATCACCGAGGCGCTCCCAGCCCTCGGCGGCCACCGCAGTCAGCAGGCCGTCCTTATCGGCGAAGTGGCGGTAGGGCGCACCGCGACTGACACCGGCGCGGGCGCCGACCTCGCGCAGCGTGACTGCATCGCGACCGCCGACATCCAGCAGCAGGGCAGCCTGGTCCAGCAGGGCGCGGCGGGTGGCGGCAGCCGATGTCTCGCGGTTCATAGTTCCGACGACTTTAGTTGACACTGTCATCTCACCAAGGACAGACTAGGTAGATGACAGTGTCAACTGAAAATGAATTGATCGTCATCACCGGCGCCTCTACCGGGATTGGAGCAGCCACGGCCCAGGAGATGGCCCGACGGGGGTTCCACGTGCTCGCCGGCGTTCGGCGCCAACGCGACGCGGAGGCCATCCGGGCGTTCGGTGTCGAGCCGTTCCTGCTGGACATCACAAATCCTGACCACATCCGAACACTCACCAACCGGGTGCGGGAGGACCCGCAAGGTCGGCCGCTGCGCGCTCTGGTGAACAACGCCGCGGTACAGGCCAACGTTCCGATCGAAGTCTTCGGGATAGAAGAATGGCGAAAAATGTTCGAAGTCAACCTCTTCGGCCACGTCGCTGTAACCCAGGCGCTCTTGTCGATGTTGCTCGACAACCGAGGCCGGGTGGTCAACATCAGTTCGGTCGGAGGCAGGATCGCCATGGCCACGTACGGTCCGTACGCCGCCACCAAGTTCGCACTCGAAGCCGTGAGCGATTCCCTGCGACGCGAGGTCGCCCCCCACGGAGTCCAAGTGGTCGTGGTTGAACCTGGCGCTGTGCGTACCGACATGCTCGGCAGAGCTATCGCCGGCGCGCACGCGCTGGTCGCAGCCATGACACCTGAGCAAAGCCGCCGCTACAGCAGCCTGCTGCACGCGGTCAACGCTCAAGCCGAATCGTCGACCAAGAAGGGTCTTGCTGCTGAGGCAGCAGCGGCGGTGATCGCCAAGGCCATCACCGCACGTAAGCCCCGTACCCGTTACACCGTTGGCCGCGAAGCGGCGCTTCTCACGGTGGCACGGCTTCTACCTGACCGACTCCTCGACCGCATTTTCGTCGCCGCTCTACGGCCTCATTTGCCCAGGGAGAGCACCTTGTTGAACTCCGCCTATGCTTGCCCCTGAGTTCGACTGAATTGCCCGACGTCATCGGTTAGCTCCAGACGGAGCTGAGGCTGCGTGCCGCCTCCCACGAAATCCTAGAGCCTTGACTGTTCTTTGATGGCGGTGTCCGTGGTGCGCAGAGGACGGATCAGCGCATCCTGGGTGAACGACGCGAGCAACTCACCTTCCTCGGTGTGCACCGTGCCGCGGACATAGGACATACCGGCACCCACCTGAGTGCTCTCATGCGCATACAGCAGCCAACCGTCCCAGGTGACCGGCTCGTGGAAACTCACCGACACCGTCATCGGCGCGGTCGACACGGTCAGGTGCGCCTGGCTGGTTCCGATGCCCTCGTGCGCGCGCATTGTCGTCGAAATACCCAGGTGACCAGTGAAATACGCGATGAGCGCCTTGGCGAGGTCGTCCCGCGACGGAATCGGGTCATAGTGCAGCCAGGCATACAGCTCGGGCGGCCCGACCTCGTCGGGACTGTTCACGTCGACGACGTCGACCAGCCGAAGTTGGCGACCGGGCATCGGCATCGGCGACTCATGCGCGTCGGCGGGTGCCGCCACGTCGGGCTTGGGCAGATGGTGGCGGATGACGTCGCCGGTGGGCACGTCGGCCAGCACGGTGGTGGTGATGCAGCGCTTGCCGTTCTGCCTCGCGGTCACGACCGCCGTTGCGGTGGAACGCCCTTCGCTGACCACGTCGATCTCCAACTCCACCGGCCCCGCGGCGACCATGACGGCGCGCGCGAACACCGCATATACGGACCGGATTGACTTGCCCGGAAAACGCTTGGCGGCGGCCACAATCGACTGGGCGAGGACCTGCGTGCCCTCGACGACCTGACGCTCGTCCTCCCCGGCGGGACCGGTCTGCGCCGAGAAAGTGTTCTCGCCTGCCGGTTCCGCGTCGAACAGGTCGAGCAGTGCCTGGACCGTCCATTGCGCCTGTGTCATGTGTCCATCGCCTCCATCGGATGACCGTCGGAGGGAACATTAACCGAGGTTCCCCGAAAGCGGTAACGTCATTACCATCGACTGCCGGGGACAGGAAGGGATGGCGTGCCGATGGCCGCGAAGGCTCAGCCGAATCCGACGGCCCAGCGCGACAACGCCTCGCAGGAGTCGCGCGCCAACCGCTTCATGCGCTCTGCGCTGGACATTCTCGGCGAGACCGGCCGCACCGACTTCACGGTCCTCGAGGTGGTCGAGCGGTCCAAGACCTCGTTGCGGGCGTTCTACCAACACTTCGCCACCAAAGACGAACTTCTGCTCGGACTTGTCGAGAGGATCATGGCCGATGCCACCGGGCGGTGGCGCGCCGAGATGGAGTCGTTGGGCAGCGCCGACGCCCTGCGTCTGCTCATCGAACGCATCAGCGCGCCTGCGGAATCGAGCACCCAGGACAGCATCAACCGGGGGCTGACCTACTACAACGATCACTTGCTCGAGACCAGGCCGAAAGAGTTCGCGAAGGTGCTGCTGCCCCTGCACCGCCTCATCGCCGACATCCTGCGGCGCGGCATCGAGGACTGCACATTCAGGCCCGACCTCGATGTGGATACCGATGCCACGATCCTGATGCAGACGGTGTTGGGAACACTGCGCATGCGCGATCTGGGAGCGGAACTCAACGACGTGCCCATCGAGGGAAACCACGTGTACACCTTCTGCCTGCGTGGGCTCACTCGTTAACGCCCTGAACTGGGCTGACACGCTCTAGCGCCGTTACACTTGCGCATGGTAATGTCGTTACCACCAGCGGTAATCTCATTACCGCTTTGTGCAAATACGACGCGCCAGGAGAGCCCACCATGCCGTCACGCATCCTCGACTATCCGGTCTTCGACGCCGACAACCACTTCTACGAACCCAGGGAAGCGCTGACCAAGTTCCTGCCGGACAAACGCAAGGGCGTCATCGACTACATCGACGTGCACGGTCGCACCAAGATCATGGTGCGCAACCACATCAGCGACTACATCCCCAACCCGACCTTCGAGGTGGTGGCCCGACCCGGCGCCCAGGAGGAGTACTTCCGGCACGGCAGCGGCGGCAAGAGTTTCCGCGAGATCATGGGCAAGCCGATGAAGGCCATCCCCGCCTTCCGCGATCCGCAGGCGCGCCTCGAGGTGATGGACGGACTCGGCCTGGATTACACGCTGATGTTCCCCACGCTCGCGTCACTGGTCGAGGAGCGCCTCAAAGACGACCCCGAGCTGATCCACGACATCATCCACGCGCTCAACGAATGGATGTACGAGACTTGGCAGTTCAACTACGAGGACCGTATCTTCTCGACGCCGGTCATCACGTTGCCGATCGTCGACCGCGCTCTCGAAGAACTCCAGTGGTGCCTCGAACGCGGCGCCAAGACCGTCCTGGTCCGGCCCGCACCGGTGCCGGGCTTCCGCGGCACGCGCTCATTTGGCACCGAGGAATTCGACCCGTTCTGGGACGCATGCGTGAAAGCCGGCATCCCGGTGTCGATGCACGCGTCGGACAGCGGCTACGCCGAGTACCTCAACGACTGGGAGCCCGCCGACGAATATCTGCCCTTCAAGCCGACGGCGTTCCGCATGGTGTCGATGGGTAAGCGCCCCATCGAGGACAGCATGGCAGCGCTGGTTTGTCACGGTGCGTTGACGCGCAACCCGGACCTGCGCATCCTGTCGATCGAGAACGGCGCATCGTGGGTGCCGTACCTGTTCCACCAATTCGAAGACGTCTATTCCAAGATGCCGCAGTCATTTCCGGAGAACCCGGTCGAAGCGTTCACACGAGCCGTCTATGTGGCACCGTTCTGGGAGGACAATTTCAGGGAAATCTCCGAGTTGTGCGGCATTGACCGCGTGATCTTCGGCTCTGACTGGCCGCATCCCGAAGGTCTCGCCGACCCGATCAACCTCGTCTCGGACCTGGAAGCTCACGGGCTCGACGAGGAGGGCGTCCGCAAAGTCATGGGCAAGAACATGATCGACCTGTTCAAGGTCGAGAACAAAGTCGTCTACAAGCCCGACGTCCCCGCACTCGTCATCGCCTGAGAGGCAGACCGACTCATATGACCGACGTGGTGAATCCCGAACAGCTGCTGTTCGCCTCGACCACTCAGACGTTCCTGGAGAAACAGGGCTCGCTGACCCATGTCCGAGGCCTGCACGCCTCCGGGATGTCGTTCCAGCGCGAATGGTGGCAGCGGGCGGCCGAATTGGGATGGACCAGCCTGCTCGTGCCGGAGGAACTCGGCGGCGGCAGCGTCTCGGGGGACGGGGTGGCCGACGTGGCGCTGGTTGCCGAACGGATCGGCCACACGGTCGCCCCCGGCCCACTGCATCCGGTCAGCGTCGTTCTCGCCGGACTCGCCGAAGCACCAGAGGGTCACGAGGACCTCATCGAGGGCCTGATCTCAGGTGAGCTGATCGCGTCATGGGCGGTCTACGAACCGAAGCGCCCGTTTGCCCCGCTGATCGCCCAAACCATCGCTACCCGAACCGATTCCGGTTTTCGAATCGACGGGGTCAAGGATCGTGTCGAGGCAGGCGCCGACTCCGATGTGGTTCTCGTCGTCGCCGCCTGCGACGGGGCGGTCCGGCAGTTTCTGGTGCCGACGGACACCGCAGGGGTCACCGTGACGGCGCAGAACTCCGTCGACATGGTCAAGCGCTACGCGCACGTACATTTCGACGGAGTGCAGGTCGCCGAATCCGCGGCGGTGGGAACTGCCGAGCAGACGGCGGCGATCATCGAACGCCAGCGTCAGATCGCCCTCATTCTGCAGTGCGCCGAGATCGTCGGAATTCTCGACGCGGTGCTCGCGATGACCAACCAGTGGCTCGCGGACCGACACAGCTTCGGCCGTCCGCTGGCGTCCTACCAGGCTCTCAAACATCGTGCGGCAGACATGAAGTTGTGGTTCGAGGCCTGCCGCGGCACCACCGCGGGTGCGGTCGCGGCGGTCGCGCACCGCTCCCCCGACGCCGAGAAGCTGGTGAGCGTCGCCAAAGCCTATGTGGCCGAACGTGCCCCGCTGATGCTGCAGGACTGTGTCCAATTGCACGGCGGCATCGGCGTCACATGGGAACACGACCTGCACCTGTATCTGCGCCGGGTGGCGCTGTACCGGGCTGTGTTCGGCTCCCCGGAAGATCATCACCGCATCGTCTATGAGCTGAGCAGGAAGGCCGAGGTGCCGGCATGACCGATACCGTCACCGCCACGCAGGCGACCGAGTCGGTAGCGGATTTCGCCGCCCGCGCGCGGGCATGGCTGGCCGAGAACATGCCGAGGATCGATCCCGACCACCCGCCCTTCTCGGTGCGGGCTGAGCAGGCCTCCTGGGATCGCGCGAAGGAACTTCAAAAGCGTTTGTACGAAGGAGGATTTGCGGGAATCTGCTTCCCACGCGAGTACGGCGGACTCGGCCTGGACTACTCCTACCAGCGGGCGTTCAACGCCGAATGCCGAAGCTACGAGATGCCCTTGATCCTTAACACGCCCACGTTCACAATCTGCGCGGCAACCATTCTCGACGTGGGTAGCGAAGCCCAGAAGCGCGACCGCATCTCGGCCGCGGTCCGCGGTGAGGAGATCCTGGTTCAGCTGCTCAGCGAACCCAGCGGTGGCTCCGACCTTGCCGGCGTCATCACCCGTGCCGACTATCGGGACGGTACGTGGATCATCAACGGCGCCAAAACCTGGAGCACCAGCGCCTTCGCCGGTGATTACGGCCTGCTGCTGGCCCGCACCGACTGGACGGTGCCCAAGCACGAGGGCCTGACGATGTTCCTCGTGCCGCTCAACTCCCCCGGCATCACGATGCGCCGCATCAAGGAAGTCAACGGCAACGAAGAGTTCTGCGAGGAGTTCTTCGACGGACTCGAGCTCGGGGACGACGCCGTCGTCGGCGAGGTGAACAAGGGGTGGGAGGTCGCCACCCGTCAGCTGCACCACGAGCGCCGGGCAGTCGGTGGCGGATCGGAGTTCGCCAGCGGGACCGCCGCCGAGAACGCCAGCGAGATGCCGCCCGATCACGTCGGGCTGGCTGAGGCCACCGGCCAGGGCGACGATCCGCGCATCCAGGAACTGGCGGGGCGCGCGCTGACACGCCGGATCGTGAAGGAACAGCTGATCGACCACGTGTTCCACGCGATCGCCGACGGCTCGCTGCCGCCGAACGCGGGCACCCTCATCCGGCTGTTCCACGCCGAAACCACTGAACTCGAGGTCGACACGGCACTGGCGATCGCGGGCACCGCCGGCGTCATCGACGAAGGTGACAGCCTTACCGAGATCGCCGACGTCGGCGTGCGCTACCTGTCCCGGCAGACGGGCTCGCTCGGAGGTGGCAGCTCGGAGATGGCGCGCAACGTGATCGGCGAACGCATTCTGGGCTTCCCGCGCGAGGCCGCCGCAGACCGTGGTGTGCCCTTCAATCAGGTCAAGCGCAACAAGAGCTAGAACTCCGCATGCGTCAAAACAACGCAGGCTGAACCGCTGTCGCGACAGGCGGCGGTGCGACCGGCGCGCCACGAAAGGCCCGTCCGTCACGGGTCAGCCCGTGCCTGGCGATCAGCGGCGCCGCGCGCTGCGCCAGCATGGCCCGGTACTCCGGCGGTAGATACGCGCCCCTGCGATAGAGGTTGCGGTACTCGCCGACAAGATGCGGGTACGCGCCCGCGAGCCAGTCCATGAACCAGCCGCGCGTACTTCCCCGCAAGTGAAGTCCGAACACCGTGACACTCGTCGCTCCGGCTGCGGCGATCCGCCCCAGCAAGTCGTCCAGATGTTCTTCGGAGTCGGTGAGCCGCGGCAACACGGGGGCGACCATCACATGGCAGTCCAGGCCGGCGTCGCGGACGGCGGCGATCAGCCCCAACCGCGCCTGAGGCGATGGTGTGCCCGGCTCCACGCGGGCGTGGATGTCCGAGTCACCCACCGCCAGTGACACGGCGACACTGACGTCGACCCGGCGGGCCACCTCGGTCAGCAAAGGAAGGTCGCGGCGCAGGAGCGTGCCCTTGGTCAGAATCGAAAACGGCGTCCCGAAATCGGCGAGGGCGCCGATGATGCCGGGCATCAGCGTGTAGCGCCCCTCCGCCCGCTGATAGGGGTCCGTATTCGTCCCCAGCGCAACGGTTTCACGTATCCACGACGGCTTTCGTAGTTCGCGGCGCAGCACTTCGGCGACGTTCGTCTTCACCACCACCTGACTGTCGAAGTCCTGGCCAGGGTCGAAATCGAGATATTCGTGCGTGGGCCGGGCGAAGCAGTAGCGGCATGCATGGGAGCACCCGCGGTATCCGTTCACTGTGTACTTGAACGGCAGCATCGACGCCGCCGGAATCTTGTTGAGCGCCGATTTGCAGAGCACTTCGTGGAAGGTGATGCCCTCGAACTGCGGCGTCTGGACAGTGCGAATCAGACCGATACGCTGCAGCCCGGGCAGCGCGCCGTCGTCGACGTCGATGACTTGGCCTGACCAACGCATGGAATCATGCGAACATATGTTCGACTACCTGTCAAGCGACGCGCGGTAACATCGCAGCCGTTGCGCAATTCGCTAAGGGGCACATGTCGACTCAGAAGACACCGACCAACTACGACACCGAGCTGCAGTCGGAACGCAGCTATGTCGAAGGCCTGTACGAGCGGCTCGATGCCGAGCGCGAGCGAGTGAAAACCAGACACGCCGCCGCGCTCGGGGCCCCCATCGACGCCCAGGACGGCGGCACCATGGTGGATCGGGACGCCGCGGTGCGCGCATCGGCCGCACGGATGGACCGGCTCAACATCGCCGACGCCGGCTTGTGCTTCGGCCGCCTCGACAGCGTCGACGGTGAGCGGATCTACATCGGCCGCATCGGCGTGCTCGACGAGGAGAACGACTACGAGCCGCTGCTCATCGACTGGCGCGCGCCGGCGGCCCGGGCGTTCTACGTCGCGACGGGCGCCCATCCGGAGAACATGCGCAGGCGCAGGCAGTTCCGCAGCATCGGACGCCGAGTGGTCGACTTCACCGACGAGGTCTTCGGTCGGCCCGGCTTCGACGAGACGGAAGGCCAACGCGGCACTTCCAGCGACGTGGCCCTGCTGGCAGCGGTCAACGCACCGCGCGGGGAAGGCATGCGCGACATCGTCGCCACGATCCAGGCGGAGCAGGACGCCATCATCCGGCTCGATCATCCCGGCGTGCTCGTCATCGAAGGCGGGCCCGGCACCGGCAAGACCGTCGTCGCCCTGCACCGCGTCGCCTATCTGCTCTACACCCAACGCAAGCGCATGGAGAGCCACGGCGTGCTCGTGGTGGGACCGAACGCCGCGTTCCTGCGCCATATCGGGCGGGTGCTGCCGTCCCTCGGCGAGACCAACGTGGTGTTCATGACGGTAGGCGACCTCTATCCCGGTCTGCACGTCACCAACGCCGACACCCCGGAGGCGGCGCAGATCAAGGGATCGCTGGCCATTCTCGACGTGCTTGCCGCGGCGGTCGCCGACCGACAGCGCGTTCCGGAGGACCCGCTGCCGATCGACCTGTCGGATGTGTCGGTGAGCATCGGCGCGGACATCGCTCAGTGGGCCGTTCAGGAGGCTCGCGCCACCGATCAACCGCACAACGACGCCCGGGCCACCTTCGTCGACGTCATCACCTGGGCGCTCACCGAACGGGCGATCGCCAAGATCGGCCGAGGATGGCTCACCCGCACCGACAAGGCCGCATGGGAACATCTGCGCGCCGATCTGATCGACGAGCTGGAGGACCACGCCGGCTTCAAGGCGGCGCTCAATCGACTCTGGCCAGTTCTGACACCGGAAACCCTTCTGAGCGAGCTGTATTCGTCACCCGAACGGCTTCGCGCCGCAGGCGCAGATCCGGCGCTGTACCGCGAGGACGGCGCGGCCTGGACACTGTCGGACGTGCCTCTGCTCGACGAGCTGGTCGACCTGCTGGGGCGTGACAAGTCGGGCGAAGAAGCCGCGGAACGGGAACGGGTGGAGGAGGCCGCCTACGCGGCGGGAGTCCTCGATCTCATGATCGGGCGCGAGGACATGATGGACGACGAGGACCGGCTGATGGCCCAGGACGTCATCGCGGCCGAGGATCTCGCCGAGCGATTCCTGGAGCGCGACACCCGCGAGCTTGCCGAACGCGCAGCCGCCGACCGGGAATGGACGTACGGGCACGTCGTCGTCGACGAGGCGCAGGAACTCTCCGAGATGGACTGGAGGGTGCTGATGCGGCGCTGCCCGAGCCGCTCGTTCACCACGGTCGGCGATCTCGCGCAGCGGCGCTCCCCTGCAGGGGCGACCTCGTGGGACGCAATGCTCAAACCCTATGTGGCAGAACGCTGGATGTATCGCACCCTGACGGTGAACTATCGCACGCCCGCGGAGATCATGGCCGTGGCGGCCGCCGTGCTAGCCGAATTCGCGCCCGCAACACAACCGCCGGAATCGGTGCGTTCCACCGGCGTCCAACCGTGGGCGCGCCGCGTCGCCGACGGCGGATTGAGCTCGGCCATAGCGGAGTTCGTCCGCACGGAAGCAGGCCGGGAAGGCACCAGCATCGTCATCGGGCCGCCCGGCGTGCCGGGCACGGTACCGCCGACGGCCACAAAGGGCCTGGAGTTCGACGCGGTGCTCGTGGTGCATCCGGAACATATTCTGGCCGAGGGCTTTCGGGGTGCAGCCGACCTGTACGTCGCACTCACCCGCGCCACGCAGCGGCTCGGTGTGCTCTATCGAGACGAGCTTCCGCCAGCCCTAAGGGGATTGACCCGCCTCTAGCTCACCAGTTACCGAGCTGGCACCGCACGTTGTACGGATCGTTGTGCTCGGTCAGGACCGCGCCGTCGACGGCGATGTCGCAATGCGCGTTCGGTGCGGCCTGGCCACCCTTGGTGGTGCTGCTGACCTGAAGAATGGCCCAGTTCGGGTCCTCCAGCGTCGTTTCGAACACCCACGGTACGCCCGGCGCCAGGTTGACCTTCTCACGCTTGGCGAACGCGTAGGCGTCGGCGTTGAAGGCCTCCATGCTGGGCGGCTGACTCGTCAGGTAGAAGAGGTCGAACTGGTAGGCACCGCCGGACACGAGCGTGTACCGGACCTGATGACCCGCGGGCTGCGCACCCGCAGTGGGCGCACCGACCACGACCGAGGTGGCCGCCGCCAGAAGTGACGCCCCGACCGCCGCTCCTACTTTGGCTGAATTGCTTCGCAAAGCTGATCGCATACTGGTCACATCGCCGGACGCTACCGGATTGTTACGACCGTGCCAGTCTCACGACCACAATCCCGGTTAATGGCAAACCAACTGCCGGTTGCGACAACAGGTTAACGCGCCTGTCACACACAGACATTTGGCAGAAACACAGGCACTCTAACGTCCCGATTCGACACCGGGGCGGTGTCGGAACTTCATTGTTCAGAAGTCTCTCCACTCGGCTCCTCATCAGCGGATGAGCACTGCCGACTGCCAGAAAGGCCGTTCATGAACCAACCTCGACGCCACCCGTTCACGAGATCAGCGCTGACAGCAGGAAGCGTGGTGGCCGTCGCCAGTCTGCTGCTCGCCGGCTGCGGCAGCAAAGCGACCGAGACCGATTCAGCAAATGCAGAGTCCTGTGTCGACACCTCCGGCGAGACGATCAAGGTCGGGGCACTGAACTCGTTGTCGGGGACCATGGCGATCTCCGAGGTGACGGTCCGCAACGCGATCGATCTGGCTGTGGAGCAGATCAACGCCTCGGGCGGCGTCATGGGCAAGCAGATCCAGCTGGTGGGCGAGGACGGTGCGTCGGAGCCCACGGTGTTCGCCGAGAAGGCCGAGAAGCTGATCAGCAGCGACTGTGTCGCCGCGGTGTTCGGCGGATGGACCTCCTCGAGCCGTAAAGCGATGCTGCCCGTGTTCGAGAGCGCGAACTCTCTGCTCTACTACCCCGTCCAATACGAGGGCCTGGAGTCGTCCCCCAACATCTTCTACACCGGCGCAACCACCAACCAGCAGATCGTGCCCGCCCTCGACTACCTCAAGGAGAAGGGCGTCAAGTCGCTGTACCTGGTCGGTAGCGACTACGTGTTCCCGCAGACCGCCAACCGCATCATCAAGGCCTACGCGGAGGCCAATGGCATCGAGATCAAGGGCGAGGATTACACCCCGCTGGGCAGCACGGACTTCTCCACGATCGTCAACAAGGTGCGTTCCGCAGACGCCGACGCGGTGTTCAACACCCTCAACGGCGACTCCAACGTGGCGTTCTTCCGCGAGTACAAGAACGTCGGCCTGACGCCCCAGGACATGCCGGTCGTCTCGGTGTCGATCGCCGAGGAAGAGGTCGGCGGCATCGGCGTGCAGAACATCACCAACCAGCTGACCGCGTGGAACTACTACCAGACCATCGACACACCGGTGAACAACGAGTTCGTCGAGGCCTACAAGGCCAAGTTCGGTGCGGACAAGCCGACCTCGGACCCGATGGAAGCCGCGTACGTCTCGGTGTACCTGTGGAAGAACACCGTCGAGAAGGCACAGTCGTTCGACGTCAAGGCCATTCAAGACAACGCCGACGGTGTCACGTTCGACGCACCGGAGGGTCTGGTCACCATCGACGGCGAGAACCACCACATCACCAAGACCGCCAGAATCGGTGAGATCCGTCCTGACGGGCTCATCTACACGATCTGGGAGTCGCCCGGACCGATCGAGCCGGATCCGTTCCTGAAGTCCTACCCGTGGGCTGCCGGACTGTCTGGCTGATCCGGGCGAGCGAAGCGACGGGAAGAACAAGAAGCACGTGGATGTCGTAATCGGACAGCTGGCAACAGGATTGAGCCTCGGCTCGATCCTGTTGCTGGCCGCACTGGGACTGTCACTGACCTTCGGCCAGATGGGCGTCATCAACATGGCGCACGGCGAGTTCATCATGGCCGGCTGCTACACCGCCTATGTCGTACAGCAGATCGTGTCGAGTGCCGGTGTCTCGCTCATCATCTCGCTGGTTCTGGGCTTCTTCATCGGCGGTGCGATGGGAGCGCTGCTGGAGGTGACGCTGATCCAGCGCATGTACCACCGGCCGCTGGATACGTTGCTGGTGACTTTCGGTGTCGGCCTGATCCTGCAGCAGGTGGCGCGCGATATCTTCGGCGCTCCCGCGGTGAACGTCATCGCACCGGAGTGGCTTTCCGGCGGTATCGAAATCCTCGGTGCCGTGGTGCCCAAGACCCGCATCTTCATCCTCGTGCTGGCGGTCGTGTGCGTCGCGGTGCTCGCCGCGGTGCTCAAGGTCAGCCCGATGGGGCGGCGCATCCGCGCCGTCGTGCAGAACCGTGATCTCGCCGAGACCAGCGGCATCTCGTCACGCAAGACCGACATCACCACCTTCTTCATCGGGTCCGGTCTGGCGGCCGTCGCCGGTGTGGCGTTGACGTTGATCGGGTCGACCAGCCCGACCATCGGACAGAGCTATCTGATCGACGCGTTCCTCGTGGTCGTGGTCGGCGGACTCGGCCAGATCAAGGGCACGGTGATCGCGGCGTTCGCGCTCGGCTTCCTGAACTCGTTCATCGAGTACAACACCACCGCGTCGCTGGCCAAGGTGATCGTGTTCGTCGTCATCGTGATCTTCCTGCAGGCGCGACCACAGGGTCTGTTCACCGTTCGGACAAGGAGTCTCGTGTGAAAACTCTCCTCGGACGCTGGCAGACCTGGGCCGGTTTCGGCGTCGCGGCACTGGTGCTGTTCGTCATCGCACCCGCGGTGTTGTCGGACTTCCGGCTCAGCCTGCTCGGCAAGTTCCTGTGCTTTGCGATCGTCGCGGTCGGCATCGGCCTGGCTTGGGGTCGGGGTGGCATGTTGGTGCTGGGTCAGGGCGTGTTCTTCGGGCTCGGCGGCTACATGATGGCGATGCACCTGAAGATCGCCGACGCGCAGTTGCGCGGCGACGAGGTGCCCGACTTCATGCAGATCCAGGGCGTGCGTGAACTGCCTGGCTACTGGACGCCTTTCGCATCGCCGATCGTGACCCTGATCGCGATCATCGTCGTTCCCGCCGGGATCGCCGCGGCCCTGGGTCTCGGCGTGTTCAAACGGAAGGTCAAGGGCGCGTACTTCGCGATCCTGTCGCAGGCGCTCGCGGCCGCGCTGGCCATTCTGCTCGTCGGGCAGACCAGCCTGGGCGGCTCCAACGGGCTCAACAGGTTCCGCACGTTCTTCGGGTTTACGCTCAACGACCCGGTGAACCGGAGAATGCTGTACTTCATCGCCGCCGCGGTGCTGCTGATCGTCGTCGCGGTGGTGCGTCAACTCATGCAGAGCCGGTACGGCGAACTCCTCGTCGCCGTGCGCGACGGCGAGGAGCGAGTGCGCTTTCTGGGCTATGACCCCGCCAACATCAAGGTGGTCGCGTACACGGTGGCGGCACTGTTCGCCAGCATCGCCGGTGCGCTGTTCGCACCGATCGTGGGGTTCATCGCACCGTCCCAGGTCGGCATCCTGCCGTCGATCGCGTTTCTCATCGGCGTCGCGATCGGTGGCCGCACCACCCTGTTGGGGCCCGTTCTGGGCGCGATCGGTGTGGCGTGGGCGCAAACCCTGTTCTCCGAACGCTTTCCGTCTGAATGGACCTACGCGCAGGGTTTGTTGTTCATCGTCGTCGTCGGCTTCTTCCCCGCCGGTTTCGCCGGACTCGCGGTGCTGCTCAAGCGACGCCGTAAGGCCAAGGCCGAGCCGCCGTCAGAGCAAGCCGCGGACTCCGACCCCGACGCAGAGAAGGTGGGCGCCAGCTCATGACCGAAGTCGAAGCGAGCACTGCAGGCAAGGAGCCGGCCGTCGGCGGCAACGCCGGTATGGGCACGCAGTACCTCGAAGTACGCGGCCTCACCGTCGATTTCGACGGTTTCAAGGCCGTCAGCGACGTCAACCTCACTCTGTTCCAGGGTGATCTCCGGTTCCTGATCGGACCCAACGGTGCCGGCAAGACCACCGTGATCGACGCGATCACCGGGTTGGTGCCCGCGACCGGGTCGGTCAACAAGTCCGGGGTCGAACTACTTGGGAAGAAGGTGCACCAGATCGCCCGCCGCGGCGTGGGACGAACCTTCCAGACCGCCAGCGTGTTCGAGCAGCTCACCGTTCTGCAGAACCTCGACATCGCCGCCGGCGCGGGACGGTCGGCATGGACGCTGCTGCGCAGACGCAAGGGGGTGCTGCCCACGATCGAGCAGGCACTGCACACCACCGGGCTGACGCATCTGGCGGACAAACCCGCCGGGGTGCTCGCCCACGGCCAGAAGCAGTGGCTGGAGATCGGCATGCTGCTGGTGCAGAACGCCGACGTACTGCTTCTCGACGAACCCGTGGCCGGCATGAGCGCCGAGGAACGCGAGGAGACCGGAAACCTGTTGCGCCGCATCGGTGCCGAACGCACCGTGGTCGTCGTCGAACACGACATGGACTTCATGCGCGCGTTCGCCACGTCGGTGACCGTGCTCGCCCGCGGCCAGGTGATCGCCGAGGGCTCGGTCGCCGAGGTCCAGGCCAACCCGAAAGTCCAGGAGGTCTATCTGGGCACCGCCGCCGCCGGCGCCGACGGCATCGAACTCGTCGAGGAGAACTCCTGATGCTGCAACTGGTCGACGTCCGGACCGGCTACGGCCGCAGCGAGGTCATTCACGGGGTCAGCCTCGAGGTGCCCACCGACGGGGTCGCCGCCGTGATGGGGCACAACGGCGCCGGAAAGACCACGTTGCTGCGCGCCGCCGTCGGACTGTTGAAGTGCACGTCGGGCAAGGTGCTCTTCGACGGCGACGACATCACCAAACTGCGGCCCAGCGCGCGGGTCGGCCGCGGCCTGGCGTATGTGCCGCAGGGCCAACAGTCCTTCGGACAGCTGACGACCGCCGAGAACCTCCAGGTGGTCGCCGACGGCCGCAAAAACGGCAAGGCGCTCATCGACGAGCAGCTCGATCTGTTCCCCGCGCTCAAAGAACTGCTCACGCGGCGCGCCGGCCTGCTGTCAGGCGGGCAGCGTCAGCAGCTCGCCATCGCCCGCGCGCTGATCACCACGCCGAAGTGCTTGATCCTCGACGAGCCGACCGAGGGTATTCAGCCGTCGGTCGTCCACGAGATCGAAGAGGCCATCACCGCGCTGACCGATCGCGGCGACCTCGGAGTGCTCCTCGTCGAGCAGCACATCGGCTTCGCTCTGGAATCCTCGCAGCGCTACTACATTCTGGAGGCCGGGCGCGTCACCAACAGCGGCACAGGCGGTTCCGCGTCGGAAGCCGACGTCCGTGCCGCGATGGCCATCTGAGCGGCTCGCCGCTGTGGCCATCTAGTCCCTCACCCGGCACCGCGAGCGCGCGTTTCTGCACAGTGGCGCGCGCTGTCGAAGGTGCGCAAAAGCGCACGCTCCCAACGGGCCTCGATCGGGCGTCAGTTGCCGGTGGAGGTCCCCGAGCTGGTCCACGTCTTCCATGCACGCGCGAAGTAGGTGGAATCGACCACGCCGTTGGTGACCCGGTAGTGACCGTCGTAGATGGTGTAGGTGTTGGCCACAGTGACTTGAGTGCCCAAGCCGTTGCTGTTGCCTGTCCAACTGAAGGTGTGCTGGTTGCCTGCGTTGATGGTGACGGAGCCCGCGGTGAGGGTGTACCAGGGGCTACCCGTCCCATTGTTCGAGGAATTGAGACCGCCGCTGAGGTCGTCGCCGTCAGCATCGGTTGTCGTCGCCGTCACCGTGCAGACGCCGAACGCACACGCCGGATTGTTGGTGCTGAGTGTGGGATTGGCATTGACTGCGTAGATCGGGACCTTCACGGTGATTTGCGCCGTGCCGCCGAACCCGTCGGCGACAGTCGCAGTGAAGGCGTCCTCCCACGCGGCGAGGGCGACCCCGTTGTAGGTGCTGCCCGCGGCGCCGATCCTGGCCACCGCGTGGCGCTGCGCCGCGGTGAGGTTGCTGGTATACGTGAACGTGCCGTCGGCGGCGAACGTGATCGTCGCACCCCTGGCAGAGGTTGCCGTGGTCCACACCGGCGCGTCGCCGTCCGCGTCGGAGTAGGTGACCTTTCCGGTGCTGGTTTGTGTTGTGCCGGAGAGCGTTCCCACCGTAGGGGCTGTGGTCAGCACGACCGTGGGCGCAGTGTTGGCCACCGTCGGCACTACAGGCATCCTCAAGGTGACCGTGCGGCCGTTGGCGTCGGTAGCGATGATGGTGACGAAATCGTTGGGCGTCGTGGTATGTCCCAGCGCCGCATTCCGCGTGTAGGTGAATGCGCCGGTGGTGGGGTTGAACGACGTGACCGCGCCTTTCGAGGGGGCGGTACCCAGCGAGTAGCTGGTGAACACTCCCGGACTGTTCGTCGAGGACGGCACCGAACCCGTGACGACATTTTGAGTCGAGGTGTTGACGTTGGACGGGGTGATGGACGTGGTGTTGGGCACCGTGACCGTCACGATGGCGCTACCGCCGTGGCCGTCGCCGATCCGCACCTGGAAGCTCTGCGTGGCACCGGCCGTCGAGGTCGAGACATAGGTGAAATCACCGGTTGCCGAATTGATCGTGACGATGCCGCCGTTGCCGGCGCCGTTCTTGGTGTATGCCGAATTGCCTGTGAGTCCGTTGACCGACGAGCCGACCAGTGAGTAGTTCAGCGTGTCGCCGTCGGAGTCGCTGCCGGTGACCTTCCCCTTCACCACACCCGCCGCGTCCGTACCGGTCACCGTCGAGGATCCGGTCGGGTTGGCGTTTGTCCCGTCGATGATCTGAATCTTGAAGGTCAGCGTGTATACGGCGCCGTCCGCAGACTTCACCGGTATCTGCACGGTGTCGAATCTGTCCTCCGGATTTTCCGACGTCGCCTTGTGGAAGAACGCCGCGCCGGGGAGCGTGTTGGTGTAGGTGTATCCCCCGTTGGCGGTGTTGATGGTGACCAATGCCCCGCCCGCGGAGGTGTAGGTTCCGCCCTGCGAGACCCCGAAGAAGTCCACCCCGTTACCGTCGGCATCGACTGCATGGAACGACCCCGCCGCGTACTGCGAGCGGGTGCTCTGACTTCCCAAAGATATGGTGTAGAGCCAACTCTCGTAGGTGGTGCTGGTGGTGAACTGGGTCAGGACGGCCATCTCCTGGAATCGCTTGTAGATGCCGACGAGCCCGATGTAGGTCATGACCGTGAACGGATTCACCTGCTGAGCGGTCCAGGTGGGAAGTGTTACCTCAAAGGCCCTTTCAGGGTCGTAGTAGGCACCGCCGTCGACGAGCCCGCCGGTCAGGATCGCGCCGGTCTGAGCCGCGACGACCTTGGCGGACAGACTGGTGAAATCAGACAGGTCAGACGCGGTGATCGTGGCCCCGGTCGTTGCCTTGACCACATCGATCGCCCATTGCTGCGGGTCGTAAATGCCGTTGAGCATGTCCTGCAGTACAGTCGCTGTCCCGACGACGGCGGCCCCCATGATCTTGTAGGGCGTGATGACATCGAGGGTGTCTGCGCCCGGCTCGATGGTGAAGGGCGGCACCACGCGATTGAGGAAATCCCCCATCGCATTCAACTTGTCGGTGAACGTCGAGCCTTGGGGCACCGGTACGAAGAAGAAGCTGACGATTCCGATCAAGTCCGGAAGCCACCGGGCCTGACTGCCGAACGGTGCATTCTCCGAGAGGTAGTCGAGCTGATTGTCGGCGGCGTCTAGGGTCTGGTCAGTCTGATAATTGGTGATGTCGACGAAGTTCTTCGGGATACCGGGCCATCCAGTAAGGCGGTACAGCGCCCGCTGCAAAACGCCTTGGAAGTACCACGCGCTCGTCCCGGGCTCGGGCGCCGCGGCGGCGGTTACCGAAGGCGCAGCCAGGGCAGCCGGCGCGGTGACTTCTGTCGTTTCCAACTCGGGCTCGTCGAGCGCGACGGTGTCGGCGGTGTCCGGCGTCGGTGTCGGCTCGGCCTGCGGCGCGGTGTCGGTTTCGTCGACCTCGGCAGGCGGGGTGTGCGCCTCATCCGGATCGGCCGCGTCCGCCGGCGGCGTTTCGTCTGTTTCGCCGTCCTCTGATCCGCCGACCGTGGTGTCGACGTCCTCGTCGTCGGTGGCGTCTGCGGCAGCGGTTCGTTTCGTGGTCCGGGAGTGGGTGTTGTCAGCGTCGTCGGTGGCAGCGGCACTCGGCCCGGCGTTGGCCTCGTCGGCGTCGCCGGCACTCGTCGCGCCATCCGTGCTCGCGGACGAATCAGCAGAGCTCGATGAATCGTCGGTACTGGCCGAGGCGACACCCTGACCCCCCGCGACCGCGGCTGCCAGTCCGATGCCGACCGCACCCACCCGCAACCACTGCACGCAGTTCGCCGCTGGGGAGCTGGTGGCCTTCCGATGGCGGCCTCGGGTCCGACGTGGCTTCCGGGGACTGGAGGCGGCCAATGTTGCTCCCCTTGCTCTCGTTCGGGCACTACTTTGAACAGCTATACAATCTGCTGTTCCTCGCAAATTACGGCTCTGCACTTGCGCGCACCCCAAGGAGGTGTGATCCGCGGCACACGAAGCGCACTCGCACGAGAGTAACACCTGCGTCAATTAACAGGCTTCGCGCCGTCGAGTGTCGATCTCAACTGGCCCAATAGGTCTGAGAACCGCCTTGCCGGTATTTGCGAAGGCCGCGCTCTCACGGCATGTGGAGAGTTTGGCCCGCGCACCGGCCCCTGGCCCGGGGTGTGTTTCAGTCCCGCGTTGTCAGATTTTTCGCAAACTCGTGGGCAAACAGCCGGGGGATTTTCAGGCCGAACCCAGCGCGCGGTCACCCGAGCTGTGCGGCACGAACTCCTAGCCGCTCAGAGTCTGCGGCAGCCGGCTACCGAACAACCGAAGCGCATTCTCCCCGCTGACCTTTCGGCGTGTGGCGTCGTCCAAGGGAAACGACGCCAGGAACTGCGCCCCCGTTTCGTTGTCGTCCATCGGGTAATCCACCGAGAACATCACGCGCTCGGCGCCGAGCACCTCCAAGGTGCACCTGAACGCAGGGGTACAGAAGTTTCCGCTCGTCGTGACGTGAAAGTTGGTCCGCAAATAGTCCGACGGCAGGTGCTGCAGGCGGTGACGCGCGCGCTCGTCTCCCCCGAGCCCGTAGTAGCGGTCAAGACGATACGCGGCGAACGGCAGCATCTCGCCGAGGTGCCCGATGATCATCTGCAGTCCCGGGAATCGGTCGAAAAGGCCCGAGTAGATGAGCCTCAACACGTGAGTGCCGGTTTCGGCGGCGAAACCCCATGACGCCAGGTGCAGGCCATCTGCGACATACGGCGCAAACCACGCCTGCATGACCGCGGGGTGCGGTGTCGTGGGATGCAGGTAGATCGGGACTCCCAAGTCCTCGGCGCACCCGAACAACTCCTCGTATGCCGGGTCGTCCAGATAGCGCCCCTGGCAGTGGCCGTTGATCAGCGCGCCCACCAACGGCAACTCGGTGACGGCACGCCGGAGTTCGGCAGCTGCCGCGATCGGGTCCTGAGTGGCCAGTGTTGCAAAACCGCCGAAGCGGCTGGGGTTCTGACGCACCGTTTCCGCCAGGTCGTCGTTGGCTGCGCGAGCGAGATCGACGGCCCGGGACACATCGGCTTCGTCTTGAACACCAGGGTCGAAGAGCGACAGGATCTGAAAATCGATTCCGGCGGCATCCATCTGTTCCAACCGACGTGCGCCCCGGTCGTACAGGCGTTCGTAACCGACCGGGTTGTTCGATCTCAACCAGTTGGCCACCACGTTGTCCCTGCTGGCCGGATTCCAGGCGTAGTGCTCTTCGAGGGCGATCAACGTCATGGCACCTCCGTAGTGGATCGACCAGACTGTAATTCGCCGCGATCCTCACGGGCCAGTGACACACTTCCCGCATGCGTGTGATCGCCGAGACCGGTCGGTTGGTCGTGGCCGAGGACGGGCCCAATGTGGTGGTTATCGACCGCGGCAACGGTCCAACGCAGATCCTCGTCTTCGTGCTGCTGGTGATCACGCTGGTGTTTGGCGGCTTCGGGCTGGCGACCCTGGTCATGACGGTGGTGGGGACCCCCTCGGGCGTCCCGGCCGCGATCTCCGCGGCACTGTTCGGTGTCGGCGGGGTGGCTGCCGTCGGCATGGCGTACGGCGCCCGGTCTCAGCGCCGCCGCCGGCTGGCCCCGCTGCAGTCCTACCGACCGGTGGCCGTCTTCGACCGTTCCCAGCGCACCTTCATCGATGCCGAGGGCCGCAGCGTTGCGCGGCTCGATGAGGTCCGCGTCGAGCGCCGTATGCAGATCGGCTCCAGCTCACCAAAACTCGTGGTCATCACACCGGCTGGGGAGTGGGTGTTGATGCGCGGCAATCCCTTCGGAGGATCGATCGGCAACCTCGACGAGGTACTCAAGCATGTCCTCGCGACCCCGACAGCGTGGTCGTAAGCGGTCAGAGGGCAGGCGGCATCTCGGCGTCGATCAGTGCACGAACCCGAAGGTTCGCCCCGACCTCGGTGAGGTAGCGCACCGCGGGCGCGATGTCATATTGCCCGTGTGGGCCGCCGACACCCGCTCCGAGGAAGAAGGCGCCGTTGGCTATGGACTGCACCATGGGGACGATCTGTTCGACGGGTTTGTCAAGCATCTCGGCCACCTCGGTCGCGATGGCCGACACCGACGGATCCGTCGCGTTCTGGACGACGTCGAAGACGATCCGCTCGTAGTGCCCGACCTCGGTCTCGCCGTTCCACGGATCGAGACCCGTTGGCGCACAGGTGTAGAGATCCCCGTCGTCGGCGAAGGACAGCAGGAAGTCGGGGGTCTGTTCCGGGGTGAGGTTTCCCGGGCCGGCGATTCCGCCGGAAACGAATCTTTTGTTGTTGCGCGGCAAGGGTTTTCCGGCGAACGCATTGCCATTGGCGAGACCGGGGCACCGCATCGGGTCGCCGAAGTTCACGATCGCGGCGATGTCGGCGAGGCGGTGGTGCAACACGCCGTCGGCGGCAAGGATGTCGTCGCGCCACACCGTGGCGACGATCAGTGCCCCCTGGCTGTGACCGCTCAGCGCGACAGGGCCCGGATTCCGTCGAATCTGCGCGCACAACTCGGTCCGACCCGTACGCACCGAAGGTCCCATCGGGAACGTCGCCGCCGGATATCCGACGGGCTGCCAGGCCCACATACCCTCGGCCTCGTCGAGGAGTGCCCTCGCCAGATCCGCGGCCAAACCCGGACCCGAGGGGTCCGCAACACCGGTTCCGTTCACCGTCAACAACGTTGCGGATACTGCTCCCATCGCGCTCCTCTTTCGTCAGGCCCTGGAACGGTACGGCCGGGTCTGACTGAATGGTCGCGACGGCAGGCTTGCGTGTCGTGCGTAGTGCACTACGCAGGTCCGGCGGCAGCCGCAGGAGGGCTTCCTGGCCGCCGCGGCGACGGTCAGCCCAGGCGGGAAAGAACCTCGCCGACGACGTCGTCGACCGCGACGTCGACCTGCTCCCCGGTGGACAGGTTCTTGACGCCGACGGTTCCTGCGTCCAGGTCCCGGTCACCGGCCACCAGCGCGATCGTGGCGCCGGAACGGTCGGCGCCCTTCATCGCCCCCTTGAGACTGCGATCGCCGTAGGCGACGTCGACCCGCACACCGGCCGCACGCAACTGCGCACCCAGAACGGCGAGGCGCATCTTCGCATCGGCGCCCACCGGTACCGCGTACACGTCGACCCGGGCCGTGTCCCCGACCGTCTTACCCTCGGCACGCAGCGCGAGCAGCGCCCGGTCCACGCCGAGCCCGAATCCGATACCGGACAGGTCGCGTCCACCCAGTTGTGCCATCAACCCGTCGTAGCGACCGCCCCCGCCGATACCGGACTGCGCGCCGAGACCGTCGTGGACGAACTCGAACGTCGTCTTTGTGTAGTAGTCGAGGCCGCGCACCATCCGCGGGTTGATGACGTAGGGCACCGACAGCGCGTCCAGGTGCGCCAGGACGGTGTCGAAATGCTGCTTGGCCGCATCCGAGAGGTGGTCGAGCATCACCGGCGCGTTAGCGGTCATCTCCCTGACGTGCGGACGCTTGTCGTCGAGAACGCGCAGCGGGTTCAGCCGGGCGCGTGCCTGAGTCTCCTCGTCCAGATCCAGAGTGAACAGGAACTCCTGCAGCAGCTGGCGATACTGCGGCCGACAGCTGTCGTCTCCCAACGAGGTGATCTCAAGCCGGAACCCGTCAAGCCCCAGCGACCGGAATCCGGCGTCGGCGACGGCGATGACTTCGGCGTCCAGTGCCGGGTCATCGACCCCGATCGCCTCGATTCCGACCTGCTGTAGCTGGCGGTAACGACCTGCCTGCGGCCGCTCATAGCGGAAGAACGGCCCCGAGTAGCAGAGCTTGACCGGCAGTGCCCCGCGATCGAGTCCGTGCTCGATGACCGCCCGCATCACGCCCGCAGTGCCCTCGGGGCGCAGCGTCACCGAGCGCTCGCCGCGGTCGGCGAAGGTGTACATCTCCTTGGAGACGACGTCGGTCGACTCCCCCACGCCACGGGCGAACAGCGCGGTGTCCTCGAAGATCGGCAACTCGATGTCGCCGTATCCGGCGCGGCGGGCCGCATCGAGCAGCCGGCTGCGCACGGCGACGAACTCGGCCGAGTCCGGCGGCAGATAGTCGGGGACGCCCTTGGGCGCTTTGAAGCTGTCAGTCACGGGGTCAGACCTTTGAGAAAGGGGTTGGTGTGGCGCTCGGTGCCGATGGTGGTCCGTTCGCCGTGCCCCGGTAATACCAGGGTGTCGTCGTCGAGCACCAATAGTTTGGTCACGATCGACTGCAGCAAGTCACGTCCGCTGCCGCCGGGCAGGTCGGTGCGTCCGACCGTCTGCTGGAAGAGCGTGTCCCCGGTGAAGGCGACCTGCGGGGCCCAAGGCTCCTCGCGCACGCGCTCATCGGCAGGCCCCTGCTCCACCCGGAACACCACCGAGCCCTTGGTGTGACCAGGCGTGTGGTCCACCACGACGGTGATGCCGCCCAGCTCGATCTTGTCACCGTCACGGTCGAGCTCGACGACCTGCTTGGGCTCGCGGAACATGGCCCCGAGCGCGGTGCGCGCCAGACCGCCGAGGAAACCCCGGCCGAACCCCTTGATCGGATCGGTGAGCATGTGGCGGTCGGCGGGGTGGATGTAGACGGGGCAGCCGTAGGTGTCAGCGGCCTTCTGCGCCGACCACATGTGGTCGATGTGACCGTGGGTGAGCAGCACCGCTGCCGGCGTGAGGCGGTTCTCGTCCAGAATCCGTCGCAGCGGACCCATCGCCCGCTGCCCGGGGTCGACGACGATGGCGTCGGCGCCCTGCCGCGGGGCCAGCACATAGCAATTGCATGCCAACATGCCGGCCGGAAATCCGGTGATCAACACCGACCCAGCTTCCCACGCGCAGGTCGCGGCCCAGTTCACGAGGGTCGCGCCACGTCCGCTCAGCGTGAACTGGCACACTCGGTGCCGACCGGATCGACTGCGAGGAGGACCCCGGCCGTGCCGACGAACGAACAACGGCGTGCAACAGCCAAGCGCAAGCTCGAGCGTCAGCTCGAGCACCGGGCCGAGCGGGAGCGCAAGCGCCGCCAATACACGATCATCGGATCGGCGGTAGGCGCTGTCCTCGTCGTCGCCGCGGTGGTGGCGACGATCGTGCTGGTCAACCGAGATACGGGATCGGAGACTGCGTCCGCCTCGACCTCGACCGCCGAGACGTCCTCGCCGTTCGATGTGCCGCCGCCCACCGAGGCCGGGGCTCTGCCGGAGTTTGTGGCTCCCGAGGGATTGGGCAGCGATTGCCAGTACCCGGCGTCCGCCGAAGCGGCCAGCAAGCCCAACAACCCGCCGCGCACCGGCGAGGTTCCGACCGACCCCGCTCTGGTCAGCGCCAGCATGGAGACCGATCAGGGCAACATCGGGTTGCAGCTGGACAACGGCAAGTCGCCGTGCACGGTCAACAGCTTCGCCAGCCTCGCACAGCAGGGGTTCTTCAACGACACCCCGTGCCACCGCCTCACGACCAGTGACTCGCTCGGTGTGCTGCAGTGCGGTGACCCCACGGGCGAGGGCACCGGTGGCCCCGGCTACCAGTTCGCCAACGAATACCCCACCGACCAGTACCAGCCCGACGATCCTGCGCTAAACGCCCCGGTCGTCTACCCCCGCGGGACCCTGGCGATGGCCAACGCCGGCCCGGGCACCAACGGCAGCCAGTTCTTCCTCGTCTACAAAGATTCGCAACTGCCGCCGCAGTACACGGTATTCGGGACCATCGACGAGACCGGTCTGGCCACCCTCGACAAGATCGCCGCCGAGGGTGTCGCCGACGGCGGTCCCGACGGTGCACCGAAACTTGCCACGACGGTGAAGTCGATCCAGTTGGACTGACGCCGGTGACGAGCCCGCCGCCGTACGGCGAAAGTCACCCTTATGCAACGGGTTACGGCACTCCGCAACGGCCGACCAACTCGCTTGCGATCGCCTCGCTGGTGTGCGCTTTCGTGCTCGCACCGCTCGGCGTCGTGTTCGGTCACATGTCTTTGTCGCAGATCAAGAGGACCGGCGAGCAGGGCCGCGGCCTGGCCATCGCCGGACTGATCGTCAGCTACTTGGTGATCGTGGCGGCGATCGTCGTCGTGGTGGTCAGCGTCGTGATGGTCGCGCTTCTCGCGCAGACCCTCGAGGAGTTCGACAACGCGCACCCCCGAACACCTGTCGAACCGACGCCCTCGACAGGAGACCCGCTCCCCCCGTTCGATCCGCCGGCCACACTGGGCTCCAACTGCCAGTACCCCGTAACGACGGAGCCGGCGGACAAGCCGGTCCAGTCACCGCCGACCGGTCGCACGTCAACCACCCCCGCCCTGATCCCCGCCACCATCGTCACGAACCGCGGCGACATCGGCCTCGAACTCGACAACGCCAAATCCCCTTGCACCGTGCGGAATTTCGCGAGCCTGGCCGACCAGGGGTTCTTCGACGAAACCCGCTGCCACCGGCTCTCCGTCGACCCCGGAATGCGCCTGCTCCAGTGCGGCGACCCGACCGCCACCGGCAAGGGTGGGCCCGGATACCGCTTCCCCAACGAATATCCGAGTAACCAGTACCGGCTGACCGACCCGGCATTGAGGTCCGAGGTGGTCTATCCGCGCGGCACCCTCGCGATGGCGAACTCGGGGCTGGGCACCAATGGCAGCCAGTTCTTCCTGATCTTCGACGACTCCATGCTGCCACCGCAGTACACGGTGTTCGGCAGGATCGACGCGAAAGGTGTTGCCGCTCTGCAGAACATCGCCGCGACAGGAGTCAGGGGCGGCGGGGACGACGGTGAACCAGCCGACGAAGTGACAATCGAATCGGTCGAAGTCGGCTGAACTTCAGGCTGCTGACGTGACGCGGTAGACGTCGTACACGCCTTCCACATTGCGCACCACGTTGAGCACGTGCCCGAGATGTTTGGGGTCACCCATCTCGAACGTGAAGCGGCTGATCGCCACCCTGTCGTTGGACGTCGTCACCGACGCCGACAGGATGTTGACCTTCTCGTCGGCCAGCACCCGCGTGACATCGGAGAGCAAGCGGTGCCGGTCGAGCGCCTCCACCTGGATGGCCACCAGGAACACCGAGGACGGCGACGGCGCCCACTGCACCTCGATGATCCGCTCCGATTGTTGTTCCAGCGACGTGGCATTCGTGCAGTCGGTGCGGTGCACGCTGACCCCGCCGCCGCGGGTGACGAAGCCCATGATGTTGTCGCCGGGCACCGGCGTGCAGCACTTGGCGAGTTTGGTCAGGACACCCGGCGCGCCCGGCACGGCCACGCCCACGTCGTCGCTGGTGCGCTGACGGATCGGCATCGTCGCCGGGGTGGACCGCTCGGCGATTTCGTCGGCGGCCTCGTCGTCACCGCCGAGTTGGGCGACCAGCCGCTGCACCACGTGGCGGGCGGACACATGCCCCTCGCCGACAGCTGTGTAGAGCGCCGACACGTCCGTGTAGCGAAGCTCGCGTGCAAGCGCCGACATGGTCTCGGCATTCATCAAGCGCTGCAACGGAAGTCCGCCGCGCCGCACCTCGCGGGCGATCGCCTCCTTGCCTGTGTCGAGCGCCTCCTCCCGGCGTTCCTTGGCGAACCACTGGCGGATCTTGGCTTTCGCGCGGGGCGACACGACGAAGCCCTGCCAGTCCCGCGACGGCCCGGCATTGGGCGCCTTCGACGTGAAAACCTCGACCACTTCCCCGTTTTCGAGCTTGCGCTCCAGCGCGACGAGGCGACCGTTGACGCGGGCGCCGATGCAACGGTGGCCCACCTCGGTGTGCACGGCGTACGCGAAGTCGACCGGCGTCGAGCCGGTCGGCAGAGTGATCACGTCGCCCTTCGGGGTGAAGACGAAGATCTCCTGCACCGCCAGGTCGTAGCGAAGCGACTCCAGGAACTCCCCCGGGTCGGCGGCCTCACGCTGCCAGTCGAGCAGCTGCCGCATCCAGGCCATGTCGTCGATCTCGGTGGCGGTGCCGCTGGGCGGAACCCCGTTGCGGCCCCTGGCTTCTTTGTACCGCCAGTGCGCGGCAATGCCGTACTCGGCGGTTTTGTGCATGTCGACGGTGCGGATCTGCACTTCCAGCGGCTTCCCCTCGGGGCCGACGACGGTGGTGTGCAGCGACTGGTACACGCCGAAACGGGGCTGGGCGATGTAGTCCTTGAACCGGCCGGCGATCGGCTGCCAGAGCGAGTGCACCACCCCGACAGCGGCATAGCAGTCGCGGAGTTCGTCGCACAGGATGCGGACGCCGACGAGATCGTGGATGTCGTCGAAATCGCGGCCTTTGACGATCATCTTCTGATAGATCGACCAGTAGTGCTTCGGCCGGCCTTCGACGGTCGCATTGATCTTCGACGCATTGAGCGTGGCAGTGATCTCGGCGCGCACCTTGGCCAGGTACGTGTCGCGCGACGGGGCACGGTCGGCGACCAGCCGGACGATCTCTTCGTACTTCTTGGGATGCAGGATCGCGAACGACAGATCCTCGAGCTCCCATTTGACCGTCGCCATGCCGAGTCGATGTGCCAGCGGCGCAATGACTTCCAGTGTCTCACGCGCTTTGCGGGCCTGCTTCTCCGGCGGCAGGAAGCGCATGGTTCGCATGTTGTGCAGCCGGTCGGCCACCTTGATCACCAGCACGCGGGGATCACGCGCCATCGCGATGATCATCTTGCGGATGGTCTCGCCCTCGGCGGCTGTCCCCAACGCGACCTTGTCGAGCTTGGTGACGCCGTCGACGAGATGACCCACCTCGACACCGAACTCCTGAGTGAGCGCCTCAAGCGTGTAGCCGGTGTCCTCGACGGTGTCGTGCAGCAACGCCGCTATCAGCGTCGTGGTGTCCATGCCGAGTTCGGCGAGGATGTTCGCGACCGCCAGTGGATGGGTGATGTACGGGTCGCCGGATTTGCGCATCTGGTCGGCGTGGCGTTGTTCGGCTACTTCGTAAGCTCGTTGCAGCAGCGTCAGGTCGGCTTTCGGGTATACCTCCCGATGGACGGCGACGAGCGGTTCGAGTACCGGATTGATGGCGCTGCGCTGCGCTGTCATCCGGCGGGCCAGCCTCGCCCGCACGCGGCGCGACGCGCTGGTGGGCGCCGGCTTGACCATCTCCATCGGCTGGGTCTCGGGCATCTGCGGCGGCGTCTGCACAGACTGCCCCACGGCGGGTTCGTCCACCACGCAGTCACCTCCTCGCCACCGGACCGACTTCGAGGATATCCCCCGAAGCGGGCCCGATGGCGTGCGTGTCAGGCGGTGGTCACCCTGACGGGTGCCAGCGTGGCCGGCTTGTCCCTGATGACGTAGCTTCCCTGTTCGTCGGGATTGGGCGTGTCGAAAATCGCATCGTTGAGCTGGTAAGTCGAGTTGCCGATCCTGACGGTGAAATCACCGGTCACTTTCCACACCGGCACCGAGCCTTCGATCCATGCCGTTCGTCCGGCCCCGACGGGGACGTTGATGGTCTGGGTGAAGGTGGTGGTCTTGGTCCAGGAGTGTTGGTAGTTGGCCGTGATTTCCAGATTGATGATCGAGGCGAGCTTCGCCAGCCCACCACCGGAGAGCTTGACGCTGACGCCGACGGTATCGGTCTGCGACACCGTGTCGGCAATGCTGACGCTCGTCGTTGTCGGCGTCGACGTCGTGTTTGTCACCGGCGTGCCGACCGTACGCACCGGGCTGAAACCGGCAGTCTGACCCTTGGCGTTGAAGCTGCAGTTCGCGATCGACCCGTCGTAGCAGATGTTGGGCAGCACCGCGGCGATCTTGGCCGCGTCAGCCGCGCCGAGCGTGATGGTGGGGCTCGACTTGTCCAGCGCGATAGCCATCTTGTCGTTGGGCACGCTGCACTGGCCCCCACCGCCGGCCGAACACTGCGTTTCCCGCGGTTTGGTCTTGTAGGTGACCTGGAACGTGGTGCCCTGGTAGCCCTCGGGCACGTAGCCGCTGCTGGATGGCGTCGCCCCGAAGCCGACGGTGCCGAATTGTGGAGTGACGGAGCCGACGCTGAACAGGTACCACGTGACGTCCCAGCTCCTTTCCCCGCCGGGCAGGATGACCGTGCCGACCGCTGGGCCTCCGTCGAGATCTTCGGTGCCGCCGCTGTAGCCGTTGAACTTCAACGGCGCCAGAGTGTAGTTGCGGAACCAGAATCTCTCCGTCACGCCGAGCGTGGGTGCCACAGTGACGATCACCGGCACGATCGCCCGCCCCTGCTTGCTGTCGTCGATGGCGACGTAGTACGTCGCCCTGCCGCCGGTCTCGGCAAACTCCGACGTCGGCTTGTAGTAGTACGTGCCATTCGCGTTGACGATCAGGGCGCCGCTCGCGGGGCCGTCCAACACGTGGTAGGTCAGCGCGTCGCCGTCGGCGTCTCTTGCCCTGAGATCGCCGAGCACCTCGCCCGTCACGAACTGGTGGACTTTCACCGGCCGTGAGGAGGGAGTCTCGTTGGCGGGATTTTCGTCTCGGGCGCGCTGCAGCGCGGCCAGCGCGTCGGCCAGCCACGTGCGCACCGGATTCACGGGTTGCGTGGGCGCGTCTGGATCCACGGGCGCATACCCGAGACCACGTGCGGCACTGGCGAGCCACTTGTCGACGATGATCTGCACCGGGGTGGGAGGCTTCGGCCGGCGAAGTGCCGACGCAGCAGCGGTCTCGTCGGTGGCCGCCTCAACGGCAACGGTGTCTCTGTCGATGTCCGCATCGACCGTCGATTCCTCGTCGTCTGCAACCTCGGCGCCCCTGGATTCGCCTTCAAGCGCTGCGGCGGCGTCGGTGCCATCGGTTTCGTCGTCGGACGGTGTGTCATCGGAATCGGTCGCGGTGTCATCGTCGGTGTCGTTGTCCGCGGCGGCGTCGGACGCACCGCCTGCCCCGTGCCGCGTCGCCTTCGTATCGCGCGCAACGGACTTGGCGGAGGAATCCGAAGCCGACGACGCCGACACGGACGAATCGGAAGACGAGTCCGACGGCGCGGCGGACGCTGCGCCGGCTCCTGCGAACACGGCGGCGCCGATGCCCAGTCCAATCGCAGCGGCAGCGAGTTTGGGGACGACGAGAGGTTGCATCAATGACTCCTGGCAATTGCTGGGCGCCGGCGCGTATGCGCAGTGCCCGCCGACTCGAGAGCAAACTCTACGCACCCGCCAACGCATTAAAATCGCCGACTTTGCGTATAAGTCAATAATTCGTCTGGGCGACGGACAGGGTTCATCCGGGAGACGGGCTCGGAGGCCGACCACACTGGGAGCCGCCGAAAGTCAGCCCCTCGAAACGGTTTTGAGGCGGTATTGGACAAGTCTGGGGACGCAGTCGATACGAGGCGGATTCGAGCGATCCCCTCCCCACGGCTGTCGTCGAGCACACGCCGCGGCGGGATCGCTTCTCGACAGCACACGATGAGCGCGGACTGCAAACCCCCACCAGCGGGTCAGCGCCCGGTTTGCTGACGCCGTGTCAGACGGTGTACAAGCTGGTGACCTCGAGAGGTTCCACCGCGGCCCGGCCCCCAAGCGCGGTGAGCTCCATCATCACCACGGCGCCGGTGACCTCGGCGCCGGCCTTTGTCAGCAGTTGATGGGTCGCGGCGAGCGTGCCCCCGGTGGCCAGGACGTCGTCGATCACGACGACGGAACGGCCGGCAAGCTCAACGCCGTCGGCAGGCACCTCCAGTGTGGCCGACCCGTATTCGAGTGTGTAGGTCTCACCGAGCACCGGCGGCGGCAGCTTGCCACCCTTGCGGACCGCCAGCACACCGATGCCCAACGTGACCGCGACCGCGCCGCCCAACAGGAAGCCCCGCGCATCCACTCCGGCCACCAGGTCCGCGCCGCGCGCACTGTCAGCGATCGCCCTGCTGACCGCCGCGAGGCCGCGCGCGTTGGCGAGCACCGGTGTGAGGTCCTTGAACTGGACGCCCGGCTCCGGGAAATCGGGCACCTCGCGCATCAGCGACTTGATGACGTCGGCGATGTCCTCGTCGGTACTCACTGACTCAGCTTCCAGCGGTCCATGTTCCATCCCGCTCCCCATCGCGTCGGGTTACCACTCACGGCGAACATCTTCGTCGACGTGAGCAGCGTTCGCTGCTGACGGTACAGCGGCAGGGTCGGCATATCGCCCCAAAGAATCGGACCCGCCTCGCCGAGCAACCTCGCCATCTCCTTCGGATCGGAGGTGACGGCGATCGTCGCGATGATCGCGTCGATACGCTCGTTTCGATAGCGCGGCAGATTGTTGCCGTTCGCGCTGTGCAGTGTGTAGGCGTCCATTGCCGACGACCCCGACGATCCGCTGCCCGCCGCGCCGCCGGTGCTCGCGATCAGCACGTCGATTTGGTTGTCGCGCAAGGCGAGTGGACCTGTGTTCTCCCCCGCGACGTCCTCGACGGTGATACCGGCGGGGGCGCAGGCCTTGGCGATCGCGCCGACTGTGGCGGCGAGTCGCGCGTTCGGCGTCTGGTAGCCGATCCGCACCCTCAGCGGCTGCCCTCCCAGCGCCGCGCGCGCGGCCTGCGGGTTGCCGACGGCGAATTCATTGACCTGCGGGGTGGCTTCGGCGGCGCTGTACGCGTCCTCGCCGGCCGCATTCAGGCGGGCGTTGGCCACGGGAACCTCGGCGTTGCGCGCGATCACGTCGCGCGGGGTGCACAGCGCCAACGCCCTACGGGCGGGTACTGCGGCCAACGGCCCCTGCGGGGCGAAGATCAGCTGCTCGATACCTGCCGACGGCGAATCGGTGCGCACGTAGTCGTCAGGAAGGTTGAGAGTGCCCGACGAACCGGCCGCGATGTCGACGACGTCATAGGCGCCCTCGTTGACGCGATCCTGCAGGTCGGGTCTGCGCGGCCATACCGTGATCTGAGGGGTGATCGGCGAGGCCCCCCACCACTTGTCGTTGGCCACCAGAACGACAGCGCCGTCGGGGGTGACCGAGTCCAGCTTGTAGGGGCCCGACGACGGGAACTTCTTCAGATCGAGATCCGGTGTCAAGTTCCAGGTGCTGTTCCACACCTGCGCGATCCGTTCCACGGCTGGACCGTCGTTGTTCAGCAGCGCCGTGGTCACCGCACCGTCACCGAGACCCAGAACGTCGGCGATGACATGCGCCGGCATCATCGACGTCGCCGTGAACAGTTGGCCGAAGTCGGTGAAACCGCGCTCCGGCGCGAACGACACCCGCGCCTTCTTCTGCCCCGGCGCGCAGTCGATGGTGGCGATGTCGGAATAGCCCGCGCGACTCGCGGCATCGAACCGGGGGAACCGGCCAGACTGTGAAGCCCAGGCCAGCACCATGTCGTCGCACGTGATCGGCTTCCCGTCGGAGTACACGGCGTTCGCCTTGATCTCGTAGTCGAGGATCAGCGGCGAACGCCCGACGACCGAGACCGTCCCGAAGTCGTGGTCGCCGACGATCTGACCGTCGGGGCCGTGATAGTTGAATCCGGTCAGGACGCGGGCGAACGCCTGCGGGCCCCCCGACGCGGCACCGGCGACCGTGTTGGTGTTGTAGCTGATCAGCGTGCCGTCAACGGCGTAGTCGACGGCGCCGGCGGTTTCCTCCGAGCACGAGGTCAGACCGAGTCCGCCCATCAGGGCGAGTACCGCCATCAGAGCGGTCGCGCGACGGCCAGCCATGGGCCGCTACCGATTCCGGGGGGTGCGCTTACCCGAGGGTCGCCCGGTCCTGGTGCTGGTGGGCCGGACGGGGCGGGCACCGGGCTGGGGCTTGTCGGGAGGCGGCGCCTGGGGCGCGGCCGCGACGGATGCCGGCTCGGCGGCGCCGTCGGCATGTGTGTCGTCGACCTCGACCCCGGTGGCCCGAGCCGCCGCGGTCTTGCGGCGGTTGAGCACCCTGCGGGTGTGTTTGCGCACCACGTCGGTGCGTTCGCGCAGGCTGACCAGCAGCGGTGTGGCGAAGAAGATCGACGAATACGTGCCGACGATGACACCGACCAGCTGCACCAGCGCCAGGTCCATCAGCGTGCCGACTCCGAGGAGCCACACGGCGATCACCATCAGTGCGAGGATCGGCAGCACCGAGATCAGGCTCGTGTTGATCGATCGCATGAACGTCTGGTTCACGGCGAGGTTGGCTTGCTCGGCGAACGTCCGTCGCGTGCTGTGTTCGAAACCGTCGGTGTTCTCCTCGACCTTGTCGAAGACGATGACGGTGTCGTAAAGCGAGAAGCCGAGGATGGTCAACAGACCGATCACGGTGGCCGGCGTGACTTCGAAGCCGACGAGCGCATACACACCCGCGGTGACGAGAAGGTCGAAGCCCAATGTCGCCAGCGCCGCGACCGCCATGTATCGCTCGTAGCGGATGGTGATGTAGATGGCCGCCAAGATCAGGAAGACCACGAGGGCGATGAGGGCCTTCTGGGTGATCTGGCCGCCCCACGTCTCGGACACCGCGGAGTCGCTGACTGCCTGCTCACTCGGCTGCCCGTCGGCTCCCACGGGCTGGAACGCTTCGAACAGCGCGGTGCGCAGCTCGATCATCTCGTCGTTGGTCAGCGTCTCGGCCCGGATCTGGAACGTGGCGTCGTTGCCGCTGCCGACGACCACGACCGAGTCAGGTGCTCGCCCGATCGTGTCGCTGAACACCGTCTCAACCTGCTGGGTGGTGGTCTGCCCATCACCGCGCGGGAACGAGACCTTGGTGCCGCCCTCGAAATCGATACCGAAGGTGAAGCCGCGAATGACCATTGCCGCGACGGCGATCGCGACGATGACGCCGCTGACCGTGTACCAGAGTTTGCGCTTTCCCATCACCTCGAAAGCGCCGGTCCCCGTGTAGAGGCGGACGAAGAAACCGTGCTTGGACGCCTCGGCCGCACTCGATTCCAGGTCCGGGGCTTCCTGCGCGGACGATTCTTCGTCGATGCGGTTCTTGGTGGCCATCGTCTATCCCCGTCCCGCCGCGTTCGCGGCAGCTCGGCGTTCGCGTGCGATCTGCTGGACGGCGCCCAATCCGTTGAGGGACGGCTTGGCCCACGTCGGCGACTTCGACGCCATGAAGACCAGAGGCCAGGTCACCAGGAACACGATGACGACGTCGAGGATGGTCGTCAGTCCGAGCGTGAACGCAAAGCCCTTCACCTGTCCGACGGCAAGGAAGTACAGCACCGCGGCGGCCAGGAACGTCACCGCATTGCCGGAGAGGATGGTCTTGCGGGCCCTCGCCCAGCCTCGCGGCACTGCGGAGCGGAACGAACGTCCCTCGCGGATCTCGTCTTTGATTCGTTCGAAGAACACCACGAACGAGTCTGCGGTCATACCGATGCCGATGATCAAGCCGGCGATGCCGGCCAGGTCGAGGGTGTAGTTGATGTATCTGCCGAGCAGCACGAGGATGGCGAAGACCATCGCGCCCGACGACACGAGCGACAGCGCGATCAACATGCCGAGCGCCCGGTAGTAGAGCAGCGAGTACAACAGCACGGCGGCCAGCCCGACCGCACCGGCGATCAGACCCGCCCGCAGCGACGACAGGCCCAGCGTCGCGGAAACTGTCTCGGCTTCGTTCGAGTCGAACGACAGCGGCAGCGATCCGTACTTCAGTACGTTGGCCAGCTCACGCGCCGAGTCCTGGGTGAACTGCCCGGTGATCTGCGTGTTTCCGCCGGGGATCGGCTCATTGATCACCGGCGCGCTGACGACCTTGGAGTCCAGGACGAACGCGGTCTGGGTACCGACATTGGCGGCGGTGAAGTCCGCCCACGTCTTTGCGCCCTGGTCTTTGAACGACAGATCGACGACGTACTCGCCCGCCTGCTGGTTCAGCCCGGAGGTCGCGTTCTCGATCTCCTCACCGTTGATGATCGACTTGTCCAGCAGGTAAACCTCGTTGCCGTCCTGCGAACACGTGACCAGCGGCAGATTGGGGTCGTCGTTGCCGGCGAGAACATCTTCCTCACCGCAGCGGGTGGCCTGGAACTGCAGCGCCAGGATCTGGATGGCCTGCTCGCTGCTCTGACGAAGCTGCTTCTCGTCCTGGATCTGATCGGCGATCGGCCTGTCACCGCGGTCGCCGGGCAGAGCCGGAGGGGCACCGGGTTCCGGAGGCGGCGACTGTTGCCCAGGCGCCGGCGCAGGCGGCGAGGGCTCGGGGGACGGAGCAGGCTGCTGCGGGAAGGGGCGTGGTTGCGGTGCGGGCTCAGGTGCGGCGGGCGGGGCGCCCGGAGGCAAACCGGGTGCGGCGCCACCGGGAGGCATACCGGGAATCGCACCCGGAGGCATACCGGGAATGACACCGGGAGGCATGCCGGGGATCGCACCACCGGGTGGTGCACCCTCCGGCCCGGCTTCCGGGGGCGGCTGTTCGCCCGCCGGGATCACGTGGATCACCGGGCGGATGTACAGCCGGGCCGTCTGTCCGAGGCTGCGGGCTTCGCTGGTGTCGTCGCCGGGAACGGTGATCACCAGGTTGTTGCCGTCGATGATCACCTCGGAACCCGACACACCGAGGCCGTCGACTCGGGCGCTGATGATCTCCTGGGCTTGCATCAGTGATTCACGCGAAGGCTGCGAGCCGTCGGGCGTGCGGGCGGTCAGGGTGACGCGGGTGCCGCCCTGGAGGTCGATGCCCAATTTGGGGTCGGGCTTCTTGTCCCCGGTCAAGAACACCAGCAGGTATGCGCCGATGAGCAGTACCAGGAACAGTGCCAGGTAGCGGGCAGGGTGAACCGTCGAAGACGATGCCACGTGTCAGGGTCTCCTCGAGATCAGGTCGTCAGCACCGCAAAGAGTACGTGCTGCTGCTGAGATCTCAGCCGTCAGTCTTCTCGTTCGGGCTCTTGGTCAGCTCGACGCCCGACGATTCGGTCTCGTTGAAGGTGTCGTCGACCTCGTCGTCCTCGACGTCGTCGACGATGCGGTCGCGCACCGCGAGCTTCATCCATGTGGTGACCACGCCGGGGGCGATCTCCAGGTCGATGTAATCGTCGCCGATGCCCTTGATCGTGCCCTGGAGACCCGACGTGGTGTGGATACGGTCGCCGATCTCGAGCGAGTTGTGAAGATCGATGGTGGCCTGCATGGCCTTCTTCTGGCGCCTTGAGGCGAAGAACATGAATGCGCCCATGATGATGAGCAGGGGCAGGAATACGACCAGATCCATGGCGGCAGTGTCTTTCTAGTTCTCTACGAGATCTTCGAGTTTCGTGTGAATTATTCGGTGTAGTGATCGCGCGTCCCGGGCTCCCGGCCCTGTGGTGACCGGGCCCATCGTGAAGGACTCAGTGGTCCAGTGTGCCATCAGCGGCGTTCTCATCCGTGGCCCCCGGTCGGCTGAGCAGATCGAAGAAACATCCAGTCGGCCCACCTGCGGCGAGAGCTTCGCGCATTGGCCGCGTTCTTGCCACGGATTTCGTTGCGATTGACGGCGCATACTGCTGATTCCGCCACAAAGCGCCGCGGTCATCGACGGATCTGCTCCCGTTGCGACTAGGCTCGAAGCGCACGCCCACTCGTCGTTCTTCCGTTTCTCTCCGGCTCCTCGAAGGAGGTTTCCTGTGAGCGCTCCCGAACAGAGCCGCCACCTCGTCACCGCCATCCCCGGCCCCCGGTCGTCAGAATTGATCGCGCGGAAAAGCGCAGCGGTGGCCCGAGGGGTCGGCAACACCATGCCCGTCTACACCGCGCGGGCATTCGGCGGAATCGTCGAAGATGTCGACGGCAACCGCCTGATAGATCTGGGCTCCGGTATCGCCGTCACCACGATCGGGAACGCCGCACCCAAGGTCGTCGACGCCGTGGCCGAGCAGGCGGGCAAGTTCACCCACACCTGTTTCATGGTCACGCCCTACGAGGGGTACGTGGCGGTGGCCGAAGCGCTCAATCGGCTCACCCCGGGAGACGGCGACAAACGCTCCGCACTGTTCAACTCCGGATCGGAGGCTGTCGAAAACGCCGTCAAGATCGCCAGGACGTTCACCGGCAAGCAGGCGGTCGTCGCGTTCGACCACGCCTACCACGGCCGCACGAACTTGACGATGGCGCTCACCGCGAAGTCGATGCCCTACAAGCACGGCTTCGGCCCGTTCGCACCCGAGATCTACCGCGCGCCGCTGTCCTATCCGTTCCGCGACGCCGAATTCGGTGGCAAGGAACTGGCCACCGACGGCGAACTCGCCGCGCGGCGCGCAATCAGCGTGATCGACAAACAGATCGGCGCGGACAATCTGGCCGCCGTCATCATCGAACCGATCCAGGGCGAAGGCGGCTTCATCGTCCCCGCCGAAGGCTTCCTGCCGACGCTGCTGGACTGGTGCCGCGCCAACGGCGTCGTGTTCATCGCCGACGAGGTGCAGACCGGGTTCGCACGCACCGGCGCGTGGTTCGCCTGCGAGCACGAAGGCATCGTGCCCGACCTGATCGTCACCGCGAAGGGCATCGCCGACGGCCTGCCGCTGTCGGCCGTCACAGGTCGCGCCGAAATCATGGACGCCCCGCATGTCAGCGGGCTCGGTGGCACGTACGGCGGAAACCCGATCGCTTGCGCGGCCGCGCTGGCCACCATCGAGACGATCGAGGCCGATGGACTGGTCGCGCGGGCCGCACAGATCGAATCGCTGATGAAGGACAAACTCGGCCGGATGCAGGCCGACGACGACCGGATCGGTGACGTCCGCGGCCGCGGCGCGATGATCGCCGTCGAACTCGTCAAACCAGGCACGACGGAACCTGATGCGGAGCTGACCAAGAAGCTGAGCACCGCTGCGCACCAGGCCGGCGTGATCGTGTTGACCTGTGGCACTTTCGGCAACGTGCTGCGTTTCCTGCCGCCCCTGGCCATCAGCGAAGAGCTTCTGTTGGAGGGTCTGGAGGTTCTCGAACTCATTCTTCGCGACCTTTGATCCAGCCACCGCGGCCGAAGGGATTGCGCCGATGGTCGACCCGATCCGGTTCTTCGCCGGGTGTCATCAATGACGTGACCTCGGGCTAGCAGGTCCGCGGCGCGCCCAGAAAGTCGCCGAGCGCGGCCAACACCGTCTCCTGATCGATCAGCAACGGCGACGAGTGCCCCGACCCGGCGGCCGCGACGACTCGGGCGTCCGACATCTCGTCGGCCACGGCCCGCGCTGCCTCCGGTCGCCAACCGGTCGAGTCGTCGCGACCCGCAACGATCAGAGTGGGCGCGGTGATGTGGGCCATGTCGGCACGCATGTCCGGCCGGTTCAGCATCATGGACCGCATCGCACGGAACATCGCCTGACGGTCCGCCGCGGTGAATCCCGCCATCACCGATTGTGCGAGCTCCGGCGCGGCGGCGAATGATTCGGGTCCGACGAGTGCGTCGGACAGCGGCTTGAGCAACAAGGGGTGAGGCCCCGCCCATCGGTAGAGATTGACGAGCGGCCAGGCCTTGGTCCAGCGTTCGACCGGACGCAGCGGGTGCGCGGGCGTGCCGATCGTGGTCAATGAGCGAATCCGCTCTGGGCGTCGCACTGCCATCTGGATTCCGACATGGCCGCCCCACGCGTTGCCGACCCAGTCCACGGGCACGTCGATGTCGAGGCCGTCCAGGACCGCCTCCGCGGCAGCCACGCAGCCGTCGAACGTGAAATCGCGGACGATCGGCTCACTGCGCCCGTGGGACGGCCCGTCGATGACGATGACCCGCCGATGCGCGGAAAGCCCGTCCCCCAGTCCACACCACGACCGGGAGTCGAGGAACAGGCTGTGCCACAACACCACCGGGGTTTGTGACATCGCCGCGCCGCCAAGCGTCTCGACGTACAAACGGCCCAGCTCCGTGGAGATTACGTGGTCGGCCATAGCGGCGCCTCTCATTTACTTCGGAATCCGAAACTTCGGTAACCGTAGTATTGTCGGCAAGCATGGCGGCGTCAAGAAACCTGCCCTCCGAACGATTGGCGGTGGGGCAACTCCTGGTTCGGTTGCTGCGCGAGTTTCGCGATGACCTCGGCGCGCCACGGTTGGCGGCAGGGTACGGCGACATCCGAGAGCCGCACTTCCAGATTTTCGGGAACATCCGAACGGGCGGGATCAGGCTGACCGAATTGGCCGCTCGAGCGCAGTTGAGCCTGGCCGCCTGCTCTGAACTCGTCAACGACCTCGTCGAACTCGGATACCTGGCCCGTCGGCCGGACCCGGACGACGGGCGGGCAAAGCTGATCGACCTGACTGCGCGTGGGCGACAGCTGATGGCCGATGCGGGCGTTGCGGTCGCCGGGATCGAACAGCGTTGGGCAGACATCCTCGGCGAGCCGGACTTCCGCCAGATGTGCCGATCGATGCAGCGACTTCTGGACGCTCTCGACCCTGCCGGGTCTCGTAGCTAGCCAATGCCACACGCCGGATTCGTCCCGCTGCGCAGCAATGTGAAGCTGTCGTCACAACTGGCTTCGTTGCAGGCCGTGGTCGACGACAACGCCCTGGTGGAAGTGCAGTCCCCTGCGCAATGCGATCTCGACCGGCTGCTCACCTCCGCCGACAACGCCATGTACACCGCGAAGCCCGCCAGCCGGAACGCACTCTGTCATGCGCGCGCCCGCGATGTCGCGGCGGCGTGACCGCATCTACGACGTCAGCAGGCCGACGACGATAAGCCTGAGCTCATCGGCCGTCAGGCCGCGACCGTCGACTTCAAATGCCACGAGATCGGAGACCAGATCCTCGCCGGGGCAACGACACCGTTCGGCTACCAGGACGTCGACATAAGCGCCGAGTGCCGCTGCCGTTCTGGTGTCGGGTACCTCCAGCCTCCTCGCGATCCGCAGCCAGTCACGGGGAGCCACGCCGAGCGCGACGAGGATGCCGTGCAGCCGTTCACCCAGGACGATGACCGCCGGATCGTCTTCCGCGGGCTCCGGGAGTCGGGCGGCGAGCATACGCGGCACGGTGTCCACCTCGGCGTTCATGTCGCTTCCGGCCATTTCGCCACGCTAGCGCTCCAGGGCATGGCGGCCCCTCCAGCAGACTGGCGGCGCACCTCGTGGAAAGCGTTTCACACCAAAGGATTTGCCCACCCGCCGGCATGTTCGTCGAAAAATTCGCGTGTTCAACGACACATTGGGCCGCACCAGCGGCGGCTGTCACACCCACACACGCTGCGCGTCCAACACTCTCACAGCGTATTGACAGCCCATACCCGCCACTTCGCGGAATACCTTGGTTTTCAGCAACGTAGCAATTCATGGGCGCAACGTTGCGCCCCTTTTTCCCACTAGTTATTTTCGAGGAGGCACCATGTCGACTCGCGAGGATCGCCTCGAGCGCCGCATCGCCCAATTGTTTTCCACCGATTGCCAGTTCGCACAAGCTGCACCCGACGCCGGCATCGCCGCCGCCATCGACGCACCGGATCTGACTCTCCCGTCGATCGTCGAGACGGTGTTTGACGGTTATGCCGATCGACCTGCCCTGGGGCAGCGCGAGATTCGGTTGGTCGCCGATCCAGCCACCGGACGCACATCGGCGGAACTGCTGCCCACTTTTCAGACGCTGAGCTACGCCGAGGTGTCGCACCGCGCGCACGCCCTCGCAGCGGCCCTCACCGATGTGCACCCCGGCGACCGTGTCGCACTGCTGGGCTTCACCAGCGTCGACTACGCCACCATCGACATCGGGTTGATCCTGCGTGGAGCCGTGTCCGTGCCGCTGCAAACCGCCTCCCCGGTGACGGCCTTGCGGCCCATCATCACCGAGACAGAGCCCGTCGTGATTGCCTCGTCCATCGACTACCTCGACGACGCCGTCGACCTCGCCGCAGCGGCGCCGACTGTCAGCCGCATCGTCGTTTTCGACTATGTGGCCCAAGTCGACGAACACCGCGACATGGTCGAGGGAGCACGCAGCCGCCTCGACCGGATCAGCAGCGCGATCACGGTGGAATCGCTGTCCGACGCCATCGCGCGAGGCTCGACATCGACGCTTGCGCAGCCGCAACTGTCTCCCGGCCCGGATACTCTGGCGCTGCTGATCTATACCTCCGGCAGCACCGGAGCCCCCAAGGGCGCGATATACACACAGCGGATGGTCTCCAACGCGTGGCGCCCGTCGGGACGTGCCCGCTGGGGTGACAGCGTCGGAGACCCCTCGATCACACTGAACTTCATGCCGATGAGCCACGTCATGGGTCGCATGCAGCTCTACGGCACGCTCGGGTCAGGAGGTACGGCGTATTTTGCTGCCAGAAGCGATCTTTCGACGTTCCTGCAGGATCTGGCGCTGGTGCGACCCACTCAACTGTCGTTCGTACCGAGAATTTGGGACACCATCTATGCAGAGGTGGCGAAGGAGGTCGACAGCCGCGGCGGGCCCGACTCCGAGATCTATGCCGAGCTTCGCCAGCGCCTGCTCGGCGGCCGCTATCTGACTGCGCTGTCAGGATCGGCGCCACTGTCGGTGGAGATGAAGCGGTTCGTCGAGGAACTGCTGGATCTGCATCTGGTCGACGGCTACGGCTCGACCGAGGCGGGCGCGGTCTTCGTCGACGGGCAGGTGCAGCGCCCGCCGGTGACCGACTACAAGTTGGTCGACGTTCCCGACCTCGGCTACTTCCACACCGATCGACCCCATCCCCGCGGTGAGCTCCTGGTCAAGTCGGAAAGCCTCTTCCCGGGTTACTACAAGCGGCCCGAGGTGACGGCCGAGATGTTCGACGAGGACGGCTATTACCGCACCGGCGATATCGTCGCCGAGACCGGACCGGATCAGCTGGTCTATCTCGACCGGCGCAACAACGTCCTCAAGCTTTCGCAGGGCGAGTTCGTCACCGTCTCGAAACTCGAGGCGGTGTTCGGCGACAGCCCCTGGATCCACCAGATATACGTGTACGGCAACAGCTCCCGCTCCTACCTGCTCGCCGTCGTCGTGCCGACCGAGGCGGCGCTGGCCCACGACGATGTGAAGACACTCATCAGCGAATCTCTGCAGAACGTGGCCAAGACGGCAGGCCTACAGTCCTACGAGATCCCGCGCGACTTCCTGGTGGAGACCACGCCATTCACACTCGAAAACGGACTGCTGACCGGCATTCGAAAGCTGGCGCGGCCCAAGCTCAAAGAGCGCTACAGCGACCGGCTCGAAACGCTGTACTCCGAACTTGCCGATGGGCAGGCCGAGGAGCTTCGCGCGCTGCGCCTGTCAGGGGCGGACCGGCCGGCGCTGGAAACCGTGAGCCGCGCGGCGGGTGCCCTGCTCGGCACCGCGGCAGGGGACTTGGGACCCGACGCGCACTTCACCGACCTTGGCGGGGACTCACTGTCCGCGTTGACATTTGGCAATCTTCTTCAGGATATCTTTGGCGTCGAGGTTCCTGTCGGGGTCATCGTGAGCCCCGCGACCGACCTTCGCACGCTGGCCGAGTACGTCGACGCAGAACGTGAAAACCGCTCGACAAGGCCTACTTTCGCGTCGGTGCACGGTCACGATGCCAGCGAGGTGCATGCGCGAGACCTGACGCTCGACAAGTTCATCGACACGAAAACCCTTACGGAGGCCGCGGCATTACCCGGTCCTCGAAGCGAGGTGCGCACCGTCCTGCTCACCGGGGCGACGGGATTCCTCGGGCGCTACCTGGCGCTGGAATGGCTGGAGCGGTTGTCGGTCGTCGACGGCACGTTGATCTGCCTGGTCCGCGCGAAAGATGATGCTGCCGCCCGCGATCGGCTCGACAGCACCTTCGACAGCGGCGATCCTCGACTCCTGGAGCATTACCGGCGGCTGGCCGACGGCCACCTCGAGGTCGTCGCGGGCGACAAGGGTGAGCCCGACCTCGGACTCGACCCGCAGAGGTGGCAGCGGCTCGCCGATACCGTCGACCTGATCGTCGATCCCGCGGCTCTTGTGAACCACGTGCTGCCTTACAGTCAGCTTTTCGGACCCAATGCACTCGGCACCGGCGAGCTGATCAAGCTCGCGCTGACCACGCACCTCAAGCCGTTCGTATACGTGTCCACCATCGGTGTCGGTGCCGGGATCGAACCGGGACAGTTCACCGAAGGCGCCGACATCAGGCAGGTCAGCGCCACCCGAGCAGTCGACGACAGTTACGCCAATGGTTACGGCAACAGCAAGTGGGCGGGCGAGGTGCTCCTGCGGGAAGCGCACGACCTGTGCGGGCTCCCGGTTGCGGTGTTCCGGTGCGACATGATCCTTGCCGATACCACCTACACGGGTCAGCTCAACGTGCCGGACATGTTCACCCGGCTGATCCTGAGCTTGGTCGCCACAGGTGTGGCCCCGGATTCGTTCTATCAGCTCGACGGCGACGGCAATCGCCAACGGGCCCACTACGATGGTCTCCCAGTGGAATTCATCGCCGAGGCGATATCCACTCTCGGCGCCGAAGTCCGCAATGACTCGGTCACAGGCTTCGAGACCTACCACGTCATGAACCCGTACGACGACGGCATCGGTCTCGACGAGTTCGTCGACTGGATCATCGACGCGGGCTACCCGGTGCGGCGTGTGGGCGACTACGCGACATGGTTACAACGGTTTACGTTGGCGACCAACGGATTACCCGAGAAGCAGCGGCAGGCTTCACTGTTGCCACTGCTGCACAACTACCAGAAACCGGAGTTTCCGATCCGCGGCTCAATGGCGCCGACCGACCACTTCCGGGCGGCCGTTCAGGATGCGAAGATCGGCCCCGACAAGGACATCCCGCACATCAGTCGTCCGGTGATCGTCAAGTACGTCACCGATCTGGAGCAACTCGGACTGCTCTAGATCGGCAGCTTGTCCCTGACGCGCCGGCGGCGACGCCCGAACAGGGTGGACCGCCGGCGTTCCACCGGCTCCGTCACCGCATCGGACTGATCCCACGAGGTCGGCTGATCCGGTGACACGGGATCGACGGTGTGGGTGTGCGCCTCGCGGTAGGCGATATCGCGCGCCGAGCGAACCGAAAGCCGGCCCGCCGCGAGCGCGCCGAGGAACACTATGAGCGCTCCGAGCCCGGAGAAATACGAAAGCTCGAGCCACACCCGCTGCGCGTCGCTCGCGGCCACCGGTTGGCCGGCGTCGCCGAGTCCCAGCGGACCCGCCACTGCGCGCCCGACGACGAACCACGCGCCCGCGGCCACCGCGAGCCAGCTACCGAGCATGGCCGTCGCGCGGTTACGCGACACGAACATCAACAGACCGCCGATCACGGCGACCAGCCCCGGCAGCACCTGCAGCCATTCGCGGCCCATGGTCCACGCCCACGGACGGTCGGGGCTGAACGCGAAGTCGAAGAGGGGGCCGATGAACGGGACGAGTGCGCCCCAGATGCCCAACAGCACTATCAGCAGCCCGCTCACCGCGCCTCGGCTGCGCGGAATCTGCAGAGAGCCGCGGTGAGCCCGGGTCGGTGTGTCAACCATGGTTCCTCCTCGCAAAGGTGCCCTGCGAGTACCCAGAGACTCACGGCGGTAACCGGCCGCTCAGCGGAGCGAACCGCGGACCTGGTCGACCACCCGGATGATCGCGTCCGCGACCGCCCGCGGCTGGTAGAGCATCATGCTGTGGCCGCTGCCCGGCACCACCACGTTGGTGGTGCCCAGCGCCGCCGCCAGCATCGCGTTGGCGTGATGAATTTGCGCCTGCGTGTAGTTGTCCGCCTTGAGCTGTTCCGGCGGCGGGAAGCGGTCGCCGCTGAGTACCGCCGCAGGCACCGCGGGTAGCGGCGGCGCCGCCTTCACCGCCGCGAAGGCTTGCTCCATCTGCACCGCTTCGGTGCCAGGCCGGTCACGCGAATCCGTGAAGAACGCCGCGTTCTGTGCCGGGGTGCCGACGCTGGTGAGGAACTCCGATGTCGGTTCCACAAACACCAGTCCGGCCACCAGGTCGGGATGCTCGCGCGCGAGCAGGTTCAGGATCATGCCGCCATAGGAATGGGCGGCGAACACCAACGGACCCGGCAGACCCGCCGAACGGATCAGTGCCAGCACGTCCTCGACGTCCTGCTGGGTGCTGTGCGGCTGGGGTACGGGCGTCGACCGGTCCTCCCCGTCGGGGCGCGTGTCCGGCCGGTCGTAGACGCAGATACGGGTCGAGCGGGCCACCGTCGGTTGTGCCGCGTCGGGGCTCGGCACCAACTCGGCGTCCTCGATGGCGTCGTATCTCGACGACCAGATCGGGTCGCCAGGCGGGATGAGATAGTTCCACGCCTCGGCATAGCTGCCCTGGCCCGGAATAACGAAAACCGTTGGCGCTCCGGATCCCTGACACTCCAAAAACAGCGCCCGACCGCCGCCGATGTCGGTGAGGCCTGGTGCGGCCGGCGTTGAATCAGCCGCGCTACGGGCGCAGCCGGCCAGCGCGACCAAAGACAGCATCAGAGCGCCGATGCGACGCCATGTCACGGTGTGACGCTACAGGGCCGAGGACACCACGAGCAGCGCTATCGCGATCAGCGGCAGCAGGCCTTGGGTGACGGCGGTGCGCGAGCGTTGTCACAGGCGGAAGCCATCAGGACCGCCGCGGCAGCCGGCATCGCCACGACGAAGCTGGCCGTCAGCGTGTGTCCTCGTCTGTGTCAGTCGAACAAGCCGACCTGGCCGAGACCCCCGGCACCGGCCGGCGGGGTCATTCCAAGATGCGTCCACGCCTGTGCGGTGGCGACCCGGCCGCGCGGCGTGCGCGCGATCATCCCGGCGCGCACGAGGAACGGCTCGCAGACCTCCTCGACGGTCGTCGCCTCCTCGCCGACGGCCACCGCGAGCGTCGACACCCCCACCGGTCCGCCACCGAAACTGCGCGTCAATGCAGAGAGCACCGCACGGTCCAGCCGGTCGAGCCCGAGCTCGTCGACGTCGTACACCTCCAGCGCATACTTGGCGATGTCGCGGGTGATGACACCGTCGGCGCGCACCTCGGCGTAGTCACGGACACGGCGCAACAACCGGTTGGCGATACGCGGTGTGCCGCGGGACCGGCGCGCGATCTCCGCGCCGGCCTCGGCGCCGAGTTCGATGCCGAGAATGCCGGCCGAGCGGGCCAACACCCGCTCCAGCTCGACGGGTTCGTAGAAGTCCATGTGGGCGGTGAAGCCGAAGCGGTCGCGCAGAGGTCCGGTCAACGCGCCGGAGCGGGTGGTGGCGCCGACGAGCGTGAACGGCGCGACCTCCAACGGAATCGACGTCGCCCCAGGGCCTTTACCCACGACCACGTCGACCCGGAAGTCCTCCATGGCCAGATACAGCATCTCCTCGGCGGGCCGGGCGATGCGGTGGATCTCGTCGATGAACAGCACGTCGTGTTCGACGAGGTTCGACAGCATCGCGGCCAGGTCGCCTGCGCGCTCGAGCGCGGGCCCGGAGGTGACGCGCAGCGATGTCCCGAGCTCGGCGGCGATGATCATGGCCAGCGACGTCTTGCCCAGCCCGGGTGGCCCGGACAGCAGGATGTGGTCGGGGGTACCGCCGCGGTTCTTGGCGCCTTCGAGAACGAGCTGGAGCTGTTCCCGCACGCGGGGCTGGCCGATGAACTCCCCAAGTGACCGCGGGCGCAGGCTCGCGTCGATGTCGCCCTCGCCGACAGTCAGAGCCGGTGACAGCTCGCGCTCGTCGGCGTCGTCTGCCGCGTCTTCTGAGAACCTGCCCACGCGCTACTTCTTCCCCAGCATCGACAATGCCGCCCGCAACGCACTCGACGTCGTCGCCTCCGGGTCGTTGGCAAGCACCTTGTCGGTCGCCTCCTCGGCCTGTTTGACCGCGAAGCCCAGTCCCACGAGTGCCTCCACGACGGGGCCCCGGATGCCGTGGCCGCCCGCCGAAGCCATGCTCGAAGAGCTCGGCGTCCCGACCTTGTCACGCAAGGTCAGGACAAGCAGTTCCGCAGTCTTCTTGCCCACCTTGGGTATTCGGGTCAGCGCAGTGACGTCCCCGTCACCGATGGCCTGCCGCAGCGCGGGACCGTCGTACATCGCCAGCGCGCCGAGGGCGATGCTCGGCCCGATCCCGGACACCCCGAGCAGGATCAGGAAGAGGTCGCGGGCGTCGGCGTCGGCGAATCCATACAGGGTCTGCGAATCCTCGCGCACGATCATGGCGGTGATCAATCGGGCCTCGGTGCCCCGACGCAGCGTCGCCAGCGTCGACGGCGTCGCCATCACCTTGTAGCCGACGCCCGCCGCCTCGATCACGACGTGATCGAGCGCGATGTCGAGCACCTCCCCTCGCACCGACGCGATCATCGTGCGCTCTTCGACATCTGCCCCGCCTTCGCTCCCGCCGCGGCCTTCAGCGTCGCCTTGTACTTGCGGCGCTGTTCGGCCGCCATCTCCTCGGCAGCGGCCATGCGCGAGATCATCGGCGCCCGCCAGCAGTGACAGATCGCAAGAGCCAGCGCGTCGGCCGCGTCGGCAGGTGTCGGCTTCTGTTGCAGTGCAAGAATTCTCGTGACCATCTCGGTCACCTGAGTCTTGTCGGCGCGACCGTTTCCGGTAACTGCGGCCTTGACCTCACTCGGCGTGTGGAAGTGCACGTCGATGTCGCGACGGGCGGCGGCCAGCGCGATCACCCCGCCGGCCTGCGCGGTGCCCATGGCGGTGTTGGCGTTCTGGTTGGAGAACACCCGCTCGATCGCGATCACGTCGGGCCGGTGGGTGTCGAGCCAGTGTTCGACGGCATCGCTGATCGCGAGGAGTCGATGGGCCAGCGGATGATCGGAGGGGGTGCGCACGACGTCGACATCGAGGGCGATGACCTGACGGCCGCGCCCACTCTCAATGACCGACAGCCCACACCGGGTCAGACCCGGGTCGACTCCCATCACCCGCACGCCAGCTCCTCCTCGAAGAGAACATTTGTTCGAGAGCTTAGCCGTCCGGGGCGACGCCGCCCGGCAGGGACACGCGTCAGATGGCGTAATGCCCGGAGCGCCAACCCTGGGACAACTGGAGCATCAGCTCGGCCATGCGGCCGCCGGAGCGGCGCCAGCCTCGCACGAGCTCACGCTCGACCTCTTGGTGGTTGCGCTGCACAACGATCACCCACCGCCCGCCCAGAAATTTGGTCAACAGCCAGAACGGCCACACCAGCACGAACGGCAGCAGCAGGACGAGACCGATCACCCAGCCGAAGAAGTCGAAGTTGTCGAGCAGCGTCTCCAGCGACGGGAACGGCCACAGCTTGCGGTGCACCGACCACTGCACGCCCGAGGGATCCGTGAGGACTGGCATGCGCGAAGCATAGGGGCCAACAGCCGGTTTGACCGGGCAATGACACCGCAGGGACGCGACGAACAGAGCAGGTCAGGTCGATATCGAATGCGCTGCACCGCTGACATGCCGCGGGGTCAACTCGATGCCACGGTACTGGGGCGCCATCGTCCGGCCCGCGGCCAGGAGCGGCTCGGCGTCGCGCAACGCCCTGGCGAGCAGAAAGGCTCCCTCCAGCGCGCCCACGATCGCCAGAGTGACCTGCCGGCCCAATGTCTCGTCGAGCCCCCGCGACACGAAGTACGCCGTGCCGCCTTCAACCCAGGCCGTGAAGATATCGCGGGTCGCGGTGCGCAACTCCTCGACGGTGTCCGAGATCTCCCCCGCGACACTGGCAACCGGGCACATGTTCGCGAAGCCGGTCTGGGTCATGTCGTCGGCGGCCTGCGTGAACACTCCCTCCACGGCCGCCCCGAGGTCGTCATAGCCGTCGACGATGGCGGGGATCAGCAGACCGTAGGCATGACCGGCGTTGATCAGCGCCTGGCGCGCGATCTCGACCTTGCCGCCCCGGAAGTGGTGGTACAGAGATCCGATCGGCGCCCCCGACGCCTCGGCGATGTCCTTCATGGCCACACCGGCGTAACCCCTGTGCCGCATCAGCTCCGCGGCTGCGGTCAATATCGACTCTTTGGTGGACCTTGCCATCACCGCCTCCTCGTGTCAGGCTAGAGCATACGTTCTAGAATGTTCGTTCTAGTGGAGGAACCATGCACACGGTGCAGGTCACAGCGGGAACTCTCGAATATCGCGAAGAGGGCGACCCCGACGGGCCACCAGTCGTCCTGCTCCACGGCCTGCTGATGAACGATTCCCAGTGGGACCTGGCCCTCCCCCACCTCCCTGCGGGTTTCCGCTATTTGCTGCCGGTGCTGCCGATGGGCGGGCACCACACCGCGATGCACGAGGACGCCGACCTGACGCTGCCCGGGATGATCGGCATCGTCGCCGACTTTCTCGACGCGCTGGAGCTGACCGACGTCACGCTCGTGGTCACAGATTGGGGCGGCCCGATCTTCCTGACCGACATGAATCGCGACCAGCGGGTCTCCCGGCTTGTGATCTGCCCGTCGGAGGCGTTCGACAACTTCCCGCCGGGGTTACCCGGGAAGGTCGCGTGGCTGGCCAGCCGGACGCCCGGCACCGTGTGGCTGGCCATGCGCCAGCTCAAGATCGGCTGGCTGCGCCGACAGCGGTTGATGTTCGGCATGATGGCGAAAAAGCCTGTGCCACAGGAGATCATCGACCGGTGGGTGGACGCGGCCCTGTCCGACAAGGCGGTGCGGCGTGATCTGGTCAAGTACTGTCGCACCAAGTTCCGCGGCGACGATCTCGTCAAATCCACCGAACGTCTCGCGGATTTCGACAGGCCGGCGCTGGTCCTGTGGACCGACAACCCGGTGATGCCCGCCGATCACGGACGGCGGCTGGCCGAATTGCTGCCACGGGGTCGCCTGCAGACGATCGACGACGCCTACGTTCTGGTCATGCTCGATCAGCCGGTTCAGACGGCGCAGGCGATCGGGCAGTTCCTCGCTGTCACTGCTGCTCGGTGAGGCCCAAGGTTCGCTTCAGCGTGCCGTCCTGCGCCTGCTGGGCCAACTCCCGCACCCGCTGACCCGACTTGCCCCAGCCACGCACATGCTCACGACTGACCTGCGTGCCGTCACGCTCGACGAGAATCGTCCAGGATGCGCCGAACCATTTGGACGCCAGCCAGAACGGCCACAGCACCATGAACGGCAACACGATCAGGAAGATGAGCGCGTCGAGGGTCGCGAACCCGGTCTCCCACGGCACGGTCTTCCACCACCACCGACGGACTCGCCACGAAACCCCGTCGGGATCTGTCACCTTCTCCATGCGGTCGGCCGCTCTCCTGATCACCCGTCACGACGAACAGGATTATGCCGTCCGCCGGGTGGATCGGGCCGGTTTGGGTCACCTCGCCGGTGCGGGCGGGCCCAGTCAGTCCTCGTCGAGCTGGGCGGCGACGTCGTCGGGGATGTCAACGTTTGTATAGACGTCCTGCACGTCGTCGCTGTCCTCCAGCGCGTCGACGAGCTTGAGCACTTTGCGGGCCCCTTCGAGGTCGACGGCGACCGACACCGACGGCTGGAAGCTGGCTTCCGCCGATTCGTAGTCGATACCGGCATCCTGCAGCGCGGTCCGCACGGCGACGAGATCGGTGGGCTCGGAAATGACCTCAAAGCTCTCGCCCAGATCGTTGACGTCCTCGGCGCCGGCGTCGAGGACCGCGGCCAGCACGTCGTCCTCAGTGAGACCGTTCTTCTCCAGCGTCACCACACCCTTGCGGGAGAACAGGTAGGAAACCGATCCCGGGTCGGCCATGCTGCCGCCGTTGCGGGTCATCGCGACACGGACCTCCCCCGCGGCGCGGTTGCGGTTGTCGGTCAAGCACTCGACCAGGATGGCCACGCCGTTGGGCCCATAGCCCTCGTACGTGATGGTCTGCCAGTCGGCGCCACCCGCTTCTTCACCCGCGCCGCGTTTGCGTGCGCGCTCGATGTTGTCGTTGGGCACCGAGTTTTTCTTGGCCTTCTGGATCGCGTCGTACAACGTCGGGTTACCGCCTGGGTCACCGCCGCCGGTGCGCGCCGCCACCTCGATGTTCTTGATCAGCTTGGCGAAGTTCTTGCCGCGACGCGCGTCGATCACGGCCTTCTTGTGCTTTGTGGTGGCCCACTTGGAATGGCCGCTCATGCAGGTACTACCTCTTCTGGCTCAATGTGTGGCTCGAAGCCAAAGTCCGGTTGACCAGTCTACGTGGCCGTCACCCCAGGTCTTCTTCGATGTAGCGCTGCAGATTCGGGGTCACGCGCTCCGTCGCCCCGAGCTCCCTGGTGCCGAACGCTCGTCGCTTCCGCTCGGGCCATCGTGTCCGGCCGGTGCTCTGTAGCGACGACCAGGAGCCCGGCACACCCCGCGATCATGGACTTCCGCAACGCCCGCAGAGGAACCAGCACCGTCAACACGGGGTGGCGACTGTTGCTGCCGATGCTGAACCGGCGCGCGACACTGTTAGCTGAGACACACACTCTAGCCGGTTATCTTACTCCGGAGTAAGGTACCAAATCATGACATTCTCGCTGGAGTTGTCCTCAGACCTGTTGGACGTGCAGAAGTGGGTCCACGAATTTGCTACTGACGTCATCCGCCCCGCGGCCGCGGAGTGGGATGAGCGCGAGGCCACACCGTGGCCGATCATCCAGGAGGCCGCCAAAGTCGGCCTCTACTCCACGGAGTTCTTCGCCGAGCAGGCCGCAGAGCCGAGCGGGCTCGGCATGATCGTTGCGTTCGAGGAGATGTTCTGGGGTGACGCGGGCATCGCGCTCGCCATCCTCGGCACCGGCCTGGCGGCCGCCTCGGTCGCCGCGAACGGAACGCCCGAGCAGGTCGGTGAATGGGTGCCCCAGATGTTCGGCACCGTCGAAGACCCCAAGGTTGCCGCCTTCTGTTCCTCAGAGCCGAATGCGGGCTCCGACGTCGGCGCAATCCTCACCCGGGCTCGCTACGACGAGGCCACCGACGAATGGGTGCTCAACGGGACGAAGACGTGGGCGACCAACGGCGGCATCGCCAACGTCCACGTCGTAGTCGCTTCGGTGCACCCCGAGCTCGGCACCCGCGGACAGGCCTCCTTCATCATCCCGCCCGGCACGAAGGGTCTCAGCCAGGGCCAGAAGTTTCTCAAGCACGGAATTCGCGCCTCGCACACCGCCGAGGTCGTGCTCGACGAGGTTCGCATTCCCGGCCGGCTGATCGTCGGCGGCAAGGAGAAGTTCGACGCGAGGATCGCCAAGGTCCGCGACGGCAAGAAGGCCGCGGGCCAAGCGGCGATGGCCACGTTCGAACGGACCCGACCCACCGTCGGCGCGATGGCGGTCGGCGTAGCTCGGGCGGCCTACGAGTACGCCCGCGACTATGCCACCGAGCGCGAGCAGTTCGGTCGCAAGATCGGCGAATTCCAGGCGGTCGCATTCAAATTGGCCGACATGAAGGCGCGCATAGACGCCGCGCGTCTGCTCGTGTACCGGGCCGGCTGGATGGCCCGCAACGGCAAGGCGTTCGAGTCGGCAGAAGGTTCGATGGCCAAGCTGGTAGCAAGCGAGACGGCCGTCTACGTCACCGACGAGGCCATCCAGATCCTCGGCGGCAATGGCTACACGCGCGAATACCCCGTCGAGCGAATGCACCGCGACGCCAAGATCTTCACCATCTTCGAGGGCACCAGCGAGATCCAGCGCCTGGTGATGGCCCGCGCGATCACTGGCCTACCTCTGCGCTAGAAGCGACTCGACGAACAGGCGGTGCACGCGCCGGTCGCCCGTCACCTCGGGATGGAAGGCCGTCGCCAGCATCCGACCCTGCCGCACCGCGACGGGATGTCCCGCCGCCCGCGCCAGCACCTCGACGTCGGGACCGACTCGTTCCACCCACGGCGCGCGGATGAACACCGCGTGCATGAAGCCGTCAAGGCCGCGGAACTCGATGTCGTCTTCGAACGAATCGACCTGGCGTCCGAAAGCGTTGCGGCGCACCGTCATATCGATGCCACCCAGCGGCAGAGCTTCTCGCCCCGGCACCCCGGCGTCGGCGATCTCGGTGGCCAGCAAGATCATCCCCGCGCACGACCCGTAGGCCGGCATGCCGTCGGCCAAGCGCGCGCGCAGAGGTTCCAGCAGCTCCAGTTCGCGCAGCAGATGGCTCATTGCGGTCGACTCTCCGCCGGGGATCACGAGCGCGTCGACGGCCTCCAACTCGGACAGGCGCCGGACGGTGACGGCCTCGGCGCCCGCCTCACGCAGCGCCCCGAGGTGCTCGCGGGTGTCGCCCTGCAGGGCGAGCACCCCGACAGTCGGCGTCCCCATCAGCTTTTCGGGGTGAAATCGCGCGCGTAGCGGGTCAGGCCCTCCTGCATGACCGCCGCAACCATCTCGCCGTACTGATTGAAGATCTTGCCCTGCGTCAGGGAGCGGCCCCCGCATGCCGACGGCGACGACTGGTCGTAGAGCTGCCATTCGTCGGCGCGGAACGGCCGCATGAACCACATCGCGTGGTCGAGCGAGGCCACCTGCAGGTGCTTGCGCTCCTCGGGATAGTTCACCTGCGCCGACCCGAGCAGCGTCAGGTCGCTCATGTAGGCCAGTGCGCAGATGTGCAGCACCGGATCGTCGGGCAGCGGGTCCCGGTGCCGGAACCACACCTGCTGCTGAGAAGCCTTGCCCGGCACCTTGTTCAGAAGATCCCGGGGAACGATGCGAACGTCCCACTCGTCGAACTGCCGGAAACTGGCGTCGTCGAAGACCTTGCTCACGGATTTGAAATCGGGGATGCCGTCGGGCGGCACGACGGTCGGCATCGCGTCTTGGTGCTCGATGCCGCTCTGGTCGCTCTGGAAGGACGCCGACATCGAGAAGATCGTCTCGCCGTGCTGGATCGCCGTAACCCGGCGCGTGCAGAACGACCCCCCGTCGCGGATCCGTTCGACCGTGTACACCGACGGCGAGCGCGCGTCGCCAGCCCGCAGGAAGTAACCGTGCAGCGAGTGCACCTGGAACTTCGGGTCGACGGTGCGCACTGCCGACACCAGCGACTGCCCGGCGACGTGGCCGCCGAAGGTGCGCTGCAGGAACCCCGACTCGGGGCTGAAGACACCACCGCGATAGATGTTGACCTCGATCTGCTCCAGGTCGAGGATCTCTTCGATCGCCATGCAGGTCTGTTTACCAGCCGCGCTCTGCGAGCCTGTGCGGGACCGGGATGTCGTCGACGTTGATGCCGACCATGGCCTCACCGAGCCCGCGCGACACCTTGGCCAGCACGTCTGGGTCGTCGTAGAACGTGGTGGCCTTGACGATCGCCGCAGCGCGTTCGGCGGGGTTCCCGGACTTGAAGATCCCTGAGCCTACGAACACACCCTCGGCGCCGAGCTGCATCATCATCGCCGCGTCGGCGGGGGTCGCGATACCACCGGCGGTGAACAGCGTGACGGGCAGTTTCCCGGCCTGGGCCACCTCGGTGACCAGGTCGTAGGGAGCCTGCAATTCCTTTGCCGCGACGTACAATTCGTCTTCCGACAGCGACGTCAGCCGGCGGATCTCGCCGCCGATCTTGCGCATGTGGGTGGTCGCGTTCGAGACGTCGCCGGTGCCGGCCTCACCCTTGGAGCGGATCATCGCCGCCCCCTCGGTGATGCGCCGAAGTGCCTCGCCGAGATTGGTGGCACCGCACACGAACGGAACGGTGAACTTCCACTTGTCGATGTGGTTGGCGTAGTCGGCGGGTGTGAGCACCTCGGACTCGTCAACGTAGTCGACCCCGAGGCTCTGCAGGATCTGTGCCTCCACGAAGTGGCCGATCCGCGCCTTGGCCATAACCGGGATGGTGACGGCGTCGATGATGCCTTCGATCATGTCGGGGTCGCTCATCCGCGATACGCCGCCCTGGGCGCGGATGTCGGCGGGCACGCGTTCGAGCGCCATCACCGCCACCGCACCGGCACCTTCCGCGATTCGTGCCTGTTCGGGGGTGACGACATCCATGATGACGCCGCCCTTGAGCATCTCGGCCATGCCGCGCTTCACCCGTGCGGTACCGCGAGCAGGAGCCCCGGGCGTTTCGGATTCCACTGCTTACTCCTTAAATCGCTACTGATTCAGTCTAAAGGCGGCCGCAAATCGATTCGATCCGCAGATCACCGGATCGACTGCAGTGGCCCCGCCTGCAGCGCATCCGGCGCGTCGGCCAGTGCATTCGCCTCGTCGAGAAGCTCGCCCAGCTGCAGCGGGTACACGGTCTCACCGTTGGCGACCAGCTTTTCGATCATTGTCGCATCGCACCAACGGTGATCGTGAATGTAGGTGCGCTCCAGCCCCGACCTACCCGCGTCGGAGGGTTCGAATCTTCGAGTGCGGTGCACGAAGTACATCTCCTCGCTGCGGATCACAGCGCCATTGAAATCGATGATCGCATCGCGGCGCCACACCGGCCCGACCATCGCCTCGGGCGCGACGAGCAGCCCGGTCTCCTCCTCGAGTTCTCGCACGGCAGCCTGGACCAGCGATTCACCGACCTGAGCCGCGCCGCCGATCGTGAACCACCACCGGGGCGGGGGCGCCTCGCCACCGGCACCGGCCGGATCCGATCCGCACAGCAGCAGCACAGCGCCGTACTCGTCGAGCAGCACGATCCGCGCCGAGGTGCGCCTGCGCGCGGGCGCGGGCTCGCGCGCCGACTCCTCGCCTCCCTCGGCGATCTCGAAATAGGTTGGCAGCGCAGCAGTTCCGCCCAGGCGCAGAATCCGCACCAGGGTGCGCTCTCGCAGCGCGAGCGTGTCGCGCACGGCGTCGTTGTGGAAGCGACGCGCCAGAAGGACACGCGCCTCGGCGTCGGCTAGTTCCGCGACGAGCGCGACCGCCAGCGACGACGGGTTGACCCGCGCGAGCGCAGCCGACAGCTCGTTCTCCGCCGCCTCGCGTGCCTGGCGGGGGGCCCGTTCGGCGGAGTCGGCCAACGCGGCGAGCCGCCTGCCCTCCGGTCCCCCGCCGTACGCCTCGACGGCCACCGCTCGGGCGACGACGGCCCGCCGGGCCAGGGCGCCGTCGAGGGCCTGCCACGACAGGTCGTACCGGACGTGCAACCTGTCCAGCCGGTTGGCGGTTTGGTAGGCCCAGGCGAGAATCAGCAGCAGAGCGGCCACCGCGACAGCGATGACGACCGCCGTCACCCACGGGATCAAGTCGATCCCCCGGTTGCTGCGCTCTCCCCCGCAAGCGGGAGGTGCCCCCAACGCCTCATGACTCGACCTGCACCTTCACGCCCGCCCCCGCGACTGTCTCGTACACCCGCATGATCTGGGCCGCGACCACCGACCAGTCGTAGCGGTGCACCGCCTCCGCAGCGCACGCGATGTAGCGCTGCCTCACGGCGTCATCGGACAGCACGTCGATCAGCCCCTGCGACAGCGAGTTGGGATCTGCGACGGCCACCAGCCTTCCCGCCTCGCCGTTGTTGAGGACGCGCCTGAACGCATCCAGGTCGCTGGCCACCACGGCAGTGCCTGCGGCCATGGCCTCGACCAGCACGATGCCGAAGCTCTCGCCGCCAGTGTTGGGCGCGCAGTACACATCGGCGCTGCGCATAGCCGAGGCCTTCTCCGCATCGGCGACCTGTCCCAGGAAGCGCAGATGGCCGGCATTCGGGCCCGCCGCCGCACGCAGCTCGTCCTCGTCGCCGCGACCGACGACGAGGATCTCGATGTCGGGGAAGCGCTCGACGATGGCAGGCAGCGCGCCGAGCAGAACGCTCATGCCTTTGCGTGGTTCATCGAACCGGCCCAGGAACAGCACCGACCTGCCAGGCCGCGGATAGCCGGGAAGAAGCGGTGCCGAGGCGAAGCTGTCGACGTCCACGCCGTTGGGAATCTGCACGGCATCGCTTCCGAGCGCCTCCATCTGCCAGCGGCGCGCGAGGTCCGAGACGGCGATGCGCCCGACGATCTTCTCGTGCATCGGCCTCAGGAACGGCTCGAACACCGACAGCGTCAACGATTTCGTCGTCGACGTGTGGAAGGTGGCGACGATCGGGCCCTGTGCGATGTTCAGGGCCAGCATCGACAGGCTGGGGGCGTTCGGCTCGTGCAGATGCAGCACGTCGAACTGGCCCTGCTGCAACCACCGTTTGACTTTGCGGTGGGTGGCAGGCCCAAAGCGCAACCGCGCTACCGACCCGTTGTAGGGAATGGGTATCGCCTTACCCCCCGAGACGACGAAATCGGGCAGCGATCCTTCGGCCTCAGGCGAGGCGGGCGCGAGCACGCTGACCTCGTGTCCGCCGGCGCGCATCACGGTCGCCAGCTGCAACACGTGCGACTGCACGCCACCGGGCACATCGAACGAGTACGGGCAGACCATCCCGATGCGCATCAGGTCACCGGCCCGCCAGTCGGGCCCTGCGTTCGTCGGACAGATCGACGATCCACTGAGGCTGCATCATGTGCCAGTCCTCTGGATGAGCCGCGATGTTCGTGGCGAACTGGTCAGCCAGCGCCTGCGTGATCGCGGTGACGTCACCGGAGGACGTGTCGATCTGAGGGTAGATCTTTGTCCGCCAGCCAGGCCCTTCGAACCAGCAGTGCGCCGGGAAGAGGGCCGCGCCGGTCTCGATGGCGAGTTTGGCGGGTCCGGCGGGCAGACGCGTCGCCTCACCGAAGAAGTCGACCTCGACGCCGCGACGGCTGAGATCCCTGTCCGCCATCAGGCAGACGATGCCGTTGTCGCGGAGCCAGTCGCGCACCACGTCGTACGCCGGGCGCTCGCCGCCCGACGCCGGTACCACGTGAAAACCCAGGCTCTCCCGGTAGGCAAGGAACCGCTGGTACAGCGACTCCGGTTTCAGGCGTTCTGCCACCGTCGCAAAAGTGCCGTAATTCTGCGCCAACCACACCCCGGCCATGTCCCAGTTCCCGCTGTGGGGAAGCGCGAGCACCGCACCATTGCCGGCGCCCAGGGACGCGAAGACTTTTTCGATGTCGTCGACCCACAGCTCACGGCCCAGTTCGGTGTGGTCCATCGACGGCAGCCGGAACGCCTCACGCCAGTACCTCGCGTAGGAGGCCAGCGAGGCCCGCATCAGCGAATCGGGAACGTGACCGGGGGTGGTGCCGGTGACCCGGGCGAGGTTCTTGCGGAGCTGATCGGGACCCCCGTTGCGCGACGCCCACAACGCGCCCGCATCGAAAGCATTGCGCGCCAAGAACTCCGGGGCAGCGCGGACCAGTCGCCAGCCCGCCGCATAGCCCCAGTCGCTGAGGTGGCCACCGACCGACGACGGCACCGTGAGCAGACGCGTGGCGTTGAGACCCGATCCGCCCGGTTGCTGTGTCATTGCTCGGTGGTCTCCGGCTTGTCGCCGGCATCGGCCGGCGTCAGCGGCTCCATCGCCGCCCCGGAGGTGCGGACACTGTGCAGCCGCTGACCGATCGTCACCACACTCGTGACCGCAAGTAGCCACATCGCGACATCGAGAAGCACGTCGGGAATGAAGGGCAGGCCCGACAGCCCTGCCCCCACCAGCACGATGACCAGTCGCTCCGGCCGCTCGATCAGGCCGCCGTCGCCGGAGAGGCCGCTGGCCTCGGCGCGGGCCTTGATGTACGAAATGACCTGAGAGGAAACCAGACAGATCATTGTGGCGACCACGAGCTCGGCACTGTGCAGACCGAACGCCGCCCACCACAGCAGCCCGCAGAAGATCGCGCCGTCGCTGATCCGGTCGCAGGTCGCATCGAGCACCGCTCCGAATCTGGTGCCTCCGCCGCGTTCCCGGGCCATGGCGCCATCAAGCATGTCGGCGAGCACGAAAACGAAGACCGTGAAGGCTCCCCACCACAGTTGCCCGATCGGGAAGAGGGTCAGCGCGCCGAGCACCGAACCCGCGGTGCCGAGGATCGTCACGCTGTCGGGGGTGAGCCCCACCTTCAGCGCCCCTTTGGCCACCGGCCGCGAGAGTTTCGCGTAGGCCGCGCGGGTCATCAAGTAGAAGTCGCTCACTTCTGGTTGTCCCACTCGGTGGCCAGGAGCTTGCGGGTGTCCCGAAGCAGCTGGGGTATGACCTTGGAGTCCCCGATGACGGTGATGAAGTTGGCGTCCCCACCCCAACGCGGCACGACGTGCATGTGCAGATGCTCCGAGAGCGACCCACCCGCGGATGTGCCGAGGTTGAGGCCGACATTGAAGCCGTGCGGACGCGACACCGCCTTCATCACGCGAATCGCCTTCTGCGTGAACGCCATCAGTTCGGCGCTCTCGGCGTCGGTGAGGTTTTCCAGCTCCGCCACCCGCCGGTAGGGCACCACCATCAGGTGGCCGGGGTTGTAGGGGTAAAGATTGAGGACCGCGTAGACGAGTTCACCGCGCGCCACCACGAGCCCGTCCTCGTCGGACATGTTCGGGATGTCGGTGAACGGTTCCGATGAGGACGCCGAGCCCACTTTGACGGCATCGGCGATGTAGGTCATCCGGTGCGGTGTCCAGAGCCGCTGGAGATGGTCTGGATCGCCGACACCGCGGTCTACGATCGTTTCCTCGGGATCCACGTCACCCCTCACCCGCTCGCGAACCTGCCTGGATCTCGACGAGTTCCGCTGTGGGGGTGGCGTTCTCACGCCGTCTCACCCACTCCAGTATGGTCTCGACCGCCTGCCCGCGCGGCACCCCGTTGATCTGGGTGCGGTCACCGAACCGGAAGCTCACCGCGCCCGCCTCCACGTCTCGGTCACCCGCGAGGAGCATGAACGGCACCTTTTGATTGGTGTGGTTGACGATCTTCTTCGCCATCCGGTCGTCTCCGGCGTCGACCTCGACGCGGATGCCGCGCTTACGCAGGTCGGCCGCGATCCCGTCGAGGTATGCGGAATGGGCCTCTGCCACAGGGATTCCCACCACCTGCACCGGCGCCAGCCATGCTGGGAAGGCGCCGGCGTAGTGCTCGGTCAGAATGCCGAAGAATCGCTCGATCGAGCCGAACAGCGCGCGGTGGATCAGCACGGGGCGCTTGCGGGTCCCGTCGGCTGCGGTGTATTCGAGTTCGAAGCGGTCGGGCATGTTGAAGTCGAGCTGGATCGTCGACATCTGCCAGCTTCGGCCCAACGCATCGCGGACCTGCACCGAGATCTTCGGGCCGTAGAACGCCGCCCCGCCCGGATCGGGCACCAGCTCCAGGCCTGAGGCCTCGCCCACCTCCCGCAGCGTGTCGGTGGCCTCCTCCCAGATCTCGTCGGAGCCGACGAACTTCTCCGGATCCTTGGTGGAAAGCTCGAGATAGAAGTCGTCGAGTCCGTAGTCGGCGAGCAACTCGAGGACGAACTGCAGGATCCTCGTCAGCTCTTCGCGCATCTCCTCGCGGGTGGTGTAGATGTGCGCATCGTCCTGAGTCATCCCGCGCACCCGGGTCAGGCCGTGCACGACCCCCGACTTCTCGTAGCGGTACACGCTGCCGAACTCGAAGAGCCGCAACGGAAGTTCACGATACGACCGCCCGCGGGAACGATAGATCAAATGGTGCATCGGGCAGTTCATGGGCTTGAGGTAATAGTCCTGCCCCGGCTTGCGGACCGTGCCGTCCTCGTTGTACTCCGCGTCGATGTGCATCGGCGGGAACATGCCGTCGGCGTACCACTCGAGATGGCCCGAGGTGATGTAGAGCTGCTCTTTGGTGATGTGCGGAGTGTTGACGAACTCGTAGCCGGCCTCGATGTGCTTGCTCCGCGAGTACTCCTCAAGTTCACGGCGTACCACTCCACCCCTGGGATGGAAAACCGGAAGGCCCGAACCCAATTCGTCCGGGAAGCTGAAGAGGTCAAGTTCGACGCCGAGCTTGCGGTGGTCGCGCCGCTGCGCTTCCTCCAGCAGTTCGAGGTGATGGTCGAGCGCATCCTGGGACTCCCACGCAGTGCCATAGATGCGCTGCAGACTCGCATTGCTCTGATCACCGCGCCAGTACGCAGCCGAGCTGCGGGTCAGCTTGAAGGCCGGTATGTAACGGGTGGTCGGAATGTGCGGACCGCGGCAGAGATCACCCCAAACCCGTTCGCGGGTGCGGGGATTGAGGTTGTCGTAGGCGGTGAGCTCGTCGCCGCCGACTTCCATGACCTCCGGATCGTCAGCGCCGGCTTTGTCGTCGATGAGCTCCAGCTTGTAGGGCTCGCCTGCCAGCTCTTGCCGCGCCTGATCCTTGGACTCGAAGACGCGACGGGAGAACAGCTGTCCGTCCTTGACGATCTGGCGCATCTTTTTCTCAAGTGCCGCGAGATCATCTGGGGTGAACGGCTCGGCGACATCGAAGTCGTAGTAGAAGCCGTCCGTGATGGGCGGTCCGATACCCAGCTTGGCTTCGGGGAACAGCTCCTGCACCGCCTGGGCCAGCACGTGCGCGGCGGAGTGCCGGATCACGCTACGCCCGTCGTCGGTGTTGGCCGCGACCGGTTCGACGTCGGCGTCGGCATCGGGAACCCAGGAGAGGTCGCGCAGCCGGCCGTCGGCGTCGCGCACGACCACGACGGCGTCAAC
>NZ_LWCS01000028.1 GCF_001650495.1 Mycolicibacterium iranicum | reverse complement strand
ACCCAGCCCGGCCCACCCTTTTTGTTGGGGAACCAGATGTCGACCTCGGCCGAGGGTTCCGTGAAGGGGAAGAAGTGCGGACGGAATCTGGTACGGCCTTGCGGGCCGAACTCGGCGCGCGCGAACGCATCCAGCGTGCCCCGCAGATTCGCCATCGTCAGTCCCTTGTCGACAGCCAGACCCTCGACCTGGTGAAAGACCGGCGTGTGGGTGGCGTCGAGTTCGTCGGTGCGGAACGTGCGCCCGATCGAGATGATGTAAACCGGCAGGTCGCGCTCGAGCAGCGCGCGGATCTGCACCGGGGAGGTGTGCGTGCGGAGCACCTGTCGAGAGCCGTCGGGCGCCACGTGGAAGGTGTCCTGCTCGCTGCGGGCAGGGTGATCGGGCGGGAAGTTCAGCGCGTCGAAGTTGAACTGCTCGGTTTCCACCTCGGGACCTTCGGCGAGCTCCCATCCCATCGCGACAAACGTGTCGGCGACATGCTCGGCCAGAATCGTGATCGGGTGCCGGGCGCCGAGCGGCTGTCGCGTGGACGGCAGCGTGACGTCGATGCGTTCGGCGACCAGTACGGCCGCGTCACGTTCGGCGCGCAGCACCGCGAGCCGGTCGTCATAAGCACTCTGCGCCTCGGTGCGCGCCACGTTGACCCGCTTGCCCGCATCCGCGCGCTCGGACTTCGGCAGTGATCCCAGGGCCTGGCGCGCCAGCGCGATCGGGGAACGGTCTCCGAGGTGTTCGGTCTTGGCCCTTGCGAGATCGTCGAGGGTTGCGGCCTGGTCGAACGCACGCCTGACAGCGCTGACCGCTGCGGCCAACGCCTCGTCTGATAGATCCACTGGCTGCTCAGCCACCCGGCGATCATATGGGATGCGTTCGGTGGCACTTCGCCTGCATTTGTCGCGCGGCGGCGATACCCTCGCGCGGTGGCGATCCGGCCCCTGATCATCGGCGCGATATGGGTCCTCGGCGCGGCGGCGCTGACGCTCGCCATCACAGTGCACGGTGTCTGGGCGGTGCTCGCTGCGGTTCTGCTGGGGTCGGCGGCGCTGGGCACGTGGGATCTCCTGCAGAAACGGCACACGATCCTTCGCGTCTACCCGATCCTGGGGCACGTCCGGTTCCTCATGGAGTCCATCCGACCCGAGATCCGGCAGTACTTCATCGAGTCGAACACCGAGGCAGCGCCGTTCGACCGCGAGACCCGCGACATGGTCTACGAGCGCGCCAAGGGCACCAAGGGCGACGAGCCGTTCGGCACCGAGCGGGACGTGAACGCACTCGGCTACGAGTTCCTTCGCCACTCGTTGCGGGCTCGCTTCGCCGACGATCTCGCCCCTCGGGTACGTCTCGGCGGGCCCGACTGCACCCAGCCTTACGACATCGCACTACTCAACGTCTCGGCGATGAGCTTCGGGGCGTTGTCGGCGAACGCCATCGAGGCACTCAACGGCGGCGCTGCGCGTGGCGGCTTCGCCCACGACACCGGTGAAGGCGGCATCAGTCCGTATCACCTGAAGGGTGGCGGCGACCTCATCTGGGAGATCGGCTCCGGCTACTTCGGATGCCGCGGCGCCGACGGCCGGTTCGATCCGGCCCAATTCACGCAGAAGGCAGCCCATCCGGCGGTCAAGGCGATCTCGGTGAAGCTGTCGCAGGGCGCCAAGCCCGGCCTGGGCGGCGTTCTGCCCGGGGCGAAGGTGAGCCCGGAGATCGCGGCGACACGCGGTGTTCCGCTGGGGCGCACCGTAGTTTCGCCGCCTGCGCACAGCGCATTCGGCACACCGGTCGAGTTCGCACACTTCATCGCGATGCTGCGCAGACTCTCCGGCGGCAAACCGGTGGGGTTCAAGCTGTGCGTCGGCGCGCGCTCGGAGTTCCTGTCGATCTGCAAGGGCTTCCTGGCAACGGGCGTCTCGGCCGACTTTGTGATCGTCGACGGGGGCGAAGGGGGAACCGGCTCCGCACCACAGGAATTCGAGGATCACGTCGGCATGCCACTGACGGAGGGGCTGATGCTCGTGCATAACAGCCTGGTCGGAACGGGACTGCGCGGCCGAATCAAGATCGGGGCATCCGGCAAAGTCGCCAGCGGGGTCGACATCGTCAGCCGCATCTGCCAGGGCGCGGACTTCACGATGTCGGCCCGCGCGATGATGTTTGCGGTCGGCTGCATCCAGGCGATGAAGTGCAACACCAACCACTGCCCCACGGGCGTCGCGACACAGGATCCGGCCCGCGCGAGGGCGCTCGACGTGACGGACAAGTCCGCCCGGGTGTTCAACTTCCAGCGAGCGACGGTGGCAAGCGCCGCCCAGATCGTGGCATCGATGGGGCTGGCCGGGTTCGGCGACCTGTCCCCGGCGATGCTCAACCGTCGCATCGAAGGTCAGCGCACCCGCACCTACGCCGAGATCTACGACTGGCTGCGGCCCGGCCAGCTATTCGAAGATCCGCCGGAGTCGTGGCTCCCGGATTGGCTTGCGGCGTCAGCGGACGAGTTCTGACGCGTCAGCCGGGCGCAGCCCAGACAGACCAGCGCGCCGAACGCACCCCAGACTGCACAGGAGACCATCGACACCGCACCGCCGGCCAGAACCACAAAGCCGAACGCAGCGCCGATCGCCAGGAGCAACACCATCGGAGCGGTCCAGCTGCGCGCTTTCCCGGACCGCAGCGACGCCATCATTCCCAACGCCAACGCCAACAGGTGTCCGACGTCGGTGAAGTCTGGGCCGCCGGCGATGACGACCAGAGCCACGGTGATCCACCACACCGCCCATGACGCCCGCCATCGTGGCGGCATGGCGCCGGTGAGCACGCCGAGCGCACCCATGGCGACGTAGCTCATCCCCACATCGGGATCGTGGGCCACCGAACGAGCGATCCATCCGAACGTCACTGCGACGGTGAGTCCGGCCGCGACCAGCAGCGAGGCCCCGACGTGGCCCAACACCGTCGCAATGGCGAGCGGCCCACTGCCCCATGCCAATTCGGCGACTGCGAGCAGACAGATCAGCCCCGGCAGCCATAGATACAACGGGCCCGCGTCGACGACGAACGCGCTACCGACCAGCGTCGCGATCCTGCCGTGGCTCAGGTTGTGCAGATTCGTGCTCATGTGCCTGATCACGGCGGCCTGCACGTGCGGTGTCATATCCACCATCACGGCCGTGACGGCGGCGACGACCGCGGCGTAGCACAACGTGACACGCACTCTTGCCATGCGCGCGAGGCAACCTGACAGCACCGTGACCACTATCCGCTGGCCGACGCCTCGCCCTCGTCCTGGTCACCTGTCAATTGCCTGCGGGTTCGCAGCCGATACATCCCGAAATCGGAGGGCACGCCATCCTGCTTGGCGGCGAAGACCGGCCTGCGGAGTTTCTTCGCCGTCACACCGAGCGCGTCGAAATCCTCTTCGGGGATCCTCTCAAGCGTCGCTTCCGATACCACCAGTTCGCCGCGGGTGGCACGCTCCATCACCCGAGCGGCCAGGTTGACGTCGATGCCGAGCCAATCCGAACCGATGCGCTGCGGCCGACCGGTGTGGATTCCGACCCGCATCCGCGGCCGATAACCGTCCACGTCAAGCGCTTTCACCGCCTCGCGGGCTTCGATGGCCGATCGCACAGCGGTGACAGGCTCGGCGAACACCGCCATGAGCCCGTCGCCCATGCGCTTGACGATGTGCCCGCCGGATTGCAGTAGCGGCGGCTCCACCACCTGGGCGACGCGGCGCAGCAGCCGCAAGGTGGCGTCGTCGCCTGCTCTGAGCGACCACGCCGAGAACCCGACGAGGTCGGTGAAGACAAGGGTCACCTCTGCGTTGGCGGGCCGGCCGGATACCCGCTCCGTCAGCGCCTGCCAGACCTGCAGAGCGCCGAGGCTGACCTCTCGCGTCGCGGCTTCGCGCTCGAGCAGGCGATCAGCTGCGCGTGCCGCAGCGCTCGGACCTCCGACGCCGCTGACCGACAGCGGGTCGCCGAACTCAGGGTCGCCGGGCAACGCGCGGCGGGCCCGACGCAGGAAGGAAATGACGCCCTCGTTGTGGTTGACATTCGTGAACCAGCCCAATGGGCCTGTAGAACGGCCGCCTCCCGGTTCACCTGGCGGGTCGTCGTCCACGAAGCCAAGCCTAATCGAGGGCGGTGGCGGCAATAAACCGGCAGGTCACAGGTCAGTGGCTTCGCGGTGGAGGCTGCGTAACACCGGCCCGCCACGGCGGTGAAATCGTAGACAACGAATGTTGTCAACGCCTATCTTCGGTGTGTGCGATCAACGGTGATGGCAGGGTCTGAATCCTCGCCCAGTGCTCGGGCGGATACGGAGCCGTTTCCGCTCGGCCCTGATTCGCTGACGTGGAAATACTTCGGTGATGTGCGAACCGGCATGCTCGGTGTCTGGATCGGGGCGATCCAGAACATGTACCCGCAACTCGGGGCCGGGGTCGAAGACCATTCGATTCTGCTCAGCGAGCCGCTGCAACGCGTCGCTCGATCCGTGTACCCGATCATGGGCGTCGTCTACGACGGCGACCGCGCGGCACAGACGGGCGCCCAGATTCGCAATTATCACAAGACCATCAAAGGCGTCGATGCCGACGGCAGGCGCTATCACGCGCTGAACCCTGAGACGTTCTACTGGGCGCACGCCACGTTCTTCATGCTGATCATCAAGACTGCCGAGTACTTCTGCGGTGGCCTCACCGAGGCGGAGAAGGAGCAACTGTTCGACGAGCACGTCCAGTGGTACCGCATGTACGGGATGAGCATGAAGCCCGTGCCCGAGTCGTGGGCGGGCTTCCAGGAGTACTGGGATCGCAAGTGCCGCGACGAGCTGGAGATGAACCGGGCGACGATGGACATCTTCTCCATCCGCATCCCGAAACCGTGGTTCGTCCTTATGCCGACTCCCCTATGGGATCAGATCTTCAAACCCATGGTCGGAGCCCAACGCTGGATCGCGGCAGGGCTTTTCGACCCTGTGGTGCGCGAGCGCGCCGGTATGCGGTGGACGCCCGGTGACGAGGTCGCGCTCCGGTTGTTCGGCAAGCTGGTCGAATTGGATTTCGTGGCGGTGCCCGACGAGATTCGGCTGCATCCGCGGGCCGTAGCGGCCTACCGCCGGGCCGACGGCAAGATTCCCGAGGACGCCCCACTGGTCGAGGCGCCTGCGTTCATGTCGCCGCCGCGTGATCGACGCAACCTGCCAATGCACTACCTTCCGCCGCACCGGTCGCTGCTCGACAGGGTGGGGTCACTGGTGCACACCACGTTCTCGCTGGCAGGGATGCGCCCCGCGCGCGGCCGCAATAAGGCAGCCTGAACACATGCTTGATTGGTCAGACGTCGATCTCGCCGTGCGCGACGCCGTGCGCGAGTTCGTCGACAAGGAGATCCGCCCGCACATCGATGCGCTCGAAAGCGGCGAGATGGAGCCCTACCCCATCATCCGGAAGTTGTTCGCCACATTCGGTATCGCCGACATGGCACGCGACTCCCTCGACAAACGACTGGCCAAGCTCCGCAGTGGCGAGAAGCCGAAGTCCTCCGGCGGCGGTGGCATGTTCGGCGGCTCGGGCGGCATGGGCTTCGTCGTGATCAGCGAGCTGTGTCGGGTGTCGATGGGGGTCGTGACCGGCATGGGTGTCAGCCTCGGGTTGACCGTGCCGACGATCATGGGCCGCGGCACGCTGGCCCAGCAGGAACGCTGGCTGCCTGACCTGGTCACCTACGACAAGATCGGGGCGTGGGCGATCACCGAACCGGATTCGGGGTCCGATGCGTTCGGCGGCATGAAGTCCTATGTCGTCAGAGACGGTGACGACTACATCCTCAACGGCCAGAAGACGTTCATCACGAACGGCCCGGACGCCGACGTCGTCGTGGTCTACGCGAAGCTGGACGAGGGCGATCGAAGCGTCGACAAGCGTGACCGCAAGGTTCTGACCTTCGTGCTCGACCGCGGCATGGAGGGTTTCGTGCAGTCGCAACCGTTCCGCAAGATGGGAATTCATTCGTCCCGAACCGGTGAGCTGTTCTTCAACGACGTTCGCCTCGGCCGGGACCGCCTGCTGGGTGAGACCGAGGGCGACGAGGCCGGGGACGCAGGCCGCGACAGTGCCCGCTCCAACTTCTCAGCCGAGCGCATCGGGGTCGCTGCGATGGCGCTGGGCGTCATCGAGGAATGCCTGCGTTTATGTGTCGATTACGCAAAGTCGCGCACGCTGTGGGGCAAGGAGATCGGCCAGTTCCAGCTCATCCAACTCAAGCTTGCGTCGATGGAAGTGGCGCGAATGAATGTGCGCAACATGCTATTTCGTGTCATCGAAGCTGCCGAGAACAGCTACCCGATCTCGCTGGCGGAAGCATCGGCCATCAAGTGGTACTGCTCGCAGGCCGCGACCGATGTCGCGATGGAGGCGGTGCAGGTGTTCGGCGGTAACGGTTACATGACCGAATACCGGGTCGAGCAGCTGGCACGCGACGCCAAGTCGCTCATGATTTATGCCGGGAGCAACGAGGTGCAGATCACGCACGTGGCCAGGGGCTTGCTGAGCGGTTAGCCTTGGAGGCGCCGACGAAGGAGGCGCCGCGTGGAATTCAGCAACGTCACCGCACTGGTTACCGGGGCAAGCGGAGGGATCGGCGAGGAATTCGCCGTTCAACTCGCCCGCCGGGGAGCGAATCTGATTCTCGTCGCGCGTCGGGCCGAGAAGCTGGCAGTGCTGCGGGAGACCCTGACCGCGCGACATCCGGGCATCGTGGTGGACGTGCTCGCGGCAGATCTCGCCGTTCCGGGTGCGGGTGCCGAACTCGATTCAGGTGTTCGCGAGCTGGGCCGCTCGGTCGACGTCCTCATCAACAACGCGGGTGTGGGGCTACATGGAAAGTTCGTGGGGCAGGAGCCCGAGTCCAACGCCGCCCAGATCCAGTTGAACTGTGGGACATTGGTTGATCTGACCGCTCGGTTTCTGCCCGCCATGGTCGAGCGTCGTCGCGGAGTCGTCCTGAATGTCGCATCGACCGCGGCGTTTCAACCAACACCCGGCATGGCGGTCTACGGCGCCACCAAGGCGTTCGTGCTGTCGTACACCGAAGCGCTGTGGCAGGAGTGCCGCGGGACCGGAGTGAAGATCCTCGCCCTGTGCCCCGGCGCCACGGAAACCGAGTTCTTCGACCGCACCGGTGAGGAGTTCCTGACCGATGGCAGACAAACGTCCACCCAGGTCGTCGACACCGCGTTCGCTGCGCTCGATAAGTCCTCACCGACCGTCGTATCCGGATTCCGCAACAACCTCCTGGCGTCCGGTTACCGTGTGACGCCGCGCAAGCTGCTGCTCGCAGTGTCGGAGCGGATGCTCAAGTCCAACCACTGACAAGGCAACCTCTCGGTTGCGTCAAGGCGTTTACGGCAACCGCGCCGGTCTTCGATGCACTCGGTGACCCGCATCGGCTGCAGATGGTCGTCCGGCTGTGCGAGGCCGGGCCGAGCTCGACTCTTCAGATGGCGCAGGCAATACCGCTGACACGCCAGACCGCGACCAAGCACCTTGAGATACTTCAGGTAGTCGGAGAGGTCAGCAGCGCGAAGCGCGGACGCATCTGGACCGTGCAACAGAAGCCCCTCCAGGCGGCCGGCGACTACCTCGATGTCGCGCCGTTGGGACGAGGCGATCGACCGGCTCAAGGCTTTCGTCGAGGATTAGACCTCGCCGAGGACAGCCAAGAATAGGCCAGCCTCTTCGCGCAACATGCTGGCGCGTTCGGGCTGAGCCGACGCCATCTGGTCGGCGGCTCCTAGACGATCGTCGATCTCACGCCGGCTGTTGTCGACCGGCGCTGACGCAGGTCGAAAATCAGGCTGCGGCGTCCGATGCACCCGCTTCTCCGTCGCTGTCGTTCCCGGCCGGCTTGTCGTCCTTGTCTTCGTTGTCGTCCCTGTCGTCGTTGTCGTGCTTGGCGTGCTTCCCGCGCTGAGCATCGGCGTCGGCCGACTCCTTGGTGGTCTGCCGGGTCTCACGCGCAACGGCCGTGTCGTCGTCGGCCTTGGCGTGCTTGCCGACGCGCGGTGCGCTTTCGTCGGTCTCGTCGTCGACATTGTCTTTGTCGGCACCGTCTTCCTCGGCGCCGAAGCCGCCGCCGTCGGTTTCGGCCTCGGCAACGACCGCGAGGGAGCGCTGATTCTGTTGCGACACTTCAGCTTCCGCCGTCTCAATCGCCTCAGGACGGTGATAGGCGGAATCGATGAGCGGACGCAGTATGTTGTCCAGGTAAGCGACAGTCTCGTCGGACATACCTGCGTCCGCCAAGGGCTTGAGCAGAGGTAGAACCTCGGTGGGGATGAGAACGGTCGTCGTCGTACCACCCTTCGAATTCTCGACCCTGGTGATGTACTCCTCAGGCACCTGAGAGATATCGGTGAACGCTGCCTGGTAGTGAAGCTGGTTGTAGCCCATGTATGCGTTGACGACGGCGAGCAGATTGAAGGGGTTGTCGGGGAAGTCGGCGACACCGTCGTATTCCGCCTTGACGATCAGCAGGTTGTAGGGAGTCTCGGGCAGCGGCTGATAGTCCACGCCGCTGAGTCGGAAGAAGAAGGGACTCGGCGCGCCGTACATTGCGGCGTCGAGATCGCTGGGCGGCGGCGCGTCCGCGTCGTTCTCCAGCCGCCGCAACACTTCCGCGATGGCGGGCGCGGTCTGCGAGACACCGCCGATCGTCTTCTTCCCCGGCGTGCTGTACACGGCGTCGTACATGCTGTCGGCCGCCGCGTCGATGGATTGCCCGAAATCGTCAGTACCTGCGAACGGCACATTGACCCGGTGGTCGTAATCCGCGAAGTAGCCGCCCAGCGCGTTCGCGAGTTCCTCGTCGGTGAGGTCGGCATACCGCCCCGCACCACCGAGGATCAGCGCGGTCGAGGCACTCGCGAGGCCCGGGGCACACCCGACAGCGAGGACTCCCACTGCTGCACACAACCGCTTCATGGACCATCCGTTCATGTCGAATCGATAGGCTAATGAATTTGCTGCCATCGCACAGGCTATTACTTATCGCATCGTCAGGCAATGCGCCCGACGGCTATCACCCACCAATTCTCTAAACCCCCGGCCGCTGAAATAACCTTGAACAGCGAAATCGTGATTCGGCCCGCCGACGCCTGCGACAACGCGGACCTGGTTTTACAAACTCAGCAAAGCTGTCAAAATTTACACACGTCCGCAGTGTCGAGCCCGTCGATGGGCATCGACCGAATCAGTTGAGCCGGTGGGCCTTAGCGCTTTGGTAGAGACAGATCGCGGCGGCGGACGCGATGTTGAGACTCTCCGCCTCGCCGAGCATCGGAATGCGCACCCGGGCGGTAGCGGACTCGACGAGGGCAGAGGGCAGTCCGTGTGCCTCTGGTCCGAACAACCAGGCCGTGGGTCCGGAAAGGTCGACGTCGTCGAGACTGACCGTGCCGTCGAGCACAGTCGCGAGCACATGGAGCCCGGCGGCGCCGATCTGGGTGACGGCGCCGATGGCGTCGGGGTGACTGACGACCGGGATCGAGAAGATGCTCCCCGCCGACGCGCGAAGGCACTTGCCGTTGTACGGGTCGACACTGTCGCCTGCGAGCACGACGGCATCGGCGCCCATTGCATCGGCGACGCGGATCAGCGTGCCGGCGTTGCCCGGCTCCGAAATCTCGACGGGTACCGCCAGCAGGGTCGGCCTGGCGTCGAGCACGTCAGCAAGGCCGGTTTCAGGGAGCGAGCAGACGGCGACGAGTCCGACGGGGGTCACCGTGTCCGACAACGCTTTTGCGGCCTTGTCGGTGACGATCTCCACCGGCGATTCGCCGAGCAGGGCGGCGAATCTCTCCGCAGCGGTTTCGGTGGCGAAGATCTCGGAGACAAGTCCGCGCCGCAACGCTGCCTCGACGAGGTTGGGACCTTCGGCGAGAAAGCGTGCGGCGCGGCGGCGCCCGGTGTGACGGTGCAGTTTGACTGCGGCCGCCACCCGGGCAGAACGCTCGGTGAGCGTCAGGCAGCCTCGCCCGACGGAGCGTTCACATCGGCGGGCAGCGCGGCCTTGGCGGCTTCCACCAGTGCGGTGAAAGCGGCGGGATCGCTGACGGCGATCTCGGCGAGATTCTTACGGTCGACCTCGATGCCGGCGGCCTTCAGACCTTGGATCAACCGGTTGTAGGTGATGTCGTTGGCGCGGGCGGCAGCGTTGATCCGCGAGATCCACAGCTTGCGGAACTCGCCCTTGCGAGCACGCCGGTCGCGGTAGGCGTAGGTCAACGAATGGAGCTGCTGCTCCTTGGCCTTGCGATACAGGCGTGACCGCTGCCCGCGGTAGCCCTTGGAGGCCTTCAGTACGGTGCGCCGCTTCTTCTGCGCGTTGAGTGCGCGCTTCACGCGTGCCATGGGTAGTCCTTATCTCGGAGGGTCGGGTCGGGAAAGGCCGGCGGCGGTCAGCCGTTCAGCATCTTCTTGACGCGCTTGACGTCATTGGCGGCCACGACGGTGCGGCCGTCGAGCCGGCGCGTCCGCTTGGTGGGCTTGTGCTCCAACAGGTGCCTGCGGTTGGCCTTCTGACGGACGACCTTGCCGGATCCGGTGGTACGGAACCGCTTCGAAGCGCCGCTGTGGGTCTTCGCCTTGGGCATGTTTCCTCAGTTCTGTGGTGTGTCGGTGGGGGCGTCGGAGCCGGTCGGTGCTCTACGCGCGAGCGGCTCGTCAGCATCGTGCTGCGCCTTGGCGCGAGTCTTCGCGCCGCGGTGCGGTGCCAGCACCATCGTCATGTTGCGGCCGTCCTGCTTGGCGGACGTCTCCACGAAGCCGTAATCGGCCACGTCTGCGCCCAAGCGCTGCAGGAGGCGGAAGCCGAGTTCGGGTCGCGACTGCTCGCGTCCGCGGAACATGATCGTCACCTTGACCTTCGATCCTGCTTCGAGGAAGCGGATGACGTGACCCTTCTTGGTCTCGTAATCGTGCGGATCGATCTTGGGACGCAGCTTCTGTTCCTTGACGACGGTCTGCTGCTGGTTCTTGCGAGACTCGCGCGCCTTCTGTGCCGTCTCGTATTTGAACTTGCCGTAATCCATGATCTTGCACACCGGCGGCTTGGCGTCGGGGGCAACTTCGACAAGGTCGAGATCGGCATCCGCGGCGACGCGGAGTGCATCTTCGATGCGCACGATGCCTACCTGTTCACCGCCCGGTCCGATGAGACGGACTTCAGGTACGCGGATGCGCTCGTTGACGCGGGTCTCAGTGCTGATGGGGCCTCCTATGTTGTCTTCAGGAGTCCCCCACGCCAGCGGCAAGACTGTTCCTCCAGAACAGACAAGCCCTGCCAGAAGCAGGGCCCATTGCCGACCAGGACAGACATCGTCGATGTCTGTGACCGGACCGCAGTACCTTCGAACGAATCGTGGTCAGCGGTGGGAGTGGGACTCCACTTGCTGTCCCTGGCCAAAGCCGGGACGGTCGCGCGTGAAAGTCTAGCACTCGTGACCGATGATCCCCGCATCCGCGAACTGGCCGAGATTCCCGCCGTCGAGGTCATCACCAGGTGCGCCGTGATGCTGATGAGCGCTGCCGCCGAGAAACTGGGCCTGTCGGACGACGATCCTGAGGATAGCCCCAGTCGCGACCTGGACGAGGCGCGGCGCCTCATCACCGGGCTGGCCGGGCTCGTGACGGCATCGGCCGAATACCTCGGCCCACACGCCGGCCCGGTGCGTGACGGTCTCAAGACACTGCAGTTGGCCTTCCGCGAGGCCAGCGCCGCGCCCGACGAGCCTGGCCACGGTCCGGGCGAGAAATACACCGGACCCGTCTGGTAGCGCCGCTTCGGCGGAGCCGAACATCTGACCCCGCGGCGGAGCCGAACATCTGACCCCGCGGCGGAGCCGAACATCTGACCCCGCGGCGGAGCCGAACATCTGACCCTTCGGCGGGGCCGAACATCCAACGATCTGACGACCCGAGCGAATATCCTCGCGGCCTATGACCCCCACCAGTCTCGTCAGGGCGCATCCGAAGTCGGGGTACCGCTGGGTGCCCGCGGCCGCCGGCTGGATCGTGGGCGTCATCGCCACACTGTCCCTGATCGCGAGCATCTCGCCGTTGGTCCGCTCGGTCATCAGGATCCCCCGCGAATTCGTCGACAACTACATCTTCAACTTTCCCGACACCAGCTTCGCCTGGGCCTTCGTCCTCGCCCTGCTCGCCGCCGCTCTGGCGGCGCGCAAACGCATCGCCTGGTGGATCCTTTTCGGCTACATGATCGCCGCGGTCTTCGTGAACGTCGCCGATCTGGTCAGCGGCGAGGAGCGATGGTTTGAAGAGATCGGCGAAGTCATCGGCCTGGTGTTCCACCTTGCTGCGGTCGCCTTCCTGCTTCTGGCCCGCAAAGAGTTCTGGGCCCGGGTGCGCCGCGGCGCACTGCTGAAGGCCGCCGCGACGCTCGTCGCCGGGATGGCCATCGGCACCCTCGTCGGTTGGGGCGTCCTCGAACTTTTCCCGGGGTCGCTGGCCCGGCCGGACCGCTTCTGGTACGCGCTGAACCGGGTAGGTGCCTTCGCCGGTGCGGATGCCAGCGCGTTCTCCGGCCATCCGCATGTGTTCGTGAATGCTCTGCTCGGGTTGTTCGGTGCGATGGCGTTGATGGTCACGGCCGTCGTCCTCTTCCAGTCGCAGCGAGCCGACAACGCACTCACCGGTGAAGACGAATCGGCGATCCGCGGTCTCCTCGAGGTTTACGGCAAGAACGACTCACTCGGCTATTTCGCGACCCGTCGCGACAAGGCCGTGGTGTTCGCGCCCAGCGGACGCGCCGCAATCACCTATCGGGTCGAGGTGGGCGTGTGCCTGGCCAGCGGCGACCCCGTGGGCGACCCGAAGGCGTGGCCGCAGGCCATCGAAGCGTGGCTGCAGCTCTGCGGAACCTACGGCTGGGCGCCCGGCGTGATGGGCGCCAGTGCGACGGGTGCACAGGCCTTCCGCGAGGCTGGTTTGAACGCGCTGCAGCTCGGTGACGAGGCGATCCTGCACCCGGACGTCTTTCGGCTGTCCGGCTCCGAGATGCGGGCCGTGAGACAGGCGGTCACCCGCGCCCGACGTTCCGGTGTCAGCGTGCGCTTCCGCAGGCACCGAGAATTGTCCGCCGAGGACATGGCCGAGGTGATAGCGCACGCCGATGCGTGGCGGGACACCGACGACGAGCGCGGCTTCTCGATGGCGCTGGGCCGGCTCGGCGATCCAGCTGACGCCGACTGTCTCCTCGTGGAAGCGGTCCAGAACGACGACCAGGTCGTGGCGATGCTGTCACTGGTGCCGTGGGGCAGCAACGGGGTTTCCCTCGACCTGATGCGCCGCGCCCCCCAGTCCCCCAACGGCACCATCGAATTGATGGTCAGCGAGCTGTGCCTGCAGGCAGAGGACATCGGTATCACACGAATTTCGTTGAATTTCGCGATGTTCCGCTCCGCCTTCGAGCAGGGTGCTCAGCTCGGCGCAGGGCCTGTCGCACGGTTGTGGCGCTGGCTGCTGGTTTTCTTCTCGCGGTGGTGGCAGCTGGAGACGCTGTACCGATCGAACATGAAGTACCAGCCGGAGTGGGTCCCTCGTTTTGCGTGTTACGAGGATGCCAGGCTGATTCCCCGGGTCGGGGTGGCCTCGGTGATCGCCGAAGGCTTTCTCGTGCTTCCGTTTTCGCGACGCCACGAGCAGCCGCACACGGGTCATCACATCGCCGCACCCGGATCTCTGGTTGCGACGGGCCTGCTGCACAGCGACGGCACCGCACCTGACGCCATCGGCGTCGAGGGGGATCTTCCCGACGACGACGCCGCGCCGCGCCTGCCCGAGCAGGTCCGGGTCCGGATGGCGAAACTGAAAGCGCTCCAGGACAGCGGCGTCGACCCGTATCCGGTGGGCAGCCCGCCCAGCCACACCGTCGCACAGGCGCTGGTCGCCGCCGACGGAGCCGAGGTCACCGTCTCGGGCCGGGTGCTACGCCTACGGGACTACGGCGGTGTGCTGTTCGCCCAACTCCGCGACTGGTCCGGAGAAACCCAGCTGTCTCTTGACAATTCGTTGTTGAGCGACGGCTCCACCGCGGATTTTACCCGGACGATCGATCTGGGCGACCTCGTCGAGGTGACCGGCACGATGGGCCGCACCCGCTCTGGCAAGTGGTCGGTGCTGGTCACGCGCTGGCGCCTGATCGGCAAGTGCCTGCGCCCGCTGCCCGACAAGTGGAAGGGCCTTACCGACCAGGAGGCCCGGGTCCGCGCCCGCTACGTGGACCTCGCGGTCAACACCGACGCCCGCGACCTCATTCGGGCGCGCAGCGGAGTGCTGCACGCCATCCGCGAAACCCTTGTCGGTAAAGGCTTCCTGGAGGTCGAGACCCCGATCCTGCAGCAGATCCACGGGGGAGCCAACGCGCGTCCGTTCCTGACGCACATCAACGCCTACGACCTCGACCTGTACCTGCGGATCGCTCCCGAGCTCTATCTGAAGCGGTTGTGCGTGGGCGGAGTCGAGCGGGTCTTCGAATTGGGCCGTGCATTCCGCAACGAAGGGGTCGACTTCAGCCACAACCCGGAATTCACGCTCCTGGAGGCGTATCAGGCGCACGCCGATTACCACGTGTGGATCGACGGTTGCCGCGAGCTGATCCAGAACGCCGCGCAGGCCGCCAATGGTTCTCATGTGTTCATGCGTCCCCGCGAAGACGGCACGCTGGAGCCGCACGACATCTCCGGCCAGTGGGCAGTCAAGACTGTGCACGAAGCCGTCTCGGAGGCCCTCGGCGAACACGTCGACGTCGAGACAGATCTTGCAACGCTGCGCCGCCTCTGCGACAGGGCGGGCATCCCCTACCTGACGCACTGGGACACCGGCGCAGTGGTTCTCGAGATGTACGAGCACCTGGTCGAGGACCAAACGACGGAACCGACGTTCTACAAAGACTTTCCGACATCGGTGTCGCCACTGACCCGGCCGCACCGAAGCATCCCCGGCGTCGCTGAGCGCTGGGACCTCGTCGCATGGGGTGTCGAGCTGGGAACGGCCTACAGCGAGCTGACCGATCCGGTCGAGCAGCGCCGCAGGCTGCAGGGACAATCGCTGCTGGCCGCGGGCGGCGACCCGGAAGCCATGGAGCTCGACGAGGACTTCCTGCAAGCCATGGAGTATGCGATGCCGCCGACGGGTGGGCTCGGGATGGGTGTCGACCGCGTGGTCATGCTCATCACCGGACGCAGCATTCGCGAGACGCTGCCGTTTCCGTTGGCCAAGCCCCGCTAGGAGTTGACAGCGGGGTCACAGTGATTCCCAAGGGTCGCCCGTCACTGTGGAGGCGTGACGCTGCATGGGACTTTTCCGGAAGCCCTGCGCCACCCGCTCTCGCTGATGCACGGGTGGCTGCCTCTGACCGTGCAGATCCTGGCGGCGATCGCCGTGGTTCTCGCCCTCGGGTGGCGCACCAGGCGGTGGCGGCTGATCTGGCTGCCGTGGTCGGCGTTCATCGGGGCAATACTCGCGCTGTGCACTTACCTCTACATCGACTCGGCGGGCATCGCCGATGATTCCAATCCGGCACCGCACACGCTGTGGCTGTGGATCGCGCTGTCGGGGTTGGCGATCGGAGTGCTGATGTCGGGATGGCGCGGCAGTCGGTGGTGGCCACGGGTTGCCGCACTGATCGCGGTGCCGCTGTGCGCGCTGTCGGCAGCGCTGGCACTGAACCTGTGGGTCGGCTACTTCCCCACGGTGCAGACGGCGTGGAATCAGCTCACCGCAGGACCACTGCCGGATCAGACCGATCCGGTCACGGTCGCCGCGATGCAGAAGCAGCACGCGATCCCGATCAAGGGCAGTGTCGTCCCCGTCGACATCCCGGACAGTGCATCCGGTTTCAGGCACCGGCAGGAGTTCGTCTATCTGCCGCCCGCCTGGTATGCCAGCGACCCGCCGCCGGCGCTGCCCACTGTGATGATGATCGGCGGCGAGTTCAACACCCCTGCCGACTGGATGCGCGCAGGCGGCGCGGTCAAGATCCTCGATGACTTCGCCGCCGCCCACGGCGGTTATGCACCCGTGTTCGTGTTCGCAGATCCGGGCGGCACATTCAACAACGACACCGAATGTGTCAACGGACCACGGGGAAACTCTGCGGATCATCTCCTCAAAGATGTTGTGCCTTATCTGAAGTCGACCTACGGCGTCAGTGCAAGCCCAGCGAACTGGGGTGTAGTCGGGTGGTCGATGGGCGGCACCTGCGCGGTCGACCTGACCGTGATGCATCCAGATACGTTCACTGCTTTCGTCGACATCGCCGGCGACGCGGCACCCAATTCGGGATCACAGACCGAGACGGTCGACCGCCTGTTCGGCGGCAACACCGCGGCCTACGCGTCATTCGACCCGACCGCGGTGATCGCTCGGCACGGACCGTATCGAGGAATCGCCGGGTGGTTCGACGTCAACACCGCGAACGCCGCCGGTGCCAAACCCAACGACCAGGCGGTCGCCGCGGGATCGCTGTGCGGGCAGGGTAGGCAGTCGGGCATCGAGTGCGCTGTGGTGAGCCAACCTGGCAACCACGATTGGCCCTTCGCCTCGAACGCATTCGCCGCCGCGTTGCCTTGGCTGGCAGGCAAGATCGGCACCCCCGGAGTCGCGCCGGTCGGCTTCCCGGGAGCCATCCGGGGGTAGCGTGGTAACCATGCCGGATGAGCCCATCATCGACGCCGAAGTCGTGCCCGCCGACCCGGGCACTCCGGCTGACACGGGCTATACGCCTGGAGGCGTGCCGACGTTCGACTCCGTTCGAGAGAAAATCGAGAATCGGTACACCTCGTCGATCGGATCCGCCGAGCTGGACGCCGAGACGCCGGAAGGGCGCACCATCGCGGAGCAGTACGACGCCCGGCAGCGCGCCGCGGCCGAACGGCTGGCTCAGATCCGCGAGTCGATGAGCCAAGACCCCGATCAGTAGTCGGACTCTGCGGCGAGCACCTCGGCGAGGAAGGCGTCGGCGCCGAGCCGTTGCAGCCTCGCCCGAGCGAAGGCGCGGACGCGGTCCCGCATCTCGGACGACTCGCCGACGTCAACGCCGATCGTCACCGCCGTGCCCTGCCAATCACGGCTCCAGGCAATCGTTTCCGTCACCGCGCGGTGACCCTCGTCGAGCAGGGCAACAGTTGCCGTTCCCGTGCCGTCCAGCTGGCCGGCACCGGTGATCCCACCCGAGCGGACGTGCACGGCGATGCCGGCAGGCGACCCGGGACCCGACAACTGCGCGCGGACCACCGCGGTGGCGACGGCACCGTCGGTTTCGACGTGCCAGTCGACGGTGTCCTCTGCCGCGTCGAACACCCGTGGCGGCACGGCCGCCCAATTCACCGAGGCCACACCTCGTGCAACCGCCTCGGCCGCGCCGCCGGCGGCACCCGCTCCTGCTACCAGGGCATAGTCGTCGCGAGTGCCTGCTTGGGCCGCGACGACCGGCGTCTCGACGGAGATCCCCGTGTCCTCGGCGAGCTCAGTGCAGGCCAGGACCAACTCGCCGACGCGCGGATCGCCCGATCGTGCAAGCGCGCTCCAGACCTCGGCATGGGGAGTCAGCAGCTCCGCCACATCCGAATCGAACGTGGCGTCTGTGAAGTAGTCCTCCGCCGAAGCGGTCAGCAGCGCGAGTTCCCCGGCGAGCAGCGCGTCATCGAGCTCGACGATCCCGTCACGGTCGCTCGCCGGCCACCAGCGGCGCAGCCAGTGACCCAGCGCCAGACGCCGCAGCTGTCTGAGCGCGTCCGCATCGAAGGAAATGCCCTCGACGTCGAGTTCACCTTCGGGTGCCGCCGCCAGTGCGGACACGATCGCACTGTGCCCGTCATCACCGACGATCCGCCAAAGCCATTCCGCGCGAACAGGATCGGTGAACGCGATGTGCACCGTCGCGTCCGGTTCATCCACCGTCCATGACAGGACTGCTCCAGACACCTCGAGAACGGCCGTCAGCGGGACAGCGGCGAGCGGCACATCCGTGGTCCACAGCCCCGACTCCGCAACGAACCTCATCGGACGTCCTGGGCTTCGAGCATCGCCTTGATGCGCTGGCGGTGGTCCAGACTCACCGACCGGGACACTCCTTCGAGAAGCTCCCGGATGTCATCGACGTCCGTGCACGGCTCCTGCCAGACGTCCCGGCCATGCAGCCGCGCCCACAACCGGTTCAGGTAGGGCCGGCAGAACGCGGCGAGTTCGTCGACGATCGCCTGCTGGCGCGGGTGCACCGGGGCACCTTCGGCAAGGTAGCGGCGCGCGTGCAGAACGTAGGCCTCTTTGCGGAGCCGCGCCTGGATCTGACGCGCGAGGTCGGTGCGGCACTGCGCCGCCTCGTCGAGCGGTGCGAGGTCGACGGCGACCTCGATGCCCGCGATCAACGTCGCCTGCTTGTCTTCGCCCAGCAGTCCCCACGGCGCACAGGACCGGTCGACTTCCTCGGCGCACAGCAACGGGATGTCGGGCAGCTCGTCGCGAGCCAGCGCCCGGCGGAGGGTGGCACGCACCCGGTCCACGACGCTGCGGTCGAGCGGCCGGCCACCCTCGCCTCCGGTGATGACCGGAGGTTGCTGCGGCTCAGCCGAACTCAGGCCGAGCGCGACGATCGACCACGGCAGGCGCGACGCGTCGCTGCGCGCAGAAGCACCCAGGTTGTACGGCGTCGCGTCGGCCACCAATGCCGACCACACCCGTTGGCGCGCCACCGACGCGTTGTGCCCGTCGGCCCTGCCGAGCACGGTGCTGAGCCCAGCCAGGAACGGACCCGCGATCTCGGCTCCCGCCCGTACGTCGAGCCAGCTGTCCGTCACCTGCGCCGCCAATGCAGCAACGACGTCCTCGTCGTCGACGTGGCGGTTGAGCACCTCGATCGCGGTGCGGTCGCGGTCGGAGTGGATCTCGCGAAGGATCACATCAGCAGCGTCGGCGTCCTGCTCCCCCGGCGCGCCGCGGGTCACCGCCAGCTCGAAGCACAGCGGGAAGTACAGCTCCTGGGCGTTGCCGGTGGTGATGCGCAGCCTGCGGCGGCCGCGTTTGAGCAGATCGAACCAGAGAGCGGTCGCCCGCAGCGCGCCCGCCTGCCCGAGGATGGCGTCGTGCATCTCGGCGGCGACGTCGGCGGTGACGAAGGGTGCCGAGAACTTGGTATTGGAGCGCAGCCGGAGCACCAGGGGGTCGATGATCCGCTTCACCGTGCGGCTCAGCGGTCCCCCGTCGTCGGCGCTGAGCACCTCGACACCCGGGCCGATCGCCCGCCAAGCACGTTCGATGACCGCGCGGCGAGGTTGCCGCAACGCCACCGAGGTATCCGTTCCCGTGCTCACCGAAACAGGATAGAAGTTGGGTTCGGTAGCTGTGGGCCTCATCGACGGTGAGGGCATGCCCAGCTTGTTAAGCCTGATCTTCTTCAGCTTCCTTTTCGCCGGCACGGTAGCGGTGCTGTTCGTGCCGACGAGCACCGTGATCAGGTCCCGCGGCGTTGTCGTGGGACTTCGCCTGACCGGGGACTTCTCCGCGGACTGCCATGAGGTCGAACTCGACGTCATGGTCAGCCGTCCCGAAGGCGGGCAATTCCCCGCCCGCGAGACCACGCTGATCCCCGAGAGTGCTCTCGCGGGCTTCACGCCCGGCAGCATCATCGACATGTACTACCGCCCCGGGGACGAGTCCTCGGTCGCGGTGCGCGTACCGCGCCGGTGATACTCACCGCGCACCGTCCACGGCGAAACTGACCAGGGCGGCCCAATACAGCGGGCTGGCGTCCAGATCGCCGTCGCGCCAACGGGTCAGCTGCTTGCGCTGCCATATGTTGACCGCGCGACCCGCGTCCTGCGCCTCATGGGCGACGTCGACGGCGATGACCGCTTCGGCCATCGGATCCGAGGACTCGGTTGCCGTGCGGCAGAACTGGCGGTAGCCGGCGGCGGTGGGGAGGGACCACAGGGTAGCGGTGACGAGCTGGGCACCGCCGAGGATCAGGGCGGCCACAAGTCCCGTCGCCTCGTCGAATCGGTAGTCGCCACCCGAGGAGCAGGCGAGCAGCGCCGCCCGCGGCGGGATCGGCAGCTGGGCGGCCATCAAGTCGCCGGCCGCCAGCGGATGTTCGTCGGCCAGGTGCACCGCAGCGCGGTCGGCGTGACCCACATCGCCGTCGGCCGCCGTGGCGTGCCCGACGAACAGCAGCCGGCTCGGCGAACGCGTCAGCTGAGTGGACAGCCAGCCGCGGTCGGCCTGCGTGGACCGGAACAGCTCGACGGTGGCGACAACCTCGGGCAGGACGTCACGATGGGCTCTCACCTGGGCAAAATGCTGTGTGAGACGGCCGTCGGGGTCGGGTCGGCCGAGCACGGAGCCCAGCGCAGAATCGGGTCGCTGCCCCGGCACTCGGGGGTCCAGGATCAGCAGGGCAGCGTTGTCGCGCCGTTCGTCCCAGTGCGTGGAGGCCCGCGGAGCGTTGGCGATGTTCGGCGGCGCCGCGAGGAGGACGTCGGCCAGTTCGATGAGGCGCTGCCCCGGCGCTGCCGGGAAAGCCAGCAGCGCCCACGGAACCTGCGCGAGCCGGCCGGTCGGAGCGATGAACAACGTCGGGTCCGGGTATTCGTCGATCAGCTGCCAGCCCGCGGCGGGAATCAAATCCTCTCCGAGGACGTAAGCCAGGTGCTGTTCGGCGGCAGGGTCTGCGAAAGAGCCTGCGGTCAGGGCACGTTCCAGAGCGTGGCGCACATTCTCCGACGGGCGGGGATCGGGCAGCGCGTCGGCGAGCAGCTCCCTCACGGTGGCGAGCGCTGATTCTTCGACCACCCACGTCACGGTGGTCTCCGGATCGCCGACGACGCGCAGGCTGGCGTAGGTGGCTACGCCGACGTCGGCGTAGCGCAGCACCAGTATCGGCGCTGTCATGGCCAGGTGCTCCACTCGGGTTCCGCGGAGGTCACGGTGCGGCCGTATCGCAGCTGCGCCAGTTCGCGGTAGTACTTCAACACCGGTTCGGTGTTCGGGTGCATCCGAAGAGGTGGAAGGGCACCGAGTTTGGTCAGCATGGCGCCGCCGACCGTCCCGGGTCCGGACGCGACCAGGGCATACTCGTCGGCATCGTCGACGGGAACCGCCGCCGTTGCGGTATCAGCCCAGTCCGCGGTCTGCGGCGACTGTGCGATACTGAATGAACCTCTGGCACTGTGGTATTCGATCAGTTCACTGACCAAGGCCGTATTGCCCCATTCCCAGGCCACCGCGAAGGCACCGGCGAGCACACGCGATGACACATGGGTGGCCCATCGCATCCTCGCATCGGCGTCGCCGATGGCGTAGCGCACCGAGTCGACGGCCAGCGCGGCGGGCACTTTCAGGTCGGCCGCCTGCTCGAACTTCTCGTGGGCGAGCGCGGGATCCGCCATCGCTTCGGCCCGCAGAATCGAGCCGAGGTGGTCGTCGAGCCTGGCGTATTGCAACCAGCTATGCCGGGGCCAGCTGTCGAGGAGCTCGCGGGCCGCCGCGACGCGGTCGGTGGCGGCGGCGAAGTCACCACGCAAGATGTCAACCCAGCTGCGCTGCAGAAGAATTCGATGAATATGCAGAGGCTTGTTGATCTCGCGCCAGTGCCGTTCGGCGTGGCCGAGTCTCTCGTCGGCGTCGTCCAACTCCCCCACCGAGATCGCGATCAAGCCGAAATAGAGCCAACTGCGCGACACGTCGTGTGCGCGATTGCCGTCGGCGATCGCCGGATAGGCCTCGTGGACCAGGTCTTGCGCACGGGCCCGGTCCCCGGCTGACCACGCCGCGGTCGCGCGTTCCAGTTGTGTGCGGGCGGTGGCCAGGCGCCAGCCGCGTGCGTGCGCTCGGGCTCCAGCGCGCCGCAGCCATGGTTCGGCCTCGTTGAGCCGCCCGGTCTCCACGCAGAACCGGCCGTATCCCGTACCGGCGAGGACACGGAGGGTGTCGTCGAACTCGCTCCCGTCGCCGGGTCCTGCGATTGCGTCGAACACCTTCTCCCACAGGGGAAGTGACTGGACATGCAGATCGTCGTCACAGAGCCCCACTGCACACAGGATCCGCGCATGGGTGATCAGGTAGGCGTGTTCGCCGCAAAGATCATCGAACATGCCGGGCTCCTCGATCAGAGCCTGCAGCTGCGTCGCCGCCGTCTCGTGTTGGCCGTGCGCGGCTGCCATGCCGGTGCGCAGGAACAGCGCCCGTCGGTTGTACCGGCAGATCATGTGATCGATTTCGGCCGGAGAGAAGACGACCTTCGTGGCGTCCTCTGGACGCTGACCTGCTCGAATCTCGCGATAGATCTGCAGGCAGTCCTCGATACGTTTCACGCATTCGGTCACCCCGTCATAGGCCGTGCGGACCAGGTAGAGCTCGCCCAGTTGGGCATAAACTTCGAGGATCAGGTCGTCGCGGTCCACTTCCTCGATGCGGGGCATCAGTGACAGCAACAGGTCTTTGGCCGCGAATTCGTCCGCGGCGAAAGCCAGTCGGCGTGCCCGATCGAGATCGTGCTCGATTTCGGGATGACCGGGAACAGGGGCCACCGCGTAATCATAGGAAGCGGCGGGCGTGTCGGGCACGCCCGCCGCCCCTGGGCCTGGCATGCGATCAGCTGCAGGTCACCGTGACGGTGAACGGCTTGGTGATCATGCCCGCCATCGGATTGCTCATGTCGGCACCGACAGCTTCGCCGGTGATCGTGTAGCTGTCGCCGTCAACCGTGACCTCGGCGCTGCCGGACTTGGCTCCCATCGCGTTGGCGACGGCAAGTGCGTTGCCGTCGACGACCATGCCGAGCGACTCGACGACCGGGGTCGCCTCGTCGGACATGACGATGCCCAGCCCCTGCTGACCACCGATCGCGCCGCTGGCTACGGTGATCTTTCCGGCCTGCTTGACGCAGGTCACCGAGTTCAGGTCCAGACCGGCCAGATCGGCACCGTCCACCTTGACCTCTGTGGTTCCGCCGTCGGCGACCGCAGAGGTGGGCGAGGCCGCAGAGCTCTGCGAGGAGGAGCTCTCGGCGGACGTGCCCTTGTCGTCCGAGCAGCCGATCAGCATCGCGGCGCCCGCGGCCAGACCGATAACGCCTGCGACAACTCGCTTCATGATGTTTCCCTTCGTCGTGCTTCGCCCCAGTGGCGTCGTCGGGATGAAGTCAATCGAGAGGCACGCGCTACCGATCCCAATTTTGGGGGCGCTGTCGGTCGGCGGAGGTACCGTTCAGTCTCGATGAGGTCTTTCACCGTCGAGGAGCGGCGCGCGCGATTGGCCAGGCGTCACCAGTTGGTTGTCGGCCCCGGCGAAGCAGATTCGGTCGGCGAGTTGACGGCACGGTTGGTGGGCCTGCATGCCACCGATCCGACGACACCGCATCTCTCGCTGTGGGCGCGGCTGCGCGATTTCGCCACCTCGGATCTCAACCATGCGCTCTACGAAGCACATTCGGTCGTCAAACACCTGGCGATGCGTCGCACGCTGTGGGTGGTGCAGGCCGATGACCTGCCGGCGATCCAGGCTGCGGCCAGCGACCGCGTCGCCGCCAACGAAACCCGCAGGCTGGCGGTCGACGCACAGAACGCCGGGGTGGCACCCGATGGAGCCACATGGGTCGAGACCGCCTGTGCGGCGGTCCTACGTCATCTGAGCTCCGCCGATCCGTGCACGGCGCGCCAATTGCGCGAAGCGCTGCCCGAGCTGACGGGCACCTATAACCCGGCACCCGGCAAGGCGTATGGCGGTGAAGGCCACCTCGCCCCACGGGTACTGACCGTGTTGTCGGCCCGCGGCCACATCCTCCGCGGCCCGAACGACGGCGGCTGGACCACGTCGCGGCCCCGCTGGGTCACGGCTGGGCGATGGTTGGAGCCGACCGACCCGGTGACGCCGGAACAGGCGCGCACCGAGCTGGTGCGACGGTGGCTTTCTGCGTTCGGTCCGGCCACCGCCACCGACATCAAGTGGTGGTTCGGCAACACTCTGGGATGGGCGCGCCAAGCACTGGCAGATCTCGATGCGGTGGAGGTCGAGATGCACGGCACCCCTGGCTTCGTGCTTCCCGGCGACGACGAACCGGAGCCCGCCGCGGAGCCCTGGTGCGCACTGCTTCCCGGTCTCGACGTGACGACCATGGGGTGGGTGGACCGCGACTGGTATGTCGGTGAGCACCGCGGCCAGGTGTTCGACCGCAACGGCAACGCCGGCCCGACGGTCTGGGTCGACGGCCGGGTTGTCGGAGCGTGGCGTCAGGACGCCGACGGACGCGTCGAAATACTGCTACTCGAAGACGTCGGCCGCCAAACGTCGAAAGCGCTGCGGGCCAAGGCTGATCAACTGACGGATTGGCTAGATGGCACGCGGATCAATCCCCGGTTTCCGTCGCCGCTCAGCAAGCCAGCACCCTAGGCGCTGACCTTGGCTCGGCGGCTACGTGGCTTCGGCTTCGGCCGCGCCACCCCGAGCGTCTCGGCCAGGAAGTGTCCCGTGTAGCTGTCCGGATTGGCCGCGACATCCTCCGGTGTGCCCGTCGCCACCACGGTGCCGCCGCCGGAGCCACCCTCGGGCCCCATGTCGACAATCCAGTCCGAGGTCTTGATCACGTCGAGGTTGTGCTCGATGACGATCACCGAATTGCCTTTGTCCACAAGGCCGTTGATGACGGCCAGTAGCTTTCGGATGTCCTCGAAGTGCAGACCGGTGGTCGGCTCGTCGAGAATGTAGATAGTCCGACCGGTCGAACGCTTCTGCAGCTCCGATGCCAGCTTCACGCGCTGGGCTTCGCCACCGGACAGCGTCGGTGCCGGTTGGCCGAGCCGCACGTAACCCAGGCCGACATCGACGAGAGTCTTCAGATAACGGTGGATCGAGCTGATCGGCGCGAAGAACTCCGCCGCCTCCTCGATCGACATGTCGAGCACCTCGGCGATGGTCTTGCCCTTGTAATGCACCTCGAGGGTCTCACGGTTGTACCGTGCGCCCTGGCACACCTCGCACGGGACGTACACGTCCGGCAGGAAGTTCATCTCGATCTTGATGGTGCCGTCACCCGAGCAGGCCTCGCAGCGTCCGCCCTTGACGTTGAACGAGAACCTTCCGGGTTGATAGCCGCGGACCTTGGCTTCGGTGGTCGCCGCGAACAGCGTCCGGATCTTGTCGAACACGCCCGTGTAGGTCGCCGGATTGGACCGCGGGGTGCGCCCGATCGGTGACTGGTCGACACGAACGAGCTTGTCGAGGTGATCGAGACCGTTGATGCGCGTGTGCCTGCCCGGCACCAGCCGCGCACCGTTGAGCTTGTTGGCCAGCACCGACGCCAGGATGTCGTTGACCAGCGTCGACTTACCCGATCCGGACACTCCCGTCACCGACGTGAGCACCCCGAGCGGGAAGGCCACATCGATCTCCCGAAGATTGTGCTCCCGGGCACCCACGACGGTGAGCTGGCGCTTCTTGTCGACGACCCGCCGCATCGTCGGCACCTCGATCTCCTCCTTGCCGGAGAGATAGGCGCCGGTGATGGATTCGGGATTCTTGAGCAGGTCCTGGTAGGTGCCGCTGTGCACGATCTGGCCACCGTGCTCGCCTGCCGCGGGACCGATGTCGACCACCCAGTCGGCATGGGCGATGGTGTCGAGGTCGTGCTCGACGACGATCAGGGTGTTGCCGAGGTCGCGCAGCCGCACCAAGGTGTCGATCAGGCGGCGGTTGTCGCGCTGATGGAGCCCGATCGACGGCTCGTCGAGCACGTAGAGCACTCCGACGAGCCCAGAGCCGATCTGCGTGGCCAACCGGATACGTTGCGCCTCACCACCGGAGAGTGTGCCCGCCGCCCGGGACAGGGACAGGTAATCGAGTCCGACGTCGAGGAGGAAGCCCAGGCGTGACTGGATCTCCTTGAGCACCTGGCCGGCGATCGCCGCTTCCCTGGCGCCCAGCGTCAGTGCGTTGAGGAACGCGGCGCAGTCGGCGATGGACAGCTCGGACACCTGGGCGATCGACTTCGCGCCGAAGTCCCCCGCCGACATCGTCACGGCGAGGATCTCCGGCTTGAGGCGTGTGCCGTCGCATTCAGGACACGGCACGTCGCGCATGAAACCTTCGAGCCGCTCTTTCATCTGCTCGGAGTCGGTCTGCTCCATACGACGTTGCAGGAACGCCATGACGCCTTCGAAGTCGGCGTAGTAGGACCGGGTGCGTCCGTAGCGGTTCTTGTACCGCACGTGCACCTGTTCGTCGCAGCCTTCCAGAATTGCCTTGCGCGCCTTGGCCGGAAGCTTCTTCCAGGGCGTGTTCACGTCGAACCCGAGTTGATCGCCGAGACCCGAGAGCATCCGGGTGAAGTACTCGGCGGTGTGACCCATGGACCACGGGGCCACGGCTCCTTCAGCCAACGTCAACTCGGGATCCGGAACCACGAGGTCGGGGTCCACCTCCTTCTTGATGCCGAGGCCGACACATTCTGGACAGGCTCCATAGGGGGAGTTGAACGAGAACGACCTGGGCTCGAGGTCATCGACGGCCAACGGATGGCCGTTCGGGCAGGCGAGTTTCTCGGAGAACCGCTGTTCGCGGTGGGGGTGGTCGTCTTCCCTGTCGACGAACTCGAGCACGAGGATGCCGTCGGCGAGATTCAGCGCCGTCTCCACGGAGTCCGTGAGCCGCTGCTTGGAGGACGCCTTGACCGTCAACCGATCCACGACGACCTCGATGTCGTGCTTCTCCTGCTTCTTCAGCTTCGGAGGGTCAGTGAGCGGATACACCACGCCGTCGACCCGGACCCTGCTGTAGCCCTGCGTGTTGAGCTTGTCGAAGAGGTCGACGAACTCGCCTTTGCGAGTGCGCACCACGGGGGCGAGCACCTGGAAACGCAACCCCTCGTCCATCGCGAGGACCTGGTCGACGATCTGCTGTGGCGTCTGCTTGGCGATCCGCTCACCACACACCGGGCAGTGCGGCGTGCCCGCCCGCGCATACAGCAGACGCAGATAGTCGTAGACCTCGGTGATCGTGCCCACCGTCGACCGCGGATTGCGGTTGGTCGACTTCTGGTCGATCGATACCGCCGGGGACAGGCCCTCGATGAAGTCGACATCGGGTTTGTCCATCTGGCCGAGGAACTGTCGCGCATACGCCGACAACGACTCCACGTAGCGGCGCTGCCCCTCGGCGAAGATCGTGTCGAACGCCAGCGACGACTTGCCCGACCCCGACAGCCCGGTGAACACGATCATCGCGTCGCGCGGCAGATCGAGATCCACGCCACGCAGATTGTGCTCCCGGGCACCCTTGACAACTAGGCGGTCAGCCACCGATGCCCCTTCTGTTCCGCTGGAACTGCGCCCGCGTTCCGTCCGCTGGGCGCACTACAGACCCAATGCTAGGTCTGCCCACCGACAAGCCCCGGACGAGCGGTCGTCGACCGGGAAGTAACGTGAGTCACCATGACGATCGTCGACGACAACTACACAGGTCACGTCGAACCGCGAACTGCTGCCCGACGCGAACTTCCCGGCGCGTCGATCGTCAAAGTGTCGGTGGGCCCGATGGACAACAACGCGTACCTCGTGACCTGTTCCCAGACCGGCGAGACGCTACTCATCGACGCCGCCAACGATGCGGAAATCCTCCTCGAACTCGTCGAACGCTTCGCCCCGAAACTGTCCCTGATCGTCACCAGCCACCAGCATCAAGACCATTGGATCGCGCTCCAGCAGGTGGCTACAGCCACCAGCGCCCCGACTGCTGCGCACAGCCTCGACGCCGGGCCGCTGCCGGTCGCACCGGACAGGCTGCTCGCCGGTGGCGAGACCATCTCGATCGGCGAATTGAGTTTCGACGTCATCCACCTGCGCGGACATACACCCGGCTCGGTCGCACTGGCTCTCGGCGGCCCGGCCACCGACGGCAGGGTGCATCTGTTCACCGGCGACTGCCTGTTTCCCGGCGGTGTGGGCAAGACCTGGAAAGACGGCGACTTCGAAGAATTGCTCGACGACGTGAGCAGCCGGGTCTTCGATGTCTACTCCGATTCGACCGTTGTCTATCCAGGACACGGCGACGACACGACGCTCGGGACCGAGCGCCCTCACCTGGGCGAATGGCGTGAGCGAGGGTGGTGACGCGCGGTCAATTGAAGAAAGTCAGAAAGGGATCATGAACAGCGATCAGTTCAACAAGGCGCAGCGCGGCGCCGGGTTCATTGCGGCCTTGGACCAGAGCGGTGGCAGCACGCCCAAGGCGTTGAAGCTGTACGGCATCGCCGAGGACGCCTACTCCGGCGACGAAGAAATGTTCGACCTGGTGCACGAGATGCGTACCCGCATCATCACCAGCCCCAGCTTCGACGGCGGTCGCATCCTCGGCGCAATTCTTTTCGAGGACACGATGGATCGGCAGATCGAAGGGCGCGACACCGCCGACTACCTGTGGAACGTCAAGCAGATCGTGCCGTTCCTCAAGGTGGACAAGGGTCTCGCCGAGGAGAGGGACGGCGCCCAGGTCATGAAGCCGATTCCCGGCCTCGACGACCTTCTGGCGCGCGCCCGCGACAAGGGCGTGTTCGGCACGAAGATGCGATCGGTCATCAAGCTGCCCGGCGCGGGCCTCGAGGAGGTTGTCGCCCAGCAGTTCGAGGTCGGCAAACAGATCCTGGCCGCAGGCCTGATTCCGATCATCGAGCCCGAGGTCGACATCCACAGCCCCGAGAAGGCGAAGGCCGAGGATCAACTGAAAGCTGCCATCCTGTCCGAACTGGACAAGCTCGCTGACGGTCAGTTCGTGATGCTCAAGTTGACCCTGCCCGACGTCGACAACCATTACCGGGAGCTTGTCGAACATCCGAAGGTGCTGAGGGTGGTCGCGCTGTCGGGCGGCTACAACCGCGAGGACGCCTGCGAAAAGCTTGCCGCCAACCAGGGCGTCATTGCGAGCTTCTCACGCGCACTGACCGAGGGCTTGACGGCCCAGCAGAGTGACGAGGAGTTCAACGCGGCCTTGGACTCCGCGATCACCGCCATTGCGAAGGCGTCCAACTCCTGATCGCCTCTGACGACAGAAAACCCTGGGTCGGCAGTGCCGGCCCAGGGTTTCTCGTTGTAGGACCTTTCAGGAGGTGTGCACGATGAGCACGTCAGTTTTGGACCGTCGCGCCACGTTCGCGGGCACCGAGCCGAGCAAGCGGCCGGCAATCGTGCTCAAGCCGACATTGCCGACCACGAGCAGATCCGCGTTCACCTCTTCCGCCAATTCGACAAGTGCGTCAACCGGTGCTCCGACGACGGCCTTCTCTTCGACGTTCTCGGCGCCGGCAGCCTTGGCACGGTCTCTCGCTTCGCGCAGGATGGCGTAGATCGGCGCGTTGCCGGACATCTTGTAGCCCTCGTCTTTGAGGACGTCGGCGGCTCGCGCATCCTCGCTCTGCGGGAAGTACGCCGTGGCGACCACGAGCCTTGCGTGCGCGCCCGCAGCGATCTGACCGGCGCGATCCACGGCACGCAACGACGAATCAGATCCGTCCGTACCAACCACCACCGTTTGATAGCCGGTCATCAATATCCTCCCAGTGTCGGTTGCAACGCCAACCGAGACAGTAACCCGCTCAGCGACGAATATGGGTGCGATTCACCACACACGCGTCGCATCTCCCCAGGATCCTGGACTTCAGACGCAGGCAGGATCACGGTTGACCTCCGACGTGACGACGGATACATGGCGCGCAAACACGCGCTGCGCCAACGGGACTGGACGCCCGAAATCACGGTTGCTCGCGGCTGCTCCATCCCTGCCCGTCGGCCTCGTCAAAATCTCCGGATGTGCGGGAACGCCGGCCACGGCCACTTCGGAGGCCCGCACAAGTAGCAGCGGCACCGAGAACGACTCGCGGATCCCCGGCCGGGGCCACCGACTCCGTGCCGGGTCGAGGATCAGCACTTCGGGGCTCGGCTGCGGAGGTGCTCGACGGGAGGAAATCCCGACGGGTGCAACGTCATTCGACAGCGACGGGGGGGCAGTTTCAGCTCAGAGTCCCAAGTACCTTGCCTGCGGCGAAAGTGGCAGCTTCGGTGACCATCCCATTCCACGGATAGGCGAAATGGGCGAAGAAGTTGTTGCCCTTCGAGCAATACGGGTCACCGTCAGCGCACAGGTCGATGGCTTTGCTGCCGTACAACGGGCTGATTTTGGTCAGGGGTCCAAGCGTCGAGATATCTCGGGATGGGTTGCCGAACACGGCGATCGCCGCAACATGGTTGACCATCGTGTCGGGCAACGGTGCCGGTGTGAAGAACCAGATCGTTCGCTTACCGATGGTGATGAGATCGATCACGCCTGCGCCCTGGGACATTCCGCCGAGGACGATCTTGGTTCTCGGGCACATGCCCGCGATGTACTGCACCTGTTTGTTGGCGTCGAGGGCGCCCTCGCTCGTGGACTTCGAGAAGTTCCAGCTGGCCGGATAGTTCACGGCATAGACGTTGACCGTCTTACTGGGCAGCTTCTTCTTGAGCGCGGTGACAAACTGTCTGCCGGTGAAACCGATGCCTGGCGGGTCGGAGGTTCCGCGCGCGAAGACGACCTCGACGTCTGGGCATTCTGCAGCGACAGCAACGGAAGCGGTCACGGTGGAGTACGTCAGCGCTGAGGCCATCACCACCGCAATCGCTAGGAATCGAGCCACCTGGCGTGCGAACACTCGACAACGCTGACACAGTTTCAGCAAAGTTGAACCGCGCCGCGATGCAATGGTGATTCAACAGATGCCAATCTGTGTCGAATGACAAGGTGTGCCAGACCGAGCGGATGGATAATCTGCCGTGCCCGGTCAGTGGCCTGCACCGACTTCGACGAGAAGCACTCCGATGACGATGAGGCCGATTCCGCTGAGCATCGTCGGCGTGAGCGGCTCGTCGAACAGCAACCGAGAGAGGATCGCCGTGAGAGCCACTCCGGCCGCCGCCCAGATTCCATATGCGATTCCCAGCGGCATCCCTTGCCTGAGCGAGGCCCACAGCAGCGTGAACGCGAGCACGTAGCCGACGACCACGACGGCATAAAAGGGCACTCGGCCCCGCGCGGCCACACGCAGCGCCAGCGTTCCCGTCACTTCGCAGCCGATTGCCGCTGCCAGAAGCAGGTACTGGGTCATTCCTCACCCGCGCGGGATCCGGTCTCGACGAGCACGACGCCGCCGATGATGCAGAGGAGCCCGACGATCATCAGCGAAGTCAACGCCTCGCCGAAGATCACCGCCGACAGGACCGCGGTCAGCGCAACGCCAGTGGCTCCCCAGATCCCGTAGGCCACACCAAGTCCCATGCCCCGGCGCAGTACGAGGGCGAGAAGGACGAACGAGGTGAGATAACCGAGCACCACGACGCCGTAGAGCGCAGGCACGCGTGCCGAGCCCTTCAGCGATAGGGTGGCCGCCACTTCGCTGGCGATGGCGAGCATCAGCAGGAGCCACGTCATCATTCTTCGTCCCCCAGTAACTGGAGTGCCACTGAAAGCACTTGCGGCCGTTCGTCCTTGCGTAACGGAAAGGTTCTCGAAGAATCGGCCAGCCACGCTCCATCGGCCAGCAGGCGGGCGGCGTGAAGACGTGCCCGTTCCGCCGCCGGCGCGTCGGGTGATACCTCGACCCATCGATGAAATCGCTCGGTCCAGCGCGCCAGCATGCGGTCGGCCAGTCGGGGGTCGCTGAGCATGACGAGATCGGAACGTCGATGCTGGCTCTGCAGCGCCCAGCGCACATAGGCACCAAGTCGCTGCCGCGGCGTTGCAAGCTCGACCGGGACGGCAAGGTAGTTCGACAGTTCGCGCTCCTGCGAATCGACGACATGGTCGACGAGAGCGTCCATGAGTGCCGACTTGGTCGGGAAGTGGTACATCAGGCCTGGTTTCGTGAGCCCCGCGGCTTGGGCGACGGAGTCCAGAGACACGGTGGCGCCGTCATCGAGAATCGTGCGAGCGGTGTCGAGAATCGTCGTCGCCGAGGACGGGCGCCGGCGGTGGATCGTGGCGGGCACGCGAATACTTTACCTTCCGGATGGTAAAGCCAAACACGCCGCCCACGAATAATGCCCCGAACCCCTGACGGGGTTCAGAGCTATTCGGAGGTCTTGCGACATCACAGCGAGCGAGTGACGGGATTCGAACCCGTGTAGACGGCTTTGCAGGCCGGTGCCTAGCCACTCAGCCACACCCGCACTGCAATACAGGCTGCCATCCCTACCGCCGGATGCCCATGGTTCGGATCACCGTGATCGTGCGACAGCCGGACGTCCGCTGCGAGTCGACGCGACAGCGGCGAGGGCCGCCAGAACGGCGAAGCAGACGAACAGCCAGCGGGCTGCGGTGGCGTCACCCGTGTCGGTCACATTGACGACGACGCCCGCCAGGGCCGCTCCGAATGCCCCGCAGATGACCTGCACCGTGTTGATCGCGGCCGCCGCGGCGGGGCCTTCGGCGGGGTCGTCCACCTTGCTCATCGCCCACGCCGACAGATGCGGCCACGCGATACCGACACCGGCGCCGCTGACCATCAGACCGACTGCCCACAGCGCCACCCATGCCGGCGAAGCGTCGTCACGCAGCGACAGTGCTCCGATGATCAGGCCGGTCGCCATCACCAACGGTGCTATCGCCACCGTCCGCACGATCACACGGTCGCGTCGCAGCGAGGCGCTGCTGATCTCCCCCACCGTCCACCCGATCGCCAGACCGGCCCCCAGGAAACCCGCCGCCACCGGAGTCAGATGCGCAAGGCGCTGGCCGAACAACGGCACGAACATGTCGACCATCGTCGCGGCCATCAATGCGCCCAACGTGAGATAGATCCACTTCAGCGGGCCTGGCCGGAATGTGCTCGGCGGCAGTACGGCTGCGCCAGCACGCCTGTCGAGGCACAAGAAGAGCATCACGAGTGCGACGGCGAGCGCCACCAGCCCGACCGTGGCCCACACACTGTGTGGAATGCCCGCCACGCTGACCGACAGGGCGGCCATCCCGAGCAGCAGCAGAGACAACACCGGAATCCGGATCCGGCTACGGTGCACTTCTGCCTTGTTTCGCGCAGGCAGAGCGACGGGCACCAACAGCGACATCACCGTGGTCACCACCACGAGCACCCCGAAAGCCCAACGCCACGAACCATATTGGGCGAACAAACCACCCGCGGCAGGGCCGAGCAGGGTCCCGACGCCCCACATCGCCGACACCAGCGCCGACGCCTTCGTCCACAACACGCTCGGCAGCGCGGTGTTGATGACCGCATACCCGAGACCGGCCAGCAGCCCACCTGCAAGACCCTGAACGGTGCGACCGACCAGCAGGATCTCCATACTCGGAGCGATCGCACACCCCACGCTGCCGAGCCCGAACACGCTGAGCCCCAACAGGTATGACCACCTCGGCCCCAACCGCATCAACATCGAGTGCACTGTCGTGGCTGCCATCACCGACCCGACGAGGTACACCGTGGTCACCCACGCGTAGAACCGGTGGCCGCCGATGTCGGCGACGGCACTGGGCATCAGGCTGATGGTGAGGAACTCGTTGGTCGCGTACAGCGCGACGCCGCCGGCCAAAACCAGCGAGGCACCGAGGTTCTTCGGGCCGAGCAGCGCCCGCCATGTGCCAATAGCGGTGGAACTGTCAGTCTCGGTGTCCGTCACGACAAAGACCGTAGAACCTCAACGGCGGTTGAGATCAAGTCATTTGATGCCGGCGGCGTCCATGCCACGCAGTTCCTTCTTCAGATCCTGGATCTCGTCACGGATCCGAGCCGCCAACTCGAACTGCAGATCGCGCGCCGCGGCCATCATCTGCGCAGTCAGATCCTTGATCAGATCGGCAAGTTCGGCGCGGGGCATGTTCGACGTGTCCCGGCCCTCGAACACCCCGGCGCTGACCGCCCGGCCCGGCTCACCCTGCGCCCGCCTGCCGCGCGAGGCGTTGCGCCCCGAACCGCCCACCTCCACCGACTCGGTGTCGTCGGCCTCCCGATAGACCTGATCGAGAATGTCTGCGATCTTCTTGCGCAACGGTTTCGGATCGATGCCGTGCTCTTCGTTGTAGGCGATCTGCTTGGCTCGACGCCGTTCCGTCTCGTCAATGGCCTGCTTCATCGAATCCGTCATCGTGTCGGCGTACATGTGCACCTCGCCGGAGACGTTGCGCGCTGCACGCCCGATCGTCTGGATCAGGCTCCGTGGCGAACGCAGGAACCCTTCCTTGTCGGCATCGAGGATCGCCACCAACGACACCTCGGGCAGGTCGAGACCCTCACGCAGTAGGTTGATGCCGATGAGCACGTCGTACTCCCCCAGCCGAAGCTGACGCAGCAGCTCGACGCGGCGCAGTGTGTCGACCTCGGAATGCAGGTACCGCACCCGGATGCCCATCTCCAACAGGTAGTCGGTGAGGTCCTCGGCCATCTTCTTGGTCAACGTCGTGACGAGCACACGCTCGTCGCGTTCGGTGCGCTTGCGGATCTCGCCGATCAGGTCGTCGATCTGCCCCTTTGTCGGCTTGACGATCACCTGCGGGTCGACCAGACCGGTCGGCCGGATCACCTGCTCGACGAACTCCCCTCCGCTCTGCGCCATTTCGTACGCGCCCGGCGTCGCCGACAGGTAGACCGTCTGCCCGATGCGGTCGGCGAATTCCTCCCACGTCAGTGGCCGGTTGTCCACCGCGGACGGCAGCCGGAAGCCGAAGTCGACGAGGTTGCGCTTGCGCGACATGTCACCCTCGTACATGCCGCCGATCTGCGGGACCGTCACGTGTGATTCGTCGATGACGAGCAGGAAGTCTTCCGGGAAATAGTCGATCAGGGTGGCCGGCGCCGTACCTGGACCGCGACCGTCGATGTGTCGCGAGTAGTTCTCGATGCCCGAGCAGAAGCCGACCTGGCGCATCATCTCGATGTCGTAGTTGGTCCGCATCCGCAGCCGCTGCGCCTCCAGCAGCTTTCCCTGCCCCTCCAGCTCGGCGAGGCGCTCTTCGAGTTCGGCCTCGATGGTCGAGATGGCCTGCGCCATTCGCTCGGGCCCTGCCACGTAGTGCGTCGCGGGGAAGATTCGCAGCGACTCGACCTTGCGGATGACATCGCCGGTCAATGGATGCAGGTAGTACAGCGCCTCGATCTCGTCGCCGAAGTACTCGATGCGGACTGCGAGCTCCTCGTAGGCCGGGATGATCTCGACCGTGTCGCCCCGAACGCGGAACGTCCCCCGGGTGAACGCCATGTCGTTGCGGGTGTACTGCACATCGACGAGCAGCCGCAGCAGCCCGTCCCGGGGCACCTCGTCGCCGACCTTGAGTTCGACGGAGCGGTCCATGTACGACTGCGGCGTGCCCAGGCCATAGATGCAGGACACCGAGGCCACGACGACCACATCGCGACGGGACAGCAGGTTCGACGTCGCCGAGTGCCGCAGCCGCTCGACATCGTCGTTGATGGAGCTGTCCTTCTCGATGTAGGTGTCGGTCTGCGCGATGTACGCCTCGGGTTGGTAGTAGTCGTAGTACGAGACGAAGTACTCCACCGCGTTGTTCGGGAGCATCTCGCGCAACTCGTTCGCGAGCTGGGCGGCCAGCGTCTTGTTCGGAGCCATCACCAGCGTCGGCCGCTGCAGCCGTTCGATCAGCCACGCCGTGGTCGCAGATTTTCCGGTTCCCGTCGCGCCGAGCAGCACGACGTCCTTCTCGCCTGCACGGATCCGGCGTTCCAGCTCGTCGATCGCGGCGGGCTGGTCGCCGGCGGGTTCGTATTCACTGACCACCTCGAAGCGCGCACCGCTGCGCACCAACTCGTCCACCGGACGGTGCTCCGAGTGCGCAAGCACGGGGTATTCAGTCGCGAAAGCCATGTTCACCAGGTTAGAACCCTGCGCCGACATGTTCTGTTCCTGGACGGGCCGCGGAGCTCTATCCTGGGCGCATTCATCCTCCCAAGCACGAGATCTTCGACGTCGCGGCCGCAACGAACACCGATCCGAAAGGAATCGTCCGCGCGGTCGACGTGTACACGGTCCAGCCGTGGGGGCTCTACATGGCCCGTCCGACCCCCGGCCGCGCCCAGTTCCACTACATCGAGTCGTGGCTGCTGCCGTCGCTGTGCCTACGCGCCACGGTGTTCCACTTCAACCCCGGGTACGAGCGCGAGCAGGACTTCTACCTGGACGTCGGCGAGTACAGCCGTGACGGCGACCGCTGGCACGGCGTGGACCACTACCTTGACCTGGTGACCCGGACCGGCAGGGACGTGCATGTCACCGACGTCGACGAACTTCTCGCCGCAGTCAATTCCGGCGTGCTCACCCCTGCTGAGGGCGAGCGGGCGATCCACACTGCGGTGGACACCGTCGACGCTCTGGCCAGGCACGACTACGACCTCAACCGCTGGCTTGCAGCCAACGGCATGATCTTGACGTGGCGCGACGCATAGACTCTGGATGTGAATGCGAGACGGACACGTACCGCCGCGGTGGTCGGCGCTGCCGCGGTGTCCCTGGCGGGTCTGCTGGTCTTCCCCGCCGCGGCGACGGCTCAGCCTGACCCCCAGCCCGAGGTCGAGGCACAAGCTCCCGAGTTGCTTCACAACGTCACCTACCGCGCCCGCGTGGACGGAGTCTCCCGGGGCGCGACGATCACCTACAAGGCCGAAGGCGACCAGATCCTGTTCGCCAACCCGACGATGGTGCCCGGCCGCGTGTTCGAGGTGATGACTGTCCTGCCCGAATCGGGGACCGCCAACATGCGGGTGTCGATCGAGTGGCCGTACTCGGCGAATCTTCACTGCGAGATCCTGGTCGACGACGCGCTCGTCGCCCAGGCCGACGACTTCATCGCACCGCGAGTCCTTCCGCAACGCGACGACCCCGATTACGGAGCACTGACGTGCGAGGCGCCCGTCGGAGGTCAGCCGAACGCAGCTCCGCTCGCACCCGCACCGGACGCATCGCCCGCCGACCAACCGGCCGAGCCGCTGCCCGTAGCGCCCCCGGCCTAATCGGTGGGTGTCCAGCCCGTCGTGTCCGCCCACACTCGCGCCCTGCGGTAGGCGTCCAGGAACCACGGCTCCTTGGCCTCCGCGTAGTCCTGCGTCGTCGCGTGCCCCTGTACGGCGACCCGCCGTTTGAAGCTCAGATACTCGTCCCGTACCGACGCGTTGGCTTTCACCCAGTCCACAAACAGCAGCGCGAATTGCTGCCCCGGCCAACCGTCCACCCGCACATGCACATTGGTCGGCCTCCCAGGATCTGCCGAGCAGAACAGCCGCTTCTGCCAGAGCTCGGGATCGTCGGTGTGGGCGGTGTCCTGGGTGATCGGGGTTCGGACATATCCCGCGGCCAACAAAGGCTCGGCGAGTTCGTCGACGACGTCGAGGGAGGCCACGGTCACCTGAACGTCGATGACGTCTTTGGCATCCAGACCGGGGATCGCGGTTGATCCGATGTGATCGATCCGCGAGGCCCGGTGGCCGCAGGCAGTACGCAGACGCGCCAGTATCCGCTGCGCCTCGGCCGCCCAGTCGGGGTCGGCGGCCACCAGGTCGGGTGCGGAGCGGGCGGGCTGCCCGGTCTTCACATTGTGCGCGAACGGTTGAATTCGCCCGTGCCACAACGCCCGTGCCTTCTCGACAAGCTCGCCGGCGCTTCCCGAATTGTCCAACCACACGTCGGCCACTGCCCGGCGCTGCTCTTCGGAGGCCTGCGCGGCGATGCGGGCCCGCGCGTCCTCTTCGGTGAAGTTCCGGTATTCGATCAACCGCCGGACCCTGAGTTCCGGGTCCGCATTGACGATGATCACCAGCGGGAACATCGACGCCATCTGCGATTCGACCAGCAGCGGAATGTCTTCGACGATCACGGCATCTTCGTGCGCCTCATCGATGAGCTCCGAACGACGGTGCGCGACAAGGGGATGCACGATTCCATTCAGTGTCTGGCGCTTCTCGTCGTCGCTGAACGCGATCGCCGCCAGCGCCGGCCGGTTCAGCGCGCCATCGGGATGCAAGATCTGCTCGCCGAAGGTCTCCACCAACTTCTTGAGCCCGGGGGTACCCGGTTCGACGACTTCGCGGGCGATCACGTCGCCGTCGACCACGATCGCGCCCAATTCGCTGAACGTGGCCGACACCGTCGACTTGCCTGCTCCGATTCCTCCGGTCAATCCAATGCGCAGCACGGCACCAGTGTGTCAGCCCGGGGCACCCGGTCGGAGAAAGGGGGAAGCCCCGGCTCTGTGAAGAGCCGGGGCTTCCGTCCGTCGAAACGAATCAGGCGTTGCCCGCGAGCTTTTCGCGAAGGGCAGCCAACTGCGCGTCGCTGGCGAGCGAACCGCCGGCGGACGTCTCCTCGGAGCGCGACGAGCCGTTGGAAGGACGCGTTGCGGACTCGGCGACGGCAGCCGCTTCAGCAGCGGCAAACTTCTCCATCTGGGCAGTGTGCATCTTGTGGCGGCGCTCGGCCTCGGCGTACCGGGCCTCCCACTCGTCACGCTGCTTCTCGAAGCCTTCGAGCCACTCGTTGGTGTCGGCGTCGAAGCCCTCGGGGAAGATGTAGTTGCCCTGGTCGTCGTAGCTGTCGGCCATACCGTACTTCCAGGCCTCGAACTCGTCGGAGTAGTCCTCGTTGGCCTGCTTGAGGCTCAGCGAGATGCGGCGACGCTCCAGATCAATGTCGATGACCTTGACCATCGCGTCGTCGCCGACCTGGACCACCTGGTCCGGGACCTCGACGTGACGCTCGGACAGCTCCGAAATGTGCACCAGGCCCTCGATGCCCTCTTCGACACGGACGAACGCACCGAACGGCACCAGCTTGGTGACCTTGCCGGGAACGATCTGTCCGATCGCGTGGGTGCGTGCGAAGTGGCGCCACGGATCTTCCTGAGTCGCCTTGAGCGACAGCGAAACCCGCTCGCGGTCCATGTCGACGTCGAGCACCTCGACGGTGACCTCGTCGCCCACCTGCACAACCTCGGACGGGTGGTCGATGTGCTTCCAGGACAGCTCGGAGACGTGCACCAGGCCGTCGACCCCGCCGAGATCGACGAAGGCGCCGAAATTGACGATCGACGACACGACACCCTTGCGGATCGCGCCCTTGGTGAGCTGGTTGAGGAACTCGCTGCGAACCTCGCTCTGAGTCTGCTCCAGCCAGGCGCGACGGCTCAGAACCACGTTGTTGCGGTTCTTGTCGAGCTCGATGATCTTGGCCTCGATCTCCTTGCCGATGTACGGCTGAAGATCGCGGACACGACGCATCTCCACCAGCGAGGCGGGCAGGAAGCCGCGCAAGCCGATGTCGAGGATCAGGCCGCCCTTGACGACCTCGATGACGGTGCCCTTGACGGCCTCGTCCTTCTCCTTGAGTTCCTCGATGGTGCCCCAGGCACGCTCGTACTGAGCGCGCTTCTTGGACAGGATCAGGCGGCCTTCTTTGTCCTCCTTGGTGAGGACCAGAGCTTCGACCTCGTCGCCGACGGACACAACCTCATTGGGGTCGACGTCGTGCTTGATGGACAGCTCACGGGAAGGGATGACGCCTTCGGTCTTGTAGCCGATGTCGAGCAGGACTTCGTCACGGTCAACCTTGACGATGGTCCCCTCGACGATGTCGCCATCGTTGAAGTACTTGATGGTCTTGTCGATGGCGGCGAGAAAATCTTCCGCTGAGCCGATGTCGTTGAGGGCTACTTGCGGAGAGGTGACGGAGGGACTTGGCATGTGGTGGGTTGCTCCGGACAGGTTTGATCGTAGGGACATTGTTTTGGATGGAGAGGCAGTTTTCTTGATTGCACCCGCGAATGGCGCACACAGATACGCGTCAAGGCTACTCGACTGAGTCCACGCAGGACAAACCCACCTCCCCGACCCGATAACCTGCAGGGCGTGTCTTACGCAGGCGCTCCCGGGGGGCCACATCAGTTCCATCAGTACGGTACGCCGTTCGCACGCCGGATCCGGAAGGCCGGAGCTCCGCTGGGTGTGCTCATCGCGCTCGGGACGCTGGCGGGTCTGATCGTCATTTTCCTGACCTTGGCGAACCCGGTCGGCGCGGCCGTTGGCTTCATACTGTCGAGCATCACCATGGCCGCGGTCGTCGTGGCCTATCTATGGCTTGACCGGTGGGAGCCCGAACCGCCCCGATTGCTGATCTTCGCCTTCATCTGGGGCACGTCGGTGGCGGTCATCGTCTCGGCGATCCTGCAGATCCTCCTCGACGCGTGGCTCAACCCCACTGTCGACGCCGCCGAGACCGGGGTCAGCGCGTTCACCCTGATCATCGGCGCTCCCCTGACCGAGGAAGCCGCCAAAGGCCTGTTCCTGCTGCTGATGATGACCGGTGCGCGTCGCAACGAGATGAACTCACTCACCGACTGCCTGGTCTACGCGGGTCTCGTCGGAGCCGGATTCGCCTGGCTGGAGGACATCCTCTACATCGCCAACGGCGAATCGCTGGCCGAGTCGCTGTTCACCGCGGCGCTGCGGCTGATCATGGGACCGTTCGCGCATTCGCTTTTCACGACGATGTTCGCCCTCGGCGTCTGGTTCGCGTTGCACAAGCGCGGCGCCATTGCCAAGGCCGGGTGCATCCTGCTCGGGTACCTCGGGGCGGTGATCCTGCACGCGATGTGGAACGGCTCGTCGTTCCTGGGCACCGGCGCATACTTCGCCACCTACGTCTTCTGGATGATGCCGGTGTTTGCGCTGGCCATCGTGCTGGCGGTGCGGAGCCGTCGCACGGAGCAGCGCATCGTCGCGGAGAAACTTCCGGGAATGGTGGCGGCCGCCATCGTGACGCCCAACGAGGCGACCTGGCTGGGGTCGCTGGCCACTCGCAAGCAGGCGGTCGCCGAGGCGACCCGGTTCGGCGGCAAGCAGGCAGGCGAGTCGGTGAAGCGATTCGCCCAGCAGGTGGTCGAGCTGGCCTTCGTACGCGACCGGATCGACCGCGGTTTCGGCGATCCGCGAGTGACTGCGCTGCTCAACGACGAGGCCCACGCCGTATATGCGGCCAGAGCGGCTTCGCCCGCGCTCCAGCAGATGGGCGGTTATCGCTCCCCGATCCAGCCACCGCGGTGATTCGGGTCGATTTGACTTACCTCCCTTAGGCCTTGAAATACACGAGCTGGTGTGTGGTGACAAGCAATTCGCCTGTGCGGCTCCAAATTTCGGCAGACTGGTCGAAGTAACCACGGGAAAACCGGTTGGCGTGGGCTCGGCAGAGCAAGAAATCGCTTCCCACAGCTGCCAATTCAGTGGTGTCGAGATGGAAGTAGGTCGTCAGCGAAATGGTGCCCGCGGGTGACATCGTCCCGCGCCTGAGGAACACGCGCGGAAAGAAGATGTCACTGAGTGCGGTGAGTGCTGCGAAGTCGACGGTTCGGCCTCGCCGGTCCCGCGCCCAGAGGGTGGTGGTCGACGACGCGGCCGGGACGGCGCCTTCGGCAGGGGCCGCGCCGTCGATGAAACGCATGTCGTAGTTGCGCGCCCACGCGATCGTGTCCGGCAGACCGCCGGGCTCGATGGCGTCGGGACCCGGAACTGTGGGAGGTGCGAGTTCGCTGTCCGACCAGGTGTCACGGCGAAGCCCGAACACCGCGGTGGCAGTCGTGTTGATCGTCTCGCCCTGAGACAGCTGCGCATTCCAGTGCTGGTTGGTGCGGTTGCTGCGGACGAGGTTGGTGGAGATGTCGAACTCGCCGTCGGCGATGGGTGCTGTGAAGTTCACGGTGAGAGCGGCGGGGTCGCCAACGCGGTCGGGGTGGCTCTCGACGGCTCGCAACAGCAGCGCGGCTGTCATGCCGCCGAACGGGCCGACCATGTTGGCCCAGTCGGCGCTTGTCTTGCCATGCAGAAGATCGGGGGCGGCGTGATCGAGGTGGATTGCGTCGTCAAAGGGATGCTCGGCCACGTGCGATGCCTCCTCGGTACCCGGAAATTATGTAGGTCAGCATACATAGATCACATCCGACGAGACGCACCACGTTGCCTGCGTGACGGAGAGGCCCTTAGGAGCCGGAGTCAGTGCGCGGCGGCATCCCAGCTGCGCCCGTACCCCACCGACACCTCCAGCGGCACGTCGAGTGAATAGGCTCCGCCCATGTGCTCGCGAACCAGCGCATCGAGCGCGTCCCGTTCACCGTCTGCGACCTCGAAGAGAAGTTCGTCATGAACCTGCAGCAAGGTGCGTGACGACAAGCCGGCGTCCTTGATGGCCTGGTCCACGTTGATCATCGCCACCTTGATGATGTCGGCGGCGCTTCCCTGGATCGGCGCGTTGAGCGCCGCCCGCTCAGCGGCCTCCCGCACCTGGCGGTTGCTGCTGTCGAGTTCGGGAAGATATCGCCGGCGGCCGAACACGGTCGACGTATAGCCGTCCTTGCGTGCCTGGTCGACCACATCGCGCAGATAGTCGCGCACTCCGCCGAACCGGGCGAAGTACTGCTCCATCTGTTCTTTCGCCTCTTCGGTGGAGATCTTCAGCTGCTGGGACAGCCCGTACGCGCTGAGGCCATAGGCCAAGCCGTACGACATCGCCTTGACCCGGCGTCGCAGTTCGGGGGTGACTTCATCGATGGGCACCGAGAACGCCCGGGACGCGACGAACGAATGCAGGTCCTCGCCGGTATTAAAAGCGTCCAGTAGGCCTTCATCACCCGACAGATGCGCCATGATCCGCATCTCGATCTGGCTGTAGTCCGCGGTCATCAGCTCGGCGTAACCCTTGCCGACGACGAAAGCGTCGCGGATGCGTCGCCCGGCCTCGGTGCGGATCGGAATGTTCTGCAGGTTCGGCTCGGTGGAGGAGAGCCTGCCGGTCGCTGCAATCGTCTGGTTGAACGTGGTGTGGATCCTGCCGTCGGAGGCCACGGAGTTGAGCAGCCCGTCCACGGTGACCTTCAACCTGGTGGCGTCGCGGTGGGCCAGCAGGTGCTGCAGGAACGGATGGCCCGTCTTGTCGAACAGCGACTGCAGCGCATCGGCGTCGGTGGTGTACCCGGTCTTGGTGCGCTTGGTCTTGGGCATGTCCAGCTCGTCGAACAGCACAACCTGCAGCTGCTTGGGCGAACCGAGGTTGATCTGCTTGCCGATGACGGCGTATGCCGCCTCCGCCGCGTCGCGAATCTGGCCGGCGAACTCGCTCTGCAGTTCTGACAGCGTCTGCAGGTCGACGGCGATGCCCGCGGTCTCGAGCTCGGCCAGCACCCGCTGGACCGGAAGTTCCATGCTGCCCAGCAGCGCCGAGGAATCGATCCGCGCCAATTCCTCGTCGAGCGCGTCGGCGAGATCCTTCACGGCGTTGGCGCGCAGGAGCAATGTCTGCACAGCCTGGTCATCGACGCCTTCACCATCGTCAAGCAATGAAAGCTGTTGCTGCTCAGGGTTGTCGGCCCGCAGCTCGCGCTTCAGATAACGCAGCGACAGGTCGTCCAGTGCGAAGCTTCGCTGGCCGGGGCGCACCAGATATGCGGCCATCGCGGTGTCGGAGGTGACGCCGGCCAGCGTCCAGCCCCGCCCCAGCAGATCATGCGTGGCGAGTTTGGCCTCGTGGAGCGCCTTCGGCACGGTCGCATCCGCGAGCCACGCCGACAGCGCGGCCTCGTCCTCAGGGTTCAGGCTGGTGGTGTCGATGTAACGGCCATCGCCGTCGGACGCGACGATCGCAAGCGCGGTGGCATCGCTGTCGAAAGCCAGATGATTGCCGACGACCGCCAGGCCGAAACGCTCACCATTGCTGTGCTCGGCCAGCCATCCCGTCAGCGTCCCCGGCTCCAAAGCACCACCCCGAACGTCGAATCCTTCTTCGACCTCCGGATCCACCGACGCGAGCGTGTCGAACAACCGGTCGCGCAGGACCCGGAACTCGAGGTCGTCGAACAGCCTATGGATGTGGTCGCGATCCCACGGCTGCATCCGCAGCGTGTCAGGGGTGTGCGCCAGCGGGACGTCCTTCACCAGGTCGGTCAGCTGCCGATTGAGCAGCACGCTCGACAGGTGGGCACGCAGCGCGTCACCGACCTTGCCCTTGACCTTGTCGACATTGTCGACCAGAGACTGCAGCGACCCGTACTCGGCGATCCACTTGGTGGCGGTCTTCTCCCCCACACCCGGGATGCCGGGCAGGTTGTCGCTCGGGTCTCCGCGCAGCGCCGCGAAATCCGGGTATTGGTTCGGACTCAGCCCGTATTTCTCCTGCACCGCCTCGGGTGTGAACCGTGTCAGCTCGCTGACACCCTTGCGGGGGTAGAGCACTGTGACGTCGTCGCTGACCAGCTGCAGAGAGTCGCGATCCCCAGTCACGATCAACACACGATGCCCCTCGCTCTCGGCTTGGGTCGCGAGCGTGGCAATGATGTCGTCGGCTTCGAAGCCGGCCTCGGCGAGCACGGTGATGCCCAGCGCGCCGAGGACCTCTTTGGTGATGTCGATCTGGCCGCGGAACTCGTCGGGCGTGGCCGACCGACCCTCCTTGTACTCCGGGTACTTCTCCTTGCGGAACGTCTGGCGCGAGACGTCGAAGGCGGCAGCTATGTGGGTGGGCTGCTCGTCGCGCAGAAGGTTGATCAGCATGGCGGTGAAGCCGTAGACCGCGTTGGTGGTCAGCCCGCCCTGGGTCTTGAAGTTCTCCGCGGGTAGCGCGTAAAAGGCCCGGAACGCCAGCGAATTGCCGTCCAGCAGCATCAGCGTCGGCTTCTCGTCGGCGGCTTGCTTACCGGCGTTGGACGCCGATGCGGTCTTGGCTGGGCTCACCGCTTCACTCTAGGCACCCGGTCCGACAGCCGGACAACCCCGGGCGGGGTCATTGTGACCCGGCGATCGTCCGTCGCGCCCGGTCACAGAAGAGGCGCGCGGCGGGGCTGGTCATGTCGTTGCGCCAGGCCCACACCAACTTGCCTCGCAGTTCGGGTGCCAACCGCAGGGGATGCAGATCGGGGCTGTTTCGCGCCATCGACTGCGGCAGAATCGCCACTCCGAGCCCATGGCGGGCCAGGTTGGCGAGCTCAAGCGGGTTCGTCGCCTCGAGCGTGATCCGAGGGCGCAGTCCCGCAGCGGCACAAGCACTGTCGAGACGGGCGCGCAGACCGGTGCCTGCCGGCAACGAGATGACCGGGTGGTCGCAGAGCGCCTCCAGCGACAACGTTTTCCGCCGCGCCAGCGGATGCCGCAGCGCGACCGCCGCCTCCAGCGCCTCGTCGGTGATCACGGCGAAGCCCAGTCCATCAACCTCTTCGTCGACGCCGATCGAGACGATCGCGACATCCAGACGGCCATCGACAAGCTTCGCAAGCAGTGCATCGGAATTGTCGGTGCCCAGCGTGATCTCGACATCGGGATGGTCGGCGTGAAAGTCGGCCATCAACTGGGCGACGTCCACCGGATGCAGGGTCACAGTGCCGATCGTCACGGAACCGCGCACCAACTGGGCGACGTCGTCGACTGCAGATTGCGCGGCGCGGACAGCGGCCAGGGCCGCCCGCGCATGAGGCAGCAGCGCGGCGCCGGCCTGCGTGAGCCGCACATCGCGGCTGGTGCGCCTCAGCAGCGGCTGGCCCACCAGCCGTTCGAGGCGCTTCACTTGCGCACTTACTGCAGGCTGGGCGACGCGCTCTCGCTCGGCGGCTCGGGTGAAACTTCCTTCCTCGACCACTGCGACGAAGTATTCGAGCTGGCGTAGCTCCATAAGTGCAAATTATAGGTGCGAACATCGATTGCTATTGGACTTATAGATCCAGCGTCCGCAAGGTGATAGTGAAAGGAGTTTCGCAATGGCCACCTACGTACTCGTTCCAGGAATGTGCCACGGCGCTTGGTGTTTCGACGACCTCGCCCAGTCCCTGGAAAGAGCGGGCCACCACGTGCTGGCCCTCACCCTCACGGGTGTCGCCGAGCGGTCGCACCTGATGCTCGGCGGCGTCAACCTCGACACGCACATCACCGACGTCCTCGCGGAAATCCACACCCGCACGGGCGCAGCCGACAAGTTGATCCTGGTAGGGCACAGCTACGGCGGCATGGTCATCACCGGCGTCGCCGACCGCATCCCTGACCGGATCGACTCCCTTATCTTCGTAGACGCCGTGGTCCCACATGACGGCGAAGCCTGCTGGGACCTCGTCAACGACGAGGAGCGCCAGTGGTACGTCGAGGTCGACGACACCGGATTCGGCGTCCCGCCGATGCCGTTCTTCGACCCCCGCTCCACCTCGCACCCACTGGCCACCGTGCTGCAACCGTTGCACCTCACGGGCGAGCTGAACCGCTTTCGCAAACGCGTGTTCGTCTACGCGCTGGACTGGCCCGGCGAGTCGCCGCTGCAACCGTCCTACGACCGTGTCCGCGACGATCCTGCCTGGATCACGCACGAACTCGACGGCCAGCACAACCTGATGCGCGACAACCCCGACGACCTTCTGCGCATCCTGCTCGACACGGCAGCCTGAATCAGAGTTGACTCGTGCGGATCCAGTCGATCGCCATGTCCGCCGGGTTCTGCGGGTCGACGGACACCGCGAGGGTTGCGCCGGGCTGAACCCGTGCGAGATGCATCTGAGCGACGACTTCGTCGAAAACCGCGCCATAGGGCGGTGTTCCGTCTTGGCGCGACACGTGCGCCTGGATCCGGACGACCGGCGACATGTTCATATACGAGCCGACAGACCAGACGGCTTCGACTGCGACGGTGGCCGGCAGACCGCCGCCGTTCGTCAACTGCGAATGCCGCACCATCTTCACGCCGATCTCGCCGGCGTCAGCAGCCTCGTGGATCTGATTGGGGATGTCGGCGATCTGACCGAAGAAGGACGACGGGCGTCCCTGGCTTTCCAGATACCGCTTGTTGGCGCTGTACATCCGCGCCCAGTCCTTGAACGGGTTGGGCATCAGTAGCCCAGAAACTTGCGGAACTGCTGGCCGACAGCCATCGACTGACTCATCCGCTGCACCCAGCCGTCGAGTGCAGCCTTGGTGTCGGCGGGATTCCAGCCGCGCTCCTGGGCCAACGTGATCATGCCGGCCTCGTCGTTGATGCCGCGGGCCTGCGCCTCGCGGGCGAGGTCGGCGTAGTCCTGCAGTGAAATGCCGTTGATGGGCTCCCAAATCGGATCGTCGCCTGCGACAGATCGGGTGGAGGGACCGCCGAACGCTGCCGGGTCGACGAGGCCGGCGCCGTGAACATGCACGGCTCCCGGTTGCTGCGGCTGATTGAACGCCTGTTGCGCCTGCTGTGCCGCTTCCTTCGCCTTCTTGAACAAACCCATCGTGGTCTCCTTCGTTCATCGCCCTGGTGGCTTAGACCAAGTCCACTCCTGGAGCCCTGCTACCGATCCCAATTCCGGCAAAACTGGAACACGTTTCAATATTCGTCGTGGACTGGGTACGCTGACGGCGTGTCAGCTTCTGTGCAACCGGCGGTCGAGGGGTGGTTCGCCACTGACGAGTCGGGTATCACCAATCTCATTGGCGGTAAGTGTGTCCAGTGCTTCACCTATGTGTTTCCCCCGCGGGAGAACAACTGCCCCAACCCGGGGTGTGACAGCGACACCCTCACCCTGGTCAAGCTGTCGCGGCGCGGACGGCTGTGGAGCTACACCGAGAACCGGTATGCCCCACCCCCGCCCTATCCGTCGCCGGACCCGTTCGAGCCATTCGCGGTCGCTGCGGTCGAACTGGCCGAGGAAGGCCTGATCGTGCTCGGCAAGGTCGTCGAGGGCACCCTGGCCGCCGACCTGAACGTCGGCATGGAGATGGAGCTGACCACCATGGCGCTCTACACCGACGACGACGGCGTCGAGCACACCGTGCACGCCTGGAGGATCGCATGAGCCCTGACCCCGTCTACATCCTCGGCGCCGGCATGCACCCCTGGGGCAAATGGGGCCGCGACTTCACCGAATACGGCGTCGTGGCCGCTCGCGCCGCCCTGGCCGACGCCGGCTTGGACTGGCGCCAGATCCAACTGGTCGCCGGCGCGGACACCATCCGCAACGGCTACCCCGGCTTCGTCGCCGGAGCCACCTTCGCCCAAAAGCTGGGCTGGAACGGCATCCCCGTCACCTCCAGCTACGCCGCGTGTGCCAGCGGCTCCCAAGCCCTGCAAAGCGCGCGCGCCCAGATCCTGGCCGGGCTGTGCGACGTCGCGCTGGTCATCGGCGCCGACACCACCCCCAAAGGCTTCTTCGCCCCCGTGGGCGGCGAACGCCGCAACGACCCCGACTGGCAACGCTTCCACCTCATCGGGGCCACCAACACCGTCTACTTCGCCCTGCTGGCGCGCCGCCGCATGGACCTCTACGGCGCCACCGTCGACGACTTCGCCCAGGTGAAAGTCAAAAACGCCCGCCACGGCCTGAACAACCCCAACGCGCGTTACCGCAAAGAAGCCACCATCGCCGACGTGCAGGCCTCCCCCGTGGTGTCCGACCCGCTGCGCCTGCTCGACATCTGCGCCACCTCCGACGGTGCGGCCGCCCTCATCGTGGCCTCCAAAGCCTTCACCGAAAAACACCTCGGCTCCGCCCAGGGAGTGCCCTCGGTGCGCGCGATCAGCCTGCAATCCCCCAAATACCCCCAACACCTGCCCGAGCTGCCCGACATCGCCACCGACTCCACCGCCGTGGTCCCCGCCCCCGAGCGGGTGTTCAAAGACCAAATCCTCGACGCCGCCTACACCGAAGCCGGCATCGAACCCCAAGACCTCTCCCTGGCCGAGGTCTACGACCTGTCCACCGCGCTAGAACTCGACTGGTACGAACACCTGGGCCTGTGCGCCAAAGGCGACGCCGAACAACTCCTACGCAGCGGCGCCACCACCCTCGGCGGCGCCATCCCCGTCAACGCCTCCGGCGGACTGGCCTCCTTCGGCGAAGCCATCCCCGCCCAAGCCATCGCCCAAGTCTGCGAACTCACCTGGCAACTCAAAGGACAAGCCACCGGACGCCAAGTCGAAGGCGCCACCGTCGGCATCACCGCCAACCAAGGCCTCTTCGGCCACGGCTCCTCCGTCATCATCGCCCGCTAGGCTCGTCGACTCGCCTGAGCGAACTTCGCGCATCGGCGAACCATCGCCTGCGCTGCCGAGGTGAACGCTGGGCAAACTTTGGACCTCGCAAGCTCCGGTGGCACAGTGTCCGCTGCTGCAACGATGCATCATCGTTCGGTGACCGCGGTTCCGCACCATCCGCCCGTCCCCCGGACCGTTCAGGAATACATTGACGAACGGCCGGTCTGGGCGGACGGCACGCATACCTCGTCGACGCCGATGACGGCGATGCAGTGGCGGATCTGGTCGCTGGCCTCTGCCGGTAAATTCTTCGAGGGCATGATCGTCTTCATGACGGGCATCGCTCTGCCCCTCATCAGCCGCGAATTCGACCTCAACGCCACCGAGAAGGGCATGGTCACCGCCGCGTCCCTGGCGGGAATTCTCGTCGGCGCGACGGCCCTCGGCAGCCTCGCCGACACCTTCGGTCGCAAACGCATGTTCATCGCCGAGATGATTCTTTTCGTCATCTTCCTCATCGCGATGACGTTCGCGCCGAACTTCATCCTGCTGGTCGTCTTCCTGTTCGGCTCGGGCCTGGCGCTCGGCTGCGACTATCCCACCGCACACATGGTGATCTCGGAAAGCATCCCAACCTCCAAGCGCGGACGCCTGGTCCTGAGCGCCTTCGCGTTCCAGGCCGTCGGTGCCCTGACCGGTGCCCTGGTCGGCTTCGTGATCCTCTACGAGAACACCGACGTCACCGACTGGCGGTGGATGTATGCCACGGCCATCGTGCCTGCCATCCTGGTCATCGTCGGCCGCTTCTTCATCACCGACAGCCCCCACTGGCTGGTTTCGCGCGGCCGCACCGACGATGCCGAGCGCGAGACCATCCGGCTGCTACAGCGCAAACCGGCCTATCCGAAGTCGGTGACATTGTCGCGTCTGCCGGAAGCAGAATCACAGGGACAGTCGAACGGCGGCTACCTGGCGCTGTTCACCAAACGACACCGCCGCGCAACGATTCTCGCGTCGGTTCCGTGGTTCCTCCAGGACCTGAGCACCTACGGTATCGGCATCTTCACGCCTACCATCATCGTCGCAGTCATCGGGGCGAACGCGGACTCGAACACGCTGTCCGACACGATCCACAACGACATGCTCGCCGCAGAGGGGTCGGCGATGATGAACGTGCTGTTCGTGTTGGGCATCTTTGCCGCCATCTTTCTGGTCGACATCGTCGGCCGGATCAAGCTCCAGGTGGTCGGTTTCGCCGGCTGTGCGGTTGGTCTCGCTCTTGCCGCACTGTCGATCCGCAGCGACGGCGGCAACAACATGATCCTGCTCTTCGCCGGCTTCATGCTGTTCTATTTCGCGACGAACCTGGGCCCCAACTCGATGACCTATCTGCTCGCCGGCGAAGTGTTCCCCACCAAGATCCGCGGCAAGGGTGCCGGTTTCGCAGCGTCGTTCGCGAAGGTGGGCGCGGTGTTGACGGCGTTCCTGTTCCCGGTACTGCTCGAAGAGATCGGCACAACCGCGATGCTCTACGGCCTCGTCGCCGCTTCACTGCTCGGTGCGGTCGTCACCCTGTTGTTCGGCATCGAGACCAAGGGCCTGAGCCTGGAGAAGATCGGCGATCCCCGCCACGAGCACAACCTGAAGGTCCAGCGTAGGGCCGACGCCGACATTGCGTGAGTATCAGGCCACTCCGAGATAGGCCGCACGAATACTGTCGTCTGCCAACAACTCTCGGGCGTTACCGGTTCGGGTGACTTCGCCCGTCTCGAGAATGTAGGCACGGTCCGAACGGCTCAGCGCCTGTTGCGCGTTCTGCTCGACCAACAGAACCGTCGTGCCGCCGGCATTGATCTCAGCGATGATCTTGAAGATCTGTGAGATCACCATCGGAGCCAAGCCCATCGACGGCTCATCGAGCAACAGCACCTTGGGCCGCGCCATCAGCGAGCGCCCGATGGCCAGCATCTGCTGTTCGCCGCCGGAAAGGGTTCCGCCGACCTGACTTCTGCGTTCCGCAAGTCTCGGGAACGTCCCCAGCACCCAGTCCAGCCGCTCGTCATGCTCAGCTTTGCTCGGGAATTTCCGCCCGTAGCAACCCATTTCGAGATTCTCAAGGATGGTCATGCCCGGAAAGACGCCGCGCCCTTCGGGCGCCTGGATGAGGCCCTGGCTGACCCTGTTGTGTGCCTTGACCTTGCTGATGTCCTTGCCGTCGAACCACACCGAGCCCGACGTCAACGGCAGCAGGCCCGAAATGGCACGCATCATCGTGGTTTTGCCCGCTCCATTGGAACCGAGCAGTGTGACGAGTTCACCCTCGTGCACCGTCAGCGACACCGAATGCAATGCCTTGATCCGCCCGTAATGCACGACGATGTCGCGCACCTCCAGCAGGACGGGTCGAGCCTCAGCTGACGTCATCATCTGGCACCCCCAGGTAGGCGGCGATAACCTTCGGGTCCTCGCGGATTTCGGCCGGCAGACCGTCGGCGATCTTGCGCCCGAACTCCAGCACCACGATCCGGTCGGTCACCCCCATCACCAACCGCATGTCGTGCTCGATCAGCAGCACCGTGTATCCGTCGTCGCGGATCTTGCGAATCAGGTCGATCAACGCCGACTTCTCGCTCGGGTTGAACCCGGCAGCCGGTTCGTCGAGGCACAGCAGTTTCGGCTCGGTGGCCAGCGCGCGTGCGATTTCCAGCCTGCGCTGGTCTCCGTACGGAAGGTTCTTCGCCTTCTCCTCGCCCCGGTGGGCAATCCCCACAAAATGCAGTAGTGCAGCTGATCTTTCGATCGCCGACATCTCTTCGCGGCGATGCCGCGGTGAACGGATCAGCGCACCTGGCACCGATGTCTGGTGCCGGGCATCGGTACCGACCATCACGTTTTCCAGTGCCGTCATCTCACCGAACAAGCGGATGTTCTGGAAGGTGCGGGCGATCCCGAGACGGGTGATCTGGTGACGCTTGATGCGCCCGATCGGTGAACCGTCGAACGTCACCGAACCCGAGGTGGGCCGGTACACGCCGGTGATGGCGTTGAAGCACGTCGTCTTTCCGGCGCCGTTGGGCCCGATGAGACCGAGGATCTCGCCGCGGCGAATGTTGAACGTGACGGCATCCAGCGCAGTGAGTCCGCCGAACTTCACGGTGAGATCGGTGGTCTGGAGCAGAACCTCGCCCTTGTCGGCGTGGATCTCGCGGTGCACGCCGGCGATCTCGGCGACGTTGTTCTCGAAGTTCTCCACGGGTGCGACCGTCTCGTTGTCCGGGGCGGTCATTTCACCGGCTCCGTATCTGTGGGCTTGACCCTCAACAGGTCCCGCGCCGCCCTGCCGTAGGTCAGCAGCTGTTGACGGACCGGGAAGAGTCCCTGCGGCCGGAAGATCATCAGCACCACAAGGGCGAGACCGAAGAACAGGTACTTCAAATTCCCCATGTCAATGCCGAGGAAGTGTACCCCGAGAAGGCGATTCGGCAGATAGACGATGATGAACGCACCCAGGATCACGCCCAGCTTGTTTCCCTGACCGCCGAGGACGACCGCGCACAGGAACAGCATCGAATTGATGATGTTGAACGTCGGCGGGGCGACGTACTGCACCTGTCCGGCGTACAGCGCGCCCGACAGGCCCCCGATCGCGGCGCCGATCGTGAAGGCCCACAACTTGAACTTGAACGTGTTGACGCCCATGACTTCTGCAGCGTCCTCGTCCTCACGGACGGCTATCCACGCACGCCCGACGCGGCTGCGCTCCAGGTTCCCGACCAGCAGAAGGATGACGACGATCAGAATCAGCCCGAGCCAGAACCACCACGTCCCGTAGTTCGCGTCACCGCTCGAATTCGATACCGAGAACACCCCTTCTGGGTGGGTGGCATCCTCCCGGAAGTGCGGGAACGCAACCTCATTGAGGCCGCGCGGGCCGTTGGTGATGTCGGCGAGGTTGTCGGCCATCAACCGGATGATCTCGCCGAAGCCCAAGGTGACGATGGCCAGATAGTCACCTCGCAACCGCAGCGTGGGGAATCCCAGAATGAGGCCGGTCAGCGCGGTGAACGCCATCGCGAGCGGCACGCACGACAACCACGCCCACGGTGTGCTGAAGAAGCCGCTGGGGCTCATCTGGTTCCACGGGCTTTCGGGGCTGGTGAGCAACGCGACCGTATAGGCACCGACCGCGTAGAACCCGACATAGCCCAGGTCGAGCAGACCGGCTTGTCCGACAACGACATTGAGCCCGATCGCGATGATCGCGATCATGGCGAACTGCGCCATGGTGCCGCCGAAGCTGATGCCGGGGGTATCGATGAAGCCGGGCGTGAACAGCGGCGACAGTGCCACTCCGGTGAACAGGATTACCCCGAACACCCACTTCTGGGGTCTGCTCAGGCCGTCCCACCAGGCCATCAGTTTCGTCCAGGTGGCGGTCATGCGCGTGCCTTCCCGAGGCTCTCGCCGAGGATGCCAGTCGGCCGGACCAGCAGCACCAACACCAGCAGGACGAACGCAACCACGTCGCGCCACTGGGTACCGAAGACCGCCTGGCCGTAGTTCTCCATCACCCCGAGCAGCAGCCCGCCCAGAAGCGCGCCGCGCAGGTTCCCGATTCCGCCGAGCACCGCTGCCGAGAATGCCTTGATTCCCAACAGGAATCCACCCGAGTAGATGATTCCCTGCGGCACCTTGAGCGTGTACAGCAGCGCCGCGGCGCCGGCCAGCAACCCGCCGATCAGGAACGTGGTCATGATGATGCGCTCCCGCGAGACACCCATCAACGTCGCTGTCGTGGGATCCTGGGCGACGGCTCGGATTCCGCGGCCGAACTTGGTGCGGTTGATGGCGAAGTCGGTCAGCGCCGCCAGCACCAGCGCCGCGCCAATGATGACAATGGTGATGTTGGAGATCGCCACCCCGAAGAATTCGAACTGGGTCCGAGGCTGTACCAGCACCATCGGTTGCTGGGCGTTCGGTCCGCCGTAGCCGGGAATGATCTTCGGCAGGATGAACAGCACGAACTGCTGCAGCACGAACGACATACCGATCGCGGTGATCAGGAACGTCAGCGAGCGCGCGTTGCGCTTGCGCAGCGGCCGGTAGGCGATGAACTCCAGCCCGACCGCCGCACTGCCTGACACCAGCATCGCGAAGAGCATGGCGACGCCGAGGTACAGGATCGTCAACGCGACGCCCTTGCTGTAGGCGTTGCCGCTGGGAGTGAAGCCCAGAATCATGTCGAGTGCGAAATATGCGCCGAACATGCCGAGCATGAAGATCTCGGAGTGCGCGAAGTTGATCAGTCGGAGCACGCCGAACACGAGGGTGTACCCGACAGCGACCAGAGCGTAGATCGCTCCCCACGACAGGCCGTCGATCGTCAACTGCCAGAAGCTGTCGACCAGCGCCCCGACGTTGAAGTTGATGTTGGCGGCCAGATTCATCCGGTGGAGGGCTCCTCAGGGGGTGGGGTCCCGAAACGAAACGCGTCCGAGCCAATCACTCTCGGACGCGTTTCGCATCAGCTGTCACTGAACGTCGTAGATCCAGATCAACGTGGTGGTCAGCTCACCAGTCGGAGTCCACTGATATTCGCGGGCCACACCCTGTCCCTGGTACGTACGCACAAACTCCAGCAGATCGGGCCGAGTGATCTTGCCTGCGTCGATGCCCTTCAACAAGATGGTGCCCAAGTCGTAGCCCTCGGCGCTGTAGGTACCGGCGTCCTGGCCGAACTTCTGCTTGTACTCCTCGGCGAACGAGCCGGTGGCCGGACCGCACGGGCATGCCAGCACAGCGCCCTTGGAGGATTCACCGGCCTGCTTCACGAATTCGGGGTCCTTTGTGCCGTCGGCGCTGGCGAAAGTGCCCTCGTAGCCACCGTCGCGCAGCTGCTGCACCAGCGGAGCCGCCTCAGCGTAGTAGCCGCTGAAGAACACCGAATCCGGAGCCGCAGCCTTGATCTGAGTGACCGCCGCAGAGAAGTCCTTATCGCCCTTTTTCACCGAGATGTTGCACGCCGAGTCGGCCACGGGGCCGAGGGTGTCGCGCACGGCCTGCCCCAGACCCAGGCCGTAATCGGTGCTGTCGTCGACGACGCAGACCTTCTGGTGGCCGAGCGTGTTCTTGAGGTAGTTGGCGACCGAGGGGCCCTGGACGCCGTCGTTGGCAAGACCCCGGAAGAACGTCTTCCAGCCGTTCTCCGACAGCGTGACGTTGGTCGCCGACGCGGTGGTCGAGACAAGACCGGCCTGGTCGAAGACGCCGCCCGTGGCCTTGGTCTCACCCGAGAACGCGGGGCCGACGAGGCCGATCGTGTACTGGTCGTCGACGATCTGCGGGGCGATCGCGGTGGCCTTCTGCGGGTCGCCTTCGGTGTCGAACGGCTTGAGCTGCACCTGGCAGCCCGGGTTGTTTTCGTTGTGCTTGTCGATCGCCAGCTGGACGCCGTTCTTGATGTTGATGCCGAGCGCCGCGTCCGGCCCGTTGAGGGCGCCGGCCATGGCGATGGACACCGGCGGGCAGGTGGCGTTGCCGTCGCCGGCCGGGTCCGCGGGTGCGGCGCCCGTGCTCGCGGCGACTTCGGCGCCGTTCTCGTCGATCTGTACCTTCTCGACGATCCTGAGATTGCTCTGCGCTGCTTCCTCTTCGGGCGCGCCCTGATTACAGCCGGCAACAGCCAGCGCAACCAGACCAGCACCACCGAGAGCAAATGCCTTGCGAGCCACACGACTGCGCACGTCCCACCTCCGGTTCAGTGTTTTGCTCGGCATCGTCGGGTGGCCGTCCGGGGTCCGATTGCGATCACATCGCCGATGCTTCGCCGACGACCATAGCCAACCCACAGGCTGATCGCGTGGTGTTGGAAGACGCGTCGCGTAGTTAAACGAGCTGAGCCGGTCAAAAGTCGGCTGCGGAAACGCAGACTTAACGGGCGGTGCTCGAAAGCGCCGTCATTTCGGCGCGGTGTCGGGTGCGCCGGCCGGCGGGTCCAGGGTCTCGAGGACGACCTCGGCCACCCGTTTCATCGTGGTGCGGCGGTCCATCGCGGCGCGCTGGATCCATTTGAACGCCTCGGGTTCCGACATGTTCTGCTTCGACTGCAGCAAACCCTTGGCCCGCTCGACAAGCTTGCGGGTCTCCAGACGGTCGGACAGCGACGCGATCTCTTTCTCCAGCTCGGCGATCTCACTGAAGCGGCTGACGGCGACCTCTATCGCGGGTATGAGGTCGGTGATGCTGAACGGTTTGACCAGGTAGGCCATCGCGCCGGCGTCGCGGGCCTTCTCGACGAGTTCGCGCTGACTGAACGCCGTGAGGATGACGATCGGGGCGATCCGCTTGCTCGCGATCTCCGACGCGGCGTCGATACCGTCGCGGCGCGGCATCTTGACGTCCATGATCACCAGATCCGGACGCAGCGACTCGGCCAGATCGACCGCCTCCTGGCCGTCCCCGGCCTCGCCGACGATCTCGTAGCCCTCCTCGCGCAGCATCTCGGCCAGATCGAGCCGGATGAGGGCCTCATCTTCGGCAATGAGGACGCGATGCGGCGTGGTAGCGGCGTCTGACGGCGACGCGGAAGCGGAAGACCCGGAAGGCATGGAAGACATTGTGAAGGCAGCAGGCGATATGGGCGAGCGCGGGGCCATCCTCTATGGTGATAGGCCGCGCCACCTACGGTCGCCGCGAACGCCCTCGTATCCCAACTGGCAGAGGAAACGGATTCAAAACCCGTCCAGTGTGAGTTCGAATCTCACCGAGGGCACCACATCTCATCGCTTTTAAGCGGAAACCTCGGTTTCCCCTCAGCTAATGGCGCCTAGCCGGAGCTACCGTCTCCCACCAGGGAGGAGGTATCGCGTGTGACGTATCAGCTCAAGGTCTTGGTCTACCTGGCCGCACTCGTCGTCGTTGTTTCCGGAGCCATTCTCGGGTCGTGGCTGTACCTGGAAATCGAGCACATGAAGGAACAGAAGCAGCTTGAGGCCAGCATCCTGAAATGCCAGCCCTGAATGCCTCAGTACAGATCGAGGCGACGGTCGGCAAGCAGATCGACGTGCTCGGTCAGCTTCTTGTCGCGACTGAGCGCAAGGTCGACGTCGGCCACGGCCATCCCGACTCCAGAACCCACTGACGCGACGACCCACCCGTTCTGATCCACGATCGCCGTCCCGCCCGTCCACTCCTGCCCACGCTCGACGCCTGCGCGGTCACACGCCGCGACCGCCACCCGGTTCAGCCTCGCCGTCGACATCGCGGTGACGACCTCGCCTGGTCGTTCCCCCTCCGGACGCGGGAACAGCGGCCAATTGACCGGCGCCACGATCAACTCAGCACCAGCTACGGTGACCTGCCGGGTCAACTCGCCGAACTCGAGGTCGTAGCAGACCATCACGGCGATCACACCGTGCCGGGTGTTCAGCACGGGCGGACGCCGCGATCCCGGAGTGAAGATCAATCGCTCCCGGTCCCACAGATGCGTCTTGCGGTATACCTCGACCACCCCGCCGGAATCGATGACCGCCGCGCTGTTGTAAAGGTTTCCGTCATCACCGAGTTCGCAGAAACCGAACACTGCCAACGAATCGCCCACCGCGCCAGACCATTTCCCGAACCGAGGATCAGTCGGCGACAAGGACACCGCGCGAGCCTCGTCGCTGTCGGCGAAAACGTAGCCCGACGTCGCCAACTCCGGCAACACCACAATGTCGGCGCCTGCACCTACCGCATCGACGACAGCAGAGCCGATGAGCTCACTGTTGGCATCGATATCGCTGAGCACCGGATCGAGCTGGCAGCACGCGATACGTGTCATTCGACCAGGTTAGTCGGCCTTTCGGCGATAGGCTCGGGCGTGCTCAACGTTCGACCCGCCTGCGTGCCCGAGGTGACCGCGGGCGGTCAGACATGGTCACCAGACCGCCATCGCGACGACCGTGTCGGCCGCCGACTGCGCGTCCTGATGATCGCCAGCTGGATCGCAGCCGCCGTCTCCGCGGCGTTCGGCGCGTTTCAACTGACACTCGGAGGAGAGCTGTGGTGGCTCGGCGCCGTCAACATCATGTGCGGCCTGGTGTTTCTGTCCATCCCCCGGCTGTGCCCGCTCGGTGAACTCGTCGCTCCGCTGACCTTCGTGACGTTCGCCTACGTGTCGGTGACGTTCATCTGCTACACCATCGGCACCGGATCCGGCCTGCAGTTCTACTTCATCGTCGCGTCATCGCTGGCGGTCCTGGTGCTCGGTATCGAGCGCATCGCCCTGGCCGCGGTCATCGCGGCGATCGGTGTGGTGATCACCATCGTCCTCGAGGTGACCGTTCCCGATGATCGAGGCCTTGGGCCGCCGTGGACGCTGACCGCCGGCTTCATCAGCGCCGTGATCTCGTCGGCGGTGATGCTGGTGTTGACGATCTGGTACACGCTGCGCGAGATCGACCGCGCCGAGGCCGCCATGGAGGCGGAGTACGAACGGTCAGAACGCTTGCTGGCCAACATCCTTCCGGCCACCATCGCGGATCGGCTCAAGGAACCGACCCGCACCGTCATCGCCGACAAGTACGACGACGCGTCAATTCTGTTCGCCGACATCGCGGGCTACACCAAGCGTGCCAGCGACACCGCGCCCGCCGAACTGGTCCGGTTTCTGGATCGGCTCTACACCGACCTCGACGCGCTCGTGGACCGGCACGGGCTGGAGAAGGTGAAGACAAGCGGCGACTCCTACATGGTCGTCAGCGGCGTGCCGATCCCCCGCGCCGACCACATCGAGGCGCTGGCGCGTCTGGCGCTCGACGTGGCCGACGCGGTTGCGGGCCTCAAAGATCCTCAGGGGCGCGATGTTCCGCTGCGCATCGGCATGGCCACCGGCCCCGTGGTCGCCGGCGTCGTCGGTGCGAAGAAGTTCTTCTACGACGTCTGGGGGGACGCCGTCAATGTCGCGGCAAGAATGGAGACGACGGACGTCGAAGGCCGAATCCAGGTGCCCGACAACGTGTATCAGCGCCTTCGACACGCCTTCGAGTTCGAGGAGCGCGGCTTCGTCGAGGTGAAGGGCAAGGGCCCGATGCACACCTGGTATCTCGTGGGGCACCGGGCCGGTGCGATTACACCTTCCGGTTCTCCGACTTGAGCAGCCACGCCAGCTTCTCCAGCCCGTCGATCAGCTGGTGCAGGATGTCCGCGGTGCTCGGATCCTCGGCGTCGACCAGGTCGTGGACCTTCCGCAACGTGTCCACCGTGCCGTAAATGCGAACGGTGATCAGGTCGACGACGTCGCTGGTGCTGTGCTCGTAGGCCGGGAACTGCGGCAGCGACGTGGTGGCGGCGACGGTATCCGAGCGGCCATCCGGGACCGCGTCGAGTGCCCGCATCCGTTCGGCGATCGTGTCGCTGGCCTCCCGGGCGAAGTCCACGACCTCGTCGAGTTGCAGGTGCAGGTCGCGAAAGTTGGTCCCGACGACGTTCCAATGGGCCTGTTTGCCCTGAATGTGGAGCTCGATCAGATCGACCAGCACCCGCTGGAGGGCACCGTTGAGTTTCGGCGAGGCCTGGAATCCCGCGACCTCGGCTTCGGTGCGACGTGCATTCGTTGTGGTTGTCATGCTCATATCAACGCCTCCTAAACTGGATTGAGTCCAGATTACGCTGATCTACGCGGTGGGGCCAGTCACAGCCTGCATGTCCTGCTTGTCCTGCTTTTCGAGCAGTCGGGCATAACCGGCACCCATGCCGAGCAGGATCAATCCGACGACGATGAACACTGCGACCCGGAAGATGCCGTCGAGTGTGCCGAGGTCGAACAAGAACAACTTGGCCATCGCCGCCGCCACCAGACCCAGCCCACCGCCGATGGGCACGGAGCGATCGTCACGTGGCCGCCGCGCGGCATACGCGAACAGCGCCGCCGCCATCGCAATCCAGATGATGGTCGCGGCCATGTGCCCGGCGAAGAAGCCACCGTCGTCCGCGCTGATCAACACTCCGGCAGTGACTGTGAACGATGTGACGGCGTAGACGATCACCACGGCGGATCCCACCCACAGCGCACTCTCGGTCCGGTCCCAGGCCCACACGATCGCCACCGCCGCAGCGGCGAGCAGCACGCTCGACACCAGCGTCGAGACGGCAGCCGCAGTACCGGTGGGGGTCGCTTCGAGCAACACCCCCGGCGGCGAGTAGGTCAGGTGCGCCGCGGCACCGACGAGTCCGAACCCGATCGCAGCCCAGCGCGCAACGATGTCGTGGCGACCGGCCACTGCGACCACCACCGCCATGGCCAACAACACCGGCCCTGCGATCCGGCCGTCGAACGCGGCTGTCACGGCAATCAGCGCAGCCACCGCCGACGTCGCCGCAAAGACGTGCCGCACCGCGCCGGGCACGCCCGGCAGCCTGTCACCGACGAGCACGATCGCGAGCAGCGCCGCCGCCACCGTCGCGGCCGTCAACGACGCGACGACACGGTCGACCGCCAGGTTCACCGACAGCACCGGCACCATACCGAAGGCGGTCAGCAGCGCCATGGCAGTGCGATTCTTGGTGCCAGGCAACAGGATCAGCGCAGCAACCAGAGCAATGACGGCCGCGATCGCGCACCCTCCGCCCAGCAACAGGTCATCGCGGGCGTCGAAGTACCGCACCACGAGAGCCGCCATCAGAGGCAGGACCGCGGCGCAGATGCGCGCGGCGTGCAGCCAGATCCAGTCCTTACCGAGTTGCACGGGGATCGACACCGCCGCCAGCGCCAGCATGAAGCCGATGAGCAGCAGCGTTATTCCGTCGGCGACCACGGGAGCCAATCCGATCAGCGGCACCAGCACCAACAGGCCCAGATTCTGGGAGTCCCATCGCCGCGCCAGCGTCAGGCCCGCACCGGCGATCACGGCGGCGACGATCAGACCGACCGGGGCGGACACCCATTCGTAGATGGTGGTGACGGCGATGACATCCATATAGGCCGCGGCGATGCCTGTGGCGACCAGAGCGATCGCGCCAACCCGTCCGCCCGGTCGATTGTTGAGCCACCATCCCGCGGCCACCAGCGCCCCGGCGAGTACCGCACCCGCGGCGACCCGGAACTCCGGCCGCAGGATTCCCGCTTGGGCGGCCAGCACCAGCAGCAGGACGACACCGATGAGTGTGACCGCTACACCGGCGACGGCCAGCAGCTTGCCGATCCAGCCCTCTGACCGCTCCTTGCGCGGCTTCGGTGCGGGCGGCGTCGGATAGGGCCGGAACGGCGCAGGTTGCGGTGCGTACTGCGGCGGCCAGTACGGCACCACCGGCATCTGCGCAGGCTGGGGCATCTGCGCAGGCTGGGGTTGTGTAACAGGCTGGGGTTGTCTAACAGGTGCGTCCGGCGCCCGGTCCGTGAGGATCCGGTCGAGCTCGACCAGATCCGCGGACACCCGCGCGAGCTGCTGCGAGATCGCGGCGAAGTCCGCGGAGAGCCGGGTGATGACGGCAGTGTGCGGTTCGGTCATACGAGCATCGTCGCAGCAAATCTGCGCACGGCGGATGAGTACTACTACTCGTCCAGGCCGTGTTCGATCGCGTAGCGGGCCAGCTCCACCCGATTGCCGATCTGCAGTTTGCGGAACGTGGCCTGCACATGGTTCTCCACGGTGCGATGGCTCAGCGACAGCCGCGACGCGATCTGTTTGGCGGTGAGACCTTTTGCGACGTAGCGGAGGATCTCGGTCTCCCGCTCGGTCAGGGTCGGGCCCTCCGAACCGGCCGCAGCGTCGCGCTCGATGCGGCGGAACTCCCCGAGCACGAGCCCCGCGAGCCCCGGGGTGAACACGGCACGGCCCTGTGCGGTCGCCCGCACCGCGTCGCCGAGCTCTTGCTTAGACGCGCTCTTGACCAGGTATCCGGTTGCGCCGGCCTTGACCGCTTCCAGCACGTCGTCGCGCTCGTCGGACGCCGACAGCACCAGGATGCGAGAGGACGGGGAAACTGCGAGCACCTCGGTGGTCGCCTGCGCGCCGTCGCCGTCGCCCAACCGCATGTCCATCAGCACCACGTCGGGTTTGACGACCGCCGCTCGCCGCTTGGCCGAAGCGACGCCGTCGGCGGTGGCGACCACATCGAACCCGTCGTCAGCGAGGTCGCGCGCCACCGCGTCACGCCAAATCGGATGGTCGTCGACGACCATCACCGAGGTACGGTCAGCTCCCATTCCGTCCCCATTCCCGGCCCGGTGCTCAGCTCGGCCCGACCACCCAGCCAATTCATCCGTCCCACAATCGATTTCGCCACACCCACGCGACCCTCGCGCACTGCGGCGTCCAGCCGTCCTTCGGGAATGCCGACACCGTCGTCACGCACGCTCACCGTCACGGCGTCGCCGAGATCCTCGAGCAGAACATAGGCGCGTGCGTCCGGCCCGGCGTGCGCCTCCGCGTTGTCAAGAGCGTTGGTCACCGCAGCCAAAAACTCCTCGGCAACCGCGGCGTCCAGCAGCACCGGCTCAGCAGGAACGCTCACCGACACCCGGTCGGACGCGCGGCGCCGCAACATCGCACCGATGTCCGAGGCCGCACCGTCGCTCGGGGTCGCATCGGTGGCGCTGACGAGACGACGCAGGGCTCGCTCCTGCTCGCCCGCCAGCTCGGCCAACTGCGCGGTCTCGCCCCCGATCTCGCGTCCGCGGCGGGCCACCAGCGCCAGCACCTGGATCGCCCCGTCGTGCACCTGACGGGAGAGCCGCTCACGCTCCTCCAGCGACGCCGACAGCCGAGCCGCGCGCTCAAGCTCGGCATGAGCGCGGCGCGCGGTCTGTGCGGCCATCCCGACGGCGAGACCCACGGCCAGCTCGATCACCACCGTGGCGTTGCGACCGAGGTCGATACTGACGTAGCCCTTCAGAACCGCGCTGGCCCCAACGATGACCAACCCCGCTAGCATTCCCGCGATGGGACCGGACAGGATTGCCGCGGAGATGGTGGCGTTGGTCGCCCACAGCGTCGTGGGCCAGGACTGGTTGTCCAGCGCCCACTGATCGGATGCGACGAACTCCGTCGACAGCATCAGGGTCACGACGACACCTATCTCGGCAAGCACCCAGGCGGGCCTGCGCCCGAAACCCCGCAGGTAGGCCACCGCGCACGCCGCGCTCCACGCGATCAACACCCCGAACAGCAGCCAGCCGGCCAGCGGGGACTCCAGGTCCGGGTTGATCGCGAGATGGAACCCGAATGCGTAGACACAGCTGAGCAGCCGGAACACCTGAGCGGCCCGCCACAGCGGCGTGACCGGATCAGGTGTCACATCACCTTGGAGAGAAACGCTTTCGTCCGTTCGTGTTGTGGGTTCGCCATGATCTCGCGAGGATTGCCCCGCTCGACAACCACGCCGCCGTCCATGAACACCAGCTCATCGGCGACTTCGCGGGCGAAACCCATCTCGTGCGTGACCACGACCATCGTCATGCCCTGGGAGGCAAGCTTTTTCATCACGGCCAGCACTTCGCCGACGAGCTCGGGATCCAGCGCAGACGTCGGCTCGTCGAACAGCATCAGCTTCGGCTCCATCGCCAGCGCACGGGCAATCGCGACGCGCTGCTGCTGGCCGCCTGACAGCTGCGCGGGGTAGGCCGTCGCCTTGTCTTCCAAACCGACCTGAGCCAGCAGATCCTTGCCCCGCTCGACCGCCTCGTGCTTGTCCACGCCCTTCACCTGAACCGGCGCCTCGATGACATTGCCGAGCGCCGTCCGGTGGGGGAACAGGTTGAAGTGTTGGAACACCATGCCGACGTCGCGGCGCTGCTTGGCGACTTCGCGCGGCTTCATCTCGTGCAGCTTTCCGGCGCGCTCGTTATAGCCCACGAGCGCGCCGTCGACGTAGAGCCGCCCCGCGCTGACGGTCTCCAGGTGGTTGATGCAGCGCAGGAACGTCGACTTGCCGGAACCCGAGGGCCCGACCAGCACCAGCACCTGCCCCTTCTGCACCTCGAGCGTGATGCCTTTGAGCACCTTCAACGCGCCGAAATCCTTGCAGACCAGTTCCGCTTTCACCATCGGGTGGGCGGCAGATTCGGTCACCGTCATATCTGTCCTCTCACCCTGCCGCGGGCTGCTGCGCCAGTGCCAGCGCTTCGAGTTGCTTCGATGTCAGCTTCCGCGATGCGCCCCGCGAGAAGTACTGCTCCAGGTAGAACTGCCCGACCATCAGGATGCTCGTGATGATCAGATACCAGGTCGCGGCGACCAACAACAGCGGCACAGGTTCGAAGATGCGTGCCGCGATCTCGCGGCTGGCGATGCCGTACACGTCCAAGGCGTAGGGCACCGCCGTCACCAGCGACGTCGTCTTCAACAGGCTGATCAGCTCATTGCCCGTCGGAGGAATGATCACTCGCATCGCCTGCGGCAACACCGTACGGCGCATCGCCAGCCCCCACGACATGCCCAGGGCGGTGGACGCTTCTAATTGTCCCTCCGGCACCGACATGATGCCCGCCCGGACGATCTCAGACATGTAGGCCGCCTCGTTGAGCGCGAGCCCGATGACCGCGAGCGCGAACGGGAACGACAGAGCCTGCAGGTCGAACTGGAAGAACGACGGCCCGAACGGCACTCCGAGCTGAATGTTCTGGTAGATCGTGGGCAGCAAACCCCAGAACACCAGCTGCACGTAGACCGGGGTCCCGCGGAAGATCCACAGAAACACCCACGCCACCGAAGACAGCACCGGGTTGTCGGATAACCGCATCACCGTGAGGATGACGCCCAGCACGATGCCGATGACCATCGAGTAGACGGTCAGCTGCAAGGTGTTGAAGACACCCAGCAGGATGCGTTCGTTGAACATGTACTCGGCGAAGGTCGACCATCCGTAGGCGTCATTGGTGGCCGCGCCGTACAGGAACAGACCGACCAGGACGATGATGACGGCCGCCGCCACCCACCGCCAGGGATGGCGCAACGGGACGGCGTCGATGGACTGTGGCGACGCACCGGCATCACTCATGAGGGTCGACGTCGCCTACGAGATCGCGCCGTTGATCACCGGCTTGTCGATCATGCCCTCCTCGAGACCCCAGTTGGCCGCGATCTCCTCGTACTTGCCCGTCTCGATCAAATGCTCCAGCGCCTGCAACAGCGACTGCGCCAGCGGGGAACCCTTCTCCACCGGCCAGCCGTAGGGTGCGGCGTCGAACGTCTCGCCGGCCTGGGCAAGCTTGCCGTTGGTCTGCTTGATCGCGTACAGCGTGACCGGCGAATCCGCCGACATCGCGTCGGCCTGGCCGAGGACCACCGCGTTGGTGGCTGCGTCCTGACTGTCGAAGGGGACGATCTCGATGGCAGGCTTGCCCTCGTCGGTGCACTTCTTGCTGCGCGCGGGAAGCTCGTCCGTCTCCTGGTAGGTCGTTGCCTGGACGGCGACCTTCTTGCCGCAGGCATCCTCGGGATTGATGTCGCCGCCTGCGGGTTGAGCCCAGAGGGTGCCAGCCGAGAAATAGGTCACGAAGTCGACCTGCTCCTCGCGCTCCTTGGTGTCGGTGAACGATGACATGCCCACGTTGAACGTGCCGCCCTGAATCGACGGGATGATCTTCGCGAAATCGGACTCGCGGTATTCGGCGGTCAGACCGAGAGTTCCGGCGACAGCATTCATCAGGTCCACGTCGAAACCGACGAGCTTGCCCGATGAATCCTTGAACTCGTTCGGCGCATACGGCACGTTGACGCCGACGATGAGTGTGCCGGTCGACTTGATCGCCTCCGGGACGGTATTAGCAATCTCGTCGACCTTCTCCGCGGGCGCTGCCGCGGTCGGGGATCCCTCTTCGCTCGGCGCCTCCGAACTGCTCGAACAGCCGGAGAGCGCCATGGCGCCTGTGGCGGCGAACACCGCAACCATGCGCCAGACCTTCGTCCGACGGTCTTGGATTCCACCCAACACTGCTTTGCCTCTACTTTCTTCTCGGGCCGTCCGCGCTTCCGGCTGAGTTCCCCGAACCAGGTATCCCAGCCAGGAACGTTAACGACCGATGATCCGGCGCGCAGCGCCGGTAACGAGACATTAACGACACGATTGAGACATCACAGCCGTACTGCGAAATCGGCCGGGGCGTGTCGCGGGTATGTCAGACTTCGCGCATGGAAACCGCTGCTCCCCCAACCATGTTGCAGCATCTCTGGAAGTCAGCACTGCTGTCCGGGATACTCGCGATCATTCTCGGTGCGATGGTGTGGTTCTGGCCCGCCATCAGCATCTTCGTCGCCGCCATCTTCTTCGCCGCATACCTGTTGATCACCGGGATCTCGCAGGTGATCTTCGCTTTCGCCCTCCACGTATCGGCGGGCGGGCGGGTGCTGTTGTTCCTCAGCGGCGCCGCAGCACTGATCCTGGCAGTGATGTGCTTCCGCAATTTCGGAAATGCCATTCTCCTCTTGGCCATTTGGATCGGAATCGGCTTCATCTTCCGAGGTGTTGCAACCGCAGTCTCGGCGATCAGCGATCCGAACCTGCCCGGGCGCGCCTGGGAGATCTTCATCGGCGTGATCAGCCTGATCGCCGGCGTCATCATGCTGGCCTCACCCTTCGACTCGATCGAGACGCTGACGATGGTCGTAGGAATCTGGCTGGTCGTCCTCGGCGTCTTCGAGGTCATCTCCGCGTTCGGCATCCGTTCTGCGAGCAGGGACCTGATCAACACCCAGACACCGACCAAGGAAGAGGCCACCGCACCGGCGCCCGAATGAGGGTCTTTAGCCCCTGACGATGCGCGCCCAAAGCTACTACACTCTGTCGTAGAAGCGAAGGAGATCGCTTCGTCAACGCCTGGGAGTGACGCATGGACGCACTGGACGTCTCTCGGTGGCAGTTCGGGATCACCACCGTCTACCACTTCATCTTCGTCCCGCTGACCATCGGACTGGCGCCGCTGATCGCCGTGATGCAGACGATCTGGCACGTCACCGGCAACACCGCCTGGTACAGGCTGACAAAGTTCTTCGGGAAGCTGTTCCTGATCAACTTCGCCATCGGCGTGGCCACCGGCATCGTTCAGGAATTCCAGTTCGGGATGAACTGGAGCGAATACTCCAAGTTCGTCGGCGACATCTTCGGTGCCCCCCTCGCGTTCGAGGGACTGATCGCGTTCTTCTTCGAATCCACATTCATCGGCTTGTGGATCTTCGGCTGGAGCCGGTTGCCCAGGGCGGTGCACCTGGCGTGCATCTGGATCGTCGCGTTCGGCGTGAACGCTTCGGCCTACTTCATCATCGCCGCCAACTCGTTCATGCAGCACCCGGTCGGGGCCAGGTACAACCCGGAGACGGGCCGCGCCGAACTCGTCGACTTCGGCGCCCTGCTGACGAACAACACTGCGGTGTGGGCCTTACTCCACGCGATCGCCGGATCGCTGCTCACCGCGGGAGCATTCGTGGCCGGCATCTCGGCCTGGCTGATGGTGCGCGAGCGTCGCCGCAACCGCGGCGACGCCGCACCACCCGACGCGACCTCGATGTACAGGCCCGCCGCAATCCTGGGCAGCCTCGTCGCACTCGTCGCCGCGGGCGGCCTGTTCTTCACCGGCGACATCCAGGGCAAGCTGATGTTCGTCCAGCAGCCGATGAAGATGGCCTCGGCAGAATCGTTGTGTCACACCGAAACCGACCCGGACTTTTCGATCCTCACTGTCGGCACGCACAACAACTGCGACAGCGTCACCCACCTCATCGAAGTGCCCTACGTGCTGCCGTTCCTCGCAGAGAGCAAGTTCAGCGGCGTCACCTTGCAGGGCGTACAGGACCTCCAGCGGGAGTACGAGCAGAAATTCGGCCCCGGCGACTACCGGCCCAACCTGTTCGTCACCTACTGGGCGTTCCGCGCAATGATCGGACTGCTGCTGGTCCCGGTGGCTTTCGCACTCGTCACACTGTGGCTGACCCGACGAGGCCGCATCCCCGACCACCGGTGGTACGGGCTGGCGGGCATCCTCACCATCCCGACGCCATTTCTCGCGAACTCCGCGGGCTGGGTCTTCACCGAGATGGGGCGCCAGCCCTGGGTGGTCGTGCCCAACCCGACAGGTGACCCGATGGTGCGAATGACGGTGCAGGAGGGCGTCTCCAACCACGCGGCGGGCACAGTGATGTTCTCGCTGGCGGTGTTCACCCTGCTGTACGGCGCTCTTGCGGTCGTGTGGTTCTACCTGATGCGGCGCTATGTAGTCGAAGGCCCGCTGGAGCACGACTCCGAACCGGCGCCGCCGACACCGCCCGACAAGGACGACGTCGCCCCCCTTTCATTCGCGTACTAGGAGATCGTCATGGCACTCCAGGAAATCTGGTTTCTCCTGATCGCCGTGCTGTTCCTCGGCTTTCTGGTGTTGGAAGGGTTCGACTTCGGCGTCGGCATGCTGATGGCGCCGATGGGGTCGCGCGGCCCGGGCGACCCCGACAACCGGCGCCGTGCCGTGCTCAACACCATCGGCCCCGTGTGGGACGCCAACGAGGTGTGGCTGATCACCGCCGGCGCCGCCATGTTCGCGGCCTTTCCGAACTGGTACGCCACGCTGTTCTCGGCGCTGTATCTGCCTCTGCTGGCAATTCTTTTCGGGATGATCCTGCGCATCGTCGGCATCGAGTGGCGCGGCAAGATCAACGATCGGCAGTGGCGCCGCTGGGCCGACATCGGCATTGCGCTGGGCTCGTGGCTTCCCGCGATCCTATGGGGTGTGGCCTTCGCAATCCTGTTGCGGGGCTTGCCGATCGACGCCGACGGCATCGCCCATCCGGGTATCGGCGACGTGCTGAGCCCCTACACCCTGCTCGGCGGGCTGGCGACGGCCTCACTGTTCCTGTTCTATGGTTCGGTCTACCTGGCGCTCAAGACCTCCGGTGCTCTGCATGAGGATTCCTTCCGCGTCGGCCGGCTGCTCTCGGTCCCGGTCATCGTCCTCGCAGGAGGGTTCGGCCTGTGGACCCAGCTCGCCTACGGCCAGACATGGACTTGGCTGGCACTGACCGTGGCGGTCGTGGCGCTGCTGGTTTCGGTGGGGCTGATATGGCGCAAGACCCGTGAGGGCATCGCGTTCGTGTCGATGATCGTCGTCATCGCCGCCGTCGCCGTGCTGATCTTCGGTTCGATGTACCCGAATCTGTTGCCCTCGACGTTGAATCCCGACTGGAGCGTGACGATCTACAACGGGTCCTCCACGCCGTACACCCTCAAGATCATGACGTGGGCGTCGCTTGCGCTGCTTCCGCTGGTGCTCTGCTACCAGGCGTGGTCGTACTGGGTGTTCCGCAAGCGCGTCAGCGCAGACGCCATTCCCACGTCGATCGGTTTGTCGAGGCGAGTGCCCTGACAGACAGCACGCGCGCCCCGATCGACCCGCGACTGTGGCGGGCCTCGACGGCGATGCGCCGATTCCTGGTCGCCACCACGGTATGCGGCGTCCTGATCGCGGCGTGCACCATCGCCGCGGCGGTGGTGTTGGCGTCCGTCGTCGCCCGCGTCGTGACCGACCCGGCTTCGCGCAGCGTCGCTGCACTCGGCATACCCCTGGTGATTCTGGGCGCGCTCTGGACGGTCCGCACCCTGGTGCACTGGAAGCAGGGCACCCTTGCCCAGCGCGGAGCCAGCGCGGTCATCGCGGACCTCACCGAACAGGTGCTGACCACCGCAACATCGCTGCCGCCCCGCGAGCTCGCCGCGCAACGCGAGACCGCTGCCGTCGTCGTCACGCGCGGGCTCGACGGACTTCGGGTCTACTTCACCACCTACCTGCCGTCGCTGTCACTGGCCGCGATCCTCACCCCGGCCACGGCGGTGGTCATCGCGCTCTACGACTGGCGATCCGCCGTCATCGTCGCCATCGCACTGCCCCTCATCCCGATCTTCATGATTCTGATCGGGATGGCCACCGCGGACCGGTCCGCCGCGGCGCTGACCGCGATGGCCACGCTGCAGTCCCGGTTGCTCGATCTCGTGGCCGGATTGCCGACCCTGCGAGCCCTCGGCCGCACCGAGGGCGCCGCCACCCGCATCGCAGAACTCGGTGCAGCGCATCGCCGTTCCGCGATGGCGACCATGCGCATCGCCTTCCTGTCCGCACTGGTGCTGGAGCTCCTCGCAACCCTCGGGGTGGCGCTCGTCGCCGTCGGCGTGGGAATGCGGTTGGTCTACGGCGACATGACGTTGAGCGCCGGGCTCACCGCCCTGCTGCTGGCTCCCGAAGTGTTCTGGCCCCTGAGAAGAGTCGGCGCAGCATTCCACTCCGCTCAAGACGGAAAGACCGCGGTACAGGCTGCGTTCCGATTCATCGACGCGCAGAAGCCTGCCCCGACGGGGACCATTGCAGTGCCCGACGGACCGTTGACCGTCCGCGTCGACGAGCCTCAACTGACGGCCTCACCCGGCCGGGTCACGGTGCTCACCGGACCCAACGGGATCGGCAAGTCCACTCTGCTGCAGACGATCCTGGGCCTCGGCCCCCCGGTCCCGGGCAATGTCGCGGTCAACGGGGTCGACGTGTCGGACCTGGAGCCTCGGCAGTGGTGGACCAGAGTCGCGTGGCTGGCTCAGCGGCCGGTGCTCATCCCCGGCACAGTGCAGGAGAACCTGGAACTGTTCGGACCCCTTCCCGACCTCGAAGATGCCTGCCGCGCCGCATGCTTCGACGACGTGCTGGCGACCTTGCCCGACGGCCTGCAGACGAGGATCGGCCGGGGCGGCGTCGGCCTGTCCCTGGGCCAACGGCAACGCCTCGGCCTTGCCCGCGTGCTCGGCTCCACCGCATCACTGCTGCTGCTCGACGAGCCCACCGCCCATCTCGACGGGCCCACCGAAGCTCGGGTTCTCGACGCGATCGCCCGGCGCGCCGACCGCGGAGACACCGTTCTTCTTGTCGGCCACCGCGATCAGGTGCTGGCGATCGGCGATGCCGTAGTCGATATGAGCGCGAATACGAGGGTCGACAGGGACAGTGTCGTTGTCGCGCCGTGATCCACTCCTGCTGGCGTGGTCGCTGATGCGGCCCAGGATCTCGCGTGTCGCAATCGCCGTCACGCTCGGCGCGCTGTCGCTCGGCAGCGCGCTCGCCCTCACCGCCGTCTCGGCATGGCTGATCACCCGCGCGTGGGAGATGCCACCGGTCCTGACCCTGACCGTCGCCGCCGTCACCGTGCGTGCCTTGGGGATCTCACGCGGACTGCTCGGCTACTGCGAACGGCTGGTCTCCCACGACACGGCGTTGCGTGCGGCAGGCAGCACGCGCGAACGACTCTTCACCCGGCTCGCCACCGGACCGGAGGATGCCGTGATGCGGCGCAGCAGCGGCGATCTCGTGGCACGGGTGGGCAACGGCGTCGACGAACTCGCCGACGTTCTCGTGCGTGCCGTGGTTCCGATCGGCGTCGCGGCGGTCCTCGGAGTGTGCGCAGTCACGACGATCGCCACTATCTCCCCTACGGCGGGGGCGGTGCTGGCGCTGTGTATGACGGTCGCCGGGGTGGCCGCACCCGCGATGGCCGCCCGAGCGGCGGTGGCCGCTGAAAATGTTGCGGTCGAGCATCATTCGCGACGAGACGCCGCTGCGATGCTCGCCCTCGAGCACGCGCCCGAGCTCCGTGTCGCGGGGCGCCTGTCCGGCGTCATCGCCACCGCAGCCGACGAGCAACGCCGCTGGGGCCGCGCGATCGACCGGGCAGCAGCGCCGGCGGCGGTGGCGGCGGCTGCGCCCACCGCGGCGATCGGGGTGAGCGTACTCGGCGCTGCGCTGGCCGGAATCGCGCTGTCCGACAGTGTCGCTCCCACTACAGTCGCGATCCTGATGCTGGTGCCTCTCGCCGCCTTCGAAGCCACCACCGCATTGCCCAGCGCCGCGATCGCGCTGATCCGGGCCCGCATCGCCGCGCAGCGTCTGCTCACCCTCACCGACCCCGTCGACGACGATCGCAGGCCCGCGGTAGCACCGTTGAACCTGAAACCCGGCGACCGCGTCGCCGTCGTCGGACCGTCCGGTTGCGGCAAGACGACGTTGCTCATGCACACCCCGGGCGTCTTCTTCGCCGAAGACGCACATCTGTTCTCCACCACGGTCCGCGACAACCTGCTGGTTGCTCGCGGTGACGCCACCGACGACGAACTCGTGGGCGCTTTGCAGCGTGCGGGCCTGGAGGAATGGCTCGCCCAGCTGCCTGACGGACTGTCGACGTTGCTCGCCGGCGGGGCCGCCGCTGTCTCAGCCGGGCAGCGACGGCGGCTCTTGCTGGCCCGCGCGTTGACCTCGACCGCCCAGACTGTGCTTCTCGACGAACCGACCGAGCATCTCGACGCCTCAGACGCCGACGAGATCATGGCCCAACTGTTGACTCCCGGTGCGTTGTTCGGATCGGAACGAACTGTCGTCGTTGCGACTCATCACCTGCCGGAAAGCGTGTCCGTAGAGGTAATCTCACCGGCATGAGCGAACCGCCGCCCCCTCCTCCTGGCACGTACCCGGGCGGCTATCCGCCGCAGCCGTACGGCGGTTACCCGCCCCCCGTCCCGGTCGGCCCGAAGAACGGACTGGGGACGGCTTCGCTTGTCGTCGCGATCATCTCGCTGTTCACATTGTTCGGCGGCGTGGTCCTCGGCATCGTCGCCGTCGTCCTCGGCTTCTTGGGGCGGGGCCGCGTCAAGCGGGGCGAGGCCACCAATGGCGGCGTCGCGATGGCCGGCATCGTGCTCGGGTTCCTCAGCATCGTGGTGTCGATCGCCGCGTTCGTCGTCGTCGGTGTCTTCGGCGTTGCGCTGTTCAACGAAGTCGGCGGCACCGACTACATCGACTGCGTCAACAGGGCCGGTTCGGACCAGGCGGCCGTGCAGCAGTGTGCCGAGGAGTTCACCCAACGTGTCGAGGACGAGTTCTCCATCACCGTCACGCCGACGCCGTAGCCCCAGTCACGGAAAGTATTTGACGATCCCCTCTTGCACGACGGTCGCGAGCGGTTGACCGGCCCGGTCGAAGAAGTGACCTGTGCCGAGGCCACGAGAGTCGGCCGCAACCGGCGACGTGGTCGAGTAGAGCACCCAGTCGTCGAACCTGATCGGACGGTGGAACCACACCGTGTGATTGGTGGTGACCGCGAAGATCCGGTCGTGGCCCCACGACAGTCCGTGGGTGGTGATTATCGAATCCAGGATCGTGGTGTCTGACGAGTAGACCAGCGCCGCGGCGTGGAGCACCGGGTCGTCGGGCATGACGCCCTGGGCCGTCATCCACACCCGGTTGTGATTGAGCGCGCCGCCCTTGTCGCGCATGATCCATGCCGGATCGTTGGTGTAGCGCCATTCGATCGGCCGCAACGCATTGACGAAGAGCGGAACGATCTCCTCGTACCCTCGCAGCAGATGGTCGATCGGCGGCACGGCCTCGGGGTCGTCGATCACGGGCGGTTCGATGCCGTGTTCCAGTCCGGCACCGCCGGTCAGGTAAGACACCAACGCAGTTGTCAGGAGCTGACCGTTCTGCATGACGTCGACACGGCGATTGGCAAAACGGCGTTCGTCGCGCAGCCGGACCACGTGGAACTCCAGGTCCTGCTCTGGGTCGCCTCCGGCGATGAAATGCACTGACAGCGCGCTCGGCGCCGTGGGGTAGTTCAGGCTGCGGCTGGCCGCGACGAAGGCCTGAGCCATCATCTGCCCGCCGAAGGTACGGACCGGGTTCTTGCTCGGATGAGCCCCGAGGTAGGTGCGCTCGTCGAGACGTTCCAGGTCGAGGATCGCCAGGAGCTCGTCGAAATCTGCGTGCCCTGGCAACTGCGGCCCCTCCTGAGGTCTAGACGTCGTCCTCCCCGATGCGGTGGACGTGGATCAGATTCGTCGACCCTACTGTGCCGGGTGGGGCGCCTGCGACGATGACCACCAGGTCGCCCCGCTTGTAGCGGCCGAGCTCAAGCATCGACTTGTCGACCTGTCGGATCATGCCGTCCGTGGTCTCGATGTGCGGGACGATGAACGTCTCGGTTCCCCAGGTCAACGCCAGCTGGCTGCGAACCTCGGGCAGGGACGTGAACGCCAACACCGGCAGCGGCGTGTGCAGGCGGGCCAGCCTGCGGACGGTGTCGCCGGATTGGGTGAACGCGACCAACGCCTTGGCATCGAGCCGCTCGCCGATGTCGCGCGCGGCGTAGGAGATGACGCCTCGCTTGGTGCGCGGGGTGTGAGTCAGCGGCGGTGCGGCCACCGAGTTCTCCTCGACCGCGCTGACGATGCGGGCCATCGTCCTCACCGTCTCGAACGGGAATTTGCCGACGGAGGTCTCACCCGACAGCATCACCGCGTCTGCGCCGTCGAGCACCGCGTTGGCGACGTCGGACGCCTCGGCCCGGGTCGGGCGGGAATTCTCGATCATCGACTCCAGCATCTGAGTCGCGACGATGACGGGTTTGGCGTTCTCCCTTGCCATTTGGATTGCACGCTTCTGCACCAGCGGCACCTCTTCGAGCGGCAGCTCGACACCGAGATCGCCGCGGGCGACCATGATCGCGTCGAAGGCCAGCACGATGGCCTCCAGGTTGTCGATCGCCTCCGGCTTCTCCAGCTTCGCGATGACGGGCACCCGCCGTCCCACCCGGTCCATCACCTCGTGCACCAGTTCGACGTCGGCGGGTGAACGCACGAAGGACAACGCGACCAGGTCGACGCCGAGGCGCAGGGCGAACTCGAGATCCTCGATGTCCTTCTCGGAGAGCGGAGGCGCCGAGACGTTCATGCCGGGCAGCGACATGCCCTTGTTGTTGCTGACCTTGCCGCCCTCTGTCACGGTGCAGACGACGTCGTTGCCGTCGATGTGTTCGACGACGAGGCCGACGTTGCCGTCGTCGACGAGGACACGGTCACCGGGCTTGGCGTCCTGGGCCAGCCGCTTGTAGGTCGTCGACACCCGGTCGTGGGTGCCCTCGACGTCCTCGACGGTGATCCGCACCGTCTCACCATTGGCCCATTCGGTGGGACCGTCAGCAAAACGCCCCAGGCGGATCTTCGGTCCCTGCAGGTCAGCGAGGATCCCGACGGCTCTTCCGGTCGCGTCGGACGCCGAGCGGACGCGCATGTAGTTCGCTTCGTGATCGGGATAGTCCCCGTGGCTGAAGTTGAGCCGGGCGACGTCCATTCCGGACTCCACCAGCTGCTTCACAGCGTTGTCCGAGGCGGTTGCAGGGCCAAGCGTACAGACGATCTTTCCGCGTCTAGTCACGACTCCTGAGCATAGTCGTTAATCGATTCAGACGACGGCCAGCGGTAGGGCTCCCGGCCGCACCGGGGCCGGAAGATCCGATTCACCCATCAGGTAAGCGTCGACGGCGTGCGCAGCGCTGCGGCCCTCTGCGATTGCCCACACGATCAGTGAGGCACCGCGGTGTGCGTCTCCACACACGAAGACCCCGGGCGCGTCGGTCTGCCAGTCCGATCCGCACGACAGCGTCCCGCGCCGGTTCAACGTCAGGCCCAGCTTGTCGAGCAGCGCCATGTGCTCGACGCCCTCGAAGCCGATGGCGAGCAGGGCCAGGTCGCACGGGATCTCCAGCGACTGCCCGACGGGCACGACGTGTCTGCGGCCGGCGTCGTCGCGTTCCACTTGGACCTCGGCGATCTCCATCGCCCGCAGGTTTCCGTTCCCGTCGCCGAGGAAGCGCTGCACGGCAACCTCGTACCGGCGATGGCCCCCTTCGGCGTGGGCAGGTGAGAGCCGTGTACGCAGCACGACAGGCCACATCGGCCACGGCGATCGGGAGTCGTCGCGGTATTCCGGCGGCTCGGGGTTGTAATCCAGCTGGGTCACCGAAGCAGCACCCTGCCGGTGCGCGGTGCCGAGGCAGTCCGCGCCCGTGTCGCCGCCGCCGATGATCACGACGTGTCTGCCTGCGGCAGATATCTCGCTGGCGCCGTCGCCTTCGCATTCTTTGTTGGCGGGCACGAGGTGTTCCATCGCCAGATGCACGCCCTTGAGGTCGCGGCCGGGCACGTCGTTGTCCCGCGCCCGCAGCGCGCCGACCGCCAGCACGACCGCGTCATGCTGGGCCCTCAACTGCTCGACGGGAAGGTCGACGCCCACCTCGGTCTCGGTGACAAAACGCGTTCCCTCTGCTCGCATCTGAGCGAGGCGCTGGTTCAGGTACGACTTCTCCAGCTTGTACTCGGGGATGCCATAGCGCATCAATCCGCCGATACGGTCGTCGCGTTCATAGACTGTCACGTCGTGACCGGCGCGTGTGAGTTGTTGTGCCGCAGCAAGTCCCGCCGGCCCCGAACCGACAACGGCGACCTTCTTGCCGGTGGTGATGGCCGCCGGCTGGGGTTCGACGATGCCGTCCATCCAGGCCTGGTCGGCGATGGTCTGCTCGATACGTTTGATCGTGACGCTGCCGCCGGTGTGGTCCTCGGCGATGGACAGCACGCACGCCGCCTCACACGGGGCCGGACACAGCCGGCCGGTGAACTCCGGAAAATTGTTGGTGGCATGCAGACGATCGCTGGCAGCATCCCAGCGGCCACGCCGAACCAGGTCGTTCCACTCGGGAATCAGGTTGCCCAGCGGACAACCGGCAGTGCCCGAGTGACAGAACGGGATTCCGCAGTCCATGCACCGCCGGGCCTGCTGGGATACCTCGCCCGCCCGTTCATGGGGATCCTGTCGCTCGTAGACCTCCCGCCAATCACCGACCCGCTCGTCGACGGGGCGCTTGGTGGCTTCCACCTTGGCCACTTCGAGAAATCCATGCGGATCAGCCACGGCTTGCCTCCATGATCGCTGAGTCGACGTCCCGGCCTTCGGCTTTCGCCATCCGGGTGGCCTGCAGCACACGCTGGAAGTCGCGGGGCATCACCTTGGTGAATTGCGCACTGCGTCTCGGCCAGTCAGAGAGCAACGACGTGGCCACCGTGCTTCCGGTATATCTGGCGTGCTGGGCGACGACGTCGCGCAGCCACAGAAGGTCCTCCGGTTCGAGGCGCTGCAGCTCGACCATGTCGGTGTTCACCCGCCGCGGGTTCAGGCCGAGCACGAAGGCGACACCACCGGACATCCCGGCCGCCATGTTGCGGCCGACCTTGCCGAGAACCACAACCCGCCCGCCGGTCATGTACTCGCAGGCGTGATCGCCGACGCCCTCGACGACGGTCAGCGCGCCGGAGTTGCGGGCCGCGAACCGCTCCCCCACCCGTCCGCGCAAGTACAGCTCACCGGAGGTGGCGCCGAAGAGCAGTGTGTTGCCTGCGATGACGTTGTCCTCGGGAAGGAACAGCACGTCGTCTTGAGGCTTGACGATGATCTTGCCTCCCGAAAGTCCCTTCCCGACATAGTCGTTGGCATCCCCGATGAGTTCGAGTGTGATGCCGGGCGGCAGGAACGCGCCGATCGATTGGCCCGCCGATCCCGTCAGGGTGACGTGGATGGTGTCCTCCGGCAGGCCCTGCGCGCCGTAGCGGCGGGTGACCTCGCTGCCCAGCAGCGTGCCGACGGTGCGGTTGACATTGCGCACCGGCAGCTCAAGCTTGACCGGATGCGCGTCCTCAAGAGCCCCTTCGGCGAGCTGGATCAGCGTGCGGTCCAGGGCCTGCTCCAGGCCATGGTCCTGATCTCGCGTGCGGACGCGCTGCGAGTTCACCGCCGGCACCGCGAAGATCGGGCTCAGATCAAGGCCCTTGCTCTTCCAGTGCGCGACTCCGGTCGCCGTGTCCAGAACCTCGGCGTGGCCGACGGCCTCGTCGATGCTGCGGAACCCTAATTCGGCCAGATGCTTTCGGATGTCTTCGGCGATGAAACGGAAGAAGTTCTCGACGAACTCCGGCTTGCCGTTGAACCGCGCCCGCAACTCCGGGTTCTGGGTCGCGACGCCGACCGGGCAGGTGTCGAGGTGGCAGACACGCATCATGATGCAGCCCGCGACCACCAGAGGCGCGGTCGCGAAACCGTATTCCTCGGCGCCGAGCAGCATCGCCACCATCACGTCGCGCGCGGTGCGCATGCCGCCGTCACACTGGACGGTGATGCGGTCCCGCAGGCCGTTGAGTACGAGGGTTTGTTGGGTGTCGGCCAAACCAATCTCCCACGGCGCACCGGCGTGTTTGAGGCTGGTCAGGGGCGCCGCCCCGGTGCCGCCGTCATAACCCGAGATGAGCACGACGTCGGCGTGGGCCTTGGAGACACCCGCGGCCACGGTGCCGACGCCGACCGAGCTGACCAGCTTGACGTGGATACGCGCGTCGGCGTTGGCGTTCTTCAGGTCGTGGATCAGCTGGGCGAGATCCTCGATCGAGTAGATGTCGTGGTGTGGCGGCGGTGAGATCAATCCGACGCCAGGGGTGGAATGCCGAGTCTTGGCTATGTTGGGATACACCTTGTAGCCCGGAAGCTGGCCACCCTCACCGGGTTTGGCGCCCTGGGCCATCTTGATCTGGATGTCGCTGGCGTTGACGAGGTAGTCGCTGGTGACGCCGAAGCGGCCCGAGGCAACCTGCTTGACGGCGCTGCGGCGTTTCGGATCGTAGAGCCGGTCGGTGTCCTCACCGCCTTCGCCGCTGTTGGACCGCCCGCCCAGATTGTTCATGGCAATGGCCATCGTCTCGTGGGCTTCGGCCGAGATGGAGCCGTAGCTCATCGCGCCGGTGTTGAACCTCTTGACGATCTCGCTCACAGGTTCGACCTCGTCCAGCGGCACCGGCGGCCGCAGATCCTTCTTGAACTCGAACAGGCCCCGCAGCGCGCCGCCTTCCTGTGAGAGCCGGTTGACCTCCTCCGAGTACCGTTCGAAAACCTGGTAGCGGCCGGTCCGGGTCGAATGTTGCAGCAGGAAAACGACTTCCGGGGTGAACAGATGGAGTTCACCTTCGCGGCGGAACGCGTACTCTCCGCCCACCTCGAGGCGGCGGTGCACTCGCTCGGTCGGGTTCTCCGGGTAGGCGCGGCGGTGCCGAAGCTTGACCTCTTCGGCGATGACATCCAGGCCGATACCCCCGAGCTGGGTCGGTGTTCCGGTGAAGTACTCGTCGATGACGTCCCTGTCGATACCGACAGCTTCGAACGCCTGCGCGGCGGTATAGGACGCGACGGTGGAGATGCCCATCTTGCTCATCACCTTCATGACGCCCTTGCCTAGCGCCTTGAGGTAATTGCGCACCGCCGTAGCCGGTTCGACGCCCGTGAGTTCGCCTTCACGGATCAGATCCTCGATGGACTCGAAGGCCAGATACGGGTTGACCGCGGCAGCACCGAAGCCGATCAACATCGCAATGTGGTGCACTTCACGGGCGTCGCCGGATTCCACGACCAGCGCGACTGTGGTGCGCTCCTTGGTGCGTACGAGATGGTGGTGGACGGCCGAGACCGCGAGCAGCGAAGGGATCGGCGCCCTGGTGTGGTCGGAGTCTCGGTCTGAAATGATCAAGGTCCGTGCGCCTTTGGCGATCGCTTCGCATGCACGCTGCCGGAGGTCCTCCAACGCGTCAGCCAGCCCGTCACCGCCTCTTTCGACGTCGTAGAGGGCTCTGAGCACTCCGGCGCGTAGACCCGGGTGTTCGCCGTCGTCGTTGATGTGAACGATCTTGCCGAGCTCGTCGTTGTCGAGCACCGGCCAGGTGAGTTTGATCTGGCGGCATGACGCGGCGCTGGGTTCCAGGAGGTTCTGTTCGGGCCCCATGATCCGCGCCATCGAGGTGACGACCTCTTCGCGAATGGCGTCGAGCGGAGGATTGGTTACCTGCGCGAACAGTTCGACGAAATAATCGTAGAGCAGTTTGGAACGTTGTGACAGCACCGCGGCCGGAGTGTCGGTGCCCATCGACCCCAACGGTTCGGCACCGGAGGCCGCCATTGGCGTGAGCAGGATGCGCAGATCTTCCTCGGTGTAGCCGAAGCTCACCTGGCGGCGCACCACCGAATCGTGGTTGGGCTGAATGTGGGCCCGGTCGGGCAGCGTCTTGAGTTCAAGAAGTCCGGCGTGCAGCCATTCGTCGTAGGCCTCCGCGCCCGCCAGTCCCGCTTTTATCTCGTCGTCGGAGACGATCCGCCCTGCGGCGGTGTCGACCAGGAGCATCTTGCCGGGCTGCAGCCGGCCCTTGGCCACGATCTCGGACGAGGGCACGTCGAGGACGCCGCTTTCGCTGGCGAGAATGATGCGATCGTCAATGGTGCGCCACCAGCGTCCCGGCCGTAACCCGTTGCGGTCCAACACCGCGCCCACAAGCGTGCCGTCGGTGAACGTGACGCAGGCAGGTCCGTCCCACGGCTCCATCAGGGAGGCGTGGAACTGCCAGAAGGCCCGTTCGGCAGGCTCCATGATGGTGTTGTTCTCCCACGCCTCGGGAATCATCATCAGCACCGCATGGGGCAGGCTGCGGCCACCGAGATGGAGAAGTTCGAGGACTTCGTCGAAGGACGCGGAGTCGGACGCCCCCGGAGTGCAGATCGGCGACAGTCGGCTCAGTTCGCCGGGGATCTTGCTGCTGGCGAGCATGGCTTCGCGCGCATGCATGCGGTTGCGGTTGCCCCGCACAGTGTTGATCTCACCGTTGTGGGCGACAAAGCGGAACGGGTGAGCCAGGGGCCAGGACGGAAACGTGTTGGTGGAGAAGCGGCTGTGCACGATGGCGATGGCACTGATGCAGCGTTCGTCGCGCAGGTCCGGAAAGTAGTGGGGCAGTTGCATTGTCGTGAGCATGCCCTTGTACACCATGGTGCGGCTGGACAGCGACGGAAAGTAAACACCGGAGCGCTCGACGCGCTTACGCAAAGGGTAGACGCGCCGGTCGAGATCGATTCCGCCGGGGCGGTTTCCGTTGTGCTCGGGTGCGGCGACGAACAACTGGGACATGTAGGGCATGCATCCGAGCGCGGTCTGGCCGACCTCGGCACCGTCGGGGTCTACCGGAACCTCACGCCAGCCCAGGATCACGAGTCCCTCGTCGGCGGCAATGGTTTCGACATTTTCGAGTGCATCCGCCCGAGCCGCGGCGTCCTGAGGCAGATAGCAGATGCCTGCGGCGAAGGTGTTGCTTCCGTCTGCCGCCGGGTGGGGCAGGTCGAAGTCGACGACGCTGCGAAGCAGATCGGCGGGAAGCTGAATCAGGATGCCTGCTCCGTCACCACTGTTGGGCTCGGCACCGGCGGCGCCACGGTGTTCGAGGTGCTCTAGCGCGATCAGGCCGTCGGTGACGATCGCATGCGATCGCCGGCCTTTGATATCGGCAACCATTGCGACACCGCACGAATCGGCCTCGTTGGCCGGGTCGTACAGACCTTGGGGTTCGGGCAGCGCCGAGAACAGCATGGACATGGGCCTCCGCAGTCCTGGTGATGGTCTTCAGGGACTGCAGCGGCCCGTCGGGCGAGTGTATCAGCGCGGCTGGATGATCACCCGTCAAGAACGGTCGGGACCAGCGGAAATCCTGGAAGATTGCGGACGATCGTCCACGCCACGGCGGCCGCGATGACGACGGCGTAGACAGGCACGGTGAGCGCCGGTTTGGACTGGCGCCGGCGCACCAGGACCCATACGAGGAGCAGCGGCAGCCCGATGAGGGCGAACGCGTTGTCGACGAAAGCAGCCGCCAGGTCGCCGTGCAGCAGGTCGTGGGTCATCCGCATTCCCCCGCACGCCGGGCAGAACCAGCCCGTCAGTTCGTGGAACGGGCATGGAGGGAAGATGAAATTCGGGCTGTGCGGGTCGCCGATACCTACAAGCGCGAGCGCGCCTACCGCCACGGCGCCGGTACCCAGCCCGGCGAGCAGCCGGCCCCGGTTGCCGACTGTGGCGTCAGGTGCCATCGCGCAGCGGGCGGCCCTGTGGGTCGCGGACCTTGTCGGTCAGGATGAGCACGGCGTCGACGATCCCCCAGACGATGGCACCGATTCCGCAGGTGAGTAGCCCCACCACGAGTTGGATGATGCCGAGTGTCGTGTAACCCAGGTAGATGCGTCCGATGCCGACCAGCCCGAAGAGGCCGAGAAGCTGGAGCAGACCGCCAACCACTTTGGATTTCTCGGAGAAAGGTTCGCCCGTGACGGGATGCCGACCGAAAGGCGCCGCGGGATCCATATACGCACCCGGATATCCCGTCGGCGGCGGCGGCGGATATGCACCGGGCGACGAATAGGTACCGGGCGGGGGCGCATACTGCGGCCCCGGCGGAACGTAGCCGGGCTGTGGCGGCGGAGGCGGGTACGGGTTGCCGCCTTCGTTGCCGCTGAATGGGGGCTCGGTCATGGCACCACAATGCCAGAACAGGCCGAGGCTTAGAAGGGTGGCGGTTCGTAGATAGCGGCGAGCCAGGCCTGACGCTGACGTTCCTTTTCCGCATTGATCTCGATCCGCAGCTGGCGTTCTCGTCGGATCCGGGACGCCCGGTCTTGTTCACGGGTTCGCTTGCGCCGCGGCATCATCGCGGACTTGTCGGGCGACTCCGTTGGCTCGTCCAACTTGGGCAATGTCGCGGTCGGCACCGACAGGGCGGGAAAGAGCATCCCGCCTGCGGAGTCTGTGACGTAGACGTGGCCGGTCGGAGCCGTCAGGACAACGGTGCCATCGGGATACTGCTCGTCGCGCCACCCGTTCGGGCCGGTGTAGAAGGTCTTGATCAGGTGATGCGTACGGCAGTAATGCTTGGTCGCTGAGGCGTGAGTGACCCCGAACGGCCAGGGCGTCGTGTGGTCGACGTCGCATTGCTCGACCGGGGCATCGCAACCCGGGAAACGGCACGTCAGATCACGCCAACGCAAGTAATCAGACAGCCGCGCAGACGGGCGGTATCTCTTCTCCGGTTCCGCTTTCGGCTGATGAACCGGCTTGAGTTTGGCCGTCTTTGCGGCCTTGCGTACTTCGTCAGCCGGCAGGATCCCCATCCCGGACATGTAACCCGGGTCGTCGGAGACGTCGTCGACGGTCGATTGCTCAGCGAGAATGTGGATAACCACCTGGGCGGCGGAATCGCGCAGCGTCGTCGCCGGGCAGCCGTCGGTCGCACACCGGCAGATCAAACTCGTCTCCCAGCGGCCCATCGCGCCGCAAGCGTCTGCCCGCAACTGATTCTCGGTTCGCGGATCCTTGGCGCAGACCGTGGCAATCAGGGCCTTGAGGCGTTGGTCGAATGCCGCTGCGTCCTCTGCGTTGAGCACACCTCCGGCATAAGCCATACCGGGCGTGGCGGGTTCGACATCGAAATAGCGATTGTCCTTGGCGATCGGCGGCACCCGCACGCCGGCCGGATCGAACTTGGCCACCCATTGGTCCAGCCGATCCTTGAGCACCTTGTCCGACAAACGCATCCACCTGATGAGTTTCGGCGCCAACGCCTCGTCCACGTCTGCAATGACGTCATTTTCCACATTGTCTGTGCACGTCAGAGTCGTCTTCACCATGCGGAAATCGATGTCGCCCCGCCGGAATGCCTCCGTAACCCGTGGTAGCCGCTGCTGCAACGCCACCGCCATCCGCACCTGATTGGCCGCCCGCCCTCTACTGATGTTCTGGGCCGCAGAGACTTCGGCGCCGACGGCCTCAAACACGTCGGTACGCCACAACCCGGCCTCGATGTAAGTCTGCTTGCGTATCGCATACAGCCGGGCAACCGCGGCGAGTCGCTCTGCAATCGCCCGCGCCTCGCAACGAGCAGCGAACGTCATCGCGTTCACCGCATCGACAGCATCGGCCGAATCGAACATATGTGCTATTTTACGGGCTGAGTCGGACAGGTTGGAGCAGTTATCCGGACCTCATCTACCGGTTTCTTTCACAGCGAACGTCTGCACTCGACGCAAGCCCGGTGACAGACTGGCCGCATGGCGTCCGCAGGGTCTCCCGTGGTGCTGCTGCACGGCATCCTCATGTCGGGCAACGCTTGGCGGGATGTGGTGCCTCTTCTCGCCGATCGCCACCGAGTCCATACACCGACTACTGCCGGCCACCGCGGCGGTCCGGCACTGCATCGATCCCCTGCCACGGTCAAGGACCTGGTCGATGCTGTGGAGCGCTACCTGGATGGGCACCGCCTGGACCGGCCGCATGTTGTGGGCCTGTCCCTGGGCGGTTGGATGGCTGTTGAGTTGGCTCGACGTGGCCGCGCGGCCACCGTGTGCGCGTTGGCGCCTGCGGGTTTCTGGTCGCCCGGAGACAGGGCACAAGCTCATGTGCTGAACGAGATCCACAAGTTCGTGGCGATGGGACGACTTGCTCGTTCTACTCGGCCGCTCGTGTCGTTGGCGATGAGGTCGGCGATTGTGCGTCGAGTCGGCTTTCGCAAGGCCGCTCAACACGGGGATCGGCTCTCTACGTCGAAAAGTATTCAGGCAGTTGACGATATCTCCGGTTGCGACCTCAACGTCGACGACATTCTGGGATCGGATGAGTTCCTTGCGCCGCTGGATCCGGTGCCATGCCCGGTCACGATCGCTTGGTCAGGCAGCGATTCGATCATCCCGGTCCCGATGTGCGACCCGATCGCACGAGAACGGCTGCCGGGGGCGTCGTTCACGACGCTGCCAGGTGTCGGACACGTCCCGATGATCGACGATCCTCGCCTGGTGGCTCGCACGATTCTCGCCGTTACGGCGTCGGGTCGTTCGGGTGCCTCCTGACGGTGCTCAGCGGTTCCTTCGTCGACGGAGCCATTGACGGACTCGACCGCCGTGCTCGGATTGTGTTCGCGCGTCTGATGATTCGGTAATGATGGAGTAGGGAGACTTTTCCGCGTCTGACGCCTCTGCGCGTTCGGGTTCACCATCGACCACACTCTCAGCCGAATCAGGACCCTCGGACTGCTCCTCAGCGGACGCAGATAATTCATCAACCTCGGTCAAATCCGAATTCTCAGGTTGAGAGTCGGTCACCGCATCCGCATCAACCTCAGCCACCTCGGCAGCAGACTCATCAGACTCAGCCTCTGGAGTCTCACCATCGGCCGGTTGCTCTGCATCAGCGGCACCCTCACCGACGGCAGCCACCTCATCACCCTCAACCGAACCCAGACCCCCGGCCTCAACCTCAGTCTCGGAAGTCCCGCCATCGGCTGACGGCTGCTCTGCATCAGCGGCACCCTCACCGGCCTCAGCCTCAGAGTCGGTCACCGCATCCGCATCAACCTCAGCCACCTCGGCAGCAGACTCATTAGACTCAGCCTCTGGAGTCTCACCATCGGCTGACGGCTGTTCTGCATCAGCGGCGCCCTCACCGACGGCAGTCTCGGCAGCGAGATCATCAGCCGCCGCCTCACCCTCAACGGCAACCTCATGAGCTTCCGAAGCCTCGGCAACCGCCTCAGCCACCTCATCACCCTCAACCGAACCCAGACCCCCGGCCTCAACCTCAGTCTCGGAAGTCCCGCCATCGGCTGACGGCTGCTCTGCATCAGCGGMACCCTCACCGGCCTCAGCCTCGGAGCCGGTCACCGCATCCGCATCAACCTCACCGACCCCGGCGGCAGACTCATCAGACTCAGCCTCTGGAGTCTCACCATCGGCTGACGGCTGTTCTGCGTCAGCGGCGCCCTCACCGACGGCAGTCTCGGCAGCGAGATCATCAGCCGCCGCCTCACCCTCAACGGCAACCTCATGAGCTTCCGAAGCCTCGGCAACCGCCTCAGCCACCTCATCACCCTCAACCGAACCCAGACCCCCGGCCTCAACCTCAGTCTCGGAAGTCCCGCCATCGGCTGACGGCTGCTCTGCATCAGCGG
>NZ_LWCS01000027.1 GCF_001650495.1 Mycolicibacterium iranicum | reverse complement strand
GTCCCGTGCCCCGCCCTGGCCCGCGGCCGTCGGCGCCCCCTGCGGCCCCCGTGGTCAGCTCCGTGCCCGTCAGTGATCCCCACAGGTTCGGGCGAGTCGACCCCGACGGCACGGTATGGCTGATCACCGCTTCCGGTGAGCGCACCATCGGGTCGTGGCAGGCCGGCGATGCCGAGGCCGCCTACGCACACTTCGGCCGTCGCTTCGACGACCTGCAGACCGAGGTGGTGCTGCTAGAGACCAGGCTGGCGGCGGGCACCGGCGATGCCCGCAAGATCAAGTCGGCGGCTGCCACGCTGGCCGCGACGCTGCCCGAGGCCCATGTGCTGGGCGATGTCGACTCACTGGCCGCCCGGCTGACCGCCATCGTCGAGCACGCCGACGCCGCGACGCAGGAGGAGAAGGCCAAGCGCGAAGAGCTGCGTGCCGCGCAGACTGCCCGCAAGGAGGCGTTGGCCGCCGAGGCGGAAGACCTCGCGGCCAACGCGACGCAGTGGAAAGCGGCGGGTGACCGGATGCGGGCAATCCTCGACGAGTGGAAGACGATCACCGGCCTGGACCGCAAGGTCGATGACGCGTTGTGGAAGCGCTATTCGGCGGCCCGCGAGACGTTCAACCGCCGCCGCGGATCACACTTCGCCGAACTGGACCGCGAGCGCGCGGGAGCCAAGCAGGCCAAAGAAGCCCTGTGCGAACGGGCCGAAGCGCTGTGCGACTCCACCGACTGGGGTCCCACCTCAGGCACGTTCAGGGATCTGCTGGCCGAGTGGAAATCCGCTGGCCGTGCCTCCAAGGACGTCGACGACGCCCTGTGGCAGCGCTTCAAGGCAGCCCAGGACAAGTTCTTCTCCGCCCGCAACGCAGCCACCGCAGAACGCGATGCCGAGTTCCGGAGCAATCTCGACGCCAAAGAGGCCCTGCTCGCCGAGGCGGAACGGATCGACACCTCCGATCTCGATGCGGCAAGGGCGGCACTGCGGGCCATCGGCGACAAGTGGGACGCGATCGGCAAGGTGCCCCGCGAGCGTTCCGCCGACCTGGAGCGCCGGATGCGCGCGATCGAGAAGAAGATCCGCGATGCTCCGACTGGCGGCGTCGATCCGGAGGCCCAGGCCCGTGCCGACCAGTTCCGGGAACGCGCCGAGCAATTCGAACGTCAGGCGGAGAAGGCGGCCGCCGCGGGCAAGACCAAGGACGCCGAGAAGGCGCGGGCCAGCGCTGAGCAGTGGCGTCAGTGGGCAGACGCGGCGGCGGACTCGCTCGCCAGGAAGCGCTGAGCGATTACGTCGTCGGCTTGTCCGGGTCGTCGTCGGTGAACGTCTCCAGCAGGCCCTTGCTCTGCCCTGCGGAGCTTTGATCACGCCGATACTGCTCGGCGGCCAGGTGCAGTGCGGTGCGTGTGGCGACCACCCGCGCCCAGTTGTAGGCGAGCAGGATGACCGCGAACCACGCCACGACCAGGCCGATCCCGGGACCTGGGTATGGATCGGGTGCGGTCTGACGGGTCCAGAGGGCAAGCACGCCGAGGAACGACGCCACCGTCGACCCGGCGAGCGCCACCCATGCCACGGCCCACCTGCGGGTCAGCAGCGCCAGCATCGAGAATCCCACCCCGAAGACGACGGAGAAGATCGCGAACACGCGGTGCGGCAGGATGACACCGTTGTCGGATGCGGCGGCACTACCGGTCACGACGTCGAGGCCTCGCGCGCCGCCGGTGTGGGGTAGGAACAGCGTCGCCAACAGAATGAAGACCAGAATGGCGATCACCAAAGCCCTTGGGCCCGGATCGATCTCACGCGCCACCCGGCGTTCGGCAGCCTCGATGTCGCCCTTGAAGTCTTCGAAGCCGTTTCCGGGCTGCGCGCTCATCGAGAGCACCCCGCCGTTGCAGGAGCCGACGCCGGACCGCCGAAGCCGGGCATGCCGAGGCCGATCCCTGTCTTGGGTTTCTGCCCGGCGGCGTGCGCATCGCCGGCACGAGTGCGCCGATGCTGCGACAGTGCCGCGTCGGCGATCAGATGATGGGGCGCGGCGCCGGTGACGGTGGTGACGACGACGTCACCAGGTCTGATGCCGTCGCGCAGCGCGCCGGGCGCAAAATGCACCAGTCTGCCGTCGCGGGCGCGGCCCGACATCCTGGCCGTGGTGACGTCCTTGCGTCCCTCTCCGGTCGCGACGAGCAACTCGACGCTGCGTCCGACCTGAGCGGTGTTCTCCTCCAGCGAGATTCGTTCCTGCAGCTCGATCAACCGCTGATAGCGTTCGGATACAACGGCTTTGGGAATCTGATCGGCCAGTTCGGCCGCCGGGGTGCCCGGCCGCTTGGAGTATTGGAACGTGAAGGCGCTGGCGAAGCGGGACGCCTCGACGACATCGAGCGTGGCCTGGAAGTCCTGCTCGGTCTCACCGGGGAAGCCGACGATGAGGTCGGTGGTGATCGCCGCGTTCGGGATCGCCGCGCGGACGCGGTCGATGATGCCCAGGTAGCGGTCGGCCCGGTAGGAGCGCCGCATCGCACGCAGGATGCGGTCAGAACCGGACTGCAGCGGCATGTGCAGGGTCGGGCACACGTTGGGCGTATCGGCCATCGCCTCGATCACGTCGTCGGTGAACTCGGCGGGATGCGGTGAGGTGAACCGCACGCGCTCCAGCCCGTCGATGCGGCCACAGGCGCGCAGCAACTTGGCGAATGCCCCGCGGTCGCGCGGCTCAGAGGCCCAGGTCGTCGGGTCCTCGCGCAGGCGCTCATCCGTGGCAAAGGACACACCGTAGGCGTTCACGTTCTGGCCGAGCAGCGTGATCTCCAGGACGCCCTGGTCGACCAGGGACTGCACCTCGGCGAGGACATCTGCCGGCCGCCGGTCCACTTCCCTGCCGCGCAGAGAAGGGACGATGCAGAACGTGCAGGTGTTGTTGCAGCCGACGGAAATCGAAACCCATGCGGCGTAAGACGATTCGCGGCTGGCAGGCAGAGCCGACGGGAATTCCTGCAGCGCTTCTGCGATTTCGACCTGCGCGACGCGATTGTGGCGGGCGCGGTCAAGGAGTGCGGGCAGCGATCCGATGTTGTGTGTGCCGAAGACGACGTCGACCCACGGCGCCTTGCGCAGCACCGAGTCACGGTCTTTCTGGGCGAGGCAGCCGCCGACGGCGATCTGCATGTGTGGGTCGGCCTGCTTACGCGGCGCGAGATGACTGAGGTTGCCGTAAAGCTTGTTGTCGGCGTTCTCCCGCACAGCGCAGGTGTTGAACACCACGATGTCGGCGTCGGCGCCCTCGCGCGCGCGCTGATAGCCGGCCTCTTCGAGAAGCCCGGACAGGCGCTCGGAGTCGTGCACGTTCATCTGGCATCCGTACGTGCGGACCTCAAAGGTGCGCACGGTGCGTTCGGGTACAGGCCCGATCGTCTGCGGCGTCACCGTGGAAGTCACCGCCCCATCCTACGGAGCAGGTGGTGCCGCCCCGAAATCGTGCTAGGGCGGGGGAAGCGACGGGAGAAAAGACCCAGGGCGGGGGAAGCGACGGGAGAAAAGACCCAGGGCGAGCGAAGCGACGGGAAAAAGACCCAGGGCGAGCGAAGGGACGGGGAAATCGCCGGATCGCGGAGTTCCAGGCAAGCTGCGCATTCCCTGGGTAAGGTCAACTCGCATGGAGAGCCCCGGGGAGTCCCCTGATGTGCCGATGATCTCGGTCAACGGGGTCAACAAGCACTTCGGCGCCCTCCACGTCCTCAAGGACATCAACCTTGACGTCGGCAAGGGGCAGGTGGTCGTCGTACTGGGACCGTCGGGTTCCGGCAAGTCGACGCTGTGCCGCACGATCAACCGGCTGGAGACCATCGACTCGGGCACCATCGCGATCGATGGCGAGGTTCTGCCGGCGGAGGGCCGCAAGTTGGCCCAGCTCCGGTCGGACGTCGGCATGGTGTTCCAGTCGTTTAACCTGTTCGCGCACAAGACAATTCTGGAAAACGTGACGCTGGCGCCGATGAAGGTGCGTAGAGCGTCGAAGGAGAAGGCACGCGAGAACGCGATGCGTCTGCTCGAGCGCGTGGGGGTGGCCAACCAGGCCGAGAAGTACCCCGCCCAGCTCTCGGGCGGGCAGCAACAACGTGTCGCTATCGCACGATCGCTGGCGATGGATCCCAAGGTCATGTTGTTCGACGAGCCGACCAGCGCGCTGGATCCCGAGATGATCAACGAGGTGCTCGCAGTCATGTCCGGACTGGCCACCGACGGTATGACGATGCTCGTGGTCACCCACGAGATGGGGTTCGCGCGGCGGGCGGCCAACCGCGTGGTGTTCATGTCGGACGGCGCGATCGTCGAGGACGCCGAACCCCATCAGTTCTTCGAGAACCCCCAGACCGACCGTGCGAAGGACTTTCTCGGCAAGATCCTCCATCACTGAACCCCACCGGAGCCCCGGCGAAAGGAAACCCCGTCATGTCCCCGAAGTTTCTCTCCAAGCGCGTTCTCGGTGCGCTCGCCCTGGCAGCGGCGCTGCCCATTGCCGCGACCGCATGCGGTGGCGGCGACAGCGGAGGCGGTGGCGGCGGTAGCGACACCATCGTCATCGGCACCAAGTTCGACCAGCCCGGTCTGGGAATGAAGAATCCCGACGGCACGATGAGCGGCTTTGACGTCGACGTCGCGACCTATGTGGCGGGCGAACTCGGGTACGCCCCCGACAAGATCGAATGGAAGGAAGCGCCGTCTGCGCAGCGGGAAAACCTGATTCAGAACGGCCAGGTCGAGTTCATCGCGGCGACGTACTCGATCACCGACGCCCGCAAGGAGAAGGTGTCCTTCGCCGGGCCGTACCTGATCACCGGCCAGAGCCTGCTCGTACGCGAGGACAACACCGACATCACAGGCAAGGAATCACTGGCGAACAACAAGATCCTGTGCTCGGTGTCGGGTTCGACACCCGCGCAGAAGATCAAGGATGAGTTCCCCAGCGTTCAGCTTCAGCAGTACGACACCTATTCGGCGTGCATCGACGCGCTCAAGAACGGCGCCGTCGACGCGGTGACCACCGACGAGGTCATCCTCGCCGGTTACGCGGCGCAGACCCCCGGGGCGTTCAAGATCGTCGGTGACACCTTCTCCGAGGAGAACTACGGCATAGGCCTGAAGAAGGACGACGCAGAACTGCGCACCAAGATCAACGACGCACTGAAGAAGATGGAAGAAAGCGGCGCCTGGAAGGAAGCGTTCGACAAGAACCTCGGACCCGCAGGCATCACCGCACCGGCGCCGCCGCCGATCGCTAACTGAGCGCACAGGTATCGACCGGAGCCGCACGTGGAGGTTTTCACCGAGTATCGCGCGGAGATCTTCGCCGCGTTCTGGACGACGATCCAGCTGACGGTGTTCTCCGCGGTCGGTGCTCTCGTCCTCGGCACGGTGCTGGCCGCTATGCGGCTGGCACCGGTGCCTGTGCTCAACTGGCTGGGTGCGGCGTACGTCAACATCGTGCGCAACACCCCGCTGACGTTGATCATCCTGTTCTGTTCGTTCGGATTGGCACAGACGCTGGGACTCACTCTCGCCGACCGACAGTCGCCGACGTTCATCGCCGATAGCGGCTTCCGGCTGGCGGTGCTCGGTCTGACGGTCTACACCGCGTCGTTCGTGTGCGAAACCGTGCGATCCGGGGTGAACACCATCCCGCTCGGCCAGGCTGAGGCAGCCCGTTCACTGGGGCTGTCCTTCGGCCAGAACCTGCGGATCGTGTTGTTGCCGCAGGCGTTTCGCGCAGTGATCATTCCGCTCGGCTCGGTGCTGATCGCGCTGACCAAGAACACCACCATCGCGTCGGCGATCGGCGTCGCCGAGGCGGCCCTGCTGATGAAGGAGATGATCGAGAACACCGCGGCCGTACTGGTGGTCGGTGGCATCTTCGCGCTCGGATTCGTGATCCTCACCCTGCCGCTGGGGTTGCTGTTCGGGTGGCTGGGCAAGCGGATGGCGGTCCTCAGATGACCGGCTCCTCTGTCCTTTTCGACGCGCCGGGTCCGCGGGCCCGGATTCGTAACTGGATCATCACCGGCTTCGCGATCCTCGGCTTGGCGGTCGTCGTCGCCGTGGTGCTCGCCCGCCTGGTTGAGCGGGGTCAGCTCACCGGCGAGAAGTGGCGACCGTTCTTGACCGGCGATCTGTGGCGCACCTACGTGTTGCCCGGCATCGAGGGCACGCTGACCGCGGCCGCGGTGTCAATCGTGCTCGCACTGGCTCTGGGGTTCGTCATGGGCGTGGGAAGGTTGTCGACCCACACCGGAATCCGATGGGTGTCCTCGGTGTTCGTGGAATTCTTCCGCGCGGTGCCGGTGCTGATCATGATGATCTTCGCCTACTTCCTGTACGCGTTCTACGAGGTGTTCCCGTCCGAATACCTCGCCCTCGCCGGCGTGATCACCGGACTGACGCTGTACAACGGCGCGGTCATCGCCGAGATCGTGCGCGCGGGCGTCCACGCGCTGCCGCGCGGGCAGGCCGAGGCCTCCTCCGCGCTCGGGCTGACCTGGGGCCAGACGATGCGCTCGATCCTGCTGCCGCAGGCCATTACGTCAATGCTGCCGGTGCTGATCTCTCAGCTCGTCGTCGTGTTGAAGGACACCGCACTGGGGTACCAGATCACGTTCGTGGAGATGGTGCGCCAGGGCACTGTGATCGGTTCGGCCTACGGAAACTACATTCCCGCCCTGATCGTGATCGCGGCGCTGATGATCGCGCTGAACTTCACATTGTCGTGGCTGGCCACCCGGCTGGAGAAACGGCTACGACGTTCGAGCAAGGGGCCGGCACCGATGGACGCCGAGCCGCTCGAATTTCAGGGTGAACGCAGCCGCGGCGTCTGACGTCTTGCGATGACTACCAGCCTGAACGCCTTCGAGGTCCTGCCCGAGTCGACGCTGCGCGAGGCGGTCGACCTGATGGTCCGCCTCATCGAAGCGTGCGGCGCCGTGGTCATCATGATCGGGGCGGTCGTCGCCATCGCCAAGTTCGTCGTCGCTCTGGGACGACGCGACATCAACCAGTTCTCCTCCGTACGGCTGACGCTGGCCCGTTTCCTCGTGCTGGGGCTGGAGTTCCAGCTCGCCGCCGACGTGTTGCGCACGGCGATCTCGCCGTCCTTCGAGGAGATCGGCAAGCTGGCGGCCATCGCGGCGATCCGCACCATCTTGAACTACTTCCTCAATCGCGAGATCGCGCAGGAGCAGGCGGAAATCGAGATGCTGAAGAAACCGCCACCTACCTCATGAGCGTCGTCATCTCGGTGTCATGGGTGATCGCGGCGGCGGCCATCGCCCTCGGTGTGGCCGCTGTGACCGTGTTCCGCCAACCGCTTCTCGCGCTGCGGGTGATGTTGGAACTGTTGACCGCCGCGGGGCTTCTACGTCTGAGTGTGGAAGCCACCTGGGTTGCATTGGCGGGGGTCGCCATGTTGATCGCTGTGCGCAAAATGGTGACCCGCAGCCTGGCCGCCGATCTCACGGCGCCGCCGTGGCGGGCACCCCGAACGACCTAGTCGGCGCTCGGTGAGCGACGTCGCCGAAGCGGTCGGCCACCCACGCGACGTATCCGTCGGGTCTGACCAACACCGCAGCAGCCTCGACCACGCCCAGCACCGGCAGCTCCCATATCCCGGCGGTGTCGGCCCCGACCAGACGCACCCGATCGTCCCAGTCCGAGAGGTTCACTGCCACAACGAAATCGATCAGCAAGGGCCGGGGTTCCTGCAGGCGGTCGTACGTCCGGATGGGGTCCGCGTGCCGTCACGAGGTCGAGGTCGGGCATACGACGACCCAGCTCTAGGTGGCCGTCACCGAAGCTGTAATGGATGTCGAGGCCTGCAGTCATCGCGGCGACGCGCATGAGGGGCTCTTCCATGGCGAGCAGGTCGGCAGTGGTGTTGTACAGGGCTTTCGTACGGTCGTCCTGACCCAGCAGCGCGAGCTGAGCGGGCGCGTTGTGTAGCACGCAGGCGCCGATCGGATGACGTTCGTCATGGTAGGTGTCGAGCAGGCGGTCCGTAGACGTCCCGCGCACCACTTGGGCGAGTATCCAGCCGAGGTTCACCGCATCCTGCAGACCGGTGTTGGAGCCCTGACCGCCGATGGGGTGGTGCACATGGGTGGCGTCGCCGACGTGCAGCGTCCGCCCGCGCCGGTAGGCTGCCGTCTGCCGGGCCGTGTCGGTGAAGCGGGAAATCGATGTGGGACCGTAAATTTCGTAATCGGTGCCATAGACGGCGATGAGGGCGGCGCTGAGAACCGCGAAATCGGGTTCTCCGGATCGGTGCACGCGCTGCTCGGCCACCATGACCCGGACGGGACCGCCATCGTCATTGCTGAGGGCGTGCACGCCGCGCGCGTCTCTGCGGATCCCCCACTCCGGTGCCCGGCCTGGCTGTGAGGCGAACTCGACTTCAGCGATGAGATAGCTCGTCGTCGGCTCCCAGCGTGGAAAGTCGATACCCGCGGCCTTGCGCACCAGGCTGCGCCCACCGTCGCATCCGACCAGATAGTCCGCCCGCAGCACCACAGTCCACCGATCTGCCGCGATAGATCGGCACGGCGAGTTCATCGGCCCACTCGGCGAGCAGACGCACGATGTGCGTCTGTCATCAGGCCGTACGGGTGGCGGGTCGGGTAGTCGCTGATGTCCAGGCGCACCTGCGCGAAGCTGTGCACCTGCGTCGTCTGGCCCTCGGACAGAAACCGGTCGAGATGCCGCGTTGGTCGAGAATTTCGGGAGTCCGCGGTCGCCTGGTCCAGGCCCGACATGTGGCTCCACAGTTTTGGCCGTCAGTCCGAAGCCGCCCTCGGAGTGCTTGCCGAAGCCGATCCGTGCGGTCACCGAGGTGGCTTCGTCAAGCACGCTCTCGTTGGTGCGCGCGGCTTTCGTAGAGAACCAAGAAGCAGGTGGAGTCGCCGGCCGAGAACAGGATCTCCGGATTCACGGCCTCACCGCTTACGTCTGCCTCTTTGGGCGGGCGGGTGTCCAATTCGAGCATTCCGTCGGCGGATTTCACGTGGCCGGTGCGGCCACCACCTGTGGCTGCCGATTCGGCGGTGTAGGACGTCAACGGTCATGAAGCGATCCTTTCAAGCGGTGACAATGCAGAACGAGCTGCCGCGAACGCAGGTCTACGTCGCGCGCCGCCCCAGGAACAGGCACGTGTAGAACGCGCGCCAGGCGACGTCGCAGTCGGTGAAACCCGCATCGGACATTGCGGCCAGGTGGTCGCCCACGGCGGGGAACGGAAAGTAGTGCGGGTGCGTGGGTTTGCCGGCGTTCGGCCCGAAGAACAGCGGCAGGACGTCTCGGTATCGGCGGTCCCATTCGCCTGGGGGAAGAATATGGTCGAGGGTCACCAGCCAGCCGTCCGGCTGCAGGACGGCGGCCGCGGCTCGGTAGAAGCCGACGAGACCGTCGTGGTCGAAATGGTGGGCGACCCGGGAATTCAGCACCACGTCGGCTCCGCGGGCAGCGTCGATATCGGCGAGTGCGGCGGCATCCTCGACGATGAACTCGACGCGGTCCACGTGGGAAGCCAACCGCTGGCGGGCCTTGTCGAGCATGCCGGGTGACGCATCGACCCAGACACCGCGGGATTGGGGGTAGGCATTGAGGACGGCGGCCAGAAAGGTGCCGGGTCCGCTGCCGACGTCGACGACCAGCCGGGGCGACGATTCCTGCCCCACGAGCGTCGCCGCAAGCGCCCAGGGCAACTCGAGAAGCGCCGAGAGCCCGTCGGCACCCTGCCATTTCGAGGCGTACTCGGCCGAGGACCATGACTCGATGGTCCGCCTGTCGCTCATCGTCACCCCTCCGTATCAAGGTCTCGCGCCAACGAAAACATTCAACCGCAGAGCGGCAACATCGTATTCTATAGCTTGGATCTTAGATACACTTTGCGCACCCAATACACGGAAGTCCGTCCCACCACCGATGCCGCGGGCTAAAAGGTAAGGACATCTCTATGCCGAATCATGGTCAACGACCGAGCGAGCGACTCGTGTGGCCCAACGCGATCGATCGCCTGGAACGTGACCTCCTGACCTTCGCGGTGAGCTGGCTTCCCTACCGCGGAACTCCCGAAGGTGAAATGTTGATCCATTTCGGGTTGAGTTCGGAAAAATTCCCGGATCGATTGAGAGACAAGGTCATCCACCAGTTTCAACACATTCATCCACGCACGGCGCAGCGATTGCTCGAACTCTGTGATCTAATGTGCGGCGACACCGCGCCCGTCCGGACCGATGCCGTTCGGACGCCCCGTGTTCGCCGCCGGGCAGATGCCGTCTCGGCGCCGACCCCGAGTCCACACCCTTCACCGTCGCCGACCTCGCCACGGAGCCGGACACTGTATTTGTTATCCGAAGCCGAGTCAGACCCGAATCGACTCCGGACGGCCGATGAGGTGGAATTCCCGGGTTGCGCCAAAGTGAGCTTCCACCGCCCAGGTGGGTGTGACACCCGTCTGCAGCCGCGACTGAGCGAGCTGCGTCCCCGAGGCGAAACGATCAACCACCGGCATATCTCAGAAGTCGTCGTCTACATCGTGCACAGCGTCGGCCACACCATCGTCAGTTGGGACGCCATCGCCACACAGCGGATCGACTGGCAGGAAGGCGACGTTTTCAGCTTCCCCGTCGGAATGTGGCACCGGCACTTTCAACGACAGCGAGATCGCACGCTACCTCGCCATCCGGGAAGCCCCCGACGCCGAGTTGTCCGCCGCCGCCACATCCAACGCTCCCCCGGGACCAGCTAGCCCGCACCGAGGCGGTCTCCGAGATCTCCCTGGCTGATCCCGTCCACCCCCACCTCCCGGACGGGGTCAGCCAGTGGACCATCGTCAAATACGTGCCGGCAGACCCCGTCGAACACGACGCGACTCGTTCGGGCTGTCCTGCCCGATGACGAATTCCCGCAGCCGGACCGACCGTCTGCCCAGATGCTCCGTCAACCACGCCTTGGCACCGTCGACATCGCCAGCTCGCAGAAAGGGAATGAGCGCTTCGTGGCTGTGCTTTTCGTCGACCCGCTGAAATAGCAGGTAACGGCCAACCGAAGCCCGCAGGTTGTGCGCCAAAACCAGCATCCGCCGCCGGTCGGCCCGCTCATAAAGCTTGTCATAGAACCGGTAGCGGTATTCCAATTGTGCGCCGAGCAGGTGGGCGATCGATGTCCGAGGCGATCGAGGCGAGCTCGTCGACGAACCCGTCATCGAGCGACTCCATCACCAACGCCAAGAGGTATGTCTATAACAGAACGCGCAATTCATAGATCTCGGCGATCTCGTCGGTGTTCAACACCGAAACGATGACACCCGGTCGCGGATTGATCTCGACCAGCCCTTCGCGCTCTGGTTGCCGCCGGCCGGTCCGAACTGGCGTCCGGCTGACTCCCAGCGACTCGGCGATGACGTCCATATTGAGACGCTGCCCCGGCGCAAAAGTGCCCTGCATGATCGCCTCTCGGATGAACGACTGGGTCATCCCTTCGGCGGTGCGGAAATTACCGAGTACCGATTCGGCGATCGCGTGGAGAGCCGAGGCTTCCCTGGCGACGTCACCAGCGTCGGTTTGCCCTGTCATGCACCACTTCGCCCTTCGCGTGCGCTCAGTGCGCTGTCGAGAGGGTAACCAATCGGCCGGGGGCACCCAGAAATGGCCGTGCTGGCACCAACAGCTGGTCGCCAGCCGTGCAGGTCCAGCGGGCATCGGGCCTCACGTCTTTGCCGCAGTCAGACTCACGGGACCCGAGCGCACCCCCGGGCGTCCTTCATGGCCGACGCTCGGCGGTCTATCCAGTGGAGCTCTCTTCTGCGGCAGAGACATTGCGACGCAGCGCCACGCAATGCTGAGGCGGCAGGACCAACCGCACCGGCTTGCCGGTGCTCAACCGCTGGGAAGCCGCGGTCCGGCACCGGATCGTCGCAGATCCGACAGTCACCTGATAGTCCATCGACTCGCCCGTGAACAACCGGTTGGCCACTGTACCTTCCAGCGAGTTGGACGCGTGGTGCGCAGAATCCTGTGTGACGACCTCGATCTGTTCGGGTCGCACAGAGACGATGCACCGATCGCCCACTCGAAGGTCGACCAGCGTCTCAACGGTGAGGTCACCGTTTTCCGTTGCGACCGTTCCGCTATGTGCAGAGATCTCCGTGACGCTGCCCTCGATGAAGTTCGTCAGACCGACGAAGTCCGCGACGAAGTCGTTGTTGGGTTGCAAATACACTTCGAACGGATTGCCGATCTGGCTGATCGAGCCGTCGCACATGACGGCGATCTGATTCGACATCGACAGCGCTTCGGACTGATCGTGCGTCACATACACGGTCGTGATGCCCTGGTCGCGCTGCAGACGCTTGAGCTCGAACCGGAGCGACTCACGAAGTTTCGCGTCGAGGTTCGACAATGGCTCGTCGAGCAACAGCACAGCAGGCTCGATAACCAGGGCGCGGGCCAGCGCCAGGCGTTGCTGCTGACCACCGGAGAGCTTGGTGGCGAAACGACCAGCCAGATGTCCGAGCCCGACGACTTCCAAGGAGCGTTCGACGCGTTCCTTGACCTCCTTCTTGGACGTGCGCCGCCGGACTCCGACTCGCAACGGAAAGGCGACGTTGTCGTAGACGTTCATATGCGGCCAGATTGCATAGCTTTGGAAAACCATGCCTAGATTGCGACGGTTGGCCGGAACCGAGATGCCTTTCTCACCCGAGTACAAGGCGGTCCCGTCCACCGAGATCCGGCCGCTGTCAGGGTGTTCCAAGCCTGCGATACACCGCAGGGTCGTTGTCTTCCCGCAACCGCTGGGCCCTAGCATTGTGAAGAACTCGCCTTGCTTTACAGTGAAACTCACCTGGTCGACAGCATGTACCCGACTCTGTTTCGAATCGTCGGTGAACGCCTTACACAGCACATCCAGATCAAGCAACGTTCTCACCTGTCCATTGCAGTTGGTAATTAATTCTTGTACAAGCCAATTGAGCTATCACCGCGTTCACGCCTCTCGTACGCCGATCTTGGCGCCCAGTTTGTAAGCCACCGCAACCAGCGCCATCAGCACAACGACCATGCACACGCCTAGCGCCGCGAGCACACCGGTTTGGCCGTTCTGCCAGAATTCCCAGATCGTGACCGACATGACGCGGGTATTCTGCGAGTACAACAGGATCGAGCTGGAGAGCTCACGAACCGACACCACGACCACATAGATCCAGCCGGCCACCAGCCCTGGCGCCATCAGCGGTATCACGATGCGACGGAAGACGTCCCACCACGAAGCGCCACTCATCTTGGCCGATTCTTCGAGCTCATTTCCTACCTGGGCCAGTGACGACGCTGAATACCGCATACCGTACGGCAGATAGCGAGTGACGTAGGCGATGAACAGAATCAACAGCGTGCCGTAAATCGGCAGCGGTGACCGCAGATAGATGAAGATCAACGAAACACCGAGCACCAGACCGGGGATGGCAAGCGGGAAGCTCGCCAGCAGGTCGAGAATGCGACGACCGCGTAGCTTCGACTTCAGCACCAGCCACGAGATGATCGCGGTGAACAACATGACCGCGGTGGCGCTTCCAATCGCCAGGATGACCGAGTTCTTGATCGAGTCGGTTACCCCGCGCGCCTCGAAAAGTTCGATGTAGTTACTGAACGTCAGCGACTTCAACGGTTCGATACCCGGGGTCTGGTAGTACGGCAGCGCCGACATCCACAGAAGAATCAGCAGCGGAGCAACGACGGCAACCAGGAAGTACAGGGCGAAGCCGATCGAGACGGGCCACCGCCACTTGCCGAGGTCGAGAGTGCGCGGCCGAAAGCCTTTGCCGGTCACTGTCTGAAACCGCTCACTGCGACGGTTCATGAACTGGACGAGAATTAACCCCAGCACAGTGATCAGCAGCAGACTGATCGAATAGATGGACGCCTGGTCGTACTTGATCGGATACGTATGCAGCGACTCGTAGATACGCGATGTGAAAACCCAAGTGCCCGAGGGTATTCCGAGAACAGCGGGGGTCTCGAACGACTCCAGGCCACGAACCACCATGATGAGGATGGCACCGAGTAACGCCGGCCGTACGAGTGGCAGTGTAACTCGCCGCACTGTTTCCGGAATGGTCGCGCCACTCATCATCGCGGATTCCTCCAGCGACGGGTCTGTCGATCGGAACGCCGCGAACATCAACAGAAATACCAACGGGGACAAGTGCAGCCCGTCGATCAGGATCATGCCCGGCATCGAGAACGCGTCCGGAACGATAACTCCCAGCCCGATCACTTCGAATGACTTCTTGATCACGCCGACGTTGCCGCCGATCAAATACACCCACGAAATGGTGTAGAGAATCCCCGGCACGATCAGCGGAACAATGGACGCCGCGTACAGCAATGGCTTGAGCGGAGCGTTGGAACGTACGCAGAAGAATGCGAGCGCAGTCCCGGTTATGGTGCTGACCGCAGCCGACCCAAAGGCGAAGACGAACGAGTTCAGCAGCATCTGCCCAGTGCCGGGCACGTCGTAGGCAGAGATGATGTTGCCAAGTCCGAAACCGTCGCCGGTGGTGAGACCACGCCACACCAGATAGATGAGGGGCGACAGGACTAGGTAAGCGAGGACTACCACCACCAACAGGCCCAGAAGCATCAGACCGACGGGCCGGCGGTGTTCCCGCGCCGGCTCCCGAGGGGCCGGCGCGGGTATTGCGCCAGGGACGCCAGGCGGGGCGAGCAGTGTCATCCCTGACCACCGCTATGAATGACGCTTTGCCACAGATCACTCCAGTCGGAGTATTCCTTGGAAATGGCTTCGACGTCTGTTTCGATGGGTTCAATGTCGACACCGCCGAAGCTGGCCTCGGCCATCTTCTCATTGCTCGGGGTGCGATCGTCGTCGATGAACGCTTGTTGTCCCTCCGGCCCCAGGATGAAGTCCTGCAGCAGAAGCGCTCCGGCGGGGTTAGCTGATGCGCAAGGTACGGCGATGCCCGTCACCTCGGCGACCACCGGAACCTTGACGGGGACGAACTGCAGCGGGGCGCCTTTACCCTGAAGTTCCCGGATCCGGTGGATGTAGTTGTTGGCGGCTATGCCGTACTGGCCGGCGACCACAAGATCGGTAGTGGTGGTGTGCCCGTCGGTGATGGCCGAATTGGCAGCGATGTCCTTGAACAGTTGCACTGCCTCGTCTTTGCTCTTACCTTGGGTCTGAAGGTAATTGACCATCGAGGCAAACCAGAAGACGTCGCTGCCCTCCAAGGCTAGCTTTCCCTTGAAACGCGGGTTCGCCAAGTCTTCGAATGACTGGGGCGCTTCGGGATCCGGGATGATGGTGGTGTTCCACACCGGGACGATGTAGCTGAGGCGGTCGCCGGTGAAGTTGCCGAACTTCGCGCTGTCGGTCACGCCCTCCAGGAATGGGGACTCCGAGGGAGCGAGCAGCCCGTTGTCGTTGATGATCGCCATCTCGAGTGCGTCGAGCTCGATGATGTCGGCACCGGCAAAGTTCGCCTGGGATTCCTGCAGAACACGTTCACGGATCTGTTCGCTACCGGCCCGGTACACGCTCACCGTGAGGTCGCCGTACTTTTCCTCGAACGGGTCGGTGATCACAGTCGGATCGTTGACCTCTGTGTACAGGTTGATTGTTCCGCCGTTGGTGTTCTTGGCCTGCTCCAGCAGCGCCGCCTCGCGCTCTTCAGCGGACTTGTCTTTCACGGTGTCCTGAAGTTTGACAGTGGCGCTGCCTGCACACTTGTTGGCAGCTTGCGTCGAATCGGCCTCCGAATCACCCCCCGGCGCTGCGCAACCCGCGGCAAGCAATGCCAGCGCCGCAGCACAGACGACAACCCTTCGCTGCGGAAAGTAGAAAGGTGACATCAATGGCTCCTTTTATCTGTTGAGGCGGCAGTTGACCGCTTCAAGGGTGGGCAAAGACATGCTTGTTAGGCGCCTGTGTGTTCGAAATTCGCCGCGTCGGAACCGATCTTCTGAGACGACCTCATCCAGGAGAGGGCTTCGTCGAGAGAGACGACGTCGCCGTACTTTTGGTCGATGTCGAACAGGTTGATCGCCCGCGTCGCTTCGTGCCGGTCGTATACACATTCCTCGACAACGATCATGTGGAGGCGATTCGAACAACCTTCGGTGACAGTGGCTCGCACACAACCGCTCACACTCTCGCCGCAGACGATCAACGTGTCGATCCTCTGGGCGACCAAGTGCGCCAACAGCGGTGTACCGAAAAATCCACTGGGAGCAGTCTTTTTGAGGATTACCTCACCAGGCAGGGGCGCAGCCTGGTCTATGAAGTCAAAGCGCCGCCGATGACGGTCCAGTTCCTCAGGGCTACGTCCATTCAGCGAGTGCCTACCGCGCAGGGCCGCTCCCCAGGCGGCAATTCCCGATTCCTCTTCACCCAGACCGGTGAGATGAATGACCGGAATGCGCTCCGAGCGGGCGGTAGCCAGCAGATCGGCGATGCGGTCGGCCGCCTGCCATCCTGCCATCCCGGTGCTGGCGGGCCATGTCTTGATGGCCTCAAGTAATGGCTCAGGTCTGTCCCCCAGCGCCTTTCGGTAATTGTCCACCGACAGGACCGCAGCTTTGGTGCCGAACCCACGACGCCGCGTCCGCGGGGAGGCCGCGAGATGTGCTCGGTCCTGATCTGTCAGGAACCGATCCCAAACGCGTGCACTCATGGCTCCCCGATCCACTCCGGATCTAACTTATGAACCTAGATATTAGATACAATCTAGGCCTCGAGGGTTTGAGTGGTCAAGGATTGTTTAGATACAAAGTCCGATGTTTACATTCGCGAAACGAGTTGAAGACCTAGTTAGCCCGAAATCACGTGGGACACCCCGATGAGCGATTTCCAACAGCACCGAGGGAGGATTCGAGTCGTGGCAGAAATCAGTCTCGACTGATGAGCGGTGCGGGCCGCCGCAAACGCGGCAAACTGATTCGGTCGCTCGTGCACTCCAGGAATCTGCGCATCTATCTGGCCGGACACGCGATCAGCGTGATCGGCACCTGGGTGCAACGGGTGGCCCAGGACTGGTTGGTTCTCGAAATCACCGACAGCGGTGTTGCTCTCGGTCTGTCGGTTGCGGCGCAGTTCGCGCCAATGCTTCTCTTCGGTTCGTATGGCGGGCTACTCGTCGACAGACTGGATCGGCGCCGAACGTTGATGACGACGCAGGCGTTGTCCGGGGTCCTCGCCTGCTGCCTGGCTGCCATCACCTTGCTCGATCTGGTCCAGCTGTGGTCGGTGCTAGCCTTGGGTGTCGGCCTCGGGCTGGTCACGATTGTCGATGTCCCGGCGCGGCATGCGTTCATCGCGTCCATGGTCGAACCGGAGTACTACGCGAACGCCCAGGCGCTGTCCTCGAGTGTCAACAACGCCGGCCGCCTGGTCGGCCCGGCGGTGGCCGGTCTGCTCATCGCCGTGACCGGTGTCGGAATGGCGTTCGTCGTCAATGCGGCGTCCTTTGTCGCCGTACTGGTCAGTTTGGTTCTCCTCAATGTGAACACTCTCAAGTCGTCGCCGCGAATCCCTCAGGAGAGAGGGCAGATTCGCGAAGGTCTACGGTACCTGTGGTATGCACCGCACCTGCGAGCGACGATCATCCTCGTCGCGGTGGTCGCGATCTTCGGCCAGAACTTCCGTGTCGTGCTACCGCTTGCAGCTTCGGAGCTCTACCACGGTGACGCCAGCACCTACGGATGGCTGACCTCAGCCATCGGCCTCGGTGCCCTGTTGGGCGCCGTCGTCAGTGCCAAGATCGATATTCCGACTGTGTGGACGCTGCTGCTGACGACTATTGCTTTCGGCGCCGCAAACATGGTGGCGGCCGTGAGCCCGGTATTGGCAATGGCGTTGGTGACGATGGTCGTCGTTGGGGTCACCAACATCATCTTCAATACCGTCGCCAGGTCGGTGTTGCTGCTGCACAGCGAACCGAAGATGCACGGCAGGATGATGGCTATCCACGGTCAGGTGTTTCTCGGGTCAACTCCTATCGGCGGACCTTTGGTGGGTTGGATGTGCGAGCTGTGGGGTGCGCGCGCCGGATTCGTGATTGCGGGAGGGACAACGCTGGTGGCTGCCGCCGCACTGTGCCTCACTGCTTATCGCGCCCGCCACATCCGACCGGTGGACCAATCGGCCAGACCGCCCGCCGTCAACGAACCTGACAACGCCCCTTGACCCGTCGGCTCAGACCCGGCGTCGCTCTCGCTCGTTGGCGAGTTCTGCGGTGACAATGTCCAACGCGATCGTCTGCGAGTAGCCACGCCGGGCCAGCATTCCTACTAGTCGGCGCACCACCTTGTTCTCGGTGTCCCGTTCGCCAGGATCGCCGAGCTTTTCGCGGCGCAGTTTGTCACGCACCAATTGTTCGGCCCGTGTCCGTTCGGCGCCCGCATCAATATCCGCAAGTGCCGAGTCGATCACCTCGCTTCGCACGCCCTTGTTGCGCAATTCAGCGGCCAACGCGCGCTTGCCTTTTCCAGCGTGTTGCCGCCGCGACCGCACCCACTGTTCGGCGAAGTCCTGGTCGTCGACGAGACCCACCTGCGCCAACCGTTCGAGGACAGCGGCGCTGACCTCCTCGGGATATCCCCGCTTGGCCAACTGCGCCTCAAGCTCGGCCTTTGTCCGGGCCCGCGCGGTGAGCAGGCGCAGGCACAGGGCCCGCGCCTGCTCGGCGCGCTTGTCGGAGTCCTCGGTGTGACCCGCGACCCCGCCGGGATCAGAAGTCGACGGGAGCGGGAAGAGCGCCATCGGCTGCGTCATCGGTCAACTGGGCCCCGATCCCGAGCTTCTCTTTGATCTTCTTCTCGATCTCGTTGGCCACATCGACGTTCTCCAGCAGGAAGTTTCGCGCATTCTCCTTGCCCTGACCAAGCTGCTCACCGTCATAGGTGAACCATGATCCGGACTTGCGGATGAAGCCGTGCTCGACACCCATGTCGATGAGCGAGCCCTCCCTGCTGATGCCCTTGCCGTAGAGGATGTCGAACTCGGCCTGCTTGAACGGCGGCGACACCTTGTTCTTGACGACCTTGACCCTCGTGCGGTTGCCGACCGCGTCGGTGCCGTCCTTGAGGGTCTCGATACGGCGGACATCCATGCGCACCGACGCGTAGAATTTCAGCGCCTTACCGCCCGTGGTGGTCTCGGGAGACCCGAACATCACGCCGATCTTCTCGCGGAGCTGGTTGATGAAGATGGCGGTGGTGCCCGAGTTGTTCAGCGCGCCGGTCATCTTTCGCAGCGCCTGGCTCATCAGGCGGGCCTGCAGGCCGACGTGACTGTCCCCCATCTCGCCCTCGATCTCAGCACGCGGCACCAGAGCCGCGACCGAGTCGATGACCAGGATGTCCAGTGCCCCGGACCGGATCAGCATGTCGGCGATCTCGAGCGCCTGCTCGCCGGTGTCGGGCTGGGAGACCAGCAGCGCGTCGGTGTCCACGCCGAGTTTCTTGGCGTAGTCGGGGTCCAGCGCGTGCTCGGCGTCGATGAAGGCGGCGATGCCGCCCGCGGCCTGGGCATTGGCGACGGCGTGCAGTGCAACGGTGGTCTTACCGGAGGATTCCGGACCGTAGATCTCGACGACGCGGCCGCGGGGCAGCCCGCCGATGCCGAGTGCGACATCGAGCGCGATCGAACCGGTCGGAATGACCGAGATCGGTGGGCGCACATCCTCGCCGAGTCGCATCACCGAACCCTTGCCGAAGCTCTTGTCAATCTGTGCGAGCGCGAGTTCCAGGGCCTTCTCGCGATCGGGGGCTTGCTGCGCCATGGTGGTACCTCTCAGGTAGTCGTCGGTGACCGGTTCTCGGTCAGTTGGCCGTGACGCTAGATCACGACACCGACAAGTCGATGACGGAACGCCTCCAGAGTAGGGGAACACGTGTTCGATTCAAGTGGACACGCCGCGGAACCGGATCGATCGCTGAGCCGTCACCGAGTCCGACCCGACCGCGTGACCGCCCATCCGCGCGCTGCCTGCGCGACGACAAACTCCGCGTTTGACTGCGGCAGATGTCGAGCGATGAAGGCCTGTTCCTGCGCTGCCCATTGGTCCCAGGCGGCCGATACAGTTCGCCATCGCGGCGCAGGGCACGCTCTTTGAGTTCGACATCGTCGGCGGTAACCCAAATGCCCCCGTCGGCCAGAGCTCGCACAGCCTGGGTGAGGACGCCTGCGCCTTGGACGATCAGCTTTCGATCCGATTCCACCGTATTTCCAGTCCGCGGCACGTTCGGCGTCCCAGTCCCAACGTCTCCACCGTCCTGCACGCCCGTCGAATCGCGGCGCCAACAACGCGGTACGGACGTGATGGGACCCCCGTGGCAAGCCGTCCGAGCCCGGATAGATGTCGTCCATCCGCACGACGACGCCGTCCGGCCACGCGTGCGCCAGACAGGTTGCCAGGACCGACTTACCCGAACCCGAACGCCCGTCGATGAGGACCGTCCGGACACCCGGATCCTCCATCCGATGAACAATTCATTGAGTGCCAATTAAATTCCACTCTCCGGTGACGACCGAGACGCTGACAGCGGCGATGGCGACGACGCTTCCGGCTGCGATGAGCGCGTATTCACGAAAACCGAGTTCAGACAGTGTTACCCATGTGCGGACCCGATATGCGCCGAATCCCCTCGCCTCCATGGCAGTGGAAAGCTGGCTGCCGCGACGTATGGCGATCACCAACAACGCGAACGCCATACCAGCAACACGGCGCAGTCTCGCATGATCGGCGACACCGCGGGCCCGCCGCGCATAGCCCAGATAGCGCCAGTCCTCCCGAAGCAGAACGATCAGCGCAGCCCGGCCAGCGCCTTCGAGCACGAACCTGGCCGGCAACCTGACCACCTGACCCAGGCCGTCTGCGAGGTCGGTCGGGTCGACGTCCACGAACAGCAGCACCGAGGGCAACCCGATGGCCAGCACCCGAAGGAACGTGGCCAGTGCCAACGCGAACCGTCACTGACATTGACGACGAGAAAATGCCAATAGATCGTGTGCTGATCTTGCCGCACAGCACAACGGTGATCGCCGTCAGCAGGGCCGCAGCGATAACGAACACGATGTGGTTGAGCGCCGCTCGGAAGTCGACACCAGCGCGGTGACAAGCACTAGTACACCGGCAAGGGCAGTCGGCGCCGAGACCCAGTCGACACTGAGCACAAGGGCACCGGCGATCACGGACGCGGTGAGCAGTTAGGCGACTGGATTGATGATGTCCGTCCTCGGCACATGCGCGAGCCCCTCGGCCTGAGTCACGTCGTACCGGCAGCGAGCGCTGACACTTGCGGCGTCAATTCAAGGCGATCATCAGCCAGGAGTTCGATGAAATCGGGATCGTGGGTGACGGCCAACACCCCGGTGCCATCGTCGACGATCGTCGGTGGTCGTGTCGATGGGACTGTTGCGCACGCGAACCCCTACTGGATCGAACTTCGATGGATGGCAGCATGATTGAATACGAGTCCAACAGCGGGTGCCGCCGAGGACCGACGAAGTCACCTCGCCATCAGGAGGAGACGGCCGTCCGCTGTCGTGGTCAGCGCTCCCTGCGGTATGGACTCACCACCTAGGGCAGCTGGTTGGTAATACCAATCAGTGTGGGCCGCTTGACGATTCGCGCGTGGTAGCATGCCGCTGGAATGGCGTCGAAGTCGCTCTCGTGATCCAGGGTGAGCATGTCGATACCCAGCGCCAAACGCGTGCGCTCGAATACTTCGGCGTGGGACTGGTGATTGGGAGCTGTGTCGGTGATCGTGCCCCGCACCGTGAATATGATGGGGAAGCCGATCTGATATGTATAGCACACCTTGGTGATCGCGTAGATCGAGGCCATGAACCCCGACGTGCCCATGATGGCGACGCTCTTCACCCCCGCGAAGAACGAACCCGCACACAAGGCGATAGCAGATTCTTCCCGGTTGACGATGACGCTCTTGAACCTGTCGTCCTCTTCGACGCCCACCACGACATCGTTCACCCACGAATCCGGTAGGGACGCGGCGAAAGTGATGTCGGATTCCACCAACTTGTCCAGTAACAACTTCACGCCGCTACCGGCTTTCGCCTCGGGCTGCTTGACATTTCGGTCGTCTACATACACTGCTTGCTCCTTTACGCTTACGATGGCTTCTACAAAGGGAATCGCGTCGGGTTACATGCCCTGCTTGTCGAAAATCTTTACGCCGAGCGCTTTCTCGCGAGCCCTGCCGAACACGTACTTCGATTCGGGACCATCGAGGTGCGGCTTGTTTCCCATGCCGCCGCTCTCGAGATCGAGTTGAATCTCAAGAACGATCAGCGCGTAACCGAACTCTTTCGAGAACCCATGCTTGTTCGATTCCAGATCTTCTTCGCTGGAGAGCACAAAGCACCGCTCCGAGGGCACGCCGAACCCCTCGGCGACCTTGCGGAAGTCGACCTCTCCGGAGTTGCCCAGCCGGACGCGGCCGGAGGCATGGAAGAGCTTGTTCCAGATGATGATGTGCTTCATGTTTGGCAGAAGGAACTCGGCTTCGGTCACAAAGGCGCCGGGGTTCATGAGGACGCCGCCGTCGCCGGCAATGCCCCATACATGCGCATCCGGGGCGTTCATCGCCAGGCCAGCGCTGAACATCGAAACCAGTCCCATAGAGGCGTTCAGATAGAACGTGTTCTCAACATCCTTCGATGCCTCATACCAGGCACGGGTCCCACTTCCGGCGGGCGTGACAACTACTTGGTCCGTGCGGTATTCATTCATCCACTTGAAGGCGTTGGCAAGTTTCATCAAGCTGCCCTTTCGTCATTGTTCTTGTTGTTCTGCTTGTCAGAGCACTGGCTGAATCGGATTGACCCGAATCGCGCAAGAGATGCGTCGCGTCTACCTCCCGAGTGTCACTTCCCTGAATCTCCATGTGAGGCTGCTACATGATTGGCGGGCCACCCGCACGGCCATCAAAATGCAAACCAGTCGCAAAAAAGTAACATATAGCTGGTCAATCCGGCTCGTCAAGCAGGCAATTCACATGTTTCGAGGATCAATAGCAGGTTTGAACACATGCATCTTAGTTGCATCTAGCGTCCGTCGCTAGCTATAGTCTGGAGATGAGCAACGCGGAAGAGCGACTTCCCCGACACCCCGCGGCATCGCAGAGAAGCGAAAGCCAGGACGTCGCCGCCGCCGCCGATCTGTTGCGCGGCCACGGTCTGCGCAGCACGGCTCAGCGACTGGCCATTCTGCAGCTATTCCAGCCAGGACAAGGGACGGGCGCTTCGGCGGACCACCTCACCGCAGCTGAAATCCACGATCGCCTCAGCGATTTGGGCAATCACATCGATCGATCGACGATCTACCGAACGATCACCAAGCTGGCGAACCTCGGTGTCCTGAACACTGTGGCACAGCGGGATCAGCCTGTGTCCTACGGCCTTGCCGCGCACGGGCAGCATCACGCCGTCTGCACAGGTTGCGGGACGGTCAGAACTATTCCCCCCAGCCGACTGGTGTCCGCCCTCGTCGCCCTGCGTGAGTCGTCCGGGTTTCGTTCGAGCGAACTCCGCATCTCCGTGCACGGCCTCTGCGACGACTGCAGCAGCCGCTGAGTGCCCTACCACGGCGACGCTTCCCAAGGAGAAGGGCCTTGCCAGTACCCCCGCCGCGAGCGGTCCACCCAGACCGGCCGGGAGGAGTCGGCGACGACGTGCTGATCCGGAAACTCCTGCGCGGGAACGGTTTACGCAGCACCCCACAACGGATCGCGATCCTGGCAGTACTGATAGAGGCGGCCGCAGGGAGGCGGAAAGACAAGGTCACCCCCTGACCATCCGCGACGTTCACGATCAGATGCGTGAGCCGGGCGAACACATTTGATCTCCACGATCTAGCGCGTGATCGCGGTGCTGGCTGACGAAGTTGTGTTGCACGCGATTGCGCATGTGGACGGATCGAGTGCGTACTGCGTGGCCAGTGTCGCGCACCATCATGCAATGTGCGTGGCCTGTGGAACCGTCCACGAGATCGCGTCGGACCATGTCAAGAAAGGCGACAGACCAGATCACCTAGGTCACGGGCTTTGGCAAAGCGACCATCAAGCTGACGGTCCGTAGCCATTGCCGTGCATGCAGCTGATCACCGCTCGGCAACTCATCTCGCCGATGGCGCCGTCCTGATCGTGGCGTGATGGTGGATGGGCGTATTCACCGACCGGGCGATGAAGCAGTAGTCACCAACCCGATGGTGCAGGCGCTCCGCGAGTTCCTCGTCGGACCCGGGCTGCACCGTGACGACGGGATTGAGTGTCACACTCTCGAATTTCCCTGCGCCGCCGGCTTCTTCGACCATCACGGCGGTGGGTCGATCCTGATATCCGGTGACCGTGATGCCCGCGCCCGCGGCGAGGGCGAGGTACCACAGCATGTGGCACTGAGCGATGGACGCGACGTAGAGCTGCTCGGGATTCCATCGGGTCGGATCTCCCCGGAACGCCGGATCCGACGAACCGTCGATGGGGTGATGTCCGTCGGCGTCGACCACGTGGTCGCGAGAGTACGATCGCGCGTTCTGCGTGCCGGTTCCCTGATTGCCCGTCCAGGTGAGGAAGACCTCGTAGGTGTGCCGCATCATCGGCGCGTCACCACTGATCGCGCGGCACGTCGAAGTCCGCGCACAGGGCCCGCCAAACGTCGCGCGGTTCGACACCGTCCTCGATGGCCTGCGCAGCGGTACGACCGCCGATGCTGGTCAGCACGTGGTCCATCAGCATCGAGGACGCGCGCACCGCACCGAACCGCCCCTCGACCAGTTCCTGGAATTCCGTGAGCCGCACGCGACCAACCTACGCCGAGGCGCCCAGCGCGTCATGGCACACCTGTACCGGGTCTGACACACCGGCCACGCTGGCACCCGCCCGCGCAGCGGCCTCCCGGTAGCGTGCCGAACCGAGCACTTCTCGTACGGACGCGGCCAGCGCATCAGCGGTCAACGGACGGACCAGCTGCGCACTGCCCTGTCGCACAAGCCGATTGGCGATCTCCCACTGGTCGCCCCCGCCGGGGACGACCACCATCGGGACGCCGGCGAGTAACGACTTGGCGACCGTGCCATGACCGCCGCCGCAGATGAGCAGATCGGCTCGTGACAGCAGTTCGTCCTGGCGCCCCAGGCCGATCGCCACCCACGGGGGGACATCGCCGGCTGCGTCGTCCAGCTGTGACACCACCACCCGCGCACCTTCTGGAAGCACCTGGCCGGGGACCAGCGTCCGCAGCGCCAGTTCGACGAGGCCGCCCGCACCGGTCGTCGCAGTAGACGGGGCCAAGGCCACGACAGGACCGTCTCCGTCCGGCAGCGCCAGCACCTCAGCGGTCGGTTCGAAGTGCAGCGGTCCCACCACGACGGCTTCCCTGGGCCAGTCCGGGCGCGGCACCTCGAGAGCGGGCAGCGTGGCGATGAGCCGGCGCAGCGGCCCCGGATCCCTCGCGGGCAGGCCGATTGCGACGCGGGCCTCGGCGCGCTGGCGCAGCCCGGCGCGCCACGATCGCGCGCTCAACGTCCGCAGCACCGCGTCGCGCAGCCGGCCGCGGACGCCCACACCGGGCGCCAGTCCGCTGCCTACCGGAGGAAGGCCCTTCGACGGGCGGTACAGCGGATGGGTGTTCAACTCCACCCACGGGATGCCGAGTAGATCGGCGGCCAGCCCGCCGCACGCCGTGATCGAATCGGACACCACCAGATCGGGCCTCAGGTCGCCGATCCGGGATCGATTGAGCAGGGCCATCCGCGCGGCGCGCTGATGGATCTTGGCTCCGGCGTCGGAGTCGTCGTCGAACGCGGTCGGATCCAGACCGTCGAGTTCGAGTGCGTCGATGCCCTCGGCACGGGCGAGGTCGAGCCATCTGGTGCCCGTGAGCAGCGTCGGTGCGTCCCCCGCAGCCACGAATCGCTTGCAGAGCGCGATAGCCGGAAAGGAGTGTCCCGGGTCGGGTCCGGCGACCACGGCAACGCGCATGCGGGCTACCCTGCCACAGCGCCGGTGGCTAGGCTCGGGCGATATGACTGACGAGGCACTCCCCACCGCCACCACAGCGATCGCCGACAAGGCCGACGTCGTCCAGAGGTTCCTCTACGCCCTCGAGGACAACGACTTCGACACGTTCGAAGAGCTCGCCGCCCCGGATCTGGTCTGGCAGAACGTCGGGCTGCCCTCTATTCGCGGGCGCGCCAGAATCCTGGCGATGCTGCGCCGCGCCGAGGGCAAGGGTGGCTTCGCGGTGAAGTTCCACCGCGTCGCCACCGATGAGCGCTCGCGCGAAGAACAGACGGGTGCGGGGGCCACGGTCCTCACGGAGCGCACCGACGCGATCATCCTCGGCCCGCTGCGCTTGCAATTCTGGGTGTGCGGGCGGTTCGATTTCAACGAGGCCGGCCAGATCACGCTGTGGCGGGACTACTTCGACCTCTTCGACGTGATGGTGAAGGCGCCGCTGCGAGCCCTGCCCGGCATCTTGGTGCCGGCGCTTCGCCCGAAGTTCTAGCCACCGAATCTCGGCATTCGCGCGCCTGAGCGGTGGTGTGACCGACTTAGTTTCGACTCATCGATACGGCATATCGATCCAGATCACAGATCGATAACCAATTCGTCTGACGCCCGGTCTCCGGGTATGCGGGCAGCTGGCCCGGGTACTCATCAAAGCCAGTGACGCTATGCCTGCATCGCTGCGACCGGCACCGCAGACCATTGAGGATTCGCCATGACTCTCTCCGACGATGAGCGAAGGAAATTCGCCGAAATCGAGAGTTCTCTGCACGCTGTTGAACCCGCGGGCGACAACACGCGCGCAGGGAAACCGCCCCGACGCATCGCGATCTGCGTCATCGCTCTGATCGCATGCGCTGTCGTGACGAAGGCGATGATTCTCGCGTCGGATCTCAGCGTTCCACTACTGGCCGCGTCGGTCGTCGGCTCGGTACTGGTGTTCGCCTGCGCCTTCTTCGCAATATTCGAACTGGACCACTTCAACGTCGAGTGAGCTCCGTTTGGAGCATCACCTGGATGCCTTCAGGCGCCGCGCAGCCGGCCCAACTCGTCGAATGCCTGGGCCCAGCTGGTCAGCCGGTCGGTGGCCGTGCCGAGTTGGTCACGGTAGCGACGTTGCGACATAGGCGAGCTCGACAACGATCCGGAGTTCGCGGCGGACACCAGTTGCGCTGCGGCGGAGACCATCTCGTTGTACTGGTGGGCCCCGCGGTCGAGCTGCGTGGTGAACGCGGTGATCGTCGGAATCAGGTGGGCCCGCGATTGCGGCGACGACTTGACCGCCTTCTCCATTGACATGACCTCCGAGGCGGTGGCGGCCATGGTGGTTGCGGTCTGCTCGGCGGCGACCCGCAGTTCAAGGAGCTCGCCGGGCGGCAGCATCTGGCCGCGCTCGAGAATGCCGAGCAGCGAGACGAATCCGCGCTCAGATGCGGCCAGTGAAGCCATCGGCCGGCGCGCCGCCGATCCCCACGGCGGGAGCCGACGCAGGCCGTGGTTGCGCTGCGGCGGTAACGGTTCTCCGCGCAGCCAGCGGTACCGCAGGAATGCCAGCGTGGCCAGGAACGCGGCACCGACGGCGATCGGTGACGGGATGAACAGCGCCCACACAGGGGTGCTCCACGACGCCAGCAGCGCAGTCACACCTACCCAAAAGACCGCGGACACGGTGAAGAACCACCCGAGCCGCAGCGCCCAGCGCCGCTTGCGTAACAGCTTGGCGCGGGGATCGGCCGCGGCGTTGAGCTTCTCGGCCACCATGCCCGACCATTCCGCGGCTGTGTCGATGCCGCGCTGCGCCATGGAGCGCCAGGCTTCGGGTCGTCCGGTCCGATAACTCACCACTAACTCCCGTAGTTATTGCGACAGCGGGTTTTCCGGTGTCGGATTGGAATTTGCGGCCGGAGTGGCCGGGGCCTGATTTGGCGTGGCCGCAGCGGCCCCACCGGCGGGCAGCTGCTCGCCGCGCATCGAAGCCCGGATCTGCTCAAGGCGGGAATGGCCCGCCATCTGGACGCTGGCCTGCTGAACCTCCATCATGCGGCCCTGGACCGAGTTCTGCGCCAGCTCGGCGGAGCCGATCGCGTTGGCATAGCGGCGCTCGATCTTGTCGCGCACTTCATCGAGGCTCGGCGTATTGCCGGGCGCGGCAAGCTCGCTCATCGACCGCAGCGATGCGCTGACCTGCTCCTGCATCTTCGCCTGCTCCAGCTGCGAGAGCAGCTTCGTGCGCTCGGCGATCTTCTGCTGCAGCATCATCGCGTTCTGCTCGACGGCCTTCTTGGCCTGTCCCGCAGCCTGCAGCGCCTGATCATGCAGACTCTTGAGATCTTCGACGCTCTGCTCCGCGGTGACGAGCTGCGCGGCGAACGCCTCGGCGGCGTTGTTGTACTCGGTGGCTTTCTGGGCGTCACCGGCGGCCACCGCCTGGTCGGCCAGGGTCAGGGCCTGCCGGACGTTCACCTGGAGCTTCTCGATGTCGGCGAGCTGACGGTTGAGCCGCATCTCCAGTTGACGCTGATTGCCGATCACCTGCGCGGCCTGCTGGGTCAGCCCTTGATGCTGTCGCTGAGCTTCCTCGATCGCCTGCTGGATCTGCACCTTGGGGTCGGCGTACTCGTCGACCTTGGAGCTGAAGAGCGCCATGAGGTACTTCCACGCCTTGGTGAACGGATTGGCCATGACTTCATTCCGCCTTCGTGTCTGTCGAACCATGTCCTGATCGAGACCGGTGACTTACCGGCAAGTGCTTGGAACCCAACTTATCGGTTCCGCGCAGATCACCACACCCCTGCGTGGTGAACCGGTCAGGCCACCGCCATGGAGACGACCTGCGGGATGACGACCTTGGTCGTGACGTCGATGGTCGAGGTACCGGCCGCTGCGCGGGATTCCTCGACGGCGAGGTCGTCGCCGGCCTCGGACAGCACCCGCGACAGCGGGATGTCCAACGCGGTGCAGATGGCGCCCAGCAGCTCGCTGGAGGCCTCTTTGCGGCCGCGTTCGACCTCCGACAGGTAGCCCAGGCTCACCCTTGCCGCATCAGATACTTCCCGCAGGGTGCGTCTCTGCTCGACTCGGGCGCGACGCAGCACGTCGCCGATCACCTCGCGCAGCAATGCCGTCATCGCGCGTCCTCCTTGTCTCGACTATTCAGACCAACGCGCGGTGTCGCCGATAAGGTTCCCGACTCTCTGTCCGACCTCCGTCGCGTCCTCAATGCCGCTGGACGAGTCGGCGCAGCCGGTGCACCGCGGCGTGGACTGCACCCAGCCGGATCTCCCAGCGATTGCCCGGCAGGGCCAGCTCCACGACCTCTGCGCCGCCGGGACCGGCCAGGCCCAGGAACACCGTGCCGACCGCGTGACCGCCGTGAGGTTCCGGGCCTGCCACACCGGTGAGCCCGACACCCCAGGTGGCGCCGCATCGGTGCATCGCGCCCACAGCCAGCGCCCGGGCAGTGGGCTCCGCGACGGGGCCGAACTCCGCGAGCAGCTCGGGTGCCACGCCCGCGAGCTCGGCTTTGGTCTCGACGGTGTAGGTGATGAGTCCCCCGCGCAGCACCGCGCTGGCTCCCGGCACGCCGGCCAGGGTCGCGGCGAGCAGCCCCGCCGTCAGCGATTCCGCGGTGGCGACGGTCTGATTGTGGACGGTCAGATCCGCGACGAGGGAGCGGGCCTCGTCATCGATCAGCGGGTCGTCCACGCGAATCCCTGAACGCGGAGACGAAGTAGTCGATTCCGGTTATCACGGTCAGCACGACCGCGGCGAGCATGATCACCCAGGCACCGGTCAACCACGCACCCGACAGCGGCAGCACGAACAGCCCGATGGCGACGGCCTGCACGAGTGTCTTGAGCTTCCCGCCTCGGCTGGCGGGGATGACGCCGCGACGCAGCACCGCAAGACGCAGGATGGTCACCCCGAGTTCGCGGACGAGGATGACGACGGTCACCCACCACGGCAGGTCGCCCAGCATCGAGAGCCCGATCAGCGCCGCGCCGATCAGCGCCTTGTCGGCGATCGGATCGGCAAGAGTGCCGAACTCGGTCACCATGCCGTAACTACGGGCCAGCGCGCCGTCGAGATGATCGGTGATGACAGCAACTGCGAACACCGCGAATGCAATTACCCGCCAAAATGTTTCGTGCCCATCGCCGATGAACAAGCACACCACGAAAACTGGCACCAACACGAAACGTATGCCGGTGAGCACATTGGCGAGGTTGGCGACACGGGCGCGCGGAACCACGGGGTCTACATGTGGTTGGCCCGGCACCGCCACAGAATACTGGTTGCGGATGTCGATACTCTTCGGAGCATGAGCGCAGATCCGGTCACGTCTGCCGGTGAGCCTGTGGTGCGCCGGGCAACGACTTCCGACGTGGCGGCCATCAAGGAGCTCGTCGACATCTACGCGGGCAAGATCCTGCTCGAGAAGAACCTGGTGACGCTGTACGAATCCGTGCAGGAGTTCTGGGTGGCCGACATAGACGGTGAACTGATCGGCTGCGGCGCGCTGCATGTGCTGTGGGCCGATCTCGGTGAGGTGCGCACGGTGGCGGTCCATCCCAAGGTCCGCGGTCAGGGGGTGGGCCACGCCATCGTCGAGCGGTTGCTGAAAGTGGCGGCCGAGCTGCATTTGCGCCGGATCTTCGTGCTCACCTTCGAGACGGAGTTTTTCGGTCGGCACGGTTTCCAGGAAATCGAGGGCACGCCCGTGACCTCCGAGGTCTACGAGGAGATGTGCCGCTCCTACGACACGGGTGTAGCCGAGTTCCTCGACTTGTCCTACGTGAAACCGAACATTCTCGGCAACACGCGGATGTTGTTGACTCTCTGAACATCTGAGCGCGGGTCAGCACCGCACCAGCTCGACCGCCCAGCAGGTGCTGAGCGGCGGCTGTTCGTCTACCTCAGGCTCCGGCGCAATGTACGTCGTGCCGATACGCTAAAAATCCGGTTCGTCGTCCGCGTCGGCGCCTGACGCGTCGCTTCCACCGCGGATCAGCATCAGTGTGCCGGCCAGCTCGTCGGGTTTCACGAGCACCTCGCGCGCCTTCGAGCCCTCCGACGGGCCCACGATGCCGCGGTTCTCCATGAGGTCCATCAGACGGCCCGCCTTGGCAAAGCCGACGCGCAACTTGCGCTGCAGCATCGACGTCGACCCGAACTGGCTCGACACCACCAGTTCGACGGCCTGCAGGAACACGTCCATGTCGTCGCCGATATCGGGGTCGACGTCTTTGCGTTCGCCCGCCTTGACGGCGGTGACGCCCTCGACGAACTCGGGTTCGGCCTGATCCTTGGTCGCCGTGACGACCCCGTGGATCTCCTCGTCGGTGATGAACGCACCCTGCAGGCGCATCGGCTTGTTGGCGCCCATCGGCAGGAACAGGCCGTCACCCATGCCGATCAGCTTTTCCGCGCCGGGCTGGTCCAGGATGACGCGGCTGTCGGTCAGCGACGACGTGGCGAACGCCAGCCGCGAGGGCACATTCGTCTTGATCAGGCCCGTTACAACGTCAACCGACGGCCGCTGGGTCGCCAGAACGAGGTGAATGCCTGCGGCACGGGCCTTTTGAGTGATGCGCACAATAGCCTCTTCGACGTCTCGGGGCGCGGTCATCATCAGATCGGCGAGTTCGTCGACGATCGCCAGGATGTACGGGTACGGCTTGTATTCGCGATTGCTGCCCAGCGGTGCGGTGATCTCACCGGAGCGCACCTTCTCATTGAACACGTCGATATGGCGCACTCGCGAGGCCTGCATGTCCTGGTAGCGCTGCTCCATCTCCTCCACCAGCCATGCCAGCGCGGCGGCAGCCTTCTTCGGCTCGGTGATGATCGGCGTAATGAGATGAGGAATACCTTCGTAAGGTGTCAGTTCCACCATCTTCGGGTCGATCAGGATCATCCTGACCTCGTCAGGGGTGGCTCGGGCGAGCAGCGAGACCAGCATCGAGTTGACGAAGCTGGACTTGCCTGAGCCCGTCGAGCCGGCCACCAGAAGGTGCGGCATCTTGGCCAGGTTGGCCGAGATCATCTCGCCCTCGATGTCTTTGCCGAGGCCGATGACCAGCGGATGGTGATCGGAGCGCACCACGGGGTCGGTCAATACGTCGGCCAGGCGCACCATTTCGCGGTCGGTATTGGGAACCTCGATGCCGACGGCGGACTTGCCGGGGATCGGGGCGAGCATGCGGACGCTCTCGGTCGCCACCGCGTAGGCGATGTTGCGGTGCAGGGCGGTGATCTTCTCGACCTTGACGCCGGGGCCGAGTTCGACCTCGTAGCGGGTGACCGTCGGTCCGCGCGTGCAGCCGGTGACGGCGGCGTCGATCTTGAACTGCTCGAGCACCGACGTGATCGCGTCGGTCATGGCCTGGTTGGCCGATGTCAGGCGTTTCGGCGGATCCCCGGCGATCAGCAGGTCGAGCGAGGGCAGCGTGTAGGGCCCGTCCACCACACGGTCGAGAACCAGCTTGGGCACTTTGGGCGGTTTCTTGCGTGACTTGGCCGCCGACTCGATGGCCTTGGGCTCCTCGAGCGGGTAGTTGTCCATCGGCGTGCCGACGGGGCCGTCCGGACGCGTCAGCGGCACGGTGGTCTGGGTGGTCGACGGCCACGCCTCCGCTTCGTCGAGGGGGTCATCCAGGGGGGCATCGTCGTAATACCCGTCGGAGAAGTCCTCGGATGTCTCGCTCTCGTCGTACTCGCCGTGTTCGTCGTACTCGTCGTACTCGTCGTCGTATTCGCGGTTCCAGCGCGTGGTGAACATATCGCGGACGGTTGCGGGCACCTCGCGAATCGTGGTCCCGGTTACCAGCAGCACCCCGAAGAGGACGCCGATGAACAGCAGCGGCGCCGCGATCCATGAGGTCAGCCCGTCCGACAGCGGGCCGCCGAGGACGAACCCGACGAATCCGCCTGCGTGCTGGCGACCGACCGGGTCCGCCGGCGACCCCGCCCACAGGTGCCACAGGCCGAGGGCCGGCAGCGCGATCATCGCGAACCCGAGGATCAGTCGGGGCCTCGCCTCGGGATCCGGCTCCGAGCGCATCAGCGTCACCCCGATCGCGGCCAGCACGAGAGGCACCAGCACGACGGCAGCGCCGATGACAACGCGCACGATCGTGTCGATCCACGCGCCGACCGGGCGCGCCGCCTCGAACCAGGAACTCGCGGCGACGACGACGGCGAGACCGAGCAGGGCCAGGGCAAGGCCGTCGCGACGGTGTCCGGGTTCCAGTTCGCGTGCCCGACCCACCGAACGGGCCGTGCTTCCGGCGCCCTTGGCCACCATGAGCCAGCCCGCGCGCACCCCGCGTCCGACAGCCGTGCCGGCCGACGCGACAGGTGACGGGCCCCGACGGGTGGGTTTGCGGCGCGGCGCAGACGCGCGCGCCGGCCGCCTCCCGCCCCGCGCTGGGGCCTTTGACCTGCTCTGACGTGCAGAAGATCGGGCCGCGGTCTTACTCGCCATGGGGTTCAGCGTAGTCGCTGTGACCTCAGATGCACCATGCGCCACACTGGTCACAGCTTGGTGTCAGCCGGGCATCGGGACGGTCGCGGCGTTGCGGCCCCCAATTCGCCCGCCGAGGACACGCGCGGCAGGAGACAGTACGGTGACATCTGTTCAGTCCCGCTCAACGAGGAGTTCCGTATGCCGATCGTCGTCATCGCCACCATGACCGCCAAGCCCGAGTCGGTCGACACGGTGCGTAACGCCTGCACACAGGCCATCGAAGCGGTTCACGACGAGCCCGGCTGCCAGCTCTACTCGCTGCACGAGTCCGACGGCACCTTCGTGTTCGTCGAGCAGTGGGCCGACGCGGACGCACTGCAGGCGCACAGCGCCGCGCCCGCGGTCGCCACGCTCTTCGGCACCGTCGGCGACCACCTCGACGGCGCCCCCGACATCAAGGTGATGCAGCCGGTCGTCGCCGGCGACCCCGCCAAGGGCCAGCTGCGGCCCTAGGGCATCGCTGACCATGGGTGAGCTCACCGGCAAGGTCGCTTTCATCACCGGCGCCGCGCGCGGCCAAGGCCGCGCGCACGCCGTCAAACTTGCCTCGGCGGGCGCCGACATCATCGCGCTCGATCTCTGCGCCCAGATCGAGTCGGTCCCCTACCCGCTGGCTACCCCCGAGGACATGGCAACCACGGTCAAGCTCGTCGAGGACGCGGGCGCGCGCATTGCGACGTATCAGGCCGACGTCCGCGACCGCGACGCCGTCAAGGCGGCCGTGCGGGACGGGACCGAGAAGCTCGGCAACCGCCTCGACATCGTCGTGGCCAACGCGGGCATCGCACCCATGGCCGCCGACAATGCGTGGCAGGACGTCATCGATGTGAACCTGACCGGCGTCTACAACACGATCGACGTCGCAATGAAGCCCATGGTGAAGTTCGGCAACGGCGGCGCCATCGTGCTCACCAGTTCGGTCGCAGGTCTGGTCGGCCTCGGCGCGCCGCTAGCAGGCTCTGTCGGGTACGCCGCCGCCAAGCACGGCATTGTCGGAATCATGCGGGTGTACGCCAATTTCCTTGCCCAGTACAGCATTCGGGTCAACTCGGTGCACCCGGCCGGCGTGAACACGCCCATGATCGACAACGAGTTCACCCGCTCGTGGCTGGACGGCATGGCGCAGCGGAGCGAGGGGGGCCCAGATATGGGCAACGCGTTGCCTGTGCAGACCTTGGAGCCCGAGGACATCGCCAACGCAGTGTTCTGGCTGGTGTCGGATTCCGCTCGGTACGTCACCGGGATCACGCTGCCGGTCGACGCGGGGTATATCAATAAACGATGACCTCTCGAAACGCCGCTGCCCAGACCGCCTTCGGGCCCATGGTGCTGGCGGCCATCGAGCACAACGAGCCCTCGGCGCGTCGCCTGGTCGATGATGATCTCGCGGAGTCATTCCTGCCCCGCAGATTTCGTATCCTGGTGCGCGCGACACGCTCGGACACGCTCCGGCGGGCAACCGTATCCGCCATCGACCGGTCGGGCCCCGGCCTGTGGGCCAGCATCGCGTGCCGCAAACGCTTCATCGATGAACGCCTTTCGGATCCGCTCAATGACACCGACACCGTTGTCGTGCTCGGCGCCGGCTTGGACACGCGCGCCTGCCGTATCGCCCGCCACAGCGACCTGCCGGTCTTCGAGGTCGACCAGCCGGTCAACTCGAAACTCAAAGGGACTGTGCTGCAACGGGTGCTGGGCTCGGTTCCGGCGTCGGTGCACCTCGTCCCGGTCGACTTCGAGCGCGATGCGCTCATCCCGACGCTGGAGGCGCGCGGGTATGTCAGGCAAGCGCGGACGTTTTTCATCTGGGAGGGTGTGACGCAGTACCTGACACCTGAGGCCGTGCGGTCCACCCTCGCTCAGCTCGGCGACGCCGCCCCTGGAAGCAGGCTGGTGTTCACCTATATCCGCCAGGACTTCATCGACGGCACCAACCTGCACGGCGCCGAAGCCGTGTACCGCAGGTTCCGCAAGCGCCGCGAGGTGTGGAAGTCCGGACTCATCCCCGAGCAGGTCGGCGAACTTCTCGCCGAGTACGGCTGGCGGGAGGTCGAGCAGGCAGGGCCAAGCTACTTCCGCGACGCTTACATTCGCCCCGCCGGTCGCGATCTCACCGCGTCGGCGCTCGAATGGACGGTCATGGCCGAGCGCTGACGCGTGACGCCAGATACCCCCGCAAACTCGCTGAGCGTGACATTGCACGGCAGTCCTCCGCCATCGGAAGACCGGTGCCGCATCCGCAGCGCCTAGGCCGGGGCGATAGTGCGCCCGCCGACAATGCATGCCGTTCTCCCAGGCCAAAACAGTGAAGCGGCGTAGCATCGGAGACGTCGGGCGGCTCGCTGAGGCTCCGGACACCCGAGTCCGGCTGGGGCCTGAGCGCTGGAAGCGGGGGCCAGGGTTTTCGGCTGGTTCGGTCGCGGTGAGCAAATAGGGTGCGCATTCCGACGGCGCGGGGCACGGGCTCGTCGATCGTGCGGGCCCCGCCGTTGCACACGGGGGTAGGTGATGCTTGATTCAGCACTGCGCCGCAGTTCGCCGTTCTCGGTGTTGATTCCGGCGGTGACGTTGATGCCGGAAGTGACGCCATGGCAGCCATCCTGATCGCCGAAGATGAGCCGCGGATCTCGTCCTTCGTCCGAAAAGGACTGTCTTCCAATGGTTTTTCGGTCACCGTCGTCTCGGACGGGCGGTCAGCCTACACCCTTGCGTGCAGTGGCGACTTTGATCTGATGGTTCTCGACACCGGGCTTCCCGGGATGGACGGGTTCACCGTCCTGCGACGTCTCCGCGCCGAGGGCAGCACACTTCCCGTCGTAGTACTGATCGCCCGCGCCAGCGTCGCGGACACGGTGGCCGCGATCGAGGGCGGCGCCGAAGACTACCTCCCCAAGCCGTTCCGCTTCGAGGAACTGCTCGCGCGCGTGCGACTGGGACTAGCTCCGGGACGGACCGCGGAGATGGCCACGCTGTCCTATGGCGGACTGCGGCTGGATCTCCGTACCCGCAGGGCTCACGTCGGCGACTACTCGGTCGATCTGTCTGCGCGAGAGTTCGCCTTGGCCGAGACCTTTCTGAGACACCCAGGCCAGGTGCTGTCCCGCGAACAGTTGTTGAGCCGGGTCTGGGGCTACGACCACGAACCGGGGTCCAACGTGGTCGACGTCTATGTCCGGTATTTGCGGCGCAAGCTGGGCGCCAACCGATTCGTCACCTTGCGCGGCTTGGGCTATCGACTGGAAGCCGTCTAGAGGTAAGCGCTCAGCAAATAGACTGTCAAGGTAAATCTCATTTTGATCTTCGCTATTAAGCCGGTGCGCAACCTCTACTGAAACGGCCCGTAGCGTAATTTATGGGCAAGCTGGCGTCACTGTGCGATTACATTCTTCGAATCGCAACTACCTGCGTAAATGTCCGATCTTGACCGATTGTTTGGTTTTACTGGAAAAGGCCCGAGCAAAATTTACGCAATGCAATATTTGCCCGTCACCATGTCTGGTACAGACGTATTGCCAAAGCGTTCCCACCGTGCATAATTAGTGGGGAGCAACGAGAATTTGTCTGCGCTCCCGCGGCCGCCGCGCCACGGTTCACGAGGGGTAACCGTGATGCGCGGCGGGCCGATCGGTTCCGCAGACGGCAGCGCTCAGATCTCGATGACCGTAGGCACGATCATCGGCTGCCGGCGGTAGGTCTCCCCCACCCATTTGCCGACCGTGCGCCGCACACCCTGCGCGATCCGCGTCGGATCGGTGACGTTCTGTGAGGCCAGGTGTTCCAGTTCCTGTTCCACCTTGCGGGCTACGGGCTCAAGCGCCTTGGGGTCCTCGGAGAAGCCCCGCGAATACAGGTGCGCAGGCCCGGCGGGCTTGCCCGTGCCACGCCGGACCACCACGGTGACCGCGACGAAGCCGGAGGACAGGATCAACCGCTCCCCGAGCGTCGCATCCCCGACGTCGCCGGTGATGAGCCCGTCGACGAACATCTTGCCGACCGGTACCGCACCGGCGATGCTGACACGTCCAGCCACCAGGTCGACGCTGACCCCGTTCTCGGCGAGGACGATGTTGTCCTCCGGCACGCCGGTCCTGGCCGCGAGCGCGGCGTTGGCCCGAAGCATGCGCCACGTCCCGTGTACGGGCATGACGTTGCGTGGCCGCACCCCGTTGTAGAGGAACAGCAGCTCACCGGCGTAGGCATGTCCCGAGACATGAACGCGCACTTGTTGATTGGTGACGACGCGGGCACCGATCTTGGCCAGTGAATCGATGACCCCGTACACCGCCTCTTCGTTGCCTGGGATCAGCGAGGACGACAGGATGATCAGATCGCCTGCCGTCAGCGTGATACTGCGATGCTCTCCCCGCGACATCCGGGACAGGGCCGCCATCGGCTCGCCCTGCGTACCCGTGGTGATGAGCACGACCTGGTCGGCAGGCATCATCTCCGCGGCGGCAATGTCCAGCACATCTTCGTCCGCGACGTTCAGATAGCCCAATTCGCGGGCGATGCCCATGTTGCGCACCATGGAACGCCCAACGAACGAAACCCGTCGGCCGAGTGCGACCGCGGCGTCGATGATCGACTGCACCCGATCGACGTTGGACGCGAAGCAGGCCACGATGACCCGGCCGTCGGCGCCCCGCATCAACCGGTGCAGCGACGGGCCCACCTCGCTCTCCGACGGTCCGACCCCCGGGATCTCGGAGTTCGTGGAATCGCAGAGGAACAGGTCGACGCCGGCGTCTCCCAGACGTGACATTCCGGGCAGATCGGTAGGCCTGCCATCGGGCGGCAGTTGGTCGAGCTTGATGTCACCGGTGTGCAGCACCGTGCCCGCGCCGGTACGGATGCCGATCGCCAGGCAGCCCGGGATCGAGTGGTTGACGGCGAAGTACTGGCATTCGAAGACGCCGTGGGTGCTCTTCTGACCCTCGGCCACCTCGACGAGCTTCGGACTGAGCCGATGTTCGCGGCACTTTTCGGCGACCAGGGCGAGCGTGAACTTCGAGCCGACAATCGGGAGATCGGCACGCTGCTTGAGCAGGAACGGGATCGCACCGATGTGGTCTTCGTGAGCGTGGGTGACGACGAGCGCCTCGACGTCGTCGAGCCGTCCTTGGATGTGGCGCAGGTCAGGCAGGATGAGGTCGACGCCTGGCTCGTCGTGGGTCGGGAACAGCACCCCGCAGTCCACGATGAGCAGCCGGCCGAGATGCTCGAAAACCGTCATGTTGCGGCCGATTTCGCCGATGCCGCCCAGTGCGGTGACCCGTAGGCCGCCCGGGGCCAGCGGTCCCGGTGGAGTGTGCGTCAAATCCACTGGCGGACCACTACCTCAGCACCGCAGCGGCGCGCATGTCGGCGGCCAGCGCCTCGATCTGTTCGGCGGTGGCGGGGATCTGCGGCAGACGAGGGTCCCCCGCTTCGAATCCCTGCAGCCGCAGGCCCTCCTTGGAAAGCGTGACACCGCCCAGCCGGGACTGCGCGGCGCTCAGCGGTCCGAGCGTCACATTGATCTTTCGGGCGGTGGCGACGTCACCAGAAGCGAACGCCGTCAACATGTCTCGCAGCGGACCGGCCGCCAGATGCCCCCATACGCTGATGAAACCGACAGCGCCCATCGCCAGCCACGGCAGGTTGAGCGCGTCGTCGCCCGAGTAGTAGGCCAGGCCGGTCTCGGCGATGATCTGTCCCCCGCCGTGCAGGTCACCCTTGGCGTCTTTGATCGCGACGATATTGGGGTGTTGAGCGAGGGTGCGGATCGTGTCCCATTCGATCGGCACCACTGAGCGCGGGGGGATGTCGTAGAGGATGACGGGCAGATCGGTCGCGTCGGCCACGGTGGTGAAGTGCGCGACGAGCCCGGCCTGCGGGGGCCGGGAGTAGTACGGAGTGACGACCAGCAGGCCGTGCGCGCCTTCGGCGGCACAGGCCTTGGCCAGCTGAGCACTATGGGCGGTGTCGTAGGTGCCCGCCCCGGCAATGATCCTTGCCCGGTCCCCGACCGCTTCCAGGACGACCCGCAGCAGCCGGATCTTCTCGTCGTCAGTGGTGGTCGGTGATTCTCCGGTGGTGCCGGAGACGACCAGGCCGTCGCAGCCGGAGTCGATCAGATGGACGGCCAGCCGTGCCGCGGTCTCGGTGTCCAGCGAGCCGTCGCGCTTGAACGGAGTCGCCATCGCGGTCAACAGGGTGCCCAACCGGGCCTGCGCGTCGAATCCGCCGGTACTCACGGGCACCAAGATTACCTGGTCGCCTCTGCGTGCCACGAATGCCTTTCCGGCTCATACCTCGGTTGCCAGCGGGCTGGTCGCCACCTCGGTCCCGTCGGCCAGCGCGATGATCTCGAAGTCGGAGAACACCTGGGGCGCGACATCGATCAGCTGGCGCAGACATTCGATCGCCAGGCGACGGATCTCGACGTCGGCGTGTTCGCTGGCCCGCATCGCGATGAAGTGCCGCCAGGCCCGGTAGTTGCCGGTGACGACGATCCGCGTCTCGGTGGCGTTGGGCAAGACTGCGCGCGCGGCCTGGCGGGCCTGCTTGCGCCGCAGCGTCGCGTTCCCCGAGTCGGCCAGCTTCGCCTCCAGCCGCGCGAGCAATTCGGAATAGGTGGCACGGCTGGCATCTGCGGCGTCGAGAAACGTGTGCAGAAGGTCGGGATCGTCCTCGATGCCCGGTGGAACCACCACCTGCGAATCGTCTTCCGGAACGTAGCGCTGCGACAGCTGCGAGTACGAGAAATGCCGGTGCCGAATCAGTTCGTGGGTGCAGGACCGGGACACACCGGTGATGTAGAAGGACACCGAGGCGTGCTCGAGCACCGAGAAATGACCCACGTCGATGATGTGCCGCAGGTATGCGGCGTTGGTCGCGGTGCGCGGATTGGGCTTCGACCAGCTCTGGTAACAGGCGCGCCCGGCGAACTCGACCAGCGCGGCGCCACCGTCGGCGTCAGTGCTCCACGGCACCTCCGGGGGCGCCGAGAACTCGGTCTTGGCGATCAGCTGCACTCGCAGCGGCGCGATCTCGGCCACCGGCTGAGCCTAACGTGCCTGCACAGCGAACCGGCGGCGGCGACGTTAGGGTTTCCCATGTCCGACAACACGGCCGCCACATTCGCCGCGCGGCTGCTCGAGGTGATCGACCACGACATCCTGCCGCTGACGGAACGAGGAGTAGCCGCGGGCAACAAGGTCTTCGGCGCGGCCCTGCTGGCCAAGTCCGACCTGTCGGTCGTGATCGCAGGCACCAACGACGAGACCGGCAGCCCGCTGTGGCACGGCGAGATGAACACGCTGCGCAAGTTCTACGAAATGCCCGACCGCCCGTCCACGAAAGATCTTCTGTTCCTGTCGACACACGAGCCGTGCACGTTGTGTCTGTCGGCTATCACGTGGACCGGCTTCGACAACTTCTTCTACTTCTACAGCCACGAGGATTCGCGCGACAGCTTCGCGATCCCGCACGATCTGAAGATCCTCAAGGAAGTCTTCGGACTCGACCCGGGCGGCTACCGGCGCGTCAACGACTTCTGGACTGCTTATGCGATCCGCGACCTGATCGAGACCGCGCCCGAGCCGCAGCGCGCAAAACTACAGGCGCATCGCGACCGCATCCGAGGCCGCTACGATGCCCTCTCAGGGCAGTATCAGAAATCCAAGGGCGACAACGATATTCCACTGAAGTAGTAGTGCCGACCGATCTGCGCGAACACCTACGCCACGAAGCCGAAGTCACCGCGGATCGACGTCGAGGTACCGGTGTTCGACGCGGTCGCCGCCGGAACGCTTCGCCAGATACATTGCGGCATCGGCGGCGTGGATGAGCCGCTCGAGGAACTCCGGGTGCGGCACGTCGACGCCCGCCGGGATCGTCGCACTGCACACTCCCACGCTGCCGGTGATGCCGAACGGGAGCGCGGCGATGCCGGCCCGGATTCGTTGCCCGGTGACCACATGCCGTGACGCGGCACCGAGGTCCGCCACGACGAACTCCTCCCCGCCGAGCCGCCCGAGGACCGCGCCCGGCCCGCTGCACTGCTGCAACACGGTCGCGACGTCGGCCAGCGCCGCGTCGCCGACCGCATGGCCCCTGCTGTCGTTGAGACGCTTGAATTTGTCCAGGTCCACCATCGTCACGTTGACCGCGATGTTCACTTCCTGTGTGGCCAGGACGTGTTCGTGGACCGTGTTGTAGAACGATCGCCGATTGAGTAGACCGGTGAGCGGATCCCGGTCGGCATTGCGCAGATCCGTGTGCAGTGAGTGCACGAGCGTGTGGATGCCGAACGGAACCCCGACATTGAGCCCCAGCACCAACAGCAGCGAACTCGCCACAATCCGCACGTCGCCGGTCTCCTCAAACCACCTCGTGGCGGTGATTGCCATGCACACGACCGCCAGCAGGAAGTTGGTCAGGACGTGCGCCATCGCATGGAAGTACGCGATGAATCCGCCGATGGCAGCGAACGTCATGCAGCCCATCAACCCGCCGTACGGGTCCGGAACGACCAGGCAGCCGGCAGCGATACAGGCACCGCAGACGGCGGTGTATGCCAGGGATTGCCCTCGGGTGGGCCACCGGATCAACCACAACAGCGCCGCCGCCAGCGCAGCGATCGAGGCGGTGATCGCGACGGCTGTCGCCACCGGACCGCGTGGACCGGCGGGACTGCCGATCATCGTGACAGGGACGGCACCAAGAAGCAGTGTGAAGAGGAAGGTGGCCTGCCGCCACCGCGGCTGAAGACCGCGGTCACGCAGGTAGGAGCTGAACCAATCGAACTGGTCCGTCTGCTGCCACCACCAACCAAGCACGCAGACTCCCGCAATCCCATGACGCAATCTGCCAGAGCGTCAATTTAGAGTCTGCCTCGAAACGACGGTTACGTCACCTCGTACCGCTAGACGGGGTTGGCGTTGATGAAGTCGACGACCACGGCGGCGAGTTCGCGACCTTTGTCCTCCTGGAGGAAGTGTCCACCACCGGCGATCGTTACCTCGGGTTGCCCCTGGGCGCCGGGGATGAACTTGCGCAGCGGAGCGTCGCCGCCGCGGGTGATCGGGTCGGAATCGGAGAACGCGCACAGAAACGGCTTGTCGAACTGTCGCAGGCCCTCCCAGGCCGCCCTGTTAGCCGGCGCCGCGGGATCGTCGGGGCTGGTCGGCACGAGCGTCGGGAACTGACGCGCACCCGCCTTATACGAATCGTCGGGAAACGGTGCGTCGTAGGCGGCGATGACGTCGGCGGGCAGCGTGGACACGCAGCCTCCGTCGACGATTTTGCCGACCGGAAAATCGGGGGTCTCCTGGCTGAACCGCTGCCACGCCAGGAAGGCCTCGCCAGGGTGTTGGTCGCCGGTCGGAAGCGTCGTGTTCGCGGCGACCACCCGCGCGAAGCGATCGGGGTGTTCGCCGACGAGTCGCAAGCCGATGAGACCGCCCCAGTCCTGACATACCAACGTGATGCCGGTCAGGCCGATCGCCTCGATCGCCGCCCAGGTCCAGTCGACATGGGCCTGGTAGGTGTAGTCCTCCCGCCGGGCCGGCTTGTCGCTGCGTCCGAAACCGACGAGGTCGATCGCCACTGCACGGAACCCGGCGTCGACCAGTACCGGGATCATCCAGCGGTACAGATAGCTCCACGACGGTTCGCCGTGCAGGAGCAACACCACCGGTGCGTCGGCAGGCCCCTCGTCGAGATAGTGCATGCGCAGCCCGTCGACATCGACATAGTGGGGCGCGAACGGGAAATCCGGCAGGTCGGCGAAGCGCTCGTCCGGGGTACGTAGAACGTTCATGCGCTCACCTAACCAAGGCGGAGCGCAGCTGGGGGGCCAAATCGCCGCGCTCGCCCACCACGACATCTGACAGCGCAAGCCATTCCGCCATTGCTTGCAGCTGGACGGCCAGTTCACCGGCAACGTGCTCGCGGTCCCGCCCCTCCTCTGTGAAAGCGCCGACGACGTGGAGCGCCCCGGAGACCCGGTCGGCTTTGAGGTCGACACGGCCCACCAGGTCGCCGTCGAGCAGAAACGGCCAGACGTAATAACCGAACCGACGCTTGGGCTGTGGCGTGTAGATCTCGATACGGTAGTGGAAACCGTCGAACAGCCGCTCGACGCGCGGCCTGAAGAAGATCAACGGGTCGAACGGACACAGCAGCGCGGTACCGCGGTCGCGGCGCGGCACGATCAGGCCTGCTCGCAGATACGCCGGCGCGGACCAGCCGTCGACGTCGACCTGTTCGATCTCCCCTTTGGCGATCAGGTCGGCGATGGCCGGTTTGACCTGCCGCGCGCTCAGCCGGAAGTAGTCCCGCAAGTCGGCCTCGGTCGCCACACCCAGCGCAGTCGCTGCGCGGGAAACCAGCTCGCGAATGGCGTCGGCCTCCTCGACCTGGCGGTTGAACACCTCGGCGGGCAGCACCCGCTCGGTCAGGTCATAGTGCCGGGCGAACCCCACCCGCGTCGCCGTGGTCAACACCCCGGCCGACCACAGCGCCTCGGCAACCCACTTCGTGTCGCTTCGATCCCACCACGGCCCTTTGCGGCCTCGTTGCCCCCTCTCCAGGTGAGCCTCGATTTGTCCCGCCGTGACCGGGCCCAGGTCGTGGACGGCGGCGATGATGTCCTCGGCGAGTTTGGCGTTCCTCTTGACGATCTCGACACCCCCGACCGTGCTCGTACTCCCGCATCCGCCAGCGCAGCAGCGGCCAGTCGTCGACGGCCATCAATGCGGCCTCGTGAGCCCAGTACTCGACGAGCAAGCGAGGTGTTTTCTTCGAATGGCTCCACGCCGCGCGGTCGACCAGATCCCGGTCGTAGGGCCCGAACCGGCTGAACACAGGGGCGTAGTGGGCGCGTACCGACACCGAGACCGAATCCAGCTGCAGCACCTGAAGCCGGGCGATCAAGCGCTTCAGGTGTGCGCGCGTCACGGCACCGACAGGCTTCGCTTCGTGAAAGCCCTGCGCCGCCAACGCCACCCGCCGCGCCTGTGCGGCGGTGAGCTTCATTTCCTTACGTAGCTGTAGAACCTGTACCGAAGGCCCGAGGAACTGTCGTGCCAGTCCCCCTCGGTGCCCACCCACGCTTCGTCCAGAAGCGGCGCGAGCGCGTCCTCGTCCTGCCTGTGCAGGTCGAGGTCGATCTCGGTGACCTCACACCGCGTCGCCAGCGGTAGTGCCAGCCCGTAGACCTCCGAGCCGCCGATCACCCATGCGTTGTCCAGTGGCGCGTCTTCGAGGGACGTGACGATTTCTGCTCCGTCTGCCATGTAGTCAGGCTGCCGGGTGAGTACGACATTTCTCCGTCCCGGCAAGGGGCGGAACTTCGCGGGCAGCGATTCCCAGGTCTGCCTGCCCATGATCACGGTGTGGCCCATCGTGAGTTCCTTGAAACGGGCCATGTCCTCGGGCACATGCCACGGGATGCCGTTGTCGCGTCCGATCACGCCCGAGCTCGACTGTGCCCAGATCAGGGCAAGTTGACTCATACTCACGATTCGGACCTGCAAGCAGACCTCATCATCTTCGATTCGGACCTGCAAGCAGACCTCATCATCTTCGATTCGGACCTGCAAGCAGTCCTCATACCGCCACCGGGGCCTTGATGGCCGGATGGGGTTCATAGTTCTTGATGATGACGTCCTCATAGGTGTAGTCGAAAATCGAATCGCGCTGACCCAGAACAAGTTCCGGGTAAGGCCGCGGCTCGCGAGACAGCTGTTCGGTGACCTGCTCGACATGGTTGTCGTAGATGTGACAGTCGCCGCCGGTCCAGATGAACTCCCCCACCCCGAGCCCCGCCTGAGCGGCCATCATGTGGGTGAGCAGCGCGTAGCTCGCGATGTTGAACGGAACACCGAGAAAGAGGTCGGCGCTGCGCTGATACAGCTGGCAGCTCAGGTGGCCCTCGGCGACATAGAACTGGAAGAACGCATGGCACGGTGGCAACGCCATCTGGGGGATCTCACCGACGTTCCACGCCGAGACGATGTTGCGCCGCGAATCCGGATCAGCTTTCAGCAATTCCAGCGCCGCGCTGATCTGGTCGATGTGCTCACCGGACGGTGTCGGCCATGACCGCCATTGCACGCCGTAGACGGGTCCCAGATCGCCTGACGGAGAGGCCCATTCATCCCAGATCGTGACACCGCGCTCTTGTAGCCATCGCACATTGGAGTCGCCGCGAAGGAACCACAGCAGCTCGTAGACGATCGACTTGGTGTGCACCTTCTTGGTCGTGATGAGCGGGAAACCCGCGTTCAGGTCGTACCGCAGCTGGTGACCGAAGACGCTGCGGGTGCCCGTGCCGGTGCGATCCGATTTGGGGACCCCGGTGTCGAGCACGAGACGGAGCAGATCCTCGTACGGGGTGGCGATCGGCACGCGCTTAGCTTACGTCCAGCGATGCGGAGTAGAACGGATCCCATGCCGAGGATCACCGACACCGTGACGACCGCCGACGGGTCCTGCCCCGTCAGCCTGCACACCCCGGACGGCCAGGGCCCCTGGCCGGGCATCGTCATGTACCCCGACGCCGGCGGTGCCCGCACGACTGTGCGCGCGATGGCCGACCAGCTCGCCGCCTATGGCTATGCGGTACTGGTACCCGACGTCTACTACCGCGCAGGCGACTGGGAGCCGTTCACGATGGCGACCGTGTTCTCCGACGACGCCGAACGTAAGCGCTTGTTCGGGATGATGTCCGACGTCACGCCTGAACGCATGGCCTCTGATGCAGCCGCGTTCTTCGACTTCCTGTCGAGCCGACCCGAGGTCACCGGAGAGGCGTACGGAACGACGGGCTACTGCATGGGCGGGCGCACCTCGTTGGTGGTGGCGGGCCGGGTCCCGCAGCGTGTCGCGGCGGCGATGTCGTTCCATGGTGGCGGATTGGCCTCCGACGACCCTGGCAGCCCACACCTACTGGCCGACCAGATGCGCGCAGCCGTTTATGTCGGCGCGGCGCAAAACGACCGATCGTTCACTCCTGACAACGGTGAGACCCTGGACAAGGCGCTCACCGCCGCCGGCGTCGAGCACACCATCGAGTGGTATCCAGCCGAGCACGGTTTCGCGGTGCCTGACAACGGGCCCTACGACGAAGCAGCGGCGGCACGGCACTGGGAGGCGATGGAATCGTTCTTCGGTGCCCACCTTCGCTGAGTGTCGCTACGCCGTAGCACGTCAGCTTGTCGTGCTACGACGCGCGCGTAAGACGGCGGCCACGCCTCGCAGGATTCCCCGCGCGGCATAGAAACCGGCGAGAATGCTGAGCACGATGAGCACGATGAACATCAGGAGCCAGTTCGCGCGACTGTGTTCGATATTCCACCAGATGATGGTGAACAGAACTGCGCAGATGAAGACCACGATGTCGCGCCAGTTCCCCTGGTAGGACGCGGCGAGCTCGCGCATCTCCCGGTTCTTGTCCACGGCGGCGATCAGAGTATCGATGCGCAGATCGATCACCCGCTGTAGCTCGGCGCGGCGTTGAACCTGCTCTTCCGGGATGCGATCCAGGAGGTCCATGTCTTTGGCGATCATGCCTCGCACGTCGGGGGCCCTGAGGTTTCCCGCGGCAATGCCGAGCAGTGCGCCGCCTGCGATCGGCGCACCAGCGAGGGCGAGTTCGGCGATACCGGGCATCACGACTCCTTCGTCAGCTACTTCTTACCGACTGGTTGCCCGACTAAGCAGGTGTCGGGATGGAAACAGACCCTGACCGTCTTATCACCACGGATGGTGAAAACATCAGCGCCATGCGCGATCTCATCGCCAACACGGACCTCCGTCAAAGCAAAGACGGTATCCCCTCGGCCACGAGGTACTCATCCTTTCCTCCGAAAGTTCTCAGTCGGCTCCGCTTTGGGCGCTCATAATCTACGCTTTGGTCGACGACGTCAGCCTCTAACCGTAGGGCTTGGCATCGCGGGGGGATTGATCGTGACCAGATCATCAAGAATGGACATACCTTTGCGCGAGTTGCGCGGGGTGACGGTGCTTGCGCACCTCAATGCGGAGAACCGGCACGACATTCCGGCCACGCTTGCCACTTTTAGACCGGGATTCGAGCGCACCGAGATGCCCGGTGACGACGTGGCCGACGGGCGGGCCGCAGTCGCCGATTCGTATCGCGATCTGTTCACCGCGTTTCCCGACATGCACTTCGATATCGCGCCCGACTCGTTCGGCCATCAAGGAAATCGGGTGCTTTTCGAGACGGTCGTGCGCGGCACGCACCGGGGTCCGTTTCGCGGACTGCCGCCGACCGGCCGGCGCCTGAATCTGCCGATCGTCACCGTGTTCGAGTTCGACGGCGCCGATCTGATTTGCGAACGCGTGTACTTCGACCGGTTGACGTTGTTCGTCCAACTCGGCGTCGGTCGTGAACCCAATTCCGCTCCGGGAAAGATGGCGACGCTACTCAATCATCCGGTGACGGTCCTGCGGGCGGCGATGCGTGCGCGTCGTCGTCATTCCATCCGCTGAGGCGCGCGCACTACTGCGCCAGAAAGCCTCCGTCGACGGGCAGGACGGCGCCGGTGATGAACGATGCCTCGTCAGAGGCGAGAAAGGCGATCGCGCTGGCGACTTCGGCGGGTTCGCCGAGGCGACCCATCGGATGCATACGCTGCACCGCGTCGAGATACTCCGCGCCGCCTGGCTCCTCGGGAAGACGTTTGACTCGTTCTGTCCTGATCGTCCCCGGGGCGACAGCGTTCACCCGGATCCCACTGTCGGCCCATTCGACGGCTAGGTGCTTGGTCAGGCCGGTGGCGACGAACTTGGCGGGACCGTAGGCCGCCTGCCGTTTCTGGCCGGCCAACCCGGAGATCGAGGAGAGGCAGACGATGGCACCACCGCCGGTCTCCAACATCGCTTCGATGGCGTACTTGCAGCTCAGGAACATCCCGCGCCCGTCAATAGCCATTACCTGATCCCAGTCGGCAGCCGTCATCTCCGATGCGTCGCCGAGCGGAATGATTCCGGCATTGGCGACGAGCACGTCGAGGCGTCCGAAATGTTCGGGAGCGGCCGCGATCATGCGGTGGGCGTCCTGCTCCAGCGAGACGTCGCCGACGACCGTCTCGATCTCGGCACCACCACGCCGCAATTCGTCGGCGAGCGCGAGTAACGGTTCGCGCTGGATATCGGTAGCGATCAATCGTGCGCCCTCCCTCGCGAAGCGCTCGGCAGTGGCGCGCCCGATACCGAACGCCGCGCCGGTGACCACGGCCGACTTTCCCGAGAGGCGTCCAGCCACATGTGTCACGTGTTCCCCCGATGTTCGGCGCACTTCCATAGTTCCCCAAACATGAGCGCGGGACAGTTGTTATCGACTACCCGATCAAGCCATGAGCGCAGCAGCGACCGTCGCTCCGAGGTTCCAGCAGGCCTCAAGGTCGTCTCTGGTCGGCTTCCCCGACACCGTCACCGTCTCGGCGGCACGCACCCAGCCGAGCCCGCCCAAGATTCCTGTGAGGGCGCGCTGGGCGCCTTCGGTTCCTTCGTTGCCGTGGAGGTAGACGCCGAACGGCCTGCCTTGTGTCGCGTCGAGCAGTTGGTAGTACGCGCTGTCGAACGCGTGTTTCATTGCGCCGCTGATGTATCCGAGATTGGCCGGTGTGCCCAGAACGTAACCGTCGGCTTCCAGCATCTCCGCGGCAGAGACGGTCAGTGCCGGCCTCCGGAGAACGTCGACACCCTCGATATCGGGATCGGTGGCACCGGAGACGACCGCCTCGAACATCTCGTGGCAGTGCGGCGACGGGGTGTGGTGAACGATCAGCAACGTCTTGCTCATCGCGCCGACTCCTCCATCTGCACAGCCTTTTTCATCGCCTCCCTGGCGCGCGAACGGTCGCCGGCGTAGTCGTAGGCACGCGCCAGTCGATACCAGCGCAGCCAGTTGTCGGGATCGGCCTCCAGTTCGGCGCGGACGTTGTGGAACAACGCGTCGGCGGCGTCCCGGTCGATGCGTCCGGAGGCGCGGCGCGGAAGATCGCTGACGTCGAGCTCCATGCCACGCTCTCGGGCTTTGAGCGCCAGACGTTGGTGCGCCAGACCCGCGCGCAGGGTCGCGACGAGCACCCAGACGCCGATGCCGGGAAGGATGAGAATCGCCAGACCGAGACCGATCGGGGCGACCTCGCCGGAGCCGATCAGGATGAACGCCGCGCGTCCCAGCAACACGAAATAGACGATGAGCGCAACACACATGAAGCCGATGAGCAGCTGAATACGAAGTGCACGCGCTCCATCGCTCATGTCAGATCGAGAAGGGGCTCGATACCGATCGTGAGGCTGGGGAACTCGCGGATCTTGCGCACCGCGAGCAGGACGCCGGGGACGAAGGAGGTGCGATCGATGCTGTCGTGACGAATCGTCAGCGTCTCGCCGAGAGTGCCGAACAACACCTCTTGATGTGCAACAAGACCTGCGAGCCGCACCGAATGCACAGGGATGCCGTCGACGTCGGCCCCCCTGGCTCCGGCGAGTCCGGTACTTGTCGCATCGGGGTTGGGCGGCATACCTTTTCGCGCCTGGGCAATGAGCCGCGCGGTGCGTTCGGCAGTACCCGACGGGGCGTCGGCCTTCTGCGGGTGATGCAGCTCGATCACCTCGACGGACTCGAAGTACTTGGCGGCCTTCTGCGCGAAGTGCATCGACAGCACGGCGCCGATCGCGAAGTTGGGGGCGATGAGCACCGAGACATCCGGCTTGGCCGAAAGCCACTCCCGGACCTGATGGAGCCGCTCGTCGGTGAAGCCGGTGGTCCCGACAACGGCGTGAATCCCGTTGTCGATCAGAAACTTCAGGTTGTCCATGACGACGCTGGGGTGCGTGAAGTCGATGACGACCTCCGTGTCGCTGTCCACGAGCGCGGACAGCGAATCGCCGGCGTCGACGCCCGTGGTGAAGGTCAGATCATCGGCGTTCTCCACGCCCGCGACCATCGTCGCCCCCACTTTGCCCTTGGCGCCAAGCACACCGACTCGCATGGGCTCACCTTATCGGGCCTCGTCGTTGCGCCTCATCTGCGACCTCTCAATCTTCTTCTGTCACTTGGGTTTCTCTGGTCACTTTTGGGGGTCGTTGTGTCGGTGGTTCGAACTAGTGTTCGATGTGTGGAGGTGGGTGTCGGAGGCGGTGGCCGGGATGGGCGAGCAGATTGCCCTCCTGTCGAAGGCCTGCGACGAGCTGTCCCACCGCGAACTGATTCAACTGCTGGCCCAGCTGACCACCGTGATGCGCAGCGTGCCCGCAGTCGAGCATCGCGCGCTGGCGCGACTGCTTGCCGAGACCGAACCCCATCACCTCGGGGAGGCGTCGTGGAAGAAAGTCCTCACCACCGCACTACGGGTGTCGGGGCGTGAGGCCACCCGGCGGTTGGTGCGGGCCAAAACTCTGGGTCCGCGACCCTCGATCGGCGGTGAGCCGCTGGCGCCGTTGTGGGAGGCCACCGCCGCCGCCCAAGCTCACGGCTTGCTCGACGAGGAACACGTGCGCGTGATCGCGCGGTTTCACAAGGCGCTGCCCCAATGGGTCGATGCCGGCACGCGGGCCCAGGCCGATGCGGAACTGGCGGGCCAGGGCGCGGGGCTGGATCCAGAGAACCTCGCGGCTGCGGCACGATATCTGCTCGTCAAGATCGACCAGGACGGTCCGGAGCCCTCCGAGAAGGACCGTGGCCGCAAACGCGGCCTGCGGTTCGGACGCCAACAGGCTGATGGGTCCAGCTTTCTCTCCGGCTGGGTGACCGCCACGTTCCGGGCGGCAGTGGAGGCGGTATGGGCCAAAGAAGCCGCCCCCGGCCACAACATCCCCGACTACGCACTCGACGACTTCACCAACAAGGCACCGGTCGCCCACGCGCCCGGCGACAAAACGCCGGTCACCGACGAGGCGCCGGTCCACGCCAAGTCTGCCAAGCCCGCCGAGCCTTCCGAGGAGCCCGGCGAGTCTGCCGAGGATCACGACCCGCAGCCCGAACCACGCGGCTCAGATCCGCGCACCCAGCAACAGCGCAACCACGACGCCCTCGAAGCCTTGGCCTTCCGCGCCCTGCAATCCGGCCAACTCGGCACCCACAACGGCCTACCGGTCACCGTCATCGTCTCCACCACCCTCCAAGACCTCGAAAAAGGCGCCGGGGTCGCGGTCACCGGCGGCGGCACCCTGCTGCCGATGCGCGACCTGATCGCCATGGCCGCCAACGCATTCCACTACCTGTACATCTACGACAAACACACCGAACAATCCCTCTACCTCGGGCGCACCCAACGACTGGCCAGTCCTGCCCAACGGATCGCGCTACACGGCAAGGAACGAGGCTGCACCCGACCCGGCTGCAGCGTGCCCGGCTACTGGGCCCAGGTCCACCACGCCACCGCGGACTGGAAAGACGACGGACAAACCAACATCGACGACCTGACCTTCGCCTGCGGACCCGACCACCGCATGCTCGACACGACGAAATGGCGCACCCGCAAAAACCACAAAAACCGGACCGAATGGCTACCACCGCCCGACCTCGACACCGGCCAACACCGCGTCAACGGCTACCACCACCCCGAACGCTACCTCCTCCCCCAAGACGAAGACGACGACCCGTAGCACCGTCTAGCCTCAGGGAATGAGCTGCACATCCCGGCGTACGTCCGTGTTCGCCGCGGCGGCGGCGTGCGCACTCGTGGGCACCACACTCGCAATGCCCACTGCACAGGCAGTGCCGTATGGCAGCAACGGCGTTTTCGGGGTGACGACCCAGCCTCGCGACGGGTGGGCAACCACCTACATCCCTCCCGGCCGCTACCGCGTCGACCAGTCCCCCAGCATGCAGCCCTACCAGAGCCCACCGGGAATCTGGTTCCGCTGCAACAACTTTCCGTGCGCTCCCACGTTCCCCGGCAACATCATCGCGACGGGACCCGCACAGCGCAACGCTCCCACCTTCGTCGAAATCCTGCCGAGCGACGTAGCCGTCGCCCTCCACAACGTCACTTTGACGCCCGCCTGATCACAGCGGTGAGGCGCCGCGCAGATGCTCGAAGATCAGCGACGTCTGCGTCCCCGCCACATCGGCATCCGCGTTGAGGTTGTCGACGACGAACGCACGCAGATCATCGGTGTCGCGGGCCGCGACATGCAGGATGAAGTCGTCGGCGCCGGCCAGGAAGTAGACGTCCATCACCTGCGGCTTGCGCCGGATGGTCTGGATGAAGCTCCGGATTTTGCCGCGCGAGTTGGCCTGCAGGCTGACCGAGATCATCGCCTGCAGCGTCAACCCGATCGCCGCGGGGTCGATGTCGGCGTAAAACCCACGGATCACGCCCATCTCCTGCAATCGCCGCACTCGGCCGTGGCACGTCGAGGGCGCGATCCCGATCAGATCGGCGAGCGAACTGTTCGACATCCGTGCGTCTGCGTGCAGGGCCGTGAGAATGCGCCGGTCGACGTCATCGATCGCGACGCCCCGAACATCCTTCGGACGCGCCGCTTGAGCTTCGTCATATTCCGATGATCCTTCCGCCATTCCTGCACTTTACGAAATCATCCTCATCTTTATTGCCTTCATTTCGATGTTTCTTCACAATTGTGGAGACCGATTCCCTATCGAGGAGTGATCATGCGCGTCGGCATCCCGACCGAGATCAAGAACAACGAATTCCGAGTCGCAATCACCCCGTCCGGTGTGGCCGAGCTGGTTCAGCGTGGGCACGACGTGCTCATCCAGGTCGGGGCCGGCGACGGCTCTGCCATCTCCGACGCCGACTTCAAACGTGCCGGCGCGCAGATGATCAACAGCGCTGACGAGGTGTGGGCCGAGTCCGACCTACTGCTCAAGGTCAAGGAGCCGATCGAGCCCGAGTACACGAAGATGCGTGAAGGCCAGACGCTCTTCACCTACCTTCACCTGGCCGCGTCCAAGCCGTGCACCGATGCCCTCATGGCATCCGGCACCACATCGATTGCCTACGAGACGGTGCAGACCGCAGACGGCGCACTCCCGCTGCTGGCTCCGATGAGTGAGGTGGCCGGCAGACTCTCCGCTCAGGTCGGCGCTTATCACCTGATGCGCAGCCACGGCGGCCGCGGCGTCCTCATGGGCGGCGTCCCCGGTGTCGCCCCCGCCGAGGTCGTCGTCATCGGCGGCGGCGTCGCCGGCTACAACGCCGCGCGCATCGCCAAGGGCATGGGCGCACACGTCAACGTCTTTGACGTCAACATCAACACGCTGCGCAAGATCGACAACGAGTTCAACGGCAGCATCGAGACCCGCTACTCGTCGATGCTCGACCTCGAGGACGCCGTCAAAGGCGCCGACCTCGTCATCGGCGCGGTGCTTGTGCCCGGCGCGAAGGCACCCAAGCTGGTCACCAATTCGACGGTGGCAGCGATGAAATCGGGGGCCGTGCTCGTCGACATCGCGATCGATCAGGGCGGGTGCTTCGAGGATTCCCGCCCGACCACGCACGACGACCCGACGTTTACGGTGCACGACACCGTGTTCTACTGCGTCGCCAACATGCCGGGCGCGGTGCCCCGCACCTCGACCTACGCGCTGACCAACGCGACGTTGCCCTACGTACTGAAGCTGGCGGGCAAGGGTTGGCAAGACGCTTGCCGCGCCGATCCCGCACTGGCGAAGGGACTTTCGACGCACAAAGGTGCGCTGCTGTCCGAGCAGGTGGCCACCGATCTGGGCCTGCCCTACACCGACCCCGCCGACCTGCTGGCCTGACGACCTGTCCCCTCTCGCCCGGTCGGTGTCGACGACGCCGGCCGGGCGATGAAACTCAGTCGAGAAGGTCGCCGTCGACGTAGAACCAGCGTCCGCCACGCACGGCGAACCGGGACCGTTCGTGTAGCACACCCGCTCTGTGGTGTGCGCGAAATTCCACCTCACCTGAGTGGTCCCCGACTTGGCCTGCCACGCGATCGACGATTTCCAGTCGCGTCCACGTGACGGTGAAGACCGCGAGGTCGGCGGGGCGTGTTCGCGGATGCCAGGTCCGCCATAGGTATTCATAGTCGCCGACGACATAGGCGCTGTAGCGCGAGCGCATGAGTTCCTCAGCGGTCCCGGCTTGGCGTTCTCCGACGAGCAGCGGCAGACAGCAGACGCCGAACTGATCACCGCTCCCGCACGGACAGGGTTCGTCGGAGCGCATGCCCCACAGTGTCGCGATTTGACAGGTGTCAAGTAAACTTGCGGACATGCTGGAGCTCACCGACGTCCTTCCTAACGCCCCCACCACCACGACTGACGCCCTCGAGCTGTTCGATTCACGCCCGGCCATTGAGCCTGAGTTCATGTTCGGCACGTGGCACGGCGCCGAAGTACCCACCGATCACCCGCTCGACGGCATGCTCGCCGCCAGCGGCTGGTGGGGTAAGCACTTCCGCAACACCGAATCGGTGGATCCACTTCTGTTCCCCACCAACGACGGCGCAGGCTTGTGGGCACTGAACCCTCTCCTCGCGTTCGCCGGGCTGGGCGTGGCCACCAGGATCCCTGCGCTGAAGAACCAGAACTTCTCGGGCGCCATCGCCGCTCTCAAGCCCGCGCTGAAGGCTCGAGGATCGAAAGCACGCCTGCGCACGACCCGCTACCGCGGCGTGGACACCGCGACCATGATCTACGACCAGTTACCGATCAACGACGTGTTCCGCCAACTTGATGAGACGACCGTCATCGGGGCGATGGACCTGCGTGGCATCAAGGCGCCGTATTTCTTTGTGCTGCAGCGCGACAACTCGCGCCGGCTCGTTTAGCGCCCGTCCAGCTCCGCCAGCACCAGCGTCGCCAGTTCACCGATCAGCGGGCGCAGGCTCGCCGCGTCCGGATCGTCTACCGCCGACCGCGTCATGATGGCCAGCAGCATGCGTTGCCCAGCCGGACCGTAGACGACGCCGACATCGTTCGTCGTCCCGTAATCACCGCTGCCCGTCTTGTCGGCGCTGGTGTATCCCGCGGGTAAGCCCGCCCGCATGCTCGACGTCTGGTTGCCGAGCATCCAGTCGACGAGCTGCTGGCGGCCCGCGGGCTGCAGCACGTCGCCGGTTAGCATCGCTCGGTAGCCAACCCCCAGAGCCCGAGGCGTGCTGGTGTCCCGAGGATCTCCTGGCACGGCCGAGTTCAGCTCCACCTCCCAGCGATCAAGCCTGCTGCGATCGTCACCGATGCTGCGTGCGAACTCGGTGATGGCGGGCGGCCCGCCAAGAGCTCGCAACAAACCGTTGGCCGCGGCATTGTCGCTCTGCTGCAGCGCAGCCTGGCACAGCTCGGCCAGCGTCATCGCCGTGCCCACCCGCGGCTCGGTGACCGGCGAGTGCGGACGAATGTCGGTAGCCTCGATCGGCACCGTGTCGCTGAGCGCGAGACGGCCCTGCTGTGCCCGCTCCAGCACCGCCGCGGCGGCATACGCCTTGAAGGTCGAGCACATCGCGAACACCTCGGAGTCGCGGTAGCCGAGACTCTCCTCGTTGTCGAGATTAACTGCGTACAGGCCGATTTGGGCGTTGTGTCGCTTCGCCAGCGCCTCGATCCGCTCCTCAATCGGAGGCAGCGGTTCACCAGGGTCGGCGAGAACGGTGTGCGACGAACACGCGGTCAGCGCGAACAGAGAAAGCCCACCGAACAACACGTGCCGTCGGGAAAGTTCCGTCATCGCCAGCCAGGCTACCGGTCAACCCGCGATCGTCTGAAGGGCCCTCGGCAGCGAGCGCTTCGTGCGCACCGGCCCCAGCACCGCGGCCCCGAACGGCTTGGCGAGCAGTTGCCTGGCCACCGCGTTGACCTCTTCGAGCGTTACATTCTCGATTTTCGACAGGGTCTGCGCGATCGTCCGGTGCTGTCCGTAGTTGAGTTCGCTGCGCCCGATGCGGTTCATCCGGGATCCCGAATCCTCCAACCCCAGCACCAACCCGCCCCGCAGTGAACCCTTCGCGATCCGGCACTCGTCGGCCGTGATGCCGTCGCGCACTACGCCGGCCAACACGTCGGTGGTCACGCGCACCACCTCGTCGAAACGCTCAGGCAGACATCCGGCGTAGATCGACAGTGCGCCGCTGTCGGCGAAGGTATCGACCGTCGAATACACCGAGTAGGCCAGCCCCCTGGTTTCTCGAATCTGCTGGAAGAGGCGCGAACTCAGCCCACCCCCCAGAGCGGTGTTGAGCACGGACAACGCCCACCGGTGATCCCAGTGGCGACCCGGGGTCCGGACGCCCAGCGAAAGGTGGGTCTGCTCGCCGTCCCTGTTCACCAGCTCCAGCGTCGGCCGACCAGTGACCCGTCCGGCACCCTTGCGTGGAGCCACCGGTGCGCGCCCGCGCACCAACCGCGCGCCGAAGTGCTCGCGGACCAGCGCGACGACCTCGTCGTGCTGGACGTTCCCCGCCACAGCCACCACCATCCGGTCAGGCGTGTAGCGGCGCAGATGGAACGAATGCAGTTGAGCGCGGGTCATCGCAGAAATCGATTCGACGCTGCCTATCACGGGGCGGCCCACCGGGTGATCACCGAACATCGCTGACAGGAACACGTCGCCGAGCGTGTCTTCGGGATCGTCGTCGCGCATCGCGATCTCTTCGAGCACCACGTCGCGCTCGACCTCGACGTCCTCGGCGGCACAGCGCCCGTTCAGCACCACGTCGGCGACCAGGTCGACGGCCAGTGCCAGATCCGAGTCGAGCACGTGCGCGTAATAGCAGGTGTGCTCCCGCGCGGTGAATGCGTTCAGCTCCCCGCCGACCGCGTCCACGGCCTGCGCGATCTGAACCGCGGAGCGCGTCGGGGTCGACTTGAACAGCAGGTGTTCCAGGAAGTGCGCGGCGCCGGCCACGCTCCGGCCTTCGTCTCGGGAGCCGACGTTGACCCACACGCCGACCGACGCCGAATGCACGGACGGAATGTGTTCGGTGACCACACGCAGGCCGCCGGGTAGCTGGGTGCGGCGCACCGCCGCGGACTTGTCGGTGTCGCCGGAGCGACGTCCGCGGCGGAGCGCGCCCGTGCTAGCTGCTGGCGGTCGCTGCTGCATCAACCGGTGCGTCAGCGGTCGTCTCGGACGCCGAGTCTTCTTCGGCGACCAGGACCAGCGAGATCTTGCCGCGGTTGTCGATGTCGGCGATCTCGACGCGCAGCTTGTCACCGACCTTGACGACGTCTTCGACCTTGTTGACCCGCTTGCCGCGGCCCAGCTTCGAGATGTGCACCAGGCCGTCGCGGCCGGGCAGCAACGAAACGAAAGCTCCGAAGTCGGTGGTCTTCACCACCGTGCCGAGGAAACGCTCGCCGACCTTGGGCAGCTGCGGGTTCGCGATCGCGTTGATCTTGTCGATCGCCGCCTGCGCCGCCTCGCCGTTGGACGCCCCGACGAACACGGTGCCGTCGTCCTCGATGGAGATCGACGCTCCGGTCTCTTCGGTGATCGAGTTGATCATCTTGCCCTTGGGCCCGATGACCTCGCCGATCTTGTCGACGGGGACCTTGATCGTGGTAATCCGCGGTGCGTACGGGCTCATCTCATCGGGGGCGTCGATCGCCTCCGCCATCACCTCGAGGATGGTCAGACGGGCGTCCTTGGCCTGACTGAGAGCACCGGCCAGAACCTGCGACGGGATGCCGTCGAGCTTGGTGTCCAACTGCAGCGCGGTGACGAAGTCCTTGGTGCCCGCGCACTTGAAGTCCATGTCGCCGAAGGCATCTTCGGCGCCGAGGATGTCGGTCAACGTGACGAAGCGGCGCTCGGCCTTCCCGTCAACCTCGACGTCGTCGGACACCAGGCCCATCGCGATACCGGCAACCGGCGCCTTGAGCGGCACACCGGCGTTCAGCAGCGACAGGGTCGACGCACACACCGAGCCCATCGACGTGGAGCCGTTCGAGCCCAACGCCTCCGACACCTGGCGGATTGCGTAGGGGAACTCCTCGACGCTGGGCAGCACCGGCACCAGCGCACGCTCGGCGAGCGCGCCGTGGCCGATCTCGCGGCGCTTCGGCGAACCGACGCGACCCGTCTCACCCGTGGAGAACGGCGGGAAGTTGTAGTGGTGCATGTAGCGCTTGGACGTCTCAGGCCCCAGCGAGTCGATCTGCTGGGCCATCTTGACCATGTCCAGGGTGGTGACGCCCATGATCTGGGTCTCGCCACGCTCGAACAGCGCGCTGCCGTGGGCCCGCGGGATGACCGCGACCTCGGCGGAAAGGGCGCGGATGTCGGTGACGCCACGTCCGTCGATACGGAAGTTATCGGTCAGGATGCGCTGGCGCACAAGCTTTTTGGTCAGCGACCGGTAGGCAGCGCCGATCTCCTTCTCGCGGCCGGCGTACTGCTCGGCCAGACGCTCGAGCACCTCGACCTTGATCTCGTCGGTGCGGTCGTTGCGCTCTTCCTTGCCGGGGACGGTCAGAGCCTGCGCCAGCGCCTCGGTCGCCACCGATGCGACCGAGTAGTAGACGTCGTCGCCGTACTCGGGGAACAGCGGATACTCGGCGGTCTCCTTACCCGCGGCGCCCGCCAGCTCGGCCTGGGCGTCGCACAGCACCGCGATGAACGGCTTGGCGGCCTCAAGTCCCTCGGCCACAACGGTCTCGGTCGGGGCACCCGCGCCACCGGCGACGAGCTCGATGACGTTCTCGGTGGCCTCGGCCTCCACCATCATGATGGCCACGTCGTCGTCGACCTTGCGACCGGCGACGACCATGTCGAACACGGCCTTCTCCAGCTGCTCGACGGTGGGGAATGCGACCCACTGGCCGCCCTTGTCTTCAGGAGTGGAGATGAGGGCGACGCGCACGCCGCCGACCGGGCCGGAGAACGGCAGACCCGAGATCTGGGTGGACGCCGACGCCGCGTTGATGGCGAGCACGTCGTACAGGTCCTTGGGGTCCAGGCTCAGCACCGTCACCACGACCTGGATCTCGTTGCGCAGGCCGCTGACGAACGACGGGCGCAGCGGCCGGTCGATCAGGCGACAGGTCAGGATCGCGTCGGTGGAAGGACGTCCCTCGCGGCGGAAGAACGATCCGGGGATGCGGCCCGCGGCGTACATCCGCTCTTCGACGTCAATCGTCAGCGGGAAGAAGTCGAAATGCTCCTTGGGCTGCTTGCTGGCGGTGGTCGCGCTCAGCAGCATGGTCTCGTCGTCGAGGTAGGCGACGACGGAGCCGGCGGCCTGCTGGGCCAGCCGGCCGGTCTCGAAACGGATGGTGCGGGTGCCGAAGCTCCCGTTGTCGATCACGGCGGTGGATTCGTACACGCCGTCTTCAATTTCAACTACAGACATGGATGTCCGTACGGCCTCTCTTGGTCATCTACCGTTTTGCGTGATCACGCGCGCTTATCGCGCATACCCCGGGGGTGACCCGGGGAGTCGCCCGGATGCGTCGACGGCCGTCGATCGAAGCGGCCGGAGGATTCCTCCGACAGCCACTACCGAAGACCGCGCGATCAGGCGGTTCGTGTCGTGTCACGCGGGAACGGTGCACGCGGGTCTGCGAGGACCGCACCCAGGTGTGTTCGTGCCGTTGGGCAGGAGAACGCACCCATGTTACATCCCGGGACCTGCGAAACCCCTAATCGTGGGCCTCGGGCACTCGCCCACCAACAACTCCGCCCCGCTGTCGGGCGACAGCGGGGCGAGGTGCGAGAACTGCTCGGGTCAGCGGCGCAGGCCGAGGCGCTCGATCAAGGAGCGGTACCGCTCGACGTCGACCTGGGCGACGTACTTCAGCAGCCGGCGACGACGGCCGACCAGCAGCAGCAGCCCGCGGCGGGAGTGGTGATCGTGCTTGTGCTGCTTGAGGTGCTCGGTGAGATCGGAGATCCGCTTGGTCAGCAGCGCGACCTGCGCCTCCGGGGACCCGGTGTCGGTGTCATGCAGGCCGTACTGGCCCAGGATGTCTTTTTTCTGCTCGGTCGAGAGCGCCACGAAACAACTCCATCAATTCGGTCCGCGAACATCGGGGTGAATCCCGAGAAAGAGCACGGCCACCGCGAACTGCAGCACGACTCAGGTCGGCAGGGAGTGTAGCAGCGCGGCCTCGACGGCCGCCAATCGGCGAAAGCCCAGCTAGTGAGCAGACAGAATGGTGCGTGCCCGGTCGGTGTCGGCGCCCATCGCAGTCACCAGATCAGACACCGAGTCGAACTTCTCCTGGCCGCGCAACCGGGCGACGAAGTCGACTGCGACGTGCTGGCCGTAGAGGTCTGCATCGGTGTCGAGGACGAACGCCTCCACCGTGCGGGTGCGCCCGGAAAACGTCGGGTTGGTGCCGACCGACACCGCGGCCTGGTAGCGCTCACCCGGGATGACGGTACCGACCACGGGCCCGTGCCCGAGGACGGTGAACCAGGCCGCGTAGACGCCGTCGGCCGGGATCGCCGAATACATGGGCGGGGCGACGTTGGCGGTCGGGTAGCCCAGATCCTTGCCTCGGCCGTCCCCGCGCACCACGACACCTTCGACGCGGTGCGGCCGTCCCAGCGCCTCGGCGGCGGCCACCATGTCGCCGGCATCGACACAGGAGCGGATGTAGGTCGACGAAAACGTCACCGTCTCGTCTTGATGGTGTTCGGCCACCAGCGAGAGGGAGTCCACCGCGAAACCGAACCGGTCGCCGGCCTTGCGCAACAGATCGACGTTTCCGGCGGCCTTCTTGCCGAACGTGAAGTTGTCCCCGACCACGACCTCGACGACGTGGAGCCGCTCGACGAGCAGCTCGTGGATGTAGCGCTCAGGCGTGAGCTTCATGAAGTCCGCGGTGAACGGCATCACGAGGAAAACATCGATGCCCATCTCCTCGACCAACTCGGCGCGCCGGGTCAACGTGGTCAGTTGCGCCGGATGACTCCCGGGAAAGACGACCTCCATCGGATGGGGGTCGAATGTCATGAGCACCGTCGGGACGCCGCGCGACCGGCCCGCCTTCACGGCTCGGCTGATCAGTTCCTGATGCCCACGATGAACGCCGTCGAACACCCCGATGGTGACGACGCATCGACCCCAGTCTGTGGGGATTTCGTCCTGCCCCCGCCAGCGCTGCACGCCGCTAGCCTACGACCCGGCCGCCACTTCGGCCCAAATTGCGGTCGAGCGGCACCAACGGATCAGGTGATGATTGCCTAAACTTCCTAGTTGTGAGTCCTAGCGACAACACCGCCGACCCCGCCAACCCCAGCGATTTGTCGACGGTTGCGCAGGACTACCTGAAGGTCATCTGGACCGCGCAGGAATGGTCGCGGGAGAAGGTCAGCACGAAATTGCTGGCGGACCGCATCGGTGTGTCGGCGAGCACCGCGTCGGAGTCGATCCGCAAGCTTGCCGATCAAGGTCTGGTCGACCACGAGAAGTACGGCGCGGTGACACTCACCGACGCAGGTCGCCGCGCCGCGCTGGCCATGGTGCGCAGGCACCGACTGATGGAGACGTTCCTCGTCAACGAGCTGGGTTACGGCTGGGACGAGGTTCATGACGAGGCCGAGATCCTGGAGCACGCGGTCTCCGACCGGATGCTCGACCGCATCGACGCGAAGTTGGGCTACCCGACGCGCGATCCGCACGGCGATCCGATCCCCGCGGCGGACGGCAAGGTTCCGACGCCACCCGCGCGACAGCTGTCGGCCTGCCAGGACGGCGAGGCGGGCACCGTCGCGCGCATCTCCGACGCCGATCCCGAGATGCTGAGGTACTTCGACTCCGTCGGGATCAGCCTGGACTCCCGGCTGCGCGTCGTGGCGCGTCGGGACTTCGCCGGCATGATCTCCGTCGCCATCGAGGAACCCGGTGACGAAACCACTGTGGATCTGGGAAGCCCTGCCGCACAGGCAATCTGGGTCATCGCGTAGGAGGCACTGTGGCCAAATTGGAGTTGTCCCGCTCGCTGCCGCTGTCGGCCGAGCAGGCGTGGACGCACGTGTCGGACCTTTCCTCGATGGGCGACTGGCTGACCATGCATCAGGGGTGGCGCTCCGAGTTGCCCGACGGGATCACCGTGGGGACGACGATTGTCGGCGTTGCGGGTGCCAAGGGAATGCGCAACCGCGTCACGTGGACAGTCCGGGAGTTCGACCCGCCGTCGGCGTTGGCGGTCAGCGGCGAGGGCGTGGGCGGGACGAGGTACAAGCTGACGATGAGGGTCGCCTCCGCGGGCGAGGGCTGCACCTTCACGGTGCGGATGGACCTCGGCGGCGCGCCGCTGTTCGGCCCCATCGGCGCCGCTGCCGCGCGCGCGGTCAAAGGCGACATCGACAAGTCGATCAAGGAATTCGAGCGGCTCTACTGCTGAGCGCTCAGGTGTTGACCAGCGAGGGTGACGGTGTGTCGGCGCGTTGCCAGCTCCTCACCAGGGCAAAGAATCCGGCGGTGAAGGCCGTAGCGAGAGCGAACATCGCGGCCAGATCGACGCCGGTGACCAGTCCCCGATTGACATAGAACATCGTGATGGCGGTGAATCCGGGAAGATAGAGCAGCGTCCCGGTGACGGCGCCCGGGAAATACCGGCCGGTCTTCAGGGTCTCGATGAGGTGGAAGAACCCGTTGATCAGCAGCACCCCGACAAAGAACCACACAGCGGGTAGGTAGGCGATGCTCAGGACGAGGACGGCGAGCGGATTGAAAAGCCCTGCAACAGCATCGGTGAAGAATGCGCGCCGGGCCGTCAGCGGTCCGTGCGGGTCACCGCTCCCCCAGGCCACCCCGTTGAAGTACTTGAGGAAGCCGCCGGGCCACAGGTACTCCTCGATCGTGTGCAACGTCGCGATGGGCCAGATCAGCCAGAACACCCAGTCGGGGTCGGTTCGCCTGGCGGGGTCAACCAGAATGAAGATGCCGAGGGCGATGGCAATTACCGCGCCGATCCCGTTGAGCCATTGGGTAGCTCGGGTGTAGCGGCGGTACTCGTCCACGGAATAGCTGGGTGCTGCGGTGATCATCGTGTCTCCTCTGAAATTGCTCGGCCTTGCAGGTACTGATCGACGTGGGCTTCGAGGTCTACGGTGGGGGGCTCGGGGAGCAGTCGCGAGACGATCCCCAGGTACACCAGGGGGCCCACCAGAGCTGCGTATGCCAGCAGAGGGGGTTCCTCCTGCAACGCCCCCTCGCGCTGGTAGCGAGCCAGGATCTCGGCAACCCTGCCGACTTCATTGATTGAATGTGTTGCTGCCGAACGCAGTTCGGTGTTGTTGGCGAGTTCGGCCAGGATCGCCGGGAGCACGTTCTTGCGGCGGCCCGTGGCGTCCCAGATCGAAGCCACGACCCGCAGCAGGTCGGCCCGCAGATCACCCGTGTAGTCGCCGACGGAACTCGCGATCGTCGCAGCCTCGCGCTCGAATGCAGCCGCGACGAGTCCCGCCTTCGAGCCGAAGCGGCGGAAGATGGTCACCTCGTTCACACCGGCCAGTTCGGCGACGCGACGAGTCGTCATGGCACCGAAGCCCACCTGCTCGGCGCAAGTCACCGCAGCGTCGAGGACAGCGAGCTGAGTGGCGTCCCATTTCGGGTCGGTCACCTGCGAACCTCCTATGCAAGCAAGTACTTGCTTGCACTGTAAGACCTGCGTCCACGTGCGTCAAGAACCGGGGTTCACCGCCCAACGCGCATCCAACAGCCCGCTTGGTCTGATGGCGGTGCGACGTGAGGGACACGTTGCGGATCTCCAGAGAGGACTCACCATGGCAGGAATTCGGGTAGGCACCTCCGCATTCGCCGCGGTAATTGCGGCGACCGTATGCGCAGTGGGCTACGCGCCCATCGCCGCATCGCAACCGGGCGGACCGCTGATCGACACCACGTGTAGTTACGAACAGGTCGACGCGGCTCTGAGCGTCGAGGCTCCCCGGGCCGCGGAGCGGCTACGCAATCGCCCCGACGCACAGGCGAAGGCGCAGGCGTTGCTGGCCCTTCCCGTTGCCGAGCGACGGGCCAAAGTGAACGAGTTCCTCGACCGCAACCCCGATGTCCGACGCATCATCGAGACGCGGCGAGACACGCCGCAGGGCCAGGACACGGTGGCAAAGCTGCAGCGGGTCGCGCAGACCTGCCACAACTACTGAACAGCCGGCGACGTGACCGTGACGGTGAGCCCGCCCTCCCGGCGGGCCTCCGCGTGGACCGTTCCGCCGTGTGCCGTTGCCACAGACCGCACGATCGACAGCCCCAGGCCAGCACCGCGCTTGCTGTCGGCGACCCTGTCTTCCACAAGTGCTCGGCGGAACGGTTCGAACAACGCAGGCACGGCGTCCTCCGCAACGACAGGGCCCGTGTTGCCGACGACGAGACGCATGTCTGCGCCCACCCGGGACAGGTCCACCCACACCCGGCCCCCGTCTGCGAGGTTGTACCGAATCGCGTTGTCGATCATGTTGTGGGCCAGTCGTTCCCACAGCACTCCGTCACCCTCGATATACACCTCGTCCAACCGGGCGGTCATCACGACCTGCGCGCGTTCTGCGTCCCGCTCGAGATTGCCGATGGCGCGACGTACAAGCTCGGCAACCGCCACCCTCGCCTTCGTCGCAAGTTGATGACTACCGGCCAGCGTCAGCAGACCCTCGATGAGTTTCTCGTGTCGGGCATTGACCGCCAGCAGCGTCGCGCCCAGGTGTCGAAGCGAATCGGGAGCCTCGGGGTCCTCGAGAGCCACCTCGATGAGCGTCCTGTTGATGGTCAGCGGCGTGCGCAACTCGTGGGAAGCATTGGCGACGAATCGACGCTGGCCGTCGAAAGACCTGTCCAATCGCTCCAACATGGCGTCGAAAGTGTCTGCCAGGTCCTTGATTTCGTCGTTCGGGCCGGCAAGTGCGATCCGCTCTCCCAAGTTGGTGTCGACGACGCGACGGGCAGTCGCGGTGATCTGCTGGAGAGGTTTCAGGACGCGGCCGGCCAGCAGCCATCCCGTCCCGACGGCAACCACACCGGCAGCTCCGAGGGACACCACCGACCACACGACCATCGCTCGAAGGGTTTCCCGGCGGCGGGCTTGGGCTTGCTCTGTGATCGCACCGATGAGACGACTGGCGATGGGCCGGTCCTGAAAGCCGCTGTCGCCGAGCATGATCTGCCGGGCGATGGCTTCCGCGCCTGCGCCGAGGCGCCGGTCGAGCGACTGATCGACATAGAGATACATCAAGATCACCAGCACCGCACTGGAGAAGAAGAACGTGCAGGCGTACAGCAGGGTGAGCCGCAAGCGAATCGTCGAGCGATGTCTCATCGGATGCAGTACCCCACTCCGGGTTCGGTGACGATCACCGATGGATCGCCGAGCTTTCGGCGCAGCGTCATGATGGTGTAGCGCACGGCACCCGTGAACGGGTCGGCGTGTTCATCCCACGCCTTCTCCAAGAGTTGTTCGGCGGAAACCACGCCACCTTCTGCCCGTAGCAGCTCACTGAGCACACCGAATTCCTTCGGCGTCAACGACACCGGTGTGCCATCGCGGGACACGACTCGACGGTGTGCGTCGAGCCGGATGCCCGACCGCTGCAGCACCGGAGCCGCCGCGGGACGTGCCCGACGGCTGAGTGTCTGCACGCGTGCGGCCAGCTCAGCGAAAGCGAACGGCTTGATGAGATAGTCGTCGGCGCCCAACTGGAGTCCCGCTACCCGGTCGGTGACGGCAGTCGCGGCGGTGAGCATCAGTATCCGGGCCTGAGCTCCGGCCTCGACCATCCGCCGGCACACCTCGTCACCCGACATCGCCGGCAGGTCCCGGTCGAGCACGACGACGTCGTAATCGTTGACCATGACCCGTTCTGAGGCCGCCGCGCCGTCGTAGGCGACGTCCACCGCCATCGCGTATCGACGCAGACCGGCCGCGATCGCGTCGGCCAGCACCACCTCATCCTCGACCACCAACACTCGCATCTGCACATACTGCCCACATCCGGCGTTGGGTGAGCGTTGGCCGACGCCAGCCCCGAATCAGCCGCCGCTGAGGTGGGCCAACGAGTGCGCTCGGCGCAGGCTCAGAGCGTTGCCGGCCGGATAACGACCACCGACTTCGTCCGCGAACAGGAGTCCTGCAGCAGCGCCATCACTCGCCCGTCCGGCGCCGTCGCGGCGTACACGCCGTCGATTCCGCCGGGCGGCAGGGGACGTCCGTGGCTCACGTCGACGACCTCCGCCTCGTTGAGGTCGCGCTTCGGAAACGCCTGCAAGCACGCCTCGTCGAGGGAATAGCTGAGGGCGGCGCGCTCGGCCAGCTCGTCGAGGGTGCGGGCCTGGTCCAGTCCGAAACCGCCGACGCGGGTGCGCCGAAGCGCGGTGAGGTGACCGCCGACACCGAGTGCAGCCCCCACATCGCGTGCCAGCGCCCGGACGTAGGTGCCGCTCGAGCAGTCCACGACCACATCGACATCGACGAATTCGCCTGCGGGCCGGACGGCGATCAGATCGAATCGGTCGATGCGCACAGGACGGGCGGGTAACTGCACGGCCTGCCCTTCACGCGCCATCCGATAGGCGCGCTTGCCGTCGATCTTGATTGCACTGACCGCAGACGGCACCTGCTCGATCTGCCCTCGCAGCGGCGCGATGGCGGCCTCGACCTGCTCGCCGGTCACCTGGGCCGCCGAGACCTGCTGCAGCAGTTCGCCTTCGGCGTCCTCGGTGGAGGTCGTCTGCCCCAGCCGGATCGTCGCCTCATACGACTTGTCCGTGGCCGTAAGCAGGCCGAGGATCTTGGTGGCGCGTTCGATCCCGACGACCAGTACGCCGGTCGCCATCGGGTCCAGAGTGCCGGCATGCCCGACCTTGCGCGTACCGAACAGACGGCGACAGCGGCCGACGACGTCGTGGCTCGTCATACCGCCGGGTTTGTCGACGACGACGATTCCCGCTTCTGTCACAGCACGATCGCGGTCAGGGCGATTCCGTCACGCACCGACCAACGACCGGACAGCGAGGTCAGCGGCGGCCCGGTTTCGGCAGCCGGATCGATGAGGATCCTCGACGTGAATGTGCCAGTGTAAGCCGTGCCGTCCGAACTGTCGACACCGAAGGTGATGTGAGCGTCCTCGAAACCCAGCCACCGATGCGTCAGCGGGTACCACGCCTTGTAGGTCGCCTCCTTGGCGCAGAACAGCACTCGGTCCCAGTGCACCCCGCCGGGCATCGCGCCGAGTTCGTGCCGTTCGACGGGCAGGCTGATCGCGTCGAGGACACCGTTGGGGAGCACGTCGTGCGGCTCGGCGTCGATGCCCAGGGAACGCACCTGTGCGCGCAGGCCGATCGCCGCCCCGCGGAATCCTTCGCAATGGGTGAGGCTGCCGACGACACCGTCGGGCCAGCACGGTTCGCCTTTGTCCCCCTTGAGGATCGGCACCGGCTCCATCCCGAGATCGACGAGCGCTCGGCGCGCGCAGTAGCGGACGGTGATGAATTCGTTGCGCCGCTTGGCCACCGACTTGGCGATCAGCGGCTCCTCCTCGGGGAGCGGCGCGAGCTCCCTCGGGTCCGAGTACAACTCGGCCGCGGCCAAGGCGTCGTGGCCGCCGGGCAGTACTCCGGCCAGCAGAGGTGCTGCGATCACGCCCGGTCCTTGATGCGCTGTTGCATCTTCGCCGCGTTCTCGCGCATCTCCTGCGTGATCTGGAAGTGACCACCGAACTCGTTGAGATACCCGGGCGCATACTTGGGGTCCGGCAGAATTTGACGCAGCCAGCGATAAGGCCTGCGGCGTCGCCACTCTCGCGGATAGCCGACAGAGACTTCTTCGAACCGCACGCCGTCATACCACGTGGTACGCGGGATGTGCAGGTGGCCGTAGACCGAGCAGATCGCGTTGTAGCGAGTGTGCCAGTCGGCGGTTGCCGTGGTGCCGCACCAGAGCGAGAACTCGGGATAGAACATCGCCTCGCAGGGTTCGCGCACCATCGGGAAGTGGTTGACCTGGACGGTCGGCATCATCCAGTCGAGATCCTCGAGCCGCTTTCGGGTGTAGTTCACGCGGTCGCGGCACCACGCATCGCGCGTCGAGTAGGGCTCCGCGGACAGCAGGTACTCGTCGGTGCCGACGATGTTCTTCTCCTTGGCGATCGCCAGGCCCTCGGCCTTGGTTCCCGCCCCTTGGGGCAGGAACGAATAGTCGTAGAGCAGGAACATCGGGACGATCGTCGCGGGCCCGCCCTCTTCGGTCCAGACCGGGTAGGGATGCTCGGGGGTGATGATGCCCATCTCGTCACACATGTTGACGAGGTAGTCGTAGCGCGCCTTGCCGAAGATCTGCATCGGGTCGCGCTGGGTTGTCCACAGCTCGTGGTTGCCCGGGATCCAGATCACCTTGGCGAAGCGTTTACGCAGCAGATCCAGTGCCCACCGGATCTCGTCGGTGCGTTCGGCGACGTCACCGGCCACAATCAGCCAGTCGTCGGGCGAGGCCGGATGCAGCGACTCGGTGACCGGCTTGTTGCCGGTGTGCCCGGTATGAAGGTCACTGACCGCCCACAACGTCGGGCGCCGTTCGTCAGTGGTCACAACCCATCAGCCTACTGGTGGACATGGGGTGGTCACCCGGTGGCAACTAGAACAGGTTCTAAGTTCTTGCCCGGAGGTCCCGCGCGGCCCGATACACTCCCCGAAGCACGAGGCGCGACGATGAACGACAACCGGCACCCAAGGGGGTTCTCTATGGTCGCCAAGCTGCGACTGTTCTCGGCGCTGTGCGCGCTGGTCGCAGCGGTGGTCGTGGTCTGGCAGGCCAATCCTGTCGGGCCCGCGCCGACCGGAAGCGTCGACCTGCGGTCCACATTCGCGCCCCTGCCCAACGCGACGACGACGATCAAGTCACCGGTGATCGAGCTCACCGATCCCGATCCGTTCGATCCGTGCCGCGACATCCCACTCGACGTCGTCCAGCGCATCGGCTTGGCCTACACGCCGCCGGCGCCTGAGAACAGCCTGCGCTGCAAGTACGATGCCGGCAACTATCAGATGGCCGTCGAGGCCTTCGTGTGGCGCACGTATGAGCAGACGCTGCCACCGGATGCCGTCGAGCTCGACATCAACGGTCACCGGGCCGCCCAGTACTGGATCATGAAGCCCACCGACTGGAACAACCGCTGGTGGATCACCTGCATGGTGGCGTTCAAGACCAGCTACGGCGTGATCCAGCAGTCGCTGTTCTACTCCCCGATCTACTCCAATCCCGATCCGGACTGCATTCAGACAAACCTGCAGCGCGCCCACGAGCTCAGCCCGTTCTACATCTATTAGCGGCCTACCCGGCGTTGCGTAGCCTCGTGGGGTGACGCTCCAGCAGGCTGCCATGGCGAGACTCGGCAACGTGCTGCGGTTGCCGCCACCGACCACCGAATTCGCCGTCGACCGCCGTGTGCGGGTGCCGATGCGCGACGGCGTCGATCTGATCGCCGACCACTATGCCCCCCGGACGGATACGCCTTCGGGCACGTTGCTCGTGCGGGCCCCCTACGGCCGCGGCTGGCCGTTCTCAGGCCTGTTCGGCGCGGTGTACGCGGCACGTGGTTACCACGTGGTGTTGCAGAGTGTGCGTGGCACGTTCGGTTCCGGGGGTGAGTTCGATCCGTTCGTCAGCGAGGTCGCCGACGGCGCCGACACCGTGGCGTGGCTGCGCGACCAGCCGTGGTTCACCGGAACGTTCGCCACGATGGGACTGTCCTATCTCGGATGGACGCAGTGGGCGCTGCTCTCCGATCCACCACCGGAACTGAAGGCCTCCGTGATCACCGTGGGTCCGCACGACGTCAGCGGACCACGGTGGGGCACCGGCTCGTTTGCGCTGAACGACTTCCTCGGCTGGAGCGACCTCGTTTCGCGTCAGGAGAACCCGAACCGGCTCGGGCTGCTGTTGCGGCAGGCACGCGCCCAGCGGTTGGTGACCCGCGCGTCGCTCGGTTCTCCGCTCGGGGCGTCCAGCCGGGCGCTGCTCGGCACCGGCGCGCCGTGGTTCGAGACGTGGCTCGACCATCCAGATCCCAACGATCCGTTCTGGACGGGCCTGCGGTTCGACGACGTGCTGACCCGCAGCGAAGTGCCCGTGCTGTTCCTGACCGGCTGGCAGGACCTGTTCTTGGAACAGACGATTCGGCAGTACACGCAACTGCGCGCCCGCGGGGTGACCGCGGGCCTCACCGTGGGGCCGTGGACCCACGGCCACATGATGACCAAGGCCGCGCCGACGGTGCTCCGCGAGACGCTCGACTGGCTCGGCACCCACCTCGGTGGCGTGTCTGCGACGAGGAGCGCCCCCGTACGCATCCACGTCAAGGGTGGCGGGTGGCGCGACCTCCCCGAGTGGCCGCCCGCAGCGAAAGACCTTGTCCTCTTCCCCTCCCCTGGCGGCGCGTTACGGCCCTCCCCAACGGCTTCCGGCCAGTCGGAAACGTTTGTCTACAACCCCGCCGACCCGACCCCGACGGTCGGCGGACGCCTCTTGTCCCCCGCCGGCGGCTACCGCGACGACACCGTCCTGTCGCGGCGCGCCGACACGCTGACGTTCACGAGCGATCCGCTGCCCACCGACCTGCGGGTCATCGGAACACCTGAGGTGGAGTTGGCGCATACGTGCCCGAATCCGCACAACGATCTGTTCGTCCGGATCAGCCAGGTCGACGCCCACGGTGGCTCACGTAACGTCAGCGACGGCTACCTGGCCGCCGCACCGTCCGCAACGGTGCGCATCGAACTGGACTCCGTTGCGTGGACCTTCCCCGCCGGTTCGCGGATCCGGGTCCTCGTCGCGGGGGGCTCCCATCCGCGCTTCCTCCGCAATCGGGGGACGGGCGAACTGTCATCTGCTGCAACGGCGTTCGCGACGGCGCGGCACACCGTGCATCTCGGCGAAGCGACCAGGCTGACGCTCCCGGTGTCAGGCGACTGAATCCCGGACCTGACGGGCGATCTCGTGCAGCGCCGCCTCGTCGTGCACCGGCGCTCCCCAGGTGGGGTGCACGGGCAGCGACACCCAGCTCGAGCATCCGCGATACGCGGGAGTGCGCTCCAGCCGCACGGGGGTGGTCAGCGGGGCCGCTGACACGACCAGAACGGTCAGCCTGTGCCGCGGCCGGAAGTCGAGCCGGTCCTCCTGGACCGACTGTGCGGTCCAGATGTGCAGTGGCGCAATTTCTTCCAGACCTTCGGGATGTTCGACCGCGATTGCGGCGACGACCCGCGCGCCGGCCCGCAGGACGACCGCGTCTTCGGTGCTGTCGGGGGCGGCGGCCTCCAGAAGTGCGCGATGCTCAGGTCGCACCCGCTCGGCGTGACTGTGCGCGACCGTCGGGAACAGCAGGAATCGCTTCTGTGCGACGTCGGCGGCCACCTCGAACCGCTTCTCGTGGATGCCGCCTTTGCGCAACAACACGGTCTGCCTGCCGTCGAGCAGCGCGTGCACTGCCGCGCCCCACTCCTTCAGCGCAGGATGCGTCACTTCAGGTTGAGACGCGCGCGAACTTCGGGACGCCGCAGGGGCGGAACGGTTTTCGGGGGCTGTTTGCGGGGCTGCAGTCCGGCCAGCAGCCGCTGGGTGGTCTGGGTGACCTCGGCGACCGCGACCTCGAACGCTTCGGCGTTGGCACCGGAGGGCCGGGTGATTCCGCTGACCTTGCGCACGTACTGGCGCGCTGCTGCCTCGATCTCCTCGCCGGTGGCAGCCGGCTCCAGGCCACGCAACTCCGTGATGTTTCGGCACATGACCTCCACGATAGGCCGCGGCCACAATCCTTGACACGTGTCGATACGGTGAGCGCATGAGCACCGCCACCGACGATGTCCTGCTGATCGACACCCGCGACCGCATCCGCACGTTGACGCTGAACCGACCCGGTTCGCGCAACGCTCTGTCGTCCGCGCTGCGCGGGAGCCTGTTCGCGGCGTTGCGGGACGCTCAGGCCGCCGACGACGTCGACGTCGTCATCCTCACCGGTGCCGATCCCGTGTTCTGCGCAGGCCTTGACCTCAAGGAGCTCGGCGACACGACGGATCTGCCTGACATCTCGCCGAAGTGGCCGCCGATGAGCAAGCCCGTCATCGGCGCCATCAACGGCGCCGCGGTGACCGGCGGACTGGAGATCGCGCTGTACTGCGACATCCTGATCGCCTCGGAGCACGCCCGTTTCGCCGACACCCACGCCCGGGTCGGTCTGCTGCCGACCTGGGGACTGTCGGTGCGGCTGCCGCAGAAGGTCGGCGTCGGCATGGCCCGCCGGATGAGCATGACCGGCGACTACCTCTCCGCCGACGAGGCGCTGCGCTGCGGGCTCGTCACCCAGGTGGTGCCGCACGCCGAACTGCTCGACACCGCCCGGCAGATCGCGACGTCGATCGTCGGCAACAACCAGAAGGCGGTACGTGCGCTGCTGGCCTCCTACCACGCCATCGACGACGGCCAGAACGGCGGCGCGCTGTGGCAGGAGGCGGCCGCCGCGCGCGACTGGATGAAGAGCACGAGCGGCGACGACATCGCCGCAAGCCGCAGCGGCGTGATCGAGAGGGGCCGGTCCCAGGTGCGCTAGAGAGCGGGCAGGACCAGCTCGCGGTAGCGCTCTTTCATCGTCTCCAGGACCTCGACACCGTCTGTGGCCCAGACGGCTTCGTTGAAGATCTCCACCTCGATGTCACCGTCGTACCCCGCGTCGCGCACCAGGGCGGTGATCGCGGCGAAGTCGATGACGCCGTCGCCCATCATGCCCCGCGACACGAGCGGGTCGGCGGCCATCGGCACCAGCCAGTCGCAGATCTGATAGCTGCTGATCCGGCCCTGAGCTCCGGCGTGAGCCACCGATTCGGCGAGCGCCGGATCCCACCACACGTGGTAGGTGTCGACGACGACGCCGACGGTGCGCGCCGGGTGCGGGGCGGCCAGCTCGAGCGCCTGGGCCAGCGTGCTGATCACCGCCCTGTCCGCGCAGAACACCGGGTGCAGGGGCTCCAACGCCAGACGCACATCGCGCTGCGCGGCATAGGGCACGAGCTCGGCGAGGCGTTCGACCAGCCGGTGGCGCGCGCCGACGAGGTCACGGTCGGGGACGCCGCCGACCACCATGACGAGTTCGGCAGCGCTCAGCGTCGCCGCCTCGTCGATCGCGCGCCGGTTGTCGTCGATCGCGGTCTCGGCGTCGTCGATCCCGGTCAGGAAACCGCCTCGGCACAGACTGGACACCCGTAATCCGTTGTCCAGCACGATCTTCGCAGCCTGCTCCGTACCGGCCTCGGCAACCCGGTCGCGCCACAGCCCGATCGCGGGCAGACCCGCCGCTGCGGTGGCCTCGACCGCTTCGCGCAGTGTCCAACGCTTGATCGTCATGGTGTTGAGCGCAAGACGTTCGAACATCAGCTCACCCCGTTCAGAGCGAGGAAGGTGCACAGACGCGCTGCCGCAAGGTCGGGGTCGACGAGCAGGCCGGCGCGGTCGGCGAGCACGAATACCTCACACAGGTGGTTGACCGAACGTCCACTCGCGAGACCGCCGACCATGGCGAATCCCGGCTGATGGCCGTTCAGCCACGCGAGGAACGCGATGCCGGTCTTGTAGTTGTACGTCGGCGCGGAGAAGATATGCCTGCCGAGAGCCTGGGTGGAATCCAGGATCTGCCGAGCGCCGACGTCGTCTCCGACGTCGAGTTGCTGAAGGGCGGTCGATGCGGCGGGATAGATGGCGGCGAAGATTCCGAGCAGTGCGTCCGAATGGTTCTGGCCGTCGCCGAGGATCAGTTCCGGATAGTTGAAGTCGTCGCCGGTGTAGAGCCGCACGCCGTCGGGCAGCGCTCGGCGCAGCGCCACCTCGTGCGAAGCATCGAGCAACGACACCTTCACCCCGTCGACCTTGTCGGCGTACTGTCGCACGAGCCCCTCGAATGTCGCTGTCGCACTGTAGATGTCCGCGCTGCCCCAGTAACCGCGCAGAGCCGGGTCGAACATCTCCCCCAGCCAGTGCAGGATCACCGGCCGGTCGGCTTCGGCGAGCAGCGTGCCGTAGACGGACAGGTAGTCCTCGGGCGAGGTCGCCGTCTGCGCGAGCGCCCGTGACGCCATCAGGATCACCTGGGCGCCTGCGCCGCGCACGACGTCGATCTGCTCGCGGTAGGCGTCGGTGATGACCTGCAGCCCGGCCTGCCCTTGCGGCACATCTGTCAGCTGGTCGGTGCCCGCGCCGCACGCGAGCAGCCCGCCCACCGCGGCGGCCTCGCGGCCCGAGCGGGCGATGAGTTCGCAGGTGGCCTGCCAGTCCATGCCCATCCCGCGTTGCGCGGTGTCCATGGCGTCGGCGACGCCGAGCCCGTAGGACCACAGTTCATGGCGATACGCCAGCGTGGAGTCCCAGTCCAGGTCGGCGGGGGCTCCTGGGGTGTTGTCCGCCAACGCTTTCGGCACGACGTGCGCGGCGGCGTAGGCGATGCGGGAACTGATGGGTTGCAGCGGCCGGCGCCACTGGCCGGGCTCGCCGAGATGGTGCCTGCGAAGCTGCCCGTCGACCGGAAGGAGGACCGACGCGGTGGATGTCTGCGCCGTCGCGGTCACAGCACGATCTCCGGAACCTCGAGCCTGCGCCCTTCGGCCGAGCTCTTCAGGCCCAGCTCTGCCAACTGCACGCCGCGGGCGGCCGACAGCAGGCCGAAGCGGTGTGGCCGCTCAGCGAGGACGTCACGCAGGAACTCCTCCCACTGCAACTTGAAGCCGTTGTCGAGATCGGCGTTGGCGGGCACTTCGAGCCACTGGTCGCGGAACTTCTCGGTGACCGGAAGATCGGGATTCCACACAGGTTTCGGCGTGTGTGCCCGCTGCTGCGCGACGCAGCGACGCAGCCCTGCGACGGCCGAGCCGTGGGTGCCGTCGATCTGGAACTCGACGAGCTCGTCGCGGTAGACGCGCACCGCCCAGGACGAGTTGATCTGCGCGACGATGCCGCCGTCGATCTCGAAGATGCCGTAGGCGGCGTCGTCGGCGGTGGCCGGGTAGGACCGGCCGCTCTCGTCCCACCGGGTCGGGATATGGGTGACGGCGCGTGCGGTCACCGCCTGCACCGTTCCCAGCAGGCCCTCCATCACGTAGTTCCAGTGGCAGAACATGTCGACGGTGATCCCGCCGCCGTCCTCGGCGCGGTAGTTCCAGCTGGGGCGCTGTGCGGGCTGACCGTCGCCCTCGAAGACCCAGTAGCCGAACTCGCCGCGCATCGACAGGATGCGGCCGAAGAAACCCTCGTCGACCAGCCGCCGCAGCTTGACCAGACCGGGGAGGTAAAGCTTGTCGTGGACCACGCCGGCCACCACGCCCGCGTTCTCGGCCATGCGCGCCAGTTCGACTGCCTCGGTCAGAGTTTCGGCCGTCGGCTTCTCGGTGTAGACGTGTTTGCCGGCTTTGATCGCCGACGACAGCGCCTCGACCCGGCGCGAGGTGACCTGCGCGTCGAAGTACACGTCGACGGTCGGATCGGCAATCACCGAGGCGGCGTCGGTGGTCCATTCGGCGACCCCGTACTGGGCGGCGAGATCGGCGATCTTGTCAGCGTTGCGCCCGACCAGGATCGGTTCGACACCGACTCGGGTGCCGTCTTCCAGGATCAGGCCGCTGTCGCGCAGAGGCAGGATGGACCGCAACAGATGCTGGCGATAGCCCATCCGGCCGGTGACACCGTTCATGGCGATGCGCAGGGTCCTGCGCGGCCCGTTCGATGAGGTCGATGAAGTCATCGGGGAATGTCCTTGTCTGGAAGCCGGGCCGGCTCACGAGGGTCCGGGCGCGCGGCAAGTGCTGACGGGTTGACCTGAACCGCGGACATCTCAGCGACGAGATGCGCGGTATCAGCACTTCGGAATGCGCTTTCCACGGTAAGCTGTCACGGCGTGGCGGTCAACCCCAGAACATGCCGACTGCGTCCGGTCCACGGCGGAGAGCGACCTTTGCGACGGTGGGAGCAGCACTAATGCCAGCGGTAACACTTCAGGATGTCGCTGCACGCGCCGGCGTGTCCCAGGCCACCGCCTCACGGGTGCTGAACGGATCGACGCGGATCCCCGGCGAAGGTGTCGCCGACCGCGTCCGCGCCGCCGCGCGCGAGCTCGGCTACGTGCCCAACGCACAGGCTCAGGCCCTGGCCCGGGCCTCCACCGGCCTGCTCGGGTTGATCGTGCACGACATCGCCGACCCGTACTTCTCCTCGATAGTGCGCGGAGTTCAGAGCGCCGCCAGAACGGCGCGCAAGCAGGTGCTGTTGGCCAGCACGGACCGCGATTTCGACATCGAACGAGAATCGGTCAGCACGTTCATCGCCCACCGCGCGGATGCGATCGTGCTCGCCGGTTCGCGGCAGAGCGGGCACCTGGACCGAGAACTCGAAGGCGAGTTCGGCCGCTACCGCACCAACGGCGGCCGGGTGGTCGTGATCGGCCAGCCGCTGGCCTTCGGCAGCGCAGTTGAGCCCGAAAATCATTTTGCTTCAGCAGAGTTGGCGGATTCTCTGGTCGCTGCGGGTCATACCGAGTTCGCCGTGATCGGCGGCCCCGCGAGCATTCGCACCTCGGTGGACCGCCGCAACGGATTCGTCGAGGCGCTCGGCAGACGCGGGCTCACCCCCATGGTCGAGGTGTCCGGGAACTTCACCCGCGACGGCGGCTACTCCGCGGCGCACCGGTTGGCCGCGGCCTTGCAGCTCACGCCGAACTCCGGGAGCACGCCACCGTGCGTCTTCGCCGTCACCGACGTCATGGCGATCGGCGCGATCGCCGCGTGGCGCGAGATGGGCCTGAGCGTGCCCCGGGACGTCTGCATCGCCGGCTTCGACGACATCCCCACGCTGCGCGATCACACCCCGAGCCTGTCCACCGTCGCACTGCCGCTGGAGGAGATCGGTGCCCGGGCGGTCGACCTCGCGCTGCGCCTCGACTCCGACGATCTGCGGGAGCGGGTGCCGGGCACAGTCATTCTGCGGGACAGCACAAGACTGTCCTGAACTGCGCAGACATGGCGCTCGTCGCCGGACCGTTGACAGTGTGCGCTGGGTCACGTTATCGTCGGAACTGCTTCGGAAAGCGCATTCCCAATCGGGTGATCACCCGAGCAACCGCGACCATTAGGACATTCCCATGGCGGTAACCGCATCGGCCGGCGTGCGCCCCTCCTCGCCGGCGCCACCTCCGGCCTCATCCCGAACGAGACGCGGGTGGCGTCCGTCGTTCTCCCCGCGACGCACCGCGTCCGCCCTTTGGCGGCCCATCACCCTCGTCGTCGTGCTCACCGCTGCGTGGTGGGCAGTCACTGAGAACGAACTCGTCGCGCCCTACATCCTGCCGTCGCCCGCCGACACCTGGGCGACCACCCAGGCCAACGCCGCCTACCTCATGCAGCACACCTGGGTCACCACGTGGGAGACAGTGCTGGGCTTCATCATCGCCGCCGTCTTCGGCGTCTTCGTCGCCGTGGTCATGATGTACTCGGTCAACCTGGAGAAGACGGTCTACCCTCTGATCCTGTTCGCACAGGTCATCCCGAAGATCGCCATCGCGCCGCTGTTCGTCGTGTGGCTGGGATTCGGGCCGTCGCCGAAAATCCTCGTCGCAGTGTTGATGGCATTCTTCCCGATCGTCATCTCGGGCCTGGCCGGCCTTCGCTCGGTCGATCCCGAGATTCTGGAGCTGACCTCCACGATGGGAGCGAGCCGGTTCAAGACGTTCATGAAGATCCGCTTCCCCGCGTCACTCCCCCAACTGGTGTCGGGCCTGAAGGTCGCCGCGACCCTCGCGGTCACCGGCGCGGTGGTCGGCGAGTTCGTCGGCGCCAACGAAGGTCTCGGCTACGTCATCTTGCAGGCGAACGGAAACGTCGACACCGCAATGTTATTCGCTGCACTCATCATCATGTCGCTTCTGGGCATCGTGCTCTTCGCGATCATCGAGATCGCCGAGAAGCTGCTCATCCCGTGGCATTCCTCGCGCCGCACCACCAATTCCGCCAGCACCGCCGCCTGACCCCCCGAATACTAGGAGAAACGCTGATGTTCACCCGTCGCCGCGCAGCCGCCGTCGCTGTAGCCGCCACCGCTGCCATGCTCACGCTGTCCGCCTGTGGCGGTAGCGGCAGCGAAAACAGTCCCGCCGCAGACGGTTCCACCGCTCCGGCAACTCTGATGCTGAACTGGTACCCCTACGGCGAGCACGCCCCGTTCTACTACGGTGTGCAAGAAGGAATCTTCGCCAAGCACGGTATCGACCTGACCATCGACGCGGGCCAGGGTTCCACCAAAACCGTCCAGGCAGTCGGCTCCCAGCAGGTCGACTTCGGCTGGGCCGACACCCCCGCCGTGCTGAGCAACATCGACAAGGGTGTGAAGGTCAAGAGCGCGGGCGTCTTCCTGCAGACCACGCCGTCGGCGGTGCAGGTGTTCGCCGACTCCGGCATCGAGAACCCGCAGGACCTCGTGGGTAGAACCATCGCGGTCTCTGCCGGCGACGCCCCCACCACGACGTTCCCGATCTACCTGAACAAGGTGGGCGTCCCCGAGGAGCAGGTCACCCAGCAGAGTCTCGACGCCGCGGGCAAGATGGCCGCGATGCTGTCCGGCCGTGTCGACGGGCTCATCGGGTTCGCCCACGATCAGGGCCCGACCATCGCCGACAAGAGCGGCCGCGAGGTGCGCTACCTGCGCTACTCCGATGCCGGGCTGAACTTCTTCAGCAACGGGCTGATCGCCAACACCGCCACCATCTCCGACAACTCCGCACTGGTGCAGTCGATGCTGGACGCCACCAGCGAGGCGTACGCCGCCGCGGTGGACAATCCAGAAGCCGCCGTCGACGCGATGGTGGGCAAGGACCCGCAGATGCCGCCACGTGAGGTGCTCCTGCAGCAGTGGCAGCAGACCATCCCGCTGCTGTCGACGCCCGCCACCGCCGAGCAGGCCCCGGGCACCAATTCCGAGGAGGACTGGAAGACCACCATTGCCACCCTCAACGAGGCCGGCGTGCTCCAGGGCGCGAAAGAGCCTGCCGAGTATTGGGATTCGTCCTTCACCCCCGAAGGCCAGCAGTAGGAGAACATGGACATGACCACTGCCACCATCACCCCGCAGGGAACAGGCACGACCTCCGTGGACACCTCGCTGAGTTCCTCGGCCATCAGGATCGAGAACCTGACCGTGCGTTTCTCCTCGAAGCGGGCCGACGTCACCGCGCTCGACGACATCGACCTCCAGGTCGCCGACGGCGAGTTCGTCTCTATCGCGGGCCCGTCGGGCTGCGGCAAATCGACGCTGCTGAAGGTCGTCGCGGGCCTTACCGATGCCACCGCGGGCGACGTGCTGCTGCGGGGCAAGAAGGTGCGGGGCCCGCAACGCGAGATCGGCTACGTGTTTCAGCGCGCCGCACTGCTGGAATGGCGTTCGGTGCGCAAGAACATCCTGCTGCAGGCCGAGATGCGGGGCATGCCCCGGCAGTCGGCGCAGCGGCGGTGCGACGAGCTGATCGAGATGACCGGCCTCACCGGTTTCGAGAACGCACTGCCGCACGAACTGTCCGGCGGTATGCAGCAACGTGTTTCGCTGTGTCGAGCACTCCTGCACCAGCCGCGGGTACTGCTGATGGACGAACCGTTCGGCGCTCTTGACGCGCTCACCCGTGAGAAGATGAATGTCGAACTGCACCGCATCTGGCGTGAAACCGGCACCACGGTGGTGCTGGTGACCCACTCGGTCGCCGAGGCGGTCTACCTCGCCAACCGGGTCGTCGTGATGAGCCCGCGGCCGGGCCGCATCGTCGAGACGCTCGACGTCGAGTTGCCCGCCGAGCGCGACTACGCCGAGACCATGGAACGCCCGGAGTTCATCACCGTCGCCAACCGGGTGCGTGATCTCCTCGGAAGTTCCTCCGCCGGAGAATGATTCGTCGCACCGCGAACGCGCGTGTCTGCACCTACTTTCCCCGTGTGTCGTGTGCAGATGCGCGCGCTCGCTGCGACACGGATCAGCTCTCGCCTGACTGCTCGGCGGCCAGCTCCTCTACCGGCATCCCGGCAACCAGACGATCCAGCGCACCCGTCATCGTCGGGCACTCGCGTGCCGGATGATCAGTCGGACAGTTCAGCGCATGGGTCAGGAACTGCTGAGCCGCCCTGGCCTGCCCGATGACCCTGTCCAGCTCCGCGATCTGCTCGCGCACGCTTCCGCGCCACTGTCCGCCCGGTGCATCCAGGACCGCCGCCGCCGTGTCCAGCGGCAGCCCCAGGCGGTGCACGATCTTCAGGAACGCCAAGCGGCGCAGCTCTTCTCGGCCATACATCCGCCGGCCTGACTTTCTCGACCTCGGCCGGACGAGCCCCCTCTCGTCGTAGTAACGCAACGCCGAGGCCGTCATCTTCAGTCGGGCGGCGGCCTCGCCGATCGGGATCAGATTCATTCCCTCATTTGACTTCAACCCGCCTTGAACCGGCAAGGTCGTCACCATGAATGCTCTCGCCGTCAATCATCACGCTGACCATCCCGGCTTCTCCGGCGTGACAGGCTCGCTGTTCGCCCTGATGTTCCTGCTGACCGGCCGGCCCGGCGCCAATCTCGCCGCGAAGCTCACCGGCATCGGCGCCGGTGACCACCTCGTCGACATCGGCTGCGGTCCCGGCACCGCGGCCCGGGTGGCAGCAGGCAGGGGCGCGCGGGTCACCGGGGTCGATCCGTCGGCGTCCATGCTGCGCGTCGCGCGGCTCGTCACACGCCGGCACACAGGGATCTGCTGGGCCCGAGGCAGCGCCGAAGCGCTCCCCGTCGCCGACAGCTCCGCGACCGTCGTGTGGGCCCTTGCCACGGTGCACCACTGGCAGGACGTCTCCGCCGGAATTGTCGAAGCGCAGCGTGTGCTGGCGCCGGGCGGAAGGCTACTGGCCGTCGAACGTCAGTCGCCCCCCGATGCCACCGGTGTCGCGAGCCACGGCTGGACCCTGCGTCAAGCAGAAGCCTTTGCAGCCCTGTGCCGTTCGACCGGCATGGTCGACGTCGACATCGCGGACCGCCGCGAAGGCCGTAGAGCGGTGTGGGCGGTCAGTGCTGCGGCAGTCGCGCGCAAATCCTGACCGTCAGCGTGTGCCTGGTACCAGCCAGCGCCCGGACAGCGCCCGCCAACCCACGAAGATCAGCCGCAGCACCATGAAGGTGGCCAGTCCCGCCCAGATTCCCAGCAGACCCCACCCGTAGGCCAGCGACAGCCAGATCAGGGGAAGAAAGCCGAGCAGCGCACTGGCCAGCGTGGCATTCCGCATGAACGTGGCGTCGCCCGCGCCCAGCAGCACGCCGTCCACGGCGAAAACGATTCCGGCAATCGGCAATATGCCCACCAGGAACCACCACGGCACCCCCATCGCGTCGAGCACCGAGCGATCGGACGTGAACACGGACGGAAACACCGACGACCCCAGCGCGAACACCGCGGCAAGAACCAGTCCGGCGACCGTCGAGAAGATCGTCACCCGCCACGCCACCGACTTGGCGTGCCCCAACTGCGCGGCGCCCAGCGCGGCGCCGACCAACGACTGCGCGGCGATGGCGAGCGAATCGAGCACCAGCGCAAGGAAACTCCACAACTGGAGCACCACTTGGTGCGCGGCCACGGACGCGGCGCCGAATCGCGCCGCAACCGCGCCCGCGGAGATGAAGCACGCCTGGAAAGCCATGGTCCGCAGGATCAGATCGCGGCCCATCACCACCTGCGCGCGCAGCACAGCCGGACGCAGCCCGAGCGGCACCTTCTCCACGAACAGCGCTCTGCAGAACAGCACGGCGGCCAACCACTGCCCCGCCACGTTGGCCACGGCGGAACCGGACAGCCCGAGCTCGGGCGCTCCGAGCCATCCGAAGACGAGAACGGGACACAGCAGCGCTGACAGCCCGAAACCGACGACGACATACCGCAAGGGGCGCATGGTGTCCTGCACGCCGCGCATCCAGCCGTTCCCCGCGGCCGCGATCAGGATCGCGGGCACCGCCAGGCTGGCGATCCGCACCCACGGCAGCGCCGCGTCGGCGATCTCGCCTCCTGCGGCCAGCGCGGAAACCAGCGGAACCGCCGTCAGCTGCACGACGGCGACGATCGCGGCACCTATCCCCAGGGCGAGCCAGGTGGCCTGTACCCCCTCCTCGACCGCTGCCCTGCGGTCCCCGACTCCGAAGAACCGCGCGGCGCGGGCGGTGGTGCCATACGACAGGAACGTCAGCTGGGAGCTGAGCACTCCCATGACGAGTGCGCCGATGGCCAATCCGGCCAGGCTCAACGCACCGAGACGCCCGATGACAGCCAGATCGAACAGAAGGTAGATGGGTTCGGCAGCCAGAACTCCCAGTGCCGGGAAGGCCAGCGCGGCGATGCGCCGACTGCTCGCCGGTTCGACGGCGTCAGCCAAGGGCTGCACGAAGTGCCGCGACGACGTCGGCGGCGGCCCCGGTGGCCGAGTACCCGGCGGCCAGACGGTGCCCGCCTCCGCCGAATCCGGCGGCGACTGCGGACACGTCGATGGTCTTTGCCCGCATCGACACCGACCATCGTTGCGGCTCAATCTCTTTGAACACCGCCGCCACCTCGGCCTGCTGGGTGGTGCGGACGATGTCGACGATGCTCTCGACTTCCTCCGGTCTGGCGTTGCTCCACTCGTCGTGATCGACCACGGCATAGACGAACCCGCAGCCGTCGAGCGCGTCGGCGACCAACTCAGCAGACCCCAGCACCCGCGACAACATCGGCAGCCACGCGAACGGGTGGGTGTCGAGCAGCGTGCGGCTGACCGCCGCATTGTCGACGCCCGCCTCGACCAACCGGGCCGCCAGCCGGTGCGCGCGGGCGCTGGCCCAGCGGAACGAGCCGGTGTCGGTGGTCAGCCCGGCGTACAGACAGTGCGCCACGCCGACGTCGATCGGTTTGCCCCACGCGTCGAGCAATTCGGCGATCTGCATCGTCGTCGAGTCCGCAGAGGCGTCGATGAAGTTCGCACTGCCGAACAGCTGGTTGGAGACATGATGGTCGATGACGAGGACGTTGCGGTCACCGGAAGCGAGTTCGCGCAGCGCGCCCAGTCGATTGATGCTCGGGATGTCGACGGTGACGAGCAACTCGGCGTCGTGCCGCAGTGTCGCCGGGGGAACGAGCAGGTGCCCGCCGGGCAGAGAGCGCAGGGACTCGGGCAGTTCTTCCGGCTCCGCGAAGCTGACCTGCACCGCCTTGCCGGACTGCTCGAGAACCAAAGCCAGCGCCAGGCCGGCCCCGATGGTGTCGGCATCCGGGAAGACGTGACAGACGATGCTCACGCTGTCGGCCTCTGCCAGTAGCTCAGCAGCACCGAACGCGTCGACGGCACGCGCGTCTGCACCAGTCGTCAGATCAGTCATCGAGCGAGTCGGAGTCACGCATGTCCTCTGCGGTCGATCCCCCAGTTGCCTCGTCCGCCCCACTTACACGGTAAGGGTCGGCATCGCCGGCGTGCTTGGCACCCTGACGAACTCTCGCCAAATCCTCATCCGCCGCCCGCGCCCGCGCCAACAGTTCCTCCATGCGGTGGGCGGCGTCGGGCACAGTGTCCCGTGCGAACGCGAGTGTCGGGGTGAACCGAACTCCCAGTGAGGCCCCGACCTTGGTGCGCAGCACACCTTTGGCACTTTCGAGCGCCGCGGCGGCCCCGGCGTAGTCGGGTTCCTGGTCCAGGGAACTACCCAACACCGTGTAGTACAGCGTGGCGTCATGCAGGTCGTTGGTGACCTTGGCGTCCGTTATGGTCACGCCGGCGAGCCGAGGATCCTTGATCTCGTACTCGATCGCCGACGCGACCAACGTCGAAATTCGCTTGGCCAGACGCTTCGCCCGTGCGGGGTCAGCCACGCTAGACGCGCTCCTTTTCGACGAGCTCGTACGTCTCGATGACGTCGCCCTCCTTGATGTCGGAGTAGGTCAGCGTCAGGCCGCACTCGTAGCCGTCGCGGACCTCGGTGACATCGTCCTTCTCCCGCCGCAGCGATGAGATGGTGAGGTTCTCGGCCACCACGACGTTGTCGCGCAGCAGGCGGGCCTTGGCGTTGCGCCGCATGATGCCCGACTGGACGAGGCAACCGGCGATGTTGCCGACTTTGCTCGACCGGAAGATCGCCCGGATCTCGGCGCGGCCGAGTTCCCTCTCTTCGTAGATCGGCTTCAGCATGCCCTTGAGCGCACTCTCGATCTCGTCGATCGCCTGGTAGATCACCGAGTAGTACCGGATCTCCACGCCCTCGCGGTTGGCCAGCTCCGTGGCCTTGCCCTCGGCGCGGACGTTGAAGCCGATGATGATCGCATCAGAGGCCGACGCCAGATTGACGTTGGTTTCGGTGACGCCACCGACGCCGCGGTCGATGACCCGCAGTTCCACCTCGTCGTCGACCTGGATTCCGAGCAGAGCCTCCTCCAGCGCTTCGACGGTGCCCGAGTTGTCGCCCTTGAGGATCAGGTTCAGCTGGCTGGTTTCCTTCAGCGCCGAATCCAGATCTTCCAGGCTGATCCGCTTGCGGGTGCGGGCCGCCATCGCGTTGCGCTTACGGGCGCTGCGGCGGTCGGCGATCTGGCGTGCGATGCGATCCTCGTCGACGACGAGGAAGTTGTCACCGGCACCGGGCACCGACGTGAAGCCGATGACCTGCACGGGACGCGACGGCAGCGCCTCGCTGACATCCTCGCCATGCTCGTCGACCATTCGGCGCACACGGCCGTAGGCGTCGCCTGCGACGACCGAGTCGCCGACGTGCAGCGTGCCGCGCTGGATGAGCACGGTCGCCACCGGACCGCGGCCGCGGTCCAGGTGCGCCTCGATCGCCACGCCCTGGGCCTCCATGTCGGGATTTGCCCGCAGGTCCAGCGACGCGTCGGCGGTCAGGATGACCGCTTCGAGCAGCTGTTCGATGTTGGTGCCGGCCTTGGCCGAGATGTCGACGAACATCGTGTCGCCGCCGTACTCCTCGGGCACCAGCCCGTATTCGGTGAGCTGACCGCGGATCTTGGCCGGGTCGGCGCCTTCCTTGTCGATCTTGTTGACCGCCACCACGATCGGCACATCGGCCGCCTGCGCGTGGTTGACCGCTTCCACCGTCTGCGGCATGACGCCGTCATCGGCGGCCACGACCAGGATCGCGATGTCGGTGGCCTTCGCGCCGCGGGCACGCATGGCGGTGAAAGCCTCGTGACCCGGGGTGTCGATGAACGTGATAGGCCGCTCGGTCCCGTCGAGGTCGACGGTGACCTGGTAGGCACCGATGTGCTGGGTGATGCCGCCGGCCTCACCCTCACGGACGGTGGCGTTACGGATCGTGTCCAGCAGTCGGGTCTTGCCGTGGTCGACGTGACCCATGACGGTGACGACCGGCGGTCGGAACTCGAGGTCCTCTTCGCCGCCCTCGTCCTCGCCGTAGGACAGGTCGAACGACTGCAGCAGCTCGCGGTCCTCGTCCTCCGGGGAGACGACCTGAACGACGTAATTCATCTCGCTGCCCAGCAGCTCGAGGGTCTCGTCGCCGACGGACTGCGTCGCGGTCACCATCTCGCCGAGGTTGAACAGCGCCTGCACCAGCGACGCCGGGTTGGCATTGATCTTGTCGGCGAAGTCGGACAGCGAGGCGCCGCGCGCCAGCCGGATCGTCTCGCCGTTGCCGTGCGGCAACCGCACGCCACCGACAACCGGGGCCTGCATGTTCTCGTATTCGGCCCTTTTCGCGCGCTTCGACTTACGGCCGCGCTTCGGGGCGCCACCGGGACGGCCGAACGCGCCCGCTGCGCCACCGCGCTGACCGGGACGTCCACCGCCGCCACCGCCACCTGGGCGACCTCTGAAACCGCCGCCACCAGCCGGAGCTCCACCGCCGCCACCAGCGCCGCCTCCGCGGTAGTTGCCACCGCCGCCACCACCGGGACGACCGACGCCGCCCGGGCCGGGGCGAGGACCGCCACCGGGACGGGGACCGCCACCGGGGCGGGGACCGCCACCCGGACGGGGACCGCCACCGGGACGCGGCGGCATGCTGCCCGGCGTCGCACCGGGACGGGGACCGCCACCGGGACGGGGACCGCCCGCGCCGGGTCCGGGTCGCGGACCGCCGGGACCAGCCTGGGGCCTCGGGGCCGGACGCTCGACCGGCTGCTGAGACGAGAAGGGGTTGTTACCGACGCGCGGGGTCCGCGGCGAGGGCTTGGACCCGCCCGGCCGTGGACCACCC
>NZ_LWCS01000026.1 GCF_001650495.1 Mycolicibacterium iranicum | reverse complement strand
GCGTGCCTGCCGCCCGACCGCCGATCCTACGAATCACCTTGCGTGTGGCCATCATCGCGTGTGTCGCGGCGGCCCTGCTCCTCGTCGAGCTGACGTCGAGCCGTGGGGTGGGTTGGCGGTTGATCACCTTCACCTACCAGGCGAACCTGCTCGCGGCCGGCTATTGCCTGTGGACGCTGGTGTCACCCCGCGCGGATGCGCGGACGGGGCTGCGCGGCGCGGTGGTGCTTTACGTCGTGATGGCTGGCGTCGTCTGGAACCTCTTCCTCACCGAATACAGCATGGGCTACACCCCCGCCAACTTCCTTCTCCACGTCGTCGTCCCAGTGCTGGCGTTGACAGACTGGTTCCTCGTCGGGCGCGACGCCACCAAGGTGTCCTGGTGGCAGCCGGTCGCGTGGCTGTCCTACCCGGCGGCATATCTCGTGCTGGCACTGCTCGTCCTCAACCACGCGGGCAGGCGCGCACCCTACTACTTCCTCGATCCCGGCAGTGTCGGAGCGACTGCCGTCGTACTCAACGTCACCGCGATGGCTGTGTGTGTTCTCGCCCTCGGGTACGCGTTGCTGGCGGTGAACCGTGGGACGTCCACCGTGCGTGCCGACGTCGCGTGAAACGTTCCGACGCGGCGAACCGATAGCTGATCAGGGGCAACACCGAATGTGCTGCGGCGCGCATTTCGGGGTCGCCGCAAAGCACGACGATTAGGATGACACCATGCCGAGACTGCGTCTGCAGCAAACTCGATCAGGTCGTGCGCTCGCGCGGCGCGTCGCTGCCGTCATCGGGAGTGCGGTGCTTGCCGCCGGACTGTCGGTGGCCGGACCGATCCCTGCGGGTACCGCCGCGATCGGCTCCACCGTGGCCAGCGTGTCGCCGGGCCCTGGGCAGACGGTCGGCGTCGCCGCGCCGGTGACCGTCACGTTCACCGACGCGATGACCGACAGATCGGCTGCCGAGCGCACCATCGCCGTCCTGCCGGCGGGCGCGACAGAACCCAGCGACGGATCGTTCACCTGGCTGGACGACCGCAGCGTGCAGTGGCAGCCCGCGGAGTTCTTCCCGGCCCATACCCCGATCACGGTGTCGGTCGGCGGATTCGCGACCAGCTTCGAGACGGGCTCATCGGTGGTCAGCGTCGCCGATCTGAGCGCCTATACGTTTACGGTGAGCATCGACGGCGAAGTCGCGCGGCAGATGCCCGCCTCGATGGGCAAAGCGAAGTTCCCCACGCCGACCGGGCAGTTCACGGCGCTGGAGAAGCAGCGCAACGTGACCTTCGACTCCCGCACTATCGGGATTCCGCTCGACGATCCAGAGGGTTATCTGATCAAGGGGGAGTACGCCGTGCGGGTCACCTGGGGCGGCGTCTACGTCCACTCCGCACCGTGGTCGGTGGGTTCGCAGGGGTACGCCAACGTCAGCCACGGATGCATCAACCTCAGCCCCGATAATGCGGCGTGGTATTTCGACACCGTCCGCGTCGGCGATCCGATCATCGTCCGGGCGTAGCCGCTACGACGACACACCGGAGAACGTCGCGAGCGATTCCGCGCGTACATAGCGCGTCAGGCTTTCTTCGGCGTCGACAAGTTCGAAACCTGTGGACTCGAGCTTGGTCAGATCCAGTGCGCTGTGCATCGGGCGCGGCGCGACTGCCGCTTGCGACTTCGCGAAATATGCGGCGGTAGGCACACCGCTGACGCGGCCGGGGTCGTATCCGGCCAGGCCGAAAACCCGTCGTGCGATGTCTGCCCACGAACGCACCGGCCCCGTCCCGGTGACGTTATAGGTTCCGTACGGTGCCGCGGTCTCGATGAGATGCCGAATCGCCCGAGCCAGCTCCGAGGTGAAGGTCAGGCGACCGAACTGATCGTCGACCACCGCCGGGTCGACACCGTTGGCCGCCAGAGACATCATCGTGCGCACGAAGTTTCGGCCGTCCCCGATGACCCATGACGTGCGCACGATGTAGTGGCGTGCCAGGGTTGACACGATCTGATCGGCGGCGGCTTTCGTCTGTCCGTAGACGCCGAGCGGTGCCACCGGGTCGTCTTCGCGATAAGGCCGAGTCGCGGTGCCGTCGAACACATAGTCGCTGGATACGTGCGCGAGCGTGATGCCGTGAGCGGCAGCCACTTTTGTCAGTGATGCAACACCGGCGACGTTGGCGGCCCATGCCGCGACGCGTCCTTCAGCGCTCTCGGCGGCGTCGACGGCGGTGTAGGCGGCGGCATTGATGATGGTGTCGTAGTCCCGCCATCGCCGTGCCCTGTCGAGGCCGTCCGCGGTGATATCGAGGTCGGCGCGATCGGCGTATTCGACGTGCGTGGCATCGGCAAAGGCCTCGCGCAGCGCGCGGCCCAGCTGTCCACCGGCACCGACGATCAGCGTCCGGCGCGGCGTGATCGGCGTGACATCGGCCAGGGTGCCCTGGGCGAGGTCCTTTGCCGAGAGTTCGGCGCGCTCAAGTGGTATCGGCCATGCGATCCCGAGGGTCTCGTCGCCCGGATGCACGGAGGGGTAGTGGACGTCGGGGGAGTAGTGATCGTTGACCAGGTAGGTGTAGACGGTCCTGGGCTCGAGAGTCTGGAATGCGTTGCCCACTCCCCGGGGAACGAAGACCGCCCGCGACGGGTCGAGCTCTGCGGTGAACACCGTCCCGAATGTCGGGCCGGCACGCAGGTCCACCCAGGCGCCGAAGATGCGTCCGAAACCCACCGATATGTATTTGTCCCACGGTTCGGCGTGGATGCCACGGGTGGTGCCCGCGGTGTCGTTGAACGAGATGTTCTGTTGCACTGGACCGAAGTCCGGCATGCCGGCCGCGACCATCTTGGTGCGCTGCCAGTTTTCCTTGAACCATCCGCGGTTGTCGCCGTGAACGGGTATGTCCCACAACGTGAGTCCGGGGATGGGTGTGCCGACGGCACGCAGTGTTTTGCCGTGTCCGGTCATTGTTCCCGTTCTTCTGTCACTGCCCGAGGCGCGCATAGAAGGCTTCGGTGGCTTCTTTGGCGGGCGCCCACCACTGCTCGTTGTCGCGGTACCACTCGATCGTGGCTGCAAGGCCGTGCTCGAAGTCGCGATACCCTGGACGCCACCCGAGTTCGTCGCGAAGCTTCGTCGGGTCGATGGCGTACCGCAAGTCGTGGCCCATCCGATCCGGGACGTGGTCGTATGCGTCGGCTTCCTGGCCCATCAGAGTCAGGATCAATTCGACGACGCTCTTGTTGTCTCGCTCGCCCTGCGCGCCGATCAGGTAGGTCTCACCGATCCGCCCCTTGTCGAGGATCTGCAGCACCGCCGAGGAATGGTCTTCGGCGTGGATCCAGTCGCGAACGTTGCGGCCGTGACCGTACAGCTTGGGACGAATACCCCACAGGATGTTCGTGATCTGGCGCGGGATGAACTTCTCGACATGCTGATACGGCCCGTAGTTGTTGGAGCAGTTCGAGATCGTTGCGGCGACGCCGAAAGAACGAGCCCACGCCCGCACCAACATGTCGCTGCCTGCCTTGGTCGACGAATACGGCGAAGACGGGTTGTAGGGACTGGATTCGGTGAACCTGCCCGGGTCTTCGAGTGCGAGGTCGCCGTAGACCTCGTCGGTAGAGACATGATGGAATCGCTTGCCGTGGCGCCGGATTGCTTCGAGCAGCGTGAACGTTCCGACCACATTCGAATGCAAGAACGGATCGGGACGATCAAGAGAATTGTCGTTGTGCGATTCGGCCGCATAGTGAACCACCGCATCGGAGGCGGCCACCAGATCGTCGACGAGTCCGGCGTCGGCGACGTCACCGTGGACGAAGTCCAATCGCTGGGCCGGCAGGTCAGTCAGGGATGCCCGATTGCCGGCATAGGTCAGCTTGTCGAGCACGGTGACGTGATGATCGGTATGGGCGATGACGTGGTGGACGAAGTTGGATCCGATGAAGCCGGCGCCGCCGGTGACCAGCAGCCGAGCCACTAAAGCCCCCTGTCGAGCAGATCGAGCAGATACCTTCCGTAGCCCGACTTGATCAGCCTGGTGGCACGGTCGCATAGCTCATCATCGGTGAGAAAGCCCTGACGCCAGGCGATTTCCTCGGGCACTCCGATCTTGAGCCCCGTGCGCCGCTCCATGGTGCGGACGAAATCGGCGGCGTCGGTCATCTGGTCGAACGTCCCGGTGTCGAGCCAGGCGGTGCCGCGGGGCAGCACCTGCACCCGCAGCCGACACTGCTCCAGGTAGGCCCGGTTGACGTCGGTGATTTCGTACTCGCCACGATCGCTGGGGCTGAGTTCCCTCGCGATCGACACCACGTCGTTGTCGTAGAAATACAGACCCGGCACCGCGTAGTTGCTTTTCGGCTGTTTCGGCTTCTCTTCCAGCGACACCACGGTTCCGGCGGAGTCGAACTCCACCACGCCGTACGCGGAAGGCTCGGCGACCCAGTAGGCGAAGATCGTTCCGCCGTCGATGTCGGAGAAGGACTTGAGCTGGGTGCCCAGACCCGGCCCGTACAGCAGATTGTCGCCGAGCACCAGGGCGACCTTGTGGGTGCCGATGAAGTCCGAGCCGATGGTGAACGCCTGAGCCAACCCGTCCGGCGACGGCTGCTGCGCGAACGTGATCGAGACACCGAACCGCGATCCGTCACCGAGCAACCGCTCGAAGCTCGGAGCGTCGTGCGGTGTGGTGATCACCAGGATGTCGCGGATCCCGGCCAGCATCAGCGTCGACAACGGGTAGTACACCATCGGCTTGTCGTACACGGGGATCAACTGTTTGGAGACCCCGAACGTGATCGGATGCAGGCGCGACCCAGAGCCGCCCGCCAAGATGATTCCCTTCACAGCGCCCGTGTGCTCCAGCTATTTGGTCGCGTGTCGCGGTCCGTCGGCGCGGTGCTTTCCGGCCCTCTCGGGGCGAGAGTCGCCGTCGGCCGACGAGTTCGTTCCGCTGCCGTCGGAGCTGTTCTCGGTCTCGGTCTGGTCACCCGGCGACTCCGAGGTTTCGGAAGGCTCCTTGGAGGTGTCGGCACCGCCGTCGTCGCCCTCCTCATCGATGACATCGACAGTGGCGCCGTCGATGTCGCCGATTTCGAGCGCTTCGTCGACGTCGTCGGCGAGCGGGGGAGTCGCCTCGTCGTCGGCTTCGGGGGCGGTTGCCGGCTCGTCGGTCTCCGAAGAGTCCTCAGGGGGCGGCGCGGAATCATCAGGGGGCAGCGCGGACGCCGGGGGGGCGTCGGCGCCCTGGTCATCTGCCGCGTCGACGGTGTTCGAATCCGCAGCGGCAGCGCGGATATTCGTCAGCGCTGTGGTGATGGCCTTCGGCAGACCGACCAGCAGCTGATAGATCGGACCCCCGTCGTGGCACTGAGTCGTGCAGTCGGGGTCCTTGACCGACAACAGCCCGGGTACCGGGTCAGCGGGGCCCATACCATCGACGTCGTATCCGAACAGGAAGGCATCCAGTACCGATTTCGGGAGCGACGCCAGCGCGGTGAATGCGCTGCCGACGTCGCCGGCCAAAGCCGAGGACAACGCGTCGCCGAGGGTCCGCGAGGCCGCGTAGGTCGCGCCGTCCACCGGCGCCGACACGTTCTCGATGGCGGCGGCCATGGCCTGTCCGACAGCCAGACCGTTCTGAAAGACCGCCCCTTGAAACGACAGTGGGCCCGGTCCGGCCTCCACCGTGACATTGTTGCTCAACAATCCGAACGCGACGCTGAGCAGCGCGCCGGGCAGGACTGTGACGGTGTTGCCATTGCCCAGAATGTTCAGCGCCGTGGCGAAGATGCCGGCCATTTGGGCGCTACTGGTGCCGAACAGGTTGACGGCGCCGCCGAAGGCCCCCTGCGTCGCAGCGTTTCCGTTGCCGAGGATGTTGAGTGCGACCGTCCCGAGCAGACCGGCGAGCGTGGTCTGCGCCCCGCTTCCCCATGGGGAAGCGCCGATAGCGAGGTTGATACCGCCGATCGTCTGCGTACTGCCCGGGCCCAATTGGATCGCGATGTTGCCCAGTCCGGTCGAGCCGACGGTGTGCGGTGTGCTTCCCCCCGAGAAGCCCAGGACGAGTTGGGTTCCGCCCAGTGCGGCGGCCGTACCGGGTCCGACATGCGCGACGACGTTGAAGCCGCCGATGATGTTCGTCTGTTGCGATCCGACGCCGGTCGAGATGCCGACGGCGAGGTTCGGGCCACCGATGACGGCGGTGCTGCCTGTCCCCAGCTGCCCGAGCAGCGAGAAAAGAGAGAACATCGCCGACGCTGACGCGTTGTCGCCGACGGCGTTTGCGAGCGTGAAGGCGGTGTAGGCGCTTGTGGCCCGGGCGTTGTTGCCCATCGCGAACGCGCCTCCGAAGAACCCTGTGGTGGCGTCCGCCGTTGCGCCTTCGCCTATCGCGAGTGCGAAACTCGTCGGATTGCTCGTACAGCCGTTCCCGTTGCCGATCCCGAAGATGGAGAAGCACGTCGCGTCGGCGGTGGGGGCGCCGTGCACGGTCGCGGTCGCCAGCGCACTGGAGATCAGTGCGGCGCTCAACGCGCTGCGTCTGGCCCGAACCACATCCATCGAGATCCTCGTCCGCCGCAGGTTCATTCCGGGTGTCACCGAAGGCGGATGCTACGCCGGCGCCGCACCCGAATGGCTGATTCTGGCAAAAATTGACGTCTGCGTCTATGCCGTCGGCGTTTGTCTCGATACGCTCCGGAAGGGGCGAGACAACCATCGCGTGGATCTTCGGTGGATCGAGTGCTCGCAGATTTCTGCACGGGATATGTCGTCATTCGAAAGGACGAACATCTATGACGTCTACACGGTGGTTGCGGGCCAGCATCGTCGCCGGAGCGATGGCGGTGGCATGCCTGCCCGGGGCGGTGGCACCCGCCTCAGCAGACCCAATCTCGGAAGCCCTGGCGACCACTACCTGCAACTATGCGCAGGTGACAGCGGCCATGGGCGCGCAGACGCCGGAATTGGCGGCCCAGCTTCACCTCCGGCCCGACATGCAGGCCAACCTTCAATCGTTCCTCGCGCTACCCGTCGAACAGCGCCGCCAACGGATCGCGCAGGAACAGGCGGCGAACCCTGCGCTGCAGGAGATGCTGGCCACCGCCTTCGGCCCGCAGGTGTCTGCGGTGGCGAACTCCTGCATGAACTACTGACCGCGATCGTCGCGATGATCCGCTTCGAGCAACGCAGGCAAACCGTCCCGGGTCACGAGTGCTGTCGATTGTCGCTTACCCGGCTTCGTCGCGCTGGCGAGCGTCCGACCATGCACCGAACCGGGCGTTGTGTAGCCGCCCGTACGACGGTGGACATCCCCCTTACCGGCGTGATCAGCGCGTTCAGCGTGCCTGGGCGCCCACCAATCAGCACTGGATTGGTTTGCTACGACTGGCTCGCGGCGTCGGCTTGCCGAGATCGCAGCGTGACGGCAACTGTTAACTTCGTTGCTCATGTCGATTTACTCGCCCAAAATCAGCCCTACCGTTAATTAACGAGTTAGAGTCCCTGACCGTGCGAGGAGCGCTGACTGAGCCTGATCATGCGATCGCCGCTTCCGCCGGTCTATTCGTTCGATCCGACGTCACGGAAGCGCTCGCATCGATTCGCAGACCGGTGGCGGTAGTGGGGTCGGCGCATGGGCCCCGCGCGGTGCTGCTGGACGACGCCGGGCTGCTCACCCCGGAGATCACGCGCCAGGACCTCCTGGCGGTATTGCCTCCGATTTATCCCGAATGGCTGGGAGAACGCAGCTTCACTGCCGCCCACGGGGTGCGCTTCCCGTATGTGGTCGGCGAGATGGCGCGGGGGATCGCAACGCCACGGATGACTGTCGAAGCCGTCCGTGCCGGTGCGATGGGGTTCTTCGGCAGCGCCGGACTGGACCTGAGCGCAGTGGAGTCCGGAGTGCGAGAGATTCAGGATGCCCTCGGGCGCGACGTTGTCAGTTGGGGCGCCAATCTGATCCATAACGTTCAAGACGATCGTCTTGAGATGGCGACAGTAGAACTGTTCCATCGCCTCGACGTCCGATGCATTTCCGCGTCGGCATTCATGAAGCTGACCCCGGCGATCGTGCTGTACGCCGTCAAGGGGCTGCGACGCGGCCCGGACGGGCAGATTCTCCGGGCCGGGCGCATCTTCGCCAAGGTGTCCCGGGAAGAGGTGGCGCGCCTGTTCCTGTCTCCCGCGCCGGAGGCGATTATGCGCGCGCTGGTCGCCGAGGGGCGGCTCACAGCGGAGGAAGCGGCTCTCGCCGCGCGAATCCCTGTCGCCGAAGACATCACCGCAGAGGCGGATTCGGGCGGCCACACCGACAATCGTGCACTGACGGTGCTGGTTCCGCGTCTCATCGCGCTGCGCGACGCCATCGCCACCGCGCAGGGCTATGAGGTGTGGCCGCGCGTCGGTGCCGCGGGCGGACTGGGCACACCTGCTGCCGTCGCAGCTGCGTTCGCCGTCGGGGCGGCCTATGTCCTCACCGGTTCGGTCAATCAGTCCGCAGTCGAAAGCGGGCTTTCCGAGGACGCGCGGAGCCTTCTCGCGGTCGCACAATCCACTGATGTCGCGATGGCTCCTGCCGCAGACATGTTCGAGATGGGTGTGACTGTTCAAGTTCTCAAGCGCGGCACCATGTTCGCCCAGCGCGGCCAGCGGCTGTCCGACTTCTACCGTCGTTACGCGTCTTTGGAGGAGGCGCCGCGGCAAGAACTGGAGAACCTGGAGAAGACGGTGCTCGGGCGCAGGGTCGCCGAGGTGTGGGCCGAAACGCAGGATTTCTTCTCGACCAGGGACCCGCGGCAGGTGGATCGGGCCCTCGCAGACCCGAAACATCGGATGGCGCTGATATTCCGGTGGTACCTGTTCAACGGAGCCCAATGGGCACGCGATGGGCACGTGGCGCGGCGTACCGATTACCAGATCTGGTGCGGGCCGGCTATGGGTGCGTTCAACGAATGGGTCCGCGGCAGCTTCCTCGAGCCCGTCGAAGCCCGAACCGTCCGCCAGATCGCACTCAACCTCCTCGAGGGAGCCGCCACCGTGACGCGCGCCGGACAGCTTCGCGCTGCCGGTGTCGCAATGCCGGCTTCCGCCTTCGACTTCCGGCCCCGTCCCCTCGGGTGACGCTTCCATCCCGTTCGAACCCCCATAGATAACAGGTGCAATGACCGAAGAGAAGCGAGATCCCGGCAATACTCAGGCCACCCCTGTCGCCGTCGTCGGCGTGACCGCCATCTATCCGGGAGAGCCTGGACTCGAGGGCTACTGGCGGACCATCACCGGCGGCCGGGACGCCATCAGCGAAGTGCCACCCTCGCACTGGCTGATCGAGGACTACTTCGATCCGGATCCCAAGACTCCGGACAAGACCTACTGCAAGCGCGGGGGCTTCATCGACCCCGTGCTCTTCGATCCCATCCGGTTCGGGTTGCCGCCCAACGCGTTGCCTGCGACCGATTCCGCTCAGCTGCTCGCGCTCATCGCCGCGAGAAAAGTGCTCGACGAGGCGATGCGCTCCGGCGTCGAGGTCGACCTCGACCGGGTGGACGTCGTGCTCGGAGTCGCGTCGACGACCGAGCTCGTCGTTCAGATGGGATCGCGGATGCAGCGGCCAATCTGGCGGAAAGCGTTGCTGGAGAACGGTTTGACCGAGGATGAGGCCGACGAGATCTGCTGCGACATCGCCGACCACTATCCGGCGTGGCAGGAGAGCACTTTCCCCGGACTGCTGGGCAACGTCGTCGCCGGACGGGTCGCGAACCGCCTCGACCTCGGTGGTAGCAATTTCGTGGTCGACGCGGCCTGCGCGAGTTCGCTGTCCGCGGTGCAGGCGGCGCTGCATCGGCTCTATCTGCACGAATCGGACATGGTGCTGACCGGCGGCGTCGACGCGCTCAACGACGTCATGATGTACATGTGCTTCTCCAAGACCCCGGCGTTCTCCCAGTCGGGTGACTGCAGACCCTTTTCCGACGCAGCCGATGGCACCATCATCGGCGAAGGGGTGGGCATGCTGGCGCTCAAGCGCCTCAGCGACGCCGAGCGGGACGGGGATCCGATTCACGCCGTGATCCGCGGTCTCGGATCGTCCTCGGACGGGAGGGCTTCCAGCGTCTACGCACCGCGCTCAGACGGCCAGGCAAAGGCTCTTCGCCGTGCGTACGACCATGCCGGATACTCACCGGCGAGCGTCGAGCTCGTCGAGGCGCACGGCACCGCAACCAAGGCGGGCGACGTTGCCGAGTTCGCGGGGCTCAAGTCGGTGTTCACCGGCGGGTCGGCTCGCATCGCGCTCGGTTCGGTGAAATCCCAGATCGGACACACGAAGGCCGCCGCCGGTGCGGCGGGTCTGATCAAGGCTGTGCTGGCACTGCAACATTCGACGCTGCCGGGCACGATGAAGGTGGACCGGCCCAATCCGGCGCTGGGCTTGGACGACACCCCGTTCTACATCAACGCGCAGACGCGCCCGTGGGTGCGCACCGGAGAACAGCCGCGGCGCGCGGGCGTCAGCTCGTTCGGATTCGGCGGCAGCAACTTCCACGTGACCTTGGAGGAGTATCGCGGCAAGCAGCGCGCGAAGCGGTTGCGGACACTGCCCAGCGAGCTGGTGGTGCTCAGCGCGACGTCGGACACGGAACTGCAGAAGCGGACCGCCGACGTGATTGCCGCTGTCCGGGCGGGTGAGAGCATGGCGCGGATTGCGTTCGAGTCGGCCCGCGAATTCGATGCGTCGCAGCCTGCCAGGGCTGCTCTGGTCGCGACCGACACCGACTCGCTGGAGACGCTGGCCGAGAAGCTGGGCGAGGCGCTGGCCGAGGGAACCGCGTCACAGATCAAGGACTCCAACATCTTTGTCGGCCTCGGCCCGGGGCGCGACGGAAAGACGGCGTTCCTGTTTCCCGGTCAGGGCAGCCAATATGTCGGCATGGGCGCCGATCTTGCGCTCGCTTTTCCGGGCGCTCTCGCGGGGTGGGATGCGCTGGCCGACGACCTCGCAGACCTCCACCGCGTGGTGTTCCCCGAGCCGGCATTCGACGCAGCAGCCCTGGAGTCCCAGAAGGCCGAACTCACCGCGATGCAGAACGCTCAGCCCGCGATCGCGACCGCGAGCCTTGCGCAACTCGCGCTGCTCGACAGGTTGGGTGTGACTGCCGATGCTGCCGCAGGCCATAGCTTCGGCGAGGTCACAGCGCTTGCCGCGGCCGGTGTGCTTCCGAAGGAGCGGCTTGTCGAGACGGCACGCACTCGCGGCGTGCTGATGGCCGAAGCAGGTTACGGTCAGGACGGCGCGATGCTGGCCATAACCGCAGGCGCGCAGGACGTTCGGGCACTGCTGGAGACACGTCCCCAGTCCGGCGGAACGCTGGTCATCGCCAACGACAATGCGCCCAACCAGGTGGTGCTGGCCGGACACGAATCCGAGGTCGTATGGGCCCAGGGCGCAGCCAAGGCGGCGGGCTACACGTCGGTCCGGCTGCCGGTGGCGTCGGCGTTCCATTCGGCGATCGTGGCCTCGAGTTCTGCGCCGTTGACCGAGCATCTGAAGACGATGAGCCTTGGAGTATCGCAGTTCCCGGTCTATGCCAATGCCACCACGCAACCGTATGGCGATGACGTGGCAGGTCAGCTCGGCGATCAGGTTCGGCAGCCAGTACGTTTCCGCGAGATGGTCGAGGCTATGGCCAGGGACGGGGTCACCCGGTTCATCGAGGTGGGGCCGGGTCGGGTCTTGACCAAGCTGGTTCCGCAAATCCTCTCTGCAACAACGCATCTCGCTGTGAGTCTCGACGACCCCAAGGCTGGCGGGCTGCGCGGGTGGCATCGCGGGCTCGCGGCGTTGGCCGCCGACGGTGTCGCCCTCGATCTCGCTTCTCTCTACGACGATTACGAGGAGCCGGAGAAGCACGTTCCGGCACCCGCACACGCCGTCCTCGTCGGCGGAGCGAACGTCGGCAAGCCATATCCGCCGCGAGACGGGAAAGTAGCGATCACTCCGAAGCGTGCCCGCGTTACCGCACCAGAGACGCCGCCACCTGCGCCAGAAGGACTTCAATTGACCTCAGTGATCAAGCCCACCGACGTCCCGGCGCTGCAGAACACCGTGGCGCCGGCCCCGCACGTCCAGCCTGCGCCTGCACCGCGCCCTGAACCTGCGCCGCATGCTTACACCCCGGAGGTCCAGACACCTCCCGCCGAACTGTCCACGGACGCTTGGAGTGTCATCGATCGCATCCAGCGTGAGACCGCGATCCAGCACCAGCGGTACCTCGATGTGGTGATGCAGAGTCATCAGGCGTTTCTGGACATGTCCGCACACATGCTGGCCGAGATCGTCGGCGAACGCCCCCGACTCGCGGAGCCGCAGCGCCCTGTACACAATGGCGCCGTACCGGTGCTCACGTCGGTCCCTGCGGCGGTGGCGCAGGCGCCGCTCGCGCCCGTCGACGTCCCGCAGCCGACACCGCAACCCACCCCCGCGCCGGTCGTAACGCCGACGGCCTCAGTGCCGCAGCCGGCTCCGGCTCCCGTTGCAGCCCTGCCCGCCGGTGACGTCGTTCTGGCGATCGTGTCCGAAAAGACCGGCTACCCAGCCGACATGCTCGGCCTGGACATGGAAATGGAAGCCGAACTGGGCATCGACTCCATCAAACAGGTCGAAATCCTGGCCGCACTGCAAGCCAAATTCCCCGGCGCACCCGAAATCCCCGCCTCCGAACTCTCCGCCCTACGCACCCTCCAAGACGTCGTCGACACCATCGCCGACTTCGCCRCACCCACACCGAAGCATCCTGAAAACAGTGGCGCAGAGAAGATGTCAGCTCCGCCGGCCTTGCCCTCCGGCGGGTTGTCGTGCACTGAGGCGGAGCTTCGGCCGGTGCCGAAAAGCGGCTTCGCGATGGCCGGGCTTCGCGATGGCGAGGTGTTCATCACCCGCGAAGACCCCGAGCTCGCCGACGCGCTGGAGCGCGTGCTGACCGTGCGCGGGGTCAAGGCCAGGGCCGTCGACCTCGTGCCCGACGAAGCCGGCGCCGTCATCTGCCTTGCCGCGTTGGCATCGGCCCACACCCCCGAGGACTGCGTCGACCTGCACCTGCGCGCATTCCACGCGGCGCGCAGCGTCGCCAAGAGCAAGTCCCGGTCGCGGCTCTTCGTCACCGTTCAGTCGTCGGGCACCAGCACCCCCGTCGGTGTGGCAAGCATCGTCAAAACCGCTGCCTGGGAATGGCCCAACGCATCCGTGCGCGCCATCGACATCGAGAACCCGGACGCGGAACGCTTGACGGCGGAGCTCCTCGAGGGTGGCAGCGGCGTCGAGGTGACATTGCGTGCCGACGGCACCCGGCTGGTCGTCGTGGGAGATGTCGAGTCCTCGCCGCCGACCGAGACGATCGACGTCCCCGCGGGCGGAGTCGTCGTCGTCACCGGCGGCGCGCGCGGTGTCACAGCGTCGTCGGCGCTGGCACTTGCCAAACGTCACGGTCTGCGGCTGGCGCTCCTCGGTCGCACCCCGCTGCGGGAAGCCACCACCGACGAACCGGCCGGCACCACCGTCACCGAGATCGCGACTGCCCTGGCGGCGACTGCACGAACTCGCGGCGAGAATCTCACGCTGCCGCAGGCCCGCGCACAGGCGGAAAGCCTGATGGCAGAGCGCGAGGTACGCGCCACCCTGGCGACCGCCGAAGGGCAGGGAACACCGGCCCGCTACTTCGCGGCGAGCATCACCGACCAGGACGCCCTGCGCTCGGTACTCCACGAGGTCCGGCAGCACTTCGGCCCCATCGTCGGTGTCGTCCACGGCGCGGGCGTGCTCGCCGACAAACGGCTCGAGGATCTCGACGACCAGCAGTTCGTCAAGGTCTTCGGCACGAAAGTCCTTGGTGCTGAGGCGCTTCTGGAAGAGACATCGTCGGATGACCTGCGCTTCATGTCGTTGTTCTCCTCGATCGCCGCACGTGCCGGAAATCCCGGCCAATCGGCGTATGCGGCGGCCAACGCCGCGCTGGAAGCCATCGCCGCACGGGAGGCCGCGCGCCGCGGTGACACCTGCGTGGTCCGCGCCTTCGGCTGGGGACCGTGGGACGGCGGCATGGTCGACGCCACGCTTCGCAACCGGTTCCTGGAAGGCAGGGTGGGCCTCATCCCACTCGACGCGGGTGCACAGTTCTTCGCCGACAATGCGCTGGGGCGTTCTCCGGCAACCTCCGTGGTCGTCGCGGCACCCGCCGAACCGCGGCTCCGTCCAACGCGCCTGGACTGGGACGTATCGACCGAGAATCTGCCTGTGCTGGCGGACCATCAGGTCCGGGGCCGGGTTGTGATGCCGGTGGTCATCGTGCTCGACGCGATGCTGCGGGCTGCGCGCGGACTGATCGCCGATGCGGATGTCGCCGTGCGCGACTTCCAGGTGTTGTCCGGTGTCACGTTCGCGGCCTGCGAACAGCAGGCGCTCACCATCGAATTCGAACCGGCCGGCCCCTGTTATTCGGTGACGGTCCTCGACTGCGAGGGCCGCCCGCGCTATCGCGCGCTCCTGGAATCTGAAGCCGATGCTTCGCAACGTTTTTCAGTACCGGATGTCGCAGGGGCGGCGTGGCCGATGAGTGTCGCCGACGCCTACCAGGGCCCGCTGTTCCACGGTCCGCGGTTCGCTGTCATCGACCAGCTCGACGCTTTCTCCGGTGCCGGCGGCACAGCGACGCTCAAGGGGCAGGCGGCCCTCGGGTGGCCCGGTGACGACTGGGCGATCGATGCCGCCGGTATCGATGGCGGGCTGCAGCTGGGCATCGTGTGGGCCAGTGCGCTCGGACATCCCCTCGTACTGCCGGTGCGTATCGGTCGCGTCGTCCTGCACCGCCGGTCCACAGCTGCAGAAACCCTGCGCTGCCGGATCGCTGCCCACCCCGTCAACGACAAACGGGTCGATTTCGACATCGCGCTGGAAACCGAGGACGGCGCCGAGGTGGCCGAGCTTGCCGGAGTGGAGTTCTATGTCGCAGGCAGCGGGGGAGATACGTCGGCGTGAGCGGGTTCGACCCCGTCGCGATCGTGGGACGCAGCTGCGTACTTCCCGGCGCGACGACGCCGGAGGCGCTCTTCGAGGCCACACTGAGCGGACGTTCCCTGCTTTCTGCGACGCCCCGTCAGTATTGGCGGGGCGTGGATCCCGCGCGGCTGCTGGCCAGCGACGTCCCCGGGTTGCGAGTGGCATCGACCATGGGCGGATACATCGACCCACCGATCGACCCGAACCTCGACGCGGGGCGCATCCCCGATGTCGAACGCCTGGATCCGATCGTGCACTGGCTTGCGCGCTGTGCGCGGCTGGCACTGTCCGGTCCCGCGGCCCCGCCGCGGACGGGCATGATCGTCGGGAACCTCTCGTATCCAACAAGTCTCGGTACCGCCTTCGTCGAGAGCGTGTGGAGTGGCAGCGGTGATGTAGACCCGCGCAACCGCTTCTCGTCGGGGCTGCCCGTACATCTGGTCGCCGACGCGATGCAGATCGCCGGTCCGGCGTTCGCACTCGACGCGGCCTGCGCGTCGTCGCTGTATGCGATCAAGTTGGCCTGCGATGCCCTGCAGGACGGTGACGCCGACGTCATGCTCGCGGGCGGCGTCAACGGCGCCGACGACCTGTTCCTGCATCTGGGTTTCACGGCGCTGCAGGCACTGAGTCCGTCAGGGCGGTCCCGCCCGTTCCACGCGGAGGCCGACGGACTGGTGCCGTCGACGGGCGCCGCCCTCGTCGCGTTGAAGCGCCTCGACGACGCGGAGCGTTCCGGCGACCGCATCCTCGGGGTGGTCACCGGGGTCGGACTGTCCAACGACGGACGCCAGAGCGGCCTTCTGGCACCCGCGGTGTCGGGTCAGGCCCGCGCCATGGCTGCCGCGCTCGCGCAGGCCGGGCTGCAACCCGCCGACATCGACTTCGTCGACTGCCACGCCACCGGCACCACGCTCGGCGACGCGACGGAGTTGGAGAGCCTGCTCGCTGCCTACGGTGATGTAGCGCTGAAGTTGGGCGCTCTGAAGGGGAACCTGGGCCACACCATCACCGTCTCGGGTGCGGCGAGCCTGATCAATGTGCTGTCCGCCATGCAGGCGTCGGTGATGCCGCCGACGCTCTGCGACAAGCCCACTGCGGCGCTGAAACATACCCCTTTCACCCTGTCGACCACGTCGACACCCTGGGACGGCACCGTCAAGCGTGCGGCGGTCAGCAACTTCGGTTTCGGCGGCAACAACGCCCATCTGATCGTCGAGAGCTATGTCCGTCCGGGTCGTGCTGCGCGACCCGCCGCCCCGCCGGCCGGCGACATCGTCATCTGCGGGATGGGCGCAGTGACAGGAGATGCCCCCGACGTCAGGTCCTTTCGCCGACGGGCGCTGGGTCCGCCGGCTACTCCAGTCCCGCTCGACACCGTCGCACTCGACTTCGCCGGACTCGGATTTCCACCCAGCGAGCTCAAGGCCAGCCTCAGCCAACAGACGGCGATGCTCGCGGCCGCAGCCCAGGCGCTCGAGCAGGTCAGCACGGACCCGACCCGAACCGGCGTGGTGGTCGGCATGGGGTGCGATGCGACCACCGCGCGGCACCGGCTGCGAGTACAACATGCCGACGACGAGCAGTGGCTTGCCGTCAACGCCGAGGCCGCTCCGCGGTTGACCGCGGACGGCGCTGTCGGGGCGATGCCGAACATTCCGGCGAACCGCATTCATGCACAACGGGATTTCCGCGGGTTCGGATTCACGGTGTCCAGTGAGGAACTGTCCGGAATCGTCGCGTTGCGGATCGCCATCCGTGCCCTTCGACGCGGCGAACTCGACACCGTCCTCACGGGCGCCGTCGACATGTGCTGCGAGCCCGCCCACCAGAGAGCGGCCGACGCCCTCGCCAATGCCGCGGACAGGGTTGTGCCGCAGGGTGATTCTGCGGTGGCATTCGTCCTCAAACGGCGCGCCGACGCGGAGGCCGCCGGCGACCCGATCATCGCGGTGATCGACACGGCCGACACCGATGCTGCGGGCCGCCAACAAGACACCGTCGCCGTGCCACGGTTCGGCCGCACACATGCTGCGGCTGCCGCGACGGAAGTCGCTGCGCGGGCCTGCGCTCTGGGCGCCCGAGTGCGGGTGGATCAGAACGGGGCACAACCGGTCCCGGGCGACACCCGTGACTCGGTCCGCATGACGTCGATGTCGGGCCGGACCGACGGGATCGACCTGTCCGCCGTCAAAGGCTCTGTCACCCCGCTTGCCGTCGGCATCGTTCCTGTGAGCGAGCGCTATGCCGGTGAGAACAGAAGCGATCTGCTGAGTCGCATGCGCCGCCGCGAACCCGGCGGGAACGGCCCTGTGCGTTGCGCTTTGGTATCCGACTCCGCCGCGGCGGTGGAAGGACTCCGGCGTGCCGCGGTGGAGCGCCTGGAACGCGGGGAAGCGCCGGCGGGCATCGGTGTCGCGTTCGCCGAGGCTCCGGTCAACGGTGAGCTGGCGTTCACGTTCACAGGTGCGGCAGCGGCCTACCCGGGTGCCGGGCGCGACCTCCTGCTCGCCTGGCCTGAGCTCGGTGACGCGCTCGCCGCCCGGTTCTCAGGCGTCGGTGACTTGGCGCGGGCTCTCTACGGAGCCGGAATCACCACGCTGAATCCGCGCACCCAGTTGACCGGTTGTGCGCTGGTGTGCCAGGCGCAGGCGGAATTCTCCCGCACCGTGCTCGGTCTCACCCCCACGGCGGCGGTGGGCCTCTCCTCGGGGGAGACCAACGCGTTGATGGCGTTCGGGGTGTGGCGTGACCTGGAGCCCATGCTCGACGAGATCGAGGCTTCGGGCATGTACGGCGACGAGCTGACCGGCGCCTGTCGCGTGGCGGCGGCGGACTGGGGCCTCGGCGATCAGCCGGCACCGTGGGAATGCTGGCGCGTCACCGCGCCGAGGGCGGCCGTCGAGGCGGCGCTGGCCGCAGAGCCCCGCGCCTACATGACGATCGTCCAGGCACCGGACGACTGTGTCATCGGTGGCGATCCTGCGGCGTGCCGACGGGTCATCGACGCAGTCGAGGGCGCCCGTGCGATGCCGCTCGGCCTGGACATGGTGATCCACTGCAGTGCGATGGCACCATTCGCCGATGTATGGCGCGCTATCCATACCAGAGAAACCCACGCCGTGCCGGACGTACGGTTCTACACCAACGCCGTCAATTGCGCCTACGTGCCGACGCGGGAAGCCGCCGCGGAGGCCATCACCCGGCAGGCGCTGGAGCCGATCGACTTCCCCGCCACGGTGCGCCACGCCTGGGAGGACGGCGTCCGCATCTTCGTCGAACACGGGCCCCGCAGCATCCTCACCGCGGCGGTGGGCAAGATCCTCGGTGACCGACCGCACCTGGCGGTGGCGCTGGACCCACAGGAGCGGCGTGGGCTGCGAGCGCTCGCCGAGAGCGTGGCCAAGATGTGGGTCCACGGACTTGCGGTCCGCACAGACGCCTTCGATGCGCGCATGCAGCTGCTGCGCGATCAGGTGGCCCCGCCGCCGACCGGCGCGCGCACGCTGACGTTGGCGGCGCACCGGCCACCGATCGTGTCGGTGCCCGCCGTCGTGTCGATTGGCGGGGCGTCCGGGAATGGGAGCACTCCGATGCCAGAAGCCGAACACGAAGGTTTTCAGCACATGCCGCCGGCGCCGCCTCATCCCGCGCCGTTGGCGCTTGCCGAGAGCGTTGTCACGCGGGCCGCAGCGGCACCCATCGGGATCGCCGAGCCGGCAATCGCCGCAGACGCCACCGCTGCAGCGGTGAGCGACAGAACGGCCGCGGCGCTGAGCCTCATCGCGGCAGTCGGTGAGACGCATACCGTGTTCGTCGATCGTCAGGCGCAGGCGCACGCGTCGTTCCTGCAGTCGCGGGCCGAGCTCTTCCGGCTGGCAGCAGGCGGTCGGGGATCGGCATCGGTGGCCGTACCGAGCGCGACCGTGGACGTCGCGCCCGCCACGGAGCGACTGCAGCCCCAGCCGGTTGTGGCGACTACGGCCCCACCGGCCACCCCGTCGACACCGCAGAAGGCCGATCCGGCACCGTCGACAGCACCTCCGCAGACCACGACCCGTGAGCCCCTCTGGAACCGGTCTCAGCTCGAAACCCTGGCAGGAGGCCGGATTTCGGAGGTTCTGGGTCCGGTCTTCGCCGAGCTCGACCAGTACGAGCGACTGGTGCGAATGCCGGAACCACCGCTGCTGCTGGCCGACCGCGTGATGAGCATCGACGGCGAACCCGCCACGATGGGCACCGGCACCATTGTCACCGAGACCGATGTCGACCCCGACGCCTGGTACATGCACAACGGCCGGATGTCGCCCGGCGTCGTGATCGAATCCGGCCAGGCCGACCTGCTTCTCGCCTCGTGGCTGGGTGCCGACTTCACCAACCGCGGCCAACGCGTCTACCGACTGCTCGGATGCGATCTGACGTTCATGGGTGGATTGCCACGAGCCGGCGAGACGCTGCACTACGAGATCCACATCGACGGACACGCGAAAACCGGTGACACCCGGTTGTTCTTCTTCCACTATGACTGCTACATCGGTGATCGCCTCGCGATCTCGGTACGCAACGGGCAGGCCGGCTTCTTCTCCGACGAGGAGCTCGCAAATTCCGACGGCGTCCTGTGGGATGCCGCCGACGACGTCCCGCGCGAAGGTGCGCGGCGCGACGAGCCGCCGTGCGTCACGCAGAAGCGCTCCTTCGACTCGGCGGATCTGGACGCCTTTGTCGCGGGAAACGCGTTCTCCTGCTTCGGCTCCGGCTTCGAGATGGCCGCCGCCCACTCACGCACCCCCACACTTCCGGGCGGCCGACTGCGACTGTTCGACGAAATCGCCGATTTCGATCCCGCGGGTGGCCCCTGGCGCCGCGGATATCTGCGCGCCCGCGCGGTGGTGCCGACAGATGCGTGGTTCTACCACGGGCACTTCAAGAACGACCCCTGCATGCCGGGCACACTGATGGCCGACGCGGCGACCCAGGCGTTGTCGTTCGCGATGGCTGCCTACGGCTTCACCATCGACCGCGACGGCTGGCGCTTCGAACCGGTACCCGACGAGATGGCACGTTTCGTGTGCCGAGGCCAGGTCATCCCGGATCGGGATCATGTCCTCGACTACGAGGTGTTCGTGGAGGAGATCGTCGACGGTCCGACACCGACGATCATCGCGGCGCTGCTGTGCAGCAGCGACGGGTTCAAGGTGTTCCATTGCCGCCGGTTCGGTATGCGACTGGTGCCGGACTGGCCGATGCCGCCGGGAGCGCCTGGACCCGTGCGTGTCCTGGAGGGCACCGAGGATGTTCGCGGCGATCAGGGGGCGCTCCTGGCCTGCGGTCGCGGGATGCCCTCGGATGCTTTCGGGGCCCTGTACGCGCCGTTCGACGGCACTCGTCGGGCACCGCGCCTTCCTGATGAGCCGTACCACTTCATGTCGCGCATCCTGCGCGTCGACAGTCCGCCGGGGGTGCCGACCAAAGACAGTGTCGTCGTCGCCGAGTACGACGTGCCGGCCGACGCCTGGTATTTCGGGGATGCTCACTCCGACGCGGTCCCGATGTCGGTCCTCATCGAGATCCTCCTGCAACCGTGCGGGTGGCTTTCCTCCTACAACGGCTTCGCCGCCAACCGGCCCGATGACGTCGTGTTCCGCAACCTCGACGGGGGAGAAGTGTTGCTGCACAAGCCGGCCACCGTCGGCACGCTGCGGGTCACGTCGCGGCTGGAGAGGTTCGCCGAGGGTGGCGGATCGACCATTGTGTTCTTCGACGTCATCTGCACCCAGGGCGACGATGTCGTCATGACGATGAAGACGGCGTTCGGTTTCTTCAGTCCCGAAGCGCTCAAGAACCAGGTCGGTCTGCGGGTCGAACCGGGAGCGTTGGAGGCACTTTCAGAGCCGGCCCCGGTGTCGCGGCCATACCGGGCCGACGACCTGACGGGCGCGCCGTGGCTCACCCAAGGCCGGCTGCAGGTGATCGACCGGGTCAACTTCTGGCCCGGCGGGGGAGCCCACGGGCTCGGGCGCCTCGTCGCCGAGTACGACGTACGCCCCGAGGCGTGGTTCTTCAAGGCGCACTTCTTCCAGGATCCGGTGCAACCCGGTTCGCTGGGATTGGAGGCGATGCAGCAGGCCGCCCGCGCTGCGGTGCGGCTCGCGGGATTGGCCGAAGGTCGGTCGGCGTTCGAGCCCGTCGCTGTCGGGCAGAGCTTCAGCTGGAAGTTCCGCGGTCAGGTGATACCGACCAATGGCAGAACGCGCTCGGAGATCGAGATCGTCGCCGTCACAAAGGATGAGGACGGTGTCCTGGTCGTGTTCGACGGACAGTTCTGGGTCGACGACCTCTGCATCTACTCCACGACCGCGATGGGCGTCCGGGTGGTCTGAGAGCCTTGATCAGACCGGGGGCCGCTGGAACGGCACCGTCACTGCGTCGTCAGGGTCCTCGATCTTCTCATGTTCGCGAGGATCGTTCCCGAACGACGCTGCGGGCCGCTGAGTCTGCCTGGCAGGACGGGGCCGCACGATGAGCGGCCACCAGAACCAGCGACCGAGCAGCGCGGCGATGGACGGCGTCAGGAACGCGCGCACCACCAACGTGTCGAACAGCAGGCCGATACCGATCGTGGTGCCGACCTGGCCGATCACTGCGAGATCGCTGAAAATCATTGCCGCCATGGTGAAGGCGAAGACCAGTCCGGCATTGGTCACCACCTTGCCGGTGCCTCCCATGGCCCGAATGATGCCCGTGTTGATCCCTGCGCCGATTTCTTCCTTCATGCGGGACACCAGCAGCAAGTTGTAGTCGGATCCCACGCCCAGCAGGACGATGACCGCCATCGGCAGCACCATCCAATGCAGCTTGATACCGAAGATGTACTGCCAGATGAGCACCGACAGCCCGAACGATGCACCCAGCGACAGTGCCACCGTTCCCACGATCACCAGCGAGGCGATGAAACCGCGCGTGATGAGCAGCATGATCAGGAAGATGAGGCAAAGCGCACTGACTGCAGCGATCAGCAGATCGTAGGTGGAGCCTTCCTCGAAGTCCTTGAACGTCGACGCTGTTCCTGCCAGATAGATCTCGGCGCCGCGCAGTGGGGTGTTCTTCAGCGACTCCTCGGCCGCAGCCCTGATCTGATCGATGCTGTCGATGCCCTCGGCCGATCCAGGGTCTCCCTTGTGGGAGATGATGAATCGGGCCGCCTTGCCGTCGGGTGACAGGAAGGAGCTCATCGCCCGCTGAAAGTCCGGGTTCTGGAAGACTTCCGGCGGTAGGTAGAAGGAGTCGTCGTTCTTGGCCGCGTCGAATGCCTGGCCCATCGCCGTCGCGTCGGCCGACGTTTCGTCCATGATGCCGAACGTGCCCTCCATGGTGGCGTGCATGGTCAGCATCATGTCGCGCATCGACTCCATGATGGAGATCGTGCGTGGTAACTGTGCGAGCAACTGCGGCAGCACCGCGGCCAGGTCGTCAAGATTTCCGTTGAGCTTGTGGACCTTCTCGGCGAGCTGATCGATCCCGTCCAGCGCGTCGAAGATGTTTCGAATCGCGAAACAGATCGGGATGTTGTAGCAGTGCGGCTCCCAATACAGGTAATTGCGGATCGGCCGGAAGAAGTCGTCGAAATCGGCGACATTGTCCCGCATGTCGTCCATCACGACCGTCACCTCTTTGGTGATCGCGACCGAGTCGAGGGTTACCTCGGTGAGCTTGGCCTGGATCGTGTACATGCGCTTCGTCAGTTCGATCTGCCGGGTCAGCATGTCGGCTTGAGTCGCCATGTCGTCTACGCGATCCTGCATGTGCTTCATCATTTGTTGCTGTCCGGCGTTCTGCATGCTGATCAAGAACGGTATGGACGTCCGCTCGATCGGCGTGCCCTCCGGGCGGGTGATGCTCTGGACCCGTGAGACGCCGGGAACCGCGAAGATGGCTTTCGCCAGTTTGTGCAGGACGATGAAGTCCGCGGGATTGCGCATATCGTGATTCGACTCGATGATCAGGATGTCGGGCATCATGCGCGCTTGGGAGAAGTGTCGGTCGGCGGCGGCGTAGCCCTGATTTGCGGGAACGTCGTCGGGGATGTAGCGCCGGTCGTCGTAGCTCGTCTGGTAGCCCGGCAGTGCGATGAGACCTACGAGCGTGATCGCCAGCGTCGCAATGAAAATGGGTCCCGGCCAGCGGACGATCGCCGTGCCGACCCGGCGCCAGCGACGCACGCCGATCATGCGGGTCGGATCGAACAGTCCGAAGCGACCTCCCGTCGCCAACATCGCGGGAACCAGGGTCAGTGCGACGATCACCGCGACGAGCATGCCTACGGCACAGGGAATTCCCACTGTCTGGAAGATCGACATGCGGGTGAAGCTCAAGCACATCAGAGCTCCGGCGATCGTCAGACCCGAGCCCAGCACCACCGGCGCGACACTGCGATAGGTCGTGTAAAACGCGGCCTCTCGGCTCTCGCCGGCCTGACGCGCCTCCTGGTAACGCCCGAAGAAGAAGATGCCGTAGTCGGTTCCGGCCGCCATCGCCAGCGCCACCAGCATGTTGATGGCGAACGTGGAGAGCAGGAAGACATCGTTGTGGCCCAGGAAGGCGACAATCCCGCGGGCGGCAAACAGCTCGATTCCGACGGTGACAAGAAGCAGGACCACGGTGATGACGGATCGATACACGATCATCAGCACCACGAAGATGATGACGGCGCCGATCAGCGTCATTTTCAGGATCGAACTCTCACCGCTGTGCTGCATATCCGCGAGAAGTGGTGCGGCTCCGGTGACATAGACGTCGACACCCGGGGGCGGCGGCGTCCGGTCGACGATGCCGCGAACCGCCTCGACCGACTTGAGCCCCTCGGACGAGCCTTGGTCCCCGACGAGGTTGAGCTGGACATAGACGGCCTTGCCGTCCGGGCTTTGGGCGCCCGCTGCCGTGAGCCGGTCGCTCCACAGATCCTGGACGTGCTCGACATGCTCTGGATCGCTTCTGAGTTCGCCGATCAGCTCGCGGTAATAGTCTTGGGACTCCTCCCCGAGGGGCTCCTGTCCTTCCAGCACGATCATCGCCGTGCTGTCCGAATTCGATTCTCCGAAGATCTGACCCATGCGCGCCATCGCCTGTACCGACGGGGCGTCTTTGGGGCTCATCGGCACGGACTGTTCCCGACCGACCTGCTCCAGCGACGGCACGGCGAAGGTGACCAAAAGGGTGAGGGCGGCCCAGCCCAGGATGATGATCGGCGCCAGGGCGCGGATCGAGCGCGCGATCAGCGGCCTGGGCTTGCGCAGCTGATGGTTGGCCACTACTGCTGCGGGTTCTGCAATAAGGCACGAACCAGCGGACGGGGTCCCGTGGGCCGGAGAAGTGCACTGGCGGGGCGCGGTCGCACCTTCTGCGGCCACCAGAACCAACGTCCCAGCAGCGCGGCGATTGACGGTGTCATGAAGGCACGCACGATCAGCGTGTCGAACAGCAGACCCAGGCCGATCGTCGTGCCCATCTGACCGATGCTGACCAGGTCGCTCACCACCATGGATCCCATCGTGGCGGCGAACACCAGACCGGCAGTCGTCACGACCTTGCCCGTGCCGCCCATGGCACGAATGATCGCGGTGTTGATTCCGGCGGGCAGTTCATCCTTGATGCGAGCGACCAGCAGCAGGTTGTAGTCCGATCCCACGGCCAGCAGGGTTATCACCGTCATGACCAAGACCGCCCAATGAATTTGGACTCCGACAACGTACTGCCAGACGAAGACCGACACTCCGAAGGCGGCCCCCAGGGAGGCGAGGACCGTGCCGACGATGACAAGCGCGGCAACAAGGCTTTTCGTCATGATCAGCATGACGATGAAAATGAGGCAGATGGCCGCGACGACGGCAATCATCAAGTCGTACTCAGAGCCTGTGACCATGTCCTTGGTGATCGCCGCGGTGCCCGTGAGGTAGATCTGCGATCCTTCCAGCGGCGTGCCCTTGAGCGATTCCTCGGCGGCGGTCTTGATTGCGTCGATACGCGAAATACCCTCTGTCGACGCCGGATCCCCCTTCTGGAGGATGAGCAGACGAGTCGACTTGCCGTCCGGCGAGATGAAGATGTCCATCACGCGCTTGAAGTCTTCGTTCTCGAACACTTCCGGCGGTATGAAAAAAGAGTCGTCGTTCTGCGCTGAGTCGAACGCCTTGCCCATGGCGGTGGGATTCTCGTTGGCCCCGTCCATCTGACCGAAGACGCCCTCCATGGTGCTGTGCATCGTCAGCATCATGGTTCGCATGCTCTGCATGATCGCGATCATCTCGGGGAACTGGGCGATGATCTGCGGCATCAGCACGTCGAGTTGATCGAGATTGAGAACCAGTCTGTCGAGCTTCTCGGTCAGAAGGTCCACGCCGTCGAGGACGTCGAAAATACTTCTGACCGACCAGCACAGCGGGATGTTGTAGCAGTGCGGTTCCCAGTACAGGTAATTGCGGATGGGCCGGAAGAAATCCTCGAAGTTGGCCACATTGTCACGCAATTCGGCTGTGGTTTCCTGCATTTCGTGCGTGGTGGCGACCATGTCGTGCGTGGTGGCCACCATCTGCTGCATCAGGCCGTACATGTGCTGCATGATGCCGATCATCTCGGTCAACATATTGGCCTGTTGGAGCAGATCTGCCATGCGCGTCTTCTGGAACACCATGAACTGCTGCTGGCCCGCCTGCTGCATGCTGAGCATGTACGGGATCGTCGTGCCACGAAGGGGCGTGCCCTCTGGCCGAGTGACGGACTGCACGTTGGAGATTCCGGGCACTGCCAGTACGGCTTTGGTCAGCTTGTTGAGGATCAGAAAGTCCGATGGATTCCGCAGATCGCGATCGGTCTCGACCATCAGGATCTCGGGCGCCATCATGGCCGACTCGGGAAAATGCCGCCCCGCAGCTGCCATTCCCTCCATGGCCGGAATACCCTGCGGTAGATAGTCCTGGTCGTTGTAGCTTGGTTTGAATCCCGGCAGCGCCAGCAGCCCGAGCAGGGTGACCGCAAGGGTGGCGACGAGAATGGGGGCCGGCCAGCGAACGATCGCGGTGCCCATTCTCCGCCATCCCCGAACCTGCAGGCTCCGCTTGGGGTCGAACAAACCGAAACGTCCACCGAACGCAAGAACGGCGGGGTAGAGCGTGAGCGCGACCGCGACGGCGACCAGGATGCCGACGGCGGTGGGCAGAGCCAGGGCATTGAAGAATGGCAATCGCGTGAAGCTCAGGCAGTAGAGAGCTCCGGCGATCGTAAGTCCGGACGCCAGAACCACTTTCGCGACCCCACGGTAGGTCGTGAAAAAGGCCGACACCCTGTCCTCGCCGGCTTGACGGGCTTCCTGATAGCGGCCAATGAAAAAGATGCCGTAGTCGGTTCCTGCCGCGATACACAGGGCCACAAGCAGATTGACGCCAAAGGTCGTCAGGCCGAGCAGGTTGTAGTTGCCCAGAAGCGCGACGACGCCGCGCGCTGCCTGCAGCTGGATGCCGACCACCAGCAGCAGAAGGATCACGGTCACGGGCGATCGGTAGACGAAAAGGAGCATCACCAGGATCACCACGACGCTCACCAGGGTGACGAGGATGACGGTCTCGTTGCCGCTCTTTCCGACGTCCGCGGCCAGTGCTGACGGGCCGGTGACGTAGGCCTTGACCCCGGGCGGTGCCGGAATGCCTTCGATGATCCCGCGTACCGCCTCGACGGAGGCATTGGCCGTGGCCTGGTCGGGGCTGCGAGCCAGACCCGCCTGGAGGTTGCCGACGATGCCCACCTGAACGTAGGCAGCTTTGCCGTCGGCGCTCTGCGCAGCGCCTCTGGTCAGGGGGTCACCCCAGAAATCCTGGATGTGCTCGACGTGCTCCGGGTCGTCGCGCAGCTTCTGGATCAGCTCGTCGTAGTACTGGTGGGCCGGTTCACCCAGAGGCTCCTGCCCCTCGAGCACGATCATCACCGAGCCCCCGGTTTCCGGTGACTGGAACGCATCCGCCATGCGCTCGGACGCTTTCAGCGAGGGCGCGTCCAGGGGGTTCAGGTTCACCGAATGCTTCTGTTCGACCTCCTCCAGCGACGGGACGAGAACACTGAGGGCGACGATGATGGCCAGCCACGCGAGGATCACCAGCAGCGAGAACCGATGGATCGTCCTCGCCACTAATGGCCGCGCGTTGACCAGTTGATGGTTGCTCATGCGGCCTTCAACATGCAGGACGTGAACGTGCTGGCCTCGTGTTCGGCGAGCTTCTCGTCCTTGACGACGCCGTCGACCAGGATGCGGCATCCGAGACTGTCGCTGTCGCCCTGCGCCGCAATGCTTCCGATGCCCGCCGCCCCGGTGATGGGAAACTCCAGCGACCAAGGCAGCGGTACCGCCTCAAGAAACTGCGGGTCGCCGTTCTCGTTGAAAAAGCTGATCTGGGCGACCGTCCCGGGCGGACCGAAGACTTCGTACTTCAAGTACTTCGGGTTGACGGGCGGGCCCTCGTCGTTGGCCGTGTCGCCGTAGGGGATCGAATTGTCCGAGCCGAAGATCCCGTGCAGTCGCGACACGGTGAATCCGCCGGCACCCAGGACGATCAAGATCACCAGCGGGATCCAGAGCTTCTTCAGCAGTCTCAGCATCGAGGATCCTGGCCGGCGACGGCGCTGACGAGGCGCCGCGGCCGGGACAGCTTGCGAAGGTGGCGGCGGGGGAGCGTCTACGTGATTCGCGTTGGCAACATCGGACGGTGCTGGCTCTACGTCGGGCAAGCTGCCGTCGACCACCGGACCCACCTTCCACCTTTCCACGGGCTTCCACGTGTGACGCCTGCCGGGCGGTCGGACGCGCGCACCGCGCAATCGACCACGGCCCCCCCGGATCACCGCGAGATTTCAGGCGTACTCCAAGCGACAACTGTCAGGAAGCGACAGTCGCTGACGCCAGAGTAAATCATGGCGGTACTCACAGGAGGCGAGTTTTCGCAAACCCTCAGACGATTTGCACCACCCGTAAGAGTTCGCTGACCGCACCGAGCTCGCACACCCCCTCTGACGCAGCCGCACGCAGCTCTGGCGGAATCGATCACCTGCATCTTTGCCGCTGAGACCGCCGCGGACACCGATCGCCCAGCGGCACGCGCCTGGGCTTTGCGGGGGCAGCGACGGGCGTTGCCGTAGTCGATGAGAGACCGTCCGAACTCTGCCGTTGGCAACGTCTGACGCTTTCCCGCCGGGGATCCGCGAGCGAGTCTGAACGTGCCAGAATGCGCGAGTTCCGTAAATATACATGAGCGTCATTTAAAGATGTTGCCGAGGCACCTGCGCTACCCCATTCATCCGCTACCACTGCCGGCGACCATCGCAGAGCGGGAGCCCTGAATGTTTCAGCCGAACCGACCGCACTGCGAGCAACGAAACGACACCTCCGGACGATCCGGTGGCGATGTTCGCCCTGCTGACGGTCCCGGGCGGGCTCGTACTGTCAGACGCCACGCTCACCTGGGTCGTGACCGTCCAAGAGATGGCGCACACGCGGAACGGACAATGCGCGAGAACCGCAGTCGGAACGGACTATTCGATGACGCCGGTGAGTCCGAACTCGGCCAGCGCGCGCACGGCCAGCTCGTGCAGCTCGTATCTGGTCACCACCGCTCCCGGTTGATACGCGCGGATGTGGAGGCCGACTTTGTTGGCTTCCACTCCGCACCCGTAGAAGAGCTGAAGTTGGCCGCCCATCTGCTCGAGCCGCCGCTGGGTGAGCAATTGGTCGACACCTCTGAGGTAGGCGTAGTCACAGGGGTTCCCGTCAGGACGGATCACCACGGGGCCGACCTCGCCGAGGCTGGAGCACACCGCCGGCGGGTCCGGGTCGTCGAGCCCCGAGTCGACCATCGCCTTCCATGCCCACTTGGGGGTGAAAGGTGTCAGGGGAGCGAGTGCCACCGACGCATCCGGTGTGTCACGTAGCGTCTTCAGCGCCTGCTTGATGGAGGCGCGGGCACCGCGGAGGTCCGTCGTCACGATGGCCGGGTCGATGCTGAAGCGCGCAAAAGACACTGCGACAGCGCGGGTGTCATCGGCTTTGCGATCATTGACGACGAGCAGCATGTTTACGGCGCCGTCCTCGTGACGCCGTCGTCCAAGGCGCTCACCGAGTTTCGCGGTGAGCGCCGTGGCCAGCGTGCTGCCCGACCCGCCGAGGGCGGCCGCGCGGGCTTCCCACTCGTCCATGTTCAGTCGGATCCAGACACTGGGCACGAAAGCCGGCTCATCGGCGGACACTGCCTTGACAGCCACCGAACGCGGCGAAACGGTCTCGCCCTCGTGGCGACGGACCCGGGCCTGCTTGAACGGCTCCACCGCCGCGCGCATCGCGCCGAACACGCCGGGCGCATCCCGCACGACACCGACGGCGTCCTCCATCACGGCCCGAAGCAGGGGCCGCGAGCGCGGCGGCGGATACCCCTGGCCGCTGGTGTCGCCCAAGATCGCCATGACGACCGCAACCACTCCTCCGATGCCGTCGATGACGTAGTGCGACATCACGAGGGTCACGGCGGTCGACCCGTCGGCGAACGAGCAGACGCTCAGCCGCCATCCGGGCCCTGTTTCCGGGTCGAGCGGCTGTCGCGCGCACTCGTCGAGCCATTCACCGAAGTCGGCGCGAGGACGGGCAGCAGCGGCGATGTCGAGTTCCGACGCCACGCCATCGCTGACCCAGCGATACCGGCCGAAGGGCAAAGGAGAACGCTCGATCCGCCGCCCCAGGAGTCCGTGAGCGAGATTGCCGTGAAACCGTGTGATCGCGTCGAGGTCGATTTCGCGGTCGTAGCCCCAGACGACCTGCATGATCTCTTTCTGACCCGCGGCGCGATGTCCCGCGTAAAAGGCTTGATCCAGCAACGCAAGCCGGTTGTCGAGTCGCGCTTCGCCCGCGGGCGCGTCGGTTGCGGTGGACTCGTGCGCGGGGCGGTTCCGGATGGCCACTGATTAGCCTCCGAGGGGTCGTGGCGACGCCACGCAGCAGCAATTGACGCGGTCGAAATATTTCATCGCGCTGACCATAGCGCACGCGAGCGCACCGACTTGGCGAAGTTCGAAAGCCGACGACCCGGCAATGACGCTCCCGTCAATTCCTGGCCTCGCCCGGCGATGGATCCCCTATCCTGTCGCCGTGACCAGCCAGGCTCGGGCCGTGCAGAGCGCGGCTCGCCGACGCCTCGGGACGGCGACTCGGTGAAGTTCGTCCTTGCGTTCTATGGAACCCGCGGCGACGTCGAGCCAGGCGTGGCGGCCGGGTGCGAGCTCGCACGCCGTGGACACGAGGTCTGCATGGCCGTTCCACCAGACCTGCTGGGATTCGTCGAGGACGCCGGACTCACGGCAGTCGCCTACGGACCGGACAACGGGGAGTGGCTGGAAGCGACGCGCAACCTGTGGGCGCGGGTGTTCCGCAATTTCTGGCGGGTCGGCGAGATCAAGGGCCTCCTTCGCGAAGCTCGCGAGCCGGGCACCAGGGCGTGGGCGGACATGAGCAAATCACTGGTCGCGCTGACGAAGGACGCCGATCTGCTGTTCACCGGCATGAGCTACCAGGAGCTTGCAGCCAACGTCGCAGAGTTCCGCGACATCCCACTGGCCACGTTGATGTGGTTTCCCAATCGGGTCAACGGCCATCTCTTCCCGGCACTGCCGGCACCGCTCGTCCGGTCGGCGATGAGGCTCTACGAGTGGCTGGTGTGGCAAGGCGTGAAGACAACCGACGACGTACAGCGACGCGACCTGGGTCTGCCTAGGACGACCAGCCCGGCACCGCAGCGCATCGCCGAGCGCGGGGCGCTCGAGATCCAGGCCTACGACGAGATCTGCTTCCCGGGTCTGGCATCCGAGTGGGCCAGGGAGCATGCGTCGTCACGACCCTTTGTCGGCACCCTGACGCTGGAGTATCCGACAGGCGCGGACGACGACGTCGCGTCCTGGATCGCCGCCGGTCCGGCACCGATCTTCTTCGGTTTCGGCAGCATTCCCGTCGAATCTCCCGCCGACACGATCGCCATGATCGCCGCGGCCTGCGCACAGCTGGGGGAGAGGGCACTGGTGGGCGCCGGCTGGAGCAACTTCGAGAACGTCCCCCGCTTCGACCATGTCAAGGTCGTCAGCACCGTGAACTTCGCGACCATCTTCCCCGCTTGTCGCGCGGTTGTTCACCACGGCGGCGCGGGGACAACGGCCGCGAGTCTGCGCGCGGGCGTTCCGACGTTGATCCTCTGGATGGCCGACGTCCAGGTGGTGTGGGGAGCCGCCGTCCGGCGGCTCAAGGTGGGAACGTCACGGCGATTCGCGGCGACCACCGAGAAAACTCTCGTCTCGGATCTGCGCACCATCCTCGCGCCGCCGTACCGCGCGTCGGCCCGCGAGGTCGCAGGCAGGATGACCCCCTCAGCCGACAGTGTCGCGACCGCCGCCGATCTGGTTGAGGATTTCGCCCGCCTCCGACGCGTCGGCTGAACAGGCAAGCACGACACGCCGCCAGGGACGCCTTCGATGTTGCAGACACCCGCTTACCGTCGCATGCGTCAATTTGCCGTTCGGGCGCCGCCGTACCCGCCTATCATCTGCACTCGTGATCGAGCTAGACAGTGTCGCCAAGACGTTCGGCGGGACGATCCACGCGCTTCAGGACGTGAGTTTCTCGGTCCCGACGGGCTCGGTATGCGCAGTTCTCGGTCACAACGGCGCAGGCAAGACGACCACGATCAAGATCCTGTCCACCCTGCTGCGGCCCACGTCCGGCAAGGCGGTGGTCGCTGGATACGACGTCGTGGAGCAGCCCGCCCAGGTGCGGGCCAGCATAGGGACGACCGGCCAACTGGCCGCCCTCGACTGGCAGCTGACCGGGCGGGAGAACCTGGTGCTTTTCGGCCGGCTGCGTGGCATGCGGCGTAAGCACGCGCAGATTCGGGCCGATGCACTGATCGAGCAGTTCGACATGACGGGTGCCGCCGATCGGCGCGTTCTCAACTATTCGGGTGGTATGCAGCGCCGCATCGACATCGCTGCGGCACTGGTGGTTCCGCCCAAGGTGCTCTATCTGGACGAGCCGACCACCGGTCTGGACCCGCGCAGCCGCCGCGCCGTCTGGGACCTGGTTTCGTCGCTGTCAGCGCAGGGTGTCACCGTCCTGCTCACGACGCAGTACCTCGAAGAAGCTGATCTGCTCAGCGATTCGGTCGTCGTCATAGACCACGGCCGCGTCATCGCCAGCGGCACCGCAGAGGACCTCAAACACCTTGTGGGACACAGCTACTGCACGGTGAGCCCGGTCGATCCAGCAAACCTGCCCGCCATCTTCAACGCGGTAGCCGACCTCGACGGCGCCGAATCCGACGACGACGCGAACACGGTGTCCGTGCTGGCGCCCAACGGGGTGGGGACGCTCAGCGAGGTGTTCCGACGGGTGGACCAGCTCGGCGTCGAGCTCGCGGACATCTCGCTGCGAAAGCCATCTCTGGACGAAGCGTTTCTTCACGTCACCGACAATGCCGTCACCACCGACAGCGGAATCGCGTGACGGCACTTGCCGCGCTGACCGAACGCATGGTGCGCGGCCAGATCCGCGACGATCTACCGTTCGCGATCCTGGCGCCCGCCGGATTCTTCATCGTCTTTCACTTCGCACTTCGCAATGTCATCGACACGGGTGAAACCGCCTATGCCCAATACCTCCTCCCGGTGATCATCGTGCAGGTCATGTTTCTCGGTGCACTGACGACAGTGGACCGAGCGGTGATCGACCAACAATCTGAATTCGGCGTCCGGCTACGGACACTGCCGATTTCGGCGGCGACGCCGCTGGCCGCCCGCATGGTGTATTGCGTGTTGCGCGGCGTCATTGCCCTGATCACCGCGATCGTCGTCGGCTACGCATTCGGCTTCCGGGTCTACGGCGGGCTCGTCTGCGCGGTGGCGTTTGTCGGCCTGGTTCTGCTCTTCACTCTGGCGTTGTCGCTGGGCGCCGATGCGGCAGGTGCTCGCCTGGCCGGCACCGAGGTCGGCAGGAGCGGAGCGTCCAGTCAGATGCTCATGGTCCCCCAGCTCCTGCTGATCATGCTGTCCACCGGCATGGCACCGGCCGACGCGTTTCCCGATTGGCTCCACGCCTTCGTGCGCTACCAGCCGGTCTCCCAGGTGACCGAGACCCTCCGGGGACTTGCCGCCGGTCAGGTCGAGGACGGGAATCTGACGATCAGCCTTACCTGGTGCCTCGGGCTGCTCGTGGTGTTCGCAGCGATCGCGATCCGGGTGCAGAGGAGGGCGCAATGACAGCCGACACGACGCTGCGCAGTTCACTGGCTGTCGAGACTCTGCTGTTCGCCGGCCGGTTGTTCACGCACTGGCGGCGGGAACCGCTGGTGCCCATCCAGGCGGTGCTGTTCCCCACATTCCTGTTGATCACCTATCACCTTCTGGTGGGAGAATCGGTCACCAAAGTCACTGGCACAGATAGTCTTTACGGTCTGGTTCCGACATGCGCCGTCGCCGGAGCAATGTTCGGAGCGCTCGCTGCGAGCTTCAACATCCGGGTCGAGCGAGAATACGGTCTGCTGAGCCGGATGTGGACGCTCCCGGTGCATCGGGCCAGCGCCCTTTCCGGAAGGCTGCTGGCCGAGGCGGCGCGGACGCTGGTGGCTTCGGCGATGATCACCGCAGTCGGCGTCGGGCTCGGCCTGCGCTTCAGGGGCTCGTGGCTGGACCTGATGATGTTCCTGATCGTGCCCGCGGTGGTCGCCGTCGTCTTCTCGATGGCCTTGATCGCCATCGCCGTGCGGACGTCGAACAGCATGCTGCTCATGTGGCTCTCGGTGCCGGCCATTGGCGCGGCGTTCGCGAGCTCCGGTTCCCCTCCTGTCGAACTGTTGCCCGCCTGGATTCGGCCCGTGATCGAGTTTCAACCCATGGCGGCGACCATCGGCGCCATGCGCTCCCTCGCGCTCGGCGAACCGGCGCTGTGGAAGATTCTGGTCGGCCTGCTGTGGACTGTCGGGCTTGCCGCAGTGCTCGGGCCGCTGGCCGTTGTGGGGTACCGCGCGGCGGCCGAATCCGGGCCGTGACACGGCCGCACCGACTCGGTACTGACTACAACGTCAATTTGCTCGATCGGAGTGGTAATTCCCATCTAATGGTCTTTCATCAAAGATCGGAGCCGTCTTGCGGTTGCTGGAAGACAGTTCGAAGAACCGATCTGGAGAAGTCCCGAACACGCAGGTCGTGGATGTCTAAACTCTGCGCGGGATTGCAGACAAGTGAGATAGGGGCAGCTTTGACCGTCACCGACTACGACGTCCGATCGCTGTATCTCGACCTGCTTCGGCGCAACCTCACCCGGTACGGGATGCACGAGCGAACGCCGTCGGACTGGCCCGTACACCGGCGACTCCTCCTGAAAACGGTCAACACGTTGACCCCGAGGCTGCGGGGTTCCAGCGCGCGCAACCAGCAGGCACGCGAGCTGGGACTGGACTGGCCCGCCGAAGCAGAAACCATGATCGGGATGAAGAGGCTCAAGAGTCTGCAGGAGTGCGTCGAGACGGTCCTGGCCGACGACATTCCCGGCGACTTGATCGAGTGCGGCGTATGGCGCGGCGGCGCGTGCATCTTGATGCGCGCGGTTCTGGCCGCCTACGGCGACGAGACACGGACCGTTTGGCTCGCCGACTCGTTCCAGGGTGTACCGAAGTCCGACCCCGAGAACTACAAGGCAGACAAAGGGATCCGAGCCGAACTCGTGGCCGGCATCCTCGGCGTGTCCGAAGAGGACGTAAGGGCGAACTTCGAGCGCTACGGGTTGCTCGACAATCAGGTCCGCTTTCTCCCCGGCTGGTTCAAGGACACGCTGGCCGACGCCCCGATCGAACACATCTCGGTGTTGCGCCTCGACGGCGATCTGTACGAGTCGACGATCCAGGCCCTCGATGCGCTGTATCCACGGCTGTCCCCGGGTGGCTTCTGCATCATCGACGACTACAGCGCCGTGAAAGCGTGCGAGCTCGCAGTCACCGACTACCGAAGCAAGCACGACATCACCGCCGAGATCGTCGACATTGACGGTACAGGAGTGCTGTGGCGCAAGTGATTTCACGGCTCAAGCCATCGCAGTCGTCCGATGCCTGACAGGCAGGCCCCGGTCCGGATCGGCATCCTCGGGGCGGCCCGTATCGCGCCGGCAGCGGTCATCAAACCCGCCAAGGGGCACGGTGAGGTCGCGGTGACGGCCGTGGCCGCGCGTGACCGGGGGCGTGCCTGCGCGTTCGCCGACAAACACGGCATCGCCCGCGTGCACGACAGCTATGAGGATTTGATCACCGACCCGGACATCGACGCGGTGTACAACCCGTTGCCCAACGGCCTGCACGGAAGATGGACTCGTGCGGCACTCGAAGCGGGCAAGCATGTGCTCTGCGAAAAGCCGTTCACCGCCAACGCCGTTGAGGCCCGCGGGATCGCCGTGCTGGCCGCCGCCTCGAACCGGGTCGTCATGGAGGGATTTCATTACCGGTACCATCCGTTCGCGATGCGCGTCGAGGAGATCATCGCTTCGGGGGAGCTTGGGAAGCTGCAGCGGGTCGAGGCGGCGTCATGCTTCTGGCTTCCGAAGTTCTCCGACATCCGCTACGACTACTCCCTCGCCGGCGGCTCGCTGATGGATCTCGGATGCTACGCGGTCGATATGGTGCGCACATTCGGCGGTTCGACACCGGAAGTTGTTTCGGCACAGGCAAAACTTCGTGGAAATCAGCTGGACCGGGCGATGACGGCCGAGTTGCGGTTCGCCGAGGGACACACCGGTCAGATCCGTTGCTCGATGTGGTCATCAGCCCCACCGCACTTCACGGCCACGATCATCGGCGATCGCGGAGAGCTGCGCCTCAACCCGCTGATCCCGTTCCAGCGGTTCACGGTTCGCGCGGGTGGCCGTAAGCGCGTGGAGCGGTTTACGATGCGTCCGACCTATGCATACCAACTCGATGCCATCGCTGCGGCAGTGTTGCGGGGGAAACCGGTGAAGACGACGGCCCAGGAGGCTGTCGAGAACATGACCGTCATCGACGGGATCTACCGCGCCGCCGGCCTGGCCCATCGCGAGCCGGTCTGATCGCGACCGGCAGCGCAACATCCGAAAGCCAGCCGTCGACGGTTTCGGCGAAGAGCGCCGGATTGCGCAGCGGCCAACCATGGCCCATATTAGTTGCGACACAGTGTCTTCCGTTGGGCATCGATTCGGCAAGCACCGCAGCGCACCGGCGTACGACCGATGTCTCCTTGGCTCCGCTGACGAACATTGCGTGCACCGGTGATCTGCCCAGCCCCACGGGTCGGGTGAACCCGACGGAAGCCATGACAATGTGCGCGAGCCCGGCATCGGAACCCAGCGCAAGATCCGCCCGGTAGTCGTCGGCGCCGGAGGCAAATATCGGCGCGTCACGCCGTGCGAGTCTTCGACTGATCATCCGCCGGAACCACGCTGCCCGGGCGCACCGGCCTGCCAGAACCTTCGCCGGCCGTGCGGCCACACCAGCGTTGATGATGCCGCCGCACAGTACCGCTCGGTTGACCAGACCTGGTCGGGTCGCCAGCAGTTGCACGCCGACCTGCGCCCCGAGCGAATAGCCGACCACGTGCGCGCTGTCCGCGCGTGCGCTGATGAGTTCTGCCACTGCATCCGCGGCGGTGACGATCCCGAAAGGTCCCTGCCCGGCACTCTTTCCGAACTGCGGCAGGTCCGGTATCAGACAGCGATATCGCGGCAGCCGCTCGACTACGGGTCCCCAGGACCAACCGCTCAGTCGACCGCCGTGGAGAAGAACGAGCGGCGGTCCCGACGACGGACCGCATTCGCGAACGAACAGATCCACGTCAAGACCCTACGCCGCGGATTGGCGGGCAACCGTCTACGACGCGATTTCCGTTGTTGCCGGAGATATTCACCCATCTGCATCACGTGGCGAAATGAGCTTCGTTGAGGTGCGAAGCCACCCGCAACGCATTGGCCGCAACCGTCAGACTCGGATTCAATCCGGTGCTGGATGGGAAGAAGGAGCTGTCGACGACATAGAGGTTGTCCACTTCGTGAGCCCGGTTCTGCGCGTCGAGCACGCTGGTGGCAGGGTCGGTGCCGAAACGACAAGTTCCACACACATGTCCCAACGCCGTGTTGTTCTCGCCAGTTCGAAGGGTGAGATTACGGAAGGGCGCCAGCACTTCCTTCAGCTGACGCAGGAACGTCGCGCGCCGGCCGATCTCGCTCGGGTGCAGGCGATATCGGAGCTGTAGCCGCTGGCGGCCGTCGGAATGCGGGTCGTCGCTGGGCTGGACGCGGTTGTCCAAATAGGGGAGATCCTCCATGATCGCGGCCAGGATGAGGCCACCGCTGAAGAAGCGTTCGTAAATCGGGCGCACCGCCGGACTCAGCAGCCGCAGCGCCTTACCCTGCAGACCGGGATTGTTGGTCAGCATCTCCATCGGAGCCAATGTGGTCATCGCGCCGGCCGACTGCACGGTGCCGAGCTTCTGGCCCTGAAAGAAATAGAAGTCGTTGAGTCCGATCTCCTTGTTCTCCGCGGTGATCCGCGAGTCGGACTGGGGCCAGACCTCGATCCAGTCCAGCAGGTGGCGCATCAGGTTGCGGCCCACCCAATCCGACCCGTTGGCCAGCCCCCGCGGCCACTCACCCGACCGGGAGTTCAACAGCAGCACCGGCGTGGCCAGCGCACCGGCGGCCAGCACCACCACCTTGGCCGCCAAGGCCACTCGCTCGCCGCGGTGCTCACAGATCACCTTCTGCACCCGGCGACGATCGGCCTCCAACCGCACCACCCGGCAATCGGCCAACAACGCCGCACCGTACTCGGTGACCGCAGGGAGCACGCCGTTGCGACCGCCGTCGTTTTTGCACGAGCGTCCGCACAGATAGGCCTGGCACGTCACACAACCTTCCGTGTAGTCGCAGGCCATCGGCAGGTGGTAGGGATGCAGTCCGCGCCCTAGCAGGTAGTCGACCAGCGGCTGATTGTCGCGCGAGAACGGCGGCGCCGCGGGTAACTGGACCGAAGCCGACTCAGGCCGCAAAGGATCGGCCTGTCCACGCACGCCCAGCAACTGCTCGGCTTCGGTGTACCACGGCGCCATCTGCTCGTAGTTGATCGGCCACGCCTCCGGCACCGTCGAATCCCCTGGATCGGCGAAATACTGCCGGGGCGCGAAGTCCTGGGCGAAGAACCGCTCGCAGACCATGCCGTACAAGGCAGAGGACCCACCGGTGCCGCTGCCGATGAAGGGGATGAACCGCTTCGGGAATCGTCCGCTGACATCAAGGATTTCGTCAGTCGAGCGGCCTGCCCGGGCCAGCGCGTCGAAGTAGGCCTGCGGTGAGCGGCCTGCTCGCGGTTCTGCCAACTCGGGCATGGCCGAGCGAATCGTCCCGTCCGCCTCTGGCAGTGCCGAGCGCCCCTTCTCGACGAACAGCACTCTGCGGCCGGCACGCGCCAGTTGGCGGCCCAGCATGCCGCCTCCCATTCCGGCACCGACGACGATCACGTCCCATGGCGTCCGCGTGGCATCGCGGGCGCTGAATCGGACGTCAGCCACGAACGATCTCCCTCGACATGATGGCCCAACAGCGTCTGGCCTCGGCGATTCGGGATCGTATCAACGAACACTTACGCTAACGTCAAAAAGGCGGCAATAATGGCGACGACCCCGGCAGCATTCCGGGACTTGCCCGGCAAGGAGGACCCGGATGCGCGTAGCGGTTCGCGCATCCGTCATGACGGTTGTCGCATTCGTACTTGCCACGGTCGCTGGCATCGCATCGACGATGCCTTCGATCGTCGCCGCCGCCGCGCTCGCGAGCACCACGGTTCTCATCATGGGCGGCACCGGACATCCCCTGTCGACCGCGGCCGACACCATCTCCTACGTCAAGCAGTACATGGGCGCGGCGGTCGGCAATTTCGTGTCGCCGTCGTCGGGTGTCCCGATCGGGATTCCCTCGGGGCCCTATAACAGCGTCGCGGTGATCACACCCCAAGAGCACGCCCCGAACTACGGGACGCTGAGCTTACGCCAGTCGGTGATGGAAGGCCTTGCAGCTCTGGACAGCTGCATCACCTCCGACGCCTGCGACCACAACACCGAGGTCGGGTCCACCGCGCCGTCACCCTCGGATACCTTCGTGGTCTTCGGGTACTCCCAGAGTGCCGCCATCGCGATGCTGGAAAAGGCCAGGCTCGCTGCCGAATTCGGCACGGGCGAGGGTCCCTCCGTCTCGTTCGTGACGATCGGCGGAGCACGGCCAAACGGGGGGCTGGTGGCTCGCGACGCCACGGGGCTCGTCACCGCACTACTTCTCGGGGTCACACGCGACGAGCTGATCATCGACCCCGCACCGACCGACACGCGTTACTCGAGCGTCGACATCGCCCTCCAGTACGACGGTTTCGCGGATTTCCCGCTGAATCCGTTGAATCTACTGGCCGCCCTCAACGCCTACATGGGCATCTCGCTGCTCCACCCAGCATACGGGGAACACCACCTCGACGAGCCCGGGGTGATGGATCAGGGCCGGTACGGCGACACCGGCTACTACCTGATTCCCGCCGAGGTCCTTCCTCTGCTGGCACCGGTCGCGAACGTACCTCTCATCGGTTCGGCGCTGGCCGATTCCTGGGATCCGGTGCTTCGGGTGCTCGTTGAATCCGCGTACGACCGCAGCGTCAGCCCAGGGGTACCGACCCCGTTCGACCTCGCGTACTCCGAGGATCTTGTGCGGTTGGCATGGAACGTCCTCGTCGCGATCCCGGTCGGGATGGACAACGGAGTAGAGAATCTCTTCGGATTTCGCCCATTGGGAACCCAGCGGCCCGGCGCCTACGGCGTCGGAGGCGACGACATCGACTTTGCAGCAGTCGAACCCACCGACGTGAGCACGGTGAGATCAGCACTACCTGCGACGTCGTCAACACCCGAGACCGAGTCAACTGCCGATCTGCCCGACGAACCGGTAGCGATCGAAACCGTGTCCGATGCCTTCGACGTCGACCCCCCCGAGCCCGTCACGGCACCCGGCACCGAGTCCTCGCTCTCGACAACGGAGTCGACTGACAAACCCGTCGCAGCGGACGAGGAGGCCATCGACGGCCTCACAGCCGCGGAGCCCGTCACCGAGAGTGCGGAGAATTCGGCGGGCACCAGTTCCGAATCGGATTCGGCAGAGGCGAATTCGGATGATGCGTCGGGCAGCGGAGCAGATGCCGCGCCGTCAACGTAGTCCGAGGATGGCGACGAGTTGTTGGTCGTGACGGTCACGCCCGAAGCGTTGCGATTTCTCCACTGCGCAGGATCCGAGCCGACGGCGTAACTCCTCGTCTGCCTCAAGCGCCATCAGGTTGACCGCGAGTGCGTGTGCGTCCCCAGCCGGGCTGAGCAGTCCCGCGGCGCCCGGTTCGATGATCTCCGGTGTTCCGCCGGAATCGGTCCCGCACACCGGGAGTCCCGCTCTCATCGCCTCGACGGTGACGCGGCCGAACGCCTCGCACTCACTGCACATCAGGCCGACGTGGGCTGCGGCCCAATGGGGTCCGAGATCGCGGGTCGGCTCGTGGATGGTGACCAGATCCGCGACCTTGAGATCACGGGCGAGGTTCGACAGCGCCTTGCGGTTTCCGGACCCGATCAGCGTCAGCTCGATGTCGACGCCGGCACGGCGGGCGACGGAGATCGCCTCGATCGCAAGCGCTTGCCCTTTGGACGGGGAGAAATAGCCGACCAGGATTGCGCGCATACGCTGACCGGATTCCCTCCCGGACGGTGTTCCGACCGGTGTGTCGACCGCGGGGTAGAGAACGTGCGTCGTCAACGTGTGATCCTGGGCGAGCAACGCCCGCTCGACAGCGCGGGAATTGCAGAGCACGGCATCGGATAACCGCCCGACCAAGCGGACAGTCGCGCGGTGGCCGAAGAGAAACCACAGGCGGTGGTCTTCTCTGCCGAACTCACGGACCATCCAGTAGTGCGGGATTCCTAGCAGTTTCGCCGCGACGGCATGTGACGGGATGGTGATCGTGTTGCTGACCACGACTTCGGGGCGTAACCGGCTGAGCAGCAACAGCGCTTGCACGATGCCCGGAATGAGGAAGAGCGCATAGGGGATCGCGCCGATCAGCGCGTGGGCGTCGAAATGTCGCGATCGAGACCATTTGCCGAAGGCCCACCACGGCGTCCAGGCCACCATGGTCGTCACCCCGTTCCGCGCGTTCTCTGCCGCAAGATCTCCGCGCTGCGGATATATGGCGACCACGTCGAGCTCCGGTCGCAATCGTCTGACCGCCATCAGCATCTCGCGGAATCCAACGACGCCACCGCCGCCGAAGTTGCTGACATTCGAGACCATCACCACGCGCCGGGCCGAACTCTGTTGTGTCATGCCCTTGCCCGTCCGGCGCCGCATTCGCACCCGGCGCAGCGCGTCGACGGCAAACATGGGCCAGAGTGTATGTGACGCCCTCGCTGTGTTGATCTTTATTGGCAGTGAGCGATGTTGGGGTGGCGTACTCTTCATGACGGTCACCGTGCGTCCGACGAAGGCCAATGACGCCCGAGGCGGGAGGCGGCGGATGACCAGGGCGTAATGCGAGGAGCACCCGTTTGATGACGAGCGTCATGGAGTTGCCCGAGACCGCGATGGTGACGTTGTGGTGCCGCGCCAACGAAGCGCGGCGAGCTGACGGCATAATCGACGATCCGATGGCCATCAGGCTGCTCGATTCCTGCGACTACGACTTCGACCGGTTCAAGCTGTCGGACGGTCGCCAGGATCTCGCGTTGCGAGCACTCGCGTTCGACGAGAGCACCCGGCGCTATATTGCCGAGCACCCCCGTGCCACCGTGGTGGCATTGGGCGAAGGACTGCAGACCAGCTTCTGGCGCCTCGACGCTGCCGGTGTCGGTCATGACTTTCGTTGGATGACAGTCGATCTGCCACCCAATACTGTGCTACGGGAGCGACTTCTTCCGAGCTCGCCGCGTATCACCTTGCGTGCACAGTCGGTGCTCGACTTCAGCTGGATGGACGAGGTGTACCCCGGGGACGGGGTGTTCGTGACGGCCGAGGGCCTCCTTCCGTACCTCGAGGTGACCGAAGCGCTCAACGTCATCCGGGAGTGCGCGCGCCGCTTCCCGGGCGGCCAGATGATGTTCGACGTACCGCCGAAGCTCCAGGCGCAGTTGGCTGCCCGACCACGCCTGTGGAAATTGCTGCGGGGCGACTGGCCGCGGACACCGTTCAGCCTGACGCCCGCCGAGTTGGCCAACGTGAACGACCTGGTGCCGAGGGTCTGGGCGGCGCACAATCTTCCGATACCGCGAGGCCGGGGCTTCCTGCTCGATCGGCTGTGGCGGACGCGCCATCTTCCCCTCTATCCGCACCTCCGCCGCCTCATCGGTCTCAACCTGCACACCGTTGCACTCCTGGCACTACTGGAGTTCGACCAGTAGCTCAAGAGCACTTACGCATGCGTTAAAAAACGGGCATGATGGCCGTTGCCCTGCCCTGACGGGGGCGCGTGGGGCTGAGAGGCCAGATCTGCATGAAATTCGTGCTGGCATGCCACGGTGTGCGCGGCGACGTCGAACCGTCTGTTGTCGTCGGCCGTGAACTGCTCCGGCGGGGACACGAGGTGCGCATTGCCGTCCCGCCGAATGTGATCGGCTTCGCCGAGGCGGCGGGCCTCCCGGCGGTCGCGTGGGGTGAGGACTCGCAGACCATGATGGATGCGCAGCGTGACTACTGGAGATGCTTCTTCCAGTTTCCCTGGAAAGCAAAGGAACTGGACAAGATGGGACGCGAGATCGGAGAGATCGTCACCGGGTGCTGGACACAGGAGACGACCTCGACTCTGACCACGCTGGCCGACGGCGCAGACGTCCTGATCGCCGGCTACGGATTCGAGCAGTTCTCCGCCAACGTCGCCGAGTATTTCGGGATCCCACTTGCGACGGTGCACTTCTTCCCGACACGCGCCAACGGTCAGGTTCTGCCATTGCTGCCGGCACCGCTGGGCCACGGAGTGATGAAAGCCTATGAGCGGGTGTCCTGGAGTGGCCCGGTGAAGCAGGTCGAGGACGCGCAGCGCCGGACGCTCGGTCTGCCCAAGGCGACAACTCCCTGGCCCGAGCGGATTGCACAACGGGGCTCCTTGGAGATCCAGGCCTACGACGAGGTGGTCGTTCCCGGGCTGGCAGCCGAATGGGCGCACTGGGGCGATCAGCGACCCTTCGTCGGCACCCTCGCCCTGGAATCTTCGACAGACTCCGATGACGAAGTGGTGGCGTGGATCAACGCGGGTTCGGCCCCGGTGTTCTTCGGGTTCGGCAGTGTGCCGCTCGGATCTCCGGCAGACACGATCGCGATGATCACCACCGTCTGCGATCAGCTGGGCGAACGCGCACTCGTGGGCGCCGGCTCGACAGACTTCAGCGGCATCCGCCATCACGACCGGGTCAAGCTCGTGCAGCAGGTGAACTATGCCGAGATCTTCCCGCTGTGCCGTGCGGTCGTGCATCACAGCGGCGCGGGCACCATCGCCGCATGCCTGCGGGCGGGAGTACCGCAGGTCGGCCTCTGGACGCTGCCGGATCAGTGGCTCCGAACCACCCAGCTCAAGAAGCTCAAAGTCGGCACCGGACGTCGCTTTTCGACGACAACCGAGAAATCGTTGATTGCCGACCTGCGCCGGGTGCTGGCACCCGACTACGGCGTCAGGGCTCGCAACCTTGCGCCCAAGATGTCGAAACCCGCCGAGAGCGCCAAGGCGGCCGCCGACTTCGTCGAGAACTACGTCCGCCTCGGCCGTGTCCGCTGACCGAGAGGTGAGATGAGCGCGAATCCCGATGTCGCCGGCGAAGACGGGGGTGTCGGCCGGTGGACGAACAGCCTTGGGAGGGCGAGGCGGACCCTTGCCGACGAGTTCGATCCTCGCCGAAACGCCCTGAACGCGTGGCGGCTCGCCTTGGCGACGGGGGTCGTTCTGTGGCATTCGTGGCTGATCACAGGTCGCCAGATTTCATTCGAGCCGGCCCACCAACTTCTCCGAGATGTCTGGGTGGACGGGTTCTTCGCGATATCCGGGTTCCTCATCACGAGCAGCTGGTTCAACAGGCCGCGACTGTGGGAGTACTTCGTCGCCCGCGGATTGCGCCTGCTGCCGGCATTCTGGGTGTGCCTCGTCGTCGTCGCTTTCGTCATCGCGCCGGTTGCCGTGGGGATCCAGGGAGGGTCGCCAGGCAGGCTGCTGTCCTCGTCGGGGCCGATCGACTACGTGCTGCAGAACAGCGCGCTGATGGTCAAGCTCAACAACATCGACGGCACACCCCTGGGTGTTCCGCGGCCTGGTGAGTGGAACAGTTCTCTGTGGACGCTGTACTGGGAGGCGTTGTGCTACCTCGCAATTGCGATCCTCGGTGTTCTCGGTCTGCTGCGCCGCCGGTGGGTGATCCCGGTGCTGCTGGTGGTGGCCGTCATCTGGTCGATGCGGGTGCCATCGATGAGTGCGATCGTCGAGGCGCCGCCGGGCAAGGGCCCGCCGATCGACGCGGCGACCCAGGTGTTGATCGCCCAAGAAGCTGCTGCGCGTTTCGCACTGATGTTCCTGGCCGGCGCCCTGCTCTATCAGCTGCGAGAGGCGATCCCGGCCAGGTGGTCTCTGGTCGCCTTGAGTGTCGCCATCGTCCTGGCGGCGAGCGCGCTGCCGAACTACCGGGTCGTTGCGGCCTTCGCGCTGGCGTATGCGCTCATCGTGTCGGGTGCTCTGATTCGCCACCCGCGCTTGCGATTACGGACGGATCTTTCCTACGGCGTCTACATTTACGCATTCCCGATGCAACAGCTGCTGATCATCTGCGGGCTGGCGTTCCTCGCGCCGCCTGTATTCGCACTCATCGCCACCGCGGTGACTCTGCCGTTGGCTGCGATGAGCTGGTTTCTTGTCGAGAAGCCGGCGATGGCCCTGAAAAGGCGCCTCGGTCGAAGCGCGGCTCGGGACGGCTAACCGTCAACCGCTAGTGTGCGACCGGCCAGGCTGGCAATGACGGGCGCCAGCGCGCGGGCATACTCGTGCGACAGATGGTTCCAGTCGAAGTACACCAAGGTGTTGCCGACGATCACGGGGCAGCGTTCAGCGGTGCAGAACAGGTCTGTGAGGTCGGCGTACCGTCCGCCGCCCGCTTCGGTGGCGACGGCTTCGGCGGCGATACCGGAAGCGTCTACTGCGACGGTTCGGCCGGGTGCGCACGCTGACGCGTCATCGAGATGGTCCGACAGGCAGACAGGAACGACGGTATGCGGATCCGGGATCGGCCCGAGAACCAGCACAGCGCTACCCATGCTGCGCAGTTCGTGCACCATTTGCTTCATGCTGGCGGTCCAGGACGGATCGTAGGACCGAAACCCGTTCTGCCACAGACCCGAACCGTAGCCGCGCCACATGCTCAGCACGACAAGCTCGGGCGGCTCGTCCCGCAACCTGTCGAGGATCTGGGCGCGCCATTGCCGGCATCCCGTGTACTCGCCGCGCACGAAAGGGCTGAGAATCGGAAGGTCGAGAAGCGGACACCCCATCTTGGCGAATGTCTGCAACCGCCAATTCTCTCGGGTCGCTGCCCGGTCGAGCGCGGGCGCCCACATCGCGGCGTGGGAATCGCCGACCAGCGTCACCGTCGTCGTCGACCCAGTGTCGCCCGTCATGCAGTCAGGCTGGCCGCTTTCGAAGAAGTTGCGCATGCACCCGTTTAGGTAGACGGTGTTCTCTTCGGCGGACGCATCGACCAGTGCGGGCTCGAGATTCGAGGGTACTGGACCGAGCTCGGCCGAGTCGACCACCGACGCATGAACGGACTGGAAGGCTCGGCGCAATGCCTCGTCATACGCCTCCACGCCGTTGCCTGCCGGCAAGGGCGCTGCGGGGAGCGCGAGTGCCGGCGAAGGCGGGCCACTGCCGACCGTGATCGGCACTGCTTTGAAGAGTGCGGCACCGACCACGACGGCGATTGCAGTGACCGCGCCGCCGACCATCAAGCTCCTCCCCGGGGACGTTCGCACAGCCGTAGCGAAGCGCACGGGGTTCTCCAGGCAGCGCAACGTCACCCATGCCAGAACGGCTGCGAACAGAACTGCAGCTAATCTGGCAGTCAGACTGAGGGAGTGGCCCACCGCGACGGGGATGAGCACCAGAACTGGCCAGTGCCAGAGATACCAGGAATAGGAGATGCGGCCGACCGCACGCATCGGCGGCAATCCCAACAGCCGTCCGGCGCCGTTGGCCGAGGTGCTACAGCCGGCGACGATGACGAGGGCGGTGCCGAGGGTGGGCAGCAGCGCCGCGGTCCCCGGGTAGAGCGTTGCCGGGCTCAGCCACATGCAGGACAGCACGATCATTGCCAGCCCGGTCCATCCGGACAGCGCCGCGGGCAATGGGTCGACGCGTCGCCATCGGCTGATGGTAAGTGCCACCAGCCCACCGAGCGCCAGTTGCCACGCGCGGGTGGGCAACGAATAGAACGCCACGGCGGGCACGGCGACCGTGGCGGCGCACGACAACGCGAACGACGAAACTGCCACCAGCGCAAGGACATTCACGTACGGCCGCACCGATGAGACGTCTGCGCGAGCCCGTCGGCGACGAATCCGGCGGATCAGCCACGCCGCGCCGAGAAACATCGGCGCCCACACAAGGTAGAACTGTTCCTCCACACCCAGCGACCAGTAGTGCAGGAACGGCGACGGCGGAAGAAGGGCCGCGGCGTTGAAGTAATCGACCCCGTCGAGCATGAACCGGTAGTTGCTGACGTAGAGAGCGCTGGCGATGCCGTCCCATAAGACCCTCGGCGCCAAAAGCGGCGGCAGCACGATCACGGAGGCGACCATCGTGACGATGCCAACGGCCGCCGATGCCGGAAGGAGCCGGCGCGCCCGCGCCCCGTAGAAGCTGAACAACCGCACCGTCCCGGTCGCACTCATCTCACGCCACAGCAACCCGGTGATCAGGAACCCCGAGATGACGAAGAACACATCGACTCCGACGAAACCACCGGACAATCCGGGTATCTCGGCGTGGAACAGCACTACAGCCAGTACCGCGACCGCCCGCAGACCCTCGATGTCGGCGCGAAAACCCACGCTGTCGTGACGCCGGCGGTGTCGCACTTCACAGATCCGCTCCTCTCATCCGACGGCACGGTCACCTACTCGGCATAAGTACATGGCAGAGGGCGCGCCCTCAGTTCCGGATCAGGAATCCGTACGGCGCGAACGACCAACCGAACTTGTCGGCGCGTGCGGTGTCGTGTGTGTAATCACTCGGGAATTCCCTTTCGTACGCTTCGATCGCTTCGTAGGGGCCCGGTCCCCACTCGGGCGCCACCGGATGGCCGTTGAGCAGCGAATCTTCGACCACCAGGTAGTCGCCGGCCGACAGCAAGGGACGCAACAGCTTCATTTCGGCGAGAACGTGATGCATGGAGTGGTCGCTGTCGAGGATGGCGAAGGCCTTACCCGGATGATCCTGCCGGAGAAGACGGATGCGCTCCGCGACTTCGGGAGCAGCAGAGGAGGACTCGACGAACATGACATCGGGATCTCTTAGAGCCTCCGGCCGCAGGAGTTCGTGGCTGACATCCACCGACAGTACTTTGAACGGTTCACCGATCTGACGCATCACACCTGCCCAGAACAGCGCCGATCCGCCGAACGCCGAACCGAACTCGATGATCAGCGACGGCTTCAACTCGCTGAGGATCTCCTGGTAGTTCCACATGTCGCACGGAGATTTGTAAGTCGGCACTCCCATCCACGTGGTGTCCTGCCAGACCAGATTGTTGAAGTACCACTTCGAATACTCTTCGGGTTCAGTGCCCGTGGAGCGGTAGAAGAGCTGAGAGAAGAGGCGCGTGTTGCGCCGGTCGAACGCGATCTGGTTGAGGATTCTCAGCTTTGTCACCAACCCGGATCGCTTTGTCGCAGAGGGCCTCTGACTGTTCATGGCAGCTGTCCTGTTCTCTAAGTCCGATGCGGTCTCAACTGGCGAAACACTCTTGGTTGATATGGACTGCGACGCGCAGAGCGTTGGCCGCCACCGTCAGGCTCGGGTTCAGGCCGGCGCTGGACGGGAAGAACGAACTGTCGACGACGTAAAGGTTGTCCACCTCGTGCGCTCGATTCTGCGGATCCAGGACGCTGGTGGCCGGGTCGGCGCCAAACCGGCAGGTACCGCACACGTGGCCGAGGTTCGCGTTGTTCCTTCCGCTTCCCAAGGCGCGTGTTCGGAAGGGAGAGAGTAATTCTCTGAGCAACCGCAAGAAAGCGGTGTGGCGCTCGATCTCGTTGGTGTGCAATCGGTATCGGATGCGCATTCGTTGACGGCCGTCGGAACCCGGAGCCTGCGACAGCTGTACCCGGTTGTCCAGATAGGGGAGATCCTCCATCATCGCGGCCAGAATCAGACCACCGGTGAAGAAGCGCTCGTACACCTTGCGGACTGCAGGACCCAGTAGACGTAGCGCCTTGCCCTGCGGCCCGGGGCGATTCGTCACCCATTCCATCGGTGGAATCGCACCGAACGACTGCACGGTTCCGTACTTCTGGCCCCCGAAGAAGTAGTAGTCGTTGAGGCCGATCTCTTTGTTCGCAGCCATGATGCCGGAGCCGGGTTCCGGCCAGACCTCGATCGGGTCGAGCAGATGCCGCATCAGGTTGCGACCCACCCAGTCCGAGCCGTTGGCCAGGCCGCGGGGCCACTCACCCGACCGGGAGTTCAAGAGCAGCACCGGCGTGGCCAACGCTCCTGCGGCCAGCACCACGACCGAGCTCTGCAAAGCCAACAGCTCGCCGCGGTACTCACAGATCACCCTCTGCACCCGCCGACGGTCAGCCTCCAGCCGCACCACCCGGCAGCCGGCCAACAACCCCGCTCCATGCTGGCCGACCGCCGGCTCAACGCAGTTGCGGGCCGCGTCGTTCTTGCACGATCGCCCGCAGAGATAGGTCTGACACGTGGCGCAACCGTCGGTGTAGTCACACGCCATCGGCAGGTGGTAAGGATGCAGACCTTGCCGTGTCAGGTACTCGACCAAGGGCTCGTTGTCCTTCGAAAAGGGCGGTGCCGCAGGCAAACCCACCCAAGCCGACTCCGGCCGCAGCGGATCAGGCTGACCACGCACACCCAACAACTGCTCGGCCTCGGCATACCACGGCGCCATCTGCTCATAACTGACCGGCCACGCCTCTGGCACCGACGAATCACCGGGATCGACGAAGTTCTGGCGAGGCGTGAAGTCCTGGGCGAAGAACCGCTCGCAGACCATCCCGTACAGCGCCGACGATCCGCCCGTGCCACTGCCGATGAACGGCGTGAACCTTTTCGTCAAGCGCCCGCTGACATCTTCGACTTCGTCGGTGCAACGCCCCGCTCGGGCCAGCGCATCGAAGTACGTCGCCGCCGACCGGGTTGCCGAGGGCTCCGCCAGTTCTGGGACTGCGGAGCGGATCGTTCCTGGTACGCCAGGAAGGGTCGACCGGCCCTTCTCCACATAGAGGACCTTTCGGCCTGCTTGCGCCAGGCGGTGTCCCAGCACTCCGCCACCCATGCCCGTACCGACGACGATCACGTCCCACGCGATGCGTTCCGCCTCGCGGGCGCCAAGCTCGCCGTCAGCCACATCGAGCTCCTGAGGGTGGTGGCCGATTGCTGGCCTGGTCCGGGCGATTCGGCATCGTATCAACCAACGCTGACGTTAACGTCAAAAAATTGGCAATAATGGCCGCTGTCGTAGACGTCCCGTGCGCGGGACTGTGGAAAGGCCAGTACTCGCGATGAAAGTTGTGCTCTCGAGCTACGGGGGTAGGGGCGACATCGAGCCCGCGGTCGTCGTCGGGCGCGAACTGCAGCGCCGGGGCCACGAAACACTCATCGCGGTTCCACCCAACCTGGTGGCGTTCGCCGAGGCGGCCGGCCTGCCCACAGTCGCCTACGGACTCGATTCGCGGGCCATCCTTGATGCCCAGCGCGAGTACTTCACGATGTACTCCCGCAGCCCGTGGAAGTTCAGACAACTCAAGACGATGGCCGCAGAGACCGATCGATTCGCCGCAGCCTGCTGGGCGGAGATGACCACGACGCTGGCAACTGTTGCCAGCGGAGCGGACCTGCTCGTCACCGGACTGATCTTCGAGCAACCCGCGGCCAACGTGGCGGAATCTCTCGGCATTCCGCTGGTCACCCTCCAGTACTTCCCGGCGCGGCCCCACGGCCAGCTCATGCCGTTCCTGCCCGCCCCCCTGAGCCGACTCCTCATGAAGGCCAATGACTGGGCAGCATGGCGGGGGACGCGGGAAGCCGAGGATGCGCAGCGCAGAGCACTGGGCCTGGCCCGCGCGACGCACCCCGCGCCTCAGCGGATCGCCGAGCGTGGCTCACTGGAGATCCAGGCCTACGACGAAGTCTGCTTTCCCGGGCTGGCAGCGGAGTGGTCGCACTGCAATGACGACCGCCCGATTGTCGGCGCTCTGGCGCTGGCGTCGCCAACCGATTCCGACGACGAGGTCACCGCATGGATTGCCGAGGGAACGCCGCCGGTCTTCTTCGGGTTCGGCAGCGTGCCGATCGGATCTCCCGCCGACACGGTCGCGATGTTGGCGGCGGCTTGCGCGCGCCTGGGCGTGCGCGCACTCCTCGGCGCGGGCGGCACCGACTTCCGCGGCGCGTCACCCCCCGCGCACCTCAAGGTGGTGGGCCAGGTGAATTACGCGACGATTTTTCCGAAGTGCCGCGCGGTTGTGCACCACGGCGGTGCGGGCACACTGGCCGCATGCCTGCGGGCGGGAGTCCCGCAACTGGTCCTGTGGACGCTGCCCGATCAACCGTTCTTCGCCGCCCAGCTCAAGCGGCTGAAGGTGGGCACAGGACGCCGCTTCTCGACAACGACGGAGAAGACTCTGGTCGAGGACCTGCGGCGGATCCTCGCGCCGGAGTACGCCAAGCGCGCGTGCGAGCTCGCACCACAGATGACCACGCCCGCGGAAAGCGTCGCCGCCGCCGCCGATCGGGTCGAAGAATTCGCGCTGCGAAGGAGCGTCGTATAGACGGTGACGTCCGCGCGAGATCCGTTGCCCATCGAGGCGTTCGGATCGACATGGGGCGGTCTGCAAGCCGGAATCGCCACTGCGAAAGCAGCTGTTCTCTCGATCCACAGACCCGACGAGTTAATTGACGTTTACGTAACAAGTAGTCCGCGGCCTTGTTAGCCTGCGTCCGTGCCGGTAGACGAAGACGCCAAGCGCGCGCAGCCCGGACCCGCGGCGGGGGTCGGTTACACCGAGGCGGTGGACGATGCCCCCCTCGCGAACAAGAACCGGGTGGACAGGAACTCGCTGCTACGAATCGCCGCGGGCTTGATCGAACAGCGACCCACGCCGTCCGGCCTGGGGAGGCGACTCGCCAGCGGTGTCCTGGCCCCATTTCTCTACCAGGCCACAGGCACCGAGACCGAGGAGTACCACAAGTGGTACTACAACACCCACGTGTGGAAGAGAACCACCTGGATGGGGATCGAGACCTGGAAATCGGTCTCTGACATGTGGAATTACCAGGAAATTCTCGTCGAACTGAGACCGTCCCTGGTCATTGAGTTCGGCACGAACCAGGGTGGTTCCGCGGTGTTCTTCGCCAGCATCATGAGGTCGATCGGTGCGCCGTTCAAGGTGCTCTCGGTGGACATCACCCACATACCTCTGGATCCCAGAGCGCAGCGCGATCCGGACGTGGTGTTTGTCGAGTCAAGGTCGACCGTCCCGGCCGTCGCCGAGCAGATCAGGCTCCTCCAAGCGCAGTTGCCCGGCAAGATCTTCGCCATCCTGGATAGCGATCACTCCAAGGACCACGTGCTGGCCGAAATGAAACTGCTGCGCCCGCTGCTATCCGAGGGCGACTACCTGGTGGTCGAAGACTCGATGCTCAACGGACATCCCAACCTACCCGGATGGGGACCGGGCCCGTTCGAAGCAATCGACGCATACACAGCGGAGTTCCCGAACGACTACACCCACGATCGTCAAAGAGAGAACAAGTTCGGCTTCACATTTGCACCCAATGGATTCCTCATTCGCAACTGAGACCATCCTGGATGGCAGACCCAGCAAGAGTTGCCCTACCCGACGCGGCCTGCGAGTTTCGCTCGCGAGCGCGCGACCCGCGGCCGTCGCTGCACAGCGATGAAGCGCCAGGACGTGCTCGATCGGGCCCGGCAGGCAGGCCTTTCCACTGAAACCCGACAGATTGACGCAAGCGTTAGTTAGACTGCCGCCGTTAGCCAGGACTGGAGGCCCTTGCTTTCATCGCCGCACGTGCACGGGGGACGGAAAGGGCTTAATACCGCGATGGCTCAAGGCGCATTCGGAAGTAGCGACGCCGAGATCGACCTACTCGTGCGCGGGATGCGGTCGGGGATCGCCGTGGTCGGCTTCGGCTACATCGGCACCGTGATCGGCGCGGTGCTCGCCGACCGCGGCTGGCCGGTGACAGGAATCGACGTCAGGCAGAGCGTCGTCGACGACATCAACCAGGGCAAGACCGCTGTGGCAGAGCCTGGCCTCAGCGATCTCGTCGCGCACAGCGTGCGCAACGGGAGACTGCGCGCGACCACGGATTTCAGCGCCGTTGCCGAGAACGACTTCGTGATCGTCAACGTCGGCACCCCGCTGGGGCCGGATTACGAGCCCATCGTCGACGACATCAAGGCCGCCGCGCAGGCCATCGGGGAGCATCTTCGGCCCGGCCACGTCATCATCCTCAAGAGCACGGTGCCGCCCGACACCACCGAAACCCTCGTGCGTCCCATTCTGGAGCAAGCCTCCGGGTTGAAGGCTGGAATAGATTTCGGGCTCGCGTTCTGCCCAGAGCGCCTGGCCGAAGGTCAGGCCATCCACGAGCTGACATCGATACCCGTGGTGGTCGGCGCGGTCGACGAGCGCAGCGCACGCGCCTGCGCGACTCTGTGGCGTCAGACCCTGGGCGTGGACTCCGTCATCGTCGACGATCCGCGGACCGCCGAGATGGTCAAGCTCGCAGACAACCTGTGGGTGGACCTCAACGTCGCGATGGCCAACGAGCTCGCGAAGCTGTGCGATCAACTCGGCATGGATGCTCTGCAGGTGATCGAAGCGGCGAACACGATGCCCAAGGGCGGGAATCCTGTCAATATTCTGCGCCCCAGCATGGGCGTCGGCGGCTACTGCCTGACGAAGGATCCATGGTTCGTGAATCACCTGGGGGAGTCCGTCGGCCTCACGTTGTCGATTCCCCGAACGTCGCGCACAGTCAACGACACGATGCCCTCCTACACCTACGGGCTCCTCACCAAACTGCTTGCCGATCAGGGTAAGACCATCGAGGCGAGCCGGATCGCCGTGCTGGGCATCGCCTTCAAGAACAACACCGGCGACTGCCGCCTCACGCCCACCAAGTACGTCGTCTCCCTGCTGGAAGAGTCCGGTTGCCAACTGTCGGTACATGACCCGTGGGTGGCCGAGGAGGAGGCACACACGGTGACCAGCATTCCGTTGAGTCCCGACATCGAGTCCGCGGTCAAAGATGCCGACGCGTTGGTTGTCCTGGCCGGCCACAGAGAGTTTCACAAGGTACCGCTGACCCGCCTCGCCGAACTGACGGCCACCGGTTGCGTGTTCCTCGACGGACGGAACAGCTTCGATCCGGCTGCCGCTCGGGCTGCGGGTTTCGTCTACAAGGGGATCGGCCGCTAGATGTCCAACGTCGTCGTGACGGGCGGTTACGGCTTTATCGGCTCGCACCTGGTGTCCGCGTTGCTGGACCGCGGCGATGATGTCACCGTCTTCGACGTCGCGAAGAATACCCGCGACACGAGCATCGACTTCGACCGTCGGCCCAACTTTCGTTTCGTAGCAGGCGATGTCACCGACATCGACGCCCTCACCGCAGCGCTGACGCGGGACGTCGACACGGTATTTCATCTCGCTGCGGTCGTCGGGGTCGAGAACTACATGTCCGACCCGCTCAGAGTTCTCGACGTCAACGTGATCGGCACCCGCAACGTCCTCGATCTGAGCCATCGTCACGGCATCCGGGTGGTGTTCGCCAGCACCTCTGAGGTTTTCGGCAAGAATCCCAATCCGCCGTTCGCCGAAGACGACGATCGGGTACTGGGCTCGACGAAAACCGCCCGGTGGAGTTACAGCACCAGCAAGGGGATGGCCGAGCATCTGGTGTTCGCGATGCACGCCGCTCATGGACTTCCGGTGACCGTGGGGCGCTATTTCAACGTCTACGGCCCGCGGCAGAACCCGATCTTCGTCATCTCACAGACCGTGCACCGGATCCTCAACGGAAAGGCACCACTGCTGTACGACTCGGGGGAGCAGACCCGATGCTTCACCTATGTAGACGATGCGATAGCCGGTACTCTCCTTGCCGCCGAGCACGACTCGGCGATCGGTGAAGCCTTCAACATCGGAAGCATGACCGAGACTTCCATGCGCGACGCAATTGACCTCGCCATCAAGATCGCCAGTGTCGATGCAGTGTCCAGCGCCGAGGCGGTCGACACCGCGGAGCGGTTCGGGCGCCGATACGAAGACATCCCGCGACGCATCCCGGATTCGACAAAGGCACAACGGGAGCTCGGATGGCGGTTGGAGGTCGACGTCGAGGAAGGAATCCGCCGCACCATCGAGTGGGCGCGGACCAATCCGTGGTACCTCGACTGACCGGTAGAGGTGCTGAAGGCCGTACCGGAGTGGAAATTCGATGAAGTTCGCACTGGCAAACTGGGGGACCCGCGGCGAGATCGAACCCTTCGTCGCCCTCGGCCGCGAACTTGCGCGGAATGGCCACGATGTCCGCTTGGCGGCTGCACCTGAAATGGTCGCGTTCGCCGAGACGGCCGGGATCGAAGCGGTCGGCTACGGTCCGGAACTGGCGACGATCCTCGACCCGCATCGCGACTATTGGGCAACCTTCTACAGCACCCCCTGGCGGATCAGAACGCTGAGGCGGCTGCTTCGCGAGGTCTCCGACCCCCTCAGTGAATACCGGGATCAGGTCGGCGCGACGCTGATGGCGCTGACCGACGGGGCCGATGTGCTCATGACCGGCATGAACTTCGAAGATGTTGCCGCCAACGTCGCCGAACATCGAGACATTCCGTTGGCCACTCTGTTCCACTTCCCGATGCGCGCCAACGGCCAACTGGTGCGGTACATGCCGACGAGGTGGGCACGCGCGACGATGACATTCTTCGAATGGATGTCCTGGCGGGGCCGGCGGAAAGCCGACGATGACGCGCAGCGGCGCGAACTCGGGTTGCCGAAGGCGACCATGCCATGGCCGATGCGCATCGCCGACCGTGGCTCATTGGAGATCCAGGCATACGACGAAGCCTGTTTCCCGGGGCTGGCAGCCGAGTGGGCGCACTGGAACCAACAGATTCCGCCCAAGAGGCCTTTCGTCGGTGCGCTGACGATGGCCTTGCCGACGGATGCCGACGACGACGTCGCGGCGTGGATCGCTGAGGGGTCGCCGCCGATCTGCTTCGGATTCGGCAGCGTGGGCGTGGAATCGGCCGCCGACACGCTCGCGATGATCAGTTCGGCCTGCGCACAATTGGGTGAGCGAGCGCTGGTGTGCGCCGCGGGGTCCGACTTCAGCCGCGCACAACCGTCGGATCACGTCATGATCGTCGGCCAGGCGAACTACGCCGCGATCTTCCCCCGATGCAAGGCGGTGGTGCACCACGGTGGATCCGGCACCACGAATGCCGTAATGCGTGCCGGGGTTCCCGGACTGATTCTGTGGACGCTTCCCGACCAGTCGCTGTGGGCCGCCCGGTTGAGGCGTCTGAAAGTAGGTACCGGACGGCGGTTTTCCACCACGACCGCGAAGACGCTGGTGGCCGACCTGCGCGCGATTCTCGCGCCGAACATCGTCGCACGTGCGTCCGAACTCGCTACGCGCATGACCAGCCCTGCAGACAGCGTGGCAATCACCGCCGGACTGGCCGAGACCTACGTACGAGGCGCCAAGGTCGTCTGATTCAGTGCTGACCACCGATCCACGTGACAAGTGCGTCCAGGCCGTCCTCGAGCTGCCACTTAGGCTGCCAGTCAAGCTCTTTGGTGGCGCATCCGATTTCACAGCGGGCGGCGCGGACGTCGCCGTCGCGGAACTTGCCGACGACGACGGGCTCGGGAGCACCGCAGATCGTCGCGGTCATGCGGGCCAGCTGATGGATGGTGGTCGGGACGCCTGAGCCGATGTCGACGCTGCGCGATCCCGTCGCAGGACGTCTTATCGCGGCGAACAACGCCTCCACAACATCCTCGATGAAGACGAAGTCGCGCAGAATCCGGCCGTCCTCGTAGACCTCCAATGCCTGCCGCTCGAGCGACAACCTGGCAAATAGCGCGACGATGCCCGTGTAGGAGTTCGTCAGCGATTGCCCCGGTCCGAACACGTTCTGCAGCCGCAAGACGCTGAGGTTGCTGTCATGAGCGGCCGTCCACGCGGCCAGGATGTGTTCCTGGGCGAGTTTGGTCGCCGCGTAGATGTTGGTGGGCCGCGGTTCTGTCCGGCCCGCTGAGCTCGGAAGCGGCAGCGCGGTATCACCGTTCGGACCCTGAGGATCCCAGATGCCCGCCACGAGTTGTGCGTGGCTTCGTGGTGCCGGATAGAAGATCTGTGCGCCAGCTTGCCACGCGCCCTCTCCGTAGACGGCCCTGGACGAGGCCACGACGAGTTGTTCTGGAACGTGCCCGGCGCGGCTCAACGCATCGAGAAGCTGTGTCGTCCCGACGACATTGACCGATCCATGGCGAGTCGCTTCCGAAAGCGACTGCGCTGTACCGGTTTCTGCGGCCAAGTGGACGATCTGGTCGGGTCGGTACAGGCGCAGCACTGCGTCCCAGTCGGCAGCGTGGGTAACGTCGCCAGTGAACAGCCGTACCGCCGGCGCCAGGTCGATCGCGGTGTTCATCCCGTGCACCTGCGGGTGCAGAACATCCATCACAGCAACGTCGTAGCCGGCGTGGACAAGTCGGCGCGCAAGTGCGGATCCGATGAATCCCGCCCCACCGGTAAGGAGAACGGATGTGCTCAACAGCTGACCCTCCTGTTCGTGTATTCCATCAGCCGTGCGCCATCACCCGGTCGGCCAGAGCCCCGGCGACCGGCGCCAACAGCTCGGAGTACTCGATCGTCAGGTGATAGCTGTCGAAATAGACGAGCGTGTTGCCGATGATGACCGGGCAGCGCCGGTCGGTGCAGAACAGGTCGGTGACATCGACGTAGTGCCCGCCTGCCGACTCCGTCGCGGCGGCCTCTGCGGCGATGCCGCTGGCGTCCACCGCCACCGATCTGTCCGGCGAGCAGGCTGCGACGTCGTCGAGGTGACCGGACAGGCAAATCGGCACCGACACTTGCGGATTCGGCACAGGGCCGAGTACGAGCACGTCAGCGCCGGTGCTGCGCAACTGTTGCACCAGGCGCGTCAGGCTCTGCAACCAGACAGCGTCGTAAGCGCGAAATCCGGTGAGTGACTCCTCGGCCCCGTATCCCCGCCAGGAGCTGAGCACGATCAGCTGTGGGCGTTCGGCGCGTAGCCGCTGCATGATCTCGACGCGCCACTGTTCGCAGTGTTGGACGAGTTGCAGTAGCCGCCGTAGGGGATTGACGATGGGCAGGTCCATCAACGGGCAGGCACCCTTGGCCATCGTTATCAGCCGCCATCGGCGTTCCTCGGCGACCCTGCGGAAGGCCGGATTCCACATCGCGGCGTGTGAGTCACCGACCAGCGCCACGGTGGTCGCCGATGCGGTATCACCGGCTGCGCACTCCGGCTGGCCACTTTGGAAGGGCGTGCGCAGACACCCGCCGAACAGGACGGCATTCGACTCACCGGGGGCTTCGGCCAGCGAAGGATCCAGGTTCGACGGGACGTCTCTCAGATCCGCTGATGCCGCGACTGCGGCCAGCACGTCACCGAATGCCTGTCGGACCGCCGCATCGTAGGCGCCGACATCTGAACCCGCCGGCACAGGCGCGACGGCAACGGTCAAGGGCGACGCGGGTACGCCACGTCCGACCGGCGTCGGCACGATCGCGAGCAGCGCAGCGCCCACACAGACTGCTGTCGCGGTCGCGACGGCGCCGAGCCCCAGACTGCGCCACCCGGAGTTACGGATCGCCGGGGCGAATCGCAGAGGGTTCTCGATGTACCGCAGGGTCAGCACCGCCAGCCCCAGCGACACCAGGGCAGCGGCGAGCCTGCCCGCCAATCCCAGCGAATGCCCGACGATCAGTGGGGCGAATACCAGCACCGGCCAGTGCCAGAGGTACCACGAATAGGAGACCCGGCCGATTGCGCGCATCGGCGACACAGCGAGAGCGCGACCGCACCCACGCGAAGCCGCAGCGCATCCCGCGCCGATGACCAGTACCGCACCCAGGGTCGGCAACACGGCGGCAGTGCCGGGGTAAAGCGTTTCGGGGGTTAACCACAGACATGCCGACAGGATCAACCCGAGGCCGGTCCACCCGGTGACCGCGGCAGCGCGAGGCGGCAGTCGACGCCAGTGCGCGGCGGTCAGCGCCACCAGCCCCCCGAGCGCCAGTTGCCACGCCCGGGTGGGCAGTGAGAAGTACGCGACGGCGGGCACCACGTAGGTGGCCACGAACGACAGCAGGAACGACGAGATTGCCACCAGAGCAAGGACTGTCACGAACAATCGGGGGGATGGCAAGTGATGGTCGGTCGACCGCCTTCGCTTCCGCCGGACCCACCACGCCACGCTCAGGATCATCGGCGCCCACACCAGATAGAACTGTTCCTCAACACCGAGGGACCAGTAGTGCTGGAATGGCGACGGCGGCAGGTTGCTGGCGAAGTAGTCGACACCCCGCAGGATGAACCAGTAGTTGCTGACGTACAGCGCGCTGGCGATGCCGTCCCCCATGGCGGGGCGTGCCTGCAACGCGGGCAACAGAATTGCCGCGCCGATCATGGTGACCACGCCGACAGCCGCTGACGCCGGCAGCAGACGACGCGCCCGCGCCCCGTAGAAGCCGCTCAGTTTCACGGTGCCGGTCGTCGTCTCTTCACGCCACAGCAAACCCGTGATCAAAAATCCTGAGATGACGAAGAACACGTCGACTCCGACAAAACCACCGCTGATGCCCGGCATCTCGGCGTGAAAGAGCACGACTGCCAGCACGGCGATGGCGCGCAGACCCTCGATATCGCCCCTGAATTCCCAGTGCGCCGAGCGCGGAGCCTGCAGTGGTTCAGCGGGCGTGACGCTATCGGCCTGGCGCAAGGTCACCCGCTTCGTCAGAGGATCCGGTCGTGGAGTCGAGGAATTATCACATCCGTCAGTTTTTAATGGAGGAGATTCGGGATCAGGGCGGCACAGGGCGTTCGAGGACCTAGTGTGGCTAGCCGAGAAGCTGGAGGTGGCGGGTGGATGTAGTCGACAGGCAGTCCGCGGATCGCACCGGCGGGCGCGCCGTGGACCGGACGACATTGCATCGTGTCTGGAGATCGATCCTCGCTCTGGCCGGACTCGCCGTGGCAGCAGCGTGCTTCCTCGCACCGATGCTCATTGCGGTGATCGCCGCGGCGTTCGCCCTTCTCGTCTGCGCGCGGTGGGTGTATCGCGGGCGGGATCGCTACATCCCGAACCTGTACTCCCGCGACATCGGCGTCTACGACGAGGGATATCAGGCGTTCATCCGCCGATCGCTGGCAGACCTTCGCCGGTGCAAGATCTCGGATCACACGTTGTTGTGGGAGGCTTCGCGTCTGGCGCCGCGCCGTGAGAACTCAGACGAACTGCTTCTCGATCTCGGCGTCTGGATCGGGTGGTCGACCCGCCTGACCGCAGAAGCCAGCGGTCGAAAGGTCTACGGCTTCGACACTTTCGAGGGCCTCGTCGAGGACTGGGCGATCGACGATCAGGTCGTCATCGAACGCGGAACGTTCTCATTGTCCGAGCCGCTCGCCAAACGATTCATCCGGGACACCGGGGTGACGTTGGAGGACGGGATTCCTCCGGCGCTGGGGCGCGACGTGGAGTTCATCAAGGGGATGACCTACGAGACGTTGGCACCTTTCCTGGCAGCTCGGCCCGCCGCACCGATCTCACTTTTCCACATGGACCTCGACACCTACGAAAGCTGCCGGCACGCGCTGGAGACATGCAAGGACCACTTTGTCGAGGGGTCCATTCTCGTCTTCGACGAATACCTGGTCACCAACGGCGAATTGCGGGCCTTCTACGAATTCCAGGAAAAGTACGACCTGCAGTGGCACTACCGGGCATGGGGTCTCGAGGTTTGGGAGATGAACGTCGAGATGGTCACATCGCGGTGGAAGCGACTGTCGTACTACCTCATTCTCATCGCCGGGTATTGGACGCTGGGCGACGGCCGTTACGCGTGGACATTCTTCGGCAAGCGGTTTTGGCGATTCTGGCTGGGGGCGCCGTGGGGGGACATCGCATTCATGCTCGGCGCTGCGGGGCAACGGAAATCGGTCAGCCTGGAGATCACCGGGCTCGGCAAGCTCGCCCGCACCAGGGATGCCGGGTGATCATCAGGGGTGGTCGGCAATCCATGTCGTGGTGAACTCCAATACCGATGGCAGGTTCTCGGCGAGATCGGTGCCGATGGACTTCTCAAGACCACCGCCCACGAACGGAATCTTGACGTGCACCTTGCCGTCGTAGCCCAGACGCGATCCGTCGCCGGTACGCGTCAGCCACGCAGCAGCGCTGCATGATCCCAACCCACCGGATACGACGACGCCAACCTGCCCGCACACCCGACCGTCACCGTTGAGCGCCCAGGTCTCGGAGCACTCCATCGTCAGGTCACCGGGCACCAGCTTCGCGACCATCCCGGGCAGAAGCCGGCGTCCGAGATGCTGCGTGACCTGTACCGCCACCGTGCCGTCGGCACGAACGACCAGGGAGTCCAGGGTCGTCGGGACATCACCGGCCGCGAGGCGAGCGCGCCAATAGTCTTCGCGCGCGAACGCCTCGTGGATCTGTTCGACAGTCGCTACGGAGTCGGCCGCGCCGTGGAACGAATACATGACACTCCATTCACCGAGCCACAGCACCCCACCGTTCGGCGAGTTGGGCATTTTATGAACAGTATCGTCAATTATTGGGCAGGATCGTCGGCGTGAATATCAACAACGGGTTGGTGATGTTGGCGGACGCCCTTCCGGGGATGAACCGGATCAGGGCGGTGCAAAGGGCACTCGAAGGGCGAGCCAACCCCGTCTACCTGGAAGTCGGCGTGTCCCGCGGACAGGCGTTCCAGAAGATAAGCGCGGACGTGAAGATCGCGGTCGACCCGGCGTTCCGACTTTCCGAGCGCACCCGCGCACTTGCCGACGCGAAGGCGCGCGCCACCCACTATTTCGAAACCACCAGCGACGCCTTCTTCGAGAACGAGTCGGCATTCCTCGAGAAGCACCCCATCGACGTCGCGCTGATCGACGGTCTGCACACCTACGAGCAGGTCGTCCGCGACGTCGAGTACACGGTGCGATACCTCCGCGACGACGGCGTCATCTTCCTGCACGACTGCAACCCCGCCTTCGAACTGGCGGGCCGCCGCGCCGAATCGTGGGACGACTTCATCGCCCAGCAGAAAGGACCGCTGGTCGTCGGAATCTGGAACGGCGACGTATGGAAGGCAATCGTCCATCTGCGCAGCACGCGCCACGACCTGCTGGTCGGCGTACTCAAGTGCGACCAGGGGGTCGGCTTCGTCCGCAAGGGAACTCCCCGGACGACGCTGCCGTATTCGCCCGAACAGGTCGGGGCACTGACCTACGCGGACCTCAAAGCCGACCGCAAGCGGCTGCTCAATTTGCAACCGCCGCGCTACGTCGATGAGTTCCTCGCTGCGGGTGTGGCCACGAGCTAGGTACATCGGAGCGTTCCGCGGTGAAGATTGTGTTGGCAACGTGGGGGAGTCGAGGCGACATCGAGCCGTCCGCGGCCGTCGGTCGCGAGTTGGTGCGGCGTGGGCATGACGTGTGCATGGCCGTGCCGCCCGACCTGGTCGGCTTCACCGAGCGGGCGGGGATTCCCGCCATCGGGTTCGGCCCGAACTCGCAGTCGATCCTGGATTCGCACCGCGATTTCTGGACGTGCTTCTTCCGCACCCCGTGGAGGCTGCGGCAGATGCTGCGGTCCAGGGTCGAGATCGCGGGCCCACTCCTTGAGGGCTGGCAACAGATGAGTTCGACGCTGGTGTCGCTGGCAGATGGCGCGGACCTGATTTTCACCGGCATCAACTTCGAAGACGCCGCCGCCAATGTGGCTGAGCACTACGGGATTCCGTTGGCGACGCTGCACTATTTCCCGCTGCGGCCCAACGGCGTGGTGCTGACGATCCTGCCGGCACGGCTGAGTCGGGCCGCGGTGCGCGCGTTCTGGTGGCTGTCGTGGCGGGTGACGAAGAAGGTCGAGGACACACAGCGCCGCGAACTGGGACTGCCCGCTTCCACCGGATCGGCTCCGCGGCGCATCACCGAACGCGGGTCGCTCGAGGTTCAGGCCTACGACGAGGCGTGCTTTCCCGGCCTCGCGATGGAATGGTCGCGGTGGACGACGCAGCGGCCGTTCGTCGGAACGCTGACGCTCGGACTGGCGACGGACACCGACGACGAGGTGGTGGAGTGGATCGAGGCGGGTTCTGCCCCCATCTACTTCGGGTTCGGCAGTATCCCTGTGGAATCACCCGCCGAGACCATCGCGATGATCAGCGCAGCGTGCGAGCAGCTCGGCGAGCGAGCTTTGATCGGTGCGGCAGGGACCGACTTCAGCAAAGTTCCCGTCGGCGACCATGTGAAAGTGGTCGGGACCCTGAATTATCCGGCGATATTCCCCAAATGCCGCGCACTCGTTCACCACGGCGGCTCGAGCACGACGCCGATCGGAATGCGCGCGGGCGTGCCGCAACTGATTCTCTATTGGGACATGGTGCATGCGATCTACGGCGCCGCGATCAAGCGGCTGAAGGTGGGCACCGCACGTCGCTTCTCGACGGCTGACGAGGCAACGCTGCTTTCGGACCTGCGGACCATCCTTGATCCGCGGTACACCGCGAGGGCCCGCGAGCTGGCCACTCGCATCACAGATCCGGACATAAGTGCAGCTCATGCGGCTGATCTGCTGGAAGATCTGGCTCGCGTGCAGCGCATAAGCTGATCGCACCACAGCACCCGCAACACCCGCACGGGCAAGTTAGCTCGACACGCCGAAAATCATCGGTATCGTCATTTTCCGCCCCGATCTCCGCTACCGTCGGTATCGTAACCAGCGTTGTAAAGGCGCAGCCAGTCGTACTGATGTCGTTTATCGCCGCAACGCCTGATACCGACTTGTGCGGTAGTTGACATTTCCATTGACGAATAGCTGAAGGCCGGGCGACGAAGTCTGCACGCAGGTGACAAGGGTCACACCCAGTGACAGAGGTCACAGCAGCACGTAAGGTTTAGCAACTGTTACAGGTACGTCAATAAAGATCCTGGAGACCCGTGAGCACCAATCCGTTCGACGACGACAAGGGCAGCTTCTTCGTCCTGGTCAACGACGAGGAGCAACACAGCCTGTGGCCGGCGTTCGCCGACGTTCCTGCCGGCTGGCGGATGGTTTACGGCGAAGCGGGCCGCGCCGAATGCCTGGACTTCATCGAGCAGAACTGGGCCGACATCCGGCCGAAGAGTCTGCGCGAGAGGTTGGCAGCGGGCGGGGGTAGAGCGTAGAGGTCGAGGAGTTCGATGGAGCTTGGTGACCGCGCATTTCCACTGACGCGCGCACAGCTGGACATCTGGCTTGAGCAGGAGATGGGCCACTTCGGTGCGGAGTGGCAGTTCGGTCTCCTGGTGAGAATCGAAGGCGCCGTCGAACGCGACGCCCTCGAATGGACGATCAGCCGCGTGATCCGCGAGGCGGAGACCGTGAGGGTTGCCATCACCGAAGTGGACGGCCGCGTCTATCAGACGGCAGTCGACTATCCGGATGTCGAGCTCGAGTTCCATGACGTCAGCGACGAATCGGACCCTGTGGGAGCGGCGCAGGCGATGGCGCTGTCGATGCAGCGCACGCCCATGGCCTTTGACGGACCTCTCTTCCGATTCGCGCTCTTCGAAACGGGTTTCGACGAGTACTCGCTGTTCGGATGCTTCCACCATATCGTCACCGACGGCGCGGGCCTCGGGCTGATCGGCAACAGGATCGCCTCGGTCTATTCGGCACTCGTTGCCGGCGAACCCATTCCGCCCGCGTTCTTCGGCTCGCTGCAGGACTTGGTCGACTCTGAAGCCGAATACGAGGCGTCCCAGGACTATCGGGACGACCGCGAATACTGGACCCGCAACCTTCCCGCTGAGGCGGCACCGAAGAACCGTCTGGCGCAGGTTCCTCAAGACCGCGACCCGAACGAACTCTCGACGCCGGTGCAACTGGACCCGGGCGTCCTTCGCCGGGTGCAGGAACTCGCGCACGTGTGGAACATGCCACGCGCATCGGTGATCACCGCCGCATGCGCGGTCATGCTGCGGGGGCAGAGCGGAGATGGCACCGACGTGGTGCTCGACTTCCCGGTCAGCAGACGCGTGAAGGCCGAGACGAAGACGCTGCCGGCGATGGTCGCAGGTGTCGCACCTCTGGTGCTGAACGTTTCGGCCGCCTCGACCGTCGCGGCCTTCTGCGCGCATGTGGACACCCGGATTCGGGAAGCGTTGCAGCATCAGCGCTTTCCCGTGCACGCTCTGGAGCGCAAAACCGGCGGCGCCGAGCAACGCACCGACCGGGTGGTGATCGACTTCCTCCCGCACGCGTTCACGTTGGATTTCGGAGGTGTCACCGCCACGGCGTCGATGACGAACTCCGGCTTCGTAGGCGGCTTCGGCCTGATCTTCTCGGGCACCGGCGACGAACTGTTCCTCAGCACTCTGGGGGCGGGTCAGCTGTTCGCCAACTCCAACGTCGCCGACCTGGCGAGACGGTTGGAACGGGTGCTGGTGGCGATGGCCGCCGATCCGGGCCGTCGGATGTCGTCCATCGACGTACTCGACGAGCGCGAACTCGCGGAGGTGCAACGGTGGGGCAACCTCCCCGCCCTGACCGCGCCCACGGGCCCGTCTGCATCGATCGCCGCGTTGTTCGCCGCGCAGGTGGCACGCACGCCCGACGCCGTGGCGGTGACGTTCGCGGATCGCTCACTGACGTATCGAGAGCTCGATGCGGCGGCTACCAGGGTCGCGCTGACACTGGCGGGCCACGGGGTGGGCCCGGGGCAGCGGGTGGTACTGCTGATCCCTCGATCGTCGGACGCGATCGTCGCGATGGTGGCGGTCACCAAGACCGGGGCGACCTATGTGCCGATCGATCCGGCGGTACCCGCGACGCGTCGAGATTACGTCCTGGCCGACGCCGCGCCCACCGCGGTGATCACCACGGCTGACCTCGCCGACCAACTCGACGGCCGGCAACGCGTCGTGCTCGACATCGGTGCTGTCGCCGACCCGGAAACCCATGCGGCGCTGCCCGATTCGGATCCCGACCAGATCGCCTACATCATCTACACCTCCGGCACCACCGGAACGCCAAAGGGCGTGGCCATCCCGCACCGCAACGTGCATCGGCTGCTGAAAACGCTCGACGCCGACATGGGTCTGGCCGGGCAGGTGTGGTCGCAATGCCACTCGCTGGCATTCGACTTCTCGGTGTGGGAGATCTGGGGCGGACTGCTCTACGGCGGCCGGGTCGTCGTCGTGCCCGACGCAGTGGTCCGCTCCCCTGAGGACTTCCACGCCCTGCTGGTCGCCGAGAAGGTCACGGTGCTCAGCCAGACCCCGTCGGCGTTCTACGCGCTGCAGGCTGCCGACGCACTCGCCCCTGAGCTGGGCCGGCAGCTTTCCCTCGAGTTCGTCGTCTTCGGAGGCGAAGCGCTCGAACCGCACCGTCTGTCGTCGTGGCTGACGACCCATCCGGTTTCGCCGCGCCTGATCAACATGTACGGCATCACCGAGACGACCGTCCACGCCTCCTTCCGGGAAGTCCTCGCCGGTGACGTCGGGAGCACGGTCAGCCCCATCGGGGTGCCCTTGGGCCATCTCGGGTTCTTCGTGCTCGACGAATGGCTGAAACCCGTGCCCGCCGGTGTGGTCGGCGAGTTGTACGTCGTGGGAGCCGGTTTGGCCGAAGGGTATGTCGGACGGTCCGGCCTGAGCTCGACGCGCTTCGTGGCGTGCCCGTTCGGCCGCTCCGGTGAGCGGATGTACCGCACCGGAGATGTGATGGCCTGGGGGCCCGACGGCCAGTTGCGCTACGTCGGCCGCGCCGACGAACAGGTCAAGATCCGCGGCTACCGCATCGAACTCGGCGAAATCCAGGCCGCGCTGGCCGCTCTCGACGGCGTCGAGCAGGCCGAGGTCATCGCGCGGGAGGACCGCCCCGGAGACAAGCGCCTGGTCGGATACTTCACGGGGACGGCCGATCCCGCATCTGTACGGATAGCCCTGGCCGAACGATTGCCGTCCTACATGGTGCCCTCGGCGGTAGTGGTGATCGACTCGATCCCGTTGACCGTCAACGGGAAACTCGACACGCGCGCCCTGCCGGCACCCGAATACCAGGATCTGGACCGCTACCAGGCTCCCGCCGATGCGGTGGAAGAGATCCTCGCCGGCATCTACGCCCAGGTGTTGGGCCTGCAACAGGTCGGGGTCGACGAGTCGTTCTTCGAACTGGGCGGCGACAGCATCCTGTCGATGCAAGTCGTGGCGCGGGCACGCGCGGCGGGCGTGTTGTGCCGTCCCCGTGATGTTTTCGCCGAGCAGACCGTCGCCCGGCTGGCTCGGGTGGCCCGCGTCGCCGACGCCGACCTCGACATCGCTGACGACGGCGTCGGTCCGGTGTCGGCCACCCCGATCATCCGCTGGCTCGAACATGTCAAGGGTCCGGTGGAGCACTTCAACCAGACAGTGGTGCTGCAAGCGCCGGCCGGGGTCACCGAGTCCGATGTGGTGGCCCTCCTCCAGGCCCTGGTGGACCGACACGACATGCTGCGCCTTCGGGTTCGCGACGACGACGCAGAGGGCTGGTTGCTGACGGTGCCCGAAGCCGGCGCCGTCGACGCCCGTTCCCGCGTACACACCGTCGATTCACTCACCGATCAGGCGGTCGTCGCAGCTCGCGCCCGGCTGAATCCGGCGGCGGGCGAGATGATCAGCGCGGTCTGGGTGGCGCCCACCGGGCAACTCGTGGTGATCGCGCACCACCTCGCTGTCGACGGGGTGTCGTGGCGAATCCTGCTGGAGGATCTCAATCTCGCGTGGGCTCAGCGGTGCACCGGCCAACAGGTCACGCTGCCGCAGCCCGGAACGTCGTTCGCCAGGTGGGCGAGGCTGCTGACCGCGCACGCCCATCGCGCCGACGTCGTCGATCAGGCCGACATCTGGCGCCAGATCACGGCGACGCCTGCCGTCCTGCCCCCGGTGAGCGCCGAAGTGGACACCTACGAGACCGCAGGCCGTCTGTCCGTGGATCTGGAGGTCGACACGACGCGGATGTTGCTCGGTGAGGTTCCGGCGGCGTTCCACACCGGAATCCACGAGATGCTGCTGATCGCTTTCGGTCTGGCGTGCGCGGAGTTCTTCGGTCCGCTTGCCGCGATGGACTCGGCGGCCACACCGATCTGCATCGATGTCGAAGGGCACGGGCGGACAGAGGAATTGGCCGGCGACAGCGACATCGTCGACCTGTCGCGCACAGTCGGCTGGTTCACCGCCAAGTACCCCGTGTCACTGAGTTTGGGCGGGTTGACCTGGGCGCAGGTGGTGGCAGGAGACGCCCGCCTGGGTGTGGCGATCAAGGCTGCGAAAGAGCAGCTTCGCGCACTGCCCGACGGGATCGACTATGGCGCGCTGCGCTACCTGAACAGCGATGCCGACCTCGACGGTGCCGATCCGGCCATCGGGTTCAACTACCTCGGCCGCCAGGAAGTCACGACGGCCGGGGCCTCCGGTGGCGGGTGGCAGATCTGCCAGGACGGGTGGTCGGTCACCAACGCCGCCGCGTCGGTACCCATGCCGCTGGCACACACCCTCGAACTGAACGCAGGCACAGTGGACACCGAATCCGGCCCGCGTCTGCGCGCCGGCTGGACCTGGGCGTCGTCGGCGCTCAACGGTGCGCAGGTGTCCCGGCTCAGCAGGCTGTGGTTCGACGCGTTGGCAGGCATCTGCGCCTATGTACACGGCGGCGGCGGCGGGCTGACACCGTCGGACATCGCCGTAGGCCTGACCCAGCAGCAGATCGACGAGCTTCAGCGGCAATATGCGGATAGCTGATGTCCTGCCCCTGACGTCCTTGCAGCAGGGTCTGCTGTTCCTCGCCAATACCGCGAACGACAGCGACGACGTCTATGCCGTACAGCTCTACATCACCCTGAGCGGACCCCTCGACCCCGATCGGTTGCGCGACGCGGTGCAGACCGTGGTGACCCGGCACCCCAACCTGGCCGCCCGCTTCTCACAACAGTTCGCCGAGCCCGTGCAGGTCATCCCCGCCGATCCTGTCGCGCCGTGGCGGTATGCCGACCTCGCCGAGTCCGGCATCGACGTCACCGCACAGATCGAATCGGTGTGCGCCGAGGAACGCATCGCCGTCTGCGATCTCGCCGACCAACCCGCCTTCCGGGCCGCGCTACTGCGCACCGGTGTCGACACGCACCTCTTCGTGCTGACCGATCACCACATTGTCCTCGACGGCTGGTCGTTGCCGATTCTGTTGGGGGAGTTGTTCGCCAGCTACTACGGCCGCCGCCTCCCGCCGCCCGTGCCGTACCGCAGATTCGTCAGCTGGCTGGCCGCCCGCGACGTCGATGCCGCCCGCGCGGCGTGGGCGGAGGTGCTTGCCGGCTTCGAGACCCCGACGTTGGTCGGGCCCCCGGGACAGTCGCAACCCGGTCGACGAGAGGTGGCGCCGTTCCTGATTCCCGGGCAGACTACGGCGGCGATCAGCGAGTTGGCCCGCTCCTGCCTCACCACCGTCAGTACGGTGCTGCACGCCGCTTGGGCTCAGTTGTTGGTTTCGCTGACCGGCCATGACGACGTCGCGTTCGGAACGACCGTCTCGGGACGTCCCGCCGAGGTTTTCGGAGCCGACGCGATGGTGGGCTTGCTGATCAACACCCTTCCTGTGCGGGCGACCATCACTGCCGCGACGACCACCACGGACCTCCTGGGCCAGCTACAGAGCAGCTACACCACGACGCTGGACCATCAGCACCTCGCACTGAGCGAGATGCACCGGATCACCGGCCAGGACCACCTCTTCGACACGTTCTTCGTCTACGAGAACTATCCGGTAGACCCCGCGAAACTGTCCGGTGACGACGGTCTGACAGTCACCGACTTCTCACACCGCGAATACAACCACTACCCCCTGGCAGTTCAGGCGGTGCCAGGCAACGAATTGCGACTGCGGGTCGAATACGACACCGACGTGTTCACGGCCGAGAGCATCGCCACGCTGGTCGAGCGCTTCACGTCGGTGCTGGTGGCCATGACAGCGGACCCCACCCGGTCGCTGTCGTCCATCGACCTGCTCGACTCCGTGGAGAAGGCGCGGCTCGACCGGTGGAGCAATCGGGCGGTGCTGACCCACCCGGCGCCCGCTCCGGTGTCGATACCGTCATTGTTCTCCGCGCAGGTGGCGCGCACTCCCGATTCGCAGGCGCTCACATGCGGGGGGCGTTGCTGGAGCTACCGCGAACTCGACGACTCCACCACCCGCTTCGCACACCTGTTGGCCGACAGCGGGATCGGGCCGGGCCATCGAGTGGCGCTGTTGCTGCCACGGTCGGCCGAAGCGATCGTGTCGATCCTGGCGGTGCTCAAGACCGGGGCGGCGTACGTGCCGATCGACCCGTCGGCTCCGGCAGCGCGCATGCAGCTGGTCCTGGGCGACGCGGCACCGACCGCCGCCATCACCACCCCCACGCTGGCCGGCCGGCTCCCCGAGCAGGATCTGCTCATCCTTGACGCCCCCGAGATCGATGAACCTGCGGCTCAGAGCTTTCCGATCACCGCACCAGCAGGCCCGGAACCCGGCGATATCGCCTACCTGATCTACACCTCGGGAACCACCGGTGTTCCCAAAGGTGTGGCGATCACCCACGACAACGTGACGCAGCTGCTCAGGGCGATGGACGACAAGTTCGCTCTGGCGGGGCACGTCTGGTCCCAGTGGCACTCGCTGGCGTTCGACGTCTCGGTGTGCGAAATGTGGGGTGCGCTCCTCTATGGCGGCCGCCTGGTGGTCGTGCCCGAGTCGGTGGCACGCGCGCCGGAAGACTTTCACGCGCTGCTGGCCGCCGAGCAGGTCACGGTGCTGAGCCAAACACCGTCGGGTTTCTACGCGATGCAAACCGCCGATGCGCTCAACCCCGAAATCGGACGGCAGCTGAAGCTGAAGGCGGTGATCTTCGCCGGCGAAGCCCTTGAGCCCCAACGCCTTCGCACATGGCTGGACAACCATCCGCGATCGCCGCGACTGCTGAACCTCTACGGCACCACCGAGACGACGGTGCACGCATCGTTTCGGGAGATCATCGAACACGATGCCGCCAACGACGTCAGCCCGGTGGGCGGACCACTGGCTGACCTGGCGTTCTTCGTGTTGGACCAGTGGTTGCGGCCGGTGCCGTCCGGCGTCATCGGCGACCTGTATGTAGCCGGTCGGCAAGCCGGCCTGGGCTATTGGCGGCGCCCGGGACTTTCGTCGTCGAGGTTCGTCGCGTGTCCTTTCGGCGGCACCGGCGAACGCATGTACCGCACAGGCGATCTCGTGTGGTGGGGCGCCGACGGCGAGCTGCGCTATGTCGGGCGTGCCGACGAACAGGTCAAGATCCGCGGGTACCGCATCGAGTTGGGGGAGGTCCGGGCGGTGCTGGCCGAACTCGACGGCGTCGACCAAGCCGTGGTGATCGCGCGCGAGGACAGGCCCGGTGACAAGCGTCTGGTCGGCTATTTCACCGGTACCGCCGATCCCGGTCCGCTACGCGACGCATTGGCAGAACGTCTGCCCGAGTACATGGTTCCCACAGCGATCATTGTGGTCGACGCGCTGCCCCTGACGGTCAACGGCAAGCTTGACAGGCGGGCTCTGCCTACGCCCGAGTACCAGGACGCCGACAGCTACCGCGCCCCGGCCACCGCCGTCGAGGAGATCCTCGCCGGCATCTACGCCCGCGTCCTGGACGTGGAGCGCGTCGGGGTCGACGATTCGTTCTTCGACCTCGGTGGCGACTCACTGTCGGCGATGCGCCTGGTCGCGGCGGTCAACACCGGCCTGGGCGCCGGACTTTCGGTGCGGGCGCTGTTCGAGTCGCCCACTGTGGCGCAGCTGGCTCCCCGCATCGGCGCAGACGAACACGGCCTGGCTCCGCTGCAGCCGATGGATCGGCCCTCGGTAGTGCCGCTGTCGTTTTCACAGAACCGGCTGTGGTTCCTCGATCAGCTGCAGGGTCCCTCGCCGACGTACAACATGCCGGTGGCCCTGCGGCTGCACGGGCAGCTCAACGTCGCCGTGTTGGGTGCAGCGCTGGCCGATGTCGTCGGTCGCCACGAAAGCTTGCGTACCCGTTTCTCTGCGCCGGGGGGAGTACCCCAGCAGATCGTCGTGCCCGCCGCGGACGCCGATTTCGGTTGGGAGACCATCGACGCGACCGGCTGGTCGGAAAGCCGGCTGCTCGAGGCTGTCGGCGGCATCGCGCGCCACCCGTTCGATCTGTCGGCCGAGATACCGATGCAGGCAAAGCTTTTCAGGGTCAGCGACGACGACCACGTGGTGGTCGCGGTGGCCCACCACATCGCCGCCGACGGCCTGTCCGTGGGCCCTCTGGTGCAGGATCTCGGTGTGGCCTACCTGTGCCGGCTCGCAGGGCTGGAGCCCATGTGGGCCGATCTGCCGGTGCAGTATGTCGACTACACGCTCTGGCAACGGGCCCAGTTCGGCGATCTCAACGACGATGACAGCCTGATCGCGGCACAGCTGGCTTATTGGCGCGATGTGCTGGCGGGGATGCCCGAACGACTGCAGCTGCCGACCGACCGGCCGTACCCGCCCGTCGCTGATCAGCGCGGCGCAAGCATCGTGTTCCACTGGCCCACCGAGTTGCAGCAGCAAATCGCCCGAGTGGCCCGCGAACACAACGCCACCAGCTTCATGATCGTCCAGGCTGCCCTGGCAGTGCTGTTGTCGAAACTCAGTGCGACCTCGGATGTAGCGGTGGGCTTCCCGATCGGCGGACGCCGCGACCCCGCCCTCGACGATCTGGTCGGTTTCTTCGTCAACACCTTGGTGCTGCGGGTCGATCTGGGCGGCGATCCCACCGTCGCCGAGGTGCTCGCCCAGGTGCGCCGGCGTTCGCTGGCAGCCTACGAACACCAGGACGTGCCCTTCGAGGTGGTCGTCGATCGCCTCAGCCCCACGCGGTCACTGACCCATCACCCGCTTGTCCAGGTGATGCTGGACTGGCGCAACCTGCCTGCGGAGGCCAGCGATCAGATCGTGATGGCGCTCGGGGATTTGCAGATCAGCCAGATTCCGCTCGACACCGAGACCTCCCGCGTGGATCTGGCGTTCTCGCTGAACGAACGCTGGACCCGGGCCGGAGATCCCACCGGGATCGGGGGAGCGGTGGAGTTCCGCACCGACGTCTACGATGCCGCAACGATCGAGACTCTCATCGAGCGTCTGCGGCGCGTGCTGGTCGCGATGACCTCTCACCCGGCTCAGCGTCTCTCGTCAGTGACACTGCTCGACGACGTCGAGCGCGCCCGCCTCGACGCGATTGGCAACCGAGCGGTGCTGACCGCTCCCGAACCGTCGCCTACGTCGATCCCGCAGCGCCTCGCCGCCCTGGTCGCCGCCGCACCCGACGCCGTCGCGATCCGCTTCGACGGCGCCTCGGTGACCTACCGCGAACTCGACGAGGCCGCAAATAGACTCGCGCATCTGCTTGTCGACCGCGGGGTCAACGCGGGCACCTGCGTGGCACTGCTGCTGGAACGTTCCGCGCAGGCCGTCGTGGCCATGCTTGCAGTACTCAAGACCGGCGCCGCGTACCTGGCGATCGATCCCGCACTGCCGGATTCCCGCATCGCGTTCATGATGACCGACGCGACGCCCGTCGCCGTCGTCACCACGGCGGGCTTGCGATCGCGCGTCGACGACCATCCTCTGATTGTCATCGACGTGACCGAACCATCGGTCGCCACGGCACTAGGGACAAAACCCGTCACGGCGCCGCCTGCCCCGTCAGCCGACGACATCGCCTACCTGATCTACACGTCGGGCACCACCGGCACACCCAAAGGTGTCGCCCTCACCCATCGCAACCTGGCTCACGTGGGCGACTCACCGCCGAAAGGGCTTCCCGAACAACAGGTGTGGACGCAGTGCCACTCGTATGCCTTCGACTTCTCGGTGTGGGAGATCTGGGCTGCCCTGCTCGGCGGTGGTCGCCTGGTGGTGGTGCCCGACGAGGTCGTCCGAGCACCGGACGAGTTCCACGCCCTGATGGTCGACGAGGGAGTCAATGTCCTGACCCAGACCCCGTCGGCGGTGGCGGCACTGCACCCGGCAGGGTTGGAGTCCGTGGCGTTGTTACTCGGCGGCGAAGCCTGCCCGCCTGAGGTGGTGCAGCAGTGGGCCCCGGGGCGGGTCGTGATCAATGCTTACGGTCCCACCGAGATCACCGTGTACGCCTCGATGAGCGCTCCCCTGACGGTGGGATCGGACGTCCCCATCGGTGCGCCGCCACCGACCGTGGCTCTGTTCGTCCTCGACGACCGACTGAGTCCGGTTCCCGAAGGAGTCGTCGGGGAGCTCTACGTCGCGGGGCGGGGAGTGGGCATGGGCTACATCGGCCGGGGCGGCTTGACGTCGTCGCGATTCGTGGCCTGTCCGTACGGTGCTGCAGGACAACGCATGTACCGCACCGGGGATCTGGTGCGGTGGCGTGCCGACGGACAGCTGCAGTACGTGGGTCGCGCCGATGAGCAGGTCAAGATCCGCGGATACCGCATCGAGCCCGGTGAGGTCCAGGCTGTGCTGGCGAGTGTCGACGGCGTCGAACACGCCGTCGTGATGGCGCGCGAGGACCGCCCCGGCGATCCTCGCCTGGTGGGCTACATCACCGGCACAGCCGATCCCGCCAAGGTCCGAGCCACCCTGACCGAGCGGCTGCCGGCCTACATGGTGCCTGCAGCGGTGCTGGCGATCGAGGCGATCCCATTGACGGTCAGCGGCAAACTCGACAGGAACGCGCTGCCGGCACCTGACTATCTGGATATCGAGAACTACCGTGCACCAACCACTCTCACTGAGGAGGTGCTGGCAGGCATCTTCGCCCAGGTGCTCGGTGTGGAACGGGTGGGCGTCGACGACTCGTTCTTCGACCTCGGCGGGGACTCGCTGTCGGCCATGCGCCTGATCGCCGCGGTCAACTCCGGTATGGGGGCTTCGCTGGCAGTGCGGACAGTGTTCGAAGCGCCGACGGTCGCACAACTGGCGCCGCGTATCGGCACGGCAGAGGGTCTGCTCGAGCCACTGGTGCCTCAGGTTCGGCCCACGGTGATCCCGTTGTCCTTCGCCCAGAGCCGACTGTGGTTCGTCGACCAGCTGCAGGGCCCGTCACCGGTATACAACCTGGCCGTGGCGCTGCGGCTGCGCGGTGAGCTCGACGCCCAGATGTTGGGCGCCGCGCTGTCCGATGTGGTCGGCAGGCACGAAAGCCTGCGCACCCTCTTTGCCGCACCCGACGGAATACCGCAACAGCTCGTGATCGAGCCCGAGAACGCGGATTTCGGTTGGCAGACTGTCGATGCCACCGAATGGCCGGCCGATCAGTGGCAACGCGCGGTCGAGGAGACGGCGGTGCAGAGCTTCGACCTGGCCACCGAGATCCCTCTGCGGTCGCGGCTTTTCCGGATCGGCGACGACGACCACGTGTGGGTGGCGGTGGTGCACCACATCGCCGCGGACGGCTGGTCGATCGGCCCGCTGGTGGCCGACCTGGGAATCGCGTATGCAAGCCGGAGCGCGGGCAGGGCGCCCGACTGGGCCGAACTGCCGGTGCAGTACGTCGATTACACCCTGTGGCAGCGCGCGCAGTTCGGTGAGCTCGCCGACGGCGCAAGCAGGATCGCCGCGCAGTTGGCCTACTGGGAGCGGGCGCTGGCCGGGATGCCGGAGCGGCTGGCGCTGCCCACCGATCGCCCCTACCCGCAGGTCGCTGATCAACGGGGTGCCACCGTGGTCGTCGACTGGCCGGCCGAGCTGGGGTGTCAGGTCGCCCGGGTGGCGCGCGAGCACGGTGCGACGAGCTTCATGGTGATTCAGGCGGCCCTGGGGATGCTGCTGTCCAAGCTGAGCGCGAGTTCAGATGTGGCGGTGGGTTTCCCGATCGCCGGACGACGCGACCCGGCGCTCGACGGACTGGTCGGCTTCTTCGTGAACACGCTGGTGCTGCGGCTGGACCTGGCCGGAGATCCCAGTGTCGCCGAGGTGCTGGACCAGGTCCGCACACGCAGCCTGGCCGCCTACGAGCATCAGGATGTGCCCTTCGAGGTCGTCGTCGAGCGGCTCAAACCCACCCGGTCGCTGACCCATCACCCGCTGGTGCAGGTGATGCTCGCCTGGCAGAATCTGCCTGCCGATGCCGCAGACGACCCGTCCACCGGCGGCCTGTCGCTGGGCGATCTCGACGTCACGCAGATGCCGGTGGACACCGGGGCCGCACGCATGGATCTGTCGTTCTCGCTGGCCGAACGCACCAGCGCCGCCGGTGATCCCGCAGGTATCCGCGGGTTCGTGGAGTTCCGCACCGATGTGTTCGACCCGACAACAATCGAGACGCTGATCGACCGCCTGCGACGCGTGTTGACGGCCGTGGCCGCCGATCCCGCATTGCGCTTGTCGTCGCTGGATGTCCTCGACGAAACCGAGCACACACGCCTGGACCGATGGGGAAATCGGGCCGCTCTGACACGGCAGGAAGCTGTGCCGCAGTCGATTCCGGCGGCCTTCGCCGTGCAGGTCGCACGCACGCCCGACGCGACGGCGATCACCTGCGGGCAGCGGTCATGGTCCTACCGTGAGCTCGACGAGGCCTCGAACCGCCTGGCACACTTGCTGATCGCCCGGGGTGTACAGGCGGGTCAGCACGTGGCGCTGCTACTGCCCCGAACCGCCGAAGCTCTGGTCACCGTCCTGGCCATCGTGAAAACCGGTGCGGCCTACGTCCCCATCGACCCGGCCGTCCCGGCGGCGCGGATGGATTTCGTCCTCACCGATGCCGCGCCGGTCGCGGTGATGACCACGGCAGAACTCTCCGAACGTCTGGTCGGTCGCGAGCTGATCATCATCGATCGTGACGATCCCACTGTCCACGAAGGGCCGAGCACCGCGTTGCCTGCCCCCGATGCCGATCAGATCGCCTACATCATCTACACCTCGGGCACGACGGGAACACCCAAGGGTGTTGCGATCCCGCATCGCAACGTGACCCGGCTGCTCCGGACGCTGGATGCGGACATGGGCCTGGCCGATCAGGTGTGGACACAGTGCCATTCGCTGGCGTTCGACTATTCGGTGTGGGAGATCTGGGGCGCACTGCTCTACGGGGGCCGGGTGGTCGTGGTGCCCGACCACGCGGTCCGCGCACCGGACGACTTCCACGCGTTGCTGGCCGCCGAGCAGGTGACCGTGCTGAGCCAGACTCCGTCGGCCTTCTACGCGCTTCAGGCGGCTGATGCGCTGCAGCCCGAGCACGGGCGGCGACTCAGCCTCGACGCCGTCGTGTTCGGCGGTGAAGCTCTCGAACCGCACCGCCTTGCACCGTGGCTGGAGGCGCACCCCACCGCGCCGCGTCTGATCAACATGTACGGCATCACGGAGACGACGGTGCATGCGTCCTTCCGGGAGATTTTTCCGGACGACGTCGCCAACTCCGTGAGCCCGATCGGCGTGCCGCTGGCTCACCTCGGCTTCTTCGTACTCGACAGTTCGCTGCGCCCTGTGGCGCCGGGTGTGGTCGGTGAACTGTACGTCGCCGGTGCTGGTTTGGCGTGTGGCTACATCGGCAGGCCCGGGCTGAGCGCATCGCGGTTCGTGGCGTGCCCTTTCGGGAAGCCCGGCGAGCGCATGTACCGCACGGGCGACGTGATGTGCTGGGGCGCCGACGGCGAGCTCCGGTACATGGGTCGCTCCGACGAACAGGTCAAGATCCGCGGCTACCGCATCGAACTCGGCGAGGTGCAATCGGCCTTGGCGGGACTGGACGGCATCGCGCAGGCAGAGGTCATCGTCCGCGAGGACCGCCCCGGAGACAAGCGCCTGGTCGGTTACGTCACCGGGGCCGCCGACCCCGCCCTGCTGCGCGCCGAGCTTGCGGATCGATTGCCCGACTACATGATCCCGGCCGCGGTGGTCGTGGTGGACGCGATTCCGCTGACCGTCAACGGCAAGCTCGACAAGCGAGCGTTGCCCGCACCGGAGTACCAGGACGCCGACTCCTATCGAGCACCTTCGGATGCGGTGGAGGAGATACTGGCCGACATCTACGCTCACGTGCTCGGGCTCGGACGTGTCGGAGTCGACGAGTCCTTCTTTGAGCTCGGCGGCGACAGCATCCTGTCGATGCAGGTGGTGGCGCGGGCACGTGCTGCCGGCGTCCTCTGCCGGCCGCGCGATGTGTTCGTCGAACAGAGCGTCGCCCGACTGGCCCGCGTCGCGCGAGTCGCCACCAACTCCGAGACCGAGACCGACGAGGGTGTCGGCACGGTGCTCGCCACACCGATCATTCGCTGGCTGCAGGGCGTGCCGGGTCCCGTGGATCAGTTCAATCAAACCGTGGTGGTGCAGGCACCGATCGGCGCTACCGAAGCCGACGTCGTCGCGATACTGCAGGCCGTGCTGGATCGCCACGGGGCGCTACGGATGCGGGTGGATCGGCACTGGGCACTGGAGGTGCCCGAGGCCGGCGCTGTGGATGCGCGGACTTGCCTGCGCACCGTCGACGTGCTCACCGACGACGAGGTCGTCGCGGCCCGCTCACGGTTGAACCCATCGGCCGGGCAGATGGTCAGCGCCTTGTGGGTGCCGGTCAACGCTCAGCTGGTTGTGATCGCCCACCACCTGGTCGTCGATGGCGTGTCCTGGCGAATTCTGTTGGAGGACTTCAACCTCGCCTGGGCGCAACTGCGTAGCGGCCAGCCGGTGGAGCTGCCCGCGCCGGCAACGTCGTTCGCCCGGTGGTCTGCACGTCTGGCGGAGTATGCCCGCGACCCGAACGTGGTCGTGCACACGGGTGCCTGGCGGGAGATCACGGCGATACCGACGCCGCTGCCTCAGGTGCAGCCTGCGATAGACACCTACGCCAACGCGGGCGCGTTGTCGGCGGAGCTCGACGTAGAGACCACCCGCCTGCTGTTGGGTGAGGTGCCCTCCGCCTTCCACGCCGGGATCAACGACATCCTGTTGATCGCGTTCGCGCTCGCGTGCGCCGAGTTCTTCGGCACGCTGGGAACTGCGGGTGGGCCTGCGCCGGTCGTCATCGACGCCGAGGGCCACGGCCGTCGAGAAGAGCTCGTTCCCGATGTCGATCTGTCCCGCACCGTGGGCTGGTTCACAACGAAATACCCTGTGGCGCTGTCGATCCAGGGAGGGCTGACCTGGGCCCAGGTGCTCGCCGGCGACGCGGATCTGGGGGCGGCTGTCAAAGACGCCAAGGAGCAGCTGCGCGGCCTGCCGGACGGTCTGACCTACGGGCTGCTGCGATACCTCAACGGTGACGCCGAACTCGACGGCGCAGACGCGCCGATCGGATTCAACTATCTGGGCCGTCTGGGCGCCGGAGCCGGTGAGGTGTCGGGCGACATCTGGGAGATCCGGCAGGACGGGTGGACCGTCGCGGGTGCCGCCGCGGCCATCCCGATGCCGTTGATGCACACCGTCGAACTCAACGCAGGCACCGTCGACACGGACGGCGGACCGCGGCTGCGGGCGGGATGGACATGGGCGCCCTCGGCACTCGACCACGCCCAGGTGAGCCGTCTCAGCGAGCTGTGGTTCGACGCTCTCACCGGCATCTGCGCGCACGTTCGGGGAGGGGGCGGTGGGCTGACGCCGTCCGACGTCGCGCCCGCACGGCTGGTACAGCATCAGATCGACGAACTGTGCCGCACCCGTGCGGTGGCCGACATCCTGCCGCTGACCGCGCTCCAGGAGGGGCTGCTGTTCCATGCCGGAGTCGCCCACCACTTTGGCGACGACGTCTATGCGGTACAGCTGGACGTCGCGCTCACCGGCCGGCTCGATCGGCATCGGCTACGCGAGGCGGTGCGCCTCGTCGTCGCACGCCACCCGAACCTCGCGGCGCACTTCTGCTGGCAGTTCGACGAGCCGGTGCAGATCATTCCCGCCGATCCCGAAGTCCCCTGGCAATACCTCGATCTGAGCGCAACCGAAGACGCTGCCGAGGACCACATCACGCATCTGTGCGCCGCAGAGCGGACCGCGGTCTGCGATCTGGCCCACCAGAGTGCGTTCCGGGCGGCGCTCATCCGCACCGCGCCGGATCGACACCGCTTCGTTCTGACCAACCATCACATCGTGCTGGACGGCTGGTCGCTGCCGGTGTTGTTGGGTGAGGTGTTCGCCGGGTACTACGGCCAGTGGCTACCCGCAGCGGTGCCCTATCGCCGTTTCATCAGCTGGCTCGACGAGCGAGACACCGAGGCTGCGCGCCGTGCCTGGCGCGGCGAACTCGCCGGATTCGTCACCCCGACACTGGTCGGCACACCCGGCCGGCGGGGTCCCGCCCCCAGGAATGTGGAATCGCATCGACTCTCGGAGCAGACCACGCGGGCGGTCGGAGAGCTGGCGCGCGCACACCACACCACGGTCAGCACGGTGCTGCAGGCCGCGTGGGCGCAGGTCCTGTCCTGGTACACCGGTCAGCGCGACGTCGCCTTCGGCGCCGTCGTCGCGGGTAGGCCCGACGAGGTCGTCGGCGCGGATTCCATGGTGGGCCTCTTCATCAACACCGTGCCAGTGCGGGCGACGATGACGTCGACCACCACTGCCGCGGATCTGCTGAGCCAGCTGTGCAACAGCCGGAACCGAACGCTCGATCACGAGCATCTGGCACTGCGCGACATCCACCGACTCACCGGCCAGCAGCGGCTGTTCGACACGGTCTTCGTCTACGAGAACTATCCGACCGACGCCGCCAAGTTGTCCGGCGCGGACGGACTGGCCATCACGGGCCTGACCAACCGCGACTTCTACCACTACCCGTTGACGATCCAGGCCGTCCCCGGCAGCGAACTCGACCTCCGCGTCCAGTACCGGTCGGATGTTTTCGACGAGGCGGCGATCGCCGAACTGATCGGACACTTCACGCGGGCACTTGTCGCGATGATCACCGACCCCGCACAGCCGTTGCTGTCGACAGGCTTGCTGCCCGACGCGGAAACAACGCCGGTGCCAACCGAATCGCGGGGCGGCACCGACGGCTATCGAGCACCGGCGAACCATGTCGAAGAGGTTCTGGCCGCCATCTTCGCCCGGGTGCTCGGCGTCGACAGGGTCGGCGTGAACCATTCCTTCTTCGATCTCGGTGGCGATTCGCTGTCGGCGGTGCGCGCCGTCACGGTGATCAACACCGCCTTCGGCAGGGAACTGCCCGTCACCACGCTGTTCAACGCGCCGACGGTGGGTCAGCTCAGCCCTGTGGTGACGGCCGAATGACGCGGCGTCACCAGACGCACGGCACCAGGCGATAGCGGACCTTCGCGGTGTAATCGCGGTATCCGGCGAGCTCCACTTCGAGCAGCTTCTCCTCGTCGCGTATCCGCCATGCGAGCACGGCCAGACCGGGCAGGACGAGTACGAGCGCCCAGTAGGAGCCGAGTGCAAACGGAATGCCCACCAACATCACGACATTGGCGGTGTACATGGGGTGGCGCACCAGTCGGTACAGACCGGTGGAGACCACGCTCTGGCCTTGCTCGACCCGAACGGTGGTCGATGCGTAGTGATTCTGGGTCACCACGGTCACGACCAGACTGAGTCCGATCGCCACCAGTGCACTGCCGATCACGCACAGGGCCGGCGGCATCGTCGACCATCCGAACCGATGATCCAGGGCGCTGGTCACGCACATCGCCGCCAGGGAGAAATACAGGCCCGCCATGATGATCTTCTGGGCGGGTCTGGCCTCTTCGGTCGGGCCGCCGCGCAGGCGCCGTTGCAGCGCAGCCGGATTGGTCAGCTGCAGGTAGATGCTGGGTACCCACGCCGACAACGCGAAGACTGTGAGGAAGACCCACGCCTGCCAGTAGTCGACGGTGCCCGCCGGCACGAACAGCAACACCGCGATGGACAGCACCTGGACCAGCCCGGACACGAGCACCTTCACCAGAGCGTTCATGGATTTCACGATCCTCCTCGTCACGTCCTGGCTGCGTCGTTGTCGGCGTGTTGCGCCGGTGACATCCTGCGGCACAACAGGTCTGCCAGTCCGCGGACGGTTCCGACGGCGAGGTCGCCCGAGGCCAGGCGTATGCCCGTCTCGGTCTCGATCCTGGTTCTGAGCTCGAGTGCCGCCAGCGAGTCGACGCCGTACTCGGCGAGCGGACGGTCGGGATCGATGCTGCGGCGCAGCACCAGGCTGATCTGGTCGGAGATCATCCGCCGCAGCCGGCTGGGCCATTCCTCGGTTGGCAGTCCGGTCAGCACGGCGCGCAGTCTGCTCATGCCTGTGTGGGCTTCGCCCGTATCGCGGAACGCCTCGGCGAAGGGGCTGCGCTGCGCGAAGGTGCTCAACCACGTCGTCCCGATGACGGGCGCGTACCCGGTGTGCACGCGGTCGTGGCGTAGCACCGTCTCGAAAGCGTGCGCACCTTCGTCGGGAGTGATTGCGGCGCCGATACCTTCGGCGAACTCCGCGGTGCGGCCGATCTGTCCCCACGCACCCCAGGCGATCGCGACAGCGGGCAGGCCCTGCGCCCGGCGCCACCGGGTGAAGGCGTCCAGCCAGCTGTTCGCCGCGGCGTGGGAGCCACGGCCGGGCGAGCCCACCAGCGCGGCGGTCGAGGAGAACGAGCAGAACCAGTCCAGCGGCTGTTCCGATTCCAGCTTCTCAAGCGCGGTGTGCAGGTTCCACGCGCCGTGAACCTTGGGCGCCCAGTCACTTTCGATGACGTCGTCGGTCAGGTGGGCCAACGAGGCCTCTCCATCCGTCGCCGCGGCGTGAAGGACGCCACGAAGGGGGAGTCCGGTGGCGGTCGCCAGAGCCACCAGACGGCGCGCGGTGGTGGGATCGGCGATGTCGCCGCAGTGCACCACGACATCGCCACCCATCACGCGGATCAACTCGATGGTCTCAAGCGTCTTGAGCGTCGGCTGCGTATCGGAGGTCAGGACGATACGTCCACACCCTGCGTCGGCCATCTTTTCAGCGAGGAACAGTCCGAGGTCGCTGAGGCCCCCGGTGATCAGGTAGGCGCCGTCGGGACGGAAGACCTGAACGTGCTCCGGCGGCACCACCACGACACTGGACCCGGTGCGCGGGATCTCAAGCAGAAGCTTGCCGGTGTGCTGTGCACCGCCCATGTCGCGAATCGCGGTGACCGCGTCGGCCACCGGGCGGTCACTGTGTTGCGCCGGGGGCAGTACGCCGTCGGCGGCCATCCGGTAGACCGTGCGCAGCAGCTGCCCTACACGCTGCGGATGACTCAGGGACATCAGCGCGAGATCGACATAATAGAAAGTGAGGTTGCGCCGGAACGGGAACATGCCCAACCGGGTGTTGCCATACACGTCGCGCTTGCCGATCTCGACGAACCGCCCGCCGATCGCCAGCAATTCGAATCCGGCGCGCTGCGCCGATCCCGTCAACGAGTTCAGCACGATATCGACGCCATACCCGTCGGTGTCACGGCGAATCTGCTCGGCGAACTCACTGCTGCGTGAGTCGTAGACATGCTTGATGCCCTTGCTGCGCAACAGTTCGCGGCGCTCCTCGCTGCCTGCGGTGGCGAAGACCTGCGCGCCTGCGGCGCGCGCGACGGCGATGGCCGCCTGCCCGACGCCGCCCGTCGCGGAATGGATCAACACGCGGTCGCCCGATGCAATGCCCGCCAGGTCGTGCAACCCGTACCAGGCGGTCGCGGAAGCAGTGGCGATCGCGGCGGCCTGATGATCGGTCAGGGCGTCCGGAAGTGGCACCGCCAGACGTGCATCGCAGGTCACGAAGGTGCCCCAGCACCCGTTTCGGGCGAATCCACCCACCCGATCGCCGACCTGGTGATCGGTGACGTGAGGACCGACCGCGGTCACCACTCCGGCGAAATCCATTCCGAGTTCCGGCAGTTCACCGTCGAGACTCGGGTAGAGGCCCATGGCCACCAAGACGTCGGCGAAGTTGACACTGGAGACGTGTACCGCGATCTCGACCTCTCCCGGTCCCGGCGTAACCCGTTCGCGGGCAATCATTTCCAGCGTCGCAAGGTCGCCCGGGGTTCGGATGTGCAAACCCATCCCGTCGAACTCGTGGTGGGCGACCACGGTCTGCCGTTCCTCGGGGCGCAGCGGTGTCGGACGCAGTCGCGCCGTGTACCAGGCACCCTGTCGCCACGCGGACTCGTCCTCCTCGGAGCCGCTGAGAAGCTGCCGGGCAAGATGATCGGCGGCGGTGGCCTCGTCCACATCGATGTGTGCGGTGTGCAGGTGTGGATGCTCGGCGCCGATCACCCGCACCAGACCGCGCAGGGCTCCCTGGTCGAGATTGGTCATCTCACCCGGCAACACCGTCTGGGCTTCACGGGTGACCACAACGAGGCGGGGAAGTCGTCCTGGCATCGTGGGTATCTCACGGGCGATACGCGCCAGATGTTGCACCTGCCGACAGCCGCGCTGGGGGGAAGGGACGCCGTCGGTTCTCGGCGGGGTCACCAGGACCAGTCCGTCGACCTGGCGCTCGCGCATCTGCCTCTTGAGCTCTTCGGCGCGACTGTGATGGTCTGCATCGAGCGCCCACACCATCGTCGAGCATTGCGCCCCATGTCCGTTGAGAACAGCGGCGACTCCGGCTGTCAGCGCGTCGTCGTCGGCGGCGCTCACCAGCAGCCATGTTGCCGCATCGTCGCGGGGCAGTTCGGGCAGTCGCGCCTCGTGCCACTCGACGGTCAACAGCCGTTCGCTCAGCACCCGGTCCTTGGAGATCCGGTCGGATGCCGCGGTGCCGCACAACAATCCCTGCACGCTCAGCAGCACAGCGCCATCGGAGTCGAGCACATCCAGGTCCGCCTCGACACCGGCCCCATCCACTTTCACGACCCGGGTGTAGCAGTACCGGGCGTCCCGGAGGGCTCCGAACACCCGCAGGTGCTGCACCTCCGCCGGCAACCCGAGGGCGTTCTCACCCTGTGATGGCACGAGCGGGCTGGCGCCCACCGACTGGAAGCAGGCGTCCAGCAGCGCTGGATGTACACCGTAAGCGCTTTGCTGCGAGCTCATTCCGGTTGGCAACGAGATCTCGGCCAGCACAGAGCCAGTCGCGTCGTGGCCGATGTGGACGGCACCGAGACCTGTGAACGCCGGCCCGTACCGGAGGCCGTGCTGTTCCAGGCGGCTGCGCACCTCGACACCGTCTTCGCGATGCGGATGTAACGCGAGCAGAGCGGAAATGTCGTAGTCCGTAGGTGGCGCGTCCTCGACGAGGCGCAGGATCGCAGCGGCATGCCTGGCATGGGCACCGTCGCGATTCGACTCCACGATGAAGTCGACGACGCCGGGCGCCAACAGCGATGTCGAAACCCCGATGGCGACCTGCTCCTCGAGCGGAAGCGCCTGCGCGAATCGCAGGTCGCGCACCTCCGCAGCGTCGCCCAGCGCCACCCGCGCTGCCGCCACCGCCATCTCGCAGTATGCGGCGGCGGGCAATACGGCGGCGTCATGGATGCGGTGATCGCAGAGCCAGGGTTGATCTGCCACGCCGACCTCGGCCTGCCACACGTGGCGCGCCGGCTCCTGCTGCAGACGCACGTGAGGCCCCAGCAGCGGATGCACCGACACGGTGCGGCCGCCCGGCGTCGATGTCTGTTGCGCAGCGCCGTTGAGCCACAGCCTGCGGTGCGTCCAGGTGGGCAACGGCGCGTCGACCAAGAGGCCGCCGGGATACGGGACCGCGAAGTCGACGGCGGCGCCGGCACAGTGAATCTGCGAGACGAGGTCTCCCAGCCCGTGCGGCAGGTCCTGCCCGCGGCGCATTCCGGCCAGTGCGGCCAGCGGCATGTCCAGGCTGTCGGCGGTCTGCTCGACGGCGTCGACGAGCAGGGGGTCGGGAGCCAGTTCGGCGAAGACCCGATGGCCGTCCTCGAGAGCGGCGCGTACCGCGGCGGAGAACCGCACCGTGCGGCGCAGACTGGCTACCCAGTATCTGTTGTCGCACAACGGTTCCTCGCGGGGATCGTAGCCGGTGGCCGAATAGAACGGGACCTTCGGCGGCAGTGGGTTGACCTCTTTGAGCACCGATGCCAGCTCTTTGACGATGGGGTCGAGTTGCGGCGAGTTCATTGCCACCTCGACCTCGGCGGTGTGCACGGTCACGTCGCGCCGTTCCCACGCGTCGGCGAGCTCTCGGACCGTTCCGGGGGCGCCGGCGATCACGGTGAGCTGGGGGGCGGCCACAACCGCGGTGACGACGTCCTTTATCGAACGCGTGGTCAGCTCGGACAGGACCTGCTTGGCGGGTAGCGCGACGGCCGCCACGGCTCCGGGTCCGCCGAGGGTGGCTATCAGCCGCGAGCTGCGGCACACGACACGCACGCCGTCTTCGAGGGTGATCGCCCCTGCGACCACCGCAGCCGCGATCTCGCCCGTCGAGTGCCCGATGACCGCGCCCGGGCGGGCTCCGTGGGCGGCCAGCGTGGCCGCGAGCGCGACCTGCATGGCGAACAACGTCGGCTGCGCACGGTCGATGCCGGTGATCACCTCGGCCGCCGTCATCGCCTCGGTCACGGAGAAACCGGATTCGCCCGCGACAAGCGGTTCGATCTGCGCGACCGTGGCGGCGAACATCGGCTCGTTCACGAGCAGATCGGCGCCCATGTCGGCCCAGTGCGAATCGTCGCCGGAGAAAATCCAGACCGGGCCGCGGTCGTCGTGCCCGACCGCGATCTGCGCGCGGCCATGGCCGTCGGCGACCCTTCGCAACGCGTCGATCAGCTCTGCTCGGCTGCTCGCAAGAATCGCGGTGCGGACCGGGCGGTGGGACCGCCTGCGGGACAGGGTGTACCCGAGATCGGCGAGCGACACCTCGTCGTGCGCATGCACCCAGTCCGCCAGCCGGCCCGCACCGCGCCGCAACTCTTCGATCGAGCTGGACGACAGGGGGAACAGAAGCCGGGCCGCAGCGGTCGCATCGCCTGGTGCGGCGACCGTGTCCGGCGCCTGTTCGACGATGGCGTGGACGTTGGTTCCCGACACCCCGTACGACGAGACGGCCGCGCGGCGCCGATGCGGACCGGGCGCTTCGCTATGCGCGGGCCACGGCGTGTTGTGCTGCGGCACAAAGAGATTGGTGGCCAATCGGGCCATCGCGTCCGGCAGGCGGGTGAAGTGCAGGTTCTGCGGAATCGTCCCGTGCTGTAGCGCGAGGATCGCTTTCATCAACCCGAGCAACCCGGATGCCGACTGCGTGTGACCGAAGTTGGTCTTCACAGATCCGAGCGCACAGGGGCCGTCAACCCCGTACACCTCGCTGAGACTGGCGTATTCGATGGGATCACCGACAGGCGTGCCGGGGCCGTGCGCTTCGACTAGTCCCACCGTGCCTGCGTCCACCCCGGCAGCGTCGAGCGCCGCCCGGTACAGCTCCGTCTGCGCGGTGGCGGAGGGCGTGGAGAAGTTCACCGTGCGGCCGTCCTGGTTGGCCGCGGTGCCGCGGATCACCGCCAGGATCCGATCACCATCTCTCTGCGCATCTGGAAGACGCTTGAGCAGAACGACCGAGACGGCTTCGCCGGTCACGTAGCCGTCGGCCGCGACGTCGAAGGCATGGCAGCGGCCGGTAGGGGACAGGTGACTCTGCGCCGTGCCCGCGATGAACTTGCGGGGCTCGAGCATGATGAACGCGCCGCCGGCAAGGGCCAGGTCGCTCTCGCCTTCGTTGAGGCTTCGGCATGCCATGTGCACCGCGGTCAGACCCGACGAACAGGCCGTGTCGAGTGTCAGCGCAGGGCCGCGCAGGCCGAGGCTGTAGGCGATCCGGCCGGACGCCATGCCGAAGGTGTTGCCCTCGAAGCCATAGGGGCCGGCCATTGCGTCGGAGCCGGCGTTGACGAGTTGATAGTCGTAATGGGTGAGGCCGACGAAGACGCCCGTCAGGGAATCGGCGAGCGCATGTGGAGTCAGGCCGGCGTGTTCCACGGCTTCCCACGAGGTTTCCAGCAGCAGTCGGTGCTGCGGATCGAGTGCGGCAGCCGCGTGGTCGTCGATACCGAAGAACTCCGCGTCGAACCCTGCGATGTCGTCGAGGAATGCGCCCCACTTCGATGCGGTGCGGCCCGGCAGCCCGGCGTCGGGGTGGTAGTACTCGTCAGCATCCCAGCGGTCCTGGGGAACCTCTGTCACGTGGTCGTCGCCGCGCAGTAACGACTCCCAGAGCCGCTCCGGGGAGTCGATACCTCCGGGCAGACGGCACGCCATGCCGATGACAGCGACCGGGGTCGTCGCTCTGGCGGTCATGGGCGGACGAGCGATTGTCGAGCAGTGAGATTTGCTCGATCGTCGTTGCCGCTGAATGAAGCCACTGCATCTCCTTACGGCAGCAAGCGAGCAATTCGCTGCTTTCCCCCGGCTCCGGCCCCCATCCAAATTAAGCCTTTATTGACGCAGATGTCGGATTCTGGGTCAAGTACCTGTCGGGCGGCGGCGAGCCGTGCCCGTATCCGCCCCCCGCCGGGTGCGCGTCGCACAAGTTTTGTTTTCCAGGATGCGAGATTGACGCCTGCGGTAATTTGCTTCGCGTGACAGAGGTGGTTGAGACGTCCCTACCGGATCTGCTGCGAGAACGCGCCAGCCTGCAACCGGACGACACGGCGTTCACGTTTGTCGACTACGACCGTGACCGCGCCGGCGTGGCCGAAAGCCTGACGTGGCCGCAGCTGTATCGGCGCGTCCGCAACGTCGCACGCGAACTCAGGCACTGCGCCGAACCCGGCGATCGTGCCGTCATCTCGGCTCCACAGTCGTTGGACTACATCGTCGGCTTCCTCGGCGCACTGGAGGCGGGACTCATCGCAGTCCCGCTGTCGGTCCCGTTCGGCGGTGTCGCCGACGAGCGGGTCGATTCGGTACTGCGCGACGCCGCACCCGCTGCCGTCCTGACGACGTCCGCCGTCGTCGGCGACGTCGCCGGACATGTCGTCGCCGAGCGCGGAAGTATCGCCCCTGCCCTCCTCGAGGTCGACTCGCTGGATCTCGACGCGGCGGTGCGATCCGGCGGCATGCGCGACGACGACGACCGCGACGACACCCGGACGGCGTACCTGCAATACACCTCGGGATCGACACGTTCGCCGGCGGGCGTGATGATCTCCAACAGGAACCTGCTGACCAACATCGGCCAGATCACCACGGACTACTCCGTGGATCACGGGGGAGTTGCCCCACCGGACATGACGGTGGTGTCGTGGCTGCCCTTTTATCACGACCTCGGCCTTCTGCTCGGCATCTGCACACCGGTCTACGGCGGCATCAGCACCGTCCTGACGAGCCCGTTGTCGTTCCTGGAGCGTCCTGCGCGGTGGATGCAACTGATGGCGACCAACACCAAGGCGTTCACCTCGGCCCCGAACTTCGCGTTCGAACTGGCGGCACGCAAGACGTCGGATGCGGACATGGCCGATCTCGATCTGGGCGACGTCTTCATCATCCAAAGCGGTGCCGAGCGAGTGAATCCCACGACCATCAAACGGTTCACCGACCGGTTCGCCCGCTTCAATCTGGACGAGCGGGTGATCCAGCCGTCCTACGGGCTCGCTGAGGCCACGCTGTATGTCGCCACGGTCCGGCCCGGCAAGCCGCCGGCCATCGTCAACTTCGACAGCGAGGCGTTGTCCGAGGGCACCGCGAAGCGATCAGCGAACGGCGGAGGCACGCCTCTGGTCGGGTACGACACCCCGCTGTCGTCGCTCTCCCCACTGGTGCGCATCGTCGACCCCGACACGCGCACGGAATGCCCGGATGGAAAGTCCGGCGAAGTCTGGGTGCACGGCGACAACGTCGGCGGCGGTTACTGGCAGAAACCGGATGACACCGAGCGGGTCTTCCGCGCCAGCGTGGTCGACCCATCCGACGGCACACCGGAAGGGCCCTGGCTGAGGACGGGCGACCTCGGGTTCATTTCGGACGGTCAGCTTTTCGTGGTCGGCCGCATCAAAGATCTCCTCATCGTCTACGGGCGTAACCACGCCCCCGACGACATCGAGGCGACGATCTCAGAGATCACCGGAGGTCGCGTCGCTGCCATCGGCGTCCCGACCGACGGTGTGGAGCAGCTGGTCGCGGTGGTCGAGTTGAAGAAGCGAAGCAGTCCGGATGTGAGTCCACAGGATCAGTTCGCCGCTGTGAAGCGGGACGTCACTTCCGCCATCTCCGCGTCGCACGGGCTCGCCGTGGCCGATCTGGTGCTGGTGGCCCCGGGATCGATCCCGATCACCACCAGCGGCAAGGTCCGCAGACAGTCGTGTGCCGAGGAGTACAAGCAGAACCGGTTCGCCCGCTTGGACGCATGAGCGCGCCGGCCGGGAACAGCGGTCAGCAGCTCGCCTGGATGCGGAACTGCGCCGACACCGAGTCCCTCGGTTTGTCGTCGAAAGTGCCGTCGGCGGTGCCGGTGATCGTGAAGTCGCCGTCGGCGCTCGACACCTCGGCCTCGCCGACATTGTCGACCCAGAAGGAACCGGTGAAACCGCCGACGCCGCGGAAGTCCACCGATTTCGCGGCGACCTCACCGCCGGTTTCCAGCACGGCGGTGAATCCGTTCTGCTTGTCCGGAGTCTCGATGTACCAGGCCCAGCCCGACTGATGGCAGCGCACGGGGTGTTCGCCGCCGGTGTCGTTGCCGTCGATCGACACTGTCGCGGTGGTCCCGCCGAGCGCCGGCTCAGGGGTTGAGCAGCCGGCGACGGCGAGGACGGTGACGCTGCCGACGACGGCCGCCATGAAGTGTCGGGTGTTCATGGCGCCCGACTCTATTCCGTCCGACGCCCTGGTCCGGCCGGAATGCTCACTGTTGTGATCTCATCGCAAAGCGGATGCGGTGGCATCGTCGGCTGGAAGGAACGCCTCGATGCTCAGCTCCGCGGCGGTCAGGTCCAACGCGGTCCCGAATGTCGTCACCATGCTCAGGAAGCGCAGGCGACGACCGTCGGTCGTCGTCAGTTCCAGCGGCACCGCGACTCCGCCGAGTTCCGGAGAATCCTCGAAACCTCCTGGGTAGGAATCGATTTCGGCGAGAAGTTGACGTAGCTCGGCATGGTCGCCGGACGCGACTTCGCGCCGCAACCGCTCGTAGAGGTGGGTCCGCCACTGCGCAAGGTTGCCGATCCGGGGGGCCAAACCCTCGGGATGCAGCGCAATCCGTAACGCGTTGGGACGCTGCAGCAGGTGCGGCGCGACGCCGTCGAGCAGAACCGCCGCCCCCGGGTTGGCCGTCAATATCCACCATCCCCGGTCGACGACGACGCACGGGAACGGATCGTAGGCGTCGAGCACTTTGGCCACGCCCGCCCGCACTGCCGCCATGTCGGGGGAGTCGAGCGACCGTTCGGCATACACCGGGGCCAGGCCCGCCGCGATCAGCATGCGGTTGCGCTCTCGCTGCGGAACGTCGAGCACCGACGCCAGCCGCAGCACCATGGAACGGCTCGGAGTCGAGCGTCCGGTCTCGATGAAGCTGACGTGCCGGGCCGACACATCGGCCTCCAGCGCCAGATCGAGCTGGCTCATCCGCCGCCGTTGCCGCCAGTTGCGCATCATCACCCCGAACGTCGTCGTCTGCGCGTCGGCCTGTCTCATAGAGTCAGTCTCGCCTCCGAGCGGTAGTCGAGCCACTACCTGAGAGGTAATTGCCCCGCTTACCTGAGGCAAGCCACAGTGATGGCATGGCTCACGACACACGCACAGCACCGCCCATTCCCCGGTGGCTGCGGTTCGTCTTGAAGTGCGACAGAGCAGGGTCGTCCTGGTACATCGGTACCGGCTTCTTCTTCGCGCCGGTGTTGGCGCTGCTGTCCCCGTGGCCGACGTTGACGACGGCGTTGTGGGTGTTCATCGCCGCGGCCGGGTTGTGGCTCGGCCTGCTCGGCGTGGCGATGGCCACCGGCCTGGCAATGGTGCTGCGCTCGAATGTCGAGATACCAGAGGACTATTGGCGGTCGATTCTCGACTATCCGAACGCCGGGGTCAGGTCCTGAGCAACTGCTCGCGAAGCGTTATGCGCAGCCAGCGCTCGAACCGCTGATCTGACCAACCCCCATCACCGACCAGGCGTCGGTACATCACCGGTTCGCTGAACAGGCAGGCCAGATCCACCGCCTTGCCGCGCGGCAGTCGGTGCCGAAGGCCGTTCCGGGCGACGAGCGCGTCGACCACCACCTGCGCACCGTCCCGGCGCTGCGACTGCAGACGCGTGAACAGCGCGTGCGCCGTCGAGTCCATCCCCGCCGCGGCTTCCAGTGCGGCGTACAGGTCGGCCACCCGGCTGTCGATGTCGGCCAGCACAGCGGCCCATGCGTCGAGCAGTGACCCCGGATCATCGAGCCGCAGCAGCGCGGCCACGTCGGGACGGTCCGCGAGCGGAATCGGTTCGTCGTCACCGGCGATGGCCCAATCGAGTGCCAGGGCAAGGATCTCCGCTTTACCTCCGACGGCGTTGAAGACGGTTTTGCGGCTGACTCCAGCGCCCTCTGCTATCGCATCGACGGAGGTGGCGCCGTAACCCGCCGCGACGAAAAGCTCGGATGCGGACCTGATGATCCTGCGCCGGGTTTCCTGCGCTTGGGAGGTCCGGATGTCCGAGCGGTAACCGCGCTTGACAACGTCAGACATTTCGGGTCACTCTCAATGTAATCATTACACCGTAAGTTACCTGAAAAGAGGCGTGATGCCCACTGTCATCGTCGGGGCGGGGCCCACGGGACTCTTCACCGCCATCGCGCTGGCTCGCCGCGGCCGTCGGGTCGTCGTGGTTGACCGCGACCCCGGACCGGGCGCAGACGGCGTCTGGCGGCGCCGGGGGGTGATGCAGTTCGAGCACGCGCACACCTTCCGGGGACCGGCAGTGGAAGCCCTGCAGGACCAGATACCCGATGCGCTTCGCGCGCTGCGGCGGGCCGGGGCCAGGGTCCTCACCGCAGAAGACGGTGCTCCCATTGCTTTGCACAGCCGCCGTGCGCTGTTCGAGCGTGTCCTGCGCGAAACAGCCTGGCGGGAACCAGGGTTGACGCTGATCACCGGTCACGTCGACGGAGTCCGGCGCGACGCCGGCCGAGCCGTCGGGATCCGCGTCGGCGGTGATGTCCTTCCCGCCGACCTCGTCATCGACGCGTCCGGACGTGCGAGCCGCGCAATGCGCGAGGGTGCCCACGTCAGCGCCGAAGGCGGTCCGTGCGGAGCGTCCTACGTCACCAGGCAGTACCGTCTCGTCGAGGCCGCCGCCCCAGGCCCGGTCAACTCGCCGATCGGCCTGTCGCTGAGTCTCGGTGGCTACTTCGCTGTCGCATTCCTCCACGACGGCGGGAACTTCTCGGTCACCATCACCCACGACGGCACCGACTCCCGGTTGCACACGCTGAGACACCCCGACGTGTTCGAAGCCGCCGTTCGTGCCATTCCGATGCTCGCCGAGTGGGTCGACCCCCGCCGCGCCTATCCGACAACGTCTGTCCTGCCCGGCGGACGGCTGCACAACAGCTACCGCGGCCAACTCGACGACGCCGGGCGGCCCGTGCGGCCAGGGCTCATTCGTGTCGGCGACGCCGTCTGCACCACAACGCCTCTGGCAGGACGCGGGGTCACCCTGGCCTTCCGGCAGGCTCAGGCGCTGGTCACCTTCCTGTCTCGCGACTCCGATACCGATACCGTGACGGCGGACTTCGACGGCTGGTGCCGCACCCACATCCGCCCGTGGTTTCTCGACCATGTGCACTGCGACGGCGACCGCCTACGCCGATGGGGCGGCGGCGATGTCGACCTCGGAAGCCCGCTGCCGTCGGACCTCGTGGTGGCCGCCGCCGCTGCCGATTCCACCATGCGCTCCCAGGTCATCCCGTATGACCGGATGGCGGCCCTGCCCGCGAGCCTCGACCCTCTGCAGAGGCGAGCCAAGGCCGTGTACGCCACCGGCTGGCGGCCTCCGGTGGCTGCCGGACCCGACCGCCACGAGCTCGCGGCGCTATCCCTGGACCTGAGCAACCGCACCTCTTCGCGGCTCGCCCCGGCCTACTAGTGCGCGACCGGGCAGCTCTTACCGCTGTAGTCGACCTGCCAGTGTTTGATCCCGTTGAGCCAGCCGGAACGCAGCCGATCGGGTGTACCGACCGGGGTGAGGTCGGGCATGTGGTCGGCGATCGCATTGAACATCAACTCGATCGTCATCCGCGCGAGATTTGCGCCGATGCAGTAGTGCGCACCCGTGCCGCCGAAGCCCACATGAGGATTCGGGTCGCGCAGGATGTTGAAGGTGAAGGGGTCGTCGAACACCTCCTCGTCGAAGTTCGCCGACCGGTACGACATCACCACCCGCTGGCCCTTCTTGATCGGCACGCCGGATAGTTCGTAGTCCGCCACGGCGGTGCGCTGGAACGACGTCACGGGCGTCGCCCACCGAACAATCTCGTCGACCGCGGTGAAGGGACGTTCACGCTTGAACAGCTCCCACTGGTCCGGGTGCTCGGTGAACGCGATCATGCCGTGGGTGATGGAGTTGCGCGTCGTCTCGTTACCGGCCACCGCGAGCAGCACCATGAAGAATCCGAACTCGTCATCGGAGAGCTTGTGCCCGTCGACGTCGGCCTCGATGAGCTTGGTGACGATATCCTCACCGGGGTTCTCGGCACGGATGGCCGCGAGCTGCATCGCATACATGATGAGTTCGGTTGCCGCATTGCGGTTGTCGTAGTGCGCGTACTCAGGGTCGTCGTCGCTGACCATCTGGTTGGACCAGTCGAACAGCTTCTTGCGGTCCTCGATCGGAACTCCGAGCAATCCGGCGATGGCCTGCAGTGGCAATTCGCACGACACCTGTTCGACGAAGTCGCCGGCGCCCGCCGCCGCGGCGCCCTTGGCGATGGCCTGCGCGCGCTCGCTCAGGTCGTCGCGCAGCCGTTCGACGGCTCGGGGCGTGAAACCCCGCGAGATGATCTTGCGCAGGTGCGTGTGACGCGGCGCGTCCATGTTGAGAAGGACCAGGCTGCCGGTCTCGATCTGTTCGCCGGTCGATCCTTCGGGGTAGCGGGGGAGCGCTGTCTTTTCCTGGCTGGAGAACACGTCGCTGCGCTTGGAGATCTCCTTGACGTCCTTGTGCTTGGTCACCACCCAGAACCCACCGTCGTCGAACCCGCCGTTGCCGATGGGTTGCGCGTTCCACCAGATCGGTTCGCTGCGACGCAGCTGGGAGAGTTCTTCGATCGGCAGGCGCGCGCAGTTCAGATCGGGGTCTGTGAAGTCGAATCCCGGCGGGAGGGTGGGGGTCGCCATACGTTCGCTCCTAAACGTCAAGTGGGCGTAACGCATTGCTACACCACCCGGCGTGCCCCGCGAGAGGAGTTAGAGAAACTGCGTCGACGTCAAACCGCCGATGTAACGAAACCGGCCCCCCGACTGATGCATTCTGTGACAAGACAGGGACCGGGAGGGTGCATCGTGAAGTTCGGTTTCCGCAGATGGACTGCGTCCATCATCGGCGCAGGGACTGCGTCCATCATCGGCGCCGCGGCGTTCGCCGCACTGGTCGCCGCCGCTCCGTCGGCCCTGGCCGATCCCGCACTGCCGCCGGCACCTCCGCCGGTGCCCGCCCCGGTGGTGGCGTCGCCTCCTGCCACCGCGTTCCCCGCGCCCGTCGCGGCGGGGCCCGTGGCACCCGCGGCACCCCTCGCTCCGGCGGCGGGTGACCCGGCCGCACTGCCGCTCGCCGCCCCCGTCGAGACTCCGCATCTGGCGAGCCCCGAGAACCTTCCGCCCGGTACCAGCGCGACGCCGACACAGCAGAGCAAGCTCGGATACTTCCGCGACCTGTGGCACGCCATGCGAACCCAGGAGGTCAGCGGCAGCGACGCGCTTCTGCTCCTGACACAGCGGCCCATGAGCTCCGGGCCGGCCACACAGTCCTATACCGGGCCGCAGCCGTCGCCCGCACCCCAGCCCCCCGCTCCGGAGGGTCCGGCACCTGTGGTCGCGCCCGTCGTCCCCTAGGTCGCCGCACCGACCAGATTGTCGGCTTTCTCGATCCGCGCGGGTACGTGTTTGTGCCAGGGTGTCCCGGCATACTTGTCACGCCAAGAACTCGACGTCAGCGCGTTGGGCGCCACCCCCGGCACTTCGGCGGCGCCGTCCTCGTCGACGAAATCGACGCCGAAGCCGTTGGGAAGTGAGGCGTGTCCCGGCAGCATCGCGTCGCTGATCTCGACCGTCGCCTCGGCGCTGCCCGCGACCGTCGTGATTCGGGCCCGCCCCCCGTCGACCAGGCCGAGCGCCTCGGCGTCGGCGGGACTGACGCGCAGCGCTCCATCGGCATCGCGCTTGCGCCACGACGGGTCGCGGATGATGTCGTTGGCGGTGTAGGCGCGACGCTCGCCCGCGGACAACACGATCGGGAACTCGTGGGTGGTCAGGCCCGGAGGAGGATCGGCCAGAGCCCGGATGTCGGCGAGCAACTCGGGCATCTCCAGCGCGATCCTGCGATCCGGATGGGAGATGAGCGCGAAGTCGTCCTCGTATTCGTGGACGGTGAACGTCACGCCCGAGCGACCGTCGAGAATTGCCTCGAAAAGTGCGTTGCCGTCCCGATGTCCGGCACGGCGGACCGCCTCGGGATAGGTCATGGCGGCCTTCTGGGCCAGGCCCCACAACGCGGCGGCACCGGCAAGGCCGTCGGGCAGGGTCGGGCCGAGCGTCTCGTACAGCACGAACGGCAGCACCTTGCCCAAGCCTGGATTGGCGCCGACGGCGGCCAGGAAGGCTTCGGTGAACGCGGCCAGCCCCTGGCGCGCGGCCTGCCGCAGCGGCGTCAACTCGGTGTCGTCGACGACGCCGAGTGCCCGCATCAACCGCGCCCAGATCTCGGGTTCGGGCAGCGTCCCCGGCAACGGCTCCATCAGCCGGTGCCGAAGATGAAAGGTGTTGTGCGGGAACTCAAGATTGAAGAAGGTCGCTTCCGGCTTCTCGAACTGGCTCGCCGCCGGCAACACGTAATGGGCGAGCCTGGCCGTTTCGGTCATCGCCACGTCGATGACCACCGAGAACTCCAGCGCGGAAAAGGCGCGGCGGACGGCATCGGAGTCGGCGACCGAATGCGCCGGGTTGCTGCTCTCGACGATCATGGCCCGGAACCGGTCGGGATGGTCGGTCAGGATCTCTTCGGGCACCACGTTGCTCGGCATCAGCCCGCCGATGATGGGTGCGCCGGTGACGGGTGTGCGACCCACACCTCCCGGTCGGAACAACGGCGCGAACGACGAATGCAGATGCTGACCGCCGCGTTTGGCAAAGTTGCCGGTCAGGATCCACAGCATCTTGTTGAGGTAGGAGCACAACGTGCTGTTGGGTGACTGCTGGACGCCGAGGTCCTCGAAGACGGCGACGCTGTCGGCACCGGCGATCCTGCGGGCGGCGGCCCGAATGAGACCCTCGTCGACGCCGCACCGATGCGCATATTCGCCGACCGGAACCTCCGCGAGCACCTCCCGCACCGCGTCCACACCGGTCACGCGCTCGGCGAGAAACCTTTCGTCGCAGAGGTTCTCCTGTACCAGCGACGCGGCCAGAGCGGCAAGACACCACGCGTCGGTGCCGGGTCGTACCCGCAGATGGAAGTCGGCCATCTTCGCGGTGTCGGTGAGGACCGGGTCGATGACGATCATCGAGCGAGCCGGATCCTTCGCGATCTCGTTGAGCACCACGCGGGCCCGCGGGAAACTCTGTGACATCCAAGGGTTCTTGCCGACGAACACCGACACTTCCGCGTGCTCGAATTCTCCGCGAGTGTGATTGCCGTAGAGGTGCGCGTCGACCCAGTGCTCCCCGGTCTTCTCCTGTGCCAGGGCATTCGACCGGTGGTAGGACCCGAGCGCCTTGAGGAATGCGCCGCTGTAGGCGCCGCCGAGGTGGTTACCTTGCCCCCCGCCGCCGTAGTACATGATCTTGTCCCCGCCGTAGGTATCTGCGATCGCCCGGAAGCCGGCGGCGACCTCGGCGATCGCAGTGTCCCAGTCGATTTCCTCGTACGTCCCATCCTGGCGACGTCGCATCGGAGACGTCAATCGGTTCCGGTTGTTCTGGTAGTGATCCAGCCGGAGAGCCTTGTTGCACGTGTAACCGCGTGACGCGGGATGATTCTTGTCACCGCGGATGCGTGCGAGAGTGCGGTCTTGCACCTGCACCACGATGCCGCAGTTGCACTCGCAGAGGATGCATGCGCTTGCCTGCCAATCTTCGGCGGGTTCGGTCATCGGGTTGCTCGCTTTCCTGCGGACGTCTGCGCACCGATCAGTGAACGCAGCTGAGAGTGAACAAGATTGAGTGGTTCGAGATCACGCGATGCACGGGCGAGGACGATGGCGCCCTCGAAGGACGAGAGCACGAGAGTCGCCAGAGCGGGCGCCGCGTCGGCTGACATGCCATCGTCGACCAGCCGCTGCGAGATGACGTCCCGCCATCGCGTGAACGCTGCCGCGGCCCTGTCGATCACCGCGGCGGACTGGTCGGGCTTGGCGGGATCGCCGGCTTCGACGGCAACCGCCACAACCGGGCATCCGGCTCGAAAATCGCTGTGCTGCAACTGCTTACGGTAGTCGCCGAAGAGGTCGTCGAGGGCCTCCAACGCACTGGCCGCCCGCACCAGCCGCTGCGCCATGAAATCCGCCGCGTAGTCGACCGCTTCGGCGAGCAACTGCGCGCGTCCGCCGGGGAAATAGTGATAGGCCGATCCGCGGGGCGCGCCGCTGTGCTCGAGCACGTCGGCGATCGCGGTGGGATGTGCTCCGCGCTCCCTGATCAGCAGCGCGGCCGAGATGACCATTCGCTCCCGCGGAGTCGTCACTGGCGGGCCCCTTTCAGGCTATGTATGTCAATCTACATAAACAAAGGATCAAAATATAGTGATTTCGGGGTGTCATCGTCGCCGATGATCACCCCGAAATCACGGCAAGCTAGACGGTGGCGGCCTCGTTGAGGTCGTTGAGCCGGCCCGACGCCTCCAGGTACTCCTGCACCCAGCGGTCGATGACCGCCGAGGTCTTCTCGACCTTGCTGAACTGACCGACGACCTGGCCGACCGGGTTGAACGCCACATCGACGGTCTCATTGGGGTACTTGCTGGTGGCGGCGACGGCCATTCCGGAAACCATGTACTGCAACGGCATTCCGAGTGGTTCGGGGTTGCCTTCGGTCTGCCACGCCTCGGTCCAGTCGTTCTTGAGCATGCGGCAGGGCTTGCCCGTGAACGAACGGCTGCGCACGGTGTCGCGGCTGCTGGCATTGACGTAGGCGGCCTGCTGCACCGGGGTGTTCTCGGCTTCTTCGACCATCAGCCACTGTGAACCCGACCAGGCACCCTGGCAGCCCATCGCGAGCGCGGCTGCGATCTGGTAGCCGCTGCCGATGCCGCCCGCGGCCAGTACCGGCCGGGGTGCAACCGCCTTGACCACCTGGGGCCACAGCACGATCGAGCCGACCTCGCCGCAGTGGCCGCCGCCCTCGCCGCCCTGAGCGATGATGATGTCGATATCGGCTTGGGCGTGTTTGAGGGCCTGCGCGGGCGAACCGCACAGCGCGGCGACCATGCGGCCGGCGTCGTGGATGTGCTTGATCATGTCCGCCGGAGGGGTCCCCAGCGCGTTCGCGATCAGCGTGCACTTCGGGTGGGTGAGCGCGATCTCGACCTGCGGTGTGGCTGTGGCCTCGGTCCAGCCCAGCAGTTGCAGCGCATTGTTGTCGGCGTCGTCGACCGGCACGCCGTGATCGGCGAGGAGCTTCTTCGCGAAGTCGAGGTGTTGCTGCGGGACCATCGACTGGAGCATCTTCGTGAGCTCCTCGGTGGACATGTTGGCGTCCATGCCCTCGTACTTGTTCGGGATCACGATGTCCACCCCGTAGGGGTGGTCGCCGATGTTCTCGTCGATCCAGTTGAGCTCGATCTCGAGCTGCTCCGGCGTGAAGCCGACCGCGCCGAGCACACCAAAGCCGCCCGCCTTGCTGACGGCGACGACGACGTCACGACAGTGCGTGAAGGCGAAGATGGGAAATTCGATGCCGAGTTGATCGCACAGGGGAGTGTGCATAGTCCGCTCCTGGTGGGCTTATAGGCGGGGAACAGTCGTCCACGATTCAAAACTGAAACGTGTTCTACTTTAGTACACCGCGTAAGCCGCCGTGGTTGCCCTTGCCCAAAGTCGCGACTTTCAGCACCGGCCAGCCCCGGGCCGCGGCCATGGCGGCGAGGTCGCGCCGCGGATTGACCGGAACCGGGTTGCCCACGAGCGACATCAGGGCGATGTCCTCGTTGCCGTCTGCGTAGAAGTAGCCCGTCGCCAGATCGATTCCGCGTTCGGCGCAGAACTGCTGCACCGCATCGGCCTTGCGCGTACCCCAGATCACGGGACGTGCGATCTTGCCGGTGAGCCGGCCGTCGCCGTCGACCTCGAAGTGGTTGCACAGGACATGGTCGATCTCCAGGTAACGCGCTACCGGTTCGGCGTGAATGGTCAAGGCGGACGAACTCATGACGACGGTGTGGCCCCGCCGCTGATGCGCCAGGACCACCTCGTGCATGGCCGGGAACATCCGCGACTGCACGCGCTCCTGGAAGAGGCGCTCGCCGACCTCGTCGAGCTCGACCAGCGACTCGCCCCGCAGATAGCCCGCTGCACGTTCGAGCAGCTTCGCGAAGTTCACCCTGCCCAGCCGGTAACGCATCGCCGCTTCGATGACGCCGGTGACCTCACCGATGCGGGCCTGGCGGCGCCTGATGCGATCGCCGGCGTGCGCCGTCGCGGTGAACCCGTCCACCAGGGTGCCGTCGAGATCGAAAAAGGCGCCGATGGACGGTCCAGGCGGGCTGGCCTCGACCTGTGCGACCAGATCCGCCGGGGTCACGGGGGCCGTCGTCACAATTGCTCCTAGTATCACGGGGCAGCTACGGGGCGCTGATACTCCATGCTACGGGCGTCGCCGCGGATGCTGGTTTAATCTGTGGCCTGGTCGAAGCAGACGACCGGGCTGCTTTGGGTAGTTTGGTCTTGCCGGGTTCAGGATGCAGCCTGCGCGAGTAGCACTGAATCGGTGCTTTCGCAGTATGCGATGAGCGGCCTGACATGGAAGGTGAACCTTGGACGAGCAAGCAGCCGAAGGCACAGGCTCTGGCGGGGCGTCCTCGTCGACGTGTGTCGTCACGGAACGATGGGTCGACAGAACGGCCGTCGTCGCCGTGGCCGGCGTCGTCGACATGCTCACCTCACCCGAGCTGGAGACCGCGATCGACACCGCGCTGCAGCAGAAGCCCGGGGCGGTGGTCATCGATTTCACCGACGTCGAGTTCCTCGCTTCGGCAGGTATGGGCGTTCTGGTGGCCGCGCATGACAAGGCCGGTTCGGAGGTCGAGATCAGCGTCGTCGCCGACGGTCCCGCAACGAGCCGCCCGCTGAAACTGGTCGGCATCGCCGACATCGTGAAGCTCTACCCGAGCCTTGACGAAGCTCTCGCAGCGAACGACACGTAGAAAGTTCGCTTAGGAACGTGCCCCGTGGGGTAGCCACCGACTGCCATGATCGATGCTGTGCCTCCCGCTGAGGTTGCCAACGCCGAACGCTTCGAACGAATCGGTCTCGATGCCGACCCCGGCGCCGTTGCCCGTGCGCGTCAACACTTCGCCGACTGGCTCCTACGCTACTTCTCCTTGGACGAGGTGCGGCGCAGCGATGTGGTACTAGCGGTCAACGAGGCTCTGGCCAACGCCGCGGAGTTCGCCTACGTGCACGCCGACCGCCCGGGCACGATCGACTTTCAGGCTGTCTACGACGCTGAGACCCAAACCCTGTCGGTGTGCATCGAAGACCGCGGGACGTGGCGCGCCCGGCAGACCGAGCCCGCACCGCGGACGCGAGGGCGCGGCATCCCACTGATGGAGGCGCTGTCCGACGACGCGGTGATCGAGCCGTCCACGTGCGGCACGACGGTCAAACTCGAGTGGCGCGGAGTGGAGCACCTCTGATCACGCGGGCCGGTAGGCGCCTTTGCCGGTCCCCAATGGCAGATCCAGCGTCGTCCGGATACCCGGGGCGGCGTCCACGACGTCGGGAATGGCGTTGACGATGCGGCCCGCGGCGGCCAGGATCGCCGCGTAGTTGTGGTCGCCGTTGCGGCTGGTCGGGCAGATGTCCATGACGTAGGACGGCTCGCCGGTGATCTCGACGCGGTAGGACCCGCCCTCTTGAGCCGGCTGGGCCCAGTCCGGACGGAGGTCCCCCCGCAGCCGGGTGATGTGCTCGACGACGATGACGGGTTGCCCTGCGACAAGCCCCTCGATCAGGAACCGGACGGCGGCCACGGTGCCCTTCTTGATGGTGCCGACGGCGACGTCGAAGTCCTCAGGCGCGGGCTCCTGCTCGACGGAGTCCCTGATCTCGTCCACGGTGACCCCCAGCCCGGCGGCGAGCTGACGGATGCCGACGCCCCATGCGGCGCTGAGCATGCCCGGCTGATACAGGAACGGTAGATCGCCGATGTCGTTACCGAAGCCCATCACGTCGAACATCACCGTCGCACCGTCGTAGGTGGCGTAGTCGGCGATCTCCATGGTGCGGATCTGGCTGATGCTCTGGCAGGTGCTTGCCAGCGCCAGCGGGAGAAGGTCGGTGACGAAGCCGGGGTCGACGCCGGTGATGAAAAGGCTCGCATTGCCCTGTCGCGCCGCGTTTTCCACCTTCTCGATGGTGTGATCGCCGATGACACCCCACGGGTAGGACAGGAAGCCGGGGGACGACCCGACGACGTTGATGCCTGCTTCCAGCAGACCGCGAACGTCGGCGAGCGCCTCGCGCGGCCGAATGTCGCCCATTGCGCAGTAGACGACGCAGTCGGGTTTCGCAGCGATGATCTCGTCCAGGTCGTTGGTGGCGGCGACGCCCGTCGTCACGTCGAGGCGGGCCAGCTCACCGGCGTCCCTGCCGACCTTGGCCTCCGCCGACACCCACACCCCGGTGAGATCGAAACGGGCGTCCTGGATGAGCTGGCGCAGCGCCAGGCTGCCGCAGTTGCCGGTTCCGATGAGCGCCACACGAATAGCCATGGCCAGCAGTATGCGGGCTGAGAACTGGAATTGGAACAGGTTCTAATTTCTGTCTACCCGGTGCGGTAACCTGACGCCCCATGGGACGCGTGGACGGAAAAGTTGCACTCATCAGTGGCGGTGCGCAGGGCATGGGCGCCGAGGACGCACGGGCGCTGGTCGCCGAGGGCGCCAAGGTCGTCATCGGCGACATCCTCGACGACAAGGGCAAGGAACTTGCCGACGAGATCAACGCCACCACGCCGGACTCAGCGCGGTACGTGCACCTCGACGTCACGCAGGCCGACGATTGGGAGGCCGCGGTCGCCACCGCCGTCAACGACTTCGGCAAGCTCAACGTGCTCGTCAACAACGCGGGCACCGTCGCACTCGGCATGATCGGCCAGTTCGATATGGCCAAATGGCAGAAGGTCATCGACGTCAACCTGACCGGCACTTTCCTCGGGATGCAGGCCTCGGTCGAGGCGATGAAGGCCGACGGCGGTGGCTCGATCATCAACATCTCGTCCATCGAGGGGCTGCGCGGCGCCATCATGGTGCACCCGTATGTGGCGTCGAAATGGGCCGTACGCGGCCTGACCAAGTCGGCGGCGCTCGAGCTCGGCCAGTTCAACATCCGGGTCAACTCGGTGCACCCCGGCTTCATCCGGACCCCGATGACGAAGCACTTCCCGGACAACATGCTGCGCATCCCCCTGGGCCGCCCGGGGCAGCCGGAGGAGGTCGCCACCTTCGTGGTGTTCCTCGCCAGCGACGAGTCGCGGTACTCGACGGGCGCCGAATTCGTCATGGACGGCGGCCTGGTCAACGACGTACCGCACAAGTAGCCGCCCCGGCAGCGCCGCGTCGGCGGTGCGTAAGGTCGGAAGTCGTGGGCGCACGCGCGGGAATCGTGGTTACGGGGACCGAGGTCCTCACCGGACGCGTACAGGACCGCAACGGTCCCTGGCTCGCCGACCGACTGCTGGAACTGGGTGTGGAACTGGGCCACATCACCCTGTGTGGCGACCGGCCCGGGGACATCGAAGCCCAGCTTCGCTTCCTCGCCGACCAGAATGTCGACCTGATCATCACCAGCGGCGGTCTCGGGCCGACCGCGGACGACATGACGGTGGCGATCGTCGCGAAGTTCTGCGGGCGTGAACTCGTCCTCGACCCCGGTCTGGAAGCCAAGATCGGCGACATCGTGACGCGCCTGATGGCCCGGTTCCCGGGTGTCGACGCCGACGCCGTAATCGCCGCCAACCGCAAGCAGGCCCTCATCCCGGCCGGCGCCGAGATCCTCGACCCCGTCGGCACCGCTCCCGGCGTCGTGGTCCCCGGGTCGCCGACCGTCGTCGTGCTGCCGGGCCCGCCCCGGGAACTGCAGCCGATGTGGGAGAGCGCCGTCGCGACCGACGCGGTGGCCGCCGCCATCGCCGGGCGCACCCGGTTCCAGCAGGAAACGATCCGGATGTTCGGCTTGCCGGAGTCGGGTCTGGCCGAGACCCTGCGCGATGCCGAGACGAGCGTCGCCGGCTTCGACCGCCTCGAGATCACCACCTGTCTGCGCCGTGGAGAGCTGGAGATCGTCACCCGCTATGAACCCCAGGACGCCGACGCATATTCAGGGCTCCTCGGTGTGCTGCGGGATCGGCACGCCCACGAGCTGTTCTCCACCGACGGCGCATTGGTCGACGACCAGGTCGCCGACCTTCTGACAGGCCGCAGCATCGCGACCGCCGAATCGTGCACAGCAGGGCTGCTGGCCGCCCGCCTCACCGAGCGCGCGGGGTCGTCGGCCTACGTCGCCGGCGGCGTGGTCGCCTACTCGAACGCGGCCAAGACCGAGCTCTTGGGGGTGGATGCCGAGCTGATCGCGCAGTATGGCGCGGTGTCGGAGCAGGTCGCCGAGGCGATGGCCGCCGGTGCGCTGCAGCGGTTCGGCGCCGACACCGCCGTCGCCATCACCGGCATCGCCGGGCCCGGCGGTGGCTCGCCGGAGAAACCTGTCGGCACGGTGTGCTTTTCGGTCGCGCTGGCGGGCGGCACCGGAATCACGCGGACGACGACGCTGCCCGGCAACAGGTCCGACGTCCGTGAGCGCTCCACGACGGTCGCCATGCATCTGCTCCGAAGGACACTGAAAGGCGAAGGTTAGGGTGTAGCCATGGTTGACACCGACGAGCGGCAGGCCGTCTCGGCGCTCGCCGAGCAGACCGGATGGAATCACCGAGTCGCCGATCGCAGCGACTACTTCGACAAGGGTGTCGTCCGCGTCCACGTCGTCTGGCGGGGTGACGAAGCCATCAGCGGCGGCACGCTCTACCACGACGACCTCATGCAGACCTACACCAAGGACCTGCCGACCATCCGGGGCTGGCTCAAGCGATAGAGCTTGCGCCGCGTCTCAGTGCTGGTTGCTGGTCTCCCACAGCTCACTCATCGTTGCCATGATCGCCTCGGCCTCGCCCAGACCACCGAGGTGACTCTCACCGGGTAGCGCGTAGAACTCGGCGTCGGGCAGCAAAGCCACCACATGTTTTCCGTGCTCGAACGGGACGATGTGGTCGCAGTCCCCGTGCCACCAGCGGACCGGCACCTTGACCTCATCGAGCCGGAAGCCCCAGTCCCTCGCGAAGACGACGACGTCGGCGAACGGCGCAGCGAGCTGTTTGCGACTGCCGTTGAGCAGGTCGTCGAGGAACATCGCCTTGAACTCCGGTCGCACCAGCAGGCGGCGATCCCCCTCGGGGGAGATGCTTGCGTAGAGATACAGGGCCGGCTCGGCCACCGGCTTGATCAGGCGAATCAGTGCGGCGGCGACGAGCGACAGCGGTGTACCCACACGCTCGAGGACCGGGGCGACCGGCAGGCCGACCTTGCCCATCACACCCCCGCCGACGCCGTCGGCGCCTCGGGTCGGGGCGACCCCGCCGAGGACGCCCACCGCGACCACTCGATCGGGCATCGCGGCAGCGCAACCGAGGGTGTAGGGGCCGCCGCCGGACAGCCCGATGATCTGCATTTTGTCTATGCCGAGCGTGTCTGCCATCGTGCGCAGATCCTGCGCGAAGTCGATGACCTTGCGGTACTCGTACGGTGTGGACGACCCGATGCCGGGCCGGTCCACACCGATAAGCCGTATGCCGTTCTTCTCAGCGAAGGAGCGGGCTTCGAGCGGGATCTGACGCCGGGCGCCCGGGGTGCCGTGTAACCAGAAGATCGGTCTGCCCTGCGGGTCACCGAACTCGGCGAACCCTAACCGCCGATCGGAGCCGACCAGGACGTTGCCCTCTAGCTTGGGACGGTCGATGTCCAGTGCCATGGGCGAAAGTGTCGCATGCGTGATTGCGCTCGTTACTTCGCTTCCGCGAAGACGTAGGACCCGACGGTGGTCAGCCGGTCCTCGGCACCCTCGTCGTGCATCGTCACCCGCACTGCGACGATGCCGCCCGCCCCCGGCACGGTCTCGGCGTCGACTCGGAAGGGACCCGCCTTGCCGCGGGCGACGAACATGACATGCGACGAGACCCCGTGGAGCCGGGTCGTTCCTGAGAGTTCGGCGGCGCGGTGCCGTGCCGCCGTCTCCAGCACCACGAACTGAGGTCCGATGTGCAGTGCAGCGTCCGGCGAGGCGACGTCGACCGACAGCTCGGGCAGCGCCCAGTGACCGTCGGTGCGCAATCGGGCACCGAAGACCTCCCACAGGGGCGGCAGGTTCGGCGAGTCCTCGACGACGAGCGGGTTGGCTTCCATTCGCTCCAGGCCCTGCGGCGGCACCCCGATGCTGACGCCCTGGCCTTCGATCAATGCCAGCACTCGCGCAGGGTGATGGGCATCCACGATCTTGGCCCGGCTGTACCCCATCTGCCTGCCCCGCCGCAGCTCCTCGGAGATGATCTCGATGCGGTCGGCCCCAACTCCGGGGTCGACGATCTGGCAGGAGTGGATGACGGGATTGGGCACCGCTTCCAGATCCGACATGTGTCCGCTCTCGGGAGCCGAGATACCGAAGACCGCCAGGAGCACGCCGCCTGCGCCGTCACGCATGTCACGGCGCAACAGGACGGTGTTGTCTTCTGGGCCCAGGTCCATCGAGGCGTGGCTGCGTCCGATGTAGCGGTAGCTGAGCAAGCCACCCCAGCGGCGGCGTAGCTCCTCGGCGTACTCCTGTGGTGAATCCGTGAGTTCCCGAATATCTCGCAGCATGGCGCGCTCCCGATGGGGTCAGCCGCTGACCCAGCCCGGTGGCCGGCGGTCGGCCCACGGTAACGCCGTTTCGAGCTGCGCGGCCAGCTGCAGGAGGATCGCCTCGTCGGGTGCCAACAACTGCACTCCGATCGGCAACCCCTCGGCGGTGAAACCAAGTGGCAGCGAGATCGCGGCCCACCCGGTGACGTTGGCCAGCGAGGTCCAGCCTGTGGTCGCGAACTCCGCGTCGAAGAACGCGCGCGTCGTACCCCTCGGTTGGTCGAGCAGCCCGTACGGCGGGGGCGCCGTCAGCAGAGTGGGCACCAGCAGCACGTCGGAGCCCGTCATCCCGGTCGCGAACCGCCGTGTCTGAGTGTGCACGGCGGCGATGGCGTCCGCGTACTCCGTACCAGTGGTGGTCAGCCCCTCACGCACCATCTCCCAGGTGCTCGGCTCAAACTCGTCTTCGTGAGGTTCGCGGCCGAGAACACGGCAGGCGAGTTCGTACAGTTGAGCGTTGCTGACGGTGTGCAGCACCGCGATCGCGTCGGCGACCGCGTCCGCGTCGATCGTCGGGGCACCAGGCTCCACGGAGTGCCCCAGTTCTTCCAAGACGGTACCGGCGCGTTCCACCGTCGCGACCACCGCGCTGTCGGTGGCCGGCCCGGGGAATGGAGACGAGGTGGCAATCGTGATCCGTTGCGGTGCAGGGGTATCCGCGATAGCACGGAAGAAAGGCTGGGCAGGCATTGGCGCCGAATAAGGGTCTCCGACACCTGTGCCCGTGACGGCGTCGAGCAATGCGGCGCTGTCGCGCACCGTCCGGGTGAGCGCGTGTTCGTTGACCAGGCCCTCGAGTACGTGTCCGGCACCAGGGGCGAACGACGTGCGAGCGCGGCGCGGTTTGAGTCCGACGAGGCCGCAACACGCGGCGGGAACCCGGATGGACCCGGTGCCGTCTCCACCGGAGGCCGCGGGGACGATTCCGGCGGCGACCGCGGCCGCGGATCCACCGCTGGATCCGCCGGGGGTGATGTCTTGCGACCATGGATTGGCGGTCGGCCCGAACAGGGACGGTTCGGTGGTGCAGTGGTTTCCCCATTCCGGGGTGTTCGTCTTCCCGAAGATCACCAGTCCCGCTTCGAGGTAGCGCTCGACGATCCACGCTGTCTCGGTCGCGACGTACTGCCGTAGAGCACGTGAGCCCATTGCTTCCGGCACCCCGGCGAGTGAAGCGCCAAGATCCTTGAGCAGGAACGGCACTCCGGCGATCGGGCCGGCCTGGCCGTTGCGCAGCACACCGGTGCCATCCAATGCGACGGCCTGCTCCCGGCCCCTGTCGAACAGGTCGGCGATCACTGCGTTGAGTAGGCGCCCGGCTTCCAGCCGCACGATCGCAGCCTCGAGGAGTTCGGTGGCGGTCACCTCACCCGCTGCCGCCAGAGCCGCCTGGCCGACCGCATCGATGTCTGACAGGCCGAACGCCGTGGGTGTATCCATGAGGCGGATCATCCTGCCCACCGTGGGCACCGGCAACTCGTCGGTGGATCAGCCGACCGCTGCCGAATAGCCGACGACTCCGAGCAGCACTGCCGCAGCGCACAGTGTGAAAGTGCCAACAGCGAAGGGCCAGGCCAGTTTTCGCCTGATCAACTGGATCACGGTGACGACGACGCCGACCAGGCCGATACCCGCTGCGGCCAGCAACGAGGTGAAAACAGCATTCACGGCACCCTCGACGCTGCACGTGGCGGGCGGGCAGTGGTCGAGGAAAGCCAATGAGAACAGCCCGAAGAACGCGGCGGCCGCCCCGAAGACGACTGTCAGCAGCAGCGTGACGATCGAGATCGCGACATCGACGCCCGATCGCCGCGGCCGAGGCGGCACCGGGTAGCCCGGACGTCCCAGGCCGTCAGTCGTCATATCCGAGGCGCTTCCTGGCCCTGCTTTCGGCGATCTCGGCATCCTTGCGCACCACCGATTCCGTCATCTTGAGCGCGATCAAGATGTCGGCGAACGTGATGAACAGGCCCCACCAGTACATCCAGCGCAGCTCCGGGTCGGGTTGGGAGGCAAAGTAACCGATGAGGAAGATGGGACCGACGATGCCGAACACGAACATCATCAGCTGGATTCGCGCATATACCCACAGAGTCGACATCGGGCCGAAGTGTCCCTCGCAGAACCTCACGCGTCAACGGCGAGACAACTTAACCTTGGGTCAGACTCCGCAGAGAACAGGACTCACCGACATGCGTCGTATCGCGCGTATCTCCCTCGCCGCCGCCACCCTCGCCGCCTGCTGCGGGCCTGCGCTGGCTCTCGGCACGTCCGGAACGGCGGCCGCGGTGTCGGAGCCCAAAATCCTTCCGTTCACCCAGATTCTGCGGCGCTGCGACTTCAGCGAATACCAGTACGTGCACGGCGGCTATTACGGTCGCCCCTCCGGACTGCTCCGTGTCGAGGGCGGTGAGTTGGTCACCGACATCCAGATCGCCACCGGGACACCCAACAGTCGCTACGACGTCAAGCTGATCCAGGTGCCGCGCTCGTCGGCGGTGACCTGCAATGCCGGGGATGCCGGGGTCGCTGTCGCGCCGTTGACCACCGATGCCGCAGGTGCGGGATCGACCACCGTCCGCGGGCCGATAGCCTCCGACGCCACCGGCGTGTGGGTCTCCATCACCAGGCCGAGCCCGTTCTCCCACATGCCGGAGGAGTTCTACACCACGGACGCGGTCTTCGGCCTCTGATCAGGTGGGCACCACGACTGTCAGGTGGTCGCCTCGCCGCTCGACCCGCATGCCGGCGCGACGGGCGACGGCGGCGACCGCGGCGGCGTCGCCGGGATCCGATCGCGTGCTGACCAGGGCCCGCGCCAGTCGGCCCTTGTGCGCCTTGTTGAAGTGGCTGACGGTGACGCGCCGCCCGTCGGGGTCTTGGGCCACGACGTCGACGGTAACGGCCCCGGGGACCTTGCCGAGCGCGGCGTAGGACCCCGATCGCAGGTCGACGATCAGCTCCTGCTCCGCCACGCGTGCCAGTACGGCCTCGAGAGCAGGTTTCCATCGTGCGGCCAGGGTGGGGCGGCCGGGCAGTTTCGAACCCGCGGAGAGCCGGTACGCCGGGATCTGGTCGCCGGCGCGAATGAGCCCGAACAGCGCTGACACGACGGCCAGCCGTGCCTGTGCGCGCGACACGGCTGCGCCTGACAGCGACTCGACGTCGAGGGCGTCGTAGAGCACGCCGGTGTAGCGGTGAACGGCGGGCAGGGTGGGCGCCGTGCGCAACGCAGCGTTGCGCTCGATCTCGACATCTTGGGTTGCCGAGAGGCCGAGCGCCTGGCGTGCCGCGGACGGGTCGGCGGCGAGACCGACCAGTTCGCCGACGAGTTCCGCCCGCGTCAGGTTCAGAGCGGGTGAGCTCATCGTGTCCAGCGACAGGGCCGGGCCGTTGCCGCCCGGCCGCTTCGTCTCTGAGGGCGGCAGCAGCACGATCACGGCACAGACGCTATCGCCCGGTCGGATCAGGCG
>NZ_LWCS01000025.1 GCF_001650495.1 Mycolicibacterium iranicum | reverse complement strand
CAACCGCGCCGTGCACGCGCTGGCGCGAATCATGCTGCACGGCCGCATCCCGTCGATCCAGACCAGCTGGGTCAAACTCGGCGTCGAACGCACCCAGGTCATGCTCAACGGCGGCGCCAACGATCTCGGCGGCACCCTGATGGAAGAAACCATCTCCCGCATGGCCGGCTCGGAGAACGGCTCCGCCAAAACCGTCGCCGAACTCGTCGCCATCGCCGAAGGGATCGGCCGCCCCGCACGCCAACGCACCACCACTTACACCCCATGGGAGGCAACATGTCGGAATTGAAATTGGGCTACAAGGCGTCGGCGGAGCAGTTCGCGCCCCGCGAACTCGTCGAGCTGGCTGTCGCCGCCGAAGAGCACGGCATGGACAGCGCCACTGTCAGCGACCACTTCCAGCCCTGGCGGCACGAAGGCGGTCACGCGCCGTTCTCGCTGGCCTGGATGACCGCGGTGGGTGAGCGCACCAAGCGGCTGCAGCTGGGTACTTCCGTGCTCACCCCGACCTTCCGCTACAACCCCGCGGTCATCGCGCAGGCGTTCGCCACGATGGGCTGCCTGTACCCGGACCGGATCTTCCTCGGTGTCGGTACCGGGGAGGCCCTCAACGAGATCGCGACCGGCTATGAGGGTGAGTGGCCGGAGTTCAAGGAGCGTTACGCACGGCTGCGCGAGTCGGTACGCCTGATGCGGGAACTGTGGCTGGGCGACCGCGTCGACTTCGAAGGCGAGTACTACTACACCAAAGGCGCGTCGATCTATGACGTGCCCGAGGGTGGCATTCCGATCTACATCGCCGCGGGAGGGCCGCAGGTCGCCAAGTACGCGGGCCGCGCCGGCGACGGATTCATCTGCACCTCCGGCAAGGGCGCGGAACTCTACAAGGACAAGCTGATCCCCGCGATGCGCGAAGGCGCCGAGGCGGCAGGCAAGAACCCCGACGACGTCGACCGGATGATCGAGATCAAGATCTCCTACGACACCGATCCCGAACTGGCACTGGAGAACACGCGTTTCTGGGCGCCCCTGTCGCTGACCGCCGAGCAGAAGCACTCCATCGACGACCCGATCGAGATGGAGAAGGCCGCCGACGCGCTGCCCATCGAGCAGGTCGCCAAACGCTGGATCGTCGCGTCCGATCCCGACGAGGCGGTCGCCAAGGTCAAGGACTATGTGGACTGGGGTCTCAATCACCTCGTCTTCCACGCCCCCGGGCACGACCAGCGCCGATTCCTGGAACTGTTCGGCCGCGACCTGGAGCCCAGGCTGCGCAAGCTCGGCTGACGAGTCAGTCGGCGGCGTCGTTCGGCTTCGGGGGCGGCTGGCTTTCCCCGCGAGCCATCACGGGGATGACGCCGGTCGATGCCAGACCGAGCACCCCGACGAGTGCGAGCGCAGCGCCGAGAGGAGCGACGGCGGTCGCGGCGCCGATGATGGCCAGCGCAGAGAATTTCCCGAGATTGCGGATCGAGCCTGTGAGTCCAAAGAATGCCGACCGGCCTCGCTCCGGTGCAGCCATGCTCGCCGAAACATTGTTTGCCACACCGAGTAATCCGTCGCCGAGTCCGCTCACGATAACCAGCAGAGTGAGCAGGACTGTGGTGGGCGCCGCCCCCATCAGGACGAGGGGTACTGCTGCGAGGGACAAACCTATGAGCGTGACGAATGCCGTGTGCCGACGGCCGATCAACATCGGCGCAATCCATGCCGCCACGATGCTGGCAACCGCCGTGACACTGAGCACGGCGCCAATCGCCCACGGCGACATCCCATATGAGTCGGCGGCCAGCAGCGGCCAATAGGTCAGCACCGCGAACTTGAGCAGGAACCGGGAGAAGCCGGGCACCTGGACGGCGGATCCGAACGGGGTGCGGAGCGCACAAAGTGCCGGACCGAGACCGCGTTTGGTGTCGTGGTCGTCGGAACGCGTAGCACGCCCCGGGATTGCGAGCGCACACAGCAGAGCCGCAGGCAAGGCGATCAATTGCATCGCGGTGGCGAACCGCCAACTGGCGAAGGCCAGCAGCGCTCCGGCGGCAACGGGCAGTACCACCTCCGCCGCCGCCAGCGCGATCACCCGCACGCTCTGCGCACGCGCGAGCGATACAGTGCCCAGGCCCATACCGGTCAGCCCGACGGTCACCGCCATCACCACGCCGAACGCGGCGCCCTGCACCGTTCGAGCCGCGATGAGCAACGCGAACTGAGTCGCGACACTGACGACGACCCCCGCGCCTCCGAAGACAAGAAGAGAAGTCACCAGGACACGGCGTTCACCGAGCCGGTCGCCAAGCGCGGCGATGGGCGCGGCCAGCACGGCCGCAGCCATCAAATAGCCGACTGTCAGCAGCGACGCGCCCGAGTCGTCCAGCCCGAAGGCATCGCGGATCTCGGGGATCGCCGGGGCGATGCCCTGCACTCCGGTGAGCACCACAACGGAGGCAAACGTGGCGGCATAGTCGGAGCTGCGCACGCGGCAGCCTACCGCTGCCACATAAGTGAATTTTGGATACACAATTCAAGCAGGGGCGCGCGCACAATGTCCACCGCATCCGCGGTAGTCGACTCAGGCGGATTCTGACTCCGATTCAAGCAAGGCAAGAACTTTGTCGCGCACCTTCTCCAGGTGATGACTGACGTCGGCCACGGCACCGTCCACGTCACCTCGAGCGACCGCGTCGAGCAACCTCTCATGGGTGTGTTCACCCGCGTCGACCAATCGCCATCCCAGAAGGTACCGACCTACCTTGAGCCGTAACTGCTCGATCAAGCTCCACAGCATCGGCTGGCGTTTGGCGTCGTAGAGCTCCGAATAAAATTGCGAGCGCGCGTCGACGAAGCTGCCGCCCTCTTTTTCGCTGTCGACAACCTGCGCGAGCTCGTGGAGCAACGCCAGGCGCTCTTCTGTCATCGACGCCATGGACTGGCGCAGCGCGTGCGTCTCGAGCACCATGCGTATCTCATAGATTTCGTGGACCTGCTCCGAGGTCAGCGACTTGACCACGGCGCCGCGGCGGTCCTGAAGTTCGACGAGGCCATCAGCCTCGAGCTGGATCAGAGCCGACCGCACCGGAACCCGGGACACCCCGATGGTCTCCGCCAGCACCTCCTGCCGGAGCTTGCGCCCAGGCTTGAGGGTGCCGTCGATGATGGCCTCTCGGAGGATTTCGTACACCATGGCGCCGACGGATTGATATCCCTGTGACCGGCGGGCCGCCAGTTGCGCAAGGTCGTCACTCACGACTGGTGGCAACACCTCTGGCGTTCGCCCGGGCGAACGACCCGAGCGCGTGGATGCGCGCGCGGCACCCGGCTGGTTCGCCCCCATAAGTAGGGGATACTACCGTCGCGAGCGGGACCGTCTGATGACGCACACTATCTGGACTGCGGTCCGCAAGAGTAGGCTCAGGCGCATGACTTCCCTGGATGCACGTCTCGCGAGCTACTCGTCGCCGGTGCTGAGCATCTTCCGCATCGTGTTCGGCCTTGTCTTCACCTTCCACGGCACGATGAAGCTTTTCGGCTGGCCATTGGGTCAGGCGGTCCCTGTGGGCACGTGGCCGTTCTGGTTCGCCGGACTTTTGGAATTCGTCCTCGGCATCCTGATCACCATCGGCCTGTTCACCCGCATCGCAGCATTCATCGCCTCCGGTGAGATGGCAGTGGCCTACCTGTGGCAGCACTGGGGCATTCTCGGCGGCACCCCGGGAAGCTTCTGGCCCTACGACGCCCAAGCAGGCGGCAACGGTGGCGAGGCTTCGCTGCTGTTCTGCTTCGCTTTCCTGCTCCTCGCCGCACTCGGCGGCGGTGCACTGTCGGTCGACGGTCGGCGACGGGTCGCGGGTGGCTCTGGCGTGCGACGCGGTCGGGTCGTCACCGGAACCGCCGCTCCCCCGGTCACCGCAACCCCAACTGCCCAGCCCGCTCGCCGTGGTGGCTTGTTGAGCCGGTTCCGCAGGCCCCGCTACTAGCCGTCCAGGCCGAGATCCTTGCGGAAGCGGCGCATCCCGTCGATCTTCTGATCCAGGGATGCGTCGGGTCCGCTGTAGAACATCCACGGCATCGTGATGATTCCGGTGATTCCGCCGGCTGCCGCGCGCTCGAAGTGTTCGGGCAGGAAGGCATCGGTCAGCGGGGTGATGGCCTCGAAATCGTCCATCCCCAAGCCATTTTCGTCCCGCAGCTGCCGCACGAACGAGACCCGCTCCAGCGCCTGATCGGTGGAGATCAGATCACCGATCCAGCCGTCGTGGCGTGCGGCCCGGCGCAGCGCGATGTCGGACAGTCCGCCGACGAAGATCGGGATGGGCGGCGGGCTCGGCTCCATCTCCAGACGCGGCGCGGTGTAGAACTCGCCGGCGAATTCCGTCCACCCCGGCGACCACAACGCCTTCATCAGCTCCAGCATCTCGTCGGTGCGTCTGCCGCGGCGCTCGAACTGCTGGCCCAGCAGTTCGAACTCCTCCCGGCACCACCCCACCCCGACACCGAGCTCGAGACGACCAGAAGCCAGGACCGCCGCTGTGCCAATCGCTTTGGCCGCCGAGTAGGGATCCCGCATCGCAGGCAGGTACACCGTCGTCACGAAGTGCAGACGCGATGTCACCAGTGCGACCGCCCCGATCATCACCCATGGGTCGGGCCAGTCGGTGAACGTCTCCCATCGTCGCGATCCGTCCTTGGTATACGGGTATGGCGTCGTCAGCGTCTCCAGATTGACGACGTGATCGGGGATCGCCATTCCGTGGTAGCCCAGATCGTCTGCTGCCTTGGCGATCTCGACCGCCTCGCGGGTGTCGAGAAAGGCGGTCGACACATAGAACTTCATCCGGCGTCTCGCGCCCACGCCGGAGTGATGAACACCCCGTCGGCTTCGACGGTGACACCTTCGTCGTCTTTCAAGTAGCCGCGCGCGAAAGTCTTCACGCCCTCGGACCGCTCGACGAACGCCTCGGCGCGCACCGGGCCCAAGTGGGTGCCGCGGTGATAGCGCAGCGTGATCGTGCCCGTGAACCTCGGTTGGGTGAGACCGCCGCTGGCCACCTCGCCCAGAATGTGGTCGAGCACCAGCGCACCGATTCCGCCGTGCACCCATCCGGGCGGTCCTTCGTAGGCGGGACCCAAGGTGAACTCGCTCCAGCAACTCCCGTCGGGCTCGTGGTTGATGACCATCGGCGGCGCGATCGCATTGCGCAGTCCCACAGCCGGATTCGCCCACGCGACGGGGCGGCCGGTATCGGCATGGCGCAGAGTCGAGCGTCCGGCCCGCTGCTCACGGCCAAGCAGTTCCTCGGCTGCCGCGAGATGGCGCAGCGCTTCCTGCACTGTCGCATCGTCGACCTCGGTGTGGATACCGACGTCGATGAGCCGCCGCAGCCTGTCCGTCAGCGGCTCATAGCTGCTGCGCTGCCGGTCGTAATCCTCGGCGCTGATCACCTCGAACGAGAAATCCACAGGCTATCCTCTCCAGCACAAAGTCGGCTCAACCTCCGAAAACCCTGAGCACCACAGCTTTTGCCCTGCGCGTCACCCGCAGGTAGTTGTCGAGGAACTCGCCGCCGTCGCCGTTCGACCAGCCCGCGGCCACCGCCACCGCGTTGAGCTGTTTGCCCGGCCCCGGCAGCTGATCGGTGGGCTTGCCCCGCACCAGCACCAGCGCGTTGCGCGCGCGGGTCGCCGTCAGCCACGCATCACGCAGAAGTTCGATGTCCCCCTCGGCAATCAACTCGGCCGCGCCGATGGCGTTCAGCGCCTCAAGCGTCGAGGTGTTGTGCAACGCAGGGATCTTGTGCGCGAACCGCAGCTGCAGCAGCTGCACCGTCCACTCGATGTCGGCCAACCCGCCCCGGCCCAGCTTGGTGTGCGTCTTGGGGTCCGCGCCGCGCGGAAGACGTTCAGCGTCCACCCGCGCCTTGATACGGCGGATCTCCCGCACCGCCTCAGGTGATACTCCACCGGCGGGATAGCGCGTCTTGTCGACCATGATGAGGAAGCGCTCCCCCAGCTCCAGGTCGCCTGCGACGCGGTGCGCACGCAGCAGCGCCTGGATTTCCCAGGGCTGCGCCCACTGTGTGTAGTAGGCCTCGTAGGACGCGAGCGTCCGGACCAGCGGACCACTGCGCCCCTCGGGCCGCAGGTTCGCATCAACCTCGAGCGGGGGGTCGGCGCTGGGTGTGCCCAGCCGGGCACGAACCTGTTCGGCCACCGTCACCGACCACTTCACGGCAACCGATTCGTCCACGCCCGCATTGGGTTCGCAGACGAACATCACGTCGGCGTCGGAGCCGTAGCCGAGTTCCCCGCCCCCGAGTCGGCCCATCCCGATGACGGCAATCCGCGCCGGCGGGCCATTCTCCGGCGAGTTCGCCCGGATGATCGCGTCCAGCGCCGCCTCCAGCACCGCGACCCACACCATGGTGAGTTGCTTGCAGACCGCGGTGACGTCCATCATGCCCAACAGGTCGGCGGATGCGATGCGGGCCAGCTCCCGGCGCCGCAGCGACCGCGCCGCCGCGATCGCCCGCAGCGGATCGGAATGGCGGGCTGCCGAGGCCACCAGAGACTTTGCGAAACCTTCGGTGTCGACGTCACAGAGCTTGGGCCCGTTGGGCCCGTCGGCATACAGCTGAATCACCTCGGGTGCTCGTATCAACAGTTCGGGCACGTAAGCCGACGTGCCAAGCACGTGCATCAGCCGCTTGGCCACGGCGCCCTCGTCGCGCAGTGTGGCCAAAAACCAACGCTGTTCGGAGAGTTCGTCGCTGATCCTGCGGTAGTTCAGCAGGCCCGCATCCGGGTCGGGTGTATCGGAGAGCCAGTCGAGCAGGGTGGGCAGCAGCACCTGCTGCACGCGGCCGCGGCGGCCGGAGCTGCCGGTGAGTGCGGCCAGATGCGTCAGTGCGCTCTGCGGCCCCTCGTAACCGAGCGCGGCGAGCTGACGTTCGGCGGCATCGGTGCTCATCCCGTCCGAAAGCCCAAGGGAGGCTTCGCCGACCGACTCCAGCAAGGGTTGATAGAACAGCTTTGCGTGTAGCCTCGACACCCGGTGGCTCTGTCGCTTGAGCTCTTCACGCAAGACTCCGAGGGCGTCGTGGCGGCCATCGGGCCGCATGTGCGCGGCGCGTGCCAGCCAGCGCATCGCCTCCTCGTCGTCCGCCTCGGGCAGCATGTGGGTGCGCTTGAGGCGTTGTAGCTGTAGCCGGTGTTCGAGCAGACGTAGGAATTCATAGGACGCCGTCATGTTCGCCGAGTCGTCGCGGCCGATGTAGCCGCCCTCGCCCAGCGCCGCCAATGCGTTCACGGTGGAGGCGACGTGCAACGAGTCGTCGTTGCGGCCGTGGACCAGCTGCAGCAGTTGGACAGCGAACTCGACATCGCGCAAACCGCCTGTGCCGAGCTTGATTTCACGCGTTCGCACGCCTGCGGGTACCAGTTCCTCGACGCGCCTGCGCATCGCCTGCACCTCGGGCACGAAGTCCTCGCGCTCGGACGCCGTCCACACCATCGGCATCAGCGCCTCGATATACCGGGCGCCCAGCTCCATGTCACCGGCAGCAGGGCGTGCCTTCAGCAGTGCCTGGAACTCCCACGTCTTGGCCCAACGTTCGTAGTAGGCGACATGGGAATCCAGTGTCCGGACCAGCTGCCCTTGTTTGCCCTCGGGACGCAGACCTGCGTCGACCTCGAAGAAGGCATCGGATGCCAGCCGCATCATCTCGCCGGCGATCCTCGTCGCGAGCGCGAGGCTGCTGTGCGAGTCGTCGTCGGTGACGAAGATGACGTCGACGTCGCTGACGTAGTTCAGTTCCCTGGCTCCGCACTTGCCCATCGCGACGACGGTCAGCGCGGGTGCCGGCTTGTCACCGCATACCGAGGCCGTCACGACGCGTAGTGCGGCGGCCAGAGCCGCGTCGGCGAGGTCGGAGAGGTGTTCACCGACGACGGTGAACGGCAGGACGGGTTCGTTCTCCACCGTGGACGCGACATCCATGGCGGCCAGAACGAGCAACCGGTCGCGATACAGGGTGCGCAGCGGCGGGACCGCGGCATGGGCGGAACCCGTTGTCGCGTCGGCCTGTTCGGCGAACATGTCCCGCAGGTCCTGCGCCGAGGGCAGGTTCGCACTTCCTGCGAGCAGACGCCACGACTCGGGGTTGGCGATCAGGTGGTCGCCGAGAGCCAGCGAGGATCCGAGGACCGCGAAAAGCCGTCCGCGCAAACTCTTGTCCTTGAGCAGGGCGGCGTCGACCTCGGCCCAGCCGGGCCCCAGTGTCTCCGACAGCCGCACGATCGCCTTGAGGGCGGTGTCGGCGTCCGGCGCGCGCGACAGCGACCACAGCAGTTCGACATGGGCGTCGGTGTTCCACCCGAGCGCGTCGAGATCGGCCTGAGCCCTGGGCTCGACGAGTCCGAGCCGACCGACGCCGGGCAGCTTCGGTCGCTGCGTCGCGGGTTTGGCCACGCTCATCAAGGTAGCGCGGGGCCCCGCTCGTCAGGCAACAGGGCGGCTAGAGGGACAGGTAGGTCTTCAGCTCGTAGGGCGTGACGTGGCTGCGGTAGTTCGCCCATTCCTGACGCTTGTTGCGCAGGAAGAAGTCGAACACGTGCTCGCCGAGCGCCTCGGCGACCAGTTCGGAGTTCTCCATCTGACCGAGCGCGTCACCGAGGCTGCCCGGCAGCTCCTTGTAGCCCATGGCGCGGCGCTCTTCGGATGTCAGGCTCCAGACGTTGTCTTCGGCTTGCGGGCCAAGGACGTAGTTCTTCTGGATTCCGCGAAGGCCCGCGGCCAGCAGGACCGCGAAGGTCAGATACGGGTTGCAGGCCGAGTCGGGGCTGCGGACCTCGACGCGCCGTGACGACACCTTGTGCGGCGTGTACATCGGGACGCGCACCAGTGCCGACCGGTTGGCCGCGCCCCATGACGCGGCGGTCGGCGCTTCGCCGCCGTGCACCAGACGCTTGTAGGAGTTCACCCACTGGTTGGTGACGGCGCTGATCTCATTGGCGTGCTCGAGAATGCCTGCGATGAAGGATTTTCCGACGTCGGAGAGCTGCAGCGGATCGTCGGGGCTGTGGAAGGCGTTGGTCTCGCCCTCGAAGAGGCTCATGTGGGTGTGCATCGCCGACCCCGGGTGCTCGGCGAACGGCTTGGGCATGAACGAGGCCCGCACGCCGTCGCCGAGGGCGACCTCTTTGACGAGGTAGCGGAACGTCATCACGTTGTCGGCCATCGACAGGGCGTCGGCGTAGCGCAGGTCGATCTCCTGCTGGCCGGGGGCACCCTCGTGGTGGCTGAACTCGACCGAGATGCCCATCTGCTCGAGCGCATCGATGGCGTGGCGACGGAAGTTCGGCGCCGAATCGTGGACGGCCTGGTCGAAGTAACCGCCGTTGTCGGCGGGGACGGGCGGGGTGCCGTCGTCGGGTCCGGGCTTGAGGAGGAAGAACTCGATCTCGGGATGGACGTAGCAGGAGAAGCCCAGGTCGCTGGCCTTGGACAACTGCCGACGCAGTACATGGCGCGAGTCGGCCCACGACGGCGAGCCGTCGGGCATCGTGATGTCGCAGAACATCCGCGCGGAGTGGTGCTTGCCGGAGCTGTCGGCCCACGGCAGCACCTGGAAGGTCGACGGATCGGGGCGCGCGACCATGTCGGCCTCGGATACGCGGGCGAAGCCCTCGATCGAGGAGCCGTCGAATCCGATGCCTTCTTCGAATGCTCCCTCGAGTTCGGCGGGGGCGATCGCGACCGACTTCAGGTATCCGAGCACGTCGGTGAACCACAACCGGACGAAGCGGATGTCGCGTTCTTCCAGCGTGCGCAGCACGAATTCCTTCTGCCGATCCATGGTCGAAGCCTAGGTTCCGCCTGTTAATTCCGTGTTACGGCGCTGCTAGCAGCGCAATCCCGCGGGAGGCGGCGTGGCATCGGTCAGAAATGCGACGACGGCCGTGTCGACGCATGCGTCGCCGTTGAAGACGACGGTGTGCTGGGTGCCGGTGAAACTGATCAGGCTGGCGTCCATTTGCCGCGCGAGGTCGACGCCGGCCTCGTACGGCGTCGCCGGATCACCCGTGGTGGACACCACGACCACCTTGCCCGGGCCCGGCGACCCGACCTCGCCCACCACCGACGTTGCGGGCACCGGCCACATCGCGCAGACGTCACGCGGGGCGTACCCGGTGAACGCGCCGTAGGACACGAACGGGGCGACCTCGCGCGCACGGCGGTCAGCCTCGGCCCACGTTGCCGGATCGGTGGGGAATTCGGCGTCCACGCAGCGGATTGCGTTGAACGCGTCCTGGCGGTTCGCGTAATGCCCGTTGCGGTCACGCTGCTGATAGTCGTCGGCGAGCAGCAGCAGGTCTCCCGGATCGGTGCCGCGTTGCAGTCCGAGCAGGCCGCTGGTCAGGTAGGGCCAGAAGCGCTGTGAGTACAGGGCGCTGACCGTGCCTGTGATCGCGTCCTGGTAGCTCAGGCCGCGGGGGTCCGTCGTCGGCGCGGGACGCGCGACGAGTGGATCGACCAGCTGCTGGAAGCGGGTGACGAATTGGGACGGATCGGTGCCGAGTGGGCAGCCGGGCGACTCGGCGCAGTCGGCCGCGTACTTGTCGAAAGCCCGCTGGAAGCCCGCCATCTGGTTGAGGCTTTCGGTGATCGGGTCGAGGCTGGGGTCGACGGCGCCGTCGAGCACCATCGCGCGGACGCGGTCGGGGTACCGGGCGGCGTAGACGGCGCCCAGTTGGGTGCCGTAGGAGAACCCGAGATAGTTGATCTGCGCCTCGCCCAGCGCCTCGCGGACGACGTCCATGTCGCGCGCCGCGGTGGCGGTGCCGACGCTGGCGAGGAAGTCGGCGCCCATCCGGTCCAGGCAGCGCGCGGCGAAGTCGCGCATGACGTCTTCGATGTGGGCCACGCCCGCCGGGCTGTAGTCGGCAAGCGGTTCGGTTCGGTAGGCGTCGAATTCGGCGTCCGTTCGGCAGCGCAGCTCGGGTGTCGAATGCCCGACGCCCCGCGGATCGATGCCGACGAGGTCGAATCGCCTCAGAATTTCGGTACCCGAGAGCGCGGACCCCATCGACGCGACGGTATCCACTGCGGAGGCACCGGGCCCGCCGGGATTGACGATCAGGACGCCGATCCGCGGTCCGCTCGCCGGAATCTTGATGACGGCCAGCTGAGCCGCGGCGCCGTCGGGTCGGGCATAGTCAACGGGCACGGCGACTGTTCCGCATTGCGCACCCGGGATCCCGGACACGTCGCCGAAGAAGGACCCGCATGGAATCCACTCCGGGACAACGGAATACGGTTCGTCGAGGGCGAGTGGCACCGCCGACGCCGAGGGGCTCAGCGCAACCGCGATCACCGTCAGCGCCGCGATCATCCGTCCGTGGCGCAGCATGGCAGCCATCGTTGCACGGAATCGCTGCGGCGAGCGCCCCCTGGAATCCAACAGTGACCGGGCTGTTATCCGGCGTCGAGCTCGTAGGTCAGCCAGGTGGATCTCTCGGCGCCGATCCCGTCGTAAAGGCGTTGCGCCGTCGTGTTGTCGGGAGCGGTCTCCCACACCAGCTTCTCGGCGCCGCGGTCGCGGCACAGCTGCAGCCCGTGCGCGATCAGCGCCCGGCCGGCACCGCTCCCCCGCGATGCCGGGGTCACGTAGAGGTCGTTGAGGACACCGACCCGCGCGGCGTACAAGGTCTGCCACGTCCAGAAGATCGTCGCGAAGCCCACCGGAACACCGGCGGTGCCATCCTGTGTCCGCGCGATCAGCTGCACCCCTTCGTCGGGGTTCTCGATCAGCGCTCGCGACATGGCGGCGAGTTTCTCGTCAGGGGGATCGACTTCGTAGAAGTCGCAGTAGCCCCGCAGCATAGGGGCCAATTCAGCGAGATCGTGCTCGCCGACGACGGAAATCGTCAGCACCGGGTGTCCGGGGGCGGAACCGTCACGTCGACAAGGTAGCGGGTCGCGATGTCGTCGATACAGGAATCGCCCTGCAACGCAACGGTGTGCTGGGTGCCCTCGTACGTCACCAAAGTGCCGCCGAGCTGGCGGGCCAGATCCACACCGGCCTGGTAGGGCGTGGCCGGGTCGTTGGTGGTGGAGATCACCAGGATCGGCGGCAGCCCCGTCACGTTGATCTCGTGCGGGGTGCTCGTCGGTGGCACGGGCCAGAAGCTGCAGGTCGACATCGGGGCCAGTCCGGTGAACTCGCCGTAGGCCATGAACGGTGCGGCCTCGCGGACCCGGCGGTCCTGCTCGACGACGGTGGCGCGGTCGGTGATCGCCGGCTTGTCCACGCAGTTGACGGCGACGCGGACGTCGGTGCCGTTGTTGTAGTGACCCTGCGCGTTGCGCCCCATGTACAGGTCTGCCAGCGCGAGCATCGTGTCGCCGCGGCCGTCCTTGATCTCGCCGAGCGCCTTGGTCAGATGACGCCACAGTCCCGGCGAGTACAGCGGCAGGATGGTGCCGACGATGGAGTCGTTGTAGCTGAGCTTGCGCGGGTCGGTGGTCTCGGCGGGGTTGTCGACCAGAGGCCACACCAGCGAGTGGTACACCTCGACCGCTTTGGCGGGGTCGGTGCCCAGCGGACATGACGGGTCGATGGCGCAGTCCGTCGCATAGTCGTCGAACGCCTGCTGGAACGCGGCCGCTTGGCGCACGTCGGCTTCCACCGGGTCGGCATTCGGGTCGACGGCGCCATCGAGAACCATCGCGCGGACGTTCTGCGGGAACTCCTCGGCGTAGCTGGCGCCGATCCTGGTGCCGTACGAGTACCCGAGGTACGTCAGCTTCTCGTCGCCGAGCGCTGCTCGCAGCGCGTCGAGATCTCTTACCACACTTGCGGTTCCGACGTTGGCAAGGAAGTCCTTGCCCACCTTGTCCACGCACCGCTGGACGAACTCCTTGGTGAGGTTCTCCAGGTGCGCGACACCTTCGGGCGTGTACTCCACGACATTGTCGGCGCGTAACCGATCGTTGTCGGCATCGCTGTTGCACCACACGGCGGGTGTCGAGCTCGCGACGCCGCGGGGATCGAATCCGACGAGGTCGAATCGCTCGCGCAACTCGGCAGGCATGGTCGTCGCCATCGAAGCGGCCGCCTCCTTCCCGGACTCGCCCGGCCCTCCCGGGTTGACGAGCAGCGAACCGATCTTCTCGCCGGTTGCTTTGACACGGAGCAGACCGATCTGGGCGACGTCGCCGCTGGGGTCGTCGGGGTTGTCCCAGTCGAGGGGCACCGACAGCATGCCGCATTCGGCGCCGGGCGGGATTCCCGTCTGATCCGAGGCGCCTGCCTCGCAGGGGCCCCATTGGATGGGCGTCCCCGGCCTCGGTACCGCTATCAGCGCGCTGCCTTCAACCACCTGACTGCAGCCGGCGACCAGCATCACCGGCAGCGCGAACAGGAGGCCGGGCCGTGCGGCCGCGGTCTTGAGCTTCATGGGAAGACATGCTGCCATGGACGGCCATCTGTGCTGGCAAGGCGCGTGGCCGCGCGCGGGACGTTACCCCCGTCGCGGCGAGTGACTCCGCGCGGGCCACGTCGAACGCATCAGCGATGTCCAGAGACCCGGGACCAGTTCCGAGCATGTACGACCGCCCCTGCGGTCCCGGCACGTTCGAGACGACGAGGTTGTGCACCGGGCGGGCGCCGCTGACGCGGCTGCTCGCGTACACCCGCATCGCGACGCCGAACACCGCCGGGGCCGCGAACTGCGTCCAGTCCTGCGGAAGGTTCGAAGGGATCGCCCAACTATGTTGCTTGGCAACTGAATCCGCCTCGGTAATCGCCCTGGGGCGCTCGGCGGGATCGTCGATGCGGGGCACGCCGGAGACCAACGCCATCACCATGTCGTCGACCTTGACGCCGAAGTGGTTCGTGACCGTCTTGATGCACCTGGGATGTGAGCCATTCCACTTAACGCACTGTTCAACTTCTGGTGACGTGATGGCACACTTGATGTGTCAGCGAACCCGGGGACCGTTTTCGGCCACGAGGCTTCACAACGACCAAACCCGATGAGGGGACAATGATGTCTGAGCAGACCGTCTATGGTGCTGTCGTCGAGACCTCGAAGCCGCGCATGAAAGTGCGAACACACCACCTCCACAAGTGGAAGTCCGAAGGCCACAAGTGGGCCATGCTGACCGCATACGACTACTCGACCGCCGCAGTGTTCGATGAGGCCGAGATTCCGGTGCTTCTGGTCGGCGACTCGGCCGCCAACGTCGTCTACGGCTACGACACCACCGTCCCGGTCACCGTCGACGAGCTCATTCCACTGGTCCGCGGCGTCGTGCGGGGCGCCCCGCACGCGCTCGTCATCGCCGACCTGCCGTTCGGCAGCTACGAAGCCGGTCCTGCACAGGCGCTGGCCACTGCCACGCGAATGCTCAAGGAGACCGGAGCTCACGCTGTGAAACTGGAAGGCGGTGAGCGCGTCGCCGATCAGATCGCGGCCATCACAGCGGCAGGCATCCCGGTGATGGCGCACATCGGTTTCACCCCGCAGAGCGTCAACGGCCTAGGCGGTTTCCGCGTCCAGGGTCGCGGCGACGCCGCCGAGCAGACCATCCACGACGCGATCGCCGTCCAGGAAGCCGGTGCTTTCGCCGTGGTGATGGAGATGGTTCCCGCCGAGCTTGCCACCCAGATCACCGGCAAGCTCACGATCCCGACCGTCGGGATCGGCGCGGGGCCGAACTGCGACGCACAGGTTCTCGTGTGGCAGGACATGGCCGGTATGACCAACGGCAAGACGGCGAAGTTCGTCAAGCGGTTCGGCACCGTCGGTGACGAGTTGCGCCGCGCCGCCACCGACTACGCCCGGGAAGTGGCCACTGGCGTCTTTCCCGCCGAGGAGCACTCCTACTAGCCAGCCGATTTCTGGTACCAGTCAGCCGAATTCTGGCTTGCGCTTCGCCAGGAACGCGTCGACGCCTTCGCGTCCGTCGGCAGATTCTGCGCGTTGGGCGATCAGCCGGCCTTCCAGCTCCATCTGCTCTTCCAAGCCGTTGGAGAAGGTGGCGAGCATCAGCGCTTTGATGCCGCCATTGGACCCGGCCGCCGTCGCCGCCATCTTCTCGGCAAGATCGTCAGCGCGTTCTGCGAGTACGGCGTCGGCGACCACCTCGGTTACCAGACCCCACTGGGAAGCTTCGTCGGCCGACAATGTTCGGTTGGTGAGCATCAGCTCCTTGGTCTTGGCGATGCCGATGAGCCGCGGCAGGTAGTAAGACGAGCTTCCGTCTGGGCTGAGTCCCACGCGGGTGTAGGCCATCGTGAACGATGCCGACTCGGCAGCGAGCACCAGGTCGCCGCTGACCGCCAGCGAGAAACCGGCACCAGCTGCGGTGCCGTTCACTGCCGTGATGACCACCGCATCCATCCTCGCGAGCGTGGAGATGGCGCGGTGCAGGTCGTCGGCGACACCTTTGATGTGCCGCCCCCGGCTCGGCGCCGCGGCGAAGTCTTTGAGGTCGCCGCCCGCACAGAAGAACCGGCCCGCGCCGGTGATGACGACGACCTTGGTCGCCGGGTTGTCGCACCGGGCCGCGGCGGCGGCGAGTTCCCGAGTCATGGTGTCGTTCATACCGTTTGCGGCGTCGGGCCGATTCAGCGTGATTCGGGCGACGGGGCCCGCCTGCTCGAGAGTGATGGTCTGGTAGTCAGTCACACCCCGGACTGTAACGTCCGCGGATCAGAGTGTGCCGTCGAGATAGCCCGCCCGGCACGCGCGGCGCGCGAGCTTGCCACTACTGGTTCGCGGAATTACGCCTGCGGCAACGAGTTTGACTTCTCTCACCGGCACCGCATGTCGGCGGGACACTTCGGCGCGGATCGCCTCCTGAACCGGGGCCGCTTCTGCGCGGCCCGCACCGGGCGCGCGCTCGGCGACGATCACCACCTCTTCACGCCCGTTCCCGGGCACCGAGAACGCCGCGACGAAGCCCGCCCGCACTGCTCTGGACGCGCCGGCCGCGGTGGTTTCGATGTCCTGCGGGTAGTGGTTGCGGCCGTCGACGATGATGAGGTCTTTCAGGCGGCCGGTGATGTAGAGGTGCCCGTCGAGGTAGACACCGAGGTCTCCGGTGCGGAGCCACAGCGCGGAATCGGCAGAGCCCTCGGCGTGGCTGCCGTGCAACAGGCGCGACTGAAGCTTGTTGTGGAACGTCAGCTCCGTCTCTTCGGGACGCCGGAAGTATCCGCGGCCGATGTTGTCGCCGTGCAGCCAGATCTCTCCGACCTCGCCGTCGGGAAGCTCGGACTCGGTGGCCGAATCGACGATCACTGCCCACTGACTGCGCGCCACGGTCCCGCACGAGACCTGAATGGCCGCATCCGGGTGGTCGGCGTCGACGGGCACCGCATGGCCCATGGTGAGCTGCCGGCGATCGAGATGGGTCAGAGTCGGCTCCGCGTCAGGGGCGGTCGTCGAGACGAACAGCGTCGCTTCGGCCATCCCGTACGAGGGTTTGATCACGGTCGGCGCCAAGCCGTACGGGGCGAACGCCTCGTTGAACGCGGCGATGGCGGCGATGCTCACCGGCTCGGACCCGTTAATCAACCCCTTGACGTTGCTGAGATCGAGCGGTTCGCCCCGGGGCGGCAGACCCCGTTGGGCGGCGAGGGCGAACGCGAAGTTGGGCGCCGCTGCGAACGTCGGACGGTCCGAGGCGCCGAGTTCGCGGATCCACCGATACGGGCGGCGCACGAAGGCCAGCGGCGACATCAGGGTGAGGTAACCACCGGCGAGCGCCGGAAACATGATCATCAGCAGGCCCATGTCGTGGAACAGCGGTAGCCAGCTGACGCTGTCGATGTCGGTGTCCAGGCCGACCGACAGGATCATCTGTACGACGTTCGTGCACGCCGACCGGTGGGTGATCTCGACGCCGGCCGGGGTGCGGGTGGAGCCGGAGGTGTACTGCAGGTAGGCCACGCCGTCGGTCTGCAGTTGCGCGGGCTCGAATCCGACGCCGATCTCGTCGGGCACAGCGTCGACGGCGATGACACGCGGTCGGCGATCGCGGGGCAATGCGCGAAGGAAGTCGCGCACGGGTTCGGCGGCGGCGACCGTAGTCAAGAGCACTGAGGGCGTGGCGTCAGCGAGCACCGCGTCGAGTCGCTCGGCATGGCCGGGCAGTTCGGGGGCGAACAACGGCACCGCAATGGTGCCGGCCTGAATCGCGGCGAAGAAGCCGATGACGTACTCGACGCCCTGCGGCGCGACGATGGCGACGCGATCGCCGGGCTTGGTCACCTGTTGCAGTCGGGCACCGACTGCCCGGAGTCGCGACATCAGCTGCATCCAGGTCAGGTCGACGGTCTGGTCGTGATCGAAGTCCAGATATCTGTATGCAGGCGCATCGCGCAGCTCGGCGGCGTTGCGATCCAGGAACGAGGTCAGCGTGGTGCCAGCCGGAATCGCGATGGCACCGTCGTCGTCCAGATAGTCGTCGAGCCTCATCCCTAGACTCATAAGAAAATTGTAAGAGACGCTGACACAAAATCGTGCCAACACACCGCCCCGCGCTGAAAAAATGATCTTGGTGCCTTACCGCCCGCCAGCGGGTGGTTTCATCTCCGTATGGCAGGCTATGGTCCCCGACCCGCGCCAGAGACAAAGGTGACCATGGCCCCGAAATCGCCCGAAACCTCCAGGTACACGGAGACCGAGCGCAAGTTTGAGGTGGTCGAGTCCACCGTCTCCCCGTCGTTCGAAGGATTGTCGTCGGTCGCCCGCACCGAGCGGTCGCCGTCACAGTCCCTGGCGGCTGTGTACTTCGACACGCCCGCTCGTGACCTGGCGAGAAACAAGATCACCCTGCGCAGGCGGACCGGCGGGACCGACGCGGGATGGCATCTGAAGTTGCCGGCCGGCGCTGACACCCGCACGGAAGTACACGCCCCGCTCGAGGGAGATCCGACACAGGTGCCGGACAGCCTCCGCGATGTCGTGCTGGCGATCGTTCGGGACCGTCCACTGACACCGGTCGCACGAATCAACACGACCAGGATCGTCGAGTTGTTATACGGGCCCGACGGTGCGCCCGTGGCCGAGTTCTGCGACGACCAGGTGACTGCGAGCGCCGAAGGTGGCGAGGAGCAGTCCTGGCGCGAATGGGAGCTCGAGCTCAAGCCCGGCACCGACACCGCCGTGTTCGACCGCCTGACCAACAGGCTGTTGGACGCGGGGGCATTGCCGGCTGGGCACGGGTCGAAACTGGCCCGGGTTCTCTCGACAAGCACCTCGGAGTCCGAGGAAATCCCTACGAAGTCCGCCGATCCCGCCCGCCGGGCCGTGGCGCAGAACATCGCCGAACTGATCGAGTGGGACCGCGCAGTTCGTTCCGACGTGTGGGATTCGGTCCATCAGATGCGGGTGACGACCCGCAAGATCCGCAGCCTGCTGCAGTCGTCGGAGGGCTCGTTCGACATCGCCGACCACGAGTGGATCCTGGAGGAGTTGCGGGAACTCGCGGCGGTCCTGGGCGTCGCACGCGACGCAGAAGTGCTTGCCGAGCGCTACGAGCGCGCGATCGATGGGCTGCCGGAGGCCAACGTGCGCGGTCCCGTTCGGGAGCGGCTCGTCGAAGGCGCGAAGAAGCGGTATCAGATGGGCTGGAAACGGTCGCTGACCGCGATGCGCTCACAGCGCTACTTCCGTCTCCTCGATGCGCTCGAAGCGCTGGTCACCTCCGGGCCACCCGCGTCGGCTCCCGGCGAAGAACCCGCACAGCTGACGATCGATTCGGCGTACAAGCGGGTCCGCAAAGCGGCCAAGGCTGCGCGGGCCGCGGCGGCGGACCCTGAGGTGAACGTCGAAGACTCGAACGAAGCGTTGCATCGGATTCGAAAGCGCGCCAAGGCTCTTCGTTATACCGCCGCCGCCACGGGCGAAACCAAGGTAGCTGAGCGCGCCAAGGCCATCCAGTCGCTTCTCGGCGACCACCAGGACAGCGTCGTCAGCCGTACGCATCTGAGCCGTCAGGCAGAGGTCGCGCATGCCGCCGGCGAAGACACGTTCACCTATGGACTGCTGTACCAGCTGGAGGACGACCTGGCCCGCCGCTGCGAGGAGCAGATCGAGGATGCGCTCAAGGCGCTGGACAAGTCGGTCAGGTCCTGACATCGCCTGAGGGCGGATGAGCCGGCCTGTAAGCCGGATTCTGTTCCTCGCCGTCCTATCAGGCGGCGAGGCGGCGACCATCCATCTGGACACACCGTCGCCGGGTGCCTCGAGCGGCCTACCCGCAGGCTCGGGCGAGCAGCCCTCAAACGCCTGCGCGGCCGCAACCAGGTTGCGGCCTTCTTGGCCTTGCTTCGGGTGGGGTTTGCCTAGCCACTCCGGTCACCCGGAGTGCTGGTGCGCTCTTACCGCACCTTTTCACCCTTACCTCCACGTCGTCCGGAGACTCCGTGGCGGCGGTCTGTTTTCTGTGGCACTTTCCCGCGAGTCACCTCGGATTGCCGTTAGCAATCACCCTGCTCTGCGAAGTCCGGACTTTCCTCGACACCAGGTGCCGCGGCCGCCCAGCCAGCTCATCCGCTCTAACAAGGTAATGGTTCGAGGGCCGTTTGAGGTAATGAATGCCGAGCTCACCGCGAGGCCATACTGACTTCATGGCGCAGGTTCCTCCCGCCCGCTACTTGATGCGGGCCAAAGACTTGGTGGATTCGCGATATTCGGAGCCGATCACCGTCGACGATCTCGCGGCGGCGGCCGGCTTGTCGAGGGCGCACTTCAGCCGCATGTTCACCAGGACGTTCGGCGAGTCCCCGCGCGCGTATCTCCAGACGCGCAGACTTGAGCGTGCCGCATCGCTGTTGCGGCACACCGACAGATCCGTTGCCGACATCTGCGTAATGGTGGGGCTGCAGAGCGTCGGATCGTTCACCACAACCTTCGCTCGCGCGTACGGGTTGCCTCCGGCGGCCTATCGGGCGTCGATGCCGCCGGCCGCGATCCATGCGCGGATCCCGAGTTGCATCCTGGCCCGGGACACCCGAAAGACAGCACACGCGGAGAAGACGGGGTGAGCTCGGCGGCCGTAGCGTCCAACACATGATCAAGATCGCAAGCGCCCATCTATGGGTCCACGACCAGGAAGTCGCGTTGCAGTTCTGGACCGAGAAGGTCGGTATGGAAGTGCGCCAAGACGTTTCGCTGCCGGACGTCGACGGCATCTTCCGGTGGCTGACAGTCGGACCGCCCGGACAGGACGACGTGTCCATCGTGCTCATGGCGGTGCCCGGCGAGCCTGTCATGGACGAGTCCACCAAGAAGCAGGTCCTAGACCTGACTGCCAAGGGCTTCGCCGGCACCGTCTTCCTGACCACCGAGGACTGCCGGGCCAGCTACGAACAGCTCAAGGCTCGCGGTGTGGAGTTCACCGAGGAACCGCACGAGATGCCGTACGGCATCGATTGCGGATTCCGCGACCCGTCCGGCAACAGCGTGCGTCTCACACAGTTGGCGGACGTGCCATCGCGCACCTGACCCTGCCGCTAGGCGGCTTCGAAGGTGACCAGGTCAATGGTGCGGCGGATGATCCGGGTGCCCGGCGGTGGCGGGGCGATGGAGTGGTACACCGCGTTGGTCGGGGTGACGAATTCGGCGGTGTGGGTGCCGTTGTCGTCCCAGGTGTGGACCTGCCATCCGGGTGCTTCTTTGGCGTAGTTGCAGGCTTGGCATGCGCCCAGCCCGTTGAGGGCGCTGGTCTTTCCGCCGTTGCGGTCGGGGGTGGCGTGGTCGGTATGCCGGATGGGGGCGCTGCAGTAGGGAGTGCGGCACGTCTGATCACGCAGCCCGATGAACAGCGCCAGCCCTTTCGGGACGATCCGCGCCCGCGATTCCATCGCCACCAGCTGCCCCGAGGTGGGGTGGCGATACAGCCGACGCAGGCTCGTTGTGGCAGCCTTGTCGGCGACGGCGTCGCCGACGAGTTGGCGTGCCACCGCGGCGGGCACGGGCCCGTAACCGGCCAGGAAGCCGGGGCAGTCATCGCGGCCGAACAGTGTGGTGTCGGCGAGCACCAGGTTCAGGTTCACGTCGACGAGTTCGGTGCTGTTGCGTCCGGTGATTCGCGCATAGGCCAGATCGGTCATCACCTGGCCCTGCGACCGGCCATCACCACACAGGTCGGCTTCTCGTTTGAGGGCGGCGTACATGCCGATGCCGGGGGCAAGTGGCATCAGGAAGGTCACATAGACCATGCCGTTGGGCGCCGGGCGGGTGGTCACACAGCGGTCGTTGACGGCGTTGGTGTTGCGTTCGACCACCGCGGCGGCATCCAGGCGGGCGGTGATCGCCTTGGCTTGGGCGGCGACCCGCCGGTTGCCCCAGCCGTGGAAGCCCTGGGCCAGCTCGGCCAGCTCGGCGTCCAACGTGCGCCGATCCTGCACCGACAGGCACGCCGACTCGCGCACGATCAGCAACGCCCGATACTCCGAAAGCTGACCTGCCTCCAAAGCTGCCAAGGTGTGGGGCATCTCGTCGACCAGCGCCCGAGCCATCCCCAGGTGGGTGTTCCCGCAGGCCGGGGCGTCACGGCGGGCCAGCGCGACCTCGCTGGCCAAGCCCTTGCCGCGGCGCCGGGACGGCATGCCCGCCGCGGCCTCGGCGGCCGCGCGTTTGGCCGCCCACAATGCGGTCGCCCGGGCCTGCGCCGCCGCAGCTTTGGATTTCAGCGCCTCACACCGCTCGACGACCTCCCGCAGCTGCGCCTCCGACGCATCCGCATCTATATCGAACATGCTTTCGAACACGATGCCGACGCTACCCCGACGCCCCGACATCTATCCGTCCGACAACCTCCGCAGCACGATCAGGTTGTCGATCAGCACGCCGGTCTGTCCGTCCGGCCCGACGGCGTCGCGCTCGACAGTCCCGACCCGCACCTGTTCCCACTGCCCTCCGCCGAGATCGATGGTTCCGAGCACTTCCTCCACGTCGGGGAACACATGGTCCTTGACGTGCTGGGCCCACGGCGGCGCCGCGCCGTGGTCGACGACGATCAGCAGGCCGCCCGGCGCCACCGCACCCGCGGCGGACGCGAAGATGCGCTCTCGATCGAGGTGGACCATCGACTGCAGGAACTGAGCCGACACGAGGTCGAACCTGCCTGCCGGGAACGATTCGGACAGATTCATCTGCACCAGTTGCACACGGTCGGTCAGCCCTCGCCTGGCCGCCTCCTCGGCGGCACGGGCGAGCGCCGTGTCCGAGATGTCCACACCGACGACCTGCCAACCGTTCTCGGCCAGCCACAGCGAGTCGCCGCCCTCACCACACCCGAGATCCAGCGCACGTCCCGGCGCCAGTGGCGTCACGACCTCGGCCAGCCACCGGTTTACCTTCCCGCTCCAGATCCGATCCCGCTCGGCGTACCGGTCCTCCCAATGTTGCTTTACCTCAGACACTTTGCTCCTCCATCAGACTCATCACTATCGATGCGGCGGCGGCAGAGCCGGCCGCGATAGCTGCCGCAACCTGCGGCATCTGCGCGCAGACATCACCCGCAGCGAAAACCCCGGGAACCGAAGTGCGGTACATCCCGTCGATCTCGATCGCCTCCGCGGTCACCGGGCCGGCCGCGGCGAAGGCGACACCCAGCTTGGCGGCCAGCGCGGAACGCTGGTGCAGCGTCGTGGCGACCAGCAATCCGCTGCGCGCCAGGCTTGTGCCGTCGGCGAACACCACGGAATCCAATATGCGGTTCACCGAACATAATTCGCTGACGACCCGCTCGTCGACATCGACTCCGACCTGCGTCAGGCGCGATCGTTGGTCGTCGGTGAGATCGGCAGGCCCGCCTGTCAGCAACACGACATCGTCGCTCCACCCGCGCAGCAACACGGCCATGTGCACGGCCCTGTCCCCGTTGGCCAGTACGGCGAGCGGTTTGTCTCGAACTTCCCACCCGTGGCAGAACGGGCAGTGGAACACCGAATTACCCCACAGCTGCCTCAATCCCGGTAAGTCGGGTGACTCGTACCGCATGCCCATCGCCAGCAGCACCCGACGAGTCCGCACCACGTCGCCGTCTGCCAACGCCACGGCGAAGTCGCCTGCAATCCCGTCCGCGGTGAGGGCTTCGCCGGAGCGGACCTCGACGTTTGGATAAGCGGTCAGCTCCTGACGACCCTGTGCATACAACTGCGCCGGCGGCACGCCGTCGAAGCCCAACAGCCCACCGACGCCGTGAGCGGCAAGGTTGCTCTGCGCTCCGGCATCGATCACCAGCGTTTCACGGCGCGCCCTGCCCAGAACCAGTGCGGCGCTCAACCCGGCGGCACCTCCCCCGACTATCACGCAATCCCAGATCTTGTCCATGCCACGACCTTGCCCGCACCACGAACACTCTGCCAAGCTGTTTTGCCATGAAGGCAAACGAGGATGAGGAAAGTGTCGATGCCCGCGTGCGGCGGCGGCTGCGAGACCTACGAATCCAGCGGGGCATGACGCTCGAAGAAGTCGCCACGCGGTCCAGCATCGACATCTCGACGCTGAGCCGTCTGGAGTCCGGCAAGCGGCGCCTCGCTCTCGACCACCTGCCGCGCCTGGCTGCCGCGCTGTCGGTCAGCACCGACGAACTGCTGCGCTCCCCCGAAGTGGAAGACCCACGCATTCGCCGGCAGTCCCACACGCACAACCAGATCACGTTCTGGCCGTTGACCGGTCAAGGTCCCGCCGGAGGCCTCCATGCCCACAAGATCCGGATCAGCGGCCGCAGGCGCACCCCACCCGCGGAACTTCCCGTCCACGAGGGCCACGACTGGATGTACGTGCTCTCGGGGCGGCTCAGGCTCATTCTCGGTGACCGCGACTTCACCATCAAACCCGGTGAAGCGGTGGAGTTCTCGACGTGGACGCCCCACTGGTTCGGCGCTGTCGACGGACCGGTGGAGGCGATCGCGCTGTTCGGATTACACGGCGAGCGAGTGCATTTGCACACCGATCAGAGATAGGCCGTCTGGTTGACCAGGCGCACTGATGCCGCGCCGTCGGGGTAGAACTCCGAGATCGACAGTGACGCCAGATCCAGATGCAGCCGATACAGAATCGACGGTCCGGCGGCGAGCGCCATCCTCAACAGGGTCTTGATCGGCGTCACGTGCGAAACCACCAGCACCGTTTGGCCGGGATATTCTGCAATGATGCGCTTCTGGGCGCGGAGGACCCGTGACGCGACGTCGTCGAAGCTCTCCCCGCCCGGCGGCCGAACCGACGTGTCGCGCAGCCAGCGGCGGTGCAGATCGGGGTCGTACTCGGAGGCTTCTTGGAACGTCATGCCTTCCCAGGCACCGAAATCCGTCTCGATCAGGTCGTCGTCGACGGTGACGTCGCGACCGAGAGCTTTCGCCGCTGCCGCCGCGGTGTCGTACGCCCGCTGCAACGGAGACGCGAGGACGGCATCGACGCCACCCCTGTCGCCGAGGTAGCGCGCGGCGGCGTCCGCCTGCCGAATGCCGAGTTCGGTGAGCTCTGGGTTGCCGCGACCCGAATAGCGACGCTCCACCGACAGCGCTGTCTGCCCGTGACGCAGCAGCAGCAGCCTCGTCGGCGCCCCTTTGGCACCTGTCCACCCCGCCGGGTTGGTGGCCACCACCGTTGTCGCCGAACTCTGTTCCGAACCTTCCGAACCCGCCTCGTCCATCGCCTCGTTGGCGAGTCTGTCGGCGTGGCTGTTGTTCGCTCGGGCGATCCACGTGTAGCTGACCGACGAGAATCCCCCAGCGAGCTGGCGCGCCTGCTGGTGCAGGGGGATCAGGTCGGGATGCTTGACCTTCCAGCGGTTCGACATCTGCTCCACGACCAGCTTGGAATCCATGAGGACCTCGACCTCGGAGGCGCCGACCTCCGCTGCGGCCTGAAGGCCCGCGATCAATCCTCGGTATTCGGCGACGTTGTTGGTCGCCGTGCCGATTGCCGATTTCGCCTCGACGAGGAGGGATTCCCGGTCACCGGACCATACGACCGCGCCGTAGCCGGCGGGGCCTGGATTGCCGCGGGAACCGCCGTCGGCCTCGACGATCACTTTCACTTTCGGAAACCACTGACACGCAACAGGATCGCGGCACACTCCGGGCACCGGACCACGTCGTCGTCGGCCGCCGCCGCGATCCGCGCCGACTCCCCCTGGTCGATCTCGATCCGGCATGCGCCGCATCTGCGACCCTGCAACGGCGCCGCTCCTACACCTGTGCGAGACCGCTGCCGCTCGTAGAGCGCCACCAGGGGTTCATCGATTTTCGACACCAGCTCGGCGCGCACGACCGCGGATTTCTCGATGAGCTGAGTCAGTTCGGCGCGGGCCTCGTCGCATGCGCGCTGTGCGTCGGCCAGCGCACTCTGCAGTTCCTCGACGCTCGCCACTTCGCCGGCCTGCTGAGCAGCCAGTTCCTCTCGCTTCTCCATGAGCTCCAGCTGCGAATCCTCGAGGCTTGCCTGTCGCCGCTGCAGGGTTTCGAGCTCGTGTTGCAGGTCGTTGAGCTGCTTGGGGTCCACCGAGCCGCCGGCCATGAGCGCGCGGTCGCGATCCTCGCGCTGCCGCACACCGTCGATCTCCGTTTCCAACTTCGCAACCTGCGCGTCGATGTCGGCCAGCGCCAGCTGCAGGGCGGCGAGCCGGTCACCGGCCTCACGGTGCGATGCCTGAGCCTCCCCGACAGCCTTCTCCTCGGGGAGGTTCTTCGTCCGGTGCTCAGCCCGGCTGACCTCGGCGTCCAATTCGGCCAGCTGCAGCAGCGAATGTTGTTGAAAAACATCAGCTTTCATAGGGAAACCCCTCGACATTCCATGGATCTGTGCGCACGTCGGACACGGTGACCGGCAGCGACGCGCCGAAATGTGTGCGCAGCAACGCGGCGGCCTGATGGCACCATGGGAACTCACTGGCCCAGTGCGCGACATCGACCAGTGCGACGTCGGAGGACCGCCGATGTTCGTCGGCGGGGTGGTGCCGCAGATCGGCTGTCACATAGGCCTGTACGCCTGCGGCGGCGACCTCGGCGAGCAGCGAATCGCCGGCACCTCCGCACACCGCCACGCGGGACACCTTCGCCCCCGGGTCACCGGAGGCGCGCACCCCCCATGAGGTCGCCGGTAATGCATCACGCACGCGAGACACGAACGCCGACAACGGTTCGGGGCTGGGCAAGGTTGTGATCCGGCCGAGGCCGACGTCTCCCGGTGGGGTCTGCAGCTCGATGAGGTCGAAGGCCGGCTCCTCGTACGGATGGGCGGCCCGCAAGGCGGTGATTATGGCGGCCCTCCGCGAGGCGGGTGCGACCATCTCCACGCGTTCCTCTGCGACGCGCTCCATGACACCGACTTCGCCGATCGTCGGCGAAGCACCTTCGCCAGGAAGGAACTGCCCCGTCCCGGGCACACTCCAGCTGCAGTGCGAGTAGTCGCCGATGTGGCCCGCCCCGGCGGCGAACATGGCGGCACGGACAGCCTCGACGTTGTCGGCGGGGACGAACACCGCCCATTTGTCCAGAGCAGGACCGGGCGGCACGGGCGAGAGCACTTCAACGATCTCCAGCCCCAGCGTCTCGGCCAGCGCGTCGGAGACCCCGGGCGACGCGCTGTCGGCATTGGTGTGAGCGGTGAACAGCGCCCGGCCCGTACGAATCAGGGAGTGGATGAGGTCGCCTTTGGCGGTCCCGACGGCGACGGTGTCCACGCCGCGCAGCAACAGCGGGTGATGGGCGAGCAGGAGACCGCCGTGAGGCACCTGCGCGACGACGTCGGCGGTCGCGTCGACGGCGATCGTCACCGACTCGACCGGCTCCGAGGGATCCCCGCAGACCAGGCCGACGGAGTCCCAGCTCTGCGCCAACCCCGGCGGGTAAGCAGCCTCGAGCACGCCGATGACGTCGATCAGCCGGACACTTGCCACATCACGACAGTAGTGCGCACGGGCCCACGATCCCGGCAGCCACCCGTCTCAGGGACAATGGGCATGTGACAAACATGCTGGACAGCCTCCGCAGCGCCACCCCGGTGAGCCGGGGCGATCTGGTGATCTTCGATCTGGACGGGACCCTCACCGACTCCGCCGAAGGCATCCTGGCCAGCTTCCGCCACGCGTTGCGTTCCGTCGGCGCGACCGTCCCGGACGGTGACCTGGTGAGCCGCATCGTCGGCCCGCCGATGCACGTCACGCTGCAGCAGATGGGTCTAGGAGAGTCGGCCGATGCGGCGATCGCCGCCTACCGCGCCGACTACACCTCCCGCGGGTGGTCGATGAACCGGCCCTTCGAGGGTGTGGTCGCGCTGTTGACCGACCTGCAGGCGGTCGGTGTCAGGCTTGCGGTGGCCACGTCGAAGGCCGAGCCCACCGCGGCCCGCATCCTCGCCCACTTCGAGCTCGACTCGTACTTCGAGGTCATCGCGGGCGCCAGCCCCGACGGTGTGCGCTCGACCAAGGCCGACGTGGTCGTTCACGCTCTCCGGCAGCTGGCCCCGCTTCCCGACCGGGTCGTCATGATCGGCGACCGGTCACATGACGTCGAAGGCGCCGCCGTCCACGGCATCGGGACGATCGTCGTCGGCTGGGGGTACGGGCATCGCGACTTCGCCGACGGTGACAGCGGCGCGCTCGCCCATGTCGCCAGCGTCGCGGATCTGCGTGAGGTGCTCGGTGTCTGAGCTGCTGCATGTCACGTTCATCTGCTCCGGCAACATCTGCCGCAGCCCGATGGCCGAGAAGATGTTCTCCCACCAGATCGGCGAGCGCGGGCTCGCCGACGTGGTCAGAGTCACCAGTGCCGGCACGGGTCACTGGCACGAAGGCGAACCAGCCGACCGGCGCACGAGCCTCACGCTGCGCAGGCACGGGTACCCGACGGCGCACCGTGCCGCCCAGATGACCGACGACCACCTCGCCGCCGACCTCGTCGTCGCCTTGGGCCGCAACCACCTGCGGATGCTGCAACACGAGGGCGTGCCTGCGGAGCGGCTGCGTATGCTGCGGTCCTTCGATCCGCGATCGGGCGTGCACGCGTTGGATGTCGAGGACCCCTACTACGGGACACAGGACGACTTCGAGGAGACGTTCATCGTCATCGACGCCGCACTGCCCGGGCTGCACAGCTGGGTCGACGACCGGATCGCGCAGCGGGAACAGGCTGGCTGACATGCGACGGTGGACGTTCCTGCTGCGGCCACAGTGGCTGGCGTTGTTCGTCGTGGTCCTCGCCTTCGCCTACCTGTGCTTCACGGTGCTTGCGCCGTGGCAGCTCGGCAAGAACACCAAGACCTCGCGGGAGAACGCCCAGATTGCCCGCTCACTGGATGCCGACCCTGTACCGGTGACGAACCTTCTACCGCAACAGGATTCGGCGGCGCCGGACGAACAGTGGCGGCGGGTGACGGCGACGGGCCGCTACCTGCCCGACGCGCAGGTGCTCGCACGCCTGCGCCTCATCGACGGCGACCCTGCGTTCGAGGTCCTCGTGCCGTTCGCGGTGGACGGCGGCCCGACCGTCCTCGTCGATCGCGGCTACGTGCGCCCGGTCGCCGGTTCGGCGGTGCCGCCCATAGACCCACCCCCGGCAGGCACCGTGACGATCACCGCGCGGTTACGCGACTCCGAAGGCCTGGCAAGGGATAAGGCACCCTTCGAGGCCGACGGCGGCAAACAGGTCTACTCGATCAACATCGAGCAGATCTCGTCGCTGACCGGTGTGCCGCTGGCGGGTTCGTACCTTCAGCTGATCGACGGCCAGCCCGGCGGCCTCGGCGTGATCCCCTTGCCGCATCTCGACGCGGGACCGTTCCTGTCGTACGGCATCCAGTGGATCGCGTTCGGGATCATCGCCCCGATCGGGGTCGGTTACTTCGTGTACTCCGAGATCCGCATCCGCAGGCGGGAGAAGGCGGCAGCAGAAGCTCTGGCGGCCGAGACCGATGACACGCGCGCGCCGCTCACCACCGAGCAGAAGCTCGCCGACCGCTACGGCAAGCGGCGCTGACCGCGACAGCGGTTGCCACGCCGGCCGCCACCATCTGAACAGCCCGTGACAACCGGACTGCGCGTGCCAGGTCGTCCACCTCGGGCACTCTCCCGTCGCCGAGCGTCGGGCGGATCTCCAGCTCGTGGACGTACTGGGTGGGCCCGCCCAGGCGAACGCCGAGCGCCCCGGCGAAGGACGCCTCCGCGACACCGGCGTTGGGGCTGGGATGCGTGGCCGCGTCACGCCGCCACGCGCGCCAGGCGCCGGCAGGCGACCCACCCACCAGCGGCGCGCACGCCACCACCAGAATGCCCGTGACCCGCGCCGGGGCCAGGTTGACCAGGTCGTCGAATCTGGCCGCTGCCCAGCCGAACCGGGCATAACGCGGCGATCGGCTGCCGATCATCGCGTCGAGAGTGTTGGCAGCGCGGTAGACCAGCACTGCGGGCGTGCCGCCGACGGCCGCCCACATCAGCGGTCCGATCTGGGCGTCCGAGGTGTTCTCCGCGATGGACTCCAGCGCCGCACGGGTCAACCCCGGCGAGTCGAGTACGGACGGATCGCGGCCGCACAACGAGGGCAAGAGCCGTCGCGCCCCGTCGGCGTCCCCTGCGCGGAGCAGGTCGGCCATGCGTTCACCGGTGCGGCACAGCGTCGTGCCCCCTGCTGCGACGAATGTCGCCGCGGCGACACACGTCGCCTCGGCGACCGTGCCGCGACGCCGTCCCGCCCGTTCTGCGGCCGCACCCATGACACCGACGGCGGTCACCAACGCCGCGGTGTGCAGCACCCCGGCGCGCCGGTCATCGGAATAGGTCCGGCGTTCCAAAGCCGCTGCCCCGCTACCGAACACAGCCACGGGATGACCGCGCTTCGGATCGCCGAAGATCATATCGGCGATGACACCTGCAGCGATGCCAATCCCGCGAGCATTCACCCGGGCAGCGTCTCACAGCCCATTTCGGCCGAACGCGAGAGGCTCGGATGACAGACTGTGGCCATGGGCGACGTAATCCTGACAGCGACCACGATCATCACCATGAACGACGCCGCTCCACGCGCCCAGGCTGTCGCCCTGTCGGGCGACAGGATTGTCGCCGTGGGCAACCTCGACGAGTGCCGGACCGCGGTACCCGGCGCCGAGGTCGTCGACACCGGTGTGGCCGTGTTGGCTCCGGGATTCGTTGAGCCGCATGGTCATCCACTGATCAGTGGGATTGCCACCCAGGCGCCCGCTCGGTCGATCGCCCCGTGGGACTGCCCGTCGTGGGCCGACGTCCAAAAAGTGTTTGCCGATGCACTGGCCACCAGCGAAGCGCACACCCCGCTGTGGTTCGCCGGGTACGACGCGCTGCTGCAGGGTCATCCGGCACCCGATGCGGCCGAACTGGACGACATCTTCGGTGACCGCGTCACGGTGGTCACCGACAACTCCGGCCACGGAGTGTATTTCAACACCGCGTTGATCAAACGATATGGCTGGGACACCAACCCGCCCGCTGATCCTGTCGCATCGCATTACGGACGGAACGCCGACGGCTCCTTGAACGGGCAGGGGTTCGAGCTTCCCGTCGTCACCGCCGTCACCGGGCCGTTGATGGCGCAGATGGGTGACCCGCTGATGTCGGCGGCGCTGTACTTCGCGCTGATGTCGCGGGGCGGCTATACGTCCACGTCGGACATGACCTTCGACCCGAAATTCGCCGCGGGCTACGAAGCACTGGCCGCGGCCCCCTCCTGCCCACTGCGGGTCAGCATGTGGGAGATGTCGATCACCGATACCTACTGGAAACCAACGTCTTTCAGCGCTGGCGACACCTGGCTCACCAAGGCGGGCGTCAAACTGTGGACCGATGGGTCGCCCTGGGTCGGTAACATCGCGATCTCGTTTCCCTACCTCGACACCGACGCCACCCGCACCGCCGGGATCGACCCTGCCGTCGCCGGCGGCGCCGACTCGATGAACTACAGCCGCGAACAGCTCGACGCGATCCTCGACCGCGCCGCACCCGAGGGTTGGCAGATGGCATTCCACGCCAATGGAGATTTAGCCCTCGACCTGGCGCTCGACGCCTACGAGGACGCGCTCAACCGTCACGATTTGATCGGCACCGACCACCGCTGGCGACTCGAACACTGCGGTGCAGGAACCCGGGAACACTTCGACCGCGCTGCCCGCCTGGGTGTGCACGTCTCGCTCGCGCCCTTTCAGTACTACTACTGGGGGGACCTGCTCGACGGCAACATCTTCGATACCGAACACGGTGCGCGATGGGCGGCGTTCAACGACGCCGTCAGCTCAGGGGCGTGCGTCTCACTGCATAACGACGGCTCGGTCTCACCGCCCACACCCATAGTCAACATCGCCACCGCCGTGACGCGCCGCACCCGCGGCGGCGGAGTACACCGCCCCGACCAGGCCATCACGTTGGATCAGGCCTGGCGTGCCCAGACCATCGACGCCGCGCGCACGCTGCATCGCGAGGATGTGGTCGGGTCCATCGAGGTAGGCAAGCTGGCCGACTTCGTCGAGCTGACCGCCGATCCGTGGACGGTCGACCCCGAGGCCTTGATCGACACCGTCACGGTGACAGGCACCTGGCTCGGGGGCCGCCGGATCGACCTCGACGAGTTCGTTGCCGCGGTGGGAGGCGGCGACAACACCGGCCACGCACACCTGGCCGAGCGCCCGGCCAAAGGCTGCTGCTGACAACTACCTTTGGTAGAGGGTGTTGGCTGCGTCGTGCAGCAGTTTCGGCAGCGGCGGGGATTCGTAGGTTCCGGTGACGATCTCGATATAGCTCGCCCGCTCGCCGGTGCCGGCGATGCCGAGCGCTTCGTCGAGTTCACCCAAGGTCGTCACCCGCGGGGTGTACCAATCGTCACAACCGAATGCGTGGGGCAGCTCTGTGTAATTCCACCGTGCGAGGTCGTTGTATTCGATGTCGGGGTCTTTGCACAGCAGTCGCTCGATGAGATACCCGTTGTTGTTGAGCACGAAGATGACCGGCTTCAGGCCGTGGCGAGCGAACTGACCGATCTCCTGAGCAGTCAGTTGATGCGAGCCTTCCCCGGTGATGAGGATCAGCCTGCGGCGCGGGGCTGCCACCGCGGCGCCGAACGCCGCGGGTGTCGCCCAACCGATCGCACCCCACAGCGTTTGGTTGTGGTAGCGGGCTCCGCGCGGCAGCGTCGTGAACGCCAGGCCCATGGAGCTGGTGCCGGTCTCGCCAATCAGAAGGTCGTCGTCGCGCAGGAAGTTCGCCCACCGCGGATACAGGGTGGCCGCGGTGATCGGGTCTGAGCCGGAGCCGGTCACCAGACCCAGTGACGGCGGCGCGATGTCGGGTAGCTCGCGCGTCTTGTAGACCCGGCCGGCGAGTTCGGCAAGCAGATCCGCCATCTCGACGTTCGGGTACACCGTCGCGCCGATCCTGGTGCGGTGCACCTCGATGTCGACGCCGCGAGCAGGGTCGAGATCGGCCGTGAACGCACCGGTGTTGAAGTCGCTCGGCAGGGTGCCGAGCGAGATGACGAGGTCGGCGCCTTCGACGTATTCACGGGCGGGCTCATCCATCAGCTTGCCGTCGTACATGCCGATGAAGTTCGGGTGCGCCTCGTCGAGGACGGACTTGTCGGCGAACATCGTGGCGAAAGGAAGTCCGGCGGCCTCGACGAAGGCGCGGGCGTCCTCACGCAAGCCGAGCCTGTCGACGACGAGGCCCGGCAGGACGACGGCGGTACCGGCTGATTGCAGAGCGGACGTCACCGCCTCGACCGCCGCGGCCAACGACGCCGGATTGCTGCGGGGCAGCGTCACCGGCTGCCGAGGGGCCAGGATCTGTTCGTCGACGATGTCGGCGGGAAAGGCCATGTAGACCGGGCGACGGTTGTAGAGCGCTTCGGCGATGAGCCGCTCGGTCTCGTAGACGGCGTTTGCCGGAGTCATGATCGCACTCGCGCCGACCACGGTGTCGGCCATCTTCCGGAAGAGTTCGAACTCCCCGTTGCCGAGGGTGTGGTGCACCACGGCGCGGTTGGCCTGCGTTGTCATGTTCGGCATGCCGGTGAGGTGGAAGACCGGCACGTTCTCGGCGTAGGACCCGGCGATCGCGCTGATGGCCCCCAGTTCACCCACGCCGTAGGTGGTGTTGACCGCACCGAAGCCGCGCACCCGCGCGTACCCGTCCGCGGCATAGGCCGCATTCAGTTCGTTGCAGCATCCGATCCAGTTGATCCGGGGGTGCGCCACTATCGCGTCGTTGATCGGAAAAGCGAAATCGCCCGGGACTCCGAATATGTCGGTGATACCGAGTTCGTTCAACCGGTCTAGCACGTACTCGATGACGGTGCGCATCTGCGGCATGACCCCAACCTAGCGATAGATCGCGACGTGGACGGGTATCAGTGGCGCATGTTCGCCAAGATCATCGACACCGCAAAGCAGGTCGCGGAGAGGGTCGGCGCTGTCGCCGGCATCCGCTCGGGCACCGAGGAGCCCTTCTACCTTCTCGTGGAGCTGTCAGGGGACGTCGAGATCCGCCGATACGGTCCGCGGATCGCGGCGCAGACGTCCGTCACCGGCGACGAGGAGCAGGCGCGCAACGATGGGTTCCGCAGGCTGGCCGGTTACATCTTCGGCGGCAACCGCAGGAAGGCCAAGATCGCGATGACCGCGCCGGTGGCCCAGCAGAGCGAGCGGATCGCGATGACCGCGCCGGTGGCCCAATCCCGCAACGGCGGCGGCGAATCGGTGATCCGCTTCTTCATGCCCTCGAAGTGGTCGATGGAACTCCTCCCCGAGCCTGAGGACGACCGTGTCGAACTGGTCGAGGTACCGTCCGAAACGTATGCGGTGCTGCGATTCAGTGGAGACCGCAGCCCGCAGGCCGTGGCGGCCAAGACCTCCGAACTGCTGAATGTGCTGCGGGACAGCAATTTTGCCCCGACCGGTGAGACGGTTGCGTGGTTCTACGACCCGCCGTGGACGCTGCCCTTCCGGCGGCGCAACGAGATCGCAGTACCTGTGACCCCTGGCGGCGGCGTCCAGTGAGCCGGGATGCCGGCCCTGTCCGTCGGACAGGGCCGGCTCGCGCGCACAGACCTAGCGGACGCGTCCCGACGACCGCGACCCGAAGCGGGTCCAGAGAAACAGCACGATGACGGCGCCGATAATCGAGCCGATGAGCCCCGCGGGCTGAAAAAAGCCCTCCGAGGCATCCTTGTGGAAGATCAGATAGCCGAGGAAACCACCGACGAACGAGCCCACGATGCCGAGCAGGATGGTCGACAACATCGACATCGGCTGCTTGCCCGGAATGAGAAGTCGCGCCAAGGCCCCCGCGACGAGTCCAACGACGATGAGGGTGAGGATGAGTCCGATCATGATGCGAGCCTTTCGGTCTACGCCGCGGACGGCGTGTGATGCCGGTTCGGCCGAGCTGATGCCCGACTCCACCGTCCACCAAACACCCCAAAGGGTGGTGTCACTACACCCCTAGGGAGGTAACTTCTCGCACTATGACGATGGATGTCCGCACGCCGATCACCGTGGCCCTCGTGGACGACTACGACGTCGTCGTGATGGGTGTTGCCAACATGTTCAGCGGTTACCGCGACCGCATCGTGATCGCCGAGCTCGACACCAACATGGGGCTTGATGACACCGTCGACATCGTCATGTACGACTCGTTCGCGCAGCCGGAGTCCGACTGCCTCGAAATCGCCGAGTTGGTCGCGAATCCACGCGCCAGGCGAGTCGTGATGTACACCTGGAATTTCCATCCCGACCTCGTCCGTTCGGCGCGGGACAAGGGCGCTGACGGCTACCTCTCCAAGGCGTTACCGGCCCGCGACCTGGTGGCGGCGCTGGAAGCCGTACACGCCGGAGAGACCGTCGTCAGTGAAGTCCCGGCCAGGAAGCGCAGCGCACCCGGGCTTGACTGGCCGGGGCGGGGTGAGGGACTCAGCGATCGAGAATCGGAGATCCTCGCACTGATCACCCAGGGCAAGAGCAACGCCGAAGTCGCGCAATTGACCTACCTCAGTCCCAACACCGTCAAGTCCTACATCCGAAGCGTTTACCGCAAGATCAACGTCGCGAGCCGGACTCAAGCCGTGCTGTGGGGCGTCGAGCACGGGTTTACGCCGGACCATCACCGCATCGAACACTGGCGCGGCGGGCCCTGAGGGCGGCAATGGTCGGCCCGGAGCGAATCTGCCGTATTCGGAGTGTTTCACGGTGGTCCGTGTCCCGGTGTTGGGTCGGGGCGCAGCATGGTGGTGACGGCGGCGACGGCTTCGGGATCGCCGACGGGCTCGGGAAGTCCCGGTTGCGGGTTCCGTCCCCACAGCAGCAAGGTCCTTGCCGCCGGATGGCATTCCACGACCGCATATCCCGGGTCGTGGGGGGCAGGTCCGATCGTGGTGATCGACCCTCCGGTCACCGCGACGTCGGTGGTGGAGGGTGAGCGCAGAATGACCGTCGTGTATTCGCCCGCGCGAGCCGGGAACACGTTCGGCTGCATGGCGGCGACCGTCGTGGCCGCGTGCACTCCGAAGCGGGGGTCGCTGAGCGCGCGGATGCTGATTTGGTCGTTACCGACGATGTCCCACCGGTGAAGGACCAGTTCGCTTTCGCTGTGCAGCAACAACGTCGGTGCGTCCAGCGGCGCGCCGGTGAATGTCACGGAGCGGTTCGGCCCGGCTTGCGACAGTCGCTCCACGGCGACCGTGACGCGTAGTGCTTGCCGAAAGAAGGCGCGTCGCAGCTTCTTTGGCGTCAGTGCGCGATATGGCGCCTCACGTTCTTCGAAGTCGCGGGTCGGGCGCGTCGGCGCTCCGTCGAGTTCGAGCTCGATCAGGTCGGCGATCTCGGCCGAGCCGGCAGCCAGATGTGCGGTCAGTTCGTGTACGTTCCATCCCACACACCGTGTCGGTGCGTGGGGATCGGTGGACTGCAGTGTTCGCACAAAAGCAGTGAATGCTTCCTGAGCAGGAGGGTTGGCCAATCGCAGCAGCCCTACGGTACCGGGCAGCTCGGCAAGTGCCCACGCGCATGTGGCCTGGATGACCGGCCGCCCGAGTGCGGCGGTCACTAGTTTGTTCACGCGTCCTACGACATCATCTGAGAACCGTCGTGTGCTGGCGGTTTCCCGACGTCACAGTGCCAGCCAACGGTAGGTACCGATCACTCCCGGGGGCAGCCCGGTCACATCGCAAGACGATCTCGAAGCAATCCGAGACGGGACGGCGTTGTCCGTGACTGATTGCGCTCGTTAACTGTCAGGCATGACAACAGTACTTATCACCGGCTGCTCTTCCGGTTACGGCCTCGCCACTGCCCAGAGGTTCTACGACGAGGGGTGGAACGTCGTTGCCACCATGCGGACTCCGCGCCAAGACATTCTGCCGAGTTCAGATCGGATGAAAGTACTCGCGTTGGACGTGACGAAGCCGGACAGCATTGCCAGTGCGGTCCAGGCCGGCGGTCCGATCGATGTTCTGGTCAACAACGCGGGCATCGGCGGGATCGGCGCGTTCGAAACCACACCCATGAGAACCACGCGAGAGCTGTTCGACACCAACACGTTCGGAGTAATAGCCATGACCCAGGCTGTCATCCCGCAGATGCGGGCGCGCCGCTCTGGGGTCATCGTCAATGTCACCTCCAGCACGACGCTGGCCGCCATGCCGCTGGCAGCTGTCTATACCGCGAGCAAGTCCGCGGTCGAGGGTTTCTCCGGATCGCTGGCCTTGGAGCTGGGGTTCTTCGGCGTGCGGGTCAAGCTCGTCGAACCTGGTTACGGTCCGTCGACCGCCTTCACCAGTAATGGCGCCGACCGCATGGTCGAGATTCCGGAGGACTACGTTCCGTTCGCGGCACCCATCATGGAGGCGTTCGGTCAGCCCGGTGAGGTGACGACCCCCGGCGACGTCGCCGACGTGGTGTTCAAGGCCGCTAATGACACGTCGGCGCAGCTGAGATTCCCTGCTGGTCCCGACGCAGTGGCGTTGGCCCGGTCAGCCGGGCTCGACCCCACCGGATAGGTATGACGTGAGTGGTTGAGTCCACGCTAGCGTCTGCTGCATGGGCGACTCGGAACCGCTGGAGGAGTTGATGTCGCTGCTGCGTCCCGAGGCGGTCTTGGCCAAGATCATCACCGGTGCGGGCCAGTGGGGCATTGAGAAGCCGCGTTACGGTGACCCCGCGTTCTGCCTGGTGCTCAACGGGGCGTGTCTGCTTGAGCCGGCGGGTCTCGACTGCATCGAACTGCGCTGTGGTGACTTCGTGTTCTTCCCGCAGACACCGGGGTTCACCATGCGCAGCCACCCGGCAGCCACCCCGGTCTTCACTCCGCTCGACCACTCGGTGGACACCCATCACGGCGACGAGTCCGAGCCGATCGACATGCGGATGCTTGGCGGGTACTTCCGGTTCGATCCGGCCAGTGCGGCCCTTTTGGTCGCATTACTCCCGCCGGTGATCCTCGTGCGGGCCGGACAATCGGGCGCGGCCAGGTTGACCCGGCTGGTCGAACTGATCGCCGAGGAAGCGGACACCGACGGCCCCGGTCGCGACGTGATCCTCAAACGCCTCGTCGAGGTGCTGGTCATTGAAGCCACACGGGTCCCCGCCGCGCCCGAGTTGAGCAGCCGCGGTAGAGGTTTGATCGCCGGGCTCGCGGATCCAGCGCTGGCCCCGGCGCTGCGCGCACTGCACGCCGACGTCGCCCGCGGCTGGACCGTCCAGAACCTCGCCGACACAGCCGCCGTGTCGCGGGCGGTGTTCGCGCAGCGATTCACGAAGACGGTGGGGCTGACACCCATGCAGTACCTGCTGGAATGGCGGGTTGCCTTGGCCAAAGACCTGCTGAGGACCGAGCGGCGCACCGTCGCCCACGTGGCTCACGCGGTCGGCTACCAGTCTGCGACCGCGTTCACGACTGCGTTCGCACGGGTGGCGGGATGCTCGCCCACCGAGTACACCCGCTGGGTCTCAGCTCATGGGATGACGAGCGAGCGCAGCAAGCCCGGCATCTCGACTCAGCTACCGAGCAGGGGCGACGGGAGACGTTGCCGAAGCAGCGCTGTCTGATCCAGGTGACTCGCGCCGTTCGCCGCCTCGGCGGGATGCTGCACGATCGACCCGACCTACCCGAAGACTTTTGATCACTTGGCACATCCCCGGGCGATCACCTGAATTGGGCGACCCTTCGTATCATCCCGGGGCGAAATCAACCTTGACCTGCACTGATTTTGGTGGGCGCGGACGGTTTCGAACCGCCGACCGCTGGTGTGTAAAACCAGAGCTCTACCCCTGAGCTACGCGCCCGATCTCGGGCAGGCTACCCGCATCTGGCGTGCCAGCGGAAATCCGCTCATCCCCGGAGTGCGGCCAGCGCTGAGGTCCAGGCAGCTTGATCGCGCGCCTCCCCCGGCTCCTTGCATTCCGCGAAGCGCAGCACGCCGGAGCGATCCACCACGAAGGTGCCGCGATTGGCGAACCCCGACGCGTCATTGAAGACGCCGTAGGCCTGGCTCACCGCTCCGTGTGGCCAGAAATCCGACAGCACCGGAAACGTGAACCCCCGCTGCGCCGCCCATACCTTGTGGGTTGGTGATGGGCCGACCGAGATCGTCAACGTTGCCGTCTCATCGTTGACGAAATGGCCGATGTTGTCGCGGATCTCGTCGAGCTCGCGCTCACAGATCCCGGTGAAGGCGAGCGGAAAGAAGACCAGCACCACGTCTTTGGTGCCGCGGAAATCCGACAGCGACACCAACTGATTGTTCTGATCTTTGAGCGTGAAGTCGGGCGCTGGATCGCCAACCGAGATGATCAACGCCTACCGGCGGCCTTGGACTTCGGCTGCACCAGACGGCTGGCTATCCAGTCGCCGAGGTTGGCCGACGACGTCTGCATCAGCCCGGCGGTCGGCGCGGACTCGGCGATCTCGGCGGGCTGGACGTGCCCGGGCTTGCCGGTCTTCGGAGTGACAACCCAGATGACACCGTCGTCGGCGAGGGGCGTGATCGCGTCCATCAGCCTGTCGACGAGATCTCCGTCGCCGTCGCGCCACCACAGCAGCACCACGTCGACCACCTCATCGGCGTCTTCGTCGAGCAGGTCACCGCCGCTCTCGTCCTCGATATCGAATCGGATGTCGTCGTCGGTGTCCTCGTCCCAGCCCAACTCCTGCACAACCTGATCTTTTTGGATGCCCAGCTTGCGGGCGTAGTTCGGGGGGTCACCCGCCGACACCACGGTCAGTCCTCCTTCAGCGGACACGGGCGCACCTTGCGCCCGGTCATCGACCTATCGTCGCATGCCGGAGCCATACAGCAAGCCATCTAGCGGCAGGTTCATCGGTATGCCGCATCGCATCGGTCCAATGCGGTGGTCTTGGAGTCGTTCAGAAGCGCAATCGCGGCGTTGAATTCGTCCGTCCCGTAGTTTCCGGCGATGGCCGTCGCAACTCCGCGGGCGGCGTCGATCCAGGCATTGAGCGCTTCACGCAACTCGGGTGCGAGCGGGTCGGAGATGCTGCCCGCGACCAGGTCCGCGCTGTGATTGAGGGCGTCGATCGCAGGGCCCGCGGTACGCAGAACGTCGGCCGGGTTGCTGTTGAACGCGTCCACGTAGCTGTTCACGGCGCCGATGGCCTCCGCGCTGCTCGAACTCATCGCCTCGCACGAGGTACGCACGGCCTCGATGGTGAGCGAGGCTTGCCGCTCCGACTCGCGAGCACTTGAGCTCGCCGCGGACTCTTCCATCGATGCGGTCACTGACGCTCTGTAGAGCGGCGCGTCCCCCTCTGCCACCGACGCGTCACCGTCGGTGACGTTCGTGCACCCCACGATGACCATGGCCAGTGTTGCGAGCGTGCCTGCTATCGAGGCGGCGATCCGCACACGGGGGCTCAGCCGACCCATCAGCACACGTGTAGACGTTACCGGGTCGAGCCCGGCTTGCGGCCGTCGTTCGCCGGTTCCGGGCACTTCACCGACCCGCTAGTGCGTATGGGGCAGGATTAGACAAGGATGGAACCTGCGCACGCCGAATGCGAAGTAACCCGCTGACCTCACGCGTGTGTGTATTTGCCACCGCCTAACAAGGAGCGGAAGTTGACCACCGAGTTCGTGCGCCAGGATCTGGCCCAAAACTCCAGCAGCACAACAGAACCCGATCGAGTACGGGTGATCCGGGAAGGTGTCGCGTCGTATCTGCCCGACATCGATTCCGACGAGACCGCCGAATGGCTGGAGTCGTTCGACCAACTGGTGGAGCGGTCCGGACCGGCCCGAGCGCGCTACCTGATGTTGCGCCTCCTTGAGCGCGCCGGCGAACAGCGCGTCGCCATCCCGTCGCTGACGTCCACCGACTACGTGAACACCATTCCGACCGAGTTGGAGCCATGGTTCCCCGGCGACGAGGACGTCGAGCGGCGGTACCGCGCCTGGATCCGCTGGAATGCGGCGATCATGGTGCACCGCGCACAGCGACCGGGAGTCGGTGTGGGCGGCCATATCTCGACATACGCCTCGTCGGCGGCACTGTACGAAGTCGGCTTCAACCACTTTTTCCGCGGCAAATCTCACCCCGGCGGCGGCGACCAGATCTTCATTCAGGGCCACGCCTCCCCCGGTATCTACGCCCGCGCCTACCTGGAGGGCCGGCTCACCGCCGATCAGTTGGACGGCTTCCGGCAGGAGCACAGCCACCCCGGCGGCGGGCTCCCGTCGTACCCCCACCCACGCCTGATGCCGGACTTCTGGGAGTTCCCGACGGTGTCGATGGGCATCGGTCCGATGAACGCCATCTACCAGGCCCGCTTCAACCATTACCTGCACGACCGCGGCATCAAGGACACCTCCAAGCAGCATGTCTGGGCGTTCCTCGGCGACGGCGAGATGGACGAGCCCGAGAGTCGCGGCCTGATTCAGGTCGGCGCCAACGAAGGCCTCGACAATCTGACGTTCGTCGTCAACTGCAACCTGCAGCGCCTCGACGGTCCGGTGCGTGGCAACGGCAAGATCATCCAGGAACTTGAGTCGTTCTTCCGCGGCGCAGGCTGGAACGTGATCAAGGTCGTGTGGGGCCGCGAATGGGATGCACTGCTGCACGCCGACCGTGACGGCGCACTGGTGAACCTGATGAACACCACCCCTGACGGCGACTACCAGACCTACAAGGCGAACGACGGCGGCTACGTCCGCGACCACTTCTTCGGCCGCGACCCGCGCACCAAGGCCCTTGTCGAGCCCATGACGGATTCAGAGATCTGGAATCTCAAGCGCGGCGGGCACGACTACCGCAAGGTGTATGCCGCCTACCACGCGGCGATGGAGCACAAGGGCCAGCCGACGGTGATCCTCGCCAAGACCATCAAGGGCTACACGCTGGGCAAGCACTTCGAGGGCCGCAACGCCACTCACCAGATGAAAAAGCTTGCGCTGCAAGACCTGAAGGACTTCCGCGACGCCCAGCGCATCCCGATCTCGGATGAACAACTCGAGGCCAACCCCTACCTGCCGCCGTACTACCACCCCGGCGCCGAAGCGCCGGAGATCCGCTACATGCTCGACAGGCGACGCGCCCTCGGCGGTTTCCTTCCCGAGCGGCGCACCAAGACCAAGGCGCTGACGCTGCCCGGTCGGGACACCTACAAGGCCCTCAAGAAGGGCTCGGGCAAGCAGGAAGTGGCCACGACGATGGCCACCGTGCGCACGTTCAAGGAGCTGTTGCGGGACAAGGAGATCGGCAAGCGGATCGTTCCCATCATCCCGGACGAGGCCCGCACGTTCGGTATGGACTCTTGGTTTCCCAGCCTCAAGATCTACAACCGCAACGGCCAGCTCTACACCGCCGTCGACGCGGAGTTGATGCTCGCCTACAAGGAGAGCGAAATCGGGCAGATCCTGCACGAGGGCATCAACGAGGCGGGGTCGACGGCGTCGTTCACCGCGGTGGGGACGTCATACGCCACCCACAACGAGCCGATGATCCCGATCTACATCTTCTATTCGATGTTCGGCTTCCAGCGCACCGGCGACGGACTGTGGGCCGCCGCCGACCAGATGGCGCGCGGCTTCGTGCTGGGCGCCACCGCGGGCCGCACGACGCTGGTCGGTGAAGGTCTGCAGCACGCAGACGGCCATTCGCTGCTGCTGGCGGCGACCAATCCGGCCGTCGTGGCTTACGACCCAGCGTTCGCCTACGAGATCGCCTACATCATCGAGAGCGGACTGACGCGCATGTACGGGGATAACCCGGAGAACGTCTACTTCTACATGACGATCTACAACGAGCCGTACGTGCAGCCGGCCGAGCCCGAGGGTATCGACGTCGAGGGCCTGCTGCGGGGCATCTATCGCTACCAGTCCGCCCCCGAGAAGAAGTCGAACACCGCGCAGATCCTGGTCTCGGGTGTCGCTATGCCGTCGGCGCTCAAGGCCGCCGAGATGCTGGCCGACGAATGGGATGTGGCGGCCGATGTGTGGTCGGTGACCAGCTGGGGCGAGCTGAACAGGGATGGCGTGGCCATCGAGAAGGAGAAGCTGCGCTACCCCGATCGCCCCGCCGCGACACCGTACGTCACCCAGGTGCTCGCCGACGCGGCCGGACCGGTGGTCGCGGTGTCCGACTGGATGCGTGCCGTTCCCGAGCAGATCCGTCCCTGGGTGCCGGGCACCTACATCACGCTCGGCACGGACGGGTTCGGTTTCTCCGATACTCGCCCGGCAGCCCGGCGCTACTACAACACCGATGCAGAATCCATCGTGGTCGGTGTGCTCGAAGGGCTGGCCCGCGACGGCAACATCGACATCTCGGTCGCGGTCGACGCGGCCCGCAGGTACGAGATCGACGATGTGATGGCGGCGCCGGAGCAGACCTCGGATCCCGGAGTCGCGTAGGCGACGACATCAGGCCAAGAGTCGCGTAGGCGTTAGAGGAACCCGCCAAAATCAGGCGTAGATTTTAGGGATGGCGGACAACAACCGGTTCATCCCGCCGAAATCGACCGTCGAGGTCCTGGAAAACGTCCCGGAAGCGACCCTGCGCCGGCTCAAGCAGTACTCGGGCCGGCTGGCGACCGAGGCGGTCCACGCCATGGAGGAACGACTGCCGTTCTTCGCCGACATGGAGGCTTCCCAGCGCGCCAGCGTCCAGCTCGTCGTGCAGACCGCGGTGGTGAATTTCGTCGAGTGGATGCGTGACCCTCAGAGCAACGTCAGCTACACCGCACAGGCGTTCGAAGTCGTGCCCCAGGATCTGCGCAGGCGCATCGCGCTGCGTCAGTCCGTCGAGATGGTGCGGGTCACGATGGAGTTCTTCGAAGAGGTGGTGCCCTTGCTGGCACGATCGGAAGAACAGCTGGCCGCCCTCACGGCCGGCATCCTGCGCTACAGCCGGGACCTGGCGTTCGCGGCGGCGAGCGCCTACGCCGATCAGGCGGAGGCCCGCGGAGCGTGGGACACGAGGATGGAGGCCAACCTGGTCGACGCCGTCGTACGCGGGGACATCGGCCCCGAACTGCAATCTCAAGCCGCCGCGCTGAACTGGGACGCGACCGGGGCAGTGACGGTGATCGTCGGCCTCCCGCGCCCCGATCGGATGGACTTCTCCGGTGAGGACGTCCACGATGTGGCCAATCGGAACGGACGTGCGGCGCTGTCCGATGTGCACGGCACCTGGCTGGTCACGATCGTCTCGGGCAGCTTGTCGCCCACCGACCGGTTCCTGTCCGAATTGATGAAGGTGTTCGCCGACGGGCCGGTGGTGATCGGTCCGACGGCGGCGACCCTGGGCGCCGCGCACCGCAGCGCCACGGAAGCGATCGCGGGAATGAATGCCGTCGCCGGTTGGGCCGGTGCGCCCCGCCCGGTGGCGGCACGCGAGCTGCTTCCCGAAAGGGCGCTGCTGGGCGATGCAACCGCGGCCGGTGCACTCGAGGCCGAGGTGATGAGACCCCTCGCCGACGCGGGTCCGGCACTCATGGAGACGCTGGACGCCTACCTCGACTCGGGCGGCGCGATCGAGGCTTGCGCTCGCAAATTGTTCGTTCATCCAAATACCGTGCGCTACCGGCTGAAGCGGATCGCCGACTTCACCGGCCGCGATCCCACGGTGCCGCGCGATGCGTACGTCCTACGAGTCGCCTCCTCCGTGGGTCGACTGACCCGGCAAGCGCAATTGTCGACGCCCCACGCGTCAAGATCAGACCAGGTCACCAGTGTTGGCTCGGTCACAGCCAGCGGCCACTCTTAAGGGGATCAGGTTGCGGTGAGGTCTCGCTGGAGTCGCATCACATGCGGTTTTGTGGAGTACCTACAAAAACATAAGACGAGGTTCATAATCTCTTACACCGCGCAAAACCGTGTTCATAAGGTTCTCTTAAGAACGTGCCTCAGAAGACTGTGCTCGCATTCCTCGCGCCCGGACAGGGCTCGCAGACTCCCGGCATGCTCGCCGAGTGGCTCGAGCTGCCCGGCGCCGCAGATCGAATCGCGTCGTGGTCAGAGATCAGCGGACTGGATCTCGGTCGGCTCGGCACCACCGCGACCGCCGAGGAAATCACCGACACCGCGGTAACCCAGCCCTTGGTCGTCGCCGCCACGCTCCTCGCGTACGAGGAACTCACGAAGCGCGTAAGTCTGACCGGCCAGGAAAGCACTGCAGAGATCGTCGCGGCCGGACATTCGGTCGGCGAGATCGCCGCCTACGCGATCGCCGGCGTCATCTCAGCCGACGAGGCCGTCTCACTCGCCGCGACGCGCGGCAGGGAGATGGCCAAGGCCTGCGCGCTGGAGCCCACCGGAATGTCGGCGCTGCTCGGCGGTGACGAAGCCGAGGTGCTGGCACGACTGGAAGCGCTCGACCTCGTGCCTGCCAACCGCAACGCCGTGGGCCAGATCGTGGCAGCAGGCGCGGTCGCCGCCTTGGAGAAGCTCGCCGAAGATCCTCCTGCCCGCGCCCGCGTGCGTCCGCTGGCCACCGCCGGCGCGTTCCACACCCAGTACATGGCCCCGGCGCTGGACGAGTACACCAGGGTCGCCGACCGCATCGACCCGGCCGAACCCACCGTCACCCTGCTGTCGAACTCCGACGGCCGTGCGGTGTCGTCGGGCACCGACGCGGTCTCCAAGCTGGTGGCCCAGATGGTCAGGCCGGTGCGCTGGGATCTGTGCACCGAGTCCATGAAGGAACTGGGTGTCAGCGCGATCGTCGAATTCCCGCCCGCCGGGACACTGACCGGAATCGCCAAACGTGAGCTTCGGGGGACTCCGACGCATGCCGTCAAGTCCCCCGCTGACCTGGACGCGCTTGCGGAGACTCTCCGCGCCTGACCAGGTGCAAGTACATATCGAAACGTTCGTCAACCTCATCAGTAACAACACAAGAAATAGATAGAAGGAGCCACTGTGCCCGCCACTCAGGACGAAATCATCGCCGGCCTCGCCGAAATCATCGAAGAGGTCACCGGCATCGAGCCTTCCGAGGTGACTCCGGAAAAGAGCTTCGTCGACGACCTCGACATCGACTCGCTGTCGATGGTCGAGATCGCCGTGCAGACCGAGGACAAGTACGGCGTGAAGATCCCGGACGAGGACCTCGCCGGCCTGCGCACCGTCGGTGACGTCGTCGCCTACATCCAGAAGCTCGAGGAAGAGAACCCCGAGGCCGCTGCCGCGATCCGCGCACAGATCACGGGCGACAAGTGACCAGACCTTCCACTGCCAACGGCGGTTTTCCTAACGTCGTGGTGACCGCCATTGAGGCCACCACGGCCCTCGCTGCGGACATCGAGAGCACGTGGAAGGGTCTGCTTGCGGGCGAGAGCGGTATTCGCATCCTCGAAGACGAATTCGTCGACAAGTGGGACCTGCCGGTCCGTATCGGCGGCCACTTGGTCGACGACGTCGACAGCCACATGACACGCATCGAGATGCGCCGCATGTCCTACGTGCAGCGCATGTCGAAGCTGTTGGCACGGCGTCTCTGGGACAACGCGGGCACGCCCGAGGTTGACCCGGATCGTTTCTCGGTGGTCATCGGCACCGGTCTGGGTGGCGGCGAGAAGATCGTCGAGACCTACGACGCGATGAACGAGGGCGGCCCCCGGAAGGTGTCGCCGCTGGCTGTTCAGATGATCATGCCGAACGGCGCTGCGGCGGTCGCCGGTCTCGAACTGGGCGCCCGCGCCGGGGTCATCACCCCGGTGTCGGCGTGCTCGTCGGGATCGGAGGCCATTGCTCATGCGTGGCGCCAGATCGTCATGGGTGACGCTGACTTCGCGGTCTGCGGTGGTGTCGAGGGCGGCATCGAGGCCCTGCCCATCGCCGCGTTTTCCATGATGCGGGCCATGTCGACGCGCAACGACGACCCCGCAGGGGCGTCGAGGCCGTTCGACAAGGACCGCGACGGCTTCGTCTTCGGCGAGGCGGGCGCGCTGATGATCATCGAGACCGAAGAGCATGCCAAGGCCCGTGGCGCCAAGCCGCTGGCCCGGGTCATGGGTGCCGGTGTGACGTCGGACGCGTTCCACATGGTCGCGCCGGCGGCCGACGGTATGCGGGCCGGCCAGGCGATGAAGCGGGCGATGGAGACGGCGGGTCTGTCCGCCAAGGACATCAGCCACGTCAACGCCCACGCCACGGCCACTCCGATCGGTGACACCGCGGAGGCCAACGCCCTCCGCGTCGCCGGTGTGGAGCATGCCGCCGTCTATGCGCCGAAGTCGGCGCTGGGCCACTCGATCGGTGCCGTCGGCGCTCTCGAGTCGGCGCTCACGGTGCTCGCCCTGCGTGACGGCGTCATTCCGCCGACACTGAACTACGAGACACCCGACCCCGAGATCGATCTCGATGTCGTCGCGGGTGAGCCTCGATACGGCGACTACCAGTACGCGATCAACAACTCCTTCGGGTTCGGCGGCCACAATGTGGCTCTGGCCTTCGGTCGTTACTAGATCGCCAGGACAGTAGGTGGAAAGGACGCGCGGCTGAGTATGGCTTCGCCGACGACAGGCAACGGACTGCCAGACGTCGTGGTCACGGGCATCGCCATGACCACGAGTCTGGCGACCGATGCCGAGGCGACGTGGAAGTCGCTGCTCGACGGACAGAGCGGAATCCGCAGCCTCGATGATCCGTTTGTCGAGCAGTTCGACCTTCCGGTCCGCATCGGCGGTCACCTTCTCGAAGAGTTCGATTCTCAACTGACCAAGGTCGAGAACCGGCGGATGTCGTACGTCCAGAAGATGGCGACGGTGCTGGGCCGGCGCGTGTGGGAGAACGCAGGTTCGCCCGAGGTCGACACCGAGCGGTTGCTCGTGTCGATCGGCACTGGGCTCGGCGGTGCCGAGGCCCTCGTGTTCGCCTATGACGGACTTCGCGAGCGGGGCCTGCGGTCGGTCTCGCCGCTGTCGGTCCAGATGTACATGCCCAACGGCCCGTCTGCGGTCGTCGGTCTGGAGCGCCACGCCAAAGCCGGTGTGGTGACTCCGGTTTCGGCCTGCGCCTCCGGCTCCGAAGGCATCGCCCAGGCGTGGCGCAACATCGTGATGGGCGAAGCCGACATCGCGATCTGCGGCGGCGTGGAACAGCGCATCGAAGCGGTGCCGATCGCCGGTTTCGCTCAGATGCGCATCGTCATGTCCACCAACAACGACGACCCCGGCGGAGCGTGTCGCCCGTTCGACAGGGACCGCGACGGGTTCGTCTTCGGTGAGGCCGGCGCCCTGATGGTCATCGAGACCGAGGAGCACGCCAAGGCGCGCGGTGCCACTCCGCTGGCCCGGCTCATGGGAGCCGGTATCACCTCGGACGGCTTCCATATGGTCGCTCCCGATCCCAACGGCGAGCGTGCCGCGTTCGCGATGACACGAGCCGTCCAACTCGCCGGCCTCGATCCCTCCGACATCGACCACATCAACGCGCACGCGACGGGCACCAGTGTCGGCGACTTGGCCGAGGGTCGAGCGATCAATACCGCGATGGGCGGTCACCGTCCGGCGGTCTACGCACCGAAGTCGGCGCTGGGCCACTCCGTCGGCGCGGTCGGCGCCGTGGAGTCGATCCTCACGGTGCAGGCGTTGCGGGACGGTGTCGTCCCACCGACGTTGAACTTGAAGAACCTGGATCCCGAGATCGATCTCGACGTCGTCGCCGGCGGGCCTCGGCCGGGCAATTACCAGTACGCACTCAACAATTCGTTCGGATTCGGCGGGCACAACGTCGCACTCGCCTTCGGCAAGTACTAGTACGCAGGAGAAACATGACGACAATTGAGAACCGCCCCGCCCTCGACACGAACGAATCCCTCGACCCCCGCGATCCTCTGCTGCGTCTGTCGACCTTCTTCGACGACGGCAGCGTCGAGTTGCTGCACGAGCGGGACAAGTCCGGCGTCCTCGCGGCCACGGGCACCGTCAACGGCGTGCGCACCGTCGCCTTCTGCACCGACGGCACCGTGATGGGTGGCGCAATGGGCATCGAGGGCTGCAAGCACATCGTCGACGCCTACGACGTCGCGATCGAGGAGCAGAGCCCGATCGTGGGCATCTGGCATTCCGGCGGCGCCCGCCTCGCCGAGGGGGTGAAGGCGCTGCATGCGGTCGGTTTGGTTTTCGAGGCGATGATCCGCGCTTCGGGTTACATCCCCCAGATCTCGGTGGTCGTCGGGTTCGCCGCCGGCGGTGCCGCCTACGGCCCAGCGCTGACCGACGTGATCGTCATGGCACCCGACAGCAAGGTCTTCGTCACCGGACCCGACGTCGTGCGCAGCGTCACCGGCGAGGACGTCGACATGGTGTCGCTCGGTGGCCCCGAGGCCCACCACAAGAAGTCCGGTGTGTGCCACATCGTCGCCGACGACGAGCTCGACGCCTACGAGCGCGGCCGTAGCCTGGTCGGATTGTTCTGCCAGCAGGGCCATTTCGACCGCACCAAGGCCGAGGCCCAGGATTCGGACCTCAAGGCGCTCCTGCCCGAGTCGGCCCGGCGCGCCTACGATGTCCACCCCCTCGTCGAGGCTCTTCTCGACGACGGCGTGCCGTTCGAGGAGTTCCAGTCCCGCTGGGCCCCGTCGATCGTCGTCGGACTCGGCCGACTCGCAGGCCGTACGGTCGGCGTGATCGCGAACAATCCCCTGCGTCTTGGCGGTTGCCTGAACTCCGAAAGTGCCGAGAAGTCAGCACGTTTCGTACGGCTATGCGATGCCTTCGGCATCCCGCTCGTCGTCATCGTCGACGTGCCCGGCTATCTGCCCGGTGTGGATCAGGAGTGGGGTGGCGTGGTCCGCCGCGGTGCCAAGCTGCTGCACGCGTTCGGCGAAAGCTCTGTTCCTCGTGTCACGCTGGTCACCCGCAAAATCTACGGTGGGGCCTATATCGCGATGAACTCGCGCTCGCTGAACGCCACGAAGGTGTTCGCGTGGCCGGAGGCCGAGGTCGCGGTGATGGGCGCCAAGGCCGCGGTCGGCATCCTGCACAAGAAGAAGCTGGCCGCCGCCGCTCCCGAGGAGCGCGAGGCGCTGCACGAGGCGCTGGCCGTCGAGCACGAGAAAATCGCGGGCGGTGTCGATTCCGCCATCGAAATCGGTGTGGTCGACGAGAAGATCGACCCGGCGCACACACGGTCGAAGCTGACCCAGGCGCTGGCCGAAGCGCCTGCCCGCCGCGGCCGACACAAGAACATCCCGCTGTGATCCAGCGCCGAAACTGCATTCCGCGTCGTCGCTAATCGCGATTCTCCGCACGGAATGCAGTTTCGGCGAGAATCTCTTTGGCCGTATCTTCGGCTCGCGCACGGTCTTCGGCAACCAATCCGATGCGGGTGCGTCGGTCGAGGATGTCATCGACGGTCAGCGCGCCCTCGTGGGTGACCGCGTACTCGAACTCCGCCCTCGTGGCGTCGATACCGTCGGCGACGAACTCGGTCGGCCTCGCACATGAGGCGCGCGCGATGACGTTCGGCGCCTCAGCACCGAACCTCGCCACCAGCGAACCCGGCAGATCGGTCGACGATCGCAGCGTCGCAACAGGATTCGACGGGGCGCCGACCAGCGGCATGTTCCGGGTTCGGCACACCCCCGCCGCCAGACCGCGCAGCTGCACCGTGCGGTTGACGACATCCTCTGCCATGTAACGGTATTCCGTCAGCTTGCCGCCGATGACGCTGATGACGCCCGACGGCGATTCGGTGACGGCGTGTTCGCGCGAGACATCCGCGGTCCGCCCCGCACCGCCCATGTCGATCAGCGGCCGCAGCCCCGCGTAGGAACCCCTGACATCGTCGGGCCCCAGCGCGGTGTCCAGTGCGGTGTTCACCGTGTCCAGCAGGAACGCCACCTCGGCCGGCGTGGATAAAGGGACATCGGGTATCGGGCCCGGCGCATCTTCGTCGGTCAGCCCGAGATACACCCGGCCGAGTTGCTCGGGCATCGCGAAGACAAACCGGTTGATCTCACCGGGGATCGGAATCGTAAGGGCGGCCGTCGGATTCCCGAACGCAGCGGCGTCGAAAACCAGATGGGTTCCGCGGCTGGGCCGCAACTTGAGCGAGTCGTCGACCTCCCCCGCCCACACACCGGTGGCGTTGACGACCGCACGGGCCGACACCGACAACGATTCACCCGTCAGGGTGTCGGTCAGGGTCACCGACCCGCGGGACGCATCGGAGGCGGCCACGCGCGTGAGTATCCGCGCCCCGTGCTGCGCTGCAGTCCGCGCGACTGCAGTGACCAGGCGGGCGTCATCGATGAGCTGCCCGTCATAGGCGAGCAGCGCACCGTCGAGGCCCCGCCGACGCACCGTGGGCGCCAGGGAGATCGCCGTCGAGGCGTCGACCCGGCGTGACCTCGGCAGTGTGGTTGCGGGCGTGCCTGCGAGCCTGCGCAGACCGTCCCCGGCGGCGAAGCCGACACGCACCAACGCGCGTGACGCCATGTTCATCTCGGGAAGCAGCGGAACCAACTGGGGCATTGCGTGAACCAGGTGCGGTGCATTGCGGGTCATCAGGATGCCGCGCTCGACGGCACTTCTTCTGGCGATGCCGACATTGCCACTGGCCAGGTAGCGCAGGCCGCCGTGGACGAGTTTGGAGCTCCAGCGACTGGTCCCGAAAGCCAGATCGTGCTTCTCCACCAGTACGACGGAGAGTCCTCGGGTGGCCGCGTCGAGGGCGATGCCCGTTCCCGTGATACCACCACCGATCACGACGATGTCGACGGTTGCACCGTCGGACAGCGCGGCGAGATCCGCCGACCGCCGGGACGCATTCAATGCTGTTGAGCCGGTCATGGTTTCAGATATCCGTTCAGCGAGTGCGCAAGCTCGACGTTGAGAGCGTCGCGGTCGAGGATTTTTTCCACCATCTGCGCCGACTGGATGGTCGACTGCGCGATGAGCAGGCACATCGCGCCCATCTCATATGGGTCGCCGTCGCGGACGCTGCCATCGTCCTGACCGGCCTTGATCGCCACCGCCAGGGCGTCGACGAGCAATTGCTGGCTGGTTCCGAGACGTTCGGTGATGTAGACCATCGCCAGCGTGGGCGCGTTGAAGATCACCGACATCACGACCTCGTCTCTGCGCAGATGCTCTGAGATCGCGACGACCCGGTCGACGAGGTCTTCGCGGCTGTCGCCGACGTGCGGGACGGCCTCGAGCACACCTGAGATCCGCACCGTCAGCAGTTCAGCGATCACCCAGCGGATGTCAGGCCATCGACGGTAGATGGTCGGCCTGCTCACCCGGGCGCGCCGGGCGATCTCGGTCATGGTGGTGCGCTCGACACCGTAAGCGAGGATGCACGCCGCGGCCGCGTCGAGGATCCGCTCATCGACGCTCGATCCGGAGTTACGGATTGACACCATCTGTAATACTGTAACGCATGACTCCGGCCGATGCCCATCCGAGCGACCCTCCCATGCAATGGAACGCGTGGGGCGATCCGGCGGCGGCCAAGCCACTGTCCCCCGGCATCCGGTCACTGCTCAACCAAGCGCTGGGCATCGACGGCGCTGCTATCGAGGAACCCACACTCGAACAGGTGCGGCTTCGCCCGTCGGCGTTGTCCGCAGCCGACCGAGAGGCTCTGAGTGCGATCGTCGGCGACACCCACGCGACGATCGACGACCACGCCCGGCTTCTGCGCGCCGGCGGTAAGTCGACCCTGGACCTGTTGCACCGCAGAGACTTCGGCGTACAGGACGCACCCGACGCGGTACTGATCCCCGGCACCGAAGGGGAAATAGCCGAGATCCTCCGGTACTGCGGAGATCGCAGCATCGCGGTCGTACCGTTCGGCGGTGGCACCAGCGTTGTCGGTGGGCTCGACCCTGCGCGCGGCGACTTGAAGGCCGTCGTCTCACTGGATCTGCGCAGGCTCGACGAACTGCACTCCCTCGACGAGGTGTCCTGGGAAGCCGAACTGGGCGCCGGGCTGACCGGCCCGGAGGCCGAGCGACTTCTCGGAGAGCGCGGCTTCTCGCTCGGGCACTTCCCACAGAGTTTCCTGTTCGCTACGATCGGCGGATTCGCCGCGACCCGCTCGTCCGGGCAGGATTCCGCCGGCTACGGCCGTTTCAACGACATGGTCCGCGGTCTGCGTGCCGTGACCCCGGCCGGTGTTCTCGATCTCGGGCGCGCTCCGGAGTCCGCCGCAGGCCCAGACCTGCGCCAACTGCTGATCGGCTCGGAGGGCACTCTCGGAATCATCACCAGGGTCCGCGTGCGCGTACATCCCGTACCGGAGGTCACTCGCTATGAAGCCTGGTCGTTCCCGGACTTCGCGACGGGCGCCGACGCACTGCGCGCCGTGGTTCAGACAGGCACCGGCCCGACGGTGATCCGGTTGTCCGACGAAGCCGAGACCGGGGTGAACCTTGCGACCACGGACAGCATCGGCGAACAGCAGGTCACCGGAGGGTGCCTGGCGATCACCGCATTCGAAGGTTCCGCGGAGCATGTGGCGAGCAGGCACGCCGAAACCCGGGAGCTGTTGGCCGCCAAGGGCGGAACGTCGCTGGGCGAAGGTCCCGCGCGGGCATGGGAGCACGGCCGGTTCAACGCGCCCTATCTGCGCGATGCGCTGCTGTCGGCCGGCGCCCTGTGCGAGACGCTGGAGACCGCCACCAATTGGTCCAACGTGCCCGCCCTCAAGGCCGCCGTCACCGACGCCTTGACGACATCGCTGGCAGATTCCGGCACGCCGGCGCTGGTGCTGTGCCACATCTCGCACGTCTATCCGACCGGCGCCTCGCTGTACTTCACCGTCGTTGCCGCCCAGCGAGGAAACCCGATCGAGCAGTGGCGCACAGCGAAAGCTGCCGCATCGGATGCGATGGTGCGCACCGGCGCCACCATCACCCATCATCACGCGGTGGGTGTCGACCACCGGCCGTGGATGCGCGACGAGATCGGCGACCTCGGTGTCGCGGTGCTGCGGGCAGTGAAGGCCGCGCTCGATCCCGCCGGAATCCTGAACCCAGGCAAGCTGATTCCGTGACACTGCGGACGCGAGGAGCACGATGACCCGGGTGACGGTGCTGACCAACCCGGCATCGGGACACGGCAGCGCACCCCATGCCGCCGAGCGCGCGATCACGCAGCTACACAAACGCGGTGTGGATGTCGTCGCCATCGCCGGCCGCGATTCCGCGCACGCACGGCAGCTCGTCGAGGGAGCCCTCGAGCGTGGGATGGACGCCCTCGTGGTCGTCGGCGGCGACGGGATCATCTCCCTCGCCCTGCAGGTGCTGGCGCAGACCGACATTCCACTCGGGCTCATCCCGGCGGGCACCGGCAACGACCACGCACGCGAATTCGGAATCCCGACCAAGGACCCCGAGGCCGCGGCCGACATCGTCGTCGACCGCCTCCTCGACGGCGCAGCCGATGAAGTGGACCTCGGCCGCATCGCGGGGGCCGACGGCACCGACAGATGGTTCGGCACTGTGATGGCCGCAGGATTCGACTCGCTGGTGACCGATCGGACCAATCGGATGACGTGGCCGCACGGGCGGATGCGGTACAACTTGGCGATGGTGGCTGAGATCTCGAAGCTGCGACTGCTGCCGTTTCGGCTGTCGTTCGACGGCGGCTCCGAGTTCGATACTGAGCTCACGCTCGCCGCGTTCGGCAACACGAAAAGCTACGGCGGCGGAATGAAAATCTGCCCGGGCGCCGATCCGAGGGACGGGATGCTCGACGCGACGATGGTGGCGTCGGCGTCCCGTACGCGGCTGATCCGGCTGTTCCCGACAGTGTTCAAGGGCACGCACGTCGAGCTCGACGAGGTGAGCACGAAGCGAGCGCGCACGATCACCGTGGACAGCCCCGGGATCAATGCCTATGCCGACGGTGAGTACGTCTGCCCTCTTCCTGTGCAGGTGTCCGCTGTCCCCAAAGCGCTGAGGATCCTCCGGCCGTAACCTTCCGGGAATGGACTGGGCGTTCGAGGCGGAGGTGTTCCAGTGGCGCGGACCCGCGCCGTACTTCTTCGTCGAGACCCCCGATGAGGTAGACGCCTTTCTGCACGCCAATGCCTCGCAGCTGACCTACGGCTGGGGCGTCATCCCGGCGACGGTTCGCATCGGCCAGACGCAGGTCACGACGTCACTGATACCCCGCGAGGACGTCTATCTCGTGCCGCTGAAGCTGGCGCTGCGCCGGCCGGAGAGCCTCGAGGAAGGCGACGTCGTCCTCATTCACCTATCGGTCGGCCGCTAGCCGACTCCCCTGCTCAGCCAGCTCACCTCGGCGCCCTCGCCGCCGTCACGGTAGGCCTCAAGAGCCTCGTCCCATGCAGTCCCGAGGACGGAATCCAGCTCGGAGGCGAGCATGTCCGCCCCGCCGGCCATCAGTGCTCGCAGTCGCATCTCGCCGACCATCACGTCGCCATTGGCGCTCATCGCGCCGCTCCACAAACCGAGTTGCGGGGTGTGGCACCAACGGTGCCCGTCGACGCCGCTGCTGGGGTCCTCGGTCACCTCGAAACGCAGCACCGACCACGACCGCAGTGCGTTTGCCAGCTGGCCTCCGGTGCCGACAGGTCCGACCCAGTTGGTGACCGCGCGCAGTTGACCGGGCATGGCGGGCTGCGGGGTCCACTTCAGATTCGCCCTCGAGTTGAGGGTCGACGACAGAGCCCACTCCACATGCGGGCACACCGCCGCGGGTGAGGCGTGGACGTACACCACGCCGGTCGTCGCGTCGGCGAATTGGTTCGCTGCACGCATCCTCTACTCCTTCGGTTCCACGAGGGACGTCTTCCCCAACGACCTGGTGGTTTCCGAGCAGCAGATGATGCAGCTGAAGCGCGCCTATTAGGTTTTGTGACTTGCGGGTCTATTGTGCCTTGTGAGACGTGTGTTGCGCTAGTCCGTCCCGAACTCTCTTAGGACTTCATCAGACAGTGCGGGCATCACCGAATGCGCCCATTCGCCGAATTTGCGGTCGGTCAGCACGACCAGCGCTAGCGCGGCGGCGGGATCAACCCACAGAAAAGTCCCGGACTGGCCGAAATGGCCGAACGTGTGAGGCGAATTGGACGCGCCCGTCCAGTGCGGAGACTTGTTGCCGCGGATCTCGAAACCGAGCCCCCAGTCGTTGGGACGCTGGACGCCGAAGCCGGGCAGGACACCGTCGAGGCCAGGGAATTGAACGCTCGTTGCGTCGGCGTGCATCCGCTGGGACACCGTCACCGGCGCAAGCAGGTCCCCTGCGAACGCGACCAGATCGTCGACGGTCGACGTCACGCCGTACCCGGCGGCGTCGTTGCCCCCGTCGAGATTCGTGTCGGTCATGCCGAGCGGCTCGAACACCGACTCGGTGAGGTACGTGTCGAACGCGATCGAGGAGCTTGCCTCGATCGCCTCAGCGAGCGCGGTGAACCCGTAGTTGGAGTAGATACGCCGTGAGCCCGGCGTCGCGATGACTTTCGACGACGTCATCTCGTAGCCCGCGGTGTGGGCGAGGAGATGCCGTACCGTCGCGCCCGGCGGGCCGGCGTCGGTGTCGAGTTCGACGGCGCCCTCCTCGACGGCCACCTGCGCGGCCCGCGCCACGAGCGGCTTGGTCACCGATGCCAACGGGAAGCGCCGCCCGGTGTCGCCGTGTCCGGCCAGAACGCCTGACCTCCCCACCACCGCAGCAGCGGACGTGGGGACCGGCCAGTCGTCGAGGACGTCGAGAGCGCTCACCGCCTGCATTCTGCTCTGCCGGCAAGCGCTCACCGCGCAGACCCTACTTGCGTGCGATGTAGTAGAGGTTGATCGGATCGGAATCGATCTCGCGCACCTGTACGTCACGGAATCCCGCTTCCGTGAGCATCGACAAGGCGAGCTCGCGCCCCCAGCATGTCCCCAGCCCGTCACCGTCGAGGCCCAGCGAGACGCTCATGCAATGCATCGTCGACACGGTGTAGAGGTAAGTGGCCAGCGGCACGCCGACGTTCTCCTCGACGCGGCTCGACGATTTGATGTCGACCATCAGGAACGTGCCGCCGGGGCGCAATGCCCGATAGATGTTCTGCAGCACACGGCCGGGATGAGCCTGGTCGTGGATGGCGTCGAAAGCGGTGACGACATCGAAAACCTCGACTTCGCCATAGGTGGCGACGTCGGCTGCCTGGAAGGTCGCGTTGCCCAGCCCGAGCTGTCCGGCTTCGCGGACACCGGCACCGAGCCCCTCGTCGGAGAAATCGATGCCGACGAACCGACTGGCCGGGAACGCTTGCGCCATCACGTTGACGGCATGTCCACTACCGCAACCGAAATCCGCGACGTCGACCCCTTCCTGCAGCCGTTCGGGGAGGCCGTCGACCATCGGGATAATTCCGGCGACCAGGGCGGCGTCGAAGACCTCACCGCTCTGCTCGGCCATCAGCGTGTGGAATCGCGGATACTCGGCGTAAGAGAGGCCTCCGCCGCCGCGGAAGCATTCGACGATCTTCTGCTCGACTTCACCGAGCAGCGGGATGAACTGGGCGATGCGGGCCAGGTTGTCCGGGCCCGCCGCCCTGGTCAGCACGGCCGCACGCCCAGGTGCAAGCGAATATGCCTGCGTTGCAGCGTCGTAATCGACGATGCGCCCGGCAACCATGCCGCCGAGCCACTCCCGTACGTAGCGTTCGTTGAGGCCCGCCGCGTCGGCGATCTGTGTGCTGGTGGCGGGAGGCAGCGTGGCCATGGTGTCGAACAGGGCGGTCTGATGGCCGATCGACAGCAACAGCGCGACGCTGGCGGCGTCGATGGTTCCGACGAGACGTTGCGCGAATTCCTCGGTGGACTCGGCGGTCAGCACCGGGTTGTCGTTCACAGTTGTCATGGCGATGACGTTAAGGGACAACCCGGTTCGAGCACATCGGATGATCGATGGAATTTCTGCTCGGCGGATGGTGCAAATGATGCAGATCAGGCCTGGTCGGCGAGTACGCCGTGCTGGTGCGCCCAGCTCGCGGCCGCGGTGCGGGTCGACACCCCGAGTTTGGCGTAGATGTTGGCCAGATGTCGTCCTACGGTTTTGTCCGACAGGTGTAGCTGCTGGGCGACTTGCCGGTTGGTGGCGCCGCCTGCAATGCGCGACAGCACCTCGAGTTCGCGTCGGGTCAAGCCACCAGGTGTTGGCGTGCCACAGATTCCGGCGGGCTCGACACCGAGTTGGGTGTAGATCGCGTCCGCAGTCGCGGCGTCAGCCGCGGCGGCCTCCTGGTCACCGGTCCCGCGCCTCGCCAACGACAGCCATTCGTAGACCTCGGCGGTCTCGTATCGGGATTGCTGGATCCGGTACTCGCGCAGTGCTTCCTGCAGCGCGGTGATCGCGGCGTCGAAGTGACCGCGGCGCACCTCCACAGCTCCGCGGGCGTGTGCCGCCCAGGCCAGAAAGCCGGGGGTGCCGAATGCCTGTGCCTCGTCTTCCAGTTCAGAGCAGTATCTTTCGGCTTCGTCAAGGGCGTCGCGACCCAGGGCGATCTCCACAGCTGCCCGGAGCAGGCGAACTCGCGCAAGCCTGTCACCACCGGACAGCGCCACCCGGATCGCCATCCACGCTCCTGCCGAGTCACCGCGTCGGCACGCCAGCAGTGCCGCACCTGGCTGCGGATCCATACCGAGGGCTCTGGCCTGTTCGAAAGCTATTGCCGCGCCGTCAAAATCGCCCATCAGACGTCGAACCTCACCGAGCTGGTAGTACCCCTCTGCGGCGGCCCATCCGTTCACCTCCGATAGGGCGCGGCTGGCCAGCTCAAGACGATCCTGCAGGACTCGGTAATCATCGGTGGCGACCTGTACCTGGAGCCGATGCACGTCACACACCCCGCCATAGGGCACCGAGCCCGACAGCCCGCACCACTGCTCCATGGACTGCGTCCAGGACCGCATTCGCGGCAGGTCGGCGAGCTTGTGGGTGTGGTGCAAGACGACGCAGTAGATGTCGCCGGCCCATTCGATCGGCACCTGGTCGCCGACCAGGGACAGGATCGCCTCGTCGATCAGCGCATAGCCGTCGGCCGTGCGCTTGTCCAGGATCGCCTCGAGGCCCGCGGCGATGAGCCCCAGCGCGGTCAACGCAGGCACCTCCAGGCGCACAGCGATCTCTCGCAGTGCCCGGACGTGGCCCTTCAGGGTGTCGAGATCTTGAGCGACGACGGCGACCACCGCGTCGAGATAGATGAGATAGCCGTGGGCCGGGCTCTCTTCGGCAAAGGCGAGGAGTCTGCGGGCCCGGTTCATCCAGCCCTGCCCGATGTTGACGTCGCCACGGACGAGCCACGCCAGCGCGAGCTCGTTCGCCTTCATGGCGGCCGCCACCGGATCGGTTCGTGTGAGGTCGGCGAACACCCGCTCGGCCGCCCGACTGGCCTCCTTGACGTGGCCGAGCCGCCAGGCTGCGAAGGCGAACGCTTCGAGATCGTCGGTCCGCAGCGCTGCGTATCGGCTCGCGAGATCGAAGGCTTCGTAGCTGGCGCGCCAGTCCAACCGCCGGTGCGCGGCACGCGCGGCGGAAAGCAGATCGGTCTGGGTGTCGGTCAACATCGTTGGTCTACGGTAGCGCTCTGCGGGCCACTCTGACCGCTCGTTCAGGGCGAGCGATCAACTACGGGCGAGCTCCGCACCGCCGTTGCATGGACATGAGTTTGGACACTGTTTCAATTCGCGGTGGACCTATTAGGGTTCAAGCATGACTCAGACGGTGCGCGGTGTGATTTCACGTTCGAAGGCTCAACCGGTCGAAGTGGTCGACATTGTCATCCCCGATCCCGGCCCTGGCGAGGTCGTCGTCGACATCCAGGCCTGCGGCGTATGCCACACCGATCTGACCTACCGAGAAGGCGGGATCAACGACGAGTTCCCGTTCCTGCTGGGACACGAGGCCGCGGGACTGGTGGAGTCCGTCGGTCAGGGCGTCACCAACGTGGCGCCCGGCGACTTTGTGATCCTGAATTGGCGTGCGGTGTGTGGCCGGTGCCGCGCCTGCAAACGCGGCCGCCCGCACTTGTGCTTCGACACCTTCAACGCCGCCCAGAAGATGACCCTGACCGACGGCACCGAGCTGACCCCGGCTTTGGGCATCGGCGCCTTCGCCGACAAGACGCTGGTCCACGAAGGCCAGTGCACCAAGGTCGACCCAGCAGCCGACCCCGCCGCGGCGGGGCTGCTCGGCTGCGGCGTGATGGCCGGTCTGGGCGCGGCGATCAACACCGGCGCGGTCAACCGCGACGACACCGTCGCCGTGATCGGTTGCGGCGGTGTGGGTGACGCGGCAATCGCCGGTGCGCGACTCGTCGGCGCCAAGCGGATCATCGCCGTCGATACCGACAACCGCAAGCTCGACTGGGCGCGCGAATTCGGGGCTACCCACACCATCAACGCCAAAGAACTCGATCCGGTGGAAACGATTCAGGATCTCACCGACGGCAACGGTGCCGATGTCGTGATCGACGCCGTCGGCCGCCCCGAGACCTGGAAGCAGGCGTTCTATGCGCGCGATCTCGCCGGGACCGTCGTTCTGGTCGGCGTGCCGACGCCTGACATGAAGTTGGAGATGCCGTTAATCGACTTCTTCAGCCGCGGTGGGTCTTTGAAGTCCTCATGGTACGGCGACTGTCTTCCCGAACGAGACTTCCCCACTCTCATCTCGCTGTACCTGCAGGACCGCTTCCCGCTGGACAAGTTCGTCTCCGAACGCATCGGGCTCGACCAGATCGAAGACGCTTTCCACAAGATGCACGCCGGCGAGGTACTGCGCTCGGTGGTGGTCCTGTGATGGCCGCTCGCACCAAGAACGGAGAGTTCCGATGAGCAGCATCCAGCGTCTTGTCACCAGCGGCACCTTCGAACTCGACGGTGGCAGCTGGGACGTCGACAACAACATTTGGCTCGTCGGTGACGACAGGGAAGTGGTGGTCTTCGACGCGGCCCACACCGCCGACCCGATCGTCGAAGCCGTCGGCGGCCGGCACGTGATCGCCGTTGTGTGCACTCATGGCCACAACGACCACGTGACGGTCGCGCCGCAACTCGGACAGGCCCTCGACGCTCCGGTGCTCCTGCACCCGGCCGATGAAGTTCTGTGGCGAATGACCCACCCCGACAGCGATTTCCGCACCGTGAACGACGGCGAGACGTTGCGCGTCGCCGGCACCGAATTGCGCGGGTTGCACACACCGGGTCACTCCCCCGGCTCGGTGTGCTGGTACGCACCGGAGCTCAAGGCGGTGTTCAGCGGCGACACGCTGTTCCAGGGCGGGCCGGGCGCGACAGGACGATCGTTCTCGGATTTCCCGACCATTCTCGAGTCCATCTCGGGACGTCTCGGCACCCTGCCCGGCGAGACCGTCGTCTACACCGGGCACGGTGATACGACGACCGTCGGCGAGGAGATCGTGCACTACGACGAATGGGTCGCCCGCGGCAGCTGAGCTGCCAATCGGACACGGCAGCTGAGCTGCCAATCGAACACAGGCAGCTGAGCCAGTAGCACTAGCTGCCCAGGACGCGCCGCTTCTCGGCCTGGAATTCGGCCTCGGTCAGCGCGCCTGAATCGCGCAGGGCGGCCAGCGTCTTGAGCTCCTCGACCCGGGCCCCGTGATCGGTGGGCTGGTAGGTGTGCACCGGCGGAGGGATCGGTCCCGGCCACGACGGCTCGTCGAGACTGATCGGGGCCCGGGCCGGCTGTGGTGCCTGCCTGGCGCGGACCATCCAGAGCACCGCGGCGCCGAGTTCGACGAGGCCCGCAGCGAGCAGCCCGCCGAACAGCCACGGCATCCAGCCTGGCGAACTGTCGCGACCAAACGCCAGCTGGGGGTTGATATAGCCGTTGACCTCACCCCCGGTCTTGATGTCGTAGACGCCGTCCTCGGCGATCTGGGCCACCCACACCCGCACGCGCACATCGTTGTTCACCGACGTCACCGAACCCATCACCTCTGTCAGGACCGGATCGGGCAGGCGGTGGTGTCCCGCCATACTGATCCGCAGCGGTGGCACGGGGAAGCCACCGCCGGAGCTACCGGTCACCGCGGTGTGGAAGTTGATCGTGACCTCGCCGGCGGGTAGATGGAGGCTGCCCGAGCCGGGCACCGGGACTTCGCCGTAGGCGTCGAACCTGTCGAACACGAACGCATCGAGCAACAGCGACACGATCAGGCCGCCGCCCCCGACGACCAGCGTGCACACGGCAACGATCGCGGCGATCTTCGGCCCCAGACGTCCTTTCATCCGCGAAGTGTGGCACGGCCTCACGTTCGGCGGCGCGTTTGCCGCACGAGTATTACCGTCGGGGGATGGCTGAGTCGAGCATCGTCGTGCGGCCGGAGCCCACGGACAGCGGCTCTTATAGCGCTGCCAGCCGTCTGCAAGCCGCGGGGCTGGCACCTGCCATCGCCGTGTTCGAGAAGGCCGCAGGCGAGGTGCCGATTCCGAAACCGCCGCAGCCGATTGTGATCGCCGACTACGGCGCGTCCAACGGGTTGAACTCGCTGCTACCGATCGGCGCGGCAATAGCGGTGCTACGCAAGCGAACACGTCCTGAGCATTCGGTGCTGGTGGTACACACCGACCGTCCGGACAACGATTTCTGCGAGATGTTCAACAATCTGGAGAACGACCCGGACGCCTATCTACGCAAGGACCGGGCAACTTACGCCTCCGCCGTCGGTAGGTCCTTCTACTCTCAGATACTGCCGTCGAACAGCGTCAACCTGGGGTGGAGTTCGTGGGCGATCCACTGGCTCAGCCGGGTCCCGTGCGGCATCGAGGATCACATCCAGGTGAACCAATGCTCCGACGAGAAGGTGCGCTCCGCCTTCGCGAAGCAGGCCGCGCACGATTGGCACGAGTTCGTTGCGTTCCGCGGTCGCGAGTTGTGCCCGGGCGGCCGGCTGGTCGTGATGACGATGGCAATCAGCGACGACGGCGAGTTCGGCTACTGGCCCCTGCTGGCAGCGATCGTGGACACACTGGCCCAGCTCGTGGGCTGCGGACTGGTCACCGACAGCGAGGTGGCTGCCATGTGCATTCCCACCGTCGGGCGCCGCGCTGCCGACTTCGCGGCGCCATTCGCGCCGTCCGGGCGATTCGAGCAACTCACCATCGACCATGTGGAGGTGTTCGACGGCGACGACCGCTTCTGGAATCGATACCGGATCGACGGTGACGCAAAGGCTTTCGGGGGCAAGTGGGCCGATTTTGCGCGGGTCGCGGTGTTTCCGGCGCTGCTGAGCGCGCTTGAGGACGACGCCTCTTCTCGGGCCACGGAGCTGCTGGACCGGCTCGAAGCGGGCGTCGCCGAACGGCTGGCGGCTGCTCCCGAACAGATGCAGATTCCGCTCGCCCTCGTGGTTCTGGCCAAAGGTCCCAAGTGATCGGGTGTCGAGTGTAGAGATCCCGGTGCGCCCGTTCGTCGTCTCAGTGAGGGGCGAACATACGCACTGCAGGAAGGATCGAGCGATGAATTGCCTGGCTTTGCCCTACTGGCAGGAGGATCCGGCGACGGCCGATCCGCAGACGCCGGAGTTTGCCGAGGACGTGACACGGTATGCCGCCCTCGACGAGAAGGCGGGCGAAGCGGTCGTCGACGCCGGCTCGACGAGATCTCCTAACGGATCGTCCCGACACCGGGGATCAGTGGCAGGTCGAGCGCGGTGACCCAGCCCGGCGACAGTTCGTTGACGGCGGGCACGGCGTTGAGCGCGCGCATTCCGGTGGCCAGGCATCCCGCGGCTGCGGCGTCACGTCCCGAACCGTCGGTGAACCGGAACGCGGTCTCCTGGAAGATGCTCGGCGTGCCCTCGATGTCGACCCGGTACACGTCGTTCTCGTTGCCGGACGGCCAGTCCGGTGCGGCGTCGTTGCCGATGCGGTTGACGTGCTCGAGCTGTATGCGCGTCTCGCCTTGGTACACCCCGTTGATGGTGAACCGGACCGCGGCGACGTTTCCCGGCGCGATGGTGCCCTTGGCTGTCTTGCGCTCGTCGGGCGTCACCCACTTCTCCCAGGTGGTGGTGATCTCGTCGAGCATGATGCCCGCGGCGTGGGCAATCATCGGAACCGTTGCACCCCAGGCGAATACCAGGATGTCGGAGTTCTCCAGCATCGGCCGGAACTCCGGGGGCTTACCGATGCCCATCTCGCGGTCGTAGTCACCCTCGTAGTTGGTGTAGTCCAGCAACTCGGAGGCGCGGACCTTCCGAACTTCGGAGCACAGGCCCATGAGCGTCATGGGGAACAGGTCGTTGGCGAATCCGGGGTCGATGCCCGTGGTGAAACACGACGACTCACCCAGTTCGCAAGCCACGGTGATGGGTTCGATCCAGTCAGGCGGGTTCAGATGCATCGTGGGCCAGATCCACGGCGTCATCGCGGTGGAGCACACATCGATCCCTGCCCGCAGGAACCGGGTGATAAGCCCGATGTTGGCGTCGGCGTGCGCTGCAGTGGGCCCGTAGTGCACGAGCGCGTCTGGCTTGAGGTCGATCAGCGCGTCGACGTCGTCGGTCGCGGTGAGGCCGAGATCTCTACCGAGCCCGCAGATCTCGCCGACATCGCGGCCGACCTTGTCCGGGTTGCTGACTCCGACTCCGACCAGTTCGAAGCGGGGATGCCTGACGACTTCGCCGATCACCATCCTGCCGACGAATCCGGTCCCCCAGATCACCACTCGCTTCACGCCGGACGCCGCCATCTCAGAAGCAGCGTCGCAGGCCGCCGGGCTCGCAGATGAGCGGGTACCTGTCGACGGGGATCGGCAGCGGCTCCTTGAACGTCAGTGTGAACGGGATGTTCACGATGCCAGGGGGAAGACCGCAGCCACCGCTGTGGGAAATGCTGCGCGTGCCCGACGTCTCGTTGAACTTGAACACCTCGACCGTCGGTGCGAACGTGCCGTCCGGGCACTCCATGCCTCTCTCCTTCGGTGTCGTGAAGCTCCACATTCCGCCGACCAAGCGCGCGTCGCCACCTGTGAGCCCGTTCGATGGCAACACGTGGATCCGGCACGCAACCGGCAACTCAAGATTCACCCGCAGATCACCGACCGTGGGAACGCACGACGGGTACAACGTCCACGATCCGGTTTGCCCCTCGGACACGTAGTTGTAGACACCCTCCATCACCGGGGTGTCCGCCTGCGCAGGGCCTGCAGCTCCCACCGATGCTCCGGCAAGGACGGCGACCGCGGCCAGACCGCGCAGCATTGTCATGCCGAGCAGTATTTCAGCCCATGGTGGACAAAGTCACGGGTTTGTCGACTGCCGCGCACGACGCCGCGTTTCGCCCTGCGGCCTATCGGGTAGACGCCGGCAAGCAAGGTCGAGTCCCGGGGTGGTCGTATATGGCGAGAATGGCGGTTCGCGCCGCTGTGTTCGTCGCATGCGCCGCGATGGCCTTTGTTACCGGATGCTCCGCCGGTGAGCGCGTAGACCTGGGCCAAGGAGCCGGCGGCAGTCTCATCGCCGCGATCGCGGGCGAGCCCGACCAGCTCGACCCCCACAAGACATCCGCCTATTTCTCGTTCGAGGTGCTGGAGAACGTCTTCGACACCCTCGTCGAGCCGGACGCGAACCTCCAGATGCAGCCCGCGCTGGCCGAATCGTGGACGGTCAGCCCCGATCAGCTGACCTGGACGTTCCGGTTGCGTCCCGGGGTCACGTTCCACGACGGCACGCCACTGACCGCCGACGACGTCGTCTTCTCCTACCGGCGAATCATCGACGAGCAACTCACCAACTCCGACAAGTTCAGCTCTGTGACCTCTGTCGAGGCGCCTGACCCGGCGACAGTGGTGCTGCAGGTCAGTCGACCGACGCCGAACATGCTGACCAACCTCGGCGGGTTCAAGGGCATGGCGATCGTGTCGCGCGCCAACGTCGAGAGTGGCCAGATCGCCACCCGTCCCATCGGAACGGGGCCTTTCAGCTTCCTGGGACAGAAGAGCGGTGACTCGATTTCGCTCGGTGCCAACCCCTCCTACTGGGGCGGCCCGCCGGGAGTCTCAGGTGTGACGTTCCGGTTCATCTCGGAGCCGTCGACGGCGTTGTCGGCATTGCAGGCCGGCGAGATCGACTGGACCGATTCCGTTCCCCCACAACGGGTCACCCAGTTGCGTAACGACGAGTCGCTGGAGATGGCCGTCACCCCCAGCAACGATTATTGGTATCTGGCGCTCAACGAGGCGCGCGAGCCGTGGAACGACGTCCGCGTGCGCCAGGCGATCGCATACGCCATCGACCGCGATGCGATCGTGCAGGCGACCAGCTACGGGACCGCCGCGAAAAACCAGCTCGCGATCCCCGAGGGCAACCCGTGGTTCACGCCGTACGACCGGTACAGCTCGGGCGGAGTCGACAAGGCGCGCGAACTGTTGCAGGAAGCCGGCGCTGCGCCGTCGAACCTCGACATGCTGGTCACCACCGAATATCCGGAGACGGTGACCGCAGCTCAGATCATCGCGGACAACCTTGCATCCCTTGGCATCACGGTCAACATCCGTACCGTCGACTTCGCCACCTGGCTCGACGAGCAGAACTCCGGCAATTTCGACATGCTCATGATGGGGTGGCTCGGAAACATCGATCCCGACGACTTCCATTACGCCCAGCACCACACCGACGGCACGAGCAATGCCCAGAAATTCTCCAACCCCGAGGTGGACCGCCTACTCGACGCCGGCCGGGTCGACACCGACGAGGCCAGCCGAAAGACCGTCTATGCCGAGGCAGCAACGCTGATCGCCGACGAGGTCAGCTACATCTACCTTTACAACCCGTCGGTGATCCAGGCCTGGAATCCTGCGCTGTCCGGCTACGAGGCCCGGCGCGACGGCGCGGTGCGGTTCCGCGGCGCCACGCTGAACGCGGACGGGGGGACCTAGCCGTGGTCCTCCGGTTCGTCGCCCGCAGACTTGTCTACTCGGCGGTTGTCATGTTCGGCGTCTTGGTCGTGGTTTTCGCGCTCGTGCACCTGGTTCCCGGCGACCCGGTGCGGATTGCTCTCGGCACCCGCTACACCCCGGAGGCGTACGAGGCGCTTCGCTCGGCCAGTGGCCTCGACCGGCCGCTGATCTCGCAATTCTTCGGCTACATCGGGTCGGCGCTGACCGGGGATCTTGGTGTCAGCTTCCGCAACGGCGACCCCGTCACCGTCACATTGTTGGAGCGGTTGCCCGCCACCCTGTCACTGGGTTTTGCCGGCATCGTCATCGCATTGGCGCTGGCCCTGCCGGCGGGTATCTACTCCGCACTGCGCGAGGGCAAGATGAGTGACGTCATCGTGCGAGTCACGAGTCAGTTCGGCGTCTCGATCCCGGATTTCTGGATGGGCATCCTGTTGATCGCACTCTTCTCGACGATGCTCGGCTGGCTTCCGACCTCGGGTTACCGGCCGCTTTTCGAAGATCCGGCCGGGTGGCTGCGTCACATCATCTTGCCCGGCGTGACGATCGGGATCGTGGCGGCGGCGATCCTCACCCGCTACGTGCGATCGGCGGTGCTGGAGGTGGCCGCGTCGGGTTACGTGCGCACCGCCCGTTCCAAGGGGTTGTCGCCTCGGGTTGTGACGTTCCGCCACACCGTGCGCAACGCGCTCGTCCCGATCCTCACCATCACCGGCATCCAGCTGGCGACCCTTCTCGGCGGGGTCATCGTCGTCGAGGTGGTGTTCGCGTGGCCGGGCCTGGGCCGCCTGGTCTTCAATGCCGTTGCTGCGCGCGACTATCCGCTGATCCAGGGTGCGGTCCTGCTGATCGCCGCGCTGTTCCTGTTGATCAATCTGCTCGTCGACGTGCTCTACGCCGTCGTTGACCCGAGGATCCGATTGGGATGACGATCCAGCACCCTGACACCGACACCGGCCGGCTGGCGTCGTGGCGGCTACTCGCCCGAAATCCGGTGACACTCGTCAGCGCCGTGATTCTCGTCGTGGTGGCTGTCGTTGCGCTGACGGCGAATTGGATCGTCCCGTACGGCATCAACGACGTGGACGTACCCAATGCGCTTCAGCCGCCCAGCGGCTCGCACTGGTTCGGTACCGATGAACTGGGCAGGGATGTGCTGTCCCGGGTCCTGGTCGCGACGCAGGCGTCGATGCGGATCGCGGTCGTCAGCGTAGCGTTCGCCGTGGTCGTAGGGGTGACGGTCGGCCTCATCGCCGGGTATCGCGGCGGCTGGCTCGACACCGTGCTGATGCGCATCGTGGATGTGATGTTCGCTTTCCCGGTGTTGCTCCTCGCGTTGGCTGTCGTCGCCATCCTGGGGCCCGGGGTGACGACGACGATTCTGGCGATAGGCATTGTCTACACACCGATCTTCGCGCGGGTGGCGCGCGCCAGCACGCTGGGTGTGCGCACCGAACCGTATGTGTCGGTGTCGCGCGCGATGGGGACGGGTGACCTCTACATTCTGTCGCGCCACATTCTGCCGAACATCGCCGGGCCGCTGATCGTCCAGACTTCGCTGTCGTTGGCGTTCGCGATACTTTCGGAGGCCGCTCTGTCGTTCTTGGGCCTGGGAATTCAGCCGCCGCAACCGTCGCTGGGGCGGATGATTTTCGACTCCCAAGGCTTCGTCACGATGGCGTGGTGGATGGCGGTGTTTCCCGGGGCCGCAATCTTCGTGATCGTGCTCGCATTCAACCTGTTCGGGGACGGGCTGCGCGACGTGCTGGATCCCAAGCAGCGCACCACGATCGAGGCACGGAGGCGGGAGCCGACCAACGAGGCACGGAGGCGGGAGCCGACCAAAGAGGCACGGAGGCAGGAACGTTGACCGTCCTGAACGTCAAGGATCTCGGTGTGCGTATCGGCGCCCGCACCATCGTCGACGGCGTGTCGTTCGATGTCGATCGTGAGAAGACGGTCGGTATCGTCGGTGAATCCGGTTCCGGCAAGACGATGACCGTGCTCGCTGCCACGGGTCTGCTCGACGCTCCCGGCGCCCGGGTGTCGGGATCGAGCACGCTCGGAGGCGAGGTGCAGTTGGTGGGCGCGACGCCGCGGACGTTGCGCAGTGTGCACGGCGCCCGGATCGGGTTCGTCTTCCAGGACCCCGGCACTTCGCTGAACCCGCTGCTGACACTGGAACGTCAGATCACGGAATCGCTTGAGACACATCGGGATCTGACCCGGAGGGCCGCGACTGCGCGCGCTGTGGAGTTACTCGGGGCGGTCGGCTTGCCCGATCCCGAGATACGGCTGCACGCCTACCCGCACCAGCTTTCGGGTGGGCAGCGTCAGCGGGTGATGATCGCGATCGCGCTGGCGTGCGACCCCGAGCTGTTGATCGCCGACGAACCCACCACCGCGCTGGATGTCACGACGCAGGCGCAGATCATCGAGCTCGTCCGTGCGCTGCAGCGCGACTTCGGTACCGCCGTGGTGTGGATCAGCCATGACCTCGGCGTCATCGGTCAGGTGGCCGACGATGTGACGGTGATGCGCAACGGCGCGACCGTCGAGCAGGCCCCGATCATGGACGTCTTCGACCGTCCCCGTGATGACTACACCCGCGACCTGCTGGCGGCGCGGCCCGTCCTCGACCGTTCCGGGCCGCCCGCGGTCACCGACGCCGAGAACCTGCTTGAGGTCAGCGGTCTCGATGTCCGGTTCACCGTGCCCACTCCGGTCGGCGGCTCGACCGTGCACGCGGTCAAGGACGTGTCGTTCCGTATCCGTCGTGGCACGACGCTGGGACTGGTGGGCGAGTCAGGTTCCGGCAAGTCCACGGTCGCCGCGGCACTGACCGGGCTGGTCAACCCGGACTCCGGCGAGGCGACGCTGGCTGGCGAGGACGTTCTGCACGTCAAGGGGACTGCCGCCAAGCAGATGCGGCGACGCATCGGACTGGTGTTCCAGGATCCGTTCGCCTCGCTCAATCCGCGTGCCCGCGTCGACAATTCGATTGCAGAACCTCTCGTCGTGCACAAGCTCGCAGACGGCAAGGATGCCCGCAGGCGACGCGTCGATGAACTACTCGAATTGGTCGGGCTGCCGACCGAATTCGCCCGGCGCTATCCACACGAACTGTCCGGCGGACAGCGCCAGCGTGTCAGCATCGCCCGCGCGCTGGCCGCCGAGCCGGACCTGCTGATCCTCGACGAGGCCACGGCATCGCTGGACGTCTCCGTCCAAGCGCGGGTGCTCGATCTGTTGCTCCGGCTGCAATCTGAACTCGGACTGGCATACCTGCTCATCGGCCACGACCTCGCGGTGATCCGTCAGCTGAGCCATCAGGTGCTCGTCATGCGCGACGGTGGCGTGGTCGAGAAAAGGCCCGCCGACGAGTTGTTCGACGCGCCAGAGCAGGAGTACACCCGCCAACTCCTGGCGGCTGTCCCGCCGGTGAAACCACGCGCCGCCATCTGAGCAAGAGGCCCGTGAGAAAGTCATGGGCATGAGTCAATTGAGCGGCAAGGTCGCACTGGTCACGGGGGCGTCGGCAGGGCTGGGCGCCGCCACGGCGAAACTGTTCGCGCAGCGGGGTGCCACGGTCTTCGGTATCGCTCGTGACGCCTCGCGCATGGCCGAGGTGTTCGCAGACATCCCCAACGGCCGTTTCCAGTCCGTGGACGTGACGTCGTCGGACGCGTGCGCTCAGGCGGTCGCCGACTGCGTCGAGCAGTTCGGAAGGCTCGACGTACTGGCCAACATCGCCGGCTTCCACAAGATGCGGCACACCATCTCGATGACAGACGACGACTGGGCCACAGACCTGTCGGTCAACTTGAACGGGCCGTTCTATCTGTGTCGTGCGGCGCTGCCTCATCTGCTGGAGACGGGCGGCAACATCGTCAACGTCGCGTCGATCGCCGGAGTCGAGGGCGAGGTCTATTCGGCCGGCTACTGCGCCGCCAAACACGGATTGATCGGGCTCACGCGCGCGCTGGCCATCGAGTTCACCAAGGAGAAGTTGCGGGTCAACGCGATCTGCCCCGGCGGGATGCCGACCGCGCAGAGCACCGAGTTCGAAGCGCCCGAAAACGCCGACTGGGACCTCATCCTGCGGATCGCCTCACCACGCGGGTTCATGGAGACCGAGGATGTCGCCAAGACAATCGCGTTCCTGGCCAGCGACGACGCCGCCGCCGTGCACGGCGCCATCTATCGGGTCGACAACGGCAAGGGCGCCGGCTGACTCACTGCCGACCAGGCCGGCCGGATACGAGAAAGCGCGCCAGCATCTCGCGTTCGGACACCGGATCGTCGATCGGCCAGAACAGCATTGCCAGCACGACCCGCACAATCCACTGGGCCGCCTGCGAATCATCCTCGGCGATACCGGTGAGCTGCACAGCCAGAGCGGGTGGGATCGGCGAGCGGCCGATCCACGTCAGGTCTCCCCTGCGCATCGAGTTCAGCAGCGTGCGTCCGAGCGGATCGGCCCGGATGCGGTCGAGCGCAACCACCACCGCGGTGAGGGTGCGCTCCTCACCGCTGAGCCCGGCGACCGCGGATCGAACCGACTCGATGATCCGCTCCGCCTCGCGCAACAGGACAGCCTCGCGAATCTGGTCCTTGCCCCCGACGTGGCGGTAGATCGTCGCCCGCGAGCAGTGCACCTTCCGCTGCAGGGCGGCCATGTCGAATGCCTCCAAGCCCTCCCCGACGATCAGCTCTTTGGCTGCGGCGTAGATGCGTTCGGCGGCCTCGGCACGCCGGTCGCCGACGAGCCAGTCATCCGAGCCCACCGCGCCTCCTTGAGAAACTGGCCGCCACCGATCTCAACCTGAGACATCGTGCGACGATGTTTTCCCGATCGACCGAGGTCAGTGCGTCCCGATGAGACGCCCCGCCGATGGTCTCACATCTGAGGCTTTCGACCTTCGGTCAGCCGTTGACACGGCAAGACGCGGCCACCTTTGCTGGAGCAGTGACAGATCTCGGCCTGGCGCTGTTCGACGCGAAGTTCCTTCAGGATCCATACCCGCTGTACGCGCGGATGCACGAATCAGCACCGATACACCGCGTCGGCAACTCGGACTTCTTCGCGGTATCCGGCTGGCACGCCGTCAACGAGGCTGTTGCCCGCACGGACGACTTCTCGTCGAATCTCACCGGGACGATGATCCTGCACGACGACGGCACAGTGGGCGTATTCCTCATGGACGTCGTCGGGGGCCCCACCCAGGTGCTCGCCATCGCCGACGACCCCGTTCACGCAGCGCACCGAAAGACGTTGGTGCCCCACCTGGCAGCCAAGCGAATCCGAGCGATCGAAGCGTTCGTCACCGACACCATGGCGACATTGTGGCGTGCCGAGGTCCGCGATACGCCCGTCGAGTGGATGCAGTCCGTCGCGAATCGTCTGCCGATGATGGTGGTGTGCGAACTCATCGGAGTTCCGCACGAGGACGCAGATCAGCTGGCCGCGTGGGGTTATGGCGCAACGCAGCTGCTGGAAGGGCTCGTCAGCGAAGCGCAACTGGCGGAATCCGGCGTGGCCGCAATGCAACTGGCGGCCTACGTGACAGAGAGATTTGCCCTGGAGTCGGGCGGGTCTCACGACTCGCTCATGGGCGGACTCGCTACGTCGTGTGCTGCAGGTGAACTCGACCCACTCACCGCCCAGATGATGATGGTGACGTTGTTCAGCGCGGGCGGCGAGTCGACCGCATCGCTGATCGGCTCGGCGACCGAGATCTTGGCGACCCGTCCCGATCTGCAACAGCAACTGCGTGCGCAGGCCACGCTCGTCCCCGCCTTTCTGGAAGAGGTGTTGCGCTACGAACCGCCCTTCCGCGGGCACTACCGTCATGTCCTCAACGATTGCCAGTTGGCCGGTCAAGATCTCGCGGCGGGCTCGCGCCTTCTGTTGCTCTGGGGAGCCGCCAACCGGGACCCCGCCCATGTGGACGATCCCGATGAGTTTCGTCTCGATCGCCCGAACAGCAAGTCACACATCGCGTTCGGAAAAGGCGTTCACTTCTGCGTCGGTGCGGCGCTGGCACGCATGGAGGCTCGGATCGTCCTCGAACACCTGTTGGCGAACTCGACACACTTCGTGATGGCCGAGCACGGCCGTTGGTTACCCAGCCTGCTGGTACGCAGGAGGGAGACGCTGACGCTGGCCGTTACAGCTTGAAGCGTCCGGCGAAGCCACGCAGCGGCAGGTCGGCGCTGGTGATGATCCCGGGTCGCGCCGCCACCACGGACTTGATCGACGCGAGCGCCGGCATACCGGTGACCGTCATCCCGATCGATGCGAAGCTCGCCGGATCGGAGAGGTCGACACCGGGCTTCGGGAAGATCATGTGCTTGTTGTAGATGTTCGGATCACCCTTGATCTGAGTGATGTAGCAACCTTTGATATCCCAGCTCGGATCTGTGTGCGGGGTCATCTGCCACTCCAGGTGTGTTTCGACACGCGGAACTCCGTCGACCATGCCCTGGTACTTGATGTAGTTGCCGCCCAGTGAACCCTTCGGCAGCTTGTACCAGCCGAGGTCGACGTCCTTGGTGCATGCACCGAGTTCGTAGCCGAACGTCACCTCGTCGAGCGTCAGATCGAAGCAGTCGGCCATCATGTAGACACTGTCGGCGAAGACCCGGGTGTACTTCTCCAGCTTGCCCGGGATCTCCGGGTCGTCCACGGGCGCGCCGTATCCCACCTCGATCCAGGTGTCCTTGGAGTGATGACAGGACACGTCGACGGACTCGATGGTCGTGATGTTCTCGATCTCGGCGACGTCGGCCGAGCACACCACGCCGAGGATCTGGTTGAGGCCGGGGTTCATGCCGGTGCCGTAGAACGTGGAACCGCCTCTCTCGCAGGCCTCTTGGAGCAACTGGGTGACGGGCTTGCCGGAATGATGTGGGTGGTTGCGGTCGCGGTGCCAACCGGTGATCCAGTCTGCCGTCGTGACGATGTTGATCCCGGCCTCCAGCACTGTGACGTAGAGATCTTCGTCGGGGAACACGCCGTGGAAGGTCACTACGTCCGGCTTTGCGGCGATGATCTCCTCGATCGTGCCTGTCGCAGTCACCCCGTTGGGCGCGATACCCGCGAGTTCACCGGCATCCTTGCCGATCTTGTCCGGCGAATAGCAATGCACGCCAACGAGCTCGAGATCGGGCTGGTCGGCCATCCGCCTGATCATCTCGGAACCGACATTGCCGGTCGCCACCTGGAAAACCTTGATCGCCATCGAGAGCCTTTCTGAGAGATCAGTGAGCCGATTGGGCAGCCAGCTCGGCGGCGCTGCCGCCCTTGCCGTCTGGATAGAAATTCTTGGCCCATTCGCGGATCGCGGTGAAGCCCTTCATTTCCGAGCTCGACAGCGCCGGGGGATCCGAGTAACGCTGGTGTGCCCAGATGTGGATGTCCTGTCGAAACTGGCGGATGATTTCGAGGCCGAACTCCTCGGCCTTGACCCGGGCCCGCTCAGGATTGCGCACCTCACCCTGGGGCCTGCCGATGTAAACCATGAACCGCACATCGGAGGTGGAATCATCGACCGGGGTGATCGCCGAAATGGTGCGGTTGTCGATCATCCCCCAGCTCTTGGTCACCGCGATCCCGAGTCCGCCGTTGATCGCCTCGACCCCGCTGCCCACGTCCTCGATCTTCTGTGCGTCGTCCCCTTCGAACGTTATCGTGAAGTCGACGTAGGAAACCGGCTCGTCGAAATCGTGACGGGTGAAAATCGGGTTGATCGGCGTGCCGTGCACATACTTGAAATGCGCGAAATCGACGCCGTTTTCGAGCACATACTGCGGATGCATCTCGTGCCCCTGCTCGAACAGTCGTTGCTGCGGGTAGTAGTCCTCGATCGTCGAGCCGTCGCCGAAGCTGGCGAAGATGTCGGGCGCTTCGAAGTAGGGGTCGCGATTTTCGATGTCGTGCCAGATGTAGACCGACTCGTTGCGCTCCACCACGGGGTAGGTCTTGATCCGGCGCCCCCGGTTGGGCCGGTCCTCGTAGGGGATACACACGTTGCGGCCCTGTTGATTCCATTGCCATCCGTGGAAGGGGCACTGAAGCACCTCGCCGTGCACGGTGCCGCCGAACCCCAGGTGCGCTCCGAGATGTTCGCAGTAGGCGTTCATCACGGTCAGCCCGCCGGACTCGGCGCGCCACGCGATCATCTCCTGGCCGAAGTACTTCATCCTGTGAACGTCGCCGATCCCGATCTCGTCGGACCACGCGATCTGAAACCAGCCGGTCGGTTTCATCGACAGAGGCGGTTTGGCCATGAACCGAATCGTAGAACACTCAATGAAAGAAACATAGTAGGTTCTACGAAAAGTTCTGTACCCTCGATGGATGACCGACGTCGATGCGCCCACCCGGCGCCCCAATCGGCGCGGCCAGGCCACGCGGCAGAACATGCTGGAGGCGGCGCTCAAGTCCCTGGCTTCCGGCGACCCGGGGTCGGTGTCGGCGAACCGGATCGCCAAGGACATCGGCGCGACCTGGGGCGCAGTGCAGTATCAGTTCGGCGACGCCGACGGCTTCTGGGCCGCGGTCCTGCATCGCACAGCCGAGCGTCGGGCTGACGTGTTCGCCGCCGTCGATGTCGACGCACCGCTGCGCGACCGGGTCGCGAGCATCATCGATACGCTGTATGGCGGCCTGGCAGAACCTGATTCGCGGGCCATTGAGAACCTGCGGGCGGCGCTGCCCCGTGATCACGCCGAGCTTGAGCGACTGTATCCCCAGACCGCGGCTGAGCTCTATTCGTGGGGACAGTCGTGGCTGGAGATCTGCCGTAACGCATTCGCCGACCTGGGAGTCGACCCGGAGCGGGTCCGCGAGGTCGCCACGTTGATCCCGGGCGCGATGAGGGGTCTGGTGTCGGAGCGCCAGCTCGGCTCCTACGCCGATCTCGACGTGGCCCGACGCGGGCTGACGAACGCGCTCGTCGCCTACCTCCAGACCCAGGACTAGCCCCAGAGGGACATCAGCGTCACGTACGTCGCCGTTCCGACAAGGATGCTCAGCAGCGCCTGGCCGCGCCACACGTGCAGCCCAGCCGTGACCCCCACTGCGAGAACCAACCACAGCAGCTGACTGGTCGTGTCACCCGCGACCGTGGTCAGCGTGTAGATCGCGAGGATGGCCATGACCCCGAGTGGCATGTGGATGCTCAGATACTTGACGACCACACTGTCTCGCAGCGGCACCAGCACAGCGAACGGTAGCGCGCGCAGCGCCCAGGTGATGCCGGCACTGACCACCACCAGCAGGGCGATGTATCCGTTGTCCGGCATCGTCACGCCCGGCCTGCTCTACGCTGCAACAACATCCGCGCCACCAGTAGACCGGTGAACGCCGCAAAAGCAGAGACCAGCAGCTGGCCCGGCACGACCAGCCACGCCGCGACCGCGCAGGCCGATGCGCCGGCGGCGGTCAGCCAGTCCGGGCGCTGACGAAACGCGTCGATGCCCAGGACGATGAACAGCGCGGTCAGAGCGAAGTCAAGGCCGACGAGGCCGTCGATCGGCAGCGCTTCCCCGACGAGGCCGCCGAGCATCGCACCGGCCACCCAGAGAAGGTGAAACAGCAGTTGCATCAACAGAATCGGGCGGGTGGTCCACCGTTGCGCCTCGGGACTGACTCCCACAGCGTACGCCTCGTCGGACAGCGTATAGGTGCTGTAGGCCTTGCCGAGCAGCCCGCGGACGCGGTCCAGGGGAAACGACAACGCGTAGAACACGTGACGTGAGTTCACCACGAATGTCGTCAGCGCAACGGTCACGATCGGAGCGGCCGACGCGGCCAGGTGCACCATCAAGAACTCCAACGACCCTGCGTAGATGACGGCGGCAAACGTCGGCGCCCACCACCATGCGAGCCCGGCATGGACCACCAGGAACCCCAGTGCCATACCGAGCGGTATGAACGCCAGTCCGATGGGCGCCGACAGGCTCAGCACCGTGCGCAGCGAGTGGTCGGGCGCAGGCCCTGGGGACACCGAGCTCGGCGACACCGAAAACACCTCCTGGGAGACGATCAGGGAACTAGCTTTTCACGAGTGAACATCTTCGATGACTGGCACGGTGAAGGCTCGACCTTCACCTGGGTTTCCAGCACAGCGTCCAATGCCGGAGCAGAGGTGGAGGTTTTCTGGCGCCGCGCGGGAACGCCGGGCGCCCCGGCACTGGTCTGCGTGCACGGTTTCCCGACGTCGGGCGTCGACTATCACGGGCTCGCCCGCGAACTGGAGACCGAGTTCGACATGTACGTGCTCGACTTTCCGGGGTACGGACTGTCCGATAAACCGCCTCAGCCCCACACCTATTCGCTCTACGACGATGCGCGGCTGCTGATCCACGCGATCACCCGCGTGTGGCAACTCGACGAGTTCCGGATGATCACCCATGACCGCGGCAGCAGTATCGGCATGATCGCGCTGGGAATGCTCGCTGAGCGCGGTGCGCTGCCGGTCGATGTCTTCCTCACCAACGCCAACATTTATCTGCCGCTGGCGAATCTGACGGCGTTCCAGGTGGCGCTGCTCGACGACGCCACCGGCCGCGCGACCGCGGCGGCGACGACGCCGGAGATGTTGGCCGCAGGCCTTGGGGCGGCGACGTTCATGCCGCGTCGCAGCGGTGACGATCCTGAGGTCGCCGCGTTGGCGCGCTGTTTCGCCCACAACGACGGCATCCGAGTGCTACCCGACACCGTCAAGTATCTGCACGAGCGCGCCGCCGACGAGACCGGTTGGCTGGAGCGACTTTCCACGCTCCAGGTTGACACCACGCTGATCTGGGGACTGCACGACAGCGTCGCTCCCCTGCGGGTGGCCAACCACGTCTGGCAGGCCTACCTCAGGCCCAAGCCCGGCCGCAACCGCTACTGGGTGGTTCCGTGCGCCGATCACTACGTCCAGTGCGACGCCCCCGGCGAACTGGCGCAGATCATTCGGCTGACCGTGCAGGGTTCGGCCCTCGAGCTGCAGACACTGGGTGACCGTCCCGACGGCGCAGTCCTGGTCGACCAATCAGACAGCGATGGATGACACTGGCGCGCCGTAGATCTCGACGGTGTCGAAGGCGCGAGCAATGGCTTCGCGCTCAGCGAGGCTGAGCCCTTGCTCGGCTGCCGCGCTGAGCACAGCGGCCCTGCCGTCGACGAATTGCGCGTTCGCGCTCAGCCGCGGAATCGAATGGTAGAACACCTTCGCCCAGGTCTCATCGGAGACGCCGGCGGTCGCCGCGTCGGTCATCATCAGGTACGCCGCATGACTGAAGATCGTGCTGTTGACATGCTCGCCGTAGTCGTCACCGCTGCCGCGGTACATGTCGCCGAGTCGGTCGCGATACGGCCCGTACGAGGTGCTGACCGAGCCCGGGTCGGCGAGATTACGGATGATGCCGTATCCCGAGTCCTCGGCCATCAGCCAACGGTCAGTGCCGGTGGCTCCCTCGACCAACACGCCGAAGATGTCCGCGTAGGCCTCGTTGAGCGCTCCGGGCTGGCCAGAGCCCAGCGCCGAGTCGCCGAGGATGCTGGAGATGACGGCATGGGTGAATTCGTGCGCGACGATGTCGACGTCGGCCTGCAGGTATCCCTTGTCGCCGAACGCGAACTGCTCAATCGTCGGATCCCAGAACGCATTCGCATATCCGACGGAACCGCTCGGTCGGTAGCGGATGCTGATGACGACCTTCGCGCCCTCACCGTCGTAAGACTGGCGAGCGAGCACGTTCATGAAGTAGTCGTAGACCACAGCGGCATTCGCATGCGCGGACACTGCCGACGTGTCCCAGCCGAACAGGCTGCGCTTGACCACCTTGCCGGGCAGGACGGGCGAGCCGAGGCCGAACAGCCCGTACGACGTCTTGTAGGTCGTGATGTTGCGTGTAGGGTCCGCCATCTCGGAAGAGCTGAACCACAGCACCTTTCGGGTGTCGATCGTGATGGTTCGAGTATCGCCGAGCCAGTCCTTCGCCGTGGTGACCGCAGCGGCCGCTTGAGCGTTGGAAAAGTTGACGATGACGGTGCCGGCGTCCTCGCCGTCAGCCTGGATCAGATACGTCGCACCCGACGGTACGAGCTCCCCGGTGTCGGGCACGTGCACCACCACGCGCCATGCCAGAGCAGGCGCCTGGTCTTCGGTCACGGTGTAGACGACCAGATCGTTGGCGAAAGCGCTTGCGGCAAGGAATGATCCGATCGATGCCGAATCGCCGTCGGAACCGAGGTAGGCGGTGGAGGCGACGAGGCGGACCTCGGCGTCTTCGTCGATCCGGGGGTCGGGGATGATGTTGAAGTTCTCACCGAGAGCGCGGTAGTAGTTGAACACGCTCGTTACGTCGCCGTCTGCGTCGGTCACCAGAATGACTTCACTACCGAGAACTGTGATGCCGCCGATTGTTTCGGTGAAACGGTAGAAGCGCTCGAGGGTGTCACCGTCGCCGACCGTCGATGCGGAGACTTCAGCGAGGTCGGCGAAACCTGTGGGAGCGCCGAGCACCGGCGCCAGCGTGTTCAGGACGGCGGCGGCGTCGGCGGCATTCACGACCACTTGGTCGGTGAATCTGCCGTCGATCACCCTCACGGTGCCCCCCGCGCTGCCGGTGGTGATCTCCACACCGTCGCGCGAGCTCAGCCCTTCGATGTCCAGCGCAGATTGAACGCCAAGTCCGGCAGGCGATTTCGCCGCGATGGAGACCGTGACCTCGGTGGGTCTGGCAATGCCGAGGAGGCCGAGCAATCCGTGAACGTGGAACGGGTTACCGGGGGTGTCGTCGACGCGGATGGTGAACTGGTCGGCGCGGCCCGCGGCCGCGGCGCCGGGCGTGTAGGTGAAGCGCCCTAGCGCGTCGATCACCACCCGCCCGTGGGAGGGGCCCGAGGCGAGGACGTAGGTGAGGGTCGAATCGTCGTAGTCGACGGCGTTGAGGCTTCCCGCGACCGTACCGTCAGGGCCGGAGCCGGAAATGGTGACGCCTGCGAGGGGACGCTGATTGTTCCAGGTGTATTGAGACTGGCGGACGGCCAGCCACAACGACTCGACCAGCCCGGACACCGGCGTCACCGGCGCGGGCGCGTCGTCGTCGGCCGAGCGCAGCCCCGCCCAGGTCAGCACGTCGGTGACGATGCTCTCGGCGGTGACGGGACGCGCACTGACCAGGCTGCGCACCGTGGACTCAGGGGCGGCGGCCGGTGGGAGCGCCGGGACGGGCGCGATCGCCGCGAACTCGGTCGCGGCCTCCGTCGTATCCACGGTGTCGGTGTCCTCGCCGGAGCGTTCGGTCACCTCGGAGGAGGAGTCGTCTGCAGCTCTGTCGGCAACCGTTGGTCGCGACCGCTTTTGCGACTGCCTGGGCTCGTCGACCTCGGCCGTCTCGGCTATCTCAGCTATCTCGGCATCGGTCTCGTCGGCGTCGGCGGCGTCGTCGGTGTCGTCGGCTTCCGCGCTCGCTTCCGGAGTGTCGTTCCCGGCGGCGTCGGCGGATTCGCTGGAGGGATCTGCGGAGGTCGACGCGGCGTCGGATGCGTCATCCGATTGCGAGGTGCCTGCACTATCCGCGGGGCTCGCGACGGCGACACCTTGACCGACGACCATACCCACGCCGATACCGGCGAAGACGATCCCCGAGTACAGCCCGCGCCTCGGACCGCTCGGCGTCCGCGAATTCAGGCACCCATCCACAGCAGCCCCTAACGTTGCCCGTCGCGAGGAAGGTACCACCGGTCAGCAAACTATCGAGACATTCTGGCGATGAACATCTGGACATAAGCTTCGGCCTGCGGAAAGCCGCCTCATTCAGCTTGCAGACGCAAGTTGAATGATCAAGTCGGCCGCATCTCCCGCGGCATCCCTGCCTCGTATCTCCCGTCCGAGCTCGGAGGCGGCGCGGCGCCAGCGCGGCTCGTTCAGCAATGCCCCGATACTCGCGGAGAGCTCGGACACCGACGACGACCGAGGCCGCACGACACCTGCGCCGGCACGGGCGACGGCGGCGCCGATGACCCGTTGGTCCGACAGCGCGCTGGCCGGGATGACGAGGACCGGGATGTCGTGGGCCAGCGCGCGCACGGTGGTGGCGTGACCGCCGTGCCCGACCAGCAATGCGCACTGTGTCATCAGGGAGGCGTGATCGACATAGCCGGCGATCTCGACGTTGGGAGCGGCGGGAAGCTCTGCCGGGTCGATGACCCCGCCGGTGGTCACCACCCCGCGTACGGGCAGATTCGCCAAGGCTTCGATGACGCGCGCCAGCGTCCTGCGCTGCCCTGGGAAACCATTGGTGGACATGCTGACAAGGACCACCGGTCGGTCGCCGGAGGGCACCGCGGGCTGACCGGACGCCACGGCGCCCACCCACCGCACATTGGGGGGTTGGCGTCGGCGCGAGTCGGGATCGAGACGCTCGACAGTGGCCACGATGTTCAGGTCGGCGGCGGCCCACAACTTGCCGACGCGGTACCCGTACAGCAGTGCCGCGGTGCCGGCACCGTAGCGGTGGAGGCGGTTGAGGTATCCGCGGACAGTGTGGCTGAAAACAACGGTGCGAATCTCGTTGCGCTGCAGTGTCTGCAGTGGGGGCAGCAACATGCAGTCGACGACGGCGACGTCGGGCCGACGCCCGGCACACATGCGGTCGACCTCGTCAGCGATGTTGCGGTCGTTGAACATCGGCACCCACTTCAGCGGGTTCTGTTCGCGGGCAGAGTCCCACGGCCGAGCATGGCGGTAGGGCTCGAAGGGCAGACCTGCGCGCGTCACGTCATCAGCCAGGCATGCGTGGCCGGCCACGCGCACCCGGTGTCCGGCCGCCTTGACCGCAGATGCGACGGCGAGCAGGGGCGGCACATTGCCGCCGCCGTCCATCGTCGCGAACAGCACGTCGGACGCGAGCACCATCGCATGCTAGCGCGGCGAGCTAGTCGATCCGTTTGTTCCAGACCACGACGTAAACGAGCATCGAGGCGACCAACCCGATGATGACCCACATGACCAGCAGGATGTCGATCCACGCGCCGGGCGGTGGCGCGCCGGGAAGAATGTTGCGCAGTGGAACCACCGCGAACAGCATTGCCGCGTACCAGGTCAGGAACGGCATCTGGAACTCTTTCTTCCTGAAGAACACTTTCAGCGACGTGTAGAGCGCCAACGTCGGCAGCATGATCAGGACGAGACAGATACCGATGTCGAAGGCCAGCGGGCCGAGCGCACGCTTGAAGGTGAGCTGGACGGCTTCGTCGCCGGCCTGCGAATAGGACTGGGGTGACGGCGGAACTGTTTCGCTCGAGATGTCCCACCCCTGGATTGCTGCCTCGATCTCGACCCGCGCGGGCTGGAATTCCCGTGCGTCACCCTCCCCGACCAATACGTCGGCGCTGATGGCATCCGTCGTGTAGGCGTCGAACGGCCACGTGGTGGGGTCGCCGCTCACGTCGATGGTCGTCGTCACCTCCGCCGGTGAGGCACCGGCCGGAAACGTCAGATCGCCCAACGTGTTCCACGGGTACAGCCGGACCGCGAGATCTTCGGTCAACACATCGAGCCGTGGATCGGTCAACCCGTCCTCGGGGATGACGAGCACCTTCGCATCCACTTTGTTGTCCAGAGTCTTGATGCCCGTGACAGTCACCAGCACGACGGTTTCGGAGCCGTCGCCGAAGTCTGGACTGTCGAGCTCGCGAGCCGATCCGGAGAAGAACCAGTAGGCGAACACCGATCCCGCATAGAGAAGTACCACGACCAGGACGACCACGATCGCCGCTCCGAGGCCCCGTTTGGAAGGTTCTGCCGTACTGTGTTTTCCGACCGGAGCGTTAGCCGAACCGGTGGTTGCCTGCGTCATGGCCGAATGCTATTACGCATACGTCAGTTTTCGACGGACAATGTCGGCGAAATTATTTCGTTTGTCGGATGACATCTTCGTCGGCAATTGAAATACGTCAACGGTGCGCTACAGCTGAAATTGATCGAAGCGTACGGGCCCGGCGGCGACGTCGGCCATATCCACATACCAACTGGTCACCATACCCGTTCCAGTGTGAAGCGCCTGGAAGACGACGTAGTTGTTGTCGGCAACGTAGGGAAGTGACTGACCGTCTGCGGCGTGCAAAGGCGCAATGTTCGGCACGATCGGAGCCAAGCCGCCGGGATTTCCCTGCGCCGAATAGTCCGCTCCGTTCCACGGGGGCGGTGGAACCGGGCGACTCTTCCCGGAAATCGGGAGGTAGGCGCCGTAGCTGTTGCCGGTGTTCGACGCTTCCAGGTAATTGACACCACTCGCCGAGACGAAGCGGTTCCACAAGTGGTTGTGGCCGTTGTAGACCAGATCGGTGCCTGCCGCGTCGAGCAGTGGCATGATGTCGCGCAACAGGATGTTGTCGGCTGCCGGGTACTCGTAGCGGATGCCGTCACGCTCCTCGATCCGGCGGGGATGAGCGAACGTCGGAATTGCGTTCTCCCCCAGACTCTGTGGACTCTCGTGCAGCTGGACCACGGTGTATTCGGCAGTGCGGAATTCCGGGGAGTCCAGCTCCCGCTTCAGCCATTCGTATTGCGGCGTGCCCACCGCGAGGTCTTCGAAGATGAACTCGCCATACCCTTGCGCGAGCGGATCCGCAAGGACCGATCGCGCCTCCTGGTAGCGCGAGACATCCTCGCGCACAGCGGGATCGGGATCGGCTTTGGTGGAACGCCAGATGCGTGTGGCGAAAAGCGTGACCAGGCGGACGTCGCCGACGGTGGTGGCGTAATAGCGCTCCCCTCCGCTGTCTGACCGCGGCAGCGAGAAGATCTCTTCATAAGTGGTGGTGGAGAACGAGTTGTTCTCGATCCATCGAGCCTTGACCGACGGATCCGCCTCAGGGTTCACCACACGGGCGACCTTGGCGTATTCGACTTCTGCAACGGTGCGGGGAACCGGGTTGTTGAATGATTCGGTCAGAGATGTGTGCCCGTCGCGACGTCCCTGGACCTCGTGATTGCCGATCGCCGAGTACAGCGCCGCGCTCTGCAGGATGGCACCCCCGCGGTAGACGAGTCCGTCGGAGGCCTCTCGGCCGCCTCGTCCCTGCATCGCGGGAAAGAACGCCGAGCCGCGCTCGTCGTCGAACCACTCCGACGCGCGGTCGGGGACGTTGACCAGATCGCCCGGAAGAAATACCGCGTCGATCGGGCCGAGTTCGGCGGTGATGGTACGCGCGGCGAACTCAAGGTTGGCCGGCGCGTTAACCATCAGCTGATGGTCGGAGGTCAGCATGATCACCGCGGGTTCGCCGGGCGCCAGTGCCCCCCGCAAGGAAAAAGTCGCGGATGCGGTCATGCTGTCATCTTTGGTGCTGACCACCCGATAAGGCTCGCGCGTCGACTGTGGAATCGTCACGACGGCGTGGTGCCGGTAGACGTCGCGTGCCGCGATACCGTGCGAGGGCTTGCGGTCGTCCGGCAGTTTCGAGTCGGCGTCCTCGGCTACCCGGGACAGCTTGATCGTATGGGCCGGAAATATCCGCACTCCCGGCGCGCTGCCCAGCCTGATGGCCTCGCGGAGCTGTCCTTCGGACATCGTGGCGGCCGGTGCACCGACGATCACATGGTGCGAATCTCCGTCGAACTCGGTGAACCAGGCGACCTCCACCGACGTGGGCCTGGGCACCTGCAGGAACGGGTCGCTCAGCAGGGTCAGCTGGCGTTGTGCGTTCGCCTGGGTGACGCACAGAGCTGAGGACAGGACGGTGATCCACGCGACGGCGAGAGCGAGGCGCGGTCCACCACGCAACGAGCACAGGTGCAGCGGCATGAGGACCACCTTGTGGCACTGAGGTTGATCCAGTCTTACCGGGAGGTGTCTGCCTCGTCGTCGGCCGCCGACAGCACGCGTACCTCCGCGACGTCGTACTCCGACACCGCGGCCGACAGCATCGACACCTGCTGTTCGCTGCTCGGCCCGCTGCCGCGAAATGCGTCGACCGCGGCCTGGGACTGCCAGCGTTCGTACACATTGATCCGGCTGGTGTCGATCATGTCGGCGCTGATGGCGAAGTCGAGGCAGCCCGGCGTGCGGCGTGCCAGCTCGACCACGGCAACACAACCTTCGAGATAAGCCCCGCGCGACTGTGGGTCGATCATGAGGTGCCCCGAGACGATCACCATGTATTCGCTCCTTCCGCTGTCGCCGGTACAGACAACCCGAATCCGGGAAAATCATCGGCCCGCGCTCGGTTACCGTTTCCACGGTGACCGACCTCCCGTTGCGTCATTCATGTCGCGCGCTTCTCGTCGACGGCGACCGGGTCCTGCTCGCCCGGCACCGCGTCCATGACTACGCCGTGTGGGCCGGTCCCGGCGGGGGTGTCGAGCACGGTGAGACGCACGTCGAGGCGCTGACCCGGGAGTTGCACGAGGAGACCGGTCTGGTTGTCACCGTCGAGCACGCACCGCAGCTGGTGTGGATTCAGACCGTCACGATGCCGTGGATGCGTGACCAGGGCTTCGCCGGGATCGTCAACCACTATTTCCTGATCCTCATCGACGAGTTCCCACCGGCAAGTGGTGTCCCGCCCGGGTCGCCCGGACACCCGGATGCCGAGGGAATCGTGGAGCAGCGATGGTGGGCCCTGGCGGCCATGGATGCCGCCCACGCCGCCGGCGAGCTGTTCTCGCCGCGGGCGTTACCAAAACTGTTGCGAGAGTTGCTCACCGACGGGCCTCCGGCGACTCCTCTGGCGCTCGGGCTCTAGTGGCCTAGGGTGGATCGGGTGACGCTTGCTCTGGGCCCGGTGCTACGACATGTCGGCGAGACGACCGCCGTGGTGTGGGTGCAGACCGATGCACCCGCGGAAGTCGAGATCCTCGGCTGTTCCGCACGAACGTTCGAGGTGGACGAATATCACTACGCGTTGGTGGTCGTCGAGGGGTTGGCCCCGGACTCGGTGTTTCACTACGAGGTACGTGTCGACGGGGTGAAGGTCTGGCCCGAGCCCGACTCCGAATTTCCGCCGAGCGTCATCAGGACTCGCGGACCGAAGACCGCCGACCGGCTGAAGATCGTTTTCGGGTCCTGCCGCTATCCCAAGACCGGCGTCGCCAAGCTGGACGACAAGCTCGGCCTGGACGCGCTGGATTGTTTCGCCACCCGCCTCACGGCAACGCCGGTCGAAGAGTGGCCCGATGCGCTGCTGCTTCTCGGCGATCAGGTGTACGCCGACGAGCTGACCCCCGAGGCGCGTCGCCAACTGGCCGGCCGTCGGACGTCCAAGCGGCGACCGCCGGACGAGGTCGTGACCTACACCGAGTACGAGCGGCTTTACCGGCACACGTGGGGCGACCCAGAGATCCGGTGGATCCTGTCGACGCTGCCGACCGCGATGATCTTCGACGATCACGACATCCGCGATGACTGGAACACCTCCGCACCCTGGAGGGCGGAGGTCAACAAGAAGCCGTGGTGGCGCGACCGGATTCATGCGGGCCTCGGGTCGTATTGGGTGTACCAGCATCTCGGCAACCTCAGTCCGGCCGAATTGGCCGCCGACGAGGACTTTCAGAAGGTGATGGCCGCCGAGGGCGACTGCTGGCCTCTGCTGGTCGAGCTGGCCGACCGCGCCGACTTCGAGGTTGACGGCGACAAGGGTCTGCGGTTCAGCTTCCGGTGGGATCTGGGACGCAGCCGTCTCGTCATGGTGGACTCCCGCAACGCCCGCATCCTCGACAGCGGCGATCGGAAGATGCTCGGAGACCGCGAGTTTCGATGGGTAGAGGAGCAGGTCGGTGACGACCTCGACTCGGTCGACCACCTGCTCATCGGATCGTCGCTGCCCTGGCTCCTGCCGCCGGCACTCGGGGACCTCCAGATCATCAACGAGATCGCCGCAGACCGGCCCGGCCTGCGAGGGAAGATCGCCGAAAAGATCCGGCAGACAGCAGATTTAGAGCACTGGCCGGCATTCATGCAATCCTTCATGCGCTTCAGCGGGATGATCGAAGCGGCAGCACAAAGTTCACCGGCGACGATCTCGGTGCTCTCCGGGGACGTCCACCACAGCTACGCGGCACGTGCGCTCTTCCGAGAGACGGGCGAGACGACGGTGCACCAGCTGGTGTGCTCCCCCGTCCACAACTATGTGCCGGCTCCCGTCAAGCCCGCCTTCAAGTTCGCGTGGTCACCGCGGGTCGCGCGGCTGACCCGGCGCTGGGCCAAGCGCGCGGGTTCACCCGATCTCCCGATGTCGTGGGCGAATCTCAGCGGGCCGCAGTTCGGCAACACGATCGCGAGTCTGGAAGCGCACGGCCGCACCGCGGAGGTGTTCTTCGAACAACCCGAGGACAACGGCGAGCTCTCGACGGTGGCCAGGGTCAAGCTCACCGATTAGTGCACGCCCTCCATCTGGCGGCTGATCCACGGCGCGATGGCGAACACGACCACGCCTGCCGCAACCGCGACCGCACCGAGAATGCCGAAATAGGCTGCCTCACGGGAGGTGTCGTAGTACCCCGCGAGAACACCCGACATCGACGTGCCGAGACCGACCGAGAAAAAATACAGCGCCATCATCTGCGCGCGGAATGCCTCCGGCGCAAGCTTGGTGGTGATCGACAGCCCGATCGGCGACAACAGCAGTTCCGACACGGCGAAGACGCCCAGGATCGCCAGCACCGCCAGCGCGGGCACAGCGCTGACGCCCGCCAGCGGCACGAAGCACAGGAAAGCCAGGCCCATACCGATGACACCGTAGGCGAACTTGCGCGGCGTGGTGGGCGCCCGGTTGCCCAGTCGTGTCCACAGGATCGCGAACAACGGTGACAGCGCGATGATCCAAACCGGTTCGATCGATCCGATCCAGTTCGACGGCGCGGTCCACCCGAAGATCGACCAGTTCATCCGCTCGTCGGAGTACACCGCGAGTACGGTGAAGATCTGCTGGAACAGCGACCAGAAGACGGCGTTCGCGACGAACAGCGGGATGAATGCGCGGACCCGGACCCGCTCCGGCGCAGTAACTTTCGGGCTTGTCAAGAACAATGCAAAGTACGCGATCGAGGCGAGCACGATGACGCCGGTCGTGACCTGGGACAGATTCGCCAGGGTCACCAACTTCAACGCGACCGCCACCCCGATAACCACCAAGACCGCCACAAACACCCCGACGGCCTTGCCGACAGCGTTGCGCGGCAACGGGTTCGGTACGACGCGCCCGTGCTCTCCGAGGTTGCGCCGAAAGACGACGTACTGCGCCAATCCCAGCGCCATGCCGATCGCGGCCGCACCGAAGCCGTAGTGGAACCCCAGACTGGTCTGCAGCAGACCGGTGACCAACGGGCCGATGAACGCTCCGAGATTGATCCCGAGATAGAACAGGGTGAAGCCGCCGTCGGCGCGCACATCGCCTTTCTCGTAGAGGGTTCCCAGCAGCGAAGACGCGTTGGCCTTCAACGCTCCCGATCCGAGCGCTACGAACAGCAGCCCGACACCGACGCCCGTGAGGCCGGGAAGAACGGCCAGGGCGATGTGGCCGATCATCACGACAGCACCGCCGTAGAACACCGTGCGCTCCATGCCCAGCAGGCGATCGGCGATCCAGCCGCCGAGGACAGTCGACAGATAGACCAGGCCGCCGTAGGCACCGACGATGCCTGTCGCGGTGGACTGCGGCAGCCCGAGCCCGCCGTCGGTGACCGAGTAGTAGAGGTAGTAGCCGAGGATGGTCAGCATCCCGTAGAAGGAGAACCGTTCCCAGAGCTCGACGCCGAACAGATTGGTCAGCCCGATCGGGTGACCGAACACCGTGCGCGATGCGTTGTGCTCACGAGTCGTCATAGGGTCAGCCTGCACCGTTCCCACCCTTCACTGCGAGTTCCTAGACTCGGGTCATGCCCGTCCCCGATAGGCCACGCCCAGGTCAAGAGTCCGTATGGGACTACCCTCGTCCGCCGCGGTTGGAACCCTTCGCCGGCTCGATCACCGTTGAATTCGGCGGCCAGACGGTGGCGGCGACGAACGCCGCGTGGCGTGTCCTCGAAACCAGCCACCCGCCGACCTATTACCTCCCACCGGGGTGTTTTGTCGAAGGTTCGCTGCGGCCAACGGCCGGGTCGTCCTGGTGCGAGTGGAAAGGCCAGGCCAGTTACTTCGACCTGGTAACTCCCGCTGCCGTCGCCCGGCGGGCGGCGTGGACGTATCCCGCACCTTCGGCCGCATTCGTCGAGCTCACGGGAGCGGTCGCGGTGATGGCTAGCTTGGTCGACCGATGCACTGTCACCGGCGAAGAGGTGGTGCCCCAGCCGGGCGGGTTCTACGGCGGTTGGATCACCAGCTGGATAGCCGGGCCCTTCAAAGGGGTGCCTGGCTCCGCGGGCTGGTGATCCGCTCTCACATCGCCTGATCGCCGACGGCCTGCATGCGGCCTGTCGGGTAGGGCAGGTCGATACCGTGCTCGTCGTAGGCGCGCAAGATCGCCCTCCGCAGTTTGCGTTGCACGGACCACTGTGCGTTCGGGCGCACCTTCACCGTCATCCGCAGCTTGATGAGGTCCGGAGAGAGTTCCTGCACACCGAGCATCTCGGGCTCACCGAGCACTTTGCCCGCCAGGGCGGGATCCGCCACAGCCTCCTCGGCTGCATCGATGGCGACCTGTTCGGCGCGATCGACATCGGCGGTCAGCGCGACCGGGACCTCGATGCGCGCAACGGCGTACTCCTGGCTCATGTTGCCCACACGGGCGATCTCACCGTTGCGGACGTACCAGAGCGTGCCGTCGATGTCGCGGACCGTGGTGATCCGCAGACCGACGCTCTCGACCTCGCCGACCGCGTCGCCGAGATCCACGGTGTCGCCAACCCCGTACTGGTCCTCCAGAAGCATGAACACGCCGGTGACGAAATCGCGGACAAGGTTCTGCGCGCCGAAACCGATCGCCAGTCCGACCACGCCCGCCGATGCGATGAACGGGGCGATGTTCACGCCGAGCACGTTCAGCACCGCCAGCACCACCCAGACCAGCAGCACGATCGACACCGTCGACTTCAGGACCGAACCGATGGTCTGCGCACGCTGCTGGCGCCGCGCGATCACCTGCTCGCTGGTCGACGAGGACGGCACGCGGTCGCGCAGGCGGCGCACGATCGGCGGCGTCCTCGACGGCCGACCCTCCTCACCGACGCTGCGCTCCTTGCGGCTGCGGGCCAGCGTGGTCCGGTCGATCATGCGGTGTGCGATGTAGCGAATGACGAGGGCAACGGCGATATAGGCGACGATCCTGATCGGGACCTCGATGAGCCAATGCCTGCTGGTGTCCGTCCATTCGAAAGCCAAGAGGGAGACATCCATGTGTTACCACCATACGGCGGCGGTATTACCTCCTTGAGCCCCCCGGGTCCCCGATCGGGGCCGTGGCACGATCGAGAGGTGACTGTCGTTCTTGCGCTGCGGTGCGCAAATGGAGTTGTCCTGGCGTCTGATTCGCAGATCACCGATCCGGGACGCGGCCTGACCTACCCGGCACAGAAGTTGCACCCACTGGGCAAGCACGCGGCGTGGGGAGGAAGCGGATCACGCGCCGTGCTCTATGACGTGGAGCAGGTGTTCAACGATGAAGCGGACGCGATCGTGGAAGCCAAGAACACCGGGCACGCGCTGCAGGCCCGGATTCTGCCGATCCTCAAGCACCACTACGACACCTTCATCGACGACGTCCCGGGCCAGAAAAGCGGGGGAACCCCCGCGACGTACGTGCTGGCGGCGGGCTATGACGGCGATCGCCCGTTCATCATCGACGTGGACCCCAACGGGCTGATCGGCCACCACGAAGAGACGGGTTTTCAGGCCGTCGGCAGCGGGGCGGCGATGGCCCAGCAGGCCCATGCCCTGCTCGCGTCCTTCCGGATGTCGGAGCGTGATGTCGATTACGGCGTGGTCGCCGCGTTGCGTGTCCTCGACGCCCTGGACGCTTCCTCGCCCAGTGTCGGCGGTCCGATGGACCTGTGCCGGATCACACCCGAGGGCGCCCAGCATCTGAGCGAGGAGGAGATCGCCGAGGTGCGGGTCCACGTGAGCCGATGGATCGAGCTCGAACGCGAAGCACTGGATCGACTGTTCGCCGACGGGGAACGCTAACTCGCCAACGCGGCGTTGAGATCGGCCTGCGTCTCGGCGAGGAACTTCTGGAACTCGTCGCCGATCATGAACGTGGTGGTGAACTGGTTACGCTCGGCGATCTGTTTCCACGTTGGGGTCTCGACCATCCTGCCGAGAGCTTCCTGCCAGTAGTTCACGGCGAAGTCCGGCATCTCCGGCGGGCCGTAGAGTCCGCGCCAATTCGACAGGGTCACATCGAAACCCTGTTCCCGCGCGGTCGGCGCGTCGAGTCCGGGCAGGCGCTCCTCGGACAGAACACCCAAGGGTTTCAGCGCACCCGACATCAGCGGATCGACGACCTCGCTGACCCCGGCGATCGCGACGTCGATCTCGCCGCTGGAAAGCCCAGCGGCCTGTTCGGCTCCGCCTTCAAAGCTGACGTAGTTGATGCGTGCCGGGTCTCCTCCCGATGCCGTCACCAGCAGATCGAACGGTGCCTGGTCGTCGGTCGCCGCGCCGACCGCGACTTCGGCGGGGTTGTCCCGGACTGCCGAGAGGAGATCTTTGAGGTTCCGATACGGCGCGTCAGGTGCGGTGAGCACGACGTAGTACTCGGTCATCAGGCGCGCAATCATCGTGACGTCGCGGTACCCGTACTCGGAGATGCCGCGGTACTCGTTCATCATCATCGACAACGACGTCACCGACACCTGGTCGTCACGTCCCTCGTACTCGTCGACCATCGTCGCGAGGAAGTCGGCGCCGATGTTTCCGGGCCGGTTCTCAACCGGCAGTGCCACCTCGACGATCTTCTCTTTCTCGAGCGCGTCGACGACGGCGCGGATGGTGATGTCGAAACCGCTGCCCGGGTTGGCGCCCGCGGTCATGGTGACCGGCCCGGAGGGATAGGCAGGCGCAGCCGGGAGCTGCTCTGATTTCTGGCATCCGGTCAGCAGTAGCGACGCAGCCAGCACGGCTCCGATCGCCGATTTCATCGTCAACGTGTGCTCCTCGGTCGTGTGATGCTCGACAAGAAGCAGTACACGCCAATCGTCGCGGCGTCGCCGTTACGCGGGAATGTCTGCGGCGACTTCGAACGCCAGCACCGCAATGTCGTCGCGTTGATCCAGTTTGGGTGCTAGCGTGGCGATTTCGTCCATCAACGATTTCAGGCCCGCCCCTGCGCGTTCCGAAACGAACTCAGACAGCGCCGATTCGTCGAACGAGCGACCGCCGAGGCGGGCCTCTACCAGCCCGTCGGTGAAGAACACCAGGAACTGACCGGGACGCACCGTCACCGAACAGACGTCGAAGACGGCGTCGGTCAGCGCCCCGACGAGCATGCCCTCACCGGGCCGGATGGACTGGACATGCCTGCTGGCCGGGTCGGCGAGCAAGGCGGGCGGATGACCTCCGGTGGCGATGGTCACGGTGAATCCGTCACCGTCTTCGGCAGGTTGCAGGGTTCCGAAGTGCACCGTGCAGAACCGTCGCGGTTCGACTTCGCGCAGCAGCACCGCGTTCAGCTCGTACAGGCCGGAGGTCGGATTGTCGTAGTGCAAAGCCGCCGACCGCAGCGTGTAGCGGATCAGCGACGTCACCACCGCGGCGTCGACTCCGTGGCCCAGCACGTCGCCGATGAAGAACGCCCACCGATTGCCGCCCAGGCTGAACAGGTCGTAGAAGTCGCCGCCGACCCGGCGCGATGAGATCGGACGAAAGTAGGCCGCCGCTATCAGACCTTCGATGCGGGGAAGCGACGGCGGAAGCAGAGTGCGCTGCAACGCAGTGGCGTACTCCTCGATCGAGTCACGGTCGCGTTCGGCGATCCCGCGATCCGCCCTGGCCTGGTCACGCTGCCTGCGGGCCTCGTCCCGATCCCGCTCTGCGGCACCTCGACTCTCTTCTGCGCTGTCGCGGTCCCGTTGTGCATCGTCGCGAGCCGTCTCTGCGGCGCCGCGTAGTCGGCGTTCAACACCGACGGCATCCAGCGCCGACAGGCGCAGCTCCAGCTGCTCCATCACGATCGCGGCCAGGTCCTCCAGGATCGTGAGGTGGTTTGCAGAGACCTGTCGGACGTCGGTATCCATCGCCGTCACCGCGCCCAGTCGGTGTCCGTCGAATGTGACGATCGGCGCCGCGGCGTAAAAGCGGATCCGATGGTCCTGAACGAACTCGCTGGCGGCGGCCTTCGGATCGCTGCGCGCATCGTCGACGACTTCGACGGCACCGTTCAACGAGGTGGACGCCAGCAGCGGATCCCGGTGCAGAATGGGCGGCAGTTGCTCACCGAAACCGTGGGCGGCGATCAGGGACACCTCGTCGCCGCCGACGATCGACACGAGTGCCATCGGTACGTTCATGGAACGTGCCGCCAGCCCGGCGATGCGGCCGAGCACCGCTCCCGGAGCCGTGGCGACGACTCGGTAACGGTGCACCGCCTCAAGCCGCGCCTGCTCGGCGTCGGCATAGTTGCGGCTTTCGGTGATCGCGCTGTCCTTGCTCAGTCGGTTCCGGTCGGAACGTTTCGGCCGGAGATTTTGTCAGCCGGACGCCGATGGGGCAACGCGCTGAGCGAACCTCGGTGATTACGCATTCCGAACATTTGGTGTGCGGCGGGGAGGTCTGGGGAGGTGTGGCTCTCGCTCAGCGCACCGGCGAATTCGCCTTCTTCGGGGCCGAGCGCTTGACCGCCTCGGGTTCGAATTCGATCCGCCCATCCTCAGATACCGTGAACCGATAAGCCTCGTTCATGCCCCTCTTACCGCTGTGGGTGAAGGCCAGAACCCGTCGGCCATCGGTGCGGATGTGGATGATGCCGAAGTTCAGTCGTTCGAAGCCTTCGAATGTCTTGCTTCCCGAGACGGTCGTGGAGGGACCCTTATAGGCGAAGAACGCCGCCAGTTCTGTGCAGAAGATGATGCTCGGGCCCTCGCGCGAGCACTTTCCGAGCGACGCCATCAGTGACGCGCGAGGATGGATGTATTCCTTTGCTCGACTTTCATCGCCGCTGGAGATGATCGACACCACCGGAGCCACCTCCATCAGGAACTCGGGGTCGTAATCGGCAGACCCGTGGTGGGGCGCTTTCAGAATCTCAGCCTGCAGGTCCGGGTCGTCGTTGGCAGTTCGGAGCCGGCGCATCGCTTCGTGGTTCATATCGCCGGTGAACAGGAAACGCACGTTGCCGTAGATGAGCCGAAAATTGATGGAATGGCCGTTGATGGTGTGCGCCACCGACTTTGCTCCACCCGAGCCGACATCGTCGAAGCCTGGCCGTAGGTCAACGCCTTCGGCCGGTTCGGTGAGGAATCTGAGAGCTGGTGTACCGTCAACCTCTTCGACCGTGGGGCCGAGGACTTCCACGGTGACTTCCTGGCCGGGCGCCGCACCGTCGTTGAGGAAATCAAAAGCGTCGGTGCTGGTGTGATCGATGCGCCGAAGCTCGATCGGTTTGCCGTCGTTGACGCGGCGAACTCGTTCGTCCCAGGCGGTGAGCGTCTTCGCCCAAGCGTTGAAAGGGCCGTTCCGTTCACCTTGAGCGACGTCTCGGATGTCCTCGACGAGATCCACCACGTAACACAGCCCATCGTGATCGATTGTTGCGCCGAACATTTCGGTCGCCTTACGTGTGTCGTCGGTCCCGGCGATCTTGCTGGGACGCTTGACGATCCCGTTGTGATACACCCGCTTTGGCGCAACGAAGATCTTCTTGTCCGCGCTCGGTGCATCCGTTTCGGCTTTGCGAAGCTCGTTGAGCCCATCGAAGTGGTCGGCGTCGCCGTGGGTGATCACGATGGCGTCGACGATCAGCGGTTGATCCTCCGATGTTCCGGGGAAAGCCTTCGCGACCCGCCGGGCGAACAGCTTGTTGTCTCCTCCGTCGATGAAGACCACTTTGCCCGAAGGCGTCTCGAGGATGAGACCGTCACCTTGTTGCACATCGACCATCGAAAGCCGAAGAATCGGAGTGTTGCGGAATGTGGTGGCCTTCTTGACGAAACCCTTGATGGGCGCCCCGCCGAACCGGTTGAGGACGGTGACTTCGCGCCTCTGATCGTCGTCCGGATCGAGGTCGCCAGGCTCGGCCGGTTCGCCCCAGTAATACTGCTCAACCCTGTCGTCTTCCAGCCGTACGTCGATGACGTCGTCGTCGAAGAATTGCGTCATGTGCCCACCCCCGGTTCAACCTAGCGCTGGGCAGACAATTCAGAACGGCGGTTGGCCGAAGCGCACCAAGAGTTAACTTTCGATCGACATGACATGCACTACGCCGAGCTTCGTGAAGCCTGGACCGACTCTTCGACCAGTAAGGTCGAGGTTATGGAAGACGGAGTGGCGGCGCTGGCGAAGGAGCTGGCAGAGGCGAAGTTCGTCTCGCTGGTGACCTACAAGCGAGACGGGACTCCCGTCGGGGCGCCCATGTGGATTGCGTCCGACGGCGACGACCTCGTCGCGTGGACACCGGCCGATGCGTGGAAGGTCAAGCGTGTGCGCCGGGACCCGCGCATCGTGGTGATCCGCTCCACCCGCATGGGCAAGGTCGATCCAGTCGACCCCGAATTGCTGGGCACCGCCATCGTCGAGGAATCACCGACTGCGGTAGCGAAAGCCGAAGAACTCATCCGCCGCAAGTACGGCGCCCAGTTTCACATCATCACGACGATCGAAGCGATCCTCGCCAGGGGCCGAAAGCCCAGGGTGGCTCTCCGGATTACGCCGCAGCAGGTGAATTCGAAGACTGGGTAACCAGCTCGGCTCGTCAGTTCAGCGGTCGAACCGACCCAGCATCCTTTCTGACGTTGCGGGGTGCGGTAACACCAGCGGAGTCGCGGTGACGGGATCGGTGATGATTGTCGCATCGACTCCGAAGACGTCCCGAACCGTTTGCTCGGTGATGATTTCGGCGGGCGGCCCCTGGACGGCCAGGCGGCCGTCACGCAGGGCGATCAGGTGATGGGCGTAGCGCGCGGCCATGTTGAGATCATGCAGAACGAGCACGATCGTGCGCCGGGTCTGCTCGTTGATCGCGGCGAGCAGTCCTAGGACGTCGAGTTGATGCGCCAGGTCCAGGTAGGTGGTGGGCTCGTCGAGAAGCATGACGTCGGGGTCCTGCGCCAGCGCCAGCGCGATCCACACGCGTTGACGTTGCCCACCGGAGAGTTCGTCGATGGGAGCATCCGCGAGATCGGCCACGCCGGTGTAAGTCATTGCACGGGTTACGGCTTCGTTGTCGGCGGAGCTCCATTGCCGGAACCATCGCTGATGCGGGTGCCGTCCGCGTCCGATCAGATCAGCCACTGTGATGCCGTCAGGCGCGGTGGGCTGTTGGGGCAGCAGACCGATCTTCGTTGCGAGCTGACGGCTGCCGATGGTGGCCAGATCGTGACCATCGAGGTGAACGACGCCGTGTTGAGGCGTCAAAAGCTTTGCAAGACCACGCAATAGCGTCGACTTGCCGCAGCCGTTGGGGCCGATGATCGCGGTTATCTTGCCCGCGGGAAGCTCGGTGGTGGCGTCGTCGACGATAGTGCGGCCTGCGTAGCCGAGGCGCAGCTCATGCGTGGTCAGGGTGACGGCGGCGGCCGTGTTCATCCGGCACTTCCGATCCGGTTGGCGCGGGCGAGAAGGTACAGCAGGACGGGTGCGCCGAGAATGGCGGTGAGGATACCGACCGGCATGGCGCTGGGGGCGAACAGAAGTCGAGCAGCCAGGTCCGCACCTACTACCAGGAGTGCGCCGACGGCCGCAGCGGATGGCAGGCCGCTGTGGCGCTCGGCGAGGAGTCGGCGCGCGATCTGGGGAGCGACGAGCGCTACGAAGCCGATCGGGCCGGCAGCAGCTGTCGCCATCGCCGCCAGGATCACGGCGATCAGAACCAGGCCGATGCGGTGACGTTGACGGCTGCCCAGCGACGCGGCGAGATCGTCACCGAGTTCGAGAAGTTGCAACTGGCGAGCCAGGACGATAAGCGCCGGCACGACGACGAGCAGCGTGACACCGATGATCGCGACGTGCATGGTGGTGCGATTGCCAAGACTGCCGGTCAGCCACGCGGCGGCGCTGATGGCTTCGTGAATGTCTGCGCGCGTGAGCAGATACGAGATTCCCGAGGTCAGCATGGCGGCCACCCCGATTCCGACCAGTACCAGCCGGAACCCGTGCAGGCCCCGCTTGTAGGAGATGAGCAGGATGGCGAACGCGGCGACCAGTGCGCCCAGCAGTGCGCCGCCGACCAGCATCGCGCCGCTGCCGCCCAGGGCGGTGAGAACGAACAGCGCGCCGAGCGCGGCGCCGGAGTTGATGCCGATCACGTCGGGGCTCACCAGTGGGTTGCCGGCGAGACGTTGCAGGATGGCGCCGGAGAGTGCGAAAGCGGCGCCTACGCCGAGTCCCGTCACCGCCCGCGGCAAGCGGTCACTGAGGACGACGTCGCGTTCGATCAGGCTGCCACCACCTCCCAGCACCCTCGTCGCGTCGGCGACGCTGATGGGGAACTCGCCGAGGGTGAGAGATACGGCGGCCACGGCAAGGGCGCCCGCCCAGCCGATGACCGTGATCAGGACGCCGCCGCGACTGAGTCGGACCGACAACCGGCCGCCGCGCGCGGCGACGACACGGGTGTCGCGATCCAAACCGCTGTGCCGGCAGTGGGATTGGGCGATGCGCGCCTCCGACGCGGTCACAGGCCGGACACCTTGCGGTTGCGCACCAGGTACAGGAAGAACGGCGCTCCGGCGATGCCGGTGATGATGCCGACTTGAAGTGTCTGCGGGGCGACCAGGATTCGGCCGAGCACGTCAGCCAGGAGTAGTACGGCCGGGGCCAGCACGATGGTCCACGCCATGATCCACCGGTAGTCCGACCCCGTGATGAGTCGGGCGATGTGGGGCACGACGAGTCCGATGAAACCGATGGGCCCTGCGATGGCGGTCGCGCTGCCTGCCAGCAGGACCACGGCCAGCGCAGCGATCAGGCGGGCCGACCACAGCCGAGTGCCCAGCGTCTGTGCCATGTCGTCGCCCAGGGCAACGACATTGAGGGTGCGGCTGGTCGAGATCGCGACGACGACCCCGACCGTGATGAACGGAGCCACCGCAGCCAGCGACGTGCCGTCGGCGCGGGTCAGTGATCCGACCACCCAGAACCGGAAGTCGTCGAGGGTGGTCGCATCCAGCAAGGTGATGGCTGAGGTGATGGCGCCCGCGAAAGCGGTGAACGCGGCTCCCGCCAGGGCCAGCTTCACCGGGGTGGCACCGCCGAGGCCGAGCGAGCCCAGCGCGTAGACGAACACCGCGGCGATGGCCGCCCCGGCGAATGCGAACCACACATAGCCACTTGTGGCCGTGATGCCGAAGACAGTCATGGCGAACACCACCGCCAACCCGGCGCCGGCGTTGATGCCGAGAATTCCCGGACCCGCCAACGGGTTTCGGGTAATGCCTTGCATGACGGTTCCCGCGACACCGAGTGCGACACCCGCCAGCAGGCCGGCGACGGTGCGTGGAATTCGGATGTGTTGGATGATCCTGTCCAGATCAGTTTCCGGCGGCCGGGAAACCGCGGCGATCACGTCGCCGACGCTGATCGAGTAGTTGCCGATCAGGATGGACGCCAGAACGGCGGCGGCGAGGACGACCGAAGCCACGATGAGTCCGAGCACGCGCCGCCAGGTGACGTGGAGCAGACCACTGCGGGTGCGTGTGGATGCCTGATCGACCGATTCTGTGCGCGACCTCTGCTGCACCAATGACATTCGACGGACCCGGTGCTGTCGGCGTTATCTCACTGGACGCGGTCGGGGTGCAGGATCGACCCGACGACTTCGACCGAGTGAGCGGCCCGGACACCGGCGGCGCGATCGGAGAACAGAAACGGGTGAACCTGGCCGTTTCTGACCGCCGACACTCCCGCCAGCGCAGGATTTGCGGCGAGCGTCGCCGCCTCCTCCGCGCCGTTCTCAGAGGTGTAGGAGATGTCGCAGCAGACGCTGGTCAGAATCACGTCGGGGTCTCGACGAATGATCTCCTCGACATCGACGTCGACATGGCGGCGCGCCGTGAGATCGGCGAAGGCGTTCACCCCGCCGGCGTGCTCGATGATCTGGGTGCCGAAGTCGATCCCGCCCGCGACGCGGTACCCGCCGTCCTCGTCGATCAGGACGATCGCCACCGACGGGCGAGGCGCGCCCTTGACCGCCTGTTCGACCGTCGCGATGCGCTCCTGCTGATCGGAAATCACCTTTGCCGCCTGCTCCTGCACGCCGAAGAGCGTCCCGAGGTCACGCAGGTCCTGGTAGATGGTGTCGACACGCACACTCGCCGGATCGATGGCCTCGTCGGAGAGTCCGTCCTGGCTCGGGCACAGCGGGCTCAGGATCCAGGACTGAATGCCCAGTTCGGCCAGGCTGCCCCGGGTACCGACGCTGGTGTCGCCGCTGCCTTCGGAGAAGAAGTTGTTGTAGCCCGAAAGCACGAAGTCGGGCTCGGCAGCCAGTAGACCGTCCCGGGTCGGCAGTTGCGCGACGTACGGGACTTGCCTTTGGGCCTCGGCGTATTCGGGGAGGACCTGCGAGTCCAGATAGGCGGTGCCCACCAGTCTGTCGCTGATGCCGAGGGCATGCGCGATCTCGGTGGCGGGCTGATAGGCGGCATACACTCGCTCCGGCGGGTGATCCACGCTCACCTCGATGCCGCAGTTCTCGACCGTCACCGTCTCGGCTGTCGGGGACGACGCTTCCTCAGTCCCGCTGCTCGCGCAGGCCGCCAGCACCGCTAGGGCGGTGGCCAGCGCGATCGTCGGGGTCAGATGTCGTGGCAGGGCACGGCTCACCATCAGGTCCGCCTCTCCAGGTCCTCGTGGATGGGGTCTTGCGTAGCCGTGGCCGGTCTCCTGGCTGACGGGTGTGACGCGTGCGTTCCAGCCTTCCCAAGACCGGATGGCCTCAGTGGCTTCCGCCGCGGCAGGCGTGGCAGAGGTGGAACGTCGCATTCCCGATCACAGTGGCGAGGGCCGCGCCGGTATCGCACCGGCTTCCCGTTCACCACGGCTGGCGATGACGCTATCAGCTGCTGCGGCGCGAGTGTCGCGCCGGTGACCGGGAACTCTGGTCACGTTCGGCACGACTGAATGTGCGTACCGCTCGGCTGACGGAACGGATGCGCACATGACCAGATCGAGGCACCTGGGCACGCTGGAGCGCTCGGTGATGGATCACCTCTGGGCGATCGAGCAGCCCCAAACCGTGCGCGAGGTCCACCACGCCCTGTGCACGCATCGCACGCTGGCCTACACCACCGTGATGACAGTGCTGCGGCGGCTGGCAGCCAAGGAGCTCGTCGTGCAGATCCGCGACGAGCGGGCGCACCGGTACCTCGCGGCAGGCAGCCGCGACGAGCTCGTAGCGGCGTTGATGATCGACGCGCTGGGGCAAGTCGATGACGAGGGCGGTAAACACGCCGCGCTGGTGCACTTCGTCGCACAGGTCGGCGCCTCGGAGATGGCGGCCCTGCGCCGGGCGCTCTCCGTCGCCGAACGGCGAACTGCTTAGGTGCCGCGCGGCGCCGAGTCGTCGACGCCCGGGGCGGGCATACGGGAGGATGGCTGGCATGGACTGCGAGGTCGCGCGTGAGGCACTCTCGGCGCGGATGGACGGGGAGCGCGAGCCGGTGCCGTCGGCACGCGTCGACGAGCATCTGGCGACCTGCCGGCTGTGCGCCGAGTGGTACCGGGTCGCCCGGCAGCAGTCGCAACTGCTGGAGACACTCGCAGGCAACGGATTTGGCGGATCGGATGTCGCCGGGGCGACCGTGCCGCAACCGCATCCACGTGGCGACGGGGGTCTGCGCTATGTGCTCGGGGCCGTCGGGGTGGTGCAGCTGTGCCTGGCTCTCGTCCAAGCCCTCGGCGTCGACTTCGGACTGGTCTCGGCGCATCACGGGATGTCCGGCGGCGCCCACCTGCTCAACGAGTCGACGGCCTGGTCCGCGGCGGTGGGCGTGACGTTGATCGCCGCCGCGGTACGGCCGGTGCTCGCGCCCGGTATCGCATGCGCCGGGGCGGTGTATGCACTCGTCCTGGTGTATTACGTCGCCGTCGACTCGATGAACGGCCAGGTCACAGTCGCCAGGGTCGCCTCTCACCTGCCGGTCGTGGTGGGTGCGGTCTTGGCGTCGCTGCTCTGGCGACGGACGCGTGCGACACCGCGCGCCGACGACGTCGGCCCGGGGTTACCCGCGCAACCCGAGCTCCCCCACCCCGACCCCCTCAGCGAGCGTCGACGCAGGAAGCTCGGCGCGCCGGACAACTCCGCGGCCTGACACTCACAGCATCACGCCGAACATGATGGCCATTCCCGCCGCSATCGCCGCCTGGCACACGGTGCCGAAGTGGGCGAGCGTCATCGCGGGCGTACCGCGCCGTGTCACGAAGTACCGGTACATCCAGAACACGGCGGCGACCGCGAAGCCCACCGTCCAGAACCAGTTGACCGCGGAGATGTAGGCAGGCTCGGCCACCGCATGCGAGGCCGGCGTGTCCATCGCCGGCATCTCCGCGCCACCTCCCCCGCCGTGCCCGGCGTGGCCGGCGTGACCCCCGCCCTGGCCGCCGCCGCCGTGGTCGTGGCCCGCGGAGTGCCCGGGCAGAATCGATCCGTTCATCGCCGCATACATCCACGCCATCGCGAACATCATCAGCGCGTGATACGCGTTGACCAACCGACCGGCGGTCGTCGTGGCGACCACCGCAGCCACCGCCACGAACCAGACCGCGGCTGCGAGGAACACCACCATCGGGCCCGTCGTCGGCAGGGCAGCCCCCCGTGGCCACGCCATCACCGCCATCGCCACCGACATCAGGAGGTGGAATCCGTGCCCGATCGCGGCTGCCCGGTGATGACGCACGATCGTGAGCGTGACCAGGCATTCGACGGCGCTGACCACGAACAGCAGCGTCACCACCCAACGCAGGGTGAGGTCTGCGATCATGCCGGAATCGCTGGTTCGATCGATGGGATCACGGCCCTATAGTCGGAGCCGCACCGGCGGAAGTTCCCGGCTACGACGTGCGGTCGTAGACTTGCGGGCGCGGTCGGTCTCCGACCTGCAGTCATCGAAGGGCCGACATGAGGACTACGGCACCGGGGCGCGCGTGGGCGGTCCCGCTACTCTCGGCGGCGACGGCCATCGTCGGCGCGCTGGTCGCCGTGTATGCGAGCGCGACGGGACCCGCCCGGTTCGCCGCCGCGGGCCTCCCCTTTCCCGGCTCAGCCCCGAACATCGTTGAGTACGTCGGCTATTACGCCGCCACGCTCGCCGCCGCGTCGACGGTCGGACTGGTGGTCTACATCGTCACCACGACCGTGCCCGACGACGACGGCCGGATCGACGCACCCGCCTATCGGGTGCACCTCTGGGTGGAGCGCGCGGCGATCGCCTGGTTCGTGCTCGCGGCGGTCATGGTCGCCGTCGACGCCGCCAACGCCGCGGGAGCCCCGGTCGTGCAGGTCGTCACCCGGGGCGCGCTCGGCGATGCGCTCGGAGCCTCGGAGTCGGCCCGCGGCTGGTGCGCCGCAGCCGTCGCCGCCGCCGTGGTGGCCATCGGCATCCGCTTCACGCTGCGCTGGTTCGGGCACGTCCTGCTTCTGGTTCCGGCTGTCGTCGGCCTGATCGCCGTGCCGGTGACCGGCAATTCCGGCGAGGGACCCGACCACGACTTCACCACCAGCGCCGTCATCGTCTTCGTCGTGGCGATCGCGATCCTGGTCGGCGTCAAGACGGCCATCGCCGTCAACCCGTCGCTGCCTGAGCGTCTGCAGCGCCGGGCCCGCGTTCTGTGCGTCGCGACGGGTTCTGCGGCCGTCGTCTACGGGGCCGCCCTGTTCAGCCTGATGATCAGCGGAACCTCGGTGTGGGACACGAGTTACGGGCGCATCGCCGTGGCCGTGGGCTCGGTGCTGGTCGTGCTCTGCGTGAGCGACGCCGTTCTCGCGGTGACAGGTCGCGCTACTCCCGCTGCGGTCACCGCGGCCGGCGCAGCCGCGATGATCGGTGTGGTCGGCGGCCTCGCCGCGATGGCGGTGCAGCCGGCGCCGCGCTTCCTCGTCGAGGACATCACGGCATGGGACGTCTTCTTGGGCTACGAACTGCCCGGGCCGGTCAGCGTCGTGAACCTCGTCACCTACTGGCGGTTCGACCCGTTGTTCGGAGTGATTGCCGCCGCGCTGTTGCTCGCCTATCTCGTCGGCGTCGCCAGACTGCGGCGCCGCGGAGACAGCTGGCCGGTGGGCCGCACCGTTGCCTGGGTGGTCGGCACCCTGGCGCTGCTCGTCGTCACGAGCTCCGGGGTGCGGGCATATGGATCGGCCATGTTCAGCGTGCACATGGGCGAACACATGGCGCTCAACATGTTCATCCCGGTGCTGCTCGTCCTCGGCGCGCCGGTGACGTTGGCGTTGCGGGTGCTGCCCGCCGCCCACGGTGACCAGCCGCCGGGACCCCGCGAGTGGATCCAGTGGTTCGTGCATTCACCGGTCACCAAATTCCTGTCGCATCCCGTGGTCGCGTTCACGCTGTTCGTCGGCTCGCTGTATCTGGTCTACTTCACACCGCTTTTCGACACGTTCGTGCGTTACCACTGGGGCCACGAGCTGATGACGTTGCACTTCCTGCTCGTCGGTTACCTCTACTACTGGGGCATCATCGGTGTCGACCCCGGCCCCAAGCGCCTGCCGTTCCTGGGCCGGCTGGGTCTGCTGTTCGCGGTGATGCCGTTCCACGCCTTCTTCGGCATTGCGACGATGACGATGTCGGACGTTATCGGTGGCAACTTCTACCGGCAGCTGGCACTGCCGTGGATGGCCAACCTCACCGACGACCAGCACACCGGTGGCGCCATCGCCTGGGGTGCAAGCGAATTGCCGGTGATCATCGTCGTCGTGGCGCTGGTGGCGCAGTGGGCGCGACAGGACCGCCGCACCGGAGCCCGCCAGGACCGGCACGCCGACAGCGGTTACGACGACGACCTCGACGCCTACAACGCCATGCTCCGAGAGCTCGCACGCACACGTAAATAGAAGGCGCCCACTGGATCAGTCGGACGCATGCGACGAAAAGTTCCCGCGCATCGCCTCGGTTGCACAACTCAGTAGTGTTGTGCAACATTGCGTTTCGAAGCCGTCAGCTTCTCTGCCGCAATCGACCGAAGGCTGCGATGTCGATCACCGAATCCGAGCACAGCGTCCGATCCGAGCCGGGGTCTCGCCACAGCGCGCGCTCCGCGGGATGGGTCAGCGTGCTCGTGACGCCGATCCAGCGATCGCAACCGGATATGCCGGCCTACGCCCTCAGCGACGACCGAACTTCTTGATCCGCAAGCTGTTCGACACCACCAGGAACGACGACAGGGCCATCGCAGCACCGGCGATCAACGGATTCAGCAACCCGGCCATCGCCACCGGAATGGCAGCCACGTTGTAGCCGAACGCCCACACCATGTTCATCCGGATGGTGCGCATCGTCTCGCGGGCCAGCCCCAGCGCCAGCGGAACCGCCGCGAGATTGTCGCGCACCAGGATGATGTCGGCCGCACCGATCGCCACATCAGTGCCCCGGCCGATCGCCAGTCCGAGGTCCGCACGGGCAAGTGCGGGACCGTCGTTGATCCCGTCGCCGACCATCGCCACGATCCGGCCCTCCGCACGCAGAGCGTCGATGACCTCCACCTTGCCTTCGGGAAGCACCTCGGCCACGACCTCGTCGATCCCCAGCTGCGCGGCGATCACCTCGGCGGTACGGGCGTTGTCCCCCGTCAGCAGAATCGTGCGCAGCCCCGCTGCGTGCAGTGCCGCCACCGCACCCTCCGCGGAATCCTTGACGGCATCGGCGATGGTCAGTGCACCGCACACGACATCGTCGACGGCGACGAAAACCACCGTCTCACCGCGAGACTCACTCTGCTTACGGGCGAGCGCGAGGTCTGCGGGCACCACCCGGCCTTTGTCCACCCATGCAGGCCGACCCACCGCGACACGCATTCCGTCGACGACGCCGGTGACCCCGCTGCCGGTATGGGCACGAAAATCGCTGACAGGACGGCACTTCCGGTCGCCGAGGGACGCAAGGACGGCCCGGGCCACGACGTGTTCGGAACCCGACTCGACCGCTGCGGCCAGTTCGAGGATCTCGGCGTCGTCCCGGCCGGCGGTGGCGACCACGGCGGTGACCGTGGCCTGACCAGTCGTCAGCGTCCCCGTCTTGTCGAAGATCACGGTGTCGATGTCGCGGATCGCCTCCAACGCCTGATGCCCCTTGAGGAAGATCCCGAGCTGGGCGCCGCGACCGGAGGCGACCATCATTGCCGTCGGCGTGGCCAGACCCAGTGCGCACGGGCAGGCGATCACCACCACCGCCAGCGCGGCCGCGACACCGCGGTGCACATCACCGGTGGCCGCGATCCAGCCGACTGCCGTCAGCACCGCCAGCGCCAGCACGACGGGCACGAACACCGCCGAGATCCGGTCGGCCAGACGCTGCGCCCGGGCTTTCTGTGTCTGCGCTTCCTCGACCAGACGCACCATGCCCGCGAAATGCGTGTCGGCTCCGACGGCGGCGGCTTCGACGACCAGCCGGCCGTCGAGCACCACCGTCCCACCGATGACGCTGCCACCTTCGGTCACGTCGGCCGGACGCGACTCACCGGTCATCGCGCTCATGTCAACCGCGGCAGAGCCTTCCACGACCAGACCGTCCGCGGCGATCGTCTGCCCCGGGCGCACGACGAAGCGCTGCCCCTCCTTCAGTTCCGTCGCCGGGATCTCCATCTCGGCCCCGTCGTCGAGCAGGATCGACACCGATTTCGCACCCAGCGCGGCCAGCGCCCGCAGCGCGCTGCCCGCCTTGGACTTCGCGCGGGCCTCGAAGTAGCGACCGGCCAGGATGAACACCGTCACACCGGCCGCGACCTCGAGATATATCGAGTCGCTGCCCAGCAGGGCGTCGACGATCCCCTCGGTCGCGGGTCCCGAGGCGGTGGAACCCGCGGGACCGAAGAAGATCGTGTAGAGCGACCAGACCGTGGCGGCGCTGACGCCGATCGAGATCAGAGTCTCCATGGTGGCCACGCCGCGACGGGCATTGCGGACCGCCGCCACATGGAACGGCCAGGCCGCCCACGTCACGATCGGCGCCGCCAACGCCGTCAGCACCCACTGCCACCCGGCGAAGCGGGTGTCGGGCACGACGGCGAACATCACCGAAAGATGGGCCAGCGGCACGAACAGGACCGCGGCCACCGCCAGGCGCACCAGCAGGCTGCGTGCGTAGCGGGCGTCAGGGTCGTCATCGGACTCTGCGGATTCGCCGCGAGGCTGCGCCGGGTAGCCGGCGTCCGTCACCACCTGGCACAGGTCTTCGATGCCGACACCGGCAGGTGCCTCGACGGTGGCCACCCGGGTGGCGAAGTTCACCGAAGCACGAACGCCGTCGACCTTGTTCAGGGTGTTCTCGACCCTGGCCGCGCACGACCCGCACGACATTCCGTCGACGTCGAGTTGGAAGCGCTGCAAGCTGTCGGGAGCGACCGAGGTCGTCAACGTCAATACCTCACGATTTCCGGTGGTTCATCCACCAGAGGTTTAAGTCGGTTGCGGCCGCCGAATAGTTCCCGGGCCAGCAGTGCGCCGGCAATCAACTACAGTCCTGTGGGTGACATCCGGCGACGACGACCACGTTACCTCCCTGGCACTGGCTGCCGGTCGCGGTGACGACGTCGCCCTCGACGCGTTCATCAAGGCAACCCAGCGCGACGTCTGGCGTGCCGTGGCCTACCTCGGTGACCCGGGTACCGCAGATGACCTCACGCAGGAGACCTACCTGCGCGCGATCTCGTCGCTGCCGCGATTCAGCGGTCGCTCCTCGGCGCGCACATGGCTGCTGTCGATCGCCCGTCGCGTCGTCGTGGACCAGATCCGGCGCAACCAGGCGCGTCCGCGTACCCAGCACACCGTCGATGTCGACACCCTGCTGGCGAATCGCCGCAGCAGCCACGGGTTCGAGAACCTGGTCGAGATCCGGGTGCTGCTCGACGGCCTCGACGACGACCGCAGGCATGCGCTGCTGCTGACCCAGGTACTGGGCCTGTCCTACGCCGAGGCCGCCGAGGTGTGCGGCTGCCCGGTGGGCACCATCCGGTCCCGCGTGGCGCGGGCCCGTGAAGACCTCATGGCCGCGGTGCGGCGCACCGACCGCACCGGCTGAAGTCCCGGGAACTTTTACCCGTCGCATCCGACTAACGCCTCGAACGCGCCGCACAGCCCGCGGCGCTGCATGAGAGGGCGACATGGCGACTCCGGTGATGACGAAGCGGCGCGGCGATTCCGCGGTACTGCGCCGCATGTGGCGGCTGCACTTCTGGGTGGCCCTGTTCACCGCACCGGTGTTGATCGTGCTGTCGTTGTCGGGCTTGGTGATTCTCTACACCGGGCCGCTGGATTCGCTTCTGAACCGGGACCTCATCCACGTCAACCAGGGCCCACAGACCGTTCCGCTGGATCAGCAGATTTCAACTGCCGAGCAGCAGGTCGGACCCGACTACGCGTTCGACGCGGTGACGCCGCCGGCGTCTCCGGACCGCTCCACGCGCGTCGACTTCGTGGCCCCCGACGCGAAGACCTACCCGCACGGGGAGGCCAATCTCACCCAGGTCTTCATTGACCCCTACACCGGCGCGTATCTCGGTCAGCGTGAGGCGCTCTCGGGTCTGATCGGCTTCGCCAACAACGTGCACCGGATGTTCGGCAACGACGGACCCCAGATCAACCTTCCGTCGCTGGGTCATCTCATCGATTCCGAGGCCTACCCGGACGCCACAATTCCCGTCGGCGTCGGCAACCTGTGGATGGAGCTCACCGCGTGCTGGATCCTGGTCCTGCTGGCCAGCGGCATCTACCTGTGGTGGCCCCGCGCCATCGAAAGCGCCAAACCTCTCTTCACGGTCCGCTGGGGCAAAGGTGGACGTATCCGCTGGCGCGATGTGCATGCACTGACCGGCGTCGTCATCGCGGTTATCCTGTTCTGCTACATCCTCTCTGGTCTGACCTGGTCGCGGTACTGGGGTGAGAACTGGCGGGCGTTCAGCGCCACCGTCACCCCGTCGAGCGAAGTCGAAGCCGCGTCCACGCCGGCCCAACTCGGCGACTACGACCGCCTCGGCAGGCGCATCGCATGGGCCGCCACCGACGAGGCCATCCCGGCATCCGCTCCGCCCGACGGACTGCCCGCGACGCTGCCGTTCGAGGACATCGACCGAATCGCCAAGAGCGAGAACATGGTTCCCGGCTACGCGATCATTCCGCCGTCGGATTCCACCGAAGGCGACCAGACCACCTACGGCAGCTACGCCGTCGTCAACGCCTGGCCGCAGAAGCTGTCCGAGCAGCGCACGCTGTATCTGGACCAATTCACGGGAGAGACGATCGCCAACGCCACCGCCGAGCAGAGCGGCGCCCTGGGCAATGCGACCAGTTTCGGCATCGCGATGCACATGGGCAATCAATGGGGCGTGCTGACCCGCATCTCGGCGACGGTTGCGTGCCTGGGCATCTGGATCATGATCGGCACCGGACTGCTGATGTGGTGGAAGAGCAAGCCGCCGGGCGGGGCGGGAGTGCCGAGCCGTGCGCGCGCCTCCACCAAAGCCGACACACCCAAACGAGCCAAACTCGTCGTCACGATCATCGCGGTCGTCTTGGGCGTGATCTATCCGGTGTTCGGCGTCTCGTTGCTCCTCGTGCTCGCTGTCGAGGCCCTGCTGGACGCGCGACGCCAGAGCCGTCAGGGCTCCGAGTCAGCCGACAAACCGCAGTCCGAATCCGACGAAACCCTCGACTCCGATGAGCTGCCCGACGGGGTGCTCCAGGATGTCGGTACAGACGGACACGGCTAGCACCGTTACGAAGATCCGAAAGTGGGTATTCCCCTTCGGAATTCGACGTCCCACAGAAAGGCGACCATGCGCCGCCACCTTTCGCTGATCGTCGCCGCCCTGACTGTTGCTCTGTTGGGAGCCTCGGCGACGCAGCTCTCCCCACAAGCGCAGGCCCAACCGGCGTTCACCCTCCCGACGCTGCCCTATGCGCCTAACGCGCTGGAACCGGTAATCGACACTCAGACAATGGTTTTGCACCACGACAAGCATCACCAGGCCTACGTGGACGCGCTCAACGCCGCGGTGGCCGCAGATCCGGCGGCGCAGGGCATGTCACTGGACCAGCTCGTCGCAACCGCGGGCACCATGCCCGCTGCGATCCGCAACAACGCCGGCGGGCATTGGAACCACACCTTTTTCTGGACGACGATGATCGCACCGGGCCAGGGCGGTCAGCCGTCTCCGGCGTTGCAACAGGCCATCGATGAACAGTTCGGCTCGCTGGACGCGATGAAGACGGCGGTCAACGAAGCCGGAACCAAACGATTCGGCTCGGGCTGGACGTGGTTGATCGTGGAGCCCGACGGAAAGCTCACCGTCACCTCCACACCGAACCAGGACAACCCGTTGATGGACGTCGCCGACGTCAAGGGAACACCGCTGCTCGGCAACGACGTGTGGGAGCACGCGTACTACCTCAAGCACCAGAACCGTCGCGGCGAATACCTCGCCGACTGGTGGCAGGTCGTCAACTGGTCCACAGTCTCCGACCGATACGCCGCAATCGCCGGGTGAGGTGAATCCGCGCGCAGCGATGGCTCATTGGCGGCACCGCCCAGTCGCCGTGGCTGATTCACCGCCAACACAGCCTGATACCGCTGCTCAGCCACGCTCAACTCCCTGACCTAGGGAGTGTCAAGGATCAACCGAAGCAACTGTAGTGTCTGGTCGAATGACTGCCGACAGGGCCAAAGGTGCTAAACCTGCGAGCCATCAGACTGGACTCGCCCAAGGTCAGACGGTGCCGATTGCCACCTAGGGCAGCTCATATGAGCCCAGCCAGGCAGTCCCTGAGCCGTATGATTCGCTCCATCGTGCGTGCCGCTGGGGGTCAGGAGCAAAATGGTTATGAGTGAGCAGGAATTATCGTCGGGCGGCCCCGGCGACGACCCATACGCGAGTCACCCGACGCTGTCCGCTCTTCCACGCGACGTGCGCCGACGGATCGCCGACCAGCTCGCGCTAGACAGAAAAATCGGAGCAATAAAGACGCTGCGCGAGAACGCAGATGGAAACCTCGGCCTTAAAGAGGCCAAAGACATCATTGACGACCTTCCGAAGCTAAGGATGCAAGCCCAGCCTGGGCAACTAGCACAGCCGGTGGAGCTGGCTAGCGGGAAGATCGACAAAGGGGGGACGACCCTCACCCTCTACCGGGACGGCACGTTTACGACTACGGGAATGATATTCACCAGCGAGCCAGACCGCCTAATCGGCTTCTCGTCGGATATTGACTCGATGCGCCGAAAGTCCACCGCGGGACGCGGAGCCGCCGCGCTCCTTTCCTTCGGACTCACCGGAGCCCCGGTATCCCTGGCAGCCGGTAACAATCGCGGGGTGATCTACGTGACGATCACCGGAGAACATTCAGGTACCAAGACCTACACCAGCAAGAACCCCGAGAATAGACTCTTGACTTCGATTAGATCGCTACAGGCATCAGCAGACCACTTGATAGCAACACCCCCACCGCCAGCTGCCGTCACCAAATCCGACCAGAGCAGGACCAACTCAACTCAGCCGAGTAGCGACGTTGCGACGCAATTGAAAATGCTTGCGGAGCTGCACGCGAGTGGCGCACTTTCTGCAGACGAGTTCGCCGCCGCGAAGTCCCGAATTTTGTCCAGTTCGGAGCCAGTTCCTCCAAGCCGGCCGGAAATGCCATCGGTGGCTACGACAAAGGTGCGATGCCACAAATGCCAGCACGTCCAAAAGGTGCCGTCCGACCAGATGACCTTCGTGTGCGAGGGATGCAACGCTCAGCTGAAGCGCAAGCGCCAACAGGGACCAGGCTAGCCCGCGACCTTACGGGCTAGCCGAACGACCCATCCTAGGTAAGTCCAGAGATTGTTCGTGACGAGCCACCGTGCCTCAGTGGAATGCGTCTGCGATCGGAATAGTGCCGCTTTGCCCTTCGCCTTCAATGTCGCTCATTGACCACGTTGAGGTGGGCGTCGGTCACACGGCGGCTACGGTGGCAAACACCAGAGCCACCGTGGCGAGCGCCAGCACCACCGTCGCTGCGCTGAGCACCCACGTGGCCCGGGTAAGCCGTTCCGACGACTTGCGTTCAGCTCTTACTCGATGCTCCGTCAGCCACACTTCGAGGTAGTTCACCGAGCCCCACATGACGTTGGGACCGCCGATCTGACCCAGCAGCTCCGAGATTCGCTGCTTATCGGCGTCGGTCATCTCGCCGACTAGATCGCCAGCGCCATCAGCCATGCTTTAGAAGTGTACGGCGGCCGCGACGGTAGTCGGTCACCGACGAGGACGCGCGGTGCAGGCTTCTCTTTCACGCAAAGCAAGGGCGCACCGCCCGGGTCTGCTGCACGATCAGGTGACAGTTTCGGTCACGCGGCCTGACTGGCCGGTGTGGTCATGATTGCTTCGAATTCAATCGGGGTCAATCGCCCGAGACCGGACTGTCGGCGGCGCCGATGGTAGGTGCGTTCGATCCAGGTGACGATCGCGATCCGCAGCTCTTCTCGGGTGCGCCAGCGGCGGCGATCGAGCACGTTCTTTTGGAGCAGGGCGAAGAAGCTCTCCATGGCCGCATTGTCGCCGGCCGCGCCGACGCGGCCCATCGATCCCACCATCTCGTAACGGCCGAGTGCGC
>NZ_LWCS01000024.1 GCF_001650495.1 Mycolicibacterium iranicum | reverse complement strand
GCCGCCGCCAGGGGCCGCCAGTGCGGTGCGGCCCTCCTGAGCGCCCCGCCCGCCCATCGTCCACGTCAGGTAGATCATCATGTCGGCCACGGTGGACGGCGGCATGATCGTCTCGTACCGTCCGGCCGGTAACTCGACGGTGCGGCTCGCCCACGACAGCCGTGTGCCCAGCTCATCGAGCATCGAATCCGTTGGCACATCGATGAAGTCGGGTGTGCTCACTCCGGCCCACGCGCTGGCGCCGTCGCGCTTGGCGTTGATCTCCACCGAACCGCTGGGCTGAGTGAACCGTCGACGCAAGCCGGACGACGTCGCGACGAAGGTCGTCTCCATGATGTGCCGCGCATAACCGAAGAGCGTGTCCCCGCCGCGGAAACCACGGGTCAACGAGTTCGCGACCCCGCCGAACGCCTCGGCGCCGGTGCGCGGAATCGCGTCGTCCCAGTCCGGCGGTCCGTCGCCGCCAGGAAGCGCCGGGGCATTGTCCCGCGCCGGCGGCGCAGCCGCGGCCGCCCGCTGCGACGCGGCCACCAGATCGCTGACGACGGCCGGAGCGACTGCGCTGGAGCGCACCGATCCGACGTGGGCGTCATCCCCACGCCGCACAATCGAAATGACAGTGGTGGTGCGGCTGGTGGATTCGCCATTGGTGGTCATCGTGTTGTTGGCCCACCGCAGGGACGCGTCGACCCGGTCGGTCACCACCACGATGGTCTCGTCGGCCCCGCCCAGTCGGTGCGCTTCGGCCAGTGCGACCTCGACCACCAGTTGTGCGCCGATCATCGCCCGCCCTCTTCGCGAGTATTGAGGACATTGATTCCGCGGAACAGCGCCGACGGGCAGCCGTGGCTGACCGCGGCAACCTGGCCGGGTTGTGCCTTACCGCAGTTGAACGCACCACCGAGGCGCCAGGTCGACTGTCCGCCAACGGCTTCCAGTGCTGCCCAGAAATCAGTGGTCGTGGCCTGGTAGGCGACATCGCGAACCTGACCGTCGAGCTTGCCGTCTTTGATCCGGAAGAAGCGTTGGCCGGTGAACTGGAAGTTGTAGCGCTGCATGTCGATCGACCAGCTCTTGTCGCCGACGATGTAGAGGCCGTCGGAGACCCGGCTGATCAGTTCGGCGGTGCTGATGTCGTCGGGGCCCGGCTGCAGGGAGACATTGGCCATCCGCTGGATCGGGACGTGGTGCGCGGAGTCGGCGTACGAGCAGCCGTTGGACCGGCCGACACCCAGCCGCGGCGCGAAAACCCGGTCGAGCTGATAGCCGACGAACAGCCCGTCGCGCACCAGATCCCAGCTCTGCGCACGCACCCCTTCGTCGTCGAAGCCCACGGTGGCCAAACCGTGTGCGACGGTGCGGTCGGCCGTCACATTCATCACCGGCGACCCGTATTTCATCCGGCCCAGCTTCTCCGGTGTCGCGAACGACGTTCCCGCATAGGCGGCTTCGTAGCCGATCGCGCGATCGTATTCCGTGGCGTGCCCGATCGACTCGTGGATGGTCAGCCACAGGTTGGTGGGGTCGATGACCAAATCGGTGGGACCGGCGACGACGCTGTCCGCCTTGGCTTTTTCGGCCAGCAGCGACGGTAGTTCGGCGAGTTCACCGGCCCAGTCCCAGGCTTCGTCACCGACGACGGCTTCCCAGCCACGGCCGGTCGGCGGCGCCAGCGTGCTCATGGTGTCGAACGAACCGGCGGCCGCGTCGACGGTGACGGCGTCCAGACGCGGGAGCACGCGGACCCGTTGCTGAGTGATCGACGACCCGAACGAATCTGCGTAGAACGTCTGCTCCTTGGCTGTGTGCAGCCATGCCGACACGTGGTCCACGCCGTCTGAGGCAAGCAGCCTGCCCGAATAGTCCTCCAGGACCGCGATTTTGTCTGTGGTGGAAATGACGAACGGGTCGGTCTGGTAGCTCGACACCCAGGTGACGTCGCGGTAGACGGGTTCGGGGGCGAGTTCGATACGCTCGGCGTTGAGCGGGGCCAAGGTGGTCGCCACCCGTACGGCACGTCGGGCGGTGTCGGCGGCCGCGCCGGTGTCCAGCTCGGCGTGGGACGCGAATCCCCACGTGCCGTTGACGATCACCCGCACCGCCAGCCCGATCTCGTAGTCGCTGACCGCGGTTTCGAGGGCACCGTCGCGCAACTGCACGGTCTCGGTGGTGATGGCATGGATGCGAAGGTCGGCGTAGGTTGCTCCCGCCTGCCGGGCCGCGGTCAGCGCCGCGTCGGCGAGTGCGTGACGCGGCAGTGCGAGGAAGTCCGCGTCGATCGTTCGGGCTGTCACGCCTTCACAATGTAGATCAGCTTCGGATTCCGCTCGTCCCCAGGATCGTCAGTTCCAGCGCGAGCGCGATCCCGCACACGAGGACGACGACAGCGAAGGCGGCCCAGTCTCGGCGCTTCGGGCCCGACGGTGCGGCGGAGATCTGACCCGCTCCCCCGCGGGCTGTGATCGCATCGCCCATCTCGTCGGCGCGGCGCAGCGCGACTGTGATCGCGGCCGCCAGAAGGTCGATCAGCTCGGAGGCCAGCCGCCGTCCACGCGCCCGCCGGTCGCCGTCGACGTCGTCGGGCCGCAGTCTGCGTGCGGCGTAAAGCGTGCTGAACTCGTCGATCAACATCGGAAACGCCCTCAGCGCCAACGCAAGTGTGACCGCCCAGTCGTCGACAGGGATACGCAGCGGACGCAAGGGCCGGCCCAGTTTGGCGACTGCGGGCGCGACCTCGGCGACATTCGTGGTCCACGACACCATCGCGCCCAATCCCAGAAGGACGATCGACAACGCGGTGATGCGCAAGAAGTTCAGCAGACCGCCGAGACCGACGGTGACCGAACCCACGCCGAACTCGGGGCTTCCGCCTGCGAAGGTCGCCGTGACCGCACCCAGGAGGAGAAGCCCCCACAGCCATCCCGGGATCGTCGGCAGGACTCCGCGCGGAATGCGGGCGATCCTCGCGGCGACGAAGACGAGCAGGGCCACGGCGCCGATCGGCACCCAGCCCGGGTAGAAGGTCAGCAGCACACCGATGCCCGCCACGACGAGCAACTTGGAGCCCGCCCACAGTTCATGGATCGCCGTGCGCCCCGGCACCGGCCGCAACAGCACCACCTGCCTGCGGGGTTTGCGCGGTTTCGCGGCCGCGGTCATGCCATTCCTCCCGCCGCCGTCGGTGCCGTCGCGAGCACTCCGTTCTCCAGGTGCAGGATGCGCGGGCACAGATTCTCCAGCCCGGCGAAGTCGTGGGAGATGACGACGACGGTGAGACGGGTCCGCCGGCGCAGGTCCTCCAGCAGACGCAACAGCCCCCGCTGTGACGCCGCGTCGAGCCCGGCCAGCGGCTCGTCGAGAATCAGCGCGCGGGGTGAACGGGCGAGCAGACCGGCCAGCACCACTCGTCTCATCTGTCCGCCGCTGAGCTGATCGATGCGCCGCGTAGCCAGCCCCGGATCGAGGCCGACGGTACCGAGCGCCGCGATGACCCGGTCGCGGTCGCGCACCGAAAAGCCGGCAGCGGAGGCGATTTCGTGCGCGACGTGGCTACGCATCAGCTGCAGGCGCGCCGCCTGGAACGAGATGGCGACCGCACCGACCTGATCGGACACCGGATTCCCGTCGAGCAGACACGTTCCGGTGGTGGGCACGATCAACCCGGCCATGATCCATGCCAAGGTTGACTTACCGGAGCCGTTGAGACCGTGAATCAAGACCCCGTCACCCTCGTGCACGACGAAATCGACGCCGTCCAACGCTGTTTTCGCCCACGGGGTCCCGCTGCCGTACTCGTGTCCGACACCGTTGATCTCCAGCACGGGTTCACCGCGCGGGGTGTCGACCTGCGGTGTCGCCGGCGGCGCCTCCGCCGTCTGCACCATCTCGCTGTTGTCGGCGGCTGCGCCGTGGCCGGCCAGCCCCACCGTCCGATCGGCGACGTCGGCCTCGTCGTTGTAGTGGGTGATGTGCACCAGTGCCGTGCGGTGGCGCTTCGTCAGGCCGGACAACACCGTCATCAGCCCGTCGCGGCCGTCCTGATCGACCATGCTGGTCACCTCGTCGGCGATCAGCAGCGACGGCTCGCGGGCCAGCGCCGCAGCGACGGCGAGGCGTTGCAGTTCACCTCCGGACAGACCGCCGGTGTCCCGTTCTGCCAGCCCGTCGAGGCCCACCTCGGTGAGCAGCTGCTCCACATCGGTATCGGTGCCCGGCGGCAGACCCCACACGACGTCGTCGGCGACGCGGGTGCCGAGGACCTGGCTCTCGGGGTGCTGCATCACCACTGCGGTGCCGCCGAGTCTGCCCAACCCGACAGCGCCGGGGCGCTTGATCGTCCCAGCCGTCGGTTCACGGCCAGCCAGCACCAGCATCAGCGTCGTTTTGCCGGAACCGTTGGCTCCGGTGACCGCGATGTGTTCACCCGGCTGCACCTCCAGCGACACCGGACCGAGCGCGTCGTGCACTGAATTGGGGTAGCGGAAGCGGACGTCGGTCAGTTCCAGCGGAATCGGCGCGATCACCCCGGTATCGGTCGATGCCTCCAGCTTGTGCACGTCGGGAACGCCGACCAGCCGCTTCATCACTCGCGACAGCGCCCACCAGCCGACAAGGCTGACGAAGGTGATGCTGAAAACCCCGGCGGCGAAGAAGACGAAGGGCCAGTAGTGCAGCGCCGTGGCGAAATCTCTGGTGAGACGTTCAGCGAACGGTTCCAGGCCGGGGATCCGCTCGATGACGGCGGCCAGGCCGGTGATGTTCGCGGTCATCGATTCGAAGATGAGGTTGCGCAGGCGGCTCAACACACCGAGCGCGGCGACCGTCGCCAGCCCGAACAGCGCACCTGCCACCAGGGCGCAGAAGAGGACTGTCGGTGTACCGCGCCCGCGGCGCTTGACGATGCCGGTCAGACCGCCGATGTAGGCGCAGTTGATGACCGTCATGAAGCCGCCCATGCCGGCGATGAGGAAGGCGATCAGACCACCCGCCACGGTCGCGGCCAGCAGGACCCGCAACCGGTAGCGGTAGGCCAGCAGCCCCATCGGGACGGTGCCGACAAGGGAAAGACCCGCGGCGAACGGCACGACAACGGCGATGATCGCGATAGCCGCGCACAGCGCCGCCATCACAGCGGCCTGGGCGAGCTCCACCGGCTGCAGCGGTCCCGTCCGTCGAGGTGCGCTCTCCGGGCCGGCGGCGGTCATTTCTCGATTCTGCCAGTCGTCTGGGAGCCGACGACCCTCCGAGGTTGTGACCGGCGACACTCCGCGCCTGGACCACATTTGAAAAACATAGTAAACCTATGTAAATATGGGGGAATGTCGTCGACTCTCGGATCAGACCTGCTCGCCGTGGTGGCTCGGATCAACCGGCTCGCCAACCAGCGGCTGCGGATGCCGGTTCCGTTCGCGCAGGCACGTCTATTGTCCACGATCGAGGACAGAGGGGAGGCGCGCATCTCCGATCTGGCCGCGCTCGACCACTGCTCTCAGCCGACGATGACGACCCAGGTGCGGCGCCTCGAAGACGCCGGGATGGTCACCCGTGCAGCCGACCCCAATGACGCTCGCGCGGTACTGATCCGGATCACGGCCGAGGGAGTCGCCGCACTGCGTCAGGCGCGCACCGATCGCGGCGCGGCGGTCGACCCCTATCTGGAGCAGCTGTCCGACACCGACCGCGAATGCCTGGCCCAGGCCGTCGTGATCATGAAGCGCATCATCGAAGACGCCACCACCCCGAGCGTCGCAAATCGCTGAGAGTCTGCGAACGCGCGGACGTCCGCCCGATGCCCGACCCGACCGTGGGCATGTTCACGCCCCGCCCATTTGAGCAGATCCATAGCGTTTCTATATAGTCCTCCTATGCTTCGATCCCAACCTAAGGCCGTCTGGGCCGTCGCATTCGCCTCCGTCGTCGCGTTCATGGGAATCGGACTGGTGGACCCGATTCTGAAACCGATCGCCGACAACCTGAACGCATCGCCCTCACAGGTGTCCCTTCTGTTCACCAGCTATATGGCCGTCATGGGTGTTGCGATGCTGATCACCGGCGTGGTGGCGAGCCGCATCGGACCGAAGCGAACGCTGCTGCTGGGACTGGTCATCATCATCGCCGGCGCCGGGCTTGCCGGACTGAGCGACAGCGTGACCGGCATCGTCGGCTGGCGAGCGCTGTGGGGGCTGGGCAACGCGCTGTTCATCGCCACCGCACTGGCGACCATCGTCAACTCGGCCCGCGGGTCAGTCGCGCAGGCCATCATCCTCTACGAAGCGGCGCTCGGCCTCGGCATCGCTGTCGGACCGCTCGTCGGTGGCGTCCTCGGCTCCATCTCGTGGCGAGGACCGTTCTTCGGCGTCTCCGCGCTGATGGCACTCGCCCTCGTCGTGACCGCGTTCCTGCTCCCTGCCACACCGCGCGCCGAACGCGCCACCACACTGGCTGATCCGTTCCGCGCGCTGCGTCACCGCGGGCTCTTCGGCGTCGGATTGACCGCACTTCTCTACAACTTCGGCTTTTTCACGCTGCTGGCGTTCACGCCGTTCCCGCTCGATCTCGGCGCGCGCGAGATCGGCCTGATCTTCTTCGGATGGGGCCTCGCGCTTGCGTGCACATCGGTTTTCGTCGCGCCGCGGCTGCAGCACCGATTCGGTACCGTGCCGACACTGGTCGTCAATCTGCTGCTGATGACCGCGACGCTGGCGGCGATGGCGGTGTGGACCGACGACAAGGTCGTCCTCGCGTCCTGCGTCGTAGTGGCCGGGCTGTGGATCGGCATCAACAACACCCTCATCACCGAAACCGTCATGAAGGCCGCCCCCGTCGATCGCGGCGTCGCGTCTGCCGCGTACAGCTTCATGCGCTTCGGCGGCGCCGCTGCCGCGCCGTGGCTCGCCGGAGTCCTCGGCGAACAGGTGAGCGTGCACCTACCGTTCTGGGTCGGCGCCGGTGCGGTGCTGCTGGCAGCGCTGGTGCTGTTCTGCATGCGCGGACATCTCACCCAGGTCGACGCACCGGAATCCGAGGTCGACGAACTCAGCGACGAGGCCGCAGCCGTCACCGTCGGAACCTGACCACGACCACGTCGGCGAACCACCCTGCTGCTCAAGGGTTTCGGCAGGCGCCGCTAAATCAGGTGACCGTCGTGCCGATGAGGTAGCCGACCAGATACGTAGCGCCGACGGCCGCCAGCCCGAGAACCAGCTGGCGCAGCGCGCCCCCCACGACCGGGCGACGCGTGAATCTCGCCGCGGCGCCGCCGGCAAGCAGCAGGCCCACCCCGCCGCACGCCAATCCGGCCCACAGCGACTCGAACCCGAGCAGGTACGGAATCAGCGGGATGATGGCACCCGTAGCGAACATCAGGAACGACGAGATCGCCGCCACCCACGGCGACGGCTTCTCCCGCGGATCCACCCCGAGCTCCTGAGCGAGATGGAAGTTCATCGCCTTCGTCTCGTCGCGGTGGATCTCCTCGGTGGCCTTGGCCGCCGTCTGGGGCGTCATTCCCATCTCGGTCAGCATCGCCGTCAGCTCAGCCTGCTCAGCTCGCGGATCCCTGCGGAATGCCCGCCTCTCGACCTTGACCTCGGATTCGATCTGCTCGTTGGCCGTCGTCACCGAGGTGTACTCGCCCAGCGCCATCGAGAACGCGCCGGCAAGCAGTCCGGCGACCCCGCTGAGTACGACCGTGTGAGCGCTCGCCGACGCGGCGACACCCGCGATCAGAGCGGTGTTGCTCACCAAACCGTCCATCGCACCGAAGGTGGCCGCCCGCAACCAACCCCCGCTGACGTCGGCGTGCTTGTGATCAGCGACGTGAGGCCTGCCGGTCGGCGAGCGGGGGCCCTCTGCTGACTGCGTCATGCGGATGATTGAACACCCGCGCGTGACTGCCCAAGAACTGAGGATCACCTGGGTTTGTGACATCACAGTTTGCGCGGCCTCATCTGCGGCTACCGTCGAGATATGACCACCACTGCGGAGCATCTGCGGAACACTCTCGACGGCCGCTTCCGGGACGTCAAGAACAGGCTGCGCCTAGAACTCACCAGCGAGATCTTCCGACCGCACTACACCCCGAATACCGTCATCGCCCGCACGAAAGTGGCTGAGCAGATGAGGATCATGGCGTCGCGCGGCGCCGCCGAGGACGGCTTCAAGAAGGAGCACGGCGGCAACGGCGACGTCGGCGCCGCCGTGACGCAGATCGAGATGCTCGCAATGAGCGACCTGTCCCTGATGGTGAAGGCCGGCGTGCAGTGGGGACTGTTCGGGGGTGCCATCGAAAATCTCGGCACCGAACGACACCATGAGGCGTACGTCAAGAAGCTCATCGACCTTGACCTCCTCGGCTGCTTCGCGATGACCGAGACCGGCCATGGCAGCGACGTGCAGTCCCTGGAGACGACGGCCACGTACGACCCCGCCGCTCAGGAATTCATCATCGACTCCCCCACACCCACGTCCCGCAAGGACTACATCGGTGGGGCCGCCCAAACCGCCCGCGTGGCAGCCGTTTTCGCACAGCTGATCACCCCCGACGGCACGAAGCACGGGGTGCACTGCTTTGTGGTGCCGATCCGTGACAGTAAAGGTGAGGACCTGCCGGGGGTCACGACCTCGGACTGCCACTACAAAGGCGGGCTGCCCGGCGTCGACAACGGCCGCATCCAGTTCGACCAGGTCCGTATTCCGCGGGAGAACCTGCTCAACAAGTACGCCGACGTGGCGCCCGACGGCACCTACAGCTCCCCCATCGAAAACCCGAACCGTCGCTTCTTCACGATGCTGGGCACCCTGATCCGCGGGCGGGTCACCGTCGGCGGCAGCGCAGGCGCCGCGGCCCGCGTTGCTCTCGACATCGCCACGCGATATGCGTTGGAGCGCAGGCAGTTCTCCGATCCCGACGGCGGCGAAGTGTTGCTGATGGACTATCTGGTACATCAGCGCAGGCTTTTCCCGTTGATCGCCCGCTCCTACGCGCTGCAGTTCGCCCAGAACGAACTGGTGGCCAAGTGCCACGAACTGCAGACCGCCGACGACCCCGACCCCGAGGAGCAACGCGAGCTGGAATCCCGCGCAGCCGGCCTGAAAGCCGCCAACACCTGGCACGCCACCCGCGCCATCCAGGAAGCCCGCGAGGCCTGCGGTGGCGCAGGCTATCTGGCCGAGAACCGGCTGATCGCGCTGAAAGCCGACACCGACGTGTTCACCACCTTCGAGGGTGACAACCACGTGCTCTTCCAGCTGGTGGCCAAGGAATTGCTGACCGCGTACGCCGACGACATCAAGGGCATGAGCCCGGTGGAATGGGTGGGCTTCGCAGCCCGCTTCGCCGGTGAGCGGGTGATGAAACGCACTGCGGCACAGACGATCATGCAGACCATCCTGGACACCCGCGAGGACAACGAGGAAGAGGGCAGCCTCTTCAACCGCGGCACCCAGGTGAAGATGTTCGAGGACCGCGAGGAGTACATGCTCGCCTCGGTCGCGCGTCGGCTGCAGAGCAAGTCCAAAGAGATGAGTGCCTTCGAAGCGTTCAACTCGGTGCAGGACCATGTGCTCCACGTCGCCCAAGCTCATATCGATCGCATCATTCTCGAGGCGTTCGTGGCGGGCATCGCGTCCTGCGAGGACCGGACGGCCCGCGAGATCCTGGGCATGGTGTGCGATCTGTACGCGCTCTCGGTGATCGAGGAGGACAAGGCGTGGTTCGTCGAGCACCGCTTCCTGTCCACCGAACGCGCCAAAGCGGTAACGCGGGGCATCAACGACCGCTGCCGGCGGTTGCGTCCGTACGCCGAGTTGCTCGTCGACGGCTTCGGCATCCCCGAGCAGCTTCGCTACGCCGAGATGCTCCACCCCGAGCACATCCCCGACGCCGACGAACACACCCCGCAGAACGCAACCAGTGCGGGCGTCATCTGAAAATTGTCAGGAGTTGGGAATCGGGTCGAGAACCGTCAGCCTGCCCTCTTCGAGGGTGACCCGCGCGGTGCCGATACCGGTCGGGCAGCACGGTTCATCCTGCCCCTGGTTCCACTGATACTGCACGACCGCGTCCCGTTCCCCTTGCGGGGTGACCGTGATGTAGGGCCGCGGATCCATCGTCGGTGACCCGACAGGCGCCCCGTCGTCGAAGAACAGCACCTGCTGCAGGCTGTCGGGCTGGTCGCCCGAGGTCACCACCACCCATTGCAGCCGGCAGTCGGCGGCGTTGCCTCTCGATACTTCGCGCCACGGCGCAGGTGGCAGCAGCGCGAACTCTGCCTCGACGTCCTGTGCGCTCGGGCCGGGCCCGCACTCGGGTGCCGCCGCCGAGCTGGTGGGCGCCGGAGCCGGCGGGCTCCAGCCGCATCCGGCGACCGTCAAACCGAGGATCAGCAAGACCGGTGCCAGGTGCCGGATGTGCGGGCGCGGAAATCGCATGCCCCCCAGGATAAGCAGGCTCACGGGCGAGGGTTCTGCTGCGGCAGTACGAAAGACGTTGCGTCAGGCGATCTCCCACTCACGCAACGACAGGGTGCGGAGCGGCGGTGGAAGGTGGCTCCCCCGGCTGGACTCGAACCAGCAACCCTTCGGTTAACAGCCGAATGCTCTGCCAATTGAGCTACAGGGGATTGCCCTCCCGCGGTCTGCGCCGCGGGCCAGAGAGCACTCTAGCCTACGTCGGCTCGCGCGTGCCAATGCGTCGCCGGATGGGCGCCGCGCCCACCGCGTGAGGCAGGATGGACATCAAGAGTCAACCACCAACGCAACCCTGGAGGGCCCCTGTGATCGGGTATGTCGCGGCAGCGGCTGTCGGCTACGTGCTGGGAACGAAGGCCGGCAGGCGGCGTTTCGAGCAGATCTCGGGCACCTATCGTGCCGTCACCGGTAGCCCTGCCGCCAAAGCCGTCATCGAGGCGGGGCGACGCAAAATCGCCGAGCGGGTGTCCCCGGACCCAGCGATGGTGAAGCTGACACACATCGACTCCGGCACCGAAGTTCTGGAGCCGGAGTCGATGGCGAAGAAAAAGTTCTAGCTCAGTTGCCCCACTGGCCCACGCCCTGGCTGATCGTGGTGCCGGGCAGCAGCGGTCCGGTGTAGACCCCGAAACCGTTCTCCCCGAAGCCGACGTTCGGCGACCCGACGGTGACGCCGCTGCCATTCGAGTAGGACAGGCAGTGGCCGTCGGCCTGGTTGCCGAACCACGCGAGGCACCGCGGCGCGGCGGTGACCTCGGTATCGGCCGTGGTCAGGGACGCGTACAGCGGAAGAGCGACAGCAGCGGCTGCGATGGCCGAAGCGATCACCCGAGACTTGTTTGTCTGGATCGCGGTCACCAGCTCGTTAACAGACACAGACGCCCACCTTCTCCCCGACGGATTGCAGCAGCATAACCATAACCTCCCTATCGGAATCACGCAGTGAGGTCGTTACCGCTGGCCTGCTCCAGCAAGCTGCGGCGGTAGGCCTCCATGGCCACCAGGTCACCGAACAGCGCGTGATATTCGTCGCCTTGCTCCACCGGTGACATCCGCTGCAGCTTCGACTTCACCTCGGCGATCTGGCGTCCGATCCACACTTCCTGCAGCCTGGCGATCACACCGCCGATATAGCGCGGCAGCTGCTCGTCGTCGGCATTGATCGCCTCGACACCCAACTCGTTGACCAGGGTGGCGGCCTGGGGCGACGAGGTCTGCTCCCGCACCGCCTCGATCCACTCCGCCCCCGTCTTGCCCGACGATGTCCCGCCGGCGGCCTCGATCGCGGCCCGCACCGCCGTGTAACCGGGATGGGTGAAGCTCTCGGCGGCCAGTGAATCGAACACCGGACCCGCCAGTGCCGGGAACTGCAACGCCGACTTGAGGGCCTCGCGCTGCGGCCACAGCGTCGGATCTGCGGGGTCGGGACGGGCCATCACCGGTGCCGCCGCAGCCGCCCCGCGGGCTGCAGGCGCCGACTCGGTCGCTGCGGCGCGCCGCCGGCCCCTGTCCGGCATCCCGCGCTTGGTCGCCTCCTCACGAACCCGGGTCAGCACCTGACTTTCGTCGCGCCAGCCCGTCCAGCCCGCAAGACGGCGCGCATACTCGTCGCGCAGCGCGTAATCGCGGATCCTGGCCACCAGTGGTACGCACTGGCGCAGGGCGTCAACCTGAGCCTGCGGTTCGTTGTCGAGAACGTCGCCGCTCGGGATCAAGCTGCGCACCGCGAACTCGAACATCGGAATCCGGCGCGCGACCAGGTCGCGCAGCGCGCCGTCTCCCGACTTCAACCGCAGGTCGCACGGATCCATCCCGTCGGCGGCGATCGCCACGAACGACTTCCCCGCCACCTGCTGATCACCGTCGAAGGCCTTCAGCGCGGCGGCCTGGCCCGCCGCATCACCGTCGAACACGAAGATCAACTCGCCGCGATACCAGTTGTCGTCCATCATCAGTCGGCGCAGCAGCGCCAGGTGGGTGTCACCGAACGCGGTACCGCAGGAGGCCACGGCGGTCGTCTCACCGGCCAGGTGCATGGCCATCACGTCGGTGTAGCCCTCGACGACGACGGCGCGGTGTGCCTTGGCGATGTCGCGCTTGGCCATGTCCAGGCCGAACAGCACGGAGGACTTTTTGTACAGCACCGTCTCGGGGGTGTTGACGTACTTGGCTTCCATCGGGTCGTCGGCGAAGATCCGGCGCGCCCCGAATCCGATGACCTCGCCGCCGCTGGCGCGGATCGGCCACAGCAGGCGGCGGTGGAAGCGATCCATCGGACCGCGGCGCCCTTCTCTCGACAAACCTGCCGCCTCGAGTTCCTTGAACTCGAATCCCTTGCGTAGCAGGTGCTTTGTCAGCGTGTCCCACCCGGACGGGGCGAACCCGCAGCCGAATTTGGCGGCCGCGGCGGCGTCGAAGTTGCGTTCTCGGAGATACTGGCGCGCCGGTGCGGCCTCCTCGCTGCGCAGCGCTTCGGCATAGAACTCCTGTGCTGCGGCGTTGGCGGCGAGCAATCTGCTGCGGCTGCCCCGGTCGCGCTGGACGTTGGTGTTGGACGCCCCGGTATAGGTGACGGTGTAGCCCACCCGGTCGGCGAGCAACTCGACGGCCTCGACGAAGCTGACGTGCTCGATCTTCTGCAGGAACGCGTAGACGTCTCCACCCTCCCCGCAACCGAAGCAGTGGAAGTGACCGTGGTTGGGCCGCACGTGGAACGACGGGGACTTCTCGTCGTGGAAGGGGCACAGGCCCTTCAAAGAGTCGGCTCCCGCGCGCCGAAGCTGAACGTAGTCGCCGACGACGTCTTCGATGCTGACCTGTTCGCGGATGGCGGCGATGTCCCGATCGGGGATCCTGCCCCGTCCTCGAGTCACTTCGGCCGCCACCTGGACAGTCTAGAGGCCGCAACGGATGTGATTACGCGGGTTCGAGCCGCTCCAGCCGACCTTCGGTGAGTGATGCCACCTGGTCGATGACCACTCTCAGTCGCGCGGCGTCGTCGTGGGCCGCGTTGAACTCCGGGACGAACAACGGGTCCAGTGTCGCGGGTGCGCCGGACAGGATGAACTCGACGACGGCCTCGACCCGGTCACGCTGCTGCGCCTGCAGATCGAGATGTTTCGGGTCGGACATGATGAACTGCAGAGCCAGGATCTTCAGCACCGCGACCTCGGCGCGCACCACAGTGGGAACCTCGAGATTGGTTCGGTAACGGACCAGCCTGCCTGGACCCGTGGCGTGACGGGTCGCGGCGATAGCCGACGACGCGAACCGTCCGACCAGCTCGCTCGTCATCGTCTTGAGCGCCACCGACGCCGACAACGTGCCGTCGTACTTGCCGACCGCGGCGACCGCGGGCAGCACCGAGAGCCTGTCGGCCGCCTCGACGAGGTCGGCCGCCGCCAAACCACCGCCCATGCCGTGGGACTGGCCGAGCCGTCCCAGCGCGTTGACGGCGTCATCGTCGGCCAACACCCGCAGGTCGATGCGCCCCGAGATGACGCCGTCCTCCACGTCGTGCACCGAGTAGGCGACGTCGTCGGCCCAGTCCATGATCTGCGCCTCCAGGCACGACCTTCGGTCGGGCGCGTCGCCGCGCATCCATGCCGCCGCCTCGGCGTCGTCGGCGTAGAACCCGAACTTGCCGCCCTCGGGCGCGCGGAACCACGGATACTTCGTCACCGCGTCCAGCGCCGCTCTCGTCAAATTCAGCCCGGCACTTCGTTCCTGACGATGTTCGCGCACCAGGACTTTCGGCTCCAGCCGGGTGAGGATCCGGAAGTTCTGCGCGTTGCCTTCGAAGCCACCGCAGGCCTCGCCCAGCTGATTGAGTGCTCGCTCGCCGTTGTGCCCGTAGGGCGGATGACCGATGTCGTGCGCCAGGCCCGCCAGGTCGACCAGATCCGGATCTGCTCCCAGCCCCACCGCCATCCCACGGCCGATCTGGGCGACCTCGAGCGAATGTGTCAGCCGGGTGCGGGGCGTCTCACTCTGGCGGGGACCGACCACCTGTGTCTTGTCGGCGAGGCGCCGCAGCGCCGCGGAATGCAGGACACGCGCGCGGTCACGCGCGAAATCGGTGCGGTGTTCGGTTCCTGTGCCCGGTAGCGCGGCACCCTTGGGCAGCTCGACCACCAGGCGCTGACGGTCGAACTCGCTGTAGGGATCACGTGGCGTGAGATCAGTGGACACCGACGCACAGTCTGCCAGGCAGATCGGCCCGGTAATCGCAGCCATAGGGTTGGGCCGCATTAGATTGGCGAGCATGCGCGTCGCCCGCCTGCTCAACATGCTCCTCGCCGTCGTGGTCGTTGGACTTCTCTGTGCACCGGGGGCGTCCGCCGAGCCACCGTTCCGCGTCCCCGATTACGTGACCGACCGGGCGGACGCGCTCTCGCCCGAGCAACTCATCCAGGTCGAGGACGCGCTGACACAGCTCTACGAAGAGCAGCGGGTCCGGCTGTGGGTGGTCTACGTAGACTCCTTCGGTCAGAGCGCACCGGGCTGGGCACGAACCACCATGCAGCTCAGTGACTTCGGCGACCGCGACGCCCTACTGGCCATCGCTACAAGCGAGCGGGCCTACGCCTTCCAGGTGCCGACCGCGATCATGCCGCAGAGCGCAGCGCAGTCCCTGCAGACCAATGTCATCGAGCCCGCGCTGCGGAATCGTGACTTCGCCGGCGCGGCCGTGGCGGCCGCCGACGGGATCGAGACCTCGGCGAGGCCGGGGTCGTCGTCGGGCGGCGGGATGTCATGGCTGACACTGCTCTTCATCTTCGCCGTGCTGGCGGCGGCGCTGGTCATGCTGTTGTGGTGGGCGCGAAGGCGTCGACGCCGTCTGCGCGCTGCACAGTTCGAGGCCGCGCGTCGCGTCAACCCTGCGGATCCGAACGCGCTGGCGTCCGTGCCGTTGGATGCGCTCGACGATCTGAGCAAGGCGATCGTGGTCGACGTCGACAACGCGGTGCGCACCAGCGAGGGCGAACTGGCTTTGGCCGTCGAGGAGTTCGGCCCCGACCGGACGGCGCCTTTCACCCGCGCCGTCGACAACGCACGCACCGCGTTGGCGCAGGCCTTCAACGTGCGCCAGATTCTGGACGACGCCGTACCGGAGACCGTGCAGCAACGCCGCGATCTGCTGACCCGGTCCATCGTGGCAGCCGCCCGCGCCGACGATGAACTGGAGGCCCAGGGCGAGGCGTTCGAGCAACTCCGCGACCTCGTCATCAACGCGCCGACCCGGCTCGACGGTCTGACCCAGCAGATGGTCGATCTGACCGCGCGGCTCGGTCCAGCCGAACAGGCACTCGCCGCGCTGCACACCCAGTTCGACGCGTCCGCACTGGCCTCCGTCGCCGACAACGTCGGTGCCGCCAAAGAGCGCCTGACATTCGCAGACCAGACCATCAGCGCCGCAAGGGCTCTCGTGGCCCGTCCGGCGGGTCAGCAGATGGGGCTCGTCGATGCGGTTCGGGCCGCCGAGTCGTCGCTGGGACAGGCCAGGATGCTGCTCGATGCGATTGATTCGGTGGGCAGTGACATCAACCGTGCGGTGGCCTCGCTGCCCGCGGCGATCGCAGATATCCAGAACGGCATCGCCGCTGCGACAACACAACTGCAGCAGAGCAGCACCGCTCGCCGGGCCGAGCTCGAGGCGGCCCGGGATACGGCGAGCAAGGCCGTCGCCGATGCGCAGCACACCGGTAACTCCGATCCCCTCGGCGCCTTCACCCGGCTGACGAAGGCCGACGCAGACCTCGACCTGCTGCTGGCCGGCGTCGCAGAAGAGCGCGCTGCGGTCGAGCGGATGAGCCGCGCCTACGACCAGGCACTGATGACCGCCCAGTCGCGGGTGCGCGGTGTCTCCGATTTCATCGACACGCGCCGCGGCAGCATCGGGCCCGAGGCGCGCACGCGGCTGGCCGAGGCGGTCCGGCAACTGCAGGCCGCCCAGGACAAGAAGGAGACCAATCTCAGCGAGGCCATCGCACACGCCAATGGCGCGTCGACCCTTGCCGCACAGGCACAATCGTTGGCCAACAACGACGTTCACGCCGCACAGCAGCAATTCAGCGGATGGGGTGGCGGCGGCGGCACCTGGGGCGGCGGCGGCAGTTCCGACATGGGTGCGGTGATCGGAGGCATCCTGATCGGCAACATCCTCGGCGGCGCGATGCGGGGCGGATTCGGAGGGGGCTTCGGCGGCGGGCGTGGGCTGGGCCGTCCGTCGTCGTTCGGGGGCTCGTCGCGGTCGTCGGGCCGAAGCTACAGCGGGGGCGGCGGCCGCTTCTGACCGAGGACGGTCGCTCGGACATTAAGTATAACGTCGATATAGTATCACCTTTACATTTAAATATATCGACGCTATAGTCGTCTGGGTGGACAGTCGTACCAAACTCCTTGCCGCCGCACTGCAGGTTCTCGAGCGGGACGGCCAGGACCAGTTCTCGACGCGCGCGGTGTGCGACATCGCCGGCGTCACCGCCCCGACCCTCTACCACTACTTCGGCAGTATCAACGGTCTGCTCAGCGCGGCGATCGCCCAGGCTTTTGCGGAATTCCTCGCTCACAAGGCAGCGGTGGAGGCAGCGCCCGACCCAGCGATCGGGCTGCGCGATGGCTGGGACAACTACGTGCGTTTCGCGGCCGAACGGCCCCGCCTGTACTCGGCGATGGTGGCTCGGGTGCTTCAGGGCGCCGATATCCCCGCCGCCGACCAGGCGCGCGAACTCCTGCGGCTACAGATCCAAGCAGTGGCTGACGCAGACCGTCTCGCCATGGACGCCGACGCGGCCGTCGAACTCGCGTGGGCCTCAGCCCACGCCGCCGCGTCGCTGTACACGCCGGCGTGGGACCGCACGCCGCATCCCGACATGATCGCGCGTCTTCGCGACGACGCCCTGCGTGCGATCTGCCGTCCCCACCCGAAAGGAAAACAATCATGAAGATTCTCGCCACCGGCGGGTCCGGATTCGTCGGAAGCCGTCTCATACGGCGGTTGACCGGCGACGGGCATCAGGTGTTCGCGATCGCACGGTCCGACACATCAGCCGACGCCGTGCAAGCCCTCGGCGCCACGCCCGTGGCCGTCGACCTCGACGCACCGGCCGACATCGCGCTGCCGTCCGTCGACGCCGTCGTGCACGCGGCCGCCTATTTCCGTTTCGCGGGTCGTCGTGATCGCTACTTCGGCACCAACGTCGACGGCACGCGGGCGCTGCTCGCAGCAGCCCAGAACGCTGGTGCCACCACATTCGTCTATCTCAGTGCCGGCGCTGTCGTCATGGACGACCGGGGCTCTGCGCTGCGCGACGTCGACGAGTCCGCGCCGACCTATCCGTCCAGTTTTTCGGCCTATATCGCCAGCAAGGCCACCGCGGAGGCCGACGTATTGGCAGCCGACCGTCCTGGTTTCCGCGCACTGGCGATCCGTCCCCCCGCCATCTGGGGCGCCGGCGACATGTTCGGCCGTGAAATCCCCGGCCGGGTGGCCAGCGGTCAGTTCGCGTTCATCAATCGCGGCGAATATCTCTTCAGCACAGTGCATGTCGACAATGTGATCGAAGCGGTGGAATGTGCCCTCGACCGCGGCAGAGGTGGCCGCCCCTACTTCGTCGCCGACCGGGACACCATGACCTTCCGCGACTTCATCGCCGGGATAGCGCGCATCCACGATGTCTCGATCGACCGTGTGCGCTCGGTCCCTTATGCATTGGCGTTCAACGTCGGTCGGATCATGGAGACCGGTGCAAAGCTGCGCAACTCCGAAACCGATCCCCCGTTGTCACGCACCATGGTGCGCATGATCGGACGGCCCTTCACCGTCGACGACACGGCGGCCCGACGCGAATTGGGCTACGTCGGCGCCACATCGCGCGACGAAGGTCTCGCCCTGGCAAGCGAAGGAATCACGAACCTTTGAGTCGGGTCGCCAGATAGTTGCCCACCTCCGTGAGTGCCACGCGCTCCTGTGTCATCGCGTCGCGCTCACGGATCGTGACGGCCTGATCTTCGAGCGAGTCGAAGTCCAACGTCACGCAATACGGCGTTCCGATCTCGTCCTGGCGACGGTAGCGCCGACCGATGGCACCGGCGTCGTCGAACTCGACGTTCCACGACTTGCGCAACTCCGCGGCGAGATCGCGGGCCTTGGGCGACAGGTCGGCATGACGCGACAGCGGAAGCACCGCAGCCTTGACCGGGGCCAGCCGTGGATCGAGCTTCAGGACAGTGCGCTTGTCGACACCACCCTTGGCGTTCGGCGCCTCGTCCTCGTGATAGGCGTCGACCAGGAACGCCATCAGCGAGCGTGTCAGACCCGCTGCAGGCTCGATGACGTATGGCACGAACCGGGTGTCGTTGGCCTGGTCGTAGAAGGAAAGGTCCACACCGGAATGCTTTGCGTGCGTGGATAAGTCGAAGTCGGTGCGGTTAGCGATACCCTCCAGCTCACCCCACGGGTTGCCCGCGAAGCCGAACTTGTACTCGATGTCGGTGGTACCCGCCGAGTAGTGCGACAGCTTTTCGAGCGGGTGCTCGTAGAGCCGCAGATTCTCCGGGTTGATACCGAGGTCGACGTACCACTGCAGCCGCGTGTCGATCCAGTACCTATGCCACTCCGGCGCTGTGGAGGGTTCGACGAAGAACTCCATCTCCATCTGCTCGAACTCGCGCGTTCGGAAGATGAAGTTGCCCGGGGTGATCTCGTTGCGGAAGCTCTTGCCGATCTGGCCGATACCGAACGGCGGCTTCTTGCGCGCGGTCGTCACCACGTTGGCGAAGTTGACGAAGATGCCCTGCGCGGTCTCGGGCCGCAGATAGTGCAGACCCTCCTCGGTCTCGATCGGGCCGAGGTAGGTCTTGAGCATCATGTTGAAGTCGCGTGGTTCCGTCCACTGACCTGGGTCACCGGTCTCCGGGTCGCGGATGTCTGCGAGTCCGTTGGGGGGCGGGTGACCGTGCTTGGCCTCGTAGGCCTCGATGAGGTGGTCGGCGCGATAGCGTTTGTGGGTGATCAGCGACTCGACCAGCGGGTCGTTGAACACGTCGACGTGGCCGGACGCAACCCACACCTGGCGCGGCAGGATGATCGCGCTGTCGAGGCCGACGACATCGTCGCGACCGGTGACCACCGACTTCCACCACTGCCGTTTGATGTTCTCCTTGAACTCGACGCCCAGTGGCCCATAATCCCAAGCAGACTTGGTGCCGCCGTAGATCTCGCCGGACTGGAAGACAAGGCCACGGCGTTTCGCCAGGTTTGCAACGGTGTCGATGATCGATGACGGGGCCACGGATTGACAGCGTAGCGAGGCCGACCACTCCGTCGCGCAATGTCCCTCATTGACATGCACGGTCATGCATGTATTGTGGAGGACTAATGAAAACCGTTTCCAGTATCACCGACTCGTCGGACACCCACCACCATGGTGGACCCCAGGCCGCGGAGCTGCCGCCACGTGCGGTTCTCGACTCCGCGGGTGATCTGCTGCGCGCACTGGCCGCCCCGGTGCGCATCGCCATCGTCCTGCAGTTGCGCGAAGGCGCGCGCTGCGTCCACGAACTCGTCGACATGCTGGACGCGCCGCAACCGTTGGTCAGCCAGCATCTGCGCATCCTGAAGTCGGCCGGCGTGGTCGAGGGCTCGCGATCGGGACGAGAAGTGTTGTACCGCCTGGCCGACCATCACCTGACCGACATCGTGGTCGCTGCCGTGACGCACGCGGGCGAGGACAGCTGATGGCGACCGAAGGCCGCGCGACGCGGCAGCGCGCCGCGATCCGCGCGCTACTGGACAAGACCAGCGACTTCCGCTCAGCCCAGGAGTTGCACGACGAATTACGCCAGCGCGGTGAGGGAGTCGGCCTGACCACGGTCTATCGCACCCTTCAGCAGATGGCCACGGCGGGCGTGCTCGACACGTTGCGCACCGACACCGGCGAATCGGTCTACCGGCGGTGCTCCGATAACCACCACCATCACCTCGTCTGCCGAATCTGCGGCTCGACCGTCGAGATCCAGGGTGACCACGTGGAGAACTGGGCATCCGAAGTCGCCAAAACCCACGGCTACTCCGATATCCACCACACCATCGAAATTTTCGGGGTCTGCCGCACCTGCGCCGTCGCGGCGTCAGGCAATTAGCTGCGCGGTCTGACCACCGTCACCGGAACATCGACGGATTGGACGACAGCCGAACTGACCGATCCGAGCAACATCCCGGAGAACCCACCGCGGCCATGGCTGCCCACCACGACGAGTTGGGCGGTGCCGGAGCGGTCCACGAGCTGGCGGGCCGGCTCGTCGAATTCCACGTGACGGCGAATCGGCACTTCGGGGTATCGTTCCTGCCAGCCGGCCAGGCGCTCGGCGAGGATTTCCTCGGCCTGCTCCTTGCGGGCACGCCACTCCTGGCCCTGCAGCGGCAGGCCACCCACGTCACTCCATGCGTGTAGGGCCACCAAGTCCACACCGCGCCGAGAAGCCTCCTCAAAGGCCAGCGCAGTGGCCGCCTCCGAGACCGGCGAGCCGTCCACTCCCAGGAGGATCGGTGCGCCGTCATCGGGCAGCTCCCCCATCCTGCTGCGTACAACGGTGACAGGGCAGCGCGCATGATGGATCACACCGGAGCTGACCGACCCGAGCAGCAGGCGGCCCATGCTTCCCATCCCGCGGCTGCCCACGACCACCATGTGCGCGTCTTTGGACGCGTCGACCAGTGCGGAGACCGCACCCGATCGTGCGATCTCGGTATAAACGTCAGGCGGTTGGCGGGGGCCCCCGATCGCCAGAGCCGCTTGACGCGCGTACTTGAGCGCATCTTCGGCGTTCTGCAGTTCGCCCTCGATGGCGATGTGGTCCGACGGCGCGAGGGGCCAGGTGACTATCGGCCGCCGGACCGCGTACATCAGGATCATCGGCAGGCCGTGGAGCTGCGCCTCACGGGCGGCCCAGCGCACCGCCGCCCCAGACTCCTGCGAACCATCCACACCGACGACGACCCCGGAAGGCGATCGCCCTGTGGTCATTTCGAGAACCGAGACGCGAGATAGGTACTAACGATCGCCATCATGGCGACGATTGCCGCGATGAGTACGGCAGCGGTCGGCCAGTCCATCGCGCACCTCCTTCTGGGGAAAAGACCTCAGGCTGGTCACGACACTATGAGGCTCGGCGCGTGGGCATTAGGGCCGTTGGTCACGACCTCACCGTGTCCATTGCCTGGCCAAAGGACCCTCGGCGCGCGGCCTTGCGGACTTGTTTTCGGCTACTTCGTTCTTGCGGTGCCCCCGGTGATCCTGCGGCAGAAGACGGGCCCGAAACGGGGATCGCGACAGCCGGAATGATCATGCTTGACGCGGCGCTGCACGTTCTGTGCGCCCGATTCGCCCAATGTCCCCTTCGGCGAGCCGTGGCACTTATATACCCCCATGGGTACTATGGGGGTCGTACTTGAGAGAGGAGACCCGGCCGTGGTCGGAGACGAAGATGCCATCGCAGCGGTGTTGAACCGGCTGCGTCGCGCGCAAGGCCAACTGGCGGGCGTGATCTCGATGATCGAGCAGGGCCGCGAATGCAAGGATGTGGTCACCCAGCTCGCCGCGGTATCGCGTGCGCTCGACCGCGCAGGCTTCAAGATCGTAGCCACAGGCCTGCGGGAGTGCCTGACCGGAGATTCTGCCGGCAGTGACAAACCGATGACAGAAGCCGAATTGGAGAAACTCTTTCTCGCTCTCGCATGAGGAGAAGCCATGGGATTCGCCGTGTCGACGACTCTGCGTGCCTCGTTCGACGACGCCCTGGCGCGCAATGTCATTCTCGGCGCGTGCAGTCCCCCGCTCGCTCGCCGAGCCGTCGAAATCGACCGCCAGATCGGACTTCTGTCTCGTCCGTCGCCGACGAGGTAGCCGCCAAGCTGCGGACTGCGCTGGAATCACTCTGAAGGCCTCGACGGCAGTTCAGCTCACTCAGGGTGGACATCTGCAATTCTGCTGGCGCGTCAGCTACCTCCACAAGGGTCGGAGGTCCTCTGCTGGCGCGCCGACCAGGGACGAAGGCCTCTGGACCGTTGAGAGTGCAGCTCCTAGGGTCATCACTGACATTCAGACCGACACGAGGATGAATCAGATGGCTCCCCCCACCGAGAGGATCGCCGTCGGCGTCGACGTTTCACCGGTAATCGTCGTCCGGCCGTCGTAATCCGAAGGCGGACATGGATCTTCACCCGTTTCCGACCATAGCGATCATCCTCGCACTTGCCACCTTGGCGGGCCTGTTGGCCACCAGGCTTCGGCAGCCGCTGATTGTGGCCTTCATTCTGGTCGGCATCCTCGTCGGCCCCGTCGGCGTCGGATGGGTGTCAGCGGACACCACGACGCAACTCCTGGCCAGACTCGGCCTGGCCATTTTGCTGTTCCTGGTTGGCTTGCGCCTGGATCTACACATGATCCGCAGCACCGGGCCGGTAGCGATGATCACCGGCTTCGGCCAGATGCTGCTCACCTCCGGTCTCGGTTATCTGATCGCCATCGCACTCGGAATGAGCGGTGCCGCGGCGCTCTACGTTGCCGTGGCAGTCACCTTTTCGTCGACGATCATCATCGTGAAGCTGTTGTCCGACAAGCGTGAGATGGACCAGCTGCACGGACGGATCACCCTGGGGATCCTCATCGTCCAGGACATCGTCGTCGTGGTGGTGATGATCGCGCTGACAGCGTCCGGGCACGAGGACGGCGACGCCGTGGGGGTCGGCATCGTGTCGGTGGCGCTCAGAGGCCTTGCTCTACTTGTGGGAGTCTGGGCCCTGATGCGCTTCATCCTGCCCTGGCTGCTGCCGCAGGTCGCACGATCCCAGGAACTGCTCGTGCTCTTCGGTGTGGCCTATGCCGTGTCGGTCGCATCGTTGAGCGAGTGGCTGGGGTTCAGTTCCGAGGTCGGCGCCTTCCTCGCGGGAGTGTCCCTGGCGAGCACCGAGTTTCGCGACGCGCTGGGAGCACGCCTGGTCAGCTTGCGCGATTTCTTGCTGTTGTTCTTCTTTCTCGACCTCGGTGCGAGGCTCGATTTCGACGAGGCGGCCGATCAGCTTGTCGCGGCAGCAATTCTGTCGCTCTTCGTCCTGGTGGCCAAGCCGCTCATCGTCGTCGCGATCATGTCGCTGTTGCGTTATCCGGTGCGCGTCAGCTTCTTCGTCGGCGTACCGCTCGCCCAGATCTCCGAGTTCTCGCTGATCCTCGTCGCCCTCGGCTTGAGTCTCGGCCACATCGGCAACGCGACGGCGAGCCTGGTCACGATCATCGGGTTGATCACGATCGCCGCATCGACATACATGACGACGTATTCAGACAAGTTGTTTCAATGGTCCGGGCAGTGGTTGTCGATCCTTGAGCGAAGACGCCAACGCGACCAACCCGATCCCGACCGGGACGACGACTTCGATGTGATCCTGTTCGGTTTGGGGCGTTTCGGCAGCCATCTCGCCGAGCGGTTGACCAGCGCAGGCCATCGGGTCCTCGGCGTGGATTTCGATCCGCACGGGGTCACCACGCATCGCCGTAAGGGGGTTGAAACGACGTTCGGTAGCGCCGAAGATCTCGCCCTGCTGGAGGCCCTGCCGCTGGACAGGGCGAAATACGTCATCAGCGCGATTCCCGCCCTGCAGACGAACCTCGCTCTGCTGCAGGGGCTTCGCGAGCGCAAGTTTGCCGGCGCGGTCGCCCTGACTGCGCACACCCGCCACGACGCGGACCAACTCAGGACGACGGGCGTCGACATCGTCCTCGAACCATTCTCGACCGCCGCCCACACGACGTCGGAAGCCCTCCACGACCTGCTCACCACCGACGGTGACTCAACCACATAGGAAAGCCGACACCGTTGGCGCGCAGCTACCGTTTGCGTCCCATTCGCCAGCCCGCGACCGCCACGGCGATCCCTGCGATCGCGATGAGGGGGCCCAGGACCGACCACGTGGTGGTGCTGCTCATCGGACTGCCCTGCACCGCGCCGAAACCCTGAAGCGCGAACAAAAGACCGAAGAGCGCGACAATGACGCCGACGATGATCACCGCAATACGCATGACCTCGACCCTAGGCGGTCAGGGCGCGCCGCACATCAGCCCCCGTCGCCAGCACCATCAACACCAGCGTCCGCAGGGCATCGTCGGCGAGTCCGGCAGCGGGAAAGTTGTAGCGCAGCAATACGTCACCGGTCTTCTTCGGACGATCCGACCCTTTCGGGGCAACCCCGATCTTCTCCACGAGCGACACCGTCCCCAACAGTGTGTCGTGGGCATGTTTGGCCACCTTGGCGCGAATCTTGCTGTCCAACGGCAGATCCCACGCCAGTACTTGGGTCAGTGACACCAGGTCGAGGCCCTCGGCGATGGTGACCACCCGCAGGGACGCGAACGTCGCCTCGTGCTGCACCGTCAACGCTCCGTCGTCCTCCCGGGTCACCGGCAGGATGTCTGTGAGCACGACCGCGAGCCGCTCCGACAGGTCCATCAGGGCCCCTAGGCGCGACCGAAGCGCCGGTTGCGTTGGACGTACTCCTCGCAGGCGGCCCACAGGTCGCGGCGGTCGTAGTCCGGCCAGAGCTTGTCCTGGAAGACGTATTCAGCGTAGGCCGCCTGCCACAGCAGGAAATTGCTCGCCCGCTGCTCCCCCGATGTCCTGATGAACAGGTCGACGTCTGGGATGTCGGCTCGGTGCAGGTGTTTGGCGAATTGCGCTTCGCTGATACGTCCAGGTTTGATCTTGCCGTCGACCGCCTCCTGGGCGAGTTCGCGGGCTGCTTCGACGATCTCGGTCCGGCCACCGTAGTTCACGCAGTAGTTGATGGTGATGACGTCGTTGTCGACGGTCATCTGCTCGGCGATGTCGAATTCCTTGATCACGCTGCTCCACATGCGCGGGCGCGAACCGACCCAGCGCATCCGCACGCCCATATCGTTGAGGTTCTCACGCCGGCGCCGCACCACCTCGCGGTTGAAGCCCATCAGAAACCGCACCTCCTCGGTGCTGCGCTTCCAGTTCTCCGTCGAGAAGGCGTAGACGGTCAGGTGTTTGATGCCGATCTCGATGGCGCCGCAGGTGATGTCGATCAGCACCGCCTCGCCCATCTTGTGGCCTTCGGTGCGACCGAGCCCCCGCTGGGTGGCCCAGCGGCCGTTTCCGTCCATCACCACTGCGACGTGGTTGGGCACCTGGTCGGTAGGAATCTGTGGCGCAGACTCCTTGGACGTGTGCTGCGGGGGGCGGGCGAACTTGCCGTTGGTGCCCGCGGGAATCTCGGGGAAGATCACCGGCCAGGTCGACTTGTCCGGGAAAGTGGGATAGTCGTCAGGCGCCGGAGGCAGCTGTGGGTAGCTTCCCTTCCGCCGCCCAGTCCGTGCCGTTGCCATGCGCAACATCCTGCCTGATGGTCATGCCGGGCACGTGCGCCACCCGCTCGACAAGCGGCAGGGTGCGCAGCTGCCGTTCCAGGTGCCATTGCAGATGCGCGGCCACCAATCCGCTGGCCTGACTGCGATGCGACGCGATCGAGAGCTCAGCGTGCTCCCAGTCGCCCTCATAGAGGGCGGCCATCAGGTCCAGCACACCCTGCGGCGGAGTCGCCGACCCGGACGGCCTGCAGTGCACGCACACGCTTCCCCCCGCGGCGACGTGAAACGCCCGATGCGGCCCCGGTGCGGCGCACCGTGCACATTCGGTCAGCGCGGGCGCCCAGCCCGCGACACCCATCGCGCGCAGCAGATACGCGTCGAGGATGAGCTCGCGGGGCCGGGTGCCGTCGGCCACGGCGCGCAGCGCGGAAACAGTGAGCTTGTGCAACGCAGGCGCCGGTGCGCGCTCCTCACCCGCGAGGCGTTCCGCGGTCTCCAGCATCGCGCAGGCGCTGGTGTAGCGGCCGTAGTCGCTGACGATGTCAGAGGCGAACGCATCGATGGCCTGTACCTGGGTGACGATGTCCAAATTGCGTCCGGGATGGAGCTGAACGTCGATGTGCGCGAACGGTTCCAGCCGTGCGCCGAACTTGCTGCGGGTGCGCCGCACGCCCTTGGCTACCGCCCGCACCAAACCGTGGTCGCGAGTCAGAAGACTCACGATCCGATCGGCTTCACCGAGCTTGTGCTGCCGCAGCACCACCGCCCGGTCCCGGTACAGACGCATCCGGCCAGTCTCCCACTGCCGGGGGACGTTTTCCGGTCCGCAGCGCCGATATTCTCGTAAGTGATGGTCGACTCTCCCCCTTCCCGCCGTTCCCCCGCCCGATTGCCCACCGTGGGCAACCAGTTGTTTCAGCTTGCCAGTGGCAACGCCACATCCGTGGACCTGGTACGCCGGTCGCTGGCAGCCATCGAGGCCAGCCAGCCCACCCTCAACGCGTTCCGGGTGGTCCTCAACGACCAGGCCCTCGCCGATGCGGCCGAGGCCGACCGCCTCCGCGCAGCGGGCGCCGACCTGTCCAATAAACCGCTGCTGGGGATTCCGATCGCGGTGAAAGACGACGTCGACGTCGCCGGAGTGCCCACCCGCTTCGGCGCGGCCGGCGAGGTTCCCGCCGCCGACACCGATGCCGAGGTGGTGCGCAGGTTGCGCGCCGCCGGAGCGGTGATCGTCGGCAAGACCAACACCTGTGAGCTCGGTCAGTGGCCGTTCACGAGCGGGCCCGCCTTCGGCCACACCCGCAATCCTTGGTCACGTGACCACACCCCGGGCGGTTCCTCGGGCGGCAGTGCCGCGGCGGTGGCTGCCGGGCTCGTCCCCGCCGCGATCGGCTCCGACGGGGCGGGAAGCGTGCGGATCCCCGCCGCGTGGACACACCTGGTGGGTATCAAACCGCAGAGGGGACGGATCTCGACGTGGCCGCTGACCGAGGCGTTCAACGGCATCACCGTCAACGGTGTGCTCGCTCGCACGGTCTCAGATGCGGCACTGGTGCTCGACGCGGCGTCCGGCAACGCGCCCGGTGACCTCCACGCTCCGCCGCCGGTGCAGGTGTCCGACTATGTGTCACGCGCGCCGGGCCCGCTACGCATCGCGATGTCGACGAAGTTCCCGTTCACCGGTTTCCGCGCCCGCCTCCACCCGGAGATCCGGGCGGCGCTCGAGAACGTCGCCGACCAGCTCTTCCAGCTCGGCCACTCCATCCTCACGGCCGATCCGGAATACAACATGCGGATGTCATGGAACTTCCTGGCCCGCTCGACTTCGGGCATCCCCGAATGGATGGAGCGGCTCGGCCGCGGCGTCACCTGGGACAAGCGGACCCAATCCAATGCCAGGATGGGATGGCTGCTGTCGCAGCACACGCTGCGCAAGGCGCGTGCTCACGAAGCCGCGACCCAGCAGCGCATCGGCTGGATCTTCAATCTGGCCGACGTGGTCCTTGCACCGACGACTGCGCTGCCGCCGCTGGAGGTACACGCCTTCGACCAGCTCGGCGGGCTCGCCACCGACCGGTTGATGATCCAGGCCTGCCCGGTGACGTGGCCGTGGAATCTCGTGGGCTGGCCGTCGATCAACGTCCCCGCGGGGTTCACCTCGGATGGTCTGCCGATCGGGGTGCAGCTGATGGGTCCTGCTAACAGCGAACCGCTTCTGGTGTCGCTGGCCGCGGCACTCGAAGCGCTCAACGGCTGGGCGATGCATCAGCCGGAGAACTGGTGGGCGCCTCAACCACCGACGGTGCCCGATCCCACGGTGTCCGACGCACGCAGGCAAGCGGGTGCCGATCTTGCCGCTCCGGACTCGCTGGCGGGTCAGGTCGCGTAATCTCCCGCGTGTGACCGTCAGCAAGATCGTGCGTGCGCTGCCCGCGGTGGCGCTCGTGGGCGCCGCTGTCGCGGGCACGCCCGCCGCCCAGGCCGACAACCGGCGACTCAACGAGAGCGTCGCGGTGAACGTCTACACGATCCAGCATCAGGCCGACTGCAAGACTGACCTGAAAATCAACCCGCAGCTGCAATTGGCCGCCGAATGGCACACCAGGGACTTGCTGAACAACCGGGCCCTCGACGGCGACATCGGCTCCGACGGGTCGACCGTGCAGGACCGTGCCAATCGCGCGGGATTTGTCGGAAAGGTCGCTGAAACCGTCGCGATCAACCCGGCCCTGGCCATCAGCGGCATCGAGATCATGAACCGGTGGTACTACCGGCCCGACTACATGGCGATCATGTCGAACTGCGCCAACACCCAGATCGGTGTCTGGTCGGAGAACAGCCTGGACCGCTCCGTGGTGGTCGCGGTCTACGGTCAGCCGGGCTGATCCAAAACCGGGCCGGACGTCGCCCAAATTGCCGCACCGGGCGGCGCCGTCGCTTCTAGGCTTGTCATGTGCACTTGTCGTGGCCGTTAATTGGCCGTTCCGAGGAGCTGCGGGCCGTCGACACCGCACTCTCGGCCACCGACGTCTCCGGGATCGTCATCTCCGGGGCTGCAGGTGTAGGCAAGAGCCGGGTCGCGCGCGAAGCACTATCGGCTGCGGAATTACGCGGCTGGGCCGCACACTTGGTCATCGGAACGCACTCGGGGCGAATTGTTCCGCTAGGAGCGTTTGCAGCCTGGACGGAGGCCGGTGTTGCCGACTCGACGCATTTGCTCGGCGGCGTGATCACGTCACTCGGGGCGGCGACATCGGCACGTGGAGTGTTGGTCGTCGTCGACGACGTGCATCTCCTCGACGATCTCTCGGCATTCGTGGTCAACCAGATCGTGCAGCGTGAGGCGGCGAAAGTGCTACTCACCGTCCGCCTCAATGAGCCCATTCCGCCATCCGTACAGGAGATCTGGACGGTAAGCCGATTCGAGCGTCTCACCCTGCATCCTTTAACACTCGAAGGAGCGTCAGCACTGGTTGCAGCGACCTTGGGGGGCCCGGTGGATCCAGACTCGGCGAAGCGAATGTGGGAGCTCACCCGCGGTAACACGCTGTACCTGCGCCATATTGTTGAGCAGGAAGTCGCGGACGGACGGATCGCGAAGGACGAGAACGGGCTCTGGCGGTGGAACGGCGACCCGATCCTGGCGTCATCCCTCGTCGAACTCGTTGAATCTCGTATCGGTGGCCTGCCGTCCGAAGTCGGCGACGTCATCGACACGCTCGCGGTCGGGGAGCCCATCGAGCTGGCGACACTCGCGCGGATCGCTGATCCGTGTGCTATCGAGGACGCCGAATCCCGCGGTCTGATCACAGTACGGCCGGTGGGCGCCGTCATGGCTGTTCGTTTGGCACACCCCATCTATGGAGAAGTGCGCCGCAGTCGCGCTCCCGCGACGAAGCTGCGCCGGTTGCGCGGACTCGTCGCCAGAGAACTCGCACGATCCCCCACAAGTGACGACCTTCACGTGCTCGTGCGGCGGGCCACACTGGGCCTTGAGTCAGATCAGCCGCCCGACCCCGACACGCTGACGAAAGCAGCACGCGGTGCCGTGTGGCTGGCCGATCTCGCCCTTGCCGAACGGCTAGCCGATGCCGCCTTCAGCGCCGGCGGCGGAGTGGAACCCGAACTTGTTCGGGCACATGCACTTTCATGGCTTTGCCGGGGCAAAGACGCGGAAAGGGTGCTGTCCGGTATCGATCCCGATGACCTGGTCGACGATGGCGAGCGAGGCAGACTCGCGTTCCTGCGCGCCAGCAACCTGCTCTGGGCCCTCGGTGACTCCACGAGCGCCAAGGCGTTGATCGACGAAACCTCGCGAGGCGAGCCTGGAGACTGCCAGCGGTACGTCGACTCGTTCCTCACCGTTTACTGGTTCGCGATGGACCAGCCGCATGCGGCCCTATCGGCCGCAGCGGGCCTTGAGCTCGAACGGATGCCTTCGGTCGTCGGCGCCGAATTGGCGTGGGTACTCACCACAATCAACGCAGACGCCGGCCGATCATCCGCCGCCGTACGGCACGCTGAGGCCGGATACGTCGCAGCCACCCGTTCGTTCGACGCACCGCACATGCGATTCAACATCGCCGACTCCCACATCAGCGCATTGCTACTTGCCGGTCACATCGGAGCTGCCAGCGATGTCGCCCTCCACGTGCAGCAGCAAGCAGCCGACCTTCCCGGAGCCGCCCACCTGCTGGGTGCCGCTATGTCCGGACGGGCTGCCTTGGCTGCAGGCAACCTTCGCTCTGCATGCGAGCACCTGGAGAAAGCATGTATCGGCCTGTGCGCCGACCATTCCGTTGGCTGGGGTTTCCGCTATCTGATCCCGCGAATCCAAGCCCTTGCCATGACTGGGAGGCTCGACGCGGCTATGGCTGCTCTCGCGACCCTCCAGGGAGTTCGTCGACCTTTCCGGCTACTGGACTATGAGCAGCACTGTGCTCGCGCATGGATTGCCGCCGGACAGGGCGCAATCACCGAAGCGATCGGACTCACCCTCAAGGCGGCCGAAAGAGCCTCATCTGACGGGCGATTCGCTGCCGAGGTGTTGTGCCGGCAGACAGCCGTCCAGTTCGGAGATTACACCAGCGCAGACCGATTGAAACACCTCGAGAAGCATGTCGAAGGTCCACGGGTCGGCCTCGCTTCGCGGCTCGCAGCGGCCATGGGCGGCGGCGACGCCCCTCAATTGGCTTCTCTATCCGAAGCTTTCGAGGCGATGGGCGACCTCGTCGCCGCCATTGACGCCGCATCCCACGCCGCCTTAACCTACCGCCGCCTCGACCGGCGTGGATCGGCGTTTGCGTGCGCAACGCGAGCGGAATCCCTCGCCGAACGGAGCGGTGTCCGCACTCCGGCGCTCCGGCGAGCCGTCGAACCTATGCCGCTGACCGAGCGAGAGCGCGAGGTCGCGATGCTGGTAGGTCAAGGAATGTCGACCCGACAAATCGCGGAGCGCCTGACATTATCGGTGCGCACCGTGGAGAGCCACACCTACCGTGCGATGTCGAAGACCGGCATGCGCAGCCGGAATGAGCTCGCTGCGCTGCTGCGGCGCCAGGGAACACCATGAGCTCGGGCGGGATCCGTGGCAAGCAGGTTGGGGCAGGTCTTATCTGCGGATCATGCTTCGCCTCATTGGTTTCGGCGAGCAACTTCTGCAGTGAATGTGGTGCGCGCCTCGCACAGACAGCACGCAGGGCCGAGTACAAACAAGTAACGGTGCTGGTGACCGACGTCGTACGTTCAATGGAGCTCGCCTCGACCCTGGACTTGGAGCGGCTTCGCGAGATCATGACGCAGGTCGTGGAGCGATCGGCCGGTGTGGCCCGACGGTATGGCGGCACCGTGGAGTACCACGGCGATGGCGTGATGGCCATTTTCGGCGCTCCAACGGCATTGGAGGACCATGCGTTACGCGCATGCGTGGCAGCCCTGGAGATTCAACACGATATGAAGCTGCTGTCGGCGGAGGTGCGACGTCGCGACCGGGTGGCTCTGCAGGTTCGGGTTGGTCTGAATTCGGGACGGGTGATTGCCGGCGACCTCGGCGCGGGATCCCTGGGTTACCGCGCGACCGGCCGACATGTCGGAATGGCGCAGCGTATCGAATCGGTAGCGCCACCCGGTGCAGTCATGCTGTCTGAATCGACAGTTCGACTCGTCGAGCAAGTCGTGACGCTGACCGAACCGGAATGGGTTGACATCAAAGGCTTTGCAGAACCCGTGCGCGCATGGCGACTACTGGCGATCGGCAACAGCCAAGGCGCGACGGGCCGCACCGAAGCCGCTCTCGTCGGCCGGCGCGGCGAAATGGCCGTCCTCAATGACATGGTGGAGCGCGCGATCGGTAGGCGCGGTGTCGTCGTGAACGTGACAGGGCCGCCGGGCATCGGCAAGAGTCGGGCGGCACGTGACGTCGCGGCAGTCGCCGCCGCCCGCGGAGTCGACGTATTCTGGGCCTTCTGTGAATCCCACGCCAGCGACGTCCCGTTTTATGCCGTGACGCGACTGCTCCGGGCGGCGCTGAGATTGACGGACGTGGACAGTGAGGTCGCACGGGCCCGTTTGCGGATTGAGATGCCCGCTGCCGACCCGGAGGATCTCCTGCTGCTCGACGACCTCCTCGGGATCGCCGACCCCCACGTGCCGGTACCACAGATCAACCCCGATACGCGCAGACGTCGGCTCACCGCGCTCATCAACACCGCATCGATAGGGCGCAGCAGGCCGGCCCTATACATTGTTGAAGACGTCCACTGGATCGACGGGGTCAGCGAATCGATGCTGTCCGACTTCCTCACAGTCATTCCACGTACCGCATCGATGGTGCTGATCACGCATCGCCCGGAATATCACGGCGTGCTGGCGCGAGCAGAACATTGCGAAGCCGTACCCCTTGGCCCACTTCATCATTCCGAAGTCACTGACATGCTCAGTGATTTGCTGGGGACGGACCCCTCGGTTGGCGGACTCGCGCTCGTAATTGCCGACCGAGCCGCCGGTAACCCGTTCTTCGCCGAGGAGATGGTGCGCGAACTGGTCCAGCGCGGCGTACTGGAGGGTGAGGCCGGAGACTACTCATGCACCGCCGAGGTTTCAGAAGTCACCGTACCCGCCACTGTGCAGGCAGCCATCGAGGCGCGCATCGATAGCCAGACCGCCGCCGGTAAACGCACCATTCGCGCTGCGTCGGTGATCGGCGCCCAATTCACCGCCGAACTTTTTGTGGCGCTTGATGTCCAACCCGTGTTCGACGAGCTGATCGGCGCAGAGCTGATCGACCGCGTGGAATCCGCGTCCGACGACGAGTATGTATTCCGGCACCCGCTCATCCGAGCGGTCGCTTATGAGTCGCAGTTGAAATCAGATCGCGCGGAGTGGCACCGGCGCTTCGCCGCTGGAATCCAGCAGCGCGCGCCGGGGTCGACGGAGGAGAACGCGGCGTTGATCGCCGAACATCTGGAATCGGCAGGCGAACTGATCGACGCGTTCGGCTGGCATATGCGCGCGGGAACTTGGCTCGCCAACCGCGATTTGGCGGCCGCTCGCGTCAGCTGGGAGCGAGCACGCCGGATCGCTGACCAGCTACCAGCCGACGACGATGGAACTCTGACGATGCGGATCTCTCCGCGAACGATGCTGTGCGCTACTGACATTCAGGCACGTGAGGCGCACGAAAGCGTGCAGCGCTTCGCCGAACTGCGTCAATTGTGCCACGCCGCCGGGGACACCGTCTCCCTGGCCATCGGCATGAGCGGGCCGGCCACTGCGCTTCTGTACGCCGGGCGTGTACGCGAGGCATCAGCACTTTCAATTGAGCAGATGGCGTTGCTTGCATCGATCGACGACCCCGCACCGATCATGGGGTTGGCGTCCATCGCCTTCTGTAACTGGCTCGGCATCATGGACTTCGAACGGATCTTGCAGTGGTCGCAAATCGTCGTCGACATGGCCGACGGTGACCCCGTCAAAGGGGCCGGCTATGGCGTGGGATCGCCGCTGGCGATCGCGTTGGCATGGCGTGGAACTGCTCGGTGGTGCCTGCGCCGCACCGGATGGCACAGCGACCTCCACGAAGCCGTCGCGATGGCCCGGTGCAGCAATGCGGAGACACTGTCGGGGGCGATCGCGTGGACGTACGGGATAGCGATGCAGTACGGCGCGCTCGAGGCGGACGAGTTCCTGATGCGCACAAGCGAGGAAGCGGTGCAGATCGCTCAGAGTGCCAGTAACGATCGCGCCATGGGCCTGGCCGGATACACGCTCGCGGTCACGCTGCTGAATCAAGAGGATGGGGCCGACCGCCGCCGAGGGCTCAAATTGATGAGGGAAACCCGCGAGATCTGGTTGCGCAGGAAGATCCACTTTCTCCTCCCGGTCACCGACGTGTGGGTCGCCCGGGAGACTGCGAGTAAGGGTGATCTTGAAGCCGCGATAACGGCGATGCGCCAGGCCGTCGGCGACCTGCAGACGAGCTACCCGTTCTATTGCGTTTGGGCGACGGGAGTATTCGTGCAGACCCTGCTGGAACGTCACTCGCAGGGCGACATGGCCGAGGCCGAACGGGCTGTCGCATGGCTGGCCGACTTGGCGACCGAACAAGATTCAGCGATGATCGAGATCTCGGTTCTGCGACTTCAGGCGCTGCTCGCCGGCGCCCGCGACGACAAGCTCACGTTTGCCGACCATGTGCGTAGCTACCGCGACCGGGCGGAATCACTTGATCTCAAAGGGCATATCGCGTGGAGTCAGACCATGGGCGTCGGCCATTAGCTCAATCCGAACTCTCCGAGTTGCGGCCGGTCGCGTCACCGGCGGGGGGATCGCCCTCGGCCTCCGACGGACTCTCCTGGGCCGACGGCGACCCCTCAGACACCGTCGAGCCTGCGTCCTCCTCGCCGGCCGCCTCCGTGCCATCGGGCGCAGTCCCTTCCAAGTCTGAAGCCGGAATCTCGTCTTCTGTCGGCTCTCCCTCCCCGTCGATGCCGTCGGTCGGCTCCTCCGTCTCCACCGTGATGTCGTCGACCTGGTCGATCGTCGGCGCCGCCTCGGAAGGCTCGGCGGCTTCGAAGTCGCCGACTTCGGCGTTGACAACCTGGGTTTCGACGTCCTCTGCGGGTACCGCTTCGATGCCCACGCTGGGGGCTTTGGGTGTCGGCGACAGGCCGACGAGTGCCAGAGCGTTGTCGACACCCTCTTCGATGGCGTCACCGAGATCGGCGAAGACAGTTGCCGCATCCAGTTTCGGAATCAGTCGCGCCGGGGTGGGCTCCCACAGCGGGATGCTGCGGTCATAGCCGAGTTCCACCAGCACCCGAAAAAACGGCTCGACCACATCGATCACCGGCTCGGGCACGCCCAGCATCCGCAGCGGCGCGAACAGCGGAAGGTCGTCCGTCTCAAAGAAGTAGTAGCTTGAATCGCCATAGGTTCCGCGGTAAGCCGGTGATGTCGTGGGGTCTGCCGGCAGGCTGACGTCGAATGGGCGAGTGTGCAGATAAAGAATGCCAAGGATCGCGTTCAGGTCGGCAACGAGGTTGATCGGATACAACGGGAAGTCGGCGAAGCCGTCGTACTGCGTGGAGATGATGACGGTGTCGAACTGTGTGTCCGTCGGCGCAGGACCGTTGAATGTCCAGTCGAGGATCGGGATGTAGAGCCCCGGGAACCGGGCATGTAATCCGCCGTTGGGGACGCTAGCGTCTCCTTGGAACACGAAGTCGATGTTTGGCGCCGCGGCGTCCTCGGGGTACTGCGCGGCCAGCCGATTCTTGACCACGTTCGCCGAGGCTGCGCCCTGCGAAAGTCCGTAGATCACCAGATCCTCGTCGGGGTGCGCGGCCATTGCCTCCTCCAACCCCGCCGCCCCGGCCTCGATCGACTGGTCGCCGGTGAGGTCGAATAGCCCCGACAGCTTCCACCACGGCTCGTCGGGCCATGCCGGGCCTCCAGGTCCGAAAATACTGGGATCCCCTAGAAGCAATCCCAGGACGCGGAAGATTCCGGTGAGTGGCCACGACTCCCCGGGGGTCGTCACAGCGACAGGTGTGATCGTGTGCCCCGGATGGGTCGGCGCGACGAATCTGTCCATGATGGCCTCGATGCCCGCGTCGTTCCAGGTCGGGCAAGTCGTCCCGCACACCAGCAGGGCGGTCGAATCGGCAGTCAGCTTCACGGCCGGCGGTACGGGTGAAACCGCGCCCGGCACAACCGCAGTCATCGCCGCCACGAGCGAAACGCCGATCGACGCGCTTCCACGCTTCGCCTTGCGTCGAGCCCCACGAGCTTTCCCTACAGTGGTTCTCATGATTCATCCCCCGTCGCAGTTCTTACGGAATGAATCTTGGCTGTGCGGGGCCTGGATGAACTCAGTAGTGCACTACTGCAAAACTGCCGAATTTCTACCGCGGTACTGAACGCGGCTCAGAAGCCCAGCCGCCCCAGCTGTTTGGGATCGCGCTGCCAGTTCTTGGCGATCTTCACACGCAGGTCCAGATACACCTTCGTGCCGAGCAACTTCTCGATCTGGGTGCGGGCGGCGGTGCCGACCTCCCGCAGCCGGGCGCCGCCCTTGCCGATCACGATGCCCTTCTGCGAGTCGCGCTCGACGTAGAGGATGGCATGTACGTCTATCAGGTCGTCGCGGCCTTCATGCTGTTCGACCTCGTCGATCACCACTGCCAGCGAGTGCGGCAGCTCGTCGCGCACACCCTCCAGAGCTGCTTCCCGGATCAGCTCGGCCATCAGGACTTCTTCGGGTTCGTCGGTGAGTTCACCATCGGGGTAGAACGCCGGTCCGGGCGGCAGCTTGGAGACGAGGACATCGACGAGCACGTCGAGTTGGGTGTTCGATGTCGCCGACACAGGGACGATGTCGGTGTCGGGCCCGACGAGCTCGCTGACCGCGAGCAGCTGCTCGCCCACCCGGTCCTTGGACACCTTGTCGATTTTCGTGACGATGGCGATGAGGGTGGTTTTCGGCGCCACCGCGCGGATCTGCTCGTAAATCCAGCGGTCGCCCGGACCGATTTTCTCGTCGGCGGGGATACACATCCCGATGACATCCACCTCGGAATAGGTGTCCTTCACCAACTCGTTGAGCCGTTGACCCAGCAGCGTGCGGGGACGATGCAGCCCCGGGGTGTCGACGAGGACGATCTGAAAATCCTCGCGGTGCACGATGCCCCGGATCGTGTGCCGGGTGGTCTGCGGCCGGTTCGACGTGATCGCGACCTTCGTGCCCACCAGCGCGTTGGTCAGCGTGGACTTGCCGGTGTTGGGTCGGCCCACGAAACAGACGAAGCCGGAACGGAATTCGGCACCGCCGGTCACAGCGCGTTACCCGCTCTGTCGGTGACGATGACGGCAGCGTCCGCCGACAGTTCCCGTACCGCCGCGACACCGGGGTCGCCGGTGGACCCGCCGACGAGCACGGCGGCCTCAAAGCCTGCCGCCCCACTGGACACCGCCGCCGCGACAGCCGCCTGCAATGCGGTCAGCGTCAACGCGTCGAGCGTGACCGGCGCCCCGGCGTAGGTGCGGCCGTCCAGATCCCGTACCGCGGCGCCGCTGCCTGCCTCGGCACGGCCCATGGCGCCGCGGGCCAGCACCACCAGCTTGGCGTCCTCATCGTTGAACGACTTCGTATCGCTCATTGGTGTTCCTCCCCGTCCTCGTCTTCCCGTTGGACAGGCGTGACCAGCACGGTGCCGATTCTGACCCGGCCCCTCGGGTCGGGTCCACCCTCGGCACGCAGCAGCAGACCGTCCCACTCCACCTCGGCCCCGGGCAGCGGCACACGCCCCAGTTCGAGCGCGACCAGGCCGCCGACAGTGTCGACGTCGAGGTCCTCGTCGAACTGGATGTCATAGAGCTCGCTGAGGTCCTCGATCGGCAGCCGGGCGGACACTCGATAGGTCGACTCACCAAGATCTTCAATCGGCGCCACCTCGTCGGTGTCGTATTCGTCGGCGATCTCCCCGACGATCTCCTCGAGGACGTCCTCGATCGTGACGAGGCCCGCGATGGCGCCGTATTCGTCGACCAACAGCACCATGTGCACACGGTCGCGTTGCATATCGCGCAGCAGCGCATCCAAAGGCTTGGAGTCGGGCACGAAGGCGGGCTTACGCATCACATCCGACACCAGGGTGCTCCGGCCGCCATCGTTCGAGTAGTACGTCCTCTGAACGAGATCCTTGAGGTACACCACGCCGATGACGTCGTCGACGTTCTCGCCGATTACCGGGATGCGCGAGTGTCCGCTGCGCACAGCCAGCGACGTCGCCTGACCCGCCGACTTGGTGCTTTCGATCCACACCATCTCGGTGCGCGGCACCATGACCTCACGGGCGGGCGTGTCACCCAGCTCGAACACCGACTGGATCATCCGCCGTTCGTCGTCGGCGACCACTCCGCGCTGCTGCGCCAGATCCACCACTTCGCGCAGCTCGATCTCGGAGGCGAACGGTCCGTTTCGGAAACCGCGGCCCGGTGTCAGGGCATTGCCGATCAACACGAGCAGCCGGCTGATCGGGGTGAGAACCACCGAGATGGCTTGCAGCGGAAGCGCTGTCACCAAAGCGATCTGATAGGCGTTTTGCCTGCCGATGGTCCGCGGCCCGACGCCGACCACCACGAAGCTGACCACCGTCATGATGCCTGCGGCGGCCATCAGACCCTTGCTCACCCCGAGGTAGTCGTCGAGGTAGGCCGCCATCAGCACCGTCGCGCTGACTTCGCAGGCGATGCGCAGCAGCACGATGAGGTTGATGTAGCGGGGACGGTCCAGCATCACGCGGATCAACCGGGGTGCGCCGGGGCGTTCCTCGCGGACAAGTTCTTCGACACGAGCGATGGATACGGTGCTCAGTGCGGCGTCGGTGGCGGCGAACAGACCGCCGAAGACCACCAGCACGATCGCGATGATGAGTTGCCCGACGTTGGTCACCGAGCGTCGCCGTGGTTGAAATCTTCGAAGTTCCGTGACTCGTCGAGCAACCGACGATCCTTCTCGGTCTGCCGGTCCAGGTGGTACGCCTCGACCTGGTCTGCCACCCACTCCTCGAGGAGCTCACGTTGCAGCGCGAACATCTCTTTTTCCTCGTCCGGTTCAGCGTGGTCGTAGCCGAGCAGGTGCAGCACACCGTGCACGGTGAGCAGCGCCAGTTCCTGACCCAGCGTGTGACCCGCGTCGGCGGCCTGCTTCGCGGCGAACTCGGGACACAGCACGATGTCACCGAGCATCGACGGTCCGGGTTCCGGAGCGTCCGGACGGCCGCCGGGCTCCAGCTCATCCATCGGGAAGCTCATGACATCAGTCGGGCCCGGCAGGTCCATCCAACGCATGTGCAGATCGGCCATCGCCGCGGTGTCGAGCAGCACCATCGACAGTTCCGCGGCGGGGTTGACGTCCATCTTGCGAATGACGAACTGGGCGACGCTGACGAGTTCGGATTCGGAAACGTCGATGCCCGATTCGTTGGACACCTCAATACTCATATTTCTCAGTCCTGTTAACGCCGTGGACGACCCTGGCCGGATGCGCGCCTCTGCGCGCGGTTCATCAGCGTGGGCTCCTCGTACTTGGCGTAGGCATCGACAATTTCGCCGACGAGACGGTGGCGCACCACGTCGGCACTGGTGAGTTCGGCGAAGTGGATGTCGTCGACGTCGCCGAGCACCCGCATCGCCGTGTTCAGTCCCGAAGGCGCTCCCCCAGGCAGGTCCACCTGTGTAACATCGCCCGTCACAACCATTTTCGAGCCGAAACCCAGTCGAGTGAGGAACATCTTCATCTGCTCGCCGGTGGTGTTCTGCGCCTCGTCGAGGATGATGAACGCGTCATTGAGCGAACGCCCACGCATGTACGCCAGCGGCGCGACCTCGATCACATTGGCGCTCATCAGCTTCGGGATCAACTCGGGATCCATCATGTCGTGCAGCGCGTCGTAGAGCGGCCGCAGGTACGGATCGATCTTCTCGCTCAGGGTGCCGGGCAGAAAACCAAGGCGCTCACCGGCTTCCACCGCGGGGCGGGTCAGGATGATCCGGTTGACCTGCTTGGTCTGCAACGCGTTGACGGCCTTGGCCATCGCGAGATAGGTCTTTCCGGTGCCGGCAGGTCCGATCCCGAACACGATCGTGTGCGCGTCGATCGCGTCCACGTAACGTTTCTGGTTGAGCGTCTTGGGCCGGATCGTCTTGCCGCGGCGCGACAAGATGTCGAGTGTGAGCACCTCGGCGGGCGACTCTTCGACGGTCCCGGCCAACATCGCCACGCTGTGCCGAACCGCATCCGGGGTCAGCGGCTGCCCGCTGGCGACGATCTCGATCAGTTCCGAGACCGCCCGTTCGGCCATGGCGACGTCGGCGGGCTCGCCGGAGATGGTGATCGCGTTGCCGCGGGCGTGGATGTCGGCAGTCAGCAGACGTTCCAGCGCCCGTAGATTCTCATCAGAAGATCCCAAAAGGCCCATGACCAAGGCGGGCGGCACGTCGATTCTGCTCTGGGTGGTGCGGACCTGAGAACCAGATGCGTTCTGGCCTGCATTTTCGCGGGGCGCCACGTGTAGCTTTCTGCCTGCTTTCTGGGTTCCGTCCCGAGCGCTTGTTTGACGAAAACCCAGTTTAGCCCGGACGACGTGCCTCGCCCAAGCGTGTTAGGGGGCAGTGGGGATCGGCTGCGTGGACGCGGCGGTGTCCTGCTGCGGCGGCCGCGGGCGAAGCGGACGCGATCGCACCACCAGCGGCCACCAGAACCAGCGTCCGAGCAACGTTGCGATCGCCGGCATCATGAATGCCCGGACGACAAACGTGTCGAACAACAGCCCGAGCCCGATCGTCGTGCCGACTTGCGCCATCACCCGCAGGTCGCTGACCACCATCGATGCCATCGTCAGCGCGAACACGACGCCCGCGACGGTCACCACGCTGCCGGTGCCGCCGATCGAGCGGATGATTCCCGTCTTGATTCCTGCCGGGATCTCTTCCTTGAACCGGGACACCAACAGCAGGTTGTAGTCCGACCCGACCGCGATCAGCGCGATGATCGACAGCGCGAGAACCATCCAGTGCAGTTCGACACCGACGATGTGTTGCCAGATGAGGATCGAGATCCCGAACGAAGCACCCAGCGAGAGCGTCACGGTACCGACGATGACCAGCGCGGCGACCAGGCTGCGAGTCAGCACGAGCATGATCATCAGAACAAGACACAGCGCCGAGATCACCGCGATGAGCAGGTCGTAGCGTGACCCGTCGGACATGTCCTTGAAGGTGGCCGCGGTTCCGCCCAGCTGGATTTTCGCGTTCTCCAGCGGCGTGCCTTTCAGCGCCTCGATCGCCGCGATCTTGATCGGTTCGACTCGCTGCAGTGCGTCCTCGGTGGTCGGGTTGCCGCGGTGGGCGACGAGCATGCGAACCGTCTTGCCGTCTGGAGAGAAGAAGCTCTCCATCGCCTGTTTGAAGTCGGGGTTCTCGAAAACCTCGGGCGGCAGATAGAACGAGTCGTCGTTCTTGGCTTCGTCGAATGCCTTACCCATGTCGGTGGAGTTGCGGGTCAACTCGTCCATCTGGTCGTAGAAGCCGCCCATGGTCGCATACGTCGTCAGCATCATCTGCCGCATGCTTTCCATCGTCTCGATCATCGGCGGGAACGTCGCAAGCATCTGCGGCAGCAGCGTCTTCATCTCGTCCATGTTCGCCACAGCCGTGTCGAAGGTGTCGGTCATGACGCTGATGCCGTCCATCGAGTCGAACAGGGAACGAAAGGACCAGCACAGCGGGATGTTGTAGCAGTGCGGTTCCCAATAGAAGTAGTTGCGAATCGGCCGGAACTGGTCGTCGAAGTTGGCGACCATGTCGCGGATCTGGTGGACGGTGTCGCGCATGTCCGTCATGTCGTCGATCATGTCGGTGGTGATCGTCGAGAACTTCGACATCAGCGCGTACATCGTCTTCATCGTGTCGATGGTCTTCTGAATGTCGTCCGCCTGGGTCCGCATGTCGGCGATGCGGTCCTTCATCAGCTTCATGTTCTGCTGCTGGCCGACGCCCTGCATGCTGATCAGGAACGGGATCGACGTGTTCGCGATCGGCGCGCCGTCGGGCCTGCTCGGCGCCTGAACCCGCGCGACGCCCTCGACGCCGAAGACCCGCTTGGCGAGCCGATTGAGGATCAGGAAGTCCGACGGGTTGCGCAGATCGCGGTCGGCTTCGACGAGCAGCACCTCAGGACTCATCCGGGACAACGAGAAGTGTTCGGTCGCCGCCCTCAGGCCCGCGTTCGCCGGGATGGATTCCGGGATGTAGCGGGTGTCGTCGTAGCTCGTCTTGTAGCCGGGGAGCGCGGCGAGGCCGATCAGGGCGAGCGCCAGTGACGCCACGAGAATGGGACCGGGCCAGCGCACGACCATCGTGCCGATACGGCGCCAGGCCCGAATCCGCATGGCGCGCTTGGGTTCCAGTAGTCCGAATCGGCTGCCGACGGTGACGATCGCGGGCCCGAGGGTCAACGCGACCATTACACCGGCGACGATGCCGACCGCGCAGGGCACCCCCATGCTCTGGAAGTAGGGCATCCGGGTGAACGAGAGGCAGAACATCGCACCGGCGATCGTCAGACCGGAACCGAGCACGACGTGCGCCGTGCCATTGAACATCTCGTAGTAGGACTCTTCGTGGGTCGCCCCCGAGGCGCGCGCCTCCTGGTAGCGGCCGACGAGGAAGATCGCGTAGTCGGTGCCGGCGGCGACGGCCAGGGACACCAACAGATTGGTGGCGAACGTCGACAGCCCGATCACCTGGTGGTGGCCGAGCGCGGCCACGACGCCGCGGGCGATCGACATCTGGATGCCGACCATCACCAGCAGCAGGACCACGGTGGTGATGGACCGGTAGAAGAACAGCAGCAGCACGATGATGACCACGAACGTCACCATCAGGATCAGCGCCATGCTGCTCTCACCCGCGATGTTCACGTCGGCGGTCAGCGCGGCGGGTCCGGTGACGTGGACCAGCACATCCGGCGGTGGCGGGAGGCCGTCGACGATCTCGCGGACGGCTGCGACGGACTCGTTGGATTCCGTCTCGCCCATGTTTCCGGCGAGGTAGAGCGTGACGTAGGCCGCCCGGCCGTCGGAACTCTGCGCCGCAGCCTCGGTGAGGGGGTCGCCCCAGGTGTCCTGGATGTTGCGGACGTGGTCGGGGTCGGCTTCGAGCTTCTCGATGAGCTGGTCGTAATAGGCGTGCGCGTCGTCGCCGAGTGGCTGGGCGCTCTCCAGCACGATGAGAGCGATCGAGTCGGATTCGGATTCGCCGAACAGCCGTCCCATATCAGCCATCGCCTGCATCGACGGAGCGTTGCTCGGGCTCATCGACACGGCGTTCTGCGCGGCGACGACCTCGAGTTGGGGCACCAGCAGGTTCAGGGCGACGACGAGCAGCACCCACATCAGGATGATCGGCACAGCCAGCCGGCGGATCAGCCGCGCAGCAAAGCTGGGCTCCCGCAGGGATGCGCGCGGCGCGAGGGACAACTTCATGCGGACTTGGTGAAGCAGTAGACGTAGGCCGTGTAGTTGTCGGCGGTGCGTTCGTCCTTCACCACACCGTCCGCCGAGATCCGGCAGCCGATGAAGTCGCCATCACCCTGTGCCACAACGTTTCCCACCATCGCCGGCGAGTTCGTCTCCACCTCGATGGACCACGGCAGGGCGGCTGCGACGATCTGGTTGGGGTCACCCTCGGCGTCGATGTAGTTGATGTCGGCGGTCGCCCCAGGATTGCCGAAGACCTCGTAGCGCACCCGCTTCGGGTCGGATCTGTTGGAATCCTCGGACATGTTTCCCGCGTAGGTCGGCAGTTGGTGGGAGCCGAAGATGTTGCGGATACGCCAGACTGCGAACCCCCCGACGACCAGGACGAGCACCAGGACCAGAGGTATCCATGCACGGGTCACGCGGGTGAGAATCGGGAGTCCTTCAGATTGGCGGCGCTCGGCGTCCGAACTGTCCTGCGGTTCAGAGGGAAGGCTAACCTATCTAACTTGTGGGCGGGTCTCTACCCCCGGGGGGTGTGCCTATCGCCAGCGGGACGTCAGAACTCCGAGCGCGCCGAGTGCCACCGCCGCAGCGGTCGACGTCCGCAACACCGACGGCCCGAGCCGCACCGCCACCGCGCCCGCCCCGGTAAGGGTGGCCAGCTCGTCTTCGGAGATACCGCCCTCGGGGCCGACGATCAGCGTCAACGTGTCGGGCTGCGCGGGAATCACCTCGGCCAACGTCCGGGTGGCCGACTCGTGCAGGACCAGCACAGAACCGGCGACCGCAGCGCGCGTCGACTCGGCGAGATCGCGGGTGGAGACGACACCGCCGACGCCGGGAACGTACGGCCGACGCGACTGACGGGCAGCCGCGCGGGCCACCGCCGCCCAGCGGCGCAGTCCCTTCTCCACTTTGGCGGCGCCGTCCCAGCGCGCGACACAGCGCGCGGCCTGCCAAGCGAGGAACGCGTCCGCGCCTGCCTCCGTGGCCAGCTCCACGGCGAGCTCGGACCGGTCCGACTTGGGCAAGGCCTGCACGACTGTGACGGTCGGGACAGGTGGGTCGACCGATCGCCGTTCCTGCACACGCGCGGTCAACCGACCCTTGTCGACGTTCTCGACGATGCAGTGCGCGACGGTTCCGGCGCCGTCGGAGAGGTCGAGATGCTCTCCGGAGCGGGTGCGGCACACCGTTGCCGCGTGATGTCCTTCTTCGCCGTCGACGATGACGATCTCACCGACCGCGGGAACCGCGTCGACGTAGAAAAGGGCGCGCACAGACTTCCGCCGAATCTAGCGCCCGGTGAATGTCTCGCGCAGCCGGGAGAAGATGCCGCCACCGTGGGAGGCGGAACCGCTGGCCTGGGCGCTGCGTACCTCGGCGGTGTCGCGGCTGCGCTCCTTCAAGCTGCGCAGCAGTTCGATGTCCTCGTGGTCGAGACGGGACGGGACGACGACGTCGATGTGGGCATGGAGGTCGCCGCGCACACCCGAGCGCAGATGCGGCATACCGTGTCCGCGCAGCGTGGCGACTGAGCCCGGCTGAGTGCCCGCCCCGATCGTGATGTCGATGGGTCCGTCGAGGATCGCATCCACCGACACGGTGGTGCCGAGGGCGGCGTCGACCATCGGCACCGACACCGTGCAGTGCAGATCGTCGCCCTCACGGAGGAAGACCGGGTGGGGCTTCTCGTGAACCTCCACATAGAGGTCGCCTGCCGGACCGCCGCCAGGTCCGACCTCGCCCTGTGCGGCCAACCGCACCCGCATGCCGTCGCCCACCCCTGCCGGGATCTTGACGCTGATCTCGCGTCTTGCCCGCACCCGGCCGTCGCCGGCGCAGCGGTTACACGGGTTCGGGATGACCTCGCCGACACCGCCGCAGACAGGGCACGGCCGCGACGTCATCACCTGACCGAGCAGTGAACGCTGCACCGTCTGGACCTCACCCCGCCCGCCGCACGTGTCGCAGGTCTCGGGTGTCGAGTTACCGTGGGTGCCCTTGCCGTGGCAGAGGTCGCAGAGCACCGCGGTGTCGACGGTGACCTGCTTGGTCACGCCGGTCGCGCACTCTTCGAGATCCAGTCGCATGCGCAACAGCGAATCCGACCCGGGTCGGACACGGCCGACCGGACCGCGCGAGGAGGTACCGCCGCCGAAGAACGCTTCGAAGACGTCGCCGAGCCCGCCGAAACCGGAGAATCCGCCGGCGCCCGCGCCCGCGGATTCCAGGGGATCGCCACCGAGGTCGACGATGCGGCGCTTCTCCGGATCGCTGAGCACCTCGTAGGCGGCGCTGATCTCCTGGAACCGTGCCTGCGCACCCTCGTCGGGGTTGACATCGGGATGCAGTTCGCGGGCCAGCTTGCGGTAGGCGCGTTTGATCTCCGCATCGCTAGCGCCCTTGCTCACTCCGAGCAGCCCGTAATAGTCGCGTGCCACGCTCAACCTTTCCCACCCGTCCGATCCGTTCAAACCCTTAGGGGCGCCAGATCAGCGGTTACCTAAGACTTCGCCAATATAGAGAGCAACCGCGGCGACATTGGCGATAGTTCCCGGATAGTCCATCCGTGTGGGACCCAACACGCCCATGCCTCCGAACACCTTGCCCGAGCTGCCGTACGCGGTGCTGACCACCGAGGTGCCCGCCATCTGCTCGGCCTCGGTTTCGTGACCGATCCGGACGGTCACCTTGCCTGCCTCCTGCTGTTTGGCCAGCAGGCGCAGCACCACCACCTGCTCCTCCAGCGCTTCGAGCACCGACCGCAGCGACCCACCGAAGTCGGCGGTGTTCCGCGTCAGATTCGCGGTGCCGCCCAGCAGCAACCGCTCCTCAGTGTGCTCGACCAACGTCTCGACCAGCACCGTTGCCGATCGGCCCACCGCGTCGGCCAGCCCACCCTGACCGTTGAGATGCGACGCCAGATCCGACACCGCGATCGAGGCGGCCGCCAAGGGCTTGCCTTCCAGCGCCTGGCCCAGTAGGTCGCGCAACTGACCCAGCTGAGTCTCGTCGATACCGTCACCGAGTTCGACGATGCGCTGGTCCACCCGTCCCGAGTCGGTGATCACCACCAGCAGGAGCCGGGCGGGCGTCAGCGCCACCACCTCAAGTCGGCGCACCGTCGACGTGGACAGCGTCGGGTACTGGACGACCGCCACTTGCCGGGTCAGCTGCGCGAGGAGCCGCACCGCGCGGCGGAGCACGTCATCGAGGTCGACGCCGGACTCCAGGAACGACAGGATGGCTCGGCGCTCGGCGCCCGACATCGGTTTCACGTCGTCGAGACGGTCGACGAATTCGCGGTAGCCCTTCTCGGTCGGCACCCGCCCGGAGCTTGTGTGCGGCTGTGCGATGTAACCCTCGGCCTCGAGGACGGCCATGTCGTTGCGCACCGTCGCGCTGGAAACGCCGAGATTGTGGCGCTCGACCAGGGACTTTGAGCCGATCGGTTCCTTGGTGGCGACGAAATCGGCGACGATCGCACGAAGCACCTCGAATCGACGTTCGTCCGCGCTGCCCATTGTTCACCTACCTGAAGTGGATCGGTCCCAGTTGCGTTCATTTTACGGTGACGAACGCAGCGTGCTCGGCGCGCGCAGGTTAATCTAACGGACCTAACCAAATTCTTGCGTGGGCAACGGGCAACGAAGGCGCGGTCGATGATCTTCAAAGGGGTTCGCGACGGCAGACCCTATCCTGACCACGGGCTGTCTCATCGGCAGTGGGCACAGATCCCGCCCCGCCAGATCCGTCTCGACGAGTTGGTCATGACGACGACCGTGCTGGCGCTCGACCGGCTGCTCTCGGAGGACTCGACCTTCTACGGCGACCTGTTTCCTCATGCCGTGAAGTGGCGCGGCAACGTCTACCTCGAAGACGGCTTGCACCGTGCTGTGCGCGCGGCGCTGCGCAACAGGACGGTGCTGCACGCCAGGGTGTTCGACATGGACGAGCCTGCCGGTTTCGCCGGCAGAGCGTGAGAACGAGGCCGGTTCCGGGCGGTCAGGACATCGCGTCGCGCAGACTGCGTGGGCGCATGTCCGTCCAGTTCTCCTCGACGTAGGAGAGGCAGTCGGTGCGGGTGCTCTCGCCGAACACGACCTGCCACCCCACCGGGATGTCGGCGAAAGCCGGCCAGAGGCTGTACTGCTGCTCGTCGTTGCTCAGCACATAGAAGGTGCCGTCTTCGTCATCGAACGGGTTGGTGCTCATCGCTTCTCCTTGTCAATGGGTCGCCGGCGTCTCTCGGGTACCGGGCGCCCAGCACCCGGTCGGACAGCAGGCCCAAACAGCTCAGGTTCGGGAAGCCGGGCCCCTGCATGAGGCCGGACAGGCCGGGCAGGAACAACTTCGGGGTGAGCCCGTCGATGGACAGGTCGTGGCCGATCGACTCCTGCAGCGAGTCGCCGGTCAGCGGGGACCGTAGCGCCAGTTCGATCAGGTCACGGGCGTCCTGGCTGAACAACGCCTCGAACCACATGGAGTCGGCGCCGGAGCCGTCGATGACAAGGTCGAACCCGTGCACCGTTTCCAGCGCCTCGCCACCGCGATTGGAGCTGAGCGTCAACCGGATTCGCTGATCCCGGGCCACCGCGTGCGCGACGCGGCCGCGCAGGTGGCGGATGCGGTCATCGGCGAGCAGCGCATCCTGCACACGGGCCGAGAACACGCCGCGGTCCGTGCGCCCCAGCGCATCCCGGCGCTCTGTCATGGTCAGACTCGACCAGTCCGTCGGATCGGAGAACAACGCGTTCTCGAAGAAGCTCTCACCCCTCGTGAACAGGGTGACCGACGGCGAGATGACGGTGATCGTCGAAACCCGATGGCGGAAAAGCTCGTTGAGCATCGATGCGGCCGTCTCACCGCCTCCGATCACGGCGACACGTTCTGCCACGATCAGATCGGGACGGGCTGCGCGCTCCCAGAACTGGGCGATCGACAGCACCCGCGGATCGTGCGGAAGGATCGAGCGGTGCGCCTGCCCCGGTCCGGTGATCATGACGCCGTCGGCATGGACGGTCCGCTCCGGGGTGATCAGCGCCCAACGGTTGTCCTCGACCGAAATCCGGAGTACCTCACCGTGGATCACCGACATGCCGACGTTGTCGGCGACCCACCGCAGATACCGGCTCCAGCCCCAGTGCGTCGGCGAGGGGCGCCCGCGGTCGATCCATTCGGCGAACTGCGCGCTGGCGATCAGGTAGGACTGCCAGCTGTGACGCATCATCCGCTCGTCCAGCTCGGCGTTGCGGCGCGGAACCAGCGAGGAGCGGTACGGGAATCCGACGTCCTTCTCCGGGCTGGTGCCCAGCCGGTGCTGGCCGTCGGTCCAGCCCCCGGCCGCCTGCCAGTTGGCACCGACGGTGCTGCGTTCGACGGCCACCACCTCGGGCGCGCTGACACCCATGTGGCGGAGTTCGGCGGCTTTGGCGGCCACGGCGATCGCCTTGGGTCCGGCGCCGACGACCGCGAGAGTGGGTGTGGGCCCAGGTGTCACAGCGCTTCTCCCAGGACAGTGACGGCTTGACGCCAGAGGCCGGTGAGCCGGTCGACCTCATCCGCAGTCGACAGCAGGGGGCTCCACCGCCAGCTGGTCCGCAGGTGCGGCCCGCGGGAGGTGCCGTCGCCAGCGGCGACAACGCAGATGACGTCGAATGTGTAGCGCAGCGGCAGGTCGGGCTCGGCCGCCGCCGGCATGTGCGCATTGAGGTCGCCTTCGGTGATCAGCGACCAGTCCGAGGCGGCACCGTCCCGGCTGAGATCGTGGCGACCGATGTAGTTGAACTCGACCTGAGGGTGGGGCAGATCGACCAGCCGCTGATCGGAGCGCGTGTAGCGCAGCAGCCCGTAGTCGAGACCTCGATTGGGCACGGCCGCAACATGATCGGCCACGGCACTCATCAGAGTGCGCGCTGCGGCGGGATCGATAGTGTCGACGTGCGCTGCCGCCTCCCCAGCCCCCAGCCGTACGGGATAGACCGAGGTGAACCACCCGACGGTGGCCGACGTGTCGACGTGGTCGAAGAGGTTGTCCTCGCGGCCGTGGCTTTCGAGGGCCACGAGCGCACCGTGGTGGGCCGGCTGCGCGCGTTCGATCCGCCAGGACGCCAGCGTCAATGACAATGCAGTGAGCAGGAAGTCACGCATCTCGATACCCGCGCTGTCGAGGCGGTCCAGGATCTGGCGGGTGGTGACCGGGTCGGTGACGACGTCGGTCAGCGTCAGTGACGCCCACGTGTCACGGTGCGGATCGGGAAAACGGCTGCCCAGCAAGGGGTCCGGTGCAGCGAGCGTTTCGGCCCAGTAGTCGGCCTGTACGGCGACTTCGTCGGATCGGCTGCGTTCGTGCAGCATCCGAGTCCATTGCCGGTACGTGGTGTACTCGGCCGCCGGATCGGTGGTGCGTCCCGCTCCGATCTCGCGGTCGATCTCGGCCAGCGCGTTGAGGATGACGTACCACGACACCACATCGGTGGCGAGGTGGTGCACACACAGCATCAGGACCGGCGGACCCTGCCGGAACCACACCGCCTGGATCATCGACCCTGCGCTGGGATCAATTCGGTCCAGCGCAGCAGCCACTTCGCCAGGTATGGCGGCGTGCGCGGACGCGTCGACGGTCACGAGCATGTCCTGCACCCGCACCGCTCCGGGCGGCCGGGTGCGCAGCCCCCGAACCTCGAGTGTTGAGCGCAGCATGTCGTGGCGGTCCAGCAGCGCCTGCAGGACTTGCACGAGTCGGCGTTCGGTGATGTCGGCAGGTAGCGCGATCAGCACGTTCTGGGTGAAGCGGCGGAAGTTGCCGCACTCGTACATCCACGCCACGATCGGGGCGGGCGCCACCTCCCCGAAGCGCTCGGCAGACACCGCAGCGGGTGGAGGGTGGCGATCGCCGGCGTCGATGGCAGCGGCTAGCTGACGAATGTTGTTGCACTCCAGCATGAGACGGGCGCGCATCTGCAGACCGCGGCGACGGGCGGCCTGTACCAGCGTCAACGCTACGATACTGTCGAGCCCCATCTCCAAAAAGTCCGTCGTCACCCCGATCCGCTCGTCGTCGAGCACCTCGGCCAAGAGGTCGACCAACGCTGTCTCCGTGGGCGTCTCGGGGGCGACCGACGGCGAGGCGTCGTGGGCCACGGTGGTCAGCGCGGCGTCGTCTATCTTGCCGTGCGCGGTCAGGGGAAGTTCGGTCACGATCACGATCCGCTGCGGAATCATGTAGTGCGGCAACTGCTTCGTCATCAGTGAACGCAGTTCGGCCGCATCAGGTGGGTGCGCACCACCGGCGACGTAGGCCGTCAGCCGGGCGTGTCGATCCCGGTGCTCGACGGACACATGCGCATCGGAGACATCCGGATGGGCGCACAGTACCGCGGCGATCTCACCCGGCTCGACACGGAATCCGCGGATCTTGACCTGATTGTCGACGCGGCCCAGGAACTGTAGTCCGCCGTCGGCGCCGCGTCGCACCACATCGCCGGTGCGGTACATCCGCTCGCCGGCCGCGAAGGGGTCGGCGACAAAACGCCTTGCCGTTTCAGCCGCTCGGTTGAGATAGCCGCGCGTGAGCTGACCGCCGGACAAATACAGCTCCCCCGTCACACCGTCCGGGACGGCACGAAGCCACGCGTCGAGGACGTAGGCGCGGGTGGTCTGGGTCGGCTCGCCGATCGATGGACGCGGATAGCCGTCGATGGGCGCTACCACCGCCTCCACCGTGGTCTCCGTCGGCCCGTAACAGTTGAACGCCGACATTCCGGTGCGGGCGCATTCGTCGCCGATCAGCTGCCATGTCGACGCGCTCACCGCCTCGCCGCCCAGTGCCAGCACGGCGAGCGGGACGGTGGTCAGCAGCCCGACGTTGTACAACTGGGCGAACATCGACGGCGTGGTGTCGAGCAGGTCGATCCCGAACCGGCCGATCGTGTGCACCAAAGCCTCTGCGTCACGCTGTGATTCGTCGCCGACGAGGTGCACGCAGTGGCCGTCGAGCAGCGCGGCCAGCGGTTGCCAGGCGGCGTCGAACGTGAACGACCAGGCGTGGCCGACGCGCAGCGGGCGGCCGATCCTCGCCGAGGCGGGGCGCAGGACGTGCGCGGCATGGTCCTCGGCGTAGGCCAGGACGGCGCCGTGAGTCCCGATCACCCCCTTGGGCCGGCCCGTCGTGCCGGAGGTGAACACGATGTAGGCGGCCTGCTCCGGCGGGACGCTGGCGGGGCGATAGTTCGGCCCGGTTTCGGCGGGAAGTGACGCCAGGTACGCGTCGTCGATCAGCAGGCGCGCACCCGACTGGTCGAGGATGTCGCTGATCCGCTCGGTCGGCATACCGGGGTCCAGCGGCACGATCACCCCGCCCGCCTTGAGCACACCGAACATCGCGACGACGTAATCCGGCCCGCGCCGGAGCTTGACGGCAACAGGGGTCTCTGCCGTCACGCCGGCGGCGAGCAGCGCGGAGGCCACGCGGTCAGCCGCCTCGTCGAGCTCACGGTAGGTGAGGGACCCGGTGCTCCAGGTCAGCGCCACCGAACCGAGCCTGCTGCCCGCGGTCTCGGTGAACCGGGCGTGAATCCCGTTGGTGAACGGCAACTCTGCGACCCGTGACCTCGGCGCCGCTGCCTCTGCGGGCAGCAGGACGCCGACGTCGCGCAGCGGCCTGTCCCAGCAAGTGATCAAACGCTGCGCGGCATGCAGCACCCGCCAACCCAACTCCTCGGGTCGCAGCTGTCCGAGCGCACCGTCGATCACCTCGACGAAGACCGTCAGCTCGTCACCGGCGAGGTGCGCGGCGATCGTGACCGGGAAGTGCGACAGACTCTCCAGCGCCGACGGCGTGAATATCGCACCGTTGGCCTCGAATTCGGTGCGCCCGACGAGGCCGCCTGGCGGAAAGTTCTCGTACACCAGCAGGGTGTCGAACAACTCGCCGACGCCGGCGAGCGCACGCAGTTCCGAGTGGCCGAGGTAGCTGTGCTCGCGCAGGATCGCGGCCTCCCGCTGCAGTCCCAGGCACTGCTCGCGGACGGTCACATTGGGGTAGAGCCGCACCCGCAGGGGCACCGTGTTGATGAACAGGCCGACCATCCGTTCCACGCCGGCCAGTTCACCGGGCCGACCCGACACGGTCACCCCGAATGTCACGTCCCGCCGATCGGTGATCACCGACAGCACGTTGGCCCATGCCATCTGGATGAGAGTGTTGACGGTGACGCCGCGGCTCCTGGCGGACTCGGCCAGCGCAGCTGTGGCGTGCGCGTCGAGCTTCACCTCGGTCAGCTGCGGGCGGCCGGTGGGTGCCGTCGCAGTGAGGGCCGGGGTCAGCAGTGTCGGGGCCTGCACACCGGCCAGGTGGTTGCGCCACTTCTCGCGGCTCACCTCATGGTCGACACCGGCAAGCCAGCCGATGTAGTCGCGATAGGGCCGCGGCGGCTCGGGCAGCGCGGCGGTATCACCGTGCGCCCGATACAAGGTGAGCAGTTCACCCATGAACAGCGGCAGCGACCAGCCGTCGATCAGGATGTGATGGGCGGTGACGATGAAGCGCCACCGCTGCGGCGTCTCGATGAGCAGAAACCGGATGACAGGGCCCCGAGAGAGATCGAAAGGCCTTGTGCGCTCGGCTGTCTCGATGTCGCGAAGCTCATCGTCGGAGCCGGCGGTGACATGTTGCCACGGAAGCTCGACGTGCGTGGGCACCACTTGCACGGCTCGACTCAGGTTGCCCTGCACGAAGCTGGCGCGCAGGTTGGCGTGCCGCACGAGCAGCAGCGCGGCGCATTCGCGCAGCAGGTCGACGTCGACCGCGCCGACCGCATCGGCCGCCATCGCGATGATGTAGGGGTCGACCGAATCGCCGTCATCGGTCAGCGCCGCCATCGAGAACAGGCCCTGCTGCAGCGGGCTCAGAGCCAGGACGTCCTCGATGGCCGGCTGGTCGGCTCTGGGCTCGGCTCGGGTCACGGAGCAGCCTTCATCGGACGGCGTCCCCGATGTTGCTCCACGACGCGGTCAACGCGGCAAGCTCGTCCTCGGACAGTCCCGAGGCCGACATCGGCGCGTGGTGGACGTCTTCACGGTGCTCAGCGGCTCCTGCACCGGAGTCCACCGCGGTTGCCAGTGCGGCGACCTCGGGGTGTTCGAAGACCATTCGGGCGGTCAGCTCCAGCCCGCTGTCACGGGCCCGCGCGGCCAGCTGCACGGCGAGCACGCTGTCACCGCCCAGCCCGAAGAAATCGTCGTGGCGCCCCACGTCCTGCGCCCCGAGCAGGTCGGTGAGCAACACGGCCAACGCTCGCTCGGTCTCCGTCCGCGGCGGCTCGAACTCGACCGGCTCCGGTGCCGCCTCGACGACGAAGGAACGGTCCGCGACGATCTCCAGCTTCCCGTCGTCACCCCACCTGGCGCGGTCACCGGTGCGGTAAAGCTCGGCTCCGGCGAACGGTCCGCCCCCGAGGTACAGATCACCGAACACACCCACCGGCACCGGCAGATGCTCGCCGTCGAGCACGTGCGCCTGGGCACCGCGGCTCCAATCCTCGGCGATCCGCTGTCTTTCACGCGCTGAGGCGATGTCGACGTCGCGCAGCGAGAGGTCGGGGTTCTCGGCGAACGCTGTCACCACCCGGCCGAGCCAGCCGGCCAGACGCTCGATCGTCTGCCCGGTGTAGAGCTCTGGCCGGTAGATCAGGTAGCCGCGGTAGCCCGTCTCGCCGGCGAGGAAGTTCAGCGACAGATCGGCCTGGGCGATGTCGAAGGTCGGCTCCAGCACCGTGAACCGGGTGTCGGCATCGATCATCTGGGATTGCGGCAGCTGCTCGCGGACGTGAACGACGACCTGGAACAGAGGATTTCGCGCCAGGGTGCGCGGCGGGTTGACGGCTTCCACGATCTGCTCGAACGGCACGTCCTGGTTCGAGTAGGCCGCCAGCGCCATGTCGCGGGCACGGCTGAGCACTTCCCGCAGAGTCGGGTTGCCGCTCAGATCGTTTCGCAGCACGACGAAGTTGACGAAGAAGCCGACGAGCCGTTCGAGTTCTGCTTCGGACCGGCCCGCCACCGGCGTGCCGAGCGGGATGTCTGATCCGCCCCCTGCCTTGTGGAGCACCACAGCGACCGCGGCCTGCAGCAGCATGAACTCGGTGATCCCCAGGTCGCGACAAAGCGCTGCCAGCTTGTCGCGCGTCTCGTCGTCGATGCTGAACTCGACGGCATCACCCTTGCCGCTGGGCAGCCGTGGCCGGGGGAAGTCAAGGGGCAGGCCCGCTTCCACCGGTGCGCCGTCGAGCTGGCGAACCCAGTACCCGCGCTGAGGTCCGGCGATCCCCGCTTCGTCGCTGAGCAGCTGGGCCTGCCATGCGCCGTAGTCGGTGTACTGCACCGGAAGCGGCCCCCATCCGGGGCGCTCCCCGTGCTTCCTGGACCGGTACGCCGTCACGAGGTCGGTGAACAGCACACTCCCCGACCAGTGATCGCCGGCGATGTGATGGATGACCACCGAGAGCACGTGCTCTGGAGCCGGATCGACGGCACCGCTCTCGGTTCCGACACTCAACACGGCGGCCCGGATCGGCCAGTCCTTCTCGAGGTCGAAGGTGTGCTTGCGCTCGCGGTCCAGTTCGGCCTGTAACCATTCCTCTGCGTCACCCCGCGCGCGCCGCACTGCCACATCGGCTGCGGGATTGACGATTTGGTGGGGCACGCCGTCGATCTCGCGGTAGGTGGTCCGAAGGATGGCATGTCGCTCGACGACATCGCGGATCGCCGCGACGAAGGCGTCGACATCGCACGGCCCGGACAGACGCGCGGCGAACGGAATGTTGTTGATCGGGCTGCGACCCTCGATGCGATAGCCGAACCAGGACCGAAGCTGTGACGACGACAGCGGCGCGGGACCGTCCAGCGGGGTGGCCACGAGCCGGGGCCTCGCGCTGCCGCTGTCGACGACGGCGATCGTGTCGAGGTGCGCGGCGAGCCGGGCAACGGTGGCGTTGTCGAAGATGTCGCGAACTCCGAGGTCGACGCCGAACCGCGCGCGCAGTTCGGCGACCAACTTGGTCGCCAGCAGCGAATGGCCCCCGAGGTCGAAGAACGAGTCATCCGCGCCGACCCGGTCGGCGCCCAGCAGGTCGGCGAACAACGCCGCCAACTGCTGCTCCGTGCCGGCGGACGGCTCCCGGAACTCGTTGATGGCCTGGACTTCCGGCTCGGGAAGCGCAGCGTGGTCGATCTTGCCGTGGGCGGTGATCGGAATGGTGTCGACGACGACATACGCGGCCGGGGTCATGTACTCCGGCAGCGCAGCATTGACGCGGGCCCTGATCCGCTCGACGTCGACGAGAGCACCGTCGGCGGGCGTGAGGTAGGCAACCAGGCTCTTTCCGAGCGTCGGCAGATCGCTGACCACGACGACGGCCTGTCCGACACTCGGGTCGACGGTGATCGCGGCCGCCACGTCGCCGAGTTCGATCCGGAAACCGCGGATCTTGACCTGTTCGTCTGCACGCCCGACGAACTCGACGTCACCGTCTGCGTTGCGGCGCGCAAGGTCACCCGAGCGGTACATGCGGGCTCCGGGGTGGAACGGGTCGGCGACGAAACGCTCGGCAGTCAGGCCGGGCCTGCGGTGGTAGCCATTGGCCACATGGGTTCCGCCGATGTAGATCTCGCCGATCGAGCCGACCGGCACCGGCTGCAGCGCGTCGTCGAGGATATGGATCTGCGTGTTGATCTTGGGCTTGCCGATGGGCACGATCCGGGTGCCCTGACGACCCTCGACCTTGAAGCGCGTCGCGTTGATGACGGTCTCGGTGGGCCCGTAGAAGTTGTGCAGCAACGCGTCGAAGGTGGCGTGGAATCTGTCGGCCACCTCGCCCGGCAGCGCTTCGCCGCCGATGGGCACCCGTTGCAGCGTCCGCCACTGATTGACACCGGGCAGCGACAGGAACAGGCCCAGCAGCGACGGCACGAAATGCATCGCCGTGATGCCTTCGTCGCGCAACAGATCGGTGAGGTAGCCGATGTCGTTCAGACCATCCGGGCGATGGATCACCAGACGCGCACCGCACGCCAGCGTGCCGAACACCTCGGCGATCGACACGTCGAAGCTGGGCGAGGCGACCTGCAGCAGCCGGTCGCCCGCGTCAACCTGGTACTCCCCCTTGAACCAGACGAAATACTCCGCGACAGGACGATGTGGCACCGGTACGCCCTTCGGCAGGCCGGTGGAACCCGAGGTGTAGATCAGGTAGGCCGTGTTGTCGGGCCGCACCGGACGAACCCGGTCGCTGTCGGTGGGATTGTCGGCGCGGCAGTCATCAAGTCCCGTGAAAGGGTCGCGCACAATCATTTTCGCGTCGCAGTCACCGAGGATGAAGTCGAGACGGTCCTGCGGATAGGTGGGATCGACCGGCAGGTACACCGCACCGGCCTTCAGCACCCCCAACGCGGTCACGACCAGTTCGGGCGATTTGTCGAGCAGAACCGCGACGCGGTCCTCCGCACCGACGCCCTGGCTGATCAGCCGGTGCGCGACCCGGTTGGCGGTCTCGTTGATCTCTCGGTAGGTGTAGTGGCGTCCCTCGTACACGACGGCCGTCGCGTCGGGCGTGCGATCGACCTGAGCCTGCACCAGATCGCTGATCGTCGATGCGGGAGTGGTGAATTCGAGGCCATGCGACACCTTGCGCAGCCATGCGGTGTCCTCGGCACTCATCAACTGCAGTCCGCTCAGCGGCGCGTCGGGATGCTCGAGTGCGCTGGTCAACAGCACCACGTAGTGGTCGATGAGCTGCTTGGCCAGACCCGGTTCGATGATCTCCACGAGGTACTCGAGCTCGACGTCGATCCCCGAGCCGTCGAACTCGACCATCACGCCCAACGGCAGATGCGTCAGATGCGAACGCAACTCCGCCCTTTCGCAGGTCACCCCGGGCGGGGTGAAGCCGAACCGGTCGGGACCGCGGAATCCGAAGCTGACACGCGTCATCCGCTCGGCGCCGTGACGGCGGTCCGGGTTGAGTTCACGGACCATCCGGTCGAGGCCGACCCGCTGGTGGGCGAAGGCGCCGAGCGCGGTGTCCCTGGTCTGGTCGAGCATGTCGTGGAACGTCATGCCCGACTTCGGCCGCAGCCGCATCGCGACCGTATTGCCGAAGTATCCGATGACGTCCTCGGTGTCGCCACCGCGGCTGAGCACCGGTGTCGCCACCAGGAAGTCGTCGACGTGGCTGTAGCGGTGCACGAGAACGCCGAACACCGCCAGCATCACCGCGTACGGTGTCGCCCCGGCGTCGTCGGCAGCCGCCATCACCCGTTCGGCGACCTCGGGACCCAGATGCACGGTGGTGCGCTGCGAACGCCAGCTCGTCGGAATCGCCGACCCGGTGGGCCCGGGAAGCTCCAGTGGCTCGGGCGGATCGGCCATCACCGCGCGCCAGTAGGCGACGTCCTCCTCATAGGAATGCGGCGGGGCGGCAGACGGCCAGGAAGCGGGCGTGAGGGTGTCGCCGGAGTAGGCACGGGTGAGGTCGGCGAAGAACACTCTCCACGACGCGTCGTCCCAGGCGATGTGATGTGCGACCAGGAGCATCACGAGTTCGGTGGCACTCGTTCGTATCACCGTGATCCGTAACGGGGACTGGGCGCCGAGATCGAACGGCGTGGCGAACTCGCGTTGTGCCAGCACCTGCAGCCGGAGCTCACGGGACCGCTCGGAGAGCTCCGAGAGGTCGTGCTCAGCCCAACCCGGCACCAGATCGGGATGCACACTCGGTGTCGGAAAACCGGATGCGGCGTCGTCGACGCGGTAGGTGGTACGCAGGATGCTGTGCCGCCGGGCGACCGCGTTCACCGCACTGCGGAGTCTTGCGACGTCGACGTCGCCGGTGATCCGGTACGACAGGCTGACATTGAGCAGCGCGCCGCTGGGATCAGAGGCGTGGACGAACCACATTCGCAGCTGTCCCTCGGTCAGCGCGACCGGGGCGTCGGCTGCCTCGACAGCAGTGTCGCCTGCGGCGGCGCTGAGCCCGCGTTCGCGCAGCTTGCGACGCAGCAGTTCGAGGCGCCGCTCGTCGAGCTGGGCACCCGTGTCGATGTCAGTCACTCGCAGTATCTACTTTCTCTGATAGATCGGCGATCAAGTCTGTGCCGGTGATTCCGCCGAGCAACGAGGCCAGCGGGACGGTCCGTCCCGTCAACCGTTTGAGCCGCTTGCGCAGGTCCAGCGCGAGCAGGGAGTCAACGCCGAGGTCGAACAGTGACGAGTCCAGATCCAGGGCGGCGGCATCGACATTGAGGACGGCCGCAAGCTGGCTGCGCACCGCGGCGGGTGCGTCCGTCGGCAGTCCGGTGCCGCCGGTCGGGGAAGCGACGGCGGTGAGTTGCTCGTCGCCCCCGAAGAACATCCGGATCCTGTCCGGATCCGCCGACAGCACAAGCGGATCGGTCGGATAGTCGTAGAGGCTGGTTTCGACGGCGGCCTCGGGGTTCATCTGACGCAAGCCGGCACGTTCCACCCGGGCGATCTCGGCCGCGTCGACGATCCCGCTGCCCTCCCAGAGTCCCCACCGAACCGCGGTGCAGTTCCTGCCCGCTGCGCGTAGCCGGGCCGCCATCACGTCGAGCATCCGGTTGGCCGCGGCGTATCCACCCACCCCCTTGCCGCCCCAGACGCCGGTCACCGACGAGCACAACAGAATTCGTGCATCGTGGCGGATCGGCCAGATGTCGGTCAGCGCGTCGAGCCCCGCGATCTTGCCTGCGGCCATCTCGGTCACGTCGGCACCGACGATGTTGACGCGGTTGGCGAAAGACGCCGTACCGGCCGCGTGCACGACCAACGTGGCTTCGCCCTCGGCGTGCCGGGAAGCCGCTGTCGCAAGCTGGGCGGGATCGCTGATATCAAAGGCCGGAGCGACGATCTCGGCGGCGATGCCGCCGAGTCTGGACTGGTCGACACCGCGGCGGCTCAGCAGCACCATCCGCTTCGCCCCGCGCGCGGCCAGGTACCGGGCGTAGGTCAGTCCGATCGCTCCGGATCCTCCGGTGATCACGACGTTGTCGAGGACACCGGAACCCAGCGGCCACGGAGGCGCCGGCGGGGCGTCGTCCCCGAGCGCGCGGGCATAGAGTCCGTCTGGGCCGCGCAGCGCCAATTCACCTGTCTGGCCGAGCATCACGTCAATGGCCGCGGCGAGGTCGGGTACGAGACCGGCTGCCGGCAGATCGAGGTGGTGGAAGTTCTGGTCGGGGTGCTCGAATCCGATGCTGCGGTGCATCGCGGCCAGCGCAGCCTGCGCGAGGTCGGGCACGGGATCGTGCGCGAGGACCTGCTCTGCGCCCGCGGTCAGCAACCACACGTCGCGGCAGCGGGGTCCCAGCGACCCCGCATAGTCGAGCATCCCTTGATCGACGCCGCGCGCCAGCGCCCCGATCGCCGCCAGGACATCGGACTGCTCGGATGTGGGGGCGACTGCGATGACGACCTCGGCGCCGGCCGCGGCGGTCAGTGTGGCGCCCGGGTGTTGCGCCACGGCGTCGCGAAGGTCAGCAACAAGCGTTGCTGCAGTACGCATTCCGACGACAGCGACGGTCTTGGGATGGACCCACGGTGTGACGCGGCGCGGCCGCCAGGTTTCGGCGGTCACGGTGATGCCCGCGATGGCCGGCAGCGGTTCGGCCGCGGCCCACAGGTGCTCGGCCCGCATCGGCGCCCCGGGGAACCCTCGCAGCGGTGGGAGGTCACCGGTGAGTAGGTCGGCCCACCGGTAGGTCGGATCGGCCGCCGCGGCGGCGGCGATGTTCTCCGCGAGCGTGTCGGTGACCGGCCGATCGCGATGCCCGGATCCGAGCAGGACGGCAGCTTCCCCGCCACCGGCGCGCTCGAGACCGTCCTCGATCGCGATCAGCAGGGACGGGTGAGCAGACATCTCGATATAGGTGTCGGCACCGGCCCGGATCGCGCTCTGTACGGCATGGTCGAACCGGATCATGTTGCGCAGGTTCGCATACCAGTAGGTTCTGAACGGCGTCCCAGGGTCGACGACCGTTCCGGTGGCCGACCCGATGAAGTGCACGGGCGAGTCCGCGAACACCGAGTCGGGTAGCGCGGCGGCGAAGCTGTCGCGCCGGGCTTCCATCGCCGTCGTGTGCGCCGGGAAGCTCATCGCGAGCTGCCGCGCGAACTGCCCGCGGCCACGCACGGCGGCCACGAGAGCCTCGACCGCCGCCCGCTCCCCCGACACCGCGACCGTCGCCAAGGAGTTGACACCTGAAAGCTCCAGCCAGCCGTCGGTGGCCGCGATGACCTCCTCGGCTTCCTCGGATTTCAGGCCGAGTACCGCGACGCCGTGATCTCCGGGGATGCTCTGGATTGCATCGGAGCGTGCCGCCAGAACAGCGACGGCGTCGCCGAGGGTGATGGTCGCCGCGACGTAGGCCGCCGCGACCTCACCGAGGCTGTGACCGATGGTCAGGTCGGGCAGGACGCCGTAGGCGCGCCACACCGCCGCCAACGCGACCGAGTGCACGAATTGCGAACTCTGAAGTTCGAACTGAGACACAGACAGTGAATCGGCGGCTCTGGTCAGGAAACGCAGGGGTGAGGGTAGGCCGGCGGCGCGGAACGCCGCGTCGAGCCGGTCTGCTTCGGCACGGTATGCCGGCAGCCGCTCGTAGGACTCGGCACCCATCGACGGCCACTGGCTGCCCTGGCCCGCGAACACGAACGCGGTTCGGCCGGTACCGCGGCGCGAGGACCGCGCAACGAGCGGATGTTCCCGGCCGTCCGCGACCGCCCGCAGGGCTTCGGCGAGCTCGCCGGCGCCACCTGCCCGCACCACCGTTCGGTGGCGGCGAAGCCGCCGTGTGGCCACCACGTGGGCGGCGATGCGATCCGGCGCGCAGTTCGTGCGCTGATGGAATTCCAGTATCGCCCGCGCGTCCTCGGCGACAAGGTCGTCGGCGTGGGAGCTTAACGGGATCGCGACTCGCCCGTCGGGCAGTGCGCCAGAGGACATCAGGCCGCCGCGCCTTCTCCGGCCGCCTGCGGCACGGCGACGACAACATGGGTGTTCGTCCCGCTCATCCCGAAAGCCGACACCGCGCCCAGCCGCGCACCCTTCACGGCCGGCCAGGGTGTCAGTGTGCCGGCCAGCTGGAGTCCGGTTTCCTCCCAGTCGATTTCGGGACTGCACTCGTCGACGTGCAGTGTGGCGGGTACGGCCGCGTGTTCGGCGGCCAGGAGAACCTTGGCCAAGCCGAGCGCACCTGCGGCGGCCTGCGCGTGACCGACGTTGGATTTGACGGAGCCGAGCAGCGGTCCGCTGCCCGGTGTGCCCGAACCGTACGTGGCTGCCAAAGAACCCAGTTCGGTGCGATCGCCGAGGCGGGTCCCGGTGCCGTGGCCCTCGACCATGCCGACGTCGTCGATGTCGACACCCGCGGTGGCGATGGCTCGAGCGAAGAGCCGGGTCTGCGCCTCGCCACTGGGCGCGGTGAGGCCGACCGACCTGCCGTCGGAGTTCACACAGCTTGCCAGGATCTCGGCGAGGATGGGCCGTCGGTCCCGCAGCGCAGCGGACTTGCGTTGCAGCACAAACATTCCCGCGCCCTCTGCCCATACGGTTCCGCTGGCGTGGGCGCTGTAGGGGCGGCAGTGCCCGTCGTCGGACAGGGCGTGTTGTTTGGAGAACTCGACGAAGTATCCGGGCGAGCCCATCACACACACGCCGCCTGCCAACGCTAGATCGCAGTCCCCCGCGCGAAGCGCTTGGACGGCGACGTGAAGAGCCGACAGCGCTGACGAACAGGAGGTGTCGATGGTCATCGCGGGGCCGGCCAGACCGAGCGTGTAGGCGATGCGGCCGGAGATGACTCCGAGCGACGTGCCCGTGATCAGATGCCCGCTGTGGTGGGAGAACTGGTCCATCTCTGGTCCGTAACGCATATCGGAGGCGCCGACGTAGCAACCGGTGTCGTGACCGGCCAGGTCGTCTGGATTGATCCCCGCGCTTTCCAGCGCCCGCCAACTCACCCGCAGGGCGACCCGCTGCTGGGGATCCATCGCGATGGCCTCGCGCCTCGAGATTCCGAAGAACTCGGGGTCGAATGCTCCTGCACCGGAGAGGAATCCACCCAGGTTGTGAATGCGCTTGAAGCCTTCGCGGCGTGATCCGTCGAGAATGGTCCGCAGGGACCAGCCGCGATCGTCGGGAAACGGGGTGAGGGCTTCGCGTTGTTCGCAGAGCAGGGTCCAGTAGTCGTGGACGTTCTCTATCCCACCGGGCGCCTCGATCGCCATCCCGACGATCACGACAGGGTCGTCAAGGCGAGCGGAGCGCAGCGGAGCGACGGGGGAAGGCTCCTCAAGGCGAGCGGAGCGCAGCGGAGCGACGGGGGAAGGCTCCTCAGAGCGAGCGGAGCGCAGCGGAGCGACGGGCGACATCTCGTCGGTCATGTGCAACTCACCAGTTCGGCGACGTCGTCGAGGTGGTCGTTGATGTAGAAGTGGCCGCCGTCGAACTGCGTGAACGTGAACGCGCCGTCGGTGTGCAACTGCCACTGGCGCAGCAGATTCTGATCGACACGATGGTCGCCGGCGCCGCCGACGGCATGGATGTCGGCACCGATGCGGACACCGCGCTCGCACGTGTACCGGTTGAAGGCACGGTAGTCTGCGCGCACCGCGGGCAGCAGCAACTCGAGAAAGTCCTCGTCGTCGAGCAGGCGCGCATCGGTGCCGCCCATGTCGACGATGTCAGCGAGGAGTTCGCGGTCGGTGGTGGGTGCGGGCCCGGAGTCCGCCACCGTTGACGGCGCCTGGCTGGCCGACGCCCACAGCTCGCGGACGACGATTCCTCGTTCGGCGGCCAGTCGTGCGAGTTCGAAACCGACGAGTGCGCCCATACAGTGCCCGAACAACCGCAGCGGCCCCAGTTGAGCCCAGTCCACGGCTGTCAGCACTTCGGCAGCCAGATCGGCCACCGTGTCCGGAGCGGGGTGCTTGAGCCGTTCGCCACGCTGCGGGTACTGCACGACGAAGGTGTCCACGCCCTTGGCGGCCAATGCGGAGGCGAATGTGCGGTACGCGGCCGCCGCGCCTCCGGCGTGGGGAAAGACGATGGTCGGCGAGACACCTCGGCCCGGGAATCGCTTGATCCACGAGGGAATGTCGGGTCCGAACGGCCCGCCGGTCATCGCGTGGTTTCCAGCGCGGAGAGAACTTCCGCGCCGTCCATGCCCGAGACTTCCAGGAAGAGCTCGGCGACCTCGTTGAGCCTGGCGCTCGACCCCTCGTTAACGCTGAGCCGGGCGGCGAGCGCTGCGACCGTGCGGGTACCGAAGATGTCGGCGACGGCCGCTGCAGGGATGTCCAGCCAGGTCCGCAATCGGGCGACCACCTGGGTCGCCAGCACCGAGTCCCCGCCGGCGGCGAAGAAGTCGTCGTCGGCTCCGATCCTGTCGCGGCCGAGCACGGATCCGACGATCGCGCACAGTGCAGCTTCCAGCGGCGTCGCGGGAGCGCGATAGCCGACTCCGGAGATGACGTCGGCATCGGCGAGCAGGGACGAGGCCGCGACACGGTCGATCTTGCCGCCGACCGTGTAGGGGATCTGGTCGGTGGTCACAATGATCTGCGGAATCATATGCGGTGCAACAATTTCCGTCATCGCCGTAGCGATCTTGCCGGGCTCCAGCCCAGTCGCACCGGTTTCGGCGCTGACCAGTGCGGCCAGCACATCGCGACCGCTGTCGGCGGACACCACGGCTGCGACAGCAGAGTCGACCCCGGGCAGTCCGCGCAGGGCGGCCTCGACATCGCCGAGTTCGACGCGGTAACCGCTGATCTTGATGCGGTGGTCGGTGCGCCCGACGAACTCGATGACCCCGCCAGGCCGGTACCGGACCAAATCGCCGGTGCGGTACCACGTCCTGCCGTCGTGCCGGATGAAGCGCTGCGCGGTGAGATCGGGACGCGCGCAGTATCCGCGCGCCACGCCGCGGCCGCTGACCCACAGTTCACCGGGGACCCAGTCAGGGCAGTCCTGCCCGTCAGCACTGACGACCCGGCACACATTGTTCGGAATCGGCACACCTAGCGGTACGGACGTCCAGTCATCCGGGAGCTCGTCGACTTCACACACCGTGTTGTGGGTGGCGGTCTCGGTGGCGCCGCCGAGACCGGCGAAACGCATGTGCGGAGCACGGTTTCGCAGTGTGCGAACCAGTTCTGGGCGCACCCAGTCGCCGCCGGTGGGCACCACCCGTAACGATGAGAGGTCCCCGTCGACCTCGGCGAGCATCTCGAGCCATCCCGGCATGAAGTGCAACACGGTGACGGCATGCCGTTCGATGAGGCGGGCCCACGCATCCGGGTCGCGCCGATGTTCCTCGTCCACCACGACGATCGAACCGCCGGCGCGCAACATACCGAATATGTCGAGAACCGACAGGTCGCATTCGAGCGTCGACAGCGCGAGACAGCGGTCCGCAGGGCTGATCTCGAAGTGCCCGTTGATGAACTCGACAGTGTTCATGGCGGCGTCATGGGCCATCTCGACACCCTTGGGCTCACCGGTCGAGCCCGAGGTGAACAGGATGTAGCCCAGCTCAGCGGGTTCCACTGCGGGAAGGACGAATTCTCTCGCTCGGCTGCCGACTCTGATCGCCTCGGCGACCGTCAGCGCGGGCATGGTCGTCGGAGGCTGGTCGCCGCAGACCAGCGCCATCCGTGCCCGGCTGTTGGCGAGCATCCGGGAGGCGCGCTCAGCCGGGTGGTCCACGCTCACCGGCACGTACACCGCGCCGATCGCCGAGATCGCCAGCAGCGCGATGATCTGTTCGAAGTTCTTCGGCCCCATCACCGCGACGGCGTCGCCACGGCGGACACCCGCGACGTCCAGACCGGCCGCCACTGCCAGCACTCGCTGCCTCAGTTCCCCGTAGGACAGGTCGCCGGCGCTGCTGAACACCGCCGGCGCGTCGGGGTGCGTTTCGGCGCGGCGGAAAAATCCGTCGTGCAGTGCGTCGCCGCTGGGCGGGGCGGCGCCCCCGACAGTGGCATCGACGGCGTTGCGGGCCGCCAGCTGATCCGGCGTGACGGCGGGTGGATCGACTGCCTCCCAGGATGATTCGTCGGTGGCGAGGCGTTCGAGCTCGGCGATGTGGTAGGCGAACATCGCGTCGGCGACACCGGGTCGGAACGCGTCCTCCCGGGTGTCCCAGTTGATCATCAGCCCCTCGGCCACCGGCGTGGCCTGCGCGTCGAGCAGTACCTGGGGGCCCTGGGAAATCGTCCAGACCGGGCGGCCGAAGAACTCGGTGACCTTGCCCGCGAACAGATCTCCGAGTCCCAGCGCGCTGGTGTAGACGATCGGCGCCAGCACCGGCGTGCCGTGGTGGCGGGTCAGATCGCGTAGCACCGACAGTCCGGAATAGCTGGAGTGACGCGCGGTAGCGTGCAGGGTCTCCTGCAGGACGCGTGCGCGAGAGATCGGGGTGTGGGCGTCGGTCAGGTCAACGTCGAGCATCAGCGACGAGGTGAAGTCCCCGACGAGCTTGTCGACATCGGGGTGGAACTGCTCGCGACCGAACATCGGCAGGTTCAACAGGAATCGGCGGTTGGTCGACCAGCGCGCCAGCGTGCCGGCATAGGAGGCGGCGACCGCCATCGCCGGTGTGATGCCCCGTCGGTGTGCCGCGGCGTAGAACGCGTCACGGGTGGTGACGTCGATGATGTGGACGCGGCGGGTTCCTCGCCGCGGGTCGGCCTGTTCCGAACGAGGAACCAGCGGCAGCGCGGGTCCTTCCGGAAGCGTGGGAATTCGCTCAGCCCACCACTTCCGATCCTCTTCGGTCTCCGACACCGTGTCGGTCAGCGCCGCACGGTACTCGCGGTACGTATAGCCAAGGTCGGGAAGCGTTCCGCCGCCATAATATTCGGCAAGGTCGGACATGAAGTTGCGGTAGCTCACCGCGTCGGCGGCCTGCATGTCCAAGTCGACGTGTAAGCGGGTCCGGCCGTCCGGCAGCAGCGACAGCGAGATCTGCAGAACCTCGCCGTGCATGATCTGATGAGACTTCTCGTCGCGGATCTCGTCGAGCCGCGCCTGGGCGTCCGCGAGCCCGTGGTCACGCAAGTCGTAGACGGTGACGGGCAGTCCGCGGTCACTGATTCGTTGGGTGCCGTCCGGCAGGATGTCGACCCGCAACATCGGGTGCCGCGCGGCGAGTGCGGCCGCCGCGGCCTGTAGCCGCGCCGGATCGACCCCTTCCCCGTCGAGTTCGATGTAGAGGTGGGCGGCCACGCCGCCGAGCTGTTGATCGTCATTGCGACCGACCCACAGGGCGTGCTGGATCGGCGCGAGTGGGAACGTCTCCCCCTCGCTCGGCGTGGCGGGGGCCGAAGGGGCGGCCTGGGCGGGAGCCGGTGCCGCACGGCTGGCCACGAGGTCGGTCCACGCCGACACCGTGGGGTTTGCGGCCAGTGCCGCGAAGCCGACGTCGATGCCCTGTCTGCGCCACCGGCCTGACAACGACATCATCCGGATCGAGTCCAGGCCCGAGGCGATCAGATCGGCCTGCGGGTCGAGTTCCTCCGAGCTCACACCGAGCAGCTCAGCAACCTCGTCGCGGACCGACTGTGCAGTTGTCGGCGCCAAACTCACCAACCTCCTTGACAGGTTCCGGAATTAAGTCAGGCTGCCCTAACTTTGAGGAGGCTACCCTATATTCGGATCACCGAAAACTCCTACCCAGAGCGGCGAATTGACTGATGAGCACTGGATTCCTGCCCGATCGCGGCAATGATCAGCTGACCGGACCGGACCAAGGACCAGACCACATGGACCTGGCGCGCGGATTCGTCCCCTTCCCCGAGCACCGGGCGCAGGAGTATCGACGGGCAGGCTACTGGGCCGACCGCGCCCTGGATTCGATCCTGACCGACGCGGCGGCGGCCTGGCCTGCCAAACCGGCGATCGCGGACCCCGCGCACTCGTACACGTTCGCTGAACTGGACGCGCTCGCCGACCGGGCTGCGGCCGGACTTGCGCACCTCGGCATCGCCGCCGGCGATCGGGTGCTGCTACAGCTGCCGAACTCGTGTCAGTTCGCGGTCGCCCTGTTCGGCCTGCTGCGCGCCGGAGCCGTCCCCGTCATGTGTCTTCCCGGACACCGGACCGCCGAATTGGGGCATTTCGCCGAGGTCAGCGGCGCGGTCGCACTCATCGTGGCCGATCAGGCAGCCGGCTTCGACTACCGCGAGATGGCCACCCAACTCACCGCCGAGCACGCCACGCTGCGCCACGTGATCGTCGACGGGGACTGCGGGCCGTTCGTGCCGTGGTCGTCGATCGCCGAGTATGACGGTCCGCCGCTCGAACGCGCCGCCGTCGACCCGGCACTGCCCGCGCTGCTGCTGGTCTCGGGTGGCACGACGGGCTTGCCCAAGCTGATCGCCCGGACCCACAACGACTACCTCTACAACGCGGTCGCCTGCGCGCAGACCTGCGAGATGACCGGGGCGGACGCCTACCTCGTGGCGCTGCCCGCCGGACACAACTTTCCGCTGGCCTGCCCCGGCCTACTGGGATCGATGACCGTGGGCGCCACCACCGTGTTCACCGCCGACCCCAGTCCGGAGAACGCCTTCGCGCTCATCGACAGGTACCAGATCACCGTCACCGGCCTGGTCAACGCGCTGGCCAAGGTGTGGGCACAGGCGTGCGAGTGGGAGCCCGTGCTGCCCGCCTCGCTGCGCTACGTCCAGGTCGGTGGCTCCCGAATGAGCCCCGAGGAGGCGCGCTTCATCCTGGAGCGGCTCACGCCGGGGATGTCGCAGATCTTCGGAATGGCCGAGGGGATGCTGAACTTCACCCGGCCCGGCGATCCCGAGGATGTCGTGGTGCACACGCAGGGCAGGCCGATGTCGCCGCACGACGAGATGCGGGTCGTCGACGACAACGGCGACGAGGTGCCACCCGGCGACGAGGGCGAACTGTTGGTCCGCGGGCCCTACACGCTCAACGGCTATTACCGCGCCGACGACGCGAACGCGCGGTCATTCTCGCCGGATGGCTTCTACCGCACGGGTGACCGCGTTCGCATCTTTTCCGACGGTCCCAGGGCCGGCTACGTCGAGGTGGTCGGCCGCATCAAGGACATCATTCACCGCGGCGGAGAAACCGTGTCGGCAACCGACCTCGAAGACCATCTGCACACCCATCCGGCCGTGTACGCCGCGGCCGCGGTCGCCCTGCCCGATGAATACCTCGGTGAGAAGATCTGTGCCGCAGTGGTTTTCTCGGGGAGCCCGATCACGCTAGCCGAACTGAACGCGTTCCTGGACGAACGCGGCGCGTCCACGCACGCACGACCCGACGTCCTCGTCCCGGTGCCGACGTTGCCCACCACCGCGGTGGGCAAGGTCGACAAGAAACAGTTGGTGGCGCGGCTGAGCGCCCAGTGATTCCGGCGGCTCAGTTCGTGATCACCATGTCGTGGCCGCTGGTCGCCCACGCGGCCTCGAAGACCTTGATCGGCACCTGCTCATCGGCGCCGTCGTCGGTCCCGCTGTCGTTGAGGTGCACCACGCCGTCTCCGGTGTCGACACCGGTGACGACCAGGTCGTGATCGCCCACGGTGCGATCACCGTCCTCGTCCCAGATCGTTTCGGCGTTCACGCCCGCGATGACCTTCTTGCCTGCGCCGAGCACCCGCTCCAGCGCGGCCATTCCCGTCGGCACATTGGTCGCATCGGCGACGTCATCGTCGGTGTAGACGGCTCCGATACCGTAGTGCGCCAACAGGATCGGTAGATCCCTGGAGTCGGTGCCGTTGCCGGAGTCCGAGTCGCCGGGATTCGACGGCGGAAGGTACACCACACCTTCGTGGTGCGCGCTCGGCGTCGCGCCCGCCAGTTTGACGATCTCGTCCTCCGAAGGCTGGTGCCCGGTGAGCTGCCCGATCACGTCGGCCGTCGCCATCAGCGAGCAGTCGTCGAGGGTCTGCCGCACCCAATACTGGCTGGCCTGATCCGGATCGCCGTAACGGCCGTGGCTGTTCTCCGCGGCGTTGGCAATGCCACCGCCGAGTCCGGCGACGGCGGCGGAGAGCAGGGCGGCGACGGCAACGGCGCGGACGGTGAGGCGGGAGTTCTTCATCTGCGGTCCTTTTCTCGCTGGGTGGCTGTACGAGGAAAAGGATGGAAGCGGCACCTCGGCGGATTCTTGGTGGATTCTTGAGGCACCCGTCAGGCGATGCCGACCCACCATTGGTACAGGGTGTCGAGATCGTTGCCCTGCCCGGTGCCGAGCAGCAGATCCGACGTCTTCGTCCAGACGATGTCGGCTCTGCCGTCGAACTCGCCGCAGGCCAGCATCCCCTCGGAGTCATCCGGGTCGCCACTGTTGAAGTCCCAGTTCGTCGGCGAACCGTCGGTTCCCGGACATGCGGTGAGTTCGTCGTCTCCGGTGACGGACGTGAAGTCCTCCTGGAGCCGGTCGACATCGCTGTACAGGGCGAAGGATGCGCGCTCGTGTCCATCGCCGCTTTCGGTGGGTTTGCAGTCGAATGCCGCAATGGCGTTGTCCCACTTACGGTTCGGCACACATGCGGCGGGATCGGGCAGCAATGTCATGAGCTGACGTTCGGCCGGGGTGAAAGCACTCGTGGTGTTGATCGGGACGCGGGGTGTGTTCGTGACAGTCCGCGTCAACGTCAGCGTCGACGACATCGCCGACGCCGAATCCGATGACCGCAGTGCCGCCCACGCCGCGACGCCCCCGACGGTGACGAGTACGACAGAGGCCACGGCGCCCGCGACGAGCAGCGGGCGGCGCAGACCCCGCGGCCGCGTCACCTCGGCAGCCGCCGCAAACAGCGGAGCGGCGGGTGCGGTGGGCTGATCAGGGGAACCGAGGGCCGCCTGCGCCGCGCGTGCCAGCGCGCCCGCGCTCTCGAAGCGCTCTTCGGCACGCTTGGCCATCCCGGTCGCGACGACGTCGTCGAACGCGTGCGGCAGATCGGGGCGCGACTGGCTGGGCCGCGGCGGCGGATCGACCAGATGCGCGGTGATCATCACGCTGATGCTGTCGGCGACGTAGGGTTGAGCGCCCGTCAGGCACTGGTGCAGCACACAGGCCAGCGCGTAGACGTCGGCCTTGTGATCGACCGGCTTCGAGCTGAAGCGTTCGGGTGCCATGTAGGCGTAAGTGCCTATGGCTGCACCCATTTCGGTCAACGTCTTGTCGCTGGTCGCACTCGCGATACCGAAATCGACAAGGTAGGCGAAATCATCGGGGGTGAGAAGAATGTTCTCTGGCTTCACATCGCGGTGCGTGATGCCCGCCGCGTGGGCGGCGTCCAACGCCGCCGCCACTTGACGGATGATCGACACCGCACGGGCCGGCGCCAGCGGCCCCTCGGCGAGGAGGACGCTGCGCAAGTCGATCCCGTCGATCAGGCGCATATCGACGAACAGGTGGCCGTCGATCTCGCCGTAGTCGTGTATCGGCACCACATGCGGTTCTTGCAGCCTGCCCGCGGCGCGTGCTTCTCTCTGTAGCCGCTCACGGAAAGCCGGGTCGTGGGACAGGGATTCGGGCAGCAGCTTCAATGCCACAGTGCGGCCTTTGACGGTGTCGTCCGCCTCGTACACCTCACCCATGCCGCCTCGGCCGATGAGCCGGTTTATTTGGTACGGACCCAGCCGGGTGCCCACCCGCATGTTGTGCGGGGCGTCGTCCATAGCCGCCTCTCGTCGGGGCGCGACCACCGATCGGCCGCGTCGTCCCTACGGTACGGGCGTACCACCTAGTTCGAAGGTGAAGACGTGCCCGCAGATTCGGATCCGGTCCCCGCCGGTCAGCGGGGCGCTGCCCTGCACTCGCGTGTCACCCAGTTCGACACCGTTGGCCGAGCGCAGGTCGGTCACGGCGTACCCGGTGCCTGTGTCGATGATCGCCGCGTGTGTGCGGCTGACCTTCGGATCCTCGACGACGATGTCGTTGTCCGGCGCTCTGCCGATGCGGGTGGCCACGGATGTGAGCAGGTGGCGATGACCGGCCGGATCGACGAGCCACGCCGAGGAGTTCCCACCGTCGATCATCGTGCGTTGATCGAGTACGGTCTTGGCGCCCACGGCCGTCTGCCTGGCCGCGTGCTTCACGTCGACGGGTTGCTGGCGCAGGATTCTGTCGTGCAGGGCACGCAACGTCGGTCCCGGGTCGATGCCCAACTCGTCGGCCAGCGCATTCTTGAGCCGCTGGTAGGCGGCCAGAGCTTCCGATTGGCGTTCGCCGAGGTAATAGGCGCTGATCAGCTGCGCCCACAGCGGTTCGCGGTAAGGATTTTCTGCGGCCAGCGCTTCCAGCTCCCCGGTGATCGTGGCGGCGCGCCCGCAGGCCAGCTCGGCCTCGGCTCGTGCGGTGGCCGCGGTGAGGCGGTCCTCCTGCAGTGCGGTGGCGAACTGCTCGGCGAATGTGAACCCCCGCAGATCCTCGAGGACCGGTCCGCGCCACTGCGCGAGCGCCGCCGTCAGGTGCGCGCTGGCCTCCTCGAAGTTGCCTGCCGCCGCAGCGTGGACACCCGCGGCCTTCTCGGCGCCATAGCGCCCCAGATCGCACTGTGGATCGGGCAGGGTGAGCCGGTATCCCGGCGGGGCACTGGCCAGGGTCGTCTGGGGGTCCGCTCCGGAGCTGCCGACAAGCTTGCGCAGGTTGGACACATAGGAGTGCAGGCTGGCGCGTGCCCCCGGGGGCGGCGACTCCTGCCACACCGCGTCGATGAGCGAATCGACGGCCACCGGGCGGTTGCGGTTGATGACCAGCATCGCCAGCACTGCACGCAGCTTGGGTGTGCCGACCGGGACTTCGACGCCCCCGACTGTCATCTGCAGCGGGCCGAGCACACCGAAGCCCAGAGCACGCTCTGCCATGACGCTCCCCCTTCCCTGGTACCGCTCGCCGCGTCAATTGTGAACGAAGACTGGGGGCGTGGGCCGCCTGCCCACGCCCCCAGCTCCGGCAGCCGTGTTACTGGCTGCCTGCGGCCCTGCGGCGGCGCCCCATCAGCAGGGCACCTCCCGCGGAGCCGAGCCCCAGGGCACCCGCCGCGAGTGCGACCCAGGGCAAGATCTTCGTGACGCCCGACGTGGTCTCCGACTCCTTGGAGACGAGGGAGACGTCGTAGCCGGGCAGCGGCGCCTCGGACGGGGCGGTCAGGCCGGGCAACTGTTCGGTCTTGGTGACCTCGAATTGCGCTGTGCCATCAGGATTGGTGGACCATTCGCCCCATGCCGACACCGAGCCGTCGATGAGCACCCGGTGTCCGCCGACCGCGGGGTCCTCACCGAGATCGGTCACAGATCCCACCCGGAACGGCTGTGAGGTGCCCGTCGAGTAGTTCAGTTGGACCCACGCATTGCGCTGTGGCTGCGCAGCGGACGCGCCGGTTGCCGGCACAGAATCCCCGCCGCCGCCGGTGAAGCTGCCGACCGACACGTGGCTGGTGCCTCCCTGCGGGGTGCGCACCACCGAGGTGAAGCCGTACTGGCCCGGCGTGGTCACCGGCAGAGTGACCCGCTGCTGCGGCGGGATGGTGACCGTCCGGGTAGCGCCGCCGTAGGTGTAGAAGACCTGCATCGGTGCTGCGTAGGAGTTGAACAGGATCGGCTGTCCGTAAGCGCTGTAGCTGAGCCAGGCGGAGTTCCAAGTCGACACCTGTGAGCTCCAGGACGAGCTCGCCGAGAAGCTGCTCACGATGCTGCTGCGCACGGAGTCGATGTCCTGCGGTGTGGCCGTCGTGGGGTCGGTGTTCACCGGCGGGCTGTCCGGGGTGTCGGGCGTCTCTGGGGCCTCGGGAGCTGACGGCGCTTCAGGAGCCTCCGGAGCCTGCGGGCCTTCCGGCGCCTCGGGAGCCTCCGGAGCCTGCGGCGCTTCCGGCGCCTCGGGAGCCTCGGGAGCCTCCGGAGCCTGCGGGCCTTCCGGCGCCTCGGGAGCCTCCGGAGCCTGCGGGCCTTCCGGCGCTTCTGCTGTCTCTGGGCTCGAATCGGTTTCCTGCGCCTCGTTGTTCGCCGTTTCCGGCTGCTCGTCCGGAGCATTGGCGACACCTGGGGCGATCTCGGCGGGTGCAGGATCGTCGGGCACATCGGCGTAGTCGGCACCGGTGTCGATATCGGGACCCGCGTCATCGGCGGCCGGCGAGTAGTCGTCCCCGCCGGCGAAATCACCGCCGCCGACGTCCTCGCCACCGAAGTCTCCGCCGCCGTCGTCGTCTTTTTTGCCCTGCCAGGATCCCGGGGCCGTGACGGGTGCCGGCACAAATGCGCTCGGCGCGACGATCGATGACACCGGCGCCGCGGGGTGCGCAACCGTGGTGGCACAGGCGTTGCCGGCGATACCGAGGGACGCGCCGGTGACGGCGCCGGCCACCAACGCGGCCCGGGCGAAGTTGGTGAGTTTCATGCTGTGGCTCCTCCTGCTCTGTCCCCGCTTCCCCATCGGTGCGGGTGTTGGTAACAGAGTGGAAGAACCGACTCGTCGGATCCTTGACGGATTCTTGACGCCGCGAACCTCATGCGGCGACAGTCAGGAGACCTGCGTGTTTTCTCGGGCCTCGTGGCCTGCCACCTCGCCCTGTGGAGTGAGGAGTTCGACGATGCGGCCGGTCACGGCAGCAGCCGTCGGGTGTTCCCACAACAGTGTGGGCGGCAAGGCCAGCCCGGTCCGCTTCTCCAGCGCCCTTCGCAACGCGACGGTCATGATCGAGTCGACACCGGTCTCGACCAACGGAACCCGCGGATCGACGTCGTCGGTGACGAGGCCGAGTTCGGCGGCGACGGCCTCGATGACCTGGCGCGCGACCCATTCGTCGAGGTCGGCGTCGCCGGGGCCCGCAAGTTCCTCGACACCATCCGGTGCCGAATCTGCCGATGGCGCGACGTCGGCGAACATCGGCACCGCCGAAGCTTCGGGAAGAAGTGGCAGCACAACGACGTTCGGTTCGTCGCCGCGCATGGCAACGTCCAAGGCCCGCAATGCGTCGTCGGCGCCCACGGTTCCCATGCCGAGTGCTTCGAGTTGGGCGGCGACAAATCCCGACGTCGACCCCATGCCAAGACCCCGCCACGCGGTCCATGCGACCGCGACGGTGCGGTCCCCGAGACTTCGGCGATGGCGCGCAATCGCATCGAGGAACGCGTTGGCGCACGCATAGGCGCCCTGGCCCGGAAAGCCCGCGAGGTAGCCGCACGAGGAGAACAGCACCATCCAGTCCAGTTGCTCCGGCGGGAACATCTCGTGCAGCGTGAGCGTGCCGTCCACCTTCGGGCGCATCGCGGTCCGCAGGTCCTCAGCCGACGTGTTCAGGAGCAGCGCACCGGCTTCCACCCCGGCCGCGTGCACCACCCCGCGGACAGCAGGCATGTCCCGCAATACGGCACGCAGCCGCTCGCCCGCATCAGGCGCACCGATGTCCACGGCCGCAACGTGGACGGTGAGGCCGCGTTCTTCCAGTGCCGAGACCGCCCGAATAACTTCGCTCTGGTTGTCAGAGGCCCACCGTTCCCGGTGGGGCATGCCCGACCGCGACAGCAACACCAGACGGCGCGCTCCGAGATCGGCGAGGCGGTGCGCGATCCGCAGTCCCAGCGCGCCAGTGCCGCCGGTGATCAGATACGTGCCACCCGGGGTGCACGTCATCGGGGCACCGGCTGCCGGGCGCGCGTCTGTCAACCGGGCGGTCATCACCGCGCCGTCGCGGACCACGACGACACCGTGGCCGGGTAGCGACGCGAGGACAGTCGCGGGAAGCGGATCGTCGGCGAGATCGACCACTCCGCCCCACAGCTCAGGGTGCTCAGCGGCGGCGACGCGGGCCATTCCCCACAGCGGCGCGTGCGCCAGGTTGGCGCCCTCGTACACACGGCGCGTCAGCACCCACAGCCTGGCATGAGATCGCTTGTCGTGCAGACATTTCAGGGTGTGCAGCACCTGCTCGGCACAACTCGCCGGCGTCTCGTCGGCGCGGGGAAGAAGCAACACCGCGCAGCCCCGCTCCAGAGCGTCCGGCAGCTGCTCCACCATGGCGCACAGGCGAATGGGTACCCCCGCAGCTCTGAGATCACCTTGCACAGAACTGATTTCGTCGTCGACGCCGCCGACGACGACCACCGAGGTCGGGAGTTCGCCCGCAGCCACCGGCGTCTCGTACCACGCGACGTGGTGCAGCATCCGGGACAGGTCGCTACCGCCGGGGTTCTCCAGTTCCTCGAAGGCCATCGCGATGATCGAGGCTCGGCCGGCTCCGGATTCCCCGGCGATCGATACATCGGCGGTCGCGCCTTCGCGGCGACGGATGTGTAGCACTGCCACCGCGGGAGGCTCACCGCAGACGTGCACGCGGTCGATCCTGGCGGGCATCCGCAACCGCGGTGGCCCGCCGAAGACGGTGGACGCCGCCGACGTCGCCGCATCGAGCAGACCCGCCCACGTCGCCGGTGCCGACCCTTCGGCGTCAGCGGCCACTCGTAACAGCAATTCACCGTCGCCGCGCCGCAATTCGAGCACCTGCCAGCCAAACCCCATCGCCGCCACGCCGACGCCGGCGAGGGTGTCGACCACGTGGCTGGGCGGCAGCTCCTCAGCACACCGAGTCCAGATCTCGTCGTCGACTCCATTGCCCGTCAGTTCGTCGAACTCACCCGGAAAGTCGCCGCAGAAATCTTCGTCGATCGCGGCGACGGCACTGCAATGGGTGAGCCAGCCGCCGGAAAGGTCGGCGTTCTGGTCAGCTTCGCCGGTGTCGGTGAGCCGCGACGATATGCGTAGCGAGCGGTCCTGCAGGACGACCTGGATGTCGCGGGGACGGCCGGGCGGAACGGGCGTGCGCAACCGCACATCGGTCAGACCTGAACCCGCGGCTTCCATCAGCGTGTTGAGAAGCACTGCCGCAGGGACGATCTCGGTCTGCTGCACCGGATGATCACCGGGATAGGGGCGGTTGTCCATCTCCAGCCTGGTCTGCCAGATCCGGGCAGGCACCTCCCCGGTCACGTCGAGCGCACCGCCGAGAAGCGTGTTCGTCGCCGGGTCGTGCAGCGCGCGCGTCCCGGGAGGCGGTGTCGGCGTGCGCCAGAATTGGCGATGCTGCCACTGTGTTCCCGGCAGATCAGCGGCCCATCGGGTCTTCGTGGTCAGGCCGTGCGTCACAGGTGCCCCGGAACAGTAGAGGCCGGCGACAGCGGCCCCTACGGAGCGCCGCTCCGGTTGATTGCGTTTCAGTACCGGTACCACGGCATGCTCGTCTACACGCAGTCGGTGCAGTGTCTCGACGATCGAATGGGACACCACAGGGTGTGCCGATACCTCCAGGAACAAGCGGTGCCCGTCCTCGGCGGCCGCCCGGACAGCCTCGGCGAACCGCACGCGGCCCCTCAGGTTCGCCACCCAGTAACCAGGCCCCCGCGGCATGTCCGACCGCGGGTTCTCCAGCGCGGTCGTGTAGAGCGGCACACGCGCATATCCCGGTTGTGGGAGCTCACCGACCAGTCGCGCCAATTCAGCGGTCAACGCATCCATCGCGGGACTGTGAAACGCCACATCGGTATTGACTCGGCGCACCGTGATGCCGTCGGTGGCCCATCGTTCGACGATCTCGCCGACGGCGGCCACGGTGCCCGAGACGACGGTGGAGTCGCTCGATGCGCTGATGGCGGCGACGACGTCCGTGCGGCCAGCAAGTCGTCGATCCGCTTCGTCGAAAGGCAAGCGGACGAGAGCCATTGCGCCGTCACCCATGACGGAGCGAAAACCTCTGGCCCGATAACACGCCACAGCCGCTCCGTGAGTGAGGTCGAACACGCCTGCCACCACGCATGCTGCGACCTCGCCGACGGAGTGGCCGATCACCGCGGCCGGGGTCACTCCGCGGACATTCAGCACGGCTGCGAGACCGACCTGCATCGCGAAGGTCAGGGCCTGTACCTGGTCGGTTCCGCCCAGGTGCTCAGCAGTCAGAGAGTCCCGGGCGGAGAATCCCAGCTCCCTTGCGAACACCACGTCGACCTCGTCGATCGTCGCCGCGAAGGCGGGTTCGGTCGCCAACAGCTCGCGACCCATGCCGGCCCAGTGCGACCCGTGGCCTGAAAAGACCCACACCGCACCGTTTTCTGCGCCAGGGATGACTGTTCCTGTCACGACGCGCGGATCGCGGACCTGCGCGGTCATCGCGTCGAGGGCTCCGATGACGGCGCTTGCCGCCTGGACGTCGCGAAGGCCGTCGGTGACCACCGCTCCCCTCACGGGTTCCTGAGATCGACGAGTCCACATCGTGGCGGCCACGTCGTCGACGGCGACCTCCGCAGCACGCATGCGAGTGGCCAGCGCCGCGGCCTGGGCGGTGAGCCTGAACTCCGAACGTGCCGACAGCGGGATGAAAGATGTTGCTGCAAAATTACTTTGGGTTTGCTCCGGGGCAGGCGCCTCCTCAAGGAGCACGTGGGCGATGGTTCCGCCGTAACCGTAGCTGCACACCGCGGCCCGGCGGGGCTCCCCGCCGCGGCGCCAGGCCTCCGCTCCGGTGGGCACGCGCAGGCCGCTGTTGGCCCAATCCACCGCCCTGGTCAGGTTCTTCACCCCCGCCGTCGGCGGCAACATTTCGTGATGCAACGCCAGGGTCGCCTTGATGAGCCCGATCACTCCGGCGCCGCCCTCGAGATGCCCGACGTTGGGTTTGACCGAACCAATGGCGCACGGCGCGCCTACGCGATCAGTTCCATAGACCGCCGAGAGTGCCCCCACCTCGACGGGATCGCCTGTGGGCGTACCGGTTCCGTGCGCCTCGACGTAGTCGACGCTGGACGGCTCGATGCCGGATACGCGGCAGGCGAGCCGGAACAGGTCGGCCTGGGCGTCGCCGTTGGGCGACATGATGCCCACCGTTCTGCCGTCCTGCGCAACGGCTCCGCCGCGCACCACCGCCAGCACCCGGTCGCCGTCGCGCAGTGCGTCGTCGAGCCGTTTGAGCACGACGACGCCCGCCCCCTCACCGCGACCATAACCGTCGGCGGCGTCGTCAAATGTCTTGCAGCGCCCGTCGGGGGCGGTCGCGCCCGCGACGTCGAGGACCCGCGTCAGACCGGGGCCGATGAGCGCGCTGACCCCGCCCGCGAGCACCAGCGATGTCTCACCGTCGCGCAGCAACTGGCACCCCTGATGTACCGCGACGAGCGAAGCCGCACATGCGGCGTCCAGCGCGACACTGGGTCCTCGCAGGTCGAGCAGATGGGACACCCGGTTCGCCACGCCACACAGTGACGTGCCGATGCCCGTCCACGCCTCGATGCCGGCGAGGTCCTCCATGAGGAGCTTGCCGTAGTCGTCGGAGTTCACTCCCATCAGCACGGCGGTGTCGCTGCCCGCCAGCGACCGCGGCGCAATACCCGCGTGCTCGAGGGCTTCCCAGGACACTTCCAATGCCAGCCGTTGCTGCGGGTCCATCAGTTCGGCTTCGCGCGGGGACACCCCGAAGAAGTCGGCGTCGAAGCCGGCCAGATCGTCGAGGAACGTGCCCCACGGCGTGGTCTCACGCAGGACCGCTGCGTTGCGGGGGTCCCGCTGCACGTAGGGCGCCCACCGCTCGGCCGGCACCTGCGAGACAGCGCTGCAGCCCTCGAGCAGGAACGAGAAGAAGTCCTCAGGTGTGGTGATGTCGCCCGCCAGACGGCAGCCGATGCCGACGATGGCGATCGGAGCGGGGGGCTGCGTGCTGTTCAGCCCCACGTCGGCCGTGCCGGCGATGTGTGGTTAGCCTTTCCTAAGGCTCGCTGCGGCATGCCGAACATCCTGGCACAGCTGCTTTGCCCGCAGGGACCTACCCGGCGATCGCTGTGGGTTCGCTGTGAGCGGTGTTCGTCACATCCGCGGCGGCGGCTGCGCTCCCGGATCTTCGGGATCCACCTCGACCGCATACGACGTGATGGCTTTGATCTGCTCTCCGGAGAACTCGTAGATCGCACAGCTGGCGACGGCGGTCACCCCGTCGGGTCGGACGTAGCGGACGACGGTGTCAACGGCGACGACGTCGTCACTCGCTGCGGTGACCCGTCGGTCGAACTCCACGGAGGTTCCCTCCAGGCTCTCCAGGGTGTCCCGGCACGTGCGTCGCACCGCGTCGGCACCTTCAAGAACCATTCCTCCGACGATCGTCCATTTCACATCCTTCGCGAGATGACCGAGAGCGTCGTCGAAGCGGTGTTCGGAGAACGCTCGGGCCACGGCGCCTGGATCGAATGCCATGGCACGACCGTAGCGCCCCGGCCGACCGGCACGGTATGAGTAGACATATGAAGCTATCTGGTGTCGGTCTGTGGAGTTCTCAACTGCGATACGGAAATCCGGAGGAGGCGGCCCAAGCCGCATCGGAGCTTGACGGGCTCGGCTTCACGGCCCTGTGGATCCCCGACGTCGGCGGGCCGGTGCTCGACTCCGTCGAGAACCTTCTGTCGGCCACCGAGAAGTCGGTCATCGCGACGGGCATCCTCAACCTCTGGATGCACGAGGCCGCGGACGTAGCGTCGCGCTACGCGACGCTGACCGAAGCCCACGGCGAACGCTTCCTGCTGGGGATCGGCGTCAGCCACGCACCGCTGATCGACTCGAAGGAGCCGGGCCTGTACCGCAAGCCGTTGGCTGCGACGGAGAAGTTCCTGGACGCCATCGACGCCTCCCCACAGCCCGTGCCGCGAGAAAACCGGGTGCTCGCCGCGCTCGGACCCAAGATGTTGCAGCTGTCGGCGACCAAAGCGGGCGGCGCCCACCCCTACCTGTCCACACCTGAGCACACGCATCAGGCCCGCGAGGTTCTCGGCGACGGCCCGCTGCTCCTTCCCGAGCAGTCGGTGCTGCTCACCGAGAACCGGGACGAAGCCCGTCAGATCGGAACCGACTGGCTGCGTTCGTATCTCGCTCTGCCGAACTATGCGAACAACCTGCGCCGCCTCGGGTTCACCGAGGAGGACCTGTCCTCGGTGAGCGACCGTTTGTTCGATGCGCTCATCGCATGGGGCGACGAAGACGCCGTCAGAAGTCGCGTCAGGGAGCACCTGGATGCCGGCGCCGACCACGTCTGCGTCCAGGTGCTCACCGCCGATCCACGAGAGTTTCCGCGGGAGCAGTGGCGCAGGCTCGCCGCCGCCCTGCTCTGACCGTCAGGTCAACAGATCGCGCACGACCGCGTCGGCGAGCAGCCGCCCGCGGTCGGTGAGCACGAGGCGGTCGTCGCGCGCATGCAGGAGTCCGTCCGCAACCAGGCGGGCCGCGCGCTCACGTTCGGAATCCGAGAGCACCCGCTGCGGGAGGCCGGTACGCAGCCGGACCTGCAGCATCACGTCCTCGACGTGCGCGGTCTCGGCATCCAGTTCCTCGAAGTCGGCGACGGGCAACGCGCCCGAGCCGAGTGTGTCGGCGTAAGCGTTGGGATGCTTGACATTCCACCACCGCGTGGCGCCGACATAGCTGTGCGCGCCGGGACCGGCGCCCCACCATTGGCCACCGTTCCAGTAGCCGACGTTGTGTCGGCACTCCCCGCCGGGGCGGCTCCAGTTCGACACCTCGTACCAGTCGAACCCGGCGTCGGCGAGGCGGCGGTCGAGCAGTTCGTAGCGGCGCGCGTGCACATCGTCGTCGGGCGCGGGGATCTCGCCGCGACGCACCCGCCTCGCCAGCGCAGTGCCGTCCTCGACGATGAGCGCGTATCCGGAGATGTGGTCGACACCGGTCTGGACAGCCGCATCGGCGGACCGCATCAGATCGTCGTCCGTCTCCCCCGGCGTTCCGTAGATGAGATCCAGGTTGACGTGGTCGAAGCCCTCGGCGCGGGCCTCGCGGGCGGCATCGAGGGCCCGTCCCGGCGAGTGCACGCGGTCCAGGGCGGCCAGCACGTGCGGCGCGGTGGACTGCATCCCCAGCGAGATACGGGTGAACCCTGCCGTGCGCAAGCCGGCGAAGAACCGCGGCGACGTGGACTCCGGGTTGGATTCGGTGGTGACCTCGGCGTCGGGCGCCAGCGTGAAGTTGTCGCGGATCGCGTCGAGCACCGTGGTCAATCCGGCCGCGCCGAGCAGCGACGGCGTCCCGCCGCCCACGAACACGGTCTGCACGTAAGGCGCCGCATCCAGCCGTGCGGCTGCCAGGCGCAGCTCCGCCTGCACCGCGGCCAGCCACCCGTCCGGGTTCGCGCCTCCCAACTCGCCGGCGGTGTAGGTGTTGAAGTCGCAGTATCCGCATCTCGTGGCGCAGAACGGCACGTGGACGTAAATGCCGAACGGCCCCTGCGGACGCGCCCGCGTCGACGGCAGGTCGGCAGGTGCCGCGGTGACAGGCATGCCACCAGTCTTCCAGTCGCGGGGTCGGACGCACTTCTGCTCATCGTGAGCGCAAATCTCGGCCGGTTAGGGCTGATGTGGGTGTCCGTGGCACAATCGGACCCGTGACCGCAGCCCACAGCTTCCCTCGCCGGGTCTCGCTGGTGGCGCGCCGCCATGTCGATTTCAAGCGCGTCTGTACCTGTTGCTGTCTTCCTTAGCCGTGTAGACCCTGCCCATCAGCACTTTCAGCTGGCCGCCGGATCTGCGCCGCCGGACAGCCCCCGGTGGGAAGCGCGATCTGAACGCCGGCTCCGACCAGGAGCCCATCCATGACGACAGCACCGAACAAGCCCGTGAAGCGCCCGAAAGGCGAGGGTCAGTGGGCGCTCGGCTACCGCGAGCCGCTCAACGCGAACGAGCAGTCCAAGAAGGACGACAACCCGCTCAATGTGCGGGACCGTATCGAGAACATCTACGCCAAGCAGGGCTTCGAAAGCATCGACAAGGGTGACCTGCGCGGCCGTTTCCGCTGGTGGGGCCTCTACACCCAGCGCAAGCCGGGTTTTGACGGCACCTGGACCGGTGACGAGAACACCGACATGCTCGAAGACGAGTACTTCATGCTGCGGGTCCGCAGCGACGGCGGCGCACTGACGGCTGCGGCGCTGCGCACCTTGGGGACCATTTCGACTGAATTCGCCAGGGACACCGCCGACATCTCCGACCGGCAGAACGTGCAGTACCACTGGATCGACGTCAGGAACATGCCAGAGATCTGGCGCCGCCTCGACGAAGTCGGTCTGCAGACCACCGAAGCGTGCGGCGACTGCCCCCGCGTGGTGCTGAACTCCCCGCTGGCCGGCGAGTCGCTCGACGAGGTGATCGACGGGACACCCGCCGTCAACGAGATCGTCAAGCGCTACATCGGCAAGAAGGAGTACTCCAACCTGCCGCGCAAGTTCAAGACGGCGATCTCCGGCCTGCAGGATGTCGTGCACGAGGTGAACGACGTCGCGTTCATCGGGGTGAACCATCCCGAGCACGGACCCGGCTTCGATCTGTGGGTGGGCGGCGGTCTGTCGACCAATCCGATGCTCGGCCAGCGCGTCGGCGCGTGGGTGCCCCTGGACGAGGTACCCGACGTGTGGGAAGGCGTGGTCAGCGTGTTTCGCGACTACGGCTACCGCCGTCTTCGCGCGAAGGCACGGCTGAAATTCCTGATCAAGGACTGGGGTGTCGAGAAGTTCCGGGAAGTTCTCGAGACCGAGTACCTGAAGCGGCCGCTCATCGACGGGCCCGCGCCCGACCCCGTGACTCGGCCCATCGACCACGTCGGCGTGCAGAAGCTCAAGAACGGGCTGAACGCCGTCGGCGTCTCACCTATCGCGGGCCGCGTGTCGGGCACCATCCTGACCAAGGTCGCCGATTTGGCCGAGGCCGCCGGCAGCGACCGCATCCGGTTCACGCCGTACCAGAAGCTGATCGTCCTCGACGTCCCCGATGAAAAGCTGGACGAGTTGCGCGCCGGACTCGACGCGCTCGGTTTGCCGTCGAATCCGTCGCACTGGCGCCGCAACCTGATGGCCTGCACGGGCATCGAATTCTGCAAGCTCAGCTTCGCCGAGACGCGCAGTCGCTCGCAGGTGCTGGTGCCCGAGCTGGAGAAACGGCTGGAAGACATCAACGCCCAGCTGGATGTGCCGGTCACGATCAACATCAACGGCTGCCCGAACTCGTGCGCCCGCATCCAGGTCGCCGACATCGGCTTCAAGGGGCAGATGGTCGACGACGGAAACGGCCCCGAGGAAGGCTTCCAGGTTCATCTCGGCGGAAGCCTTGGCCTGGACAGCGGGTTCGGGCGCAAGCTGCGCCAGCACAAGGTGCTCGCCACCGAACTCGGTGATTACATCGAGAGAGTTGTTCGCAACTTTGTGAAACAACGCGAGCAGGGTGAGCGTTTCGCTACGTGGGCTCTTCGAGCAGACGACGCGGATTTGAGGTGAATGCATGACGGACACGATGAGTGACACCGATTTGCAGCAGCTGGCCGAACGTGGGGCGGCCGAACTTGGGCCGGACGCCTCGGCACAGGACCTGCTGCGCTGGACCGACGAGAATTTCGGCAACGACTACATCGTGGCGTCCAACATGCAGGACGCGGTGCTCGTCGATCTCGCCGCGAAGGTCAGGCCCGGCGTGGACGTCCTGTTCCTCGACACCGGTTACCACTTCGTCGAGACGATCGGCACCCGTGATGCAGTCGAGGCGGTCTACGACGTCAACGTCGTCAACGTGCGCCCCGAGCAGTCCGTCGCCGAGCAGGACGCGCTGCTGGGAAAGAACCTGTTCGAGCGCAACCCCAACGAATGCTGCCGGCTGCGCAAGGTCGAGCCGCTGTCCAAGGCGCTGCGCGGCTACAGCGCGTGGGTGACCGGTATCCGCCGCGTCGAGGCGCCGACCCGCGCGAACGCACCGTTGATCAGCTGGGACAAGGCTTTTGGCCTGGTGAAGATCAATCCGCTCGCCGCGTGGAGCGACGACGACATGCAGGACTACATCGACGCCAACGGCATCCTGGTGAATCCGCTTGTCGACGAGGGCTATCCGTCGATCGGCTGCGCGCCGTGCACCAACAAGCCCGTCTCGGGCGCCGACCCGCGCAGCGGCCGCTGGGCGGGTCAGTCCAAGACGGAGTGCGGGCTGCACGCCTCGTGACGCTCGTCCTGACGGCGCACGGCAGTGCCGACCCGCGGTCCGCCGCAACGGCGCACTCGATCGTCGACTGCGCCCGCCGACTGCGGCCGGGTCTGGATGTGCGCATCGCGTTCTGTGAGCAGACATCGCCGAATCTGCGCGATGTTCTGGCGTCTCTGGGCGACCGGCGCGCGGTCGTGGTGCCGCTGTTGCTCGCCGACGCGTATCACGCGCGCGTGGACATCCCCGCGATGATCGCGGAGTCCGGCGCCGATGTGGTGCAGAGCGACGTCCTCGGAGAAGACGACCGACTCGTCCATGTGCTGCGGCAGCGCCTCGAGCACGCCGGGGTTTCGCGGCTGGATCCACGCGTCGGCGTGCTCGTCACGGCAGTCGGGTCCTCGCGTTCCGATGCGAATGCCCGCACGGCTTCGGTCGCCGACGAACTCACCCACACCACCCGCTGGACGGCGACGATCGCCTTCGCGACCGGGCCGCAGCCGAAGTTGGCGGAGGCTGCCGATCTGTTGCGCGGCCGCGGCGCCACCCGACTGGTGATCGCGCCGTGGTTCCTCGCGCGCGGCCGCATCACCGACCGTGTCGGCGAATTCGCCTCCGCACAGGGCATTCCGATGTCGGCGCCACTCGGCGCGCACCGGCAGGTCGCCGAGACGGTCCTGGACCGGTTCGACGCGGCACTGGCACACCGAGCGGCCGCCTGAGCTGATCTCCGGAGGGCAGAACCTGTCGGACGACTAAGGTCCGTTCGACAGATGTCGGTGGGCACCGTGTTTGGGCTCGGACGTGCCACGCCTACTGTGAGCTCATGGATTTCGCTGAATACCGCACCTTCGATGCAACAGGGTTGGCGAAGCTGGTCGCCGACAAAGAGGTGACGGCGGACGAGCTTCTGGCGTTGGCGCGCGAACGCGCCGCCGAGGTGAACCCCCGCATCAACGCGATCGTGCGCGACGTTCCGGCGTCGCCGACAGCGGATCTCACCGGCCCGTTCGCTGGTGTGCCGTTCCTGATCAAGGATCTCGGACAGGACTACGCCGGACTTCCCACCTCGTCGGGTTCGCGTGCGCTGAGCTCGACGCCCGCCGCCGAGCACGCGACGGTCGTCCAGCGCTGGATCGACGCCGGCCTCGTCATCTTCGGCAAGACGAACACACCCGAGTTTGGCGCCAAGGGCATCACCGAACCGGCCGCATGGGGACCCACGCGCAATCCGTGGGATCTGTCGCGCTCGCCGGGCGGATCGTCCGGCGGCGCGGCAGCCGCTGTCGCGGCGGGCATCGTGCCGTGCGCGGGTGCCAGCGACGGCGGCGGCTCCATCCGGATTCCGGCCGGCTGTTGCGGACTCGTCGGTCTCAAGCCGAGCCGCGGGTTGACCCCGTCGGGTCCCTCGGCCGGCGAGCCGATGCACGGCGCCGCCGTCGACGGCGTCGTGTCGAGGTCCGTCCGCGACACGGCGGCGATGCTCGACGTCCTGTGCGGCGGCGAACCCGGGGGCCCCTATGTTCCCGCGCTACCCGAATCCGCGTTCGCCTCCTTTGTCGGGCAGGACCCCGGAACGCTCCGGATCGGTGTGCGAGTTCCGTCGGCGATCACCCCGAACCCGGACCGCGAGGCATACGCCGCGGTGGAGGCGGCCACGCAGGCGTTGACCGAGCTCGGTCACCACGTGGAGGAACTGCCGCAGGCGCCGTTCGACGACGCTGCGCTCGCGCGGGACTTCCTGCTCACCTGGTTCGCCACCCTGGCCTGGCAGGTCGAGGAGACCAAACGCATCTCGGGTGCAGGCGACGACGGGTTCGAACGGGACACGCTCATCATGGCGGCCCTGGGCCGGGCGACGTCCAGCGTCGACTACATCGATGCCGTTGCGCGCCGCCACGAGCACACGCGCAGGCTGACGACTTTCTTCGAAAGTTATGACCTTCTGCTGACACCGACGTTGGCGACGCCACCGCCGAAGATCGGCGAATTCGACCTGCCCGAACTTCTCCAGCGCGGCTCCGACGTATTGCTCAAGACACGCACCGCCCGTTTCCTGCGCTACACGAAGGTCGTCGACGACATGGTCGACGACAATCTCGGCTGGGTTCCGTACACCCAGCTGGCGAATTTGACTGGGCGCCCGGCGATCTCGCTGCCACTGCATCAGACGGCGGCCGGTCTGCCACTCGGGGTCCAGTTCGTGGCACCGCTGTCGGGCGAAGCACTCCTGCTGCGATTGGCCGGCCAGCTCGAAGAGGCGGTGCCGTGGATGGATCGCGTGCCGCCGCTTTGAGCCGGCACTCTCACCGAGTCGGTAGCGCGGTCATCGACACCGTCTCCCGAGGCGGCCTGAGTCAGGACACCACGAGGGCGTGGTCGGTCGGCAAAGACGGCACGCGGGTGGCGCGCACGTACACCGTGTCGCCTTCCTTGAGGCCCAATGCCTCCGCGTCACCGCGGGTGATCTGCGCGGTGAACGGCTGCCGGGTCGCCGAGTTGAGCAGTTCGATCCGGACCTCGAAACCGAGCATGACGACACGCTCGATCACGGCGCGGGTGACACCGGTGGCCTGGATGGAGTCGTCGCTGGTCGCGATCGCCATGTCCGGGTTGCGGCCGACCCGAATATCGTGCGGGCGCACCAGAACTCCGTTCAGCGAGGACACCGCCCCGAGAAACGACATCACGAATGCGTTGGCGGGTGCGTCGTACACCTCGCTGGGAGAACCGACCTGCTCGATGTGGCCCTTGTTGAGGACCGCGATCCGGTCGGAGACGTCGAGCGCCTCGGACTGGTCGTGGGTGACGAGCACGGTGGTGACGTGGACTTCATCGTGCAATCGCCGCAACCACGCGCGCAGGTCTTCCCGGACCTTCGCATCCAGCGCGCCGAAAGGTTCATCGAGCAGAAGCACCTCCGGGTCGACCGCCAACGCTCGGGCCAACGCCATCCGCTGACGTTGGCCACCGGAAAGCTGGTTGGGGTAACGACTCTGGAACCCAGCGAGCCCGACCACCTCGAGCAGGTTGTCGACCGTGTCCTTGATCTGTGATTTCGGCTTCTTGCGGATCTTCAGCCCGAACGCGACGTTGTCGCGAACCGTCAGATGTTTGAAGGCGGCGTAGTGCTGAAAGACGAAGCCTATGCCGCGGCGCTGCGGGGGGACGTTGGTGACGTCGCGACCGTTGATCACCACGGTTCCGGTATCAGGTTTGTCCAAGCCCGCAATGGCCCGCAGCAGCGTCGACTTTCCCGACCCACTCGGTCCGAGGAGCGACGTCAGAGACCCTTTCGGGACGGTGAAATCGACGTTGTCGAGCGCCGCGAAATCACCGAAGTGTTTGTTCGCGCCACGGACGACGATCGCGTCTGTCATTCGTGTCCCATTCCGTTGTCGTGTCTGTTCAGCCGAATGAACGGCCGGTATAGAAGCCCGCCGTGAGGATCGCCAGAACACCCAGCGTAAAACGTAGTGCGCGCTCTGGCAGTCGTGGCTGCAATGCAGCGCCCAGATACCCTCCGAGCAGGCCACCCGCTCCGGCTGCGATCCCGACCGTCCAGTGCGGGACGGTCGCCAGACCCGGTCGGGTGGAAGCAAGCGCCACGTAAGTCGCCGCACCCGCCAGCGACGTCACGAAAGTCGAGGTGAGTGCAGCCGGCGCGACGGCTGCGACCGGCAGCCCGCGACCCACAAGAATGGGACTCAGTAGTGAGCCCCCGCCGATACCGTAGATCCCGCTGACCACTCCGACCGCCAGGCCCAGAATCGTGATGCGCCGCTGCGAGTCGGGGGCTGCCTCCCGCAGTCGGGTCTTGTTCGTCCACGCACGCCGACACAACCAGATGCCCAGCGGCAACAGCACTGCTGCCACGAACAACTGGAAGATCTGAGCCCCGGGGAGAAGGAAGACTCGCACCAGCGCTCCGATAACCACACCGGGCACGGTGCCCGCGAGCATCACCGATGTCAACGGGCTCCGCAGCGAGGATCTCCTCGAATACCGGGCCAGCGCACCGGGAATCGCAATGACGTTGAACAGGAGATTGGTCGGCGTCACGGCCGGGCTGGGTATGTGCAGAACGCTGATCTGAAAAGGCATGAGGAAGACTGCTCCTGAGACCCCGACGGGCGAAGCCAGAGCCGACAGCACCACACCGGCGGTGAAGCTGACCGCCACCAGTTCCAGCGGTGTCACCGCAGACAAACACCTCCAGGGTCAACTCGCGGGCACCGGCTCCGAATCGCCCGTGGCGACAGAAGCTTCCAGCCTCCGGGCGATCGGCGGCACCCGCGTCGCCCGGACGTAAACGGTGTCGCCCGACTTCAGCCCGAGGGCTTCGGAGTCGCCCCGGGTGATCTGTGCGGTGAACGGCGCCCCGTTAGTCGCATCGGTGAGTTCGACGCGAACCTCGAAGCCCAACTTGACCACCCGGTCGATGGTCGCTTCGACCACCGCGGTACCGACACCGGACCCGTCGGCCGCTACGGGCAGCTCGGAGTTGCGCCCGACCCGAATGTCGTGCGGGCGCACCAACACTCCGTCGAGTGCAGACACCGCACCAAGGAAGCCCAACACGAACTCGGTCGACGGCTGGTCGTACACCTCGACGGGCGTCCCGACCTGCTCGATACGGCCCTTGTTGAGGACGGCGATCCGGTCGGACACGTCGAGTGCCTCAGCTTGGTCGTGGGTCACGAGAACCGTGGTCACGTTGACGTCGTGGTGCAGCCTGCGAAGCCACAGTCGAAGATCCTCGCGCACCTTGGCATCGAGCGCCCCGAACGGTTCGTCGAGCAGGAGCACCTCGGGATCGATGGCCAGCGCGCGAGCCAGGGCCATGCGCTGACGCTGGCCACCGGACAGTTGCGCCGGATACCGGTCCTTGAAGCCGCCGAGACCCACGATGTCGAGAAGGTCGTCTACCTTGGACTTGATCTCGGACTTGGACTTCTTGCGGATCTTGAGGCCGAACGCGACGTTGTCGCGCACGGTCAGGTGCTTGAACGCCGCGTAATGCTGGAAGACGAACCCGATGCCGCGGCGCTGCGGCGGCTCCTTGGTCACGTCCCGGCCGTTGATGATCACAGTGCCGGAGTCGGGCTGATCGAGTCCGGCAATGGCACGCAACAGAGTCGACTTTCCCGATCCACTGGGGCCGAGCAGCGAGGTCAGCGAACCCTTCGGGACGACGAAGTCGACGTTGTCGAGCGCAGCGAAGTCGCCGTAGTGCTTGTTGGCACCTTTGACCTCGATGGCGTAATCGCTTGAGCCGCTCACTATTGGGACTCCCCTGTTCAGTCTTCGGTTGTCGTGCGTTTGCGCTGGGCGTCGAACACGATCTGAGCGACCAGCACCGTCACGGCGACGGCCATCAGTACGGTCGACACGGTGTAGGCGCCGTAGTCGTCGCCTCGGGTGTAGCGGTCGTGGACCAACAGCGTCAACGTCTGCGACTGTCCGGGAAGATTCGACGACACCACGAGTACTGCGCCGAACTCGCCCAACGTGCGCGCCACGGTGAGTACCACGCCGTAGGTCAGGCCCCAGCGAATGGACGGGAGCGTCACCCGCCAGAAGGTCTGCCACGCACTGGCTCCCAGCGTGGCAGACGCCTCCTCCTGGTCCGTGCCGATTTCGTGCAGCACCGGCTCGACTTCCCGGATCACGAACGGCAGGGTGACGAAGATGCTGGCCAGCACGATGCCGGGAAAGCCGAAGATGATCGTGAGACCGAGGTCGTTTTGGACGAAGCCGAACAGTCCCGCTGTGCCCCACAACGCGATCAAAGCGACGCCGACCACGACCGGCGACACCGCGAACGGCAGGTCGATGGCGGCCTGCAGAGCATTCTTGCCACGGAATTTTCTACGCGCCAACACCAATGCGGTCGACACACCGAACACGACGTTGAGCGGTACCACGATCGCGACGACGAGCAGTGACAACGACAGGGCCGATTGGGCGGCCGGGGTCGTGATGGACGCCCAGAACGCCCCAAGGCCCGGCGCGAACGTCTGCCACAGAATCGCCCCCAACGGCACGATGAGCAGGGCGAAGATGTAGACCATCGCGACGACCCGCAGGATCAGTCGCGTCGGCAGCGTAAGGGTCATCGTGCCGCCTGTTCCCGTTTGGCCGCACGTGCCCCGAGGTACCGCAGGATGAACAGGACGACGAACGAAATTGCGAGCAGCACAATCGAAATCGCGGCGGCACCGGCTGGGTCGTCGTTTTCGATCAACGTCCTGATCCACTGCGAGGACACTTCCGTCTCCCCCGGGATCGCTCCACCGATGAGCACGATCGATCCGAACTCGCCGATGGCCCGTGAGAATGCAAGACCTGCGCCGGACAGCAGAGACGGTGCCAACGCGGGCAGGATGACCGAGACGAAGATCGTCAGATTGTTGGCGCCCAGCGAAGCTGCTGCCTCCTCCACCTCGCGATCCAGTTCCAGCAGCACGGGCTGCACGGCACGCACGACGAAGGGCAGCGTCACAAACGCCAGCGCCACGCCGACGCCCCAGGCTGTGTGCTGGATATGGATTCCCACAGGGCTGGACGGGCCGTAGAGCGCAAGCAGGACAAGGCTGGCCACGATCGTGGGCAGTGCGAACGGCAGATCGATGATCGCGTCGATGATGCGCTTGAGCGGAAAATCGTCACGCACCAGAACCCACGCGATCAGCAGACCGAAGACCAGGTTCGCCAGTGTCACGACGACCGAGATCGTCAGAGTCACCCTGAACGACGCGAGCGCCGACGGCGAAGTCACCGCCGAGACGAAGGCGTCCCAGCCGCCCTTGGCGGAGATCCACACGATCGCGGCCAGCGGCAACAACACAATCACGGACAGCCAAACCACAGCGACACCAACCTGAAGGTTGGCGCCGGGGAGGCGGAATCCAGACCGCCCGCCCGGAGCCGGGGTCAGCTCCGGGCGGATGGCCTCAGGATTCGGGTCAACGACCGTCATCCAGTCGCCTGCTTGTAGATCTTGGTGATCGTGCCGTTGTCCTTGTCGAACAGCTCGCTGTCAATGGCGCTCCAGCCACCCAGATCGTCGATGGTCCACAGCTTCTCGGGGGCGGGGAATTTGTCCTTGTACTCCTCGGCGACCGCGGGATCGACCGGCCGGAAACCGGCCTCCGCCCACACCTTCTGACCCTCCGGGGTGAACTGGAAGTCGACGAAGGCCTGCGCCTTGTCGATGTGCTGGCTGGTGTTGACCACCGCGGTCGGATTCTCGATCTTGAACGTCTGCGCGGGGTTGACATGCTCGAGGTCGAAGTTGATCGCCTCGTTCTCGTAGGCGAGCAGCACGTCACCGCTGCCCTGGCGGAACACGTCGGTGGCCTCACGACCCGAGCCTGGCCGCAGCTTGACATGCTCGGTGACGAGCTTGTTCACGAAATCGATACCGGCCTGCGGGTTCTGCCCTCCGTTGCTGGCGTAGGCGTAGGGCGCCAGCAGGTTCCACTTGGCCGCACCGGAGCTCAGCGGGCTTGGCGTGATGACCTCGATCCCGGGCTGCAGCAGGTCGTCCCATGTCCGAATGTTCTTCGGGTTCCCGGGTCGAACCGCGAATGTGACGATCGAGCCGAACGCGATGCCCTTGTTGGGGCCCGCATTCCAGTCCTCGTCGACCTTGCCGGCCTTGACGAGTCGGGTGATGTCGGGTTCCACCGAGAAGTTGACGATGTCGGCCGGCTTGCCGGACTCCACGCTGCGGGACTGGTCGCCGGAGGCGCCGTAGGAGGCGGTGACCTCGACGCCCTTGCCTTCCTCCGTCGCGGCGAATGCCGGCGCCGCCTTCGACCAGCCCGGCTCCGGCACGGCGAACGCGACCAGGGTCAGCGTGGTCTCGGCGCTACCGGTGCCGCCCTCGCCCCCGGCGACATCGCTGGCGCCGCCGCCGCACGCCGCAAGCACAGTCGCCGCGGTGGCGAGCGCAGCGGCAGTGCGCCAGCGCCTCGTGGATTTCAGGATCTTCTGCATTGGTGACCTTTCCGGTTTCGGGATTCCGAGGATGGACCCGTCGCGGAAAGGCAGGTTCTTGCTGGAAGGCAGCTACGCCACAGCCGTCACCGACGCCAAGCCACGAGCAGGCAGGGTGTCAGCGACAACAACACACATCAGCAACGGCCGAAAAACCCACGGCAATGAGGGCCACGATGTGACCACCCTTGTTGCCGGACGCCGGTTGCATGGCGCGAAGAATAACAGAGCCGACCGGATTGTCAGCGCGTGAGGACCCACATCACGATGACAAGGACGATCAGCGCGATGAGCGCCAGCGTGACGCGTGAGCGCGGCATGCCGCTCATCGGGGCAATCTCCTCTGCGCGCAGGCGCTCATCGGGGGTTGCTCTCCTCTGCGTCCTCGTCGGTGTGGCGGATGCGGTGCAGGATCCTGATGCCGTTGCCGAGAAGACCGTCGAGCACCACGGCGGCGACATAGGCCAGCGCGAGCACCACCGGCATGACGACAACCGTCTGGGCGACGAACGGCAGCCCGGACAGCCACAGCTCGACTCCGTCCCACCAGTTGAGGAAGCCGCCCACCCGGCCAGCCTATGCGCCGCCGCACAGCCCGACCCACGGGGTGTTCCGGTAGACGCCGGGGTATCCGACAGTCGATGATGTGCCCATGGTCTTGCAGCAGCCCGAAACCTCCCGCGGGGTGGCCTCCAACGGGGAATCGTCGGCGTTGACCCTGCCCTCGCCCACGCCGTATGCCACCGCCGGACCCCTGCGGAACCCGTTCCCGCCCATCGCGGATTACGCGTTCCTGTCCGACTGCGAGACGCAGTGCCTGATCTCCTCAGCCGGGTCGGTGGAATGGCTGTGTGTACCTCGACCCGACTCCCCCAGCGTGTTCGGCGCGATTCTTGACCGAGGTGCCGGACACTTCCGGCTCGGGCCCTACGGCGTCACCGTCCCCGCTGCGCGCCGGTATCTGCCGGGCAGCCTGATCCTGGAGACCACGTGGCAGACCCACACCGGCTGGGTCATCGTGCGCGACGCGCTGGTGATGGGTCCGTGGCACGATCTCGAGGCGCGCTCACGCACGCACCGACGCACGCCGATGGACTGGGATGCCGAGCACATCCTGCTGCGCACCGTGCGCTGTGTCAGCGGCACCGTCGAGTTGGTGATGAGCTGCGAACCGTCGTTCGACTACCACCGCACCAGCGCCCACTGGGAGTACTCCGCTCAGGCCTACGGCGAGGCGATCGCCCGCGCCACCAAGGACCCGGATTCGCACCCGACGCTACGGCTGACGACCAATCTGCGGATCGGGCTGGAAGGTCGCGAGGCGCGTGCCCGCACCCGGTTGAGCGAGGGCGACAACGTCTTCGTCGCGCTGAGCTGGTCCAAGTTCGCCGCGCCGCAGACCTTCGAAGAGGCCTCGGACAAGATGTGGAAGACCAGCGAATGCTGGCGCCAATGGATCAATGTCGGAGATTTTCCCGACCACCCGTGGCGCGCCTATCTTCAGCGCAGCGCGCTGACCCTCAAGGGTCTGACCTACTCTCCGACCGGTGCACTGCTGGCCGCCCCGACCACATCGTTACCGGAAACGCCTCAGGGGGAACGCAATTGGGACTACCGCTATGCCTGGGTCCGCGATTCGACCTTCGCGTTGTGGGGTCTCTACACGCTCGGGCTGGATCGCGAGGCCGACGACTTCTTCGCGTTCATCGCCGACGTATCCGGCGCCAACAACGGTGAACGTCATCCGCTGCAGGTGATGTACGGCGTCGGCGGGGAACGCACGCTGGTCGAGGAGGAGCTCAACCACCTTTCCGGCTACGACAACGCCCGCCCGGTCCGTATCGGCAACGGCGCCTTCGACCAGATGCAGCACGACATCTGGGGCACGATGCTCGATTCGGTCTATCTGCACACGAAGTCCCGCGAGCAGATCCCCGAGACGTTGTGGCCTGTTCTCAAGGAGCAGGTCGAAGAGGCGATCAAACACTGGAGGGAGCCCGACCGCGGCATCTGGGAGGTGCGCGGCGAACCACAGCACTTCACCTCGAGCAAGATCATGTGCTGGGTGGCCCTCGACCGCGGCGCCAAATTGGCCGACCTGGAAGGCGAGAAGTCCTACGCCCAGCAGTGGCGTGCGATCGCCGAAGAGATCAAGGCCGACATTCTCGAGCACGGTGTCGACGAACGCGGGGTGTTGACCCAAAGGTACGGGGATCCGGCCTTGGACGCCTCCCTGTTGCTGGCGGTGTTGACCCGGTTCCTGCCGCCCGACGATCCGCGCATCCGTGCGACGGTGCTGGCGATCGCCGATGAGCTGACCGAGGAAGGCCTGGTGCTGCGCTACCGGACCGAGGAGACCGACGACGGTCTGTCCGGCGAGGAGGGCACCTTCACCATCTGCTCGTTCTGGCTGGTGTCGGCGCTGGTCGAGATCGGTGAGATCCACCGGGCCCGGCACCTGTGCGAGCGGTTGCTGTCGTTCGCCAGCCCGTTGCATCTGTACGCCGAGGAGATCGAGCCGCGCACCGGCCGGCATCTCGGAAATTTCCCGCAGGCGTTCACCCACCTGGCGTTGATCAACGCCGTGGTGCACGTGATCCGCGCTGAGGAGGAGGCCGACAGCTCGGGCGGGTTCCAGCCGGCGAATGCTCCGGTGTAACGAGTTCGTCGCGGTTTTGCGTCTGCGCGCGCAGAATGCTCGCGCCGGGCTGCCGCTGGGCGGACCATCGTGACTATGAGTTTCACCGGGACAGACGAGACGTCTCGTCAGGTCATCGACATCGCCGTCGGCATCCTGATCGGGCTGCGCGGATGTGCGCGCACTGAGGCGTTCGACGAGCTGGTCCGGGTGGTGCACAAGACCGGCCTCGGTCTGGGCGCTGTCGCGTCGGGTCTGGTCGCGGTCGCGAGTGGCTCGTCGTCGGCCGACCACGCCGAGGCCTTCAGTGCGTGGGGCGAGCTGATCAGAAGCAGCCGCGCCGCCAGCCTCGCCACCGCAAGCTAACGCTCGGCAACTTTCAACCTCGCTGAACAGAACGCTGTGCATTTCCGCCGCCTTCGGCATGAATGGCTAAGCCTTAACAAGTAATGCCGATGCACAGCTTCTCTACGGTGAGGAAGGTATGTCGATCTATACCGAAGACCTGACGAAGGTCTACGGCAGCACCAGGGCGCTCGATGGCGTCTCGATCTCGGTCGACCAGGGCGCGATCCTCGGTGTCGTCGGCAGCAGCGGGTCCGGCAAGAGCACGCTCGTCCGCAACATCGCGCTGCTGGAACGGCCTACCCGCGGCCGCGTGGTGCTCGACGGGCAGGATCTCACCGCGCTGCCCGAGCGTGAGCTGCGGACCGCGCGCCGCCGCCTGGGCAATGTCTTTCAGGCTGCCAACCTGCTCGACAACCGCACCGCGCGGGCGAACATCGAGTATCCGTTGGAGATCGCCGGCTGGGACCGCACCAAACGGTGGCACCGCGCCGAGGAACTGCTCGAGCTCGTCGGCCTGTCCACCCGCGGTGATGCCTACCCGGCGCAACTGTCAGGCGGTCAGCGTCAGCGGGTCGGTATCGCCCGTGCGCTGGCCGGAAATCCCACCGTCATCCTGGCCGACGAACCGACCAGTGCGCTTGATCCCTCGACCACTCAGGAAATCCTGGCACTGCTGACCAACCTGCGCGACGAACTCGACGTCACCATCCTGCTCATCACGCACGACTTGGCGATCGTGCGGCAGATCGCCGACCGTGTCGCCGTACTCAGCGAAGGCCGCGTCATCGTGCAGGGCGATCTCGCCGAGGTGGCCAGCAACCCGGATTCCGGTCTGCTGCCGCCGCTGGGAATGCCGCCGCAGCCTGCTCCGGGTGAACTCATAGTCAACGTGCTCGCAGGAACCGACTCGTCGGCGTCCTTCATCAGCACGCTGGCCCGGGAGCTCGATACCGATGTACGCATCATCGACGGTGAGGTGCTGCGGCTGGGAGCCCAGACCGTCTCGCAGTTCCAGCTGGGCTTGTCGGGCAACGGCCACCCGGCGCCACAGCGCGTTGACGAGTACTCGCAGTGGTTCTCCCGGCACGGCCTCGGCTTCGCCGTACCGAAGGTGGCGTGAGCATCGTGGATTCCTTCACCGCGTGGCTCGACGATTCGATCCTGCTGAAGACCGACGCCCTGCTGGTCGCCCTGAACCAGACGCTTCAGCTCGTGTTCGTGCCGTTCGTGTTCGTCGTCCTGTTCGGGATTCCCCTCGGTGTAGTCCTGTACGTCACGGCGCCGGGCGGGCTGTCGCCGGTACGGTGGCTCAACAGCACGCTCGGCGTCATCGTCAACGTCACCCGGTCCCTGCCGTTCCTTGTGCTGGTGATCGCGTTGTGGCCGGTGGGCAGGTTGCTGGTGGGCTCGAGCCTCGGCACCGTCGCGGCGATGGTGCCGTTGGCCATCGGCACGATCCCGTTCTTCGCCAGACTGGTCGAGGCGTCGCTGCGCGAGGTCGACAGCGGCAAGATCGACGCGGCCCGCGTCGTCGGTGCGACCCGCTGGCAGATCATCACCAAAACCCTTCTGCCCGAGTCGATCAGCGGCATCATCGCCGGGCTCACGATCACCATCATTGCGCTTCTGGGCTTTTCGGCATTGGCCGGTGTCATCGGCGGGGGCGGCCTCGGCGACCTCGCGATCCGCTACGGAGCGCGGTCCTACGACGGCCCCGTGCTGTGGGCGACGGTGCTGCTGCTGATCGTGCTGGCACAGATCTTCCAGGTGGTGGGTGACTACTTCGCCCGTCGAACCGATCATCGGGCGCGACGAGGAGGTGGCGATGACGCGGTCGAAGTGGATCCTGCCGGTCGACTGTCGGCCTGACCCGACACCCCGCCGTTGACCGAACCCCCCACGCCAGAGACCTACCCGAAAGGACATCAGTCATGACCACGACTCCGCCCGCACAACCGCCCGCAGGTCCGCCCAAGGCAAAGACCCCGCTCTACATCGCCCTCACCGCGGTCGCGGTGGTGGTGATCGCTGTAGCCGGATATCTGTGGCTCGGTGGAGGCGAGGACAAGAGCGACCGGATCACGGTGGCAGCAACCCAGGTTCCGCACGCCGAGATCCTGGAGTTCATCAAGAACGGCCCCGGCAAGGACGCAGGCCTGGACTTCGACATCCGGGTCTTCGACGACTACTCGCTCGGCAATCGCTGGCTCTCCGAGGGCGACATCGATGCGAACTACTTCCAGCACAAGCCCTACCTCGAGGAGCAGGTCACCGACTTCGGCTACCAGCTCCACGAGTTCCCGGGTGTTCACATCGAGCCGTATGCGGCGTTCTCCGACAGATTCAAGACCGTCGAAGAACTCCCGGACGGTGCGAGGATCAGCATCACCGACGACGGGAGCAACCAGGCCAGGGCGCTCGCGCTACTGGAGACCAAGGGGCTGGTGACACTTCCCGCGGACGGCCCGGTCAATGTGAAGACCGTCAGTAACCCGAGGAACCTGCAATTCATCGAGGCCGCACCGGATCTGCAGGCCAAGGCCGTCCCCGACGTCGACCTGGCGATCCTGAACGGCAATTACTTCCTCGATGCCGGATACACCCTCAAGGACGCGTTGATCGTCGAATCGACCGACAACAACCCGTACGCCAATTTCCTTGCCAGTCGTGAGGACGACCACAGCAACCCGAGCATCGTGAAACTCGACGAGCTGCTGCACAGCCCCGCGACCAAGGAGTTCATCGAACAGCGCTGGCCCGGTGGCGACGTCTACCCTGCGTTCTGATGAGTATTCGGCTGCACTGGTATCTGCCCACGAACGGGGACAGCCGCGAGATCGTCGGCTCCGGCGACGACTCGCATCTGGGGCCGACGGCGGGCGGTATCCGGCCGCCCACGATCGCTTACCTGGGTGAAATCGCCCGCACGGCAGAACTACTCGGGTTCGAGGCGGTCCTCACACCGACAGGCACATGGTGTGAGGACGCTTGGATCACCACCGCTGCGCTCACCCAGGTCACATCGCGGCTGAAATTCCTGGTGGCATTCCGTCCGGGGTTCATCTCCCCCACGCTGGCCGCCCACCAGGCGGCCACGTTCCAACGGGTGTCGGGCGGCCGACTGTTGCTCAACATCGTCACTGGAGGGGATCCGGTCGAGCAGGCGCGGTTCGGAGACCACCTCGATCACGATGAACGCTATCGCCGCACCGGAGAGTTCCTCGCCGTGCTGCGCGGCGTCAGTTCGGCGCCTCACGGTTCGGTCTTCGATTTCGCGGGCGACCACTACCAGGTCAGCGGCGCCCGCATCGATTTCGGCGAATGGGATCCACCGCGGGTCTTTTTCGGCGGTGCCTCGTGGGCCGCCGAAGAGGTCGCGGCCGAGCACGTCGACACCTACCTCGCGTGGGGTGAGACGCCCGCCCAGATCGCCGAACGTCTGGAGCGAATGCGCGCCCGCGCGGCCGCCCACAACCGTACGTTGCAGTTCGGGATCCGGTTGCACGTCATCAGCAGGGACACCTCTGCCGAGGCGTGGGCCCACGCCGAACGGTTACTCGGGGCGATCAGTGATGAGCGAATCCGTTCTGCACAGGAGGTTTTCGCGCGTTCGGAATCGGTGGGCCAACACCGCATGACTGCCCTCAACGAAGGCCGCACCTCGGATCTGGAGATCTCGCCCAATCTCTGGGCGGGCTACGGCCTCGTCCGTGGCGGGGCGGGGACGGCGCTGGTCGGAAGCCACAACGAGGTGGCCGACCGGATCGCCGAATACCACGCGCTGGGGATCGACCACTTCATCCTGTCCGGGCAGCCGCACGTCGAAGAGGCCTATTGGTTCGCCGAGGGCGCCGGTGCGGTGCTTCGCTCCCGAGGCCTGGTGTGACGGCGAATATCCCGGTCCTGGAGACCGAAGAGGAATTGACCACCGCGGCCAACCTGTTTCGCGCCGCGATGGTCGGATTCGCGCCGCTATCCGGACTCGACCCCGGGCGGATCGGCAAGCTGCTGGAGCCGGGTCGCACACTCGGCGCCTTCGTCGCCGACGAATGGTCGCCAGGACGGACTCGGCGACCAGCGGTTCGACCCTGCGTGGCGGACCGCGGGTCGGACATGCCGCAGTCACCCACGTGGGCGTGCTTCCCTCGCATACCCGGCGGGCATCGCGACCGCGCTGCTGTCACACCAGTTGAGTGACATCCGTGCCCGCGGCGAGGTGGTCGCGACGCTGCGCGCATTCGAGGCGACGATCTACGAGCGGTTCGGCTACGGGGTCGCAAGGTGGACTTCACGGGTCACTGCAAGGAAGCTACTGCGGGACAGCTTGTTCGGCGAGGATTCAAACCGCTCGCGAGTGCAATCTGTCGCAGTGCGGCGACAGTGCGCCCGCGGGCGGCCTCGTCGCCTACCGGGACGGCGCTGAACTCGTCGACCCCGAGGTCCGCGAACCTCTTCAGGCCACGCGCTACCTCCGCCTCGTCGCCGATGAGACACAGGTCGGCGATGCTGGCGACGCCCTCCTTCTCAACCATTGCGCGATACCTCGGCAGCTCGCCGGCGACACTGAACGTGGAGTTGACTTCGGCGCGTGTGGCCGCGGCGTCGTCGGTGATAGCCACGGGAAGACCGACAATCACCTGCGGGACGGGCCGTCCTGCCTCCTCCGCAACAGCGGTTAGCTGCGGAATGATGGCATTCTCAACGACTTTCGGACCTGTCCAGGCTGTGAGAACCCCGCCTGCGAGCCGGGCTGCCAGGTCGAGCATCTTGGGACCCAGCGCCGCGAGGACTATCTGCGGCGCCTCGACGGGAAAGTTGAGCTGCCCCACCGCCGTGATCCGCGGCCCGTGGTGGTCGACGGGCTCTCCCGCAAGCGCGGGCGCAAGGACCTCGAGGTACTCGCGCAGATAAGCCACCGGGGACCCGTAGGAATATCCGAGTGCGTCGGTGACCACGAATTTGTGACTTACGCCGAGCCCGAGGATGAATCGGCCGCGGGTGGCCGCCGCAACTGTGAGCGCTTGGCGGGCCAGCACGAACGGGTGCTGTCCGTATGCCACCGCAACGGCGGAACCCAGTTCGATACCGGGCGCCCGGGAGCCGGCGACGGCCAGCCCGGTCAGCGCGTCCCAACCGGCCATCTCGATCACCGGTGGCAGCTGAGGCACCCAGGCCCGCGGGAACCCCGATGCCGCGGCGTCGGCGATGCCGTCGATCAGGCCGTCGAACCCGACATCCGGCGGCGGCACAACGGTCAGCGTGACGTTCATTCCCAAGCCCCTCGGTAGGATGTGGAGACTGTCTCCGCTCACTATATGGAGAGGGTCTCCGGTTGTCCACTTAAACCTGGGAGAGGCATCGATGAACACGACAGCCGCCGCGCGGCCCCGTCGCGCCGACGCTGCGCGCAACCGCGACCGGCTATTGCGCTCGGCGCACCAGGCCTTCACCGAACATGGCGTGAACGCATCGCTCGACGACGTCGCACGCGCCGCGGGCGTCGGCCCCGGCACTTTGTACCGACATTTCCCCAGCCGGGACGCACTGGTGCTGGCCGTCATCGACGAGGGGCTGACCGACCTCTGCCGTCTCGGCACACAATTACTGGACGCCGACGATCCGCTCGGCGTACTCGGGGAATGGCTGCAGGCCTACATCGAGCAGGGCGCGATCTTCACAGGGCTGGCCGCAACACTGGCCAGCCCTCCCCACCCGGACGACGATCTGGACAACACGTGCCTTCTCGCCCGGAATGCAGGCGCGGCGTTGGTCACCCGGGCCGTCTCGAAAGGCGTTGTCCGCGCCGATCTCAGCACACAGGACGTCATGGACATGGCCGCAGCGATCATGTGGGTCGGCGACCAGCCCGACCGCGACGCCGCACAGCGAGAGCGACTTCTCCGGGTACTGATCGACGGTCTGCGCGCTGCCGGGCCGTGACAGACCGCGGCACTATTTCGCGGCGTTCTCGACCATCGCGTCAGCGATCTCGGCGCCCTCGTCGGTGATGTCGTAGCCGCACGCCCACGCCTCGACCGTCACGTTCGATACGTAGGACAGCGCGTGCTGGCACGCCCATCCGTCGGCACCTTCCTGAGTCGTCGTCTGGGTGATCAGGGTGTCACCGACGTTGACGTCGTCGAGCTCCCACAGGTACTCCCCCTCGCCGACGACGATCGCGTCGTTCGCGCAGTCCTGCCACGTCGCCAGAGATCGGTCGAAGAAATCCCTGGCGTTGTCCTCCGACGGATACAGCACCGCGGTCTGTTCCACCCAGTGGTCGTTGTCCTCGTCGGGTTCGCGTGCCACCTGGTCACGCACAGCCGTCCAGTCGGTGCCCTCGTAGACGGGCGCTTCGGCGCCATACACCGCACCCAGGCAGTCGGGATCGGAGATGTCCTCCGAGTGGTCGGTCATCTCGTCCAGGTCACTGGTGACCGTCATCTGTGTCGACCCGAGGATGCCGTTGATCTCTCCGATTGTCAGCAGGATCTCGTCGAGCTTGGCTTCGTCGAGCGGTGGCACGTTGAGCGAACCAGCTCCGTGACCGCGGACCGCCTGCCCCTCTGTCGTGCTCACACAACCCGTGATCAGCACTGATGCAGCCGTGAACACGCCGGCGAGACGGGCGCGGCGCCGGGCAGCGGAGTCACTCACCGACACATTGTGGGCCATCGACCGCAGCGCCCGCGACGTACAGCATTCTTTCAGCGAGTCGCGGCGATCTTGTCGAGGATGACGTCTGCGACCGCTACGGCGGCTCGTGCATCACCGGAGGGCCGAGGGTCGCTGAGTTCCACTTCGACGATGCAGTCCCCGGCGAGCCCGACAGCGCGCAATCCCGTCGGTGACTCGGTTCCGGCGGAGGCGTGCAGCACATTCGCCGAGAGCACTCGCTGACCGAAGGCGACGTCGGTGATCCTGCTGACCTCGTCGGCGCCGTGGCCGGGTAGCTGCAACGACACCGTCTGGCCGTTGCAGCGCCGCCACTGCCCGGTCATCAACGCGAAGAACTCCTGCGCGGCGACCGGACTTGCCATCTGGACCACGCTGAAGAAGCCGGTCACCGGCGGGGCGTCGAACCCGCCCCCGGCCCACGTGCTGGTGGCCACCGACTGCACCGGCTCGGCGTCGTAGACGATCCGCTGGAGCCGGTAGGCGGAACTGACACATTCCGCCGGCGCTGCCTGACCATCGGCAACGGTGGCCAGCAGGACGTCGGAGGCGCCTTCGACGGGAGCGCCCATCAAGCTGTTCGGACCGGTTCCCAGCAGACCGGACAGTTCCGGGTCGGTGGGGAGGAACTGGCGCAGGGGGATGGCCGCTGTCGGCTGGGCCGCTTCGACGATCGTGACGACGGGCCGCCCGTCGACGGGGGCGCCGGAACACCCGGACAGCCCGAGCGCAACGCACACCGCACCGGCCGCGCCGGCGGCGAATCTCCCCGACATATGTCTTGAGTAGCACGCCGCAGCGCGGCGCGCGACCGGGTTCAGAGAACCCTCAAGACTTCGCCTCGCACCGCGAGCGCGGGTGTCGGCACGGCAACACGCCGGCCTGGCTGACATTTCGCGCGCGCTCTGCGACGACGTAGGTGCGCAGACCGCCACGAAAGCGCGCCGTGGCGGCGCGCCGAGGCGCGCCCTCGCGATGCGCCGCTATCTGTCGCTACCGATGCGCCGCGCCGTTGCGCGGCAACACCTTTCGAACACCCGCATCGCTGCCGGCGCCCACCGATTCCCCAACCGGTCGACGCTGGCGACGGTGACGAACAGGGCCACCAGCAGCGTCACCAACCCGAGCATCGGGTGCAGTGCCGCCGAGAGCGCGGTCAGGTTGAACCCGACCACGAGTACCACCGCCGTGACGGCGACGAGTTTGGCGCCACCCAAGGATTGTGGGCGGGTCATCGGCCACTCCTTCTGGCTCTGACGGAATGATTGGGCGTGCCACAGCGCGCCGGACGACGCACGCGCCAGTCCTAGACAAGCTCAAAGACTTTGCTCTCGCTCTCGTTGACGGCACCGATGGTGGCGTGCACCTGCACCTCGCCGTCGGTGGAAGACACTGTGGCGCAGACGATCCCACACGTCCGCTCGTCCACTCGGTTGGACAGCGTCGGGGAGCGTTGCAGGAGGGCCACACCGGTCTCGACGATATGGGCCGCGGCGACCGACTGGACCGAGTCCGCCACTGTCCCCCGCCGTACCACCGACAACAGCGCATGTTCGATGACCCGGCGCATCGACCCCCCGGGAAGTTCGGCGTGTTCCCATGCCCGCAACGCCGCCTGCATGACCGGGCAGTTGTCATGCCCGAGCACCACGATCAGCGGAACATTGAGTTCCTCGACGGCGTATTCGAGGCTGCCCAGCACGCTGGAGTCCACGACGTGGCCCCAGGTACTGATGTCGAACAGCGCAGCGGTCTCCTGACCGAACACCTCGTCGATGTTGAAGGGGGTGTCGGCACACCGGAAGACCGCGGCGACGGGTTGATCTGACGACTGCCCGTGGGACGGCCGTCGGCGGTCACGTAACTGCTGCCAGGCGGCAAGTGGGGGGGTCATGAACTCGGTCCTTTCGTGGTGGTGGATCAGCTGAAGTACTCGGGCCTGCTGACGTAGGTCTCGGTTACGAACATCACGCCCGAGGACGCGTCCAGGAGCGGACGCAAACCGGCGAGCAACGCCTCGACCTTGTTGTCGGGAACGACGGTGATGATCAATTCCAGGGTCGCCTGCTGGTTGAAGAGCAGTCGGCCCTGTCGGTAACCGTGATGGCCGAGGCCGGAAACCCCGGACAGGCTGGTGTAACCGGTGGCGCCGACGCTCCCGATGAGCTCGCGGACCGCCGCTGCGTCGGTTCCACCGACAACGACTTCGATCTTGGTCATCTTGGTCAGGTTGGGGGTCATGGGATCATCTCCTCGTCGTGAACCTGTTGTGCGCGAACGGTTTCAGCCCAGGGCCGCCAGCCGGCGCGGGTCCAGCGCTGCCACGAGTGCGTCGGGTCTTCGCGGGCGGCGACGACGATCCAGTCGTTGCCGAACAGCTGTTGCAGAATCGGATTGCGTTCGACCACTGTGTCGATGCGGGCCAGAGGCGCTTGAATGACCGCGAGGAGCCGGAGCGGCTCGTGCAGCAACCGGTCCCCGTAGCTCACCGACTGCCACGGCAGACCCAATCGCAAGTCGCCGGTGTGACCGGCGATCACCCCCACGCTCCCGACGACGTTGTGGACGGTTTTACTTCCGGCCCCGAAGACCTCGGGGGCGACGGCAGAGAAGTAGTACTGGCAGTTGATCCACTGTGCCACCACCATGGGCGCGGTCAGGATGGTCTCCAGCGCGGTGGCGTCGGTATCGGCGTCAGCGTCGTAGGAGTGCAGGAAGGTTCGGCGGCGTAGGTCGAGTCCGCGGGTGACGTCGCGTGGCGCGACGATGAATGCGGCGTTGCCGGCCAGTCCCCACTCCGGGTACACCTGCGCCCAATCGGCAGCCCTGCGCCCGACGTGCCTGGCAGCGGCGCGCGGCGACGCGCCTAACCGGGCGCCGGGCAACAACGCACACCTCTCGGCTGCCAGCGCCCGTCCAGCACAGGCGAGATCGGCCTCCAGGCGGTCGATGTCTGCTCGGTGTGTGTCAGGGGTGAGGTGTTTGTCGAGGACGGAGACGCGGTCGGTGGCGGTGTCGTGCAGAGCCGCCACCACGTGGGTGTGGTCCGGGATGTCGATGCCCGCGCTGCGCAACTCGTCGCGGACTTCGGTCTGATTGAGGATGCGCGCCGCAGTGCGGGCATTGGGCCCGCCGCCCTGCCCACCGCAGGCGCCGCAGTCCAGTGACGCCTGGTACGGATTGTTCTCGGTGCCGCTGTGGTGGGCGCACAGGACGACGAGTCGTCCGAATTCCGTTGTGAGACCTATGGTTTTCAAGGTCACCTGGGCGAAGAGTACACGCTCGTGCAGCGGAATCGAATCCACGGTGAGCAAGGTCTGCGCCTCGGGGATGATCGCGTCACGCAACCTTCGCCGCACACTGGCGACGGCAGCTGGGGCCAACGTCTTGGCCGCTGAGAGCGGAGCTGCGATCCAGCCGGCGGCTTCTGCGAGGGTGAACGGGCCGGCGGGAGACTCCTTGGCGGCGTGGTAGGCCGACTCCGCCCCACCCAGGGTGATGGCACCGCTGACGCGACGCCCGGCGAGGCTGAGAGCCTCGGGAACCGGCTTTTCGGCGATGTGGTGATGCGGCCTGATCAGCACCGGGCACAGGTCAGCGGGTGCGCCGCCCAAGAGGTCGGTGAACCGGATGGCGACGGCGAAGAATCCGGCGAACCCGAGAGTCTGATAGCCACAAAATGATTCGAGATGACGGCGCAGACCTTCTGAGCGGGTGTCGATGCACGTGATGAGGTGGGTGTGTACCGGCTCCGCACTGCGGGGAGGTCGGGATCTCAGGTCGGTCAGGAGCCCGTCCTGGTAGTGAGCCTCGAACGCGTTCTGCCAGATGAGCGGACGGGCCGGGGAGGGCAACGCGGCGAGGATGCGCGCCGCCGTCGCCACGTCGGACTCGGTAGCGCCGACCACGCCCCACACCGCGAAGAGGTGCGCGGCGCGATCCCTGGCGGTATTCGGGGCAACCGCAACCGGCTCCGCGATCTGATCGTTCTGGTTTTCCAGAAGCGCCGCCTCATAACTCAGCCGCATGGCCAGGTACTGAATCAGGTCGACGCCGCTGTCACGGTCGGCGCACCAGTTTACGTGCGCAGCCCACCCCGGCAACCGGGTGAGATGTGCCTGCAGGTAGGTGACCCGGTTCTGATCCGGGATGCCCAGGGCGATCAGCGCTTCCAGCACACCGTCGTCGGGACGTTCGGCGACGCCGCGCAGTCGGGCACGTACGATGCGCGGCAGGGTGCGGTCGGTGGGCGCGAGTGCCCGCCACGCGCTGTAGAACCCCCTTTCCCTCGCGGGCATCGGCCAACCCGCCTCGCCGAGGAACGCGGCCATCCACTTGGAGGTTTGTGCATCGACGACGCGAGCCGCCTCGATCCCTCGCTCCTCGGCCCGAGTTCGGTACAGCCGCCTTGGTTCTGGGGCTGGAATGCCGTGCAGGAGGTCGGCACGCAGCAGCGCGATCGCGCTAAGCCGGCGGTTCGCAAGCTGTAGTTCCGGCTCGTCGGCCAGTATCGGGTAGCGGCGAAGGAGCGTTCGATCCAGATCGGCGTCGGTGATGCGCCCCTGGTGGTAAAGCTTGCGGAACGCGGCTTCGCGAAGGGTGCCCGGTGTCCCGTACAGGTCGCCCGCACGCCGAACGGCCTGTTCGAAGGGCATGGCCTGCAAACCGGCCAGGGGGTTGACCGCGACGAAGGTGTCCAGCGGATAGTGGGTCGGCAACACCCGCGCAGCGATTCGAACGTCGCTGCGTAGCCGCGCGCGCCGGGAGTCCGGTTGATTCGTCGTCGAATTGGTCATCGCGGTGATCCTCCGGTGGCAGGTTGGACGGTTGCCGTGCTGAGCGCCTGGGTGTAAACGGTGCGTCGCAGGGCCATGGCAACAGGCGACCGGCGCAGGGTTGCCAGTGCGCCGAGCAGGGTCGCGGCGGCGATCACGGTCACCCAGACACCGAGCGGGGCGACCGTGGTATCGGGCAGTGCCGGCGCGAGATAGGCGGTCATCGCGCTGATCACCGCGACGTAGCCCATCGCGCAGGGCAGCAGGACGGCCGCGGCGCCGATGACGCCGACGATGTGAGGCCGGCGCTGCAGCCACCCCCGGGTAGCCGCCGCACCGGTCACCCAGGCGAACAGCAGCAGCGCCTGCTCTGCGGCATGGGTGTGCGTCCACGTCGACAGCAGCTGGGTGGCGGCGAGCAATGCGGCGAACGGCAGTGCCGCGGAGGTGATTTGGCAAAAGACCCGCCGGCGCCGGCCCACACGAGGTGGCGCGGGCAGTGCGATGAGCCGACGGTGGCGAGCGATCGCCGAGCCGGAGGAAAGGAACAACGTGGCTTTGTAGAAGCCATGCGCCACGAGATGGATCACTGTGGCGGCCCACAGGCCGAGCCCACAGGTCAACATCATGAATCCCATCTGTGCCATGGTCGAATACGCAAGTGCGCCTTTGATATCCGGCTTCACCAACATGGCGGCGGCACCGTATGCCATGGTTGCGGCGCCCGCGATGACGATGAGGCCGGCAGCCACCATTGGACTGGGCAGTGGACTCAGTCGAATCAGCAGGATCCCGCCGGCATTCACCACGCCGGCGTGGAGCAGTGCCGACACCGGGGTGGGCGCCGCCAGCGTCGCGGGCAGCCAACGGTGGAATGGAAGTTGGGCAGACCGGGACAACGCGGCGGTGACGATCAGCGCGGCCACCGTCGACGCGGAAACACCGTCGAGTTGGGACGCCGGAAGGTCGGCCAGGGTGACGGTGCCCGTCCCGACATAGATCAGTCCCACGGCAGCCCAGAGGGCGCTGTCGCCGATCAGGAATGCCAGCCCGGTACGGCGGACACCGTCGCGAGCGTCATCGAGATGCCAGTAGGTGCCCAGGAGCAGGCACAATGCGACACCAGCCGCAGTCCAGCCGACAGCGATACCGACGAGCGTCGTGGCAGTCGCCATCACTGCCGACGCAGCGGTGAGAAAGCCGGCGCCGGCGGTGAACCACCAGGCCCGCGGATCCCCTGCCAGGTAACGCACGGCAAACGCCTGCGCGACGGTGCTCACGCCGAAGACCAGAAGAAGCACCGTCACCGCCAGTCGGTCGGCGCCGAAGATGAAGACACCGATACCGACGGTGACCTCCTTGCCGCGGGCGGCGTTCACGGCAAGCCCTCCGGCAAGAAGGAAGCCTGTTCCCGCGCTTAGAGAGCCGAGCCGCGCCGTGAGCACCGGAGCTCTCCGGCCGAGCGTGGCCGCCACCAGGGCGGCCGACAACGGCGCCGAGAGCAACAGTAGGAGCGCGGCGGCTTCGTCCGACACCAACATACGAATCAGACTACGTGTATTGAATTGCGCGTGTCAAATGTTGTGTTTTTTCCTACACATAATCGATACCGCGCAGTGGCGAACTCGATTTCGTGTGTTATTGTTCGTGTTAACAGCCTGAGCGGAGGGATGCCGATGGTGCACGCGGGAGATGTCATGGTCCGCCCGGTGGTCTCGGTGCGGTGCTCGACACCACTGCGTGAAGCAGGTACGGTGCTTGCCGAATACGGCTACGCCGGCTTACCCGTTGTCGATGAATCCGGTTGCCTCCTAGGCTTTCTCACAACCGGTGACGTGCTCCGTGCCGCACCGGGGCGCGAAGCGACGGCGATGACCGCCATGACGTCACCGGCAGTCTCCGTCGCCTTGCATTCCGACCTCGACGACATCGGCCGGGTGCTTGTGCGCCGGGGCATTCGCAGCGTTCCGGTCGTCGACGATGAACGACGCGTGATCGGGATCATCAGCCGAGGTGACTTGCTGCGGCTGGACCTGACCAGCGACGACGTCATCGCGGTGGGAGCCCAGAAGATGCTTGACGGCTATACCGGCAAGCGACGGTGGATCGCCCAAGCGCGGCAGGGCGAGGTGCTCGTCGCCGGTCACTTCGACAGCGACGCAGAGCGGCGGATTGCCACGGCGCTGGTGCGGACGGTTCCCGGCGTGCGCGAGGTACGTATCGGCGCGGCAACGCCAAGCACCGACTGACGTGATACCGACAATTCAGCAGACCCGAGGAGAGCAATGGCCGACGCGGTAGTCGTTCCACTGTGGGGATGGGCCGTGCTCACCGCGGCCATCGCCGTGATGCTGGCAATCGATCTCTTCATGCACCGCGACAACCATGTCATCGGCTTTCGTGAAGCCGCGGTGTGGTCGGCGATCTGGATCGCCGCGGGACTGGGCTTCGGCGGGATCGTCTGGTGGGCCTACGGCGCAGAGGTGGCCGGCACCTACTATGCCGGGTACCTGATCGAGAAGGCCCTGTCGGTCGACAACGTCTTCGTCTTCGCGCTGATCTTCACCTACTTCGCGGTGCCGGACCGCTACCAGCACAAGGTGCTGTTCTGGGGCGTCGTCGGAGCGCTGCTGTTCCGTCTGGTGTTCATCTTCGTCGGCGCCGAACTGCTTGCGGCGTTCTTCTGGACCGCCTACATCTTCGGGGCATTCCTGATCTACACCGCGTACAAGATGGCCTTCCAGCACGACAAGGAACTCGAACCCGACAAGAACCTGGTGGTGCGACTGGTGCGGCGGGTGGTTCCCACCGATCCGCGCTACCACGATGATCGGCTGTTCACCCGGATCGACGGCAAACGGGTGGCCACACTGTTGTTCGTCGTGCTGGTCGCCGTCGAGGCGACCGATCTGATCTTCGCGATCGACTCGGTGGCCGCAGTACTGGCCATCACCACCAGTACCTTCCTCGTCTGGACCGCCAACGCCTTTGCCGTACTGGGGCTGCGCAGCCTGTACTTCTGCCTGGCCGGACTGTTACGCAGGTTCACCCATCTGCACTACGGGCTCGCTGTGCTTCTGGCCTTCGCAGGCGTCAAACTCATCCTGTCGGAGACTCCAGTAGGCAAACTTCCGATCCCGGTGACGCTGGGCGTCATCGTCGTCACGCTGACCGTGTCCATCGTGTGGAGTCTGCTCGCGACACGGACCCGCGAAACCTCGAGCGACACGCTGGATTACTGAAATGCGTCACGCGAATGGGCCGTACCATGTTGGCGATGGTCGCCGCGAAACGAACGCCGAAGACGCCCCCGCCGGCGCGCACCCCAAAAAAGGCAGCCACCCGGGGACGGTCGAAGAAGGCGCCCGAGGCCGACGCCAAGGCTTTCGTCGAGTCCGGCGGTCAACCGCGCGGGTGGACGTTCCTCACCAACCACGCCCACGTCCTGTTGTGCCTGGCACGGGAATCCCTGACTGCTCGTGAACTGAGCCTGCTCATCGGGATCACCGAACGCTCGGTGCAGGCCATCCTGGCCGATCTGATCGCCGAAGGCTACCTGGAGAAAACGAAGGTCGGCCGACGTAACAGCTACTCGGTGAATCCGTCGGGACGCCTGCGCCACCCGCTGGAGTCCGCGCACACCGTCGGCGAATTGATCGACGTGTTGGCGTAGTCGGGGCGACTGAGATCCCGTGACATTTTAAGGGGCAAACGCGAGCTGGCGTCCGGATGTCGGCCGCGTTGGACACGCACAAGAAGCTCCACCTATCCCGACAGGGCAGATTTCGGCTCAACGCGATCGGAAATTCAGCAGTGACCAGCCAGGTGGCGCAATGCCGTCGGTAAAGGTGATCGACGCAGGTCACAGTGGCAACGTAGCGGCGCAATGGCACGTCGCCCGGACGCGGCGACCGTAGCGGGATTCGGCCGTTCACCATCCCCCACTTACCGTCACCACCAGCACTTTCAGCACTGCACCCGAAGACGACACGAGGTGAACCCGGTGACGGATCCCGTGCGCGACGCTTCGCCCGCGCCCACACCACTGCGTCGGCCGCGCGCCGACCAGGCCCGGCTTGTCGCTGACGTGGTCCGCCACCAGATACATGCAGGCGGCTATCAGCACGGGCTACCCACCGAATCCGAACTGGCCGCAGAGTTCCTGGTCTCACGCAACGCCGTGCGGGAAGCGTTGGCGGTGCTCAAAGCCGAGGGACTGATCGACCGGGAGCCCAAAATTGGCACCCACGTCGCGATCCGCAAGTACGACCACGGCCTCGACGCACTCGTCGGGCTCAAGGAGACCTTCAAGGGCTACGGAGAGATTCGCAACGAGGTGCGGGCCACCATGACGGTGACCGCGCCTCCGTCGGTCGCGCACAAGCTTCAACTAGATCCGGGCGAACCAGTCGTCTTCGTTGAGCGCCTCCGCTATCTGGGCGAATTGCCGTTGAGTCTCGACATGACCTACCTCACCCGCGACATTGGCGAGGCGGTCATTGAGCACTCACTGGAGACCAATGACGTCTTCTCGCTCATTGAACTGGTCACCGGTCAGCGGCTCGGCCACGCCGGTCTCGCCGTCGAGTCCGTCACCGCCGACGCACACTCAGCTGCGATCCTCCAGGTGCCCGAGAACGCGGCGCTGCTGTTACTCGAACGACTGACTCACCTCGACGACGGCAGGCCCGTCGATCTCGAGTACATCCGGATGCGCGGTGATCGAATTACGCTGCGCAGCAACCTCATAAGGGGGCAGTAATGGCTCAGGTCACCCAGCGCGTGGACGTGCCCGTCACGATCGACGAATCGCTGTGTATCGAGGGCTGCACATTGTGCGTGGAGATCTGCCCACTCGACTCGCTGGCGATCAATCCAGACAACGGTAAAGCCTTCATGCACGTGGACGAATGCTGGTACTGCGGCCCGTGCGCCGCTCGCTGTCCCACCGGCGCCGTGACCGTCAACATGCCCTACCTCATTCGCTAGCCACCTCGAATCCCAAGGACCACGTCATGAAACGTGTACTCGCAGTACTGCTCACCGCAGCCACCGCGGCCTCACTGACCGCCTGCTCGCTCGACACACAATCCCAGTCTGACGACACTGTCCGAGTCGTCATCGGGTATCAGTCGAAGACCATCAACACCGTCACCGCCGGAACATTGCTGCGCGCCAAAGGCTTTCTGGAGCAGCGCCTCGAAGACATCACCAAGCAAGGTGGCAAGAAGTACGTCGTCGACTGGCAGGACTATGACACCGGCGCGCCGATCACCGCGCAAATGGTCGCAGAAAAGATCGACATCGGCTCGATGGGCGACTACCCGCTGCTGATCAACGGTTCCAAGACCCAGGCCAACGATCGCTCCCGCACCGAACTCGTTTCGGTGACCGGATACAGCCCGACCGGCTCACTCAACATGGTCGTCGTCCCGCCCGACTCCCCCGCCCGCACCATCGCCGACCTCAAGGGACAGAAGG
>NZ_LWCS01000023.1 GCF_001650495.1 Mycolicibacterium iranicum | reverse complement strand
CGCCTGTACCCCCGGCACCTGCCGCGGCATTGCCATTCGCGGAGAACGCGTCGCCGCCCCAGCCACCCTCGCCGCCGTCACCGCCGAGCTGGCCGCCCTGTCCACCGATGCCGCCATGGCCGCCATAAGCGTCGTTGCCGCCGGCGAAAGGTGAGTCGAGTGTGTTCTCATCGCGACCGCCGTCGCCTCCGTTACCCCCGTGGCCGAACAGGCTGCCGCCCTGACCTCCGTTGCCACCGTTGCTGGCCCAGCTCAGACGCGCTCCCGTAAACGCGTCATATTGCGCATTGACACCCGCGCCGCCGTTGCCGCCGTTGCCGATGAGGCCGGCGTCGCCGCCGGCCCAGCCGTATAGCCCGTCTCCGCCGTTACCCCAGAGCAGTCCGCCGTCGCCGCCGCGGCACGCCTCGGCGACACAGTCTTCCGCCGCGTTCAGGCCGTTGCCGATGAGCCAGCCGCCATTGCCGATGATCGGCCGGAAAGCGATCGCGTTCGCAGCGGCCAGTGCGGGAGGTGTAGGCGCACCGGCAGATCCGAAGTAGACGCCACACTCGGTGTTCGCCGCCAGGCATTCCGACGAGGCCGGCCCCAGCGTCGACTCCGTGGAGACCAAGCGCACGTCCAGCCCCATCGGAGCTGAGGCGGTAGATGCACCCCATGCCACACCTGCACCTACCGCGGCTGTTCCCAACAGCCCGGCGGCGAGGCGACGGCTGGTCGAATTGATGTCTGCAGCACGGTGCTTGACCACTTTGCGGAGCCCCTCCAGTCGATGGCGCGTCCCATTCCCCCGACGCCACATTTCGATGCCCGATCGATGCGGGCTTAGTCAAGGTAAGGTCGCTCGCAGCAACATGTCAATAAGTGACCCTAAGACTGGCGAATTAAATCTTGTCGAACAACACGGCCCACGCGCCGAGGGCTCGCGGATACAGGTAGTGCACCCCTTCAGGAGGCGGCACATGACAGCGATAGGCGAGTAAAAGCGCCGATCATGGCCCTTAGCCAGGAGCTGAATGCTCAGGTTGGCAGTTCGAACAGCAGGCAGAGACTTCCGCTGGATGCCTCAATTCCTGACGACCAGAAAGGTCGATCGAGAATGGCTTCTGGTTGTGCACCGAAAGCAGATGCGCGACTGCCAGCAACTCTTTATCGCGGACCATTACGAGTCGGGTAATGACGTCTTCAGTGCACAATTAGTCCGACTCATGAACACAACCCAGACTTTTGGAAACTTTGCCCAGGGTGAGCATCGACGCTTGCGTGACCAAGGAATCCCCCAGAGCGGTCACCTGTGCTGCCAACCATCGAACGGCCGGGTTGGCTAATCGTTAGACAGAAAATACTTCACACGGTGTCGGCCAAGGCGGTTGCCCGACTCCATGAGCCCCTTTCAGCTGCGGCGCTTGCCGGTTTACGTTCGGAACCATATCAACGAAAGCGTCAAGAGCTAATGCTTTCTAGCGAAAATATCTGCCTTCTGCGCCTCTGAAGCGCTTGATACGCGAATCTGACGTCTTCCAGAGCGAACTTGTTTACCACCAGCACACCCACCGGCCTGCCGTGCGCAAGTTCGGCCGGCGGGGCCGACTCGCGATCGCGACAGCTTGCCCAGGTTGATGTCAGCCAGGCCCCCTCAGGGGCGTCTGCGGGCAAATTTCAGTCGAACCGGCCCACTGATCTGAGGTTCCTTTGCGCCGTACTGGTCGCTAGTGGCACACTCGCTACGTGCTCACTGCGCAACCCGGCATTCTGCTCTTCGCCCGAGGGGCTCATCGCCGATTTTTCTACGGGTACCGGCCAGCGGTGCCCGTGGTATAGCTGCTTCCTTCAGCCCCGCGGTCCGCTTCCGGATCCGGGGCTTATCTCTTGTGTGAGGCCCTGAAGTCCGGAAAGGCCTTCCGCACAACGAGAATCGGAGAACAACCACATGACGACAACGCACAAAGAAGACACGGGGTCATCGACGGTGCCTGATATCGACGAACTCCGTCAGGAGATCGACCGGCTCGACGCCGCGATCCTCGAGGCCATCCAGCGCCGCACCGAGGTGTCGCGAATGATCGGCAAGGCCCGGATGGCCTCCGGCGGCACCCGCCTGGTGCACAGCCGTGAGATGAAGGTCATCGAGCGCTACAGCGTGCTCGGGGAAGAGGGTAAGAACCTCGCGATGCTGCTGCTGCGCCTCGGACGCGGCCGGCTCGGACACTGAGTCCTACTCGGGTTTGAGCGCCTCGACCAACCACGGCGTCATCCATTCGACCGCCTCCGGCGTCGGGTGCACGCCGTCGCTGCGGACCCTGATGCCGTCAACCCTGGTCTGGTAGTAGCCGTTGGGGCTGAGCTTCTTGTTCAGATCCAGCACCGTCGCATTCGGTCGCTCGCCGACGACGCTGCGCAACAAGGCGTTCCAGCGCTCGACCCGCTTCGGCTGGTCCTCCGGGTAGAGACTGCCGTCCGGCTTCTCAGCGCGGCGGTTGTACGGCTCGGTCGTGACCACGATCCGGGCCCCCGTCGAGCCGAGGATGTCGAGGGCGCGGTTGAGCTCACCGCGCAGGTAGGCGTCGTAGCCCGGCTCCCCGATGTGGGTCCACTGGCCCTCGCTCATCCGGTCGACAACCTCCCAGCGACCGACGGTCAGCAGCACCACATCGGGCTTCTCGTGGCCGATGCGCTGCGCCCATCGCGCCGGCCAGGTATCGCATTCGGGCTTTTGCTGCAATTCCTGGCCCACGTATTCGTAGGGCCCACCGCGGGCGATCCCGCACCCGATGGTGGTGAAGTCCGCGAAGTCAAGCCCAGGGGTCTGGGGCAGGTAGCGCATGATCGTCCACGCGATCGAGTCGCCGAACACCGCGACGCGCAGATCGCCGGGTGCGCGGAGACGCGGTGCCTGCGTCACCGCGACCGGGACCTCCGGGCCGACCAGAGCCGCCGTGTCGATCAATGGACCAGGCTTCGGCGTCTCGGGAAGCACCCGGACCGGCAGCACCGTCATCGTCACGACGGCGGCAGTAGCTGCCGTCGCTCCCGCCAGCGGCAGCATCGGCACGAAGGAGGGCCGCCATTCGCGGATGGGCTGTTCGATGAGCCACCAGGACACGGCCGCCACCGCGACGGTCGCGGCACAGCGCAGCGCGAACAATTGCCAGCCCTCGGTTCCGGTGCGCTCGCCGTTGAGTACCAAGAAGATCGGCCAGTGCCACAGATACACGCCGTAGGAGATCGCGCCGAGCCCGACGAGCGGTCCCACGGAGAGCAGACGCGCGACTGGCCCGTCCTGCGCAAGTGCCACCGGGGCGATGACCAGAATCGCAGCGAGCGCGACCACGATCAGCAGACCGCTGCGGAACTCCTCGGCGCTGCCGGTGGCGATACGTGCCGCCATGAACAACACGACGAGACCGACTACGGGAAGCGCCCAGGCGACCCACCGCGTCCATCGCGAACGGAACATCAGCAGGCCTGCGGTCAGACCGCGCCAGTCGCGGACCACAAGGGCTGCGCCAGCCGCGCCGACGAGGAGGGCCTGCACGCGGGTGTCGGTGCCGAAGTAGACGCGGTTCAGGTTGTCGGCGGAGCTCAGACAGAACGTCGCGGCCGCCGACGCCGCCACACCCGCGGTGGCCAGGCAGAACACGGCCGTGCGCACCGCGCCGCGAGACAGCGTCACCCCCCGGCGGTAGGCGATGGCGCCCAGCCCCGCGATGACGGCGGCGACCGCCACGGGCCAGAGGACGTAGTACTGCTCCTCCACCGCCAACGACCAGGTGTGTTGCAGCGGCGATGGCGGCGCACCCTGGGCGAAGTAGTCGGTCTGGTTGGCCACGAACATCCAGTTGGACATCCAGAAGAAGGCGGCGACGGCGTCGTCGCGCAGCGTCGCGGTGGACTCTTCGGAGAACAGTTCGCGCAACGCCACCACGGCCAGCACCATCACGATCAGCGCAGGGAGCAGTCTGCGTGCGCGGCGAATCCAGAAACCCTTCAGTCCGATTCGGCCGGTCCGCCCGATCTCGTCGAGCAGCAGTGAGGTGATCAGAAAGCCACTGAGCACGAAGAAAACGTCGACGCCGAGAAAGCCGCCCGACAGGCCCGGTATCCCGCCGTGGTCGGCCAACACCAGCGCGACGGCGATGGCCCTGACCCCGTCGAGGGCCGGGATCGACTGTCCTGGACCGACATAACGGCGCGGGCCTACCCGGGTTGGCGCCGCACTCACGGCAGTCACAGTCGAGCGCCCTCCCTAACCTGTCCGAGCAAGGAAGTCTATGGGCGGCCGGGGGCTTCACCGGGAAGGCGCGCGAGGTGCCTTCCGTAGAGCGACGAAATCGGCCGGTACCTGGTGCGAGCTGGTACCGGCCGATCCGAATCTCTTGGTCAGGCGAAGGGGTCGGTCGCCTCCGATTCGCGGGTGGTCTGCCCGAGCACTGCGCCCTTCGAAGGATTGGGCACGTCGTAGGTCACGCCCTTCACGATCACCGTCGTGTTGCCGATGGTGATGAAAAGGTCACTGGTGATGGTGACGACCGGCATGCGAACCAGGACCGTGATCTTCTTCCAGGGCGGCGTCACGTACTTCACCGTGCCCTTGTAGGTCGCGCTGTTGGTCACGTCTTTGCCGAGTTTCGCGGACAGGTCCGCACCCAGGACTTTCGACAGCGACAAGCTGAGCTTGACGCTCGCCTCGATCGACGTCTTCGTCGCCCAGCTGGCGGTGATCTCGCCGGTGTACTCGTGCGGACTGCTGGTGAAGTTGTTATCCACCGAAGGACCGCCCGACACCGTGCCCAATTGCCACTCCGACCAGTTGTCGAGGTCGTCCCTCACCTTGGTGATGTTGCCTGCGACGCAACGCACCGAGGTCCCCCCGCCGTTGCACAGCTTGTTCACCCATTCGGTCGCCTTGGCATTGCCGGGTTCTATGGTGATCACGTTGTCACGCTTCTCCAGCAGCGAGACCTTGTTCCCGAGGGTGGGAATCCAGTCTTCAGGCGACGGGAACGACGTTCCTGTTCCCCCGGAGTGGCGAACGTAGACCGAGTCCTGGGCGTACACCCAGTCGAAGTTGGTGTTCAGCCGTACCGACCAGGTGTCGCCGGTGTTCATGTTCTCGAAGACCGGACGTACCGCGACACGACTCCAGTAGTACATCGGAACTTCGAAGCGCAGCACGCCACCGGGGGCAAGCACATAGCCGAGCGGCACGGTCTCGACCGGACGGTCGTCGCCCTCATACCTGATCATCGTGACTGGATCTGTGGTGAGGTTGTGAACTTCGAATGTGCGCGTCCACGTCGCGTTGTTCGGTGACGCATCGGCCGCAGCGAGCATGCTCATCTGCGCCCTCGCCACGGTGGTGGGCGGCCGCATTTCACCCGCGGCGAGGATCGCCCCGACCGCCGCGGAGGCCGGTGACACGACGTCGACCGTGCCCGAGTGTGTCCCAGCGACATAGAGCCGGCCATCGAAACCGATGTCGATCCCTGTTGCGCCCAAAGCGGTTTCGAGCACCGGGCCCACGATCCGTCCGGCGGTGAGGTCGAGCACGGTAACCGTGCCGTAGCCCGCGTCGGTGACATACGCGAACTTGCCCTCGGCGTCGACCACCACGGCGGTCGGCATCTCCCCGACGCTGACCGGTTCGCCGACGACGGTGAGCGTATCGAGATCGATGATCGTCACCGTGCCATCGCCCGTCGCGCTCATCGACCCCGAGTTCGTCACCACGAGGCGGTTGCCGCCTGCCGCGATGCCGGCAGGGGCGTTGCCGACGGCGATGGTGGCGATCACCGTGTTGGCGTTGAGGTCGATCACCGAAACCGTGTCATCGAACTCATTGGTGACGTAGGGCCTGGTGTCCTTGATCGCGACGCCGAAGGCTCCGTCGCCGACGGCCACGCGGGTGACCTTCATGGTTGCGGTGTCGATGATCGACACCGAGTCGTCATTGCTCGCCGTGACCACGACGCGTGTCCCTGAGGCGTTGACGGCGACGCTGGTCGGTGAGTTACCCACGTAGATCTTCTGCGGCAGCAGCGTGTTGGTCGCCGTATCGATGACCGAAAGCGTGCCGTCGTCGGAATTGACCACATACGCGCGTCCGTCACGGGCCACAGTGATTCCGTACGGCGCCGCACCGACCTTGATCGAGTCGATGACCGACCCCGTGGCAACGTCCACCACGACCACCCGGTGATTGTCGATGTCGGTGACGTACGCGAGACGTCGGTCCGGGCTCATCGCCATGCCGTAGGGAGATCCGCCGATGCCGAGTTCGTCACCCGCGCCCACGGTGACCGACACCGATACCGTGTGTACGCCAGGCCGACTCAAGAGACGAATACCGCTGTCGCGCACCGTGACAACGAAGGTGTCCTCGCCGCCGTCGCGGGCCAACAGAGTGCCCGGCGTGTACACATAGGTGCCGTCGGCGTTCATGACGATGGTGCCGAATTTCGGCCCCTGGGCGACCTCGTACGTCAGCGGGTCGCCGTCAGGATCGATGGCTCCGACCGTGCCGACCACCGTCCCCTCGGCAGTTTCACCGATCTGCAGTGGATCGCCTTCGGGGTTGCGGTTGTAGAACGCACCGACGGTGGTCCGACGAAACCACTCCAGCATCAGCAGCAGAGGCGACGAATCCGGGGTGGTGGGGAACGGATTGGCGAAAGGACCGAAGATCGCCTTCATCACGCTGTCGACGACATCGGACAACGTCTTCGGTGCATTCGTGACCACGCCTGCATCTGTGTTCGGCGCGGTGGGCGCCACAGTCGACTCGGAGACGGTTTCGGTTTCGACTACCTTGGTTGCGGCAGGCGCAGCGGCTTTTTGGTCAGACGCATCCACATCTTTGCCGATGGTCTCCACCACCTCGGTTGCGGCCGGCGTTTCCGTCACGGCATCGTCGACATCCGCCACGTCGCGATCGGCATCGGTGCCACGGGGCGTCTCCACATGCGGATCGACGACGCCGTCGCTTTGTCCGTCATCCGGAACGGCTGCGTCCTCCGGAATGGTCACACGGGGATCGTCGGCGGACTCGGCAACGGTGTCCGACTCGGCATCATCTGAACCCTGAGTGGATTCGTCTGGATCCGCGGAGGGAGCGTCAGTCACGGACTCGTCGGAATCCTCGGAATCCTGAGGGTCTGCGCCCCGGGAACCCAGCTTCGTCGTCGCGGTGTGTGACCGCGGCTGCTCGGCACTCGTCAGCGAACTCGATGAGGTCGTCTCGGACGACGCCGCCGCGCCGGGCGCAGCCTCGTCGGCCCCCGCGGTGGGCATCGTCACGGCCGCGGCGCCAATCCCCAGAGCTACCGCGAGCCCTCCGACCCGCCCGATATTTTTTGCGTAGTTCATCACACCATTCCCCCGCCGTCAGCATTCGCGCCTTGTCCGCTTATTCGGTAGCGCGGATCGACCGTACTACGCAGAAACCCAGCTCAGGGCACCGACGCGCCCCGGTTAGTTGACTCTTCAACGTTCCGAGGGCAAATATTAACCAAAGTGTTAACGCGGGGGCGGCGTCCACTCACCCGGGTGCGACTCGACCCCGGCGCAAACTCGCCGATGAATTCTGACGGACCCGCGCCGAGCAAGCCTTCTCCGACCGGCGGGCCGGAAGCTGGAGGCCGGCGGGCTACCCGTCGCCTAGCGAGTTAACGCGATGTACTTCGTGTCGAGGTACTCCTCGATACCCTCGGTGCCGCCCTCGCGGCCGAATCCGGACTCCTTGATACCGCCGAACGGGGCTGCGGCATCGGAGATCACCCCGCGGTTGACACCGACCATGCCCGACTCGATTCCCTCGGCGACCCGCAGCGCGCGGTCGAGCGATTGCGTGTAGACGTAGGCCGCGAGGCCGTACTCGGTGTCGTTGGCCGCCGCGATGCCCTCCTCCTCGGTATCGAAGCCGGCGATCGGTGCAACGGGACCGAACACCTCTTCTTTAAGGATGCGGGCGTCGGCGGGAACATCGGTGAGCACCGTGGCCGGGTAGAAGTTGCCGGGCCCGCCCGGGGCCACGCCACCGATGGCGACCGTCGCGCCGCGGGAGACCGCGTCGGACACCAGCTCCGTCACCGTGGCGACCTGCTTGGCGTTGATGAGCGGGCCCAGCGTCGACTTCTCATCGAGGCCCTTGCCGAGGGTGAACTCGCTCATCCGCTTCACGAACTTCTCGGTGAACTCCTCCCGCACCGCGTTCGCGACATGGAAGCGGTTGGCGGCGGTGCATGCCTCACCGCCGTTGCGCATCTTGGCCAGGATCGCGCCGTCGACCGCGGCGTCGACGTCGGCATCGTCGAAGACCACGAACGGTGCGTTTCCGCCGAGCTCCATCGACGTGCGCAACAGCTTGTCCGCCGACTGCTTCACCAGGGCTTTGCCGACGCCCGTGGAGCCCGTGAAGGTCAGCTTCCGCAGCCGGCCGTCGTTGATCAGCGTCTCGGTGACCGCACCCGGGTTGCTGGTCGGCAGCACCGACAGCACGCCCTTGGGCAGGCCCGCCTCGTCCATCAGCTTGGCCAGCAACAGCATCGTCAGTGGCGTCTCTTGCGCCGGCTTGACGATCATGGTGCAGCCGGCGGCGAAGGCCGGACCCATTTTGCGAGTCCCCATGGCCAGCGGGAAGTTCCACGGCGTGATGGCGTAACAAGGACCGACGGCCTGCTTGGTGACAAGAATCCGCCCCGTGGCGGCCGGGTTGGTCAGGTAACGGCCGTCGATGCGGACGGCCTCTTCGGCGAACCAGCGGAAGAATTCGGCGCCGTAGGTGACCTCGCCCTTACTCTCGGCGACCACCTTGCCCATCTCGAGCGTCATCAGCGCGGCGATGTCGTCGGCACGCGCGGTGATCATCTCGAAGACCGAGCGCAGAATCTCGCCCCGCTTGCGGGGGGCGGTGCCCGCCCATTCGGACTGCACGGCGCACGCGGCATCGAGTGCTGCGCGGGCGTCGTCGGGGGTCGCGTCGGCGACCTGGGTCAGCACCTCGTCGTCGCTGGGATCCAGCACGTCGAACGTCGACGCGCCTGACCGCTCCTCACCGCCGATCCACAGGCCGGTCGGGACGGACTTCAACAGTGCGGTGCTATCCATACCCCACGTCTTACACCTTCGGTCAAGTGGCCGCACTAGGGTTCTTGTCATGGGTTCCGACATCACGGCCACGCCTGCCTGGGAAGCTCTCTCCCGCCACCACGACGAGATCGCCGCGACCGATCTGCGATCACTTTTCGCCGACGATCCGGCCCGCGGAACCGAGTTGGCGGTGACCGTCGGCGATCTCTACATCGACTACAGCAAGCACCGCGTGACCCGCGAGACGCTGACGCTACTGCTCGACCTGGCCCGAGCCGCGGATCTGCCCGCCAAGCGCGACGCGATGTTCTCCGGTGAGCACATCAACACCTCCGAGGACCGTGCGGTGCTGCACACGGCGCTGCGGTTGCCGCGGAACGCGGAGCTGAGGGTCGACGGTCAGAACGTCGTCGCCGATGTGCACGAGGTCCTCCAGCGGATGGGTGAATTCACCGACCGGCTGCGTAGTGGTGACTGGCGCGGCGCGACGGGCGAGCGCATCACGACGGTGGTCAACATCGGCATCGGCGGCTCGGATCTCGGCCCCGTCATGGTCGACCAGGCGTTGCGCCACTACGCCGATGCCGGCATCTCCGCTCGGTTCGTCTCCAACGTCGACCCCGCGGACCTCGTCGCCAAGCTGGCCGGACTCGACCCGGCGACAACGCTTTTCATCGTCGCCTCGAAGACGTTCTCAACCCTGGAGACGTTGACCAACGCGACGGCTGCACGGCGCTGGCTGACCGAGGCGCTCGGCGATGCCGCCGTGTCGAAGCATTTCGTGGCGGTGTCGACGAACGCCAAACTGGTCGACGAATTCGGCATCGACACCGAGAACATGTTCGGCTTCTGGGACTGGGTCGGCGGTCGCTACTCGGTGGACTCGGCGATCGGCCTGTCGGTGATGGCGGTGATCGGCAAGGAGCGCTTCGCGGAGTTCCTCGCCGGATTCCATCTCGTCGACGAGCACTTTCGCACCGCACCGCTGGAGGCAAACGCGCCGGTGCTCCTCGGCCTCATCGGGCTCTGGTACAACAACTTCTTCGGCGCGGAAACCCGTGCGGTGCTTCCTTATTCGAACGACCTGGCCCGGTTCGCGGCCTACCTTCAGCAGCTGACGATGGAGTCGAACGGCAAGTCCGTGCAGGCGGACGGCACGCCGGTGACGACGAGCACGGGCGAGATCTTCTGGGGTGAACCCGGCACCAACGGCCAGCACGCGTTCTACCAGCTGCTGCACCAGGGCACCCGGCTGATCCCCGCCGACTTCATCGGTTTCAGCGAGCCGACCGACGATCTGCCGACGGCCGACGGCACCGGCAGCATGCACGACCTGCTGATGAGCAACTACTTCGCGCAGACCCAGGTGCTGGCGTTCGGGAAGACGGCCGAGGAGATCGCTGCTGAGGGCACTCCGCCGAATGTGGTGCCGCACAAGGTGATGCCGGGCAATCGGCCCAGCACGTCGATCCTCGCGACCAAGCTCACGCCGTCTGCGGTGGGCCAGCTCGTCGCGCTCTACGAGCATCAGGTGTTCGTCGAGGGCGTCATCTGGGGCATCGACTCGTTCGATCAGTGGGGTGTCGAGCTCGGCAAGACACAGGCCAAGGCGCTGTTGCCGGTGATCACCTCCGATGCGTCGCCTGCCGAACAGTCGGATTCGTCGACAGACGCCCTCGTACGTCGCTACCGGACAGAGCGCGGCCGCACCGCGTGATTTCGGCGTGCTGGGTTGCGCCGAGCGCGACTGCGCACGCCGAAATCGCTAGGGAGCCTCGGGGTCCGGGCGCGTCCATCCCAGGATCATCGCCGGTGAGCATCCACCCACGAGCAGGACGGTCAGCGCCATCAGGCCACCGGCGTAGGCCATGTCAGTATCGGCCCCACCGGTGAATGCGGCGCCGAAGATCAGGTAGAAAACCGGCACCATCATCAGGTACTGCGTGATGGTCAGGCCGATCGACCTGGCGCTGTTGCGCTGCGCCAGTTCGTATTCGTCGAGCGTCGCATCCGGCGCGTCACCCTGACGCCCCGAAACGATCTGCAGCGTCACCCACAGCGGAAGGAACACGACGCACGCCGGCAGCCAGAGAAGCGGCGCCCACTGAATGCCGAACGCGCACAACAGACTCACGCCAAACATGAACGCAAAGGTCGCGGCTAGCCCGGTGACGAGCAGACGCCGCCTGCGCTGGTTTCGCCAGTTGGGCAACGAGTTCGCATATTTGGACTCGTTCTTCAAGAACTGCTTGGTCCGGTAATTCTGGTAACGATCGATCAGGGTGGCTTCACGCATCCGTTTCTGCTCCTCGGTCTCGGCGATACAGCGCGGTCGACAGCGGTGTGAACGGTTCGCGGGAGAAAACGGCCTCCACGGGCAGGTCGAAGACCTCGCAGATGCGGAACGCCAGGTCGAGGCTCGGATAGTGATCGCCTCGCTCGAGTGCTCCGACGGTCTGTGGGTTGACGTCGATCAGCTCCGCCAGTTGAGCCCGCGACAGCCGCCGCTCCGCGCGCAGCACACCGATGCGGTTGTAGATAGGGAAGGTTTCCCCCCGGCGCACTGGACTCACCCAACTGATTGTTAGGAAAACCCAACAGCCTGTCAAGCAGACCATCCCATTCCGGTGTAGTTCGTCAGCCGGACGTTGACGACCTACACCGAGATCAAGCAAAGAATTTGGCGAAGCGCGGCGGCACCAACTTCATGACCTCGACCAGTGGCCACCACGGCCAGCCGGGGACCACCGCGCGCCCCTTCTCCTTCTCGATCGCGTCGACCATGGCTTTCACGCCGGTCTCGTTATCGACCATGAGCATCGTCGAGTTCGACTTCGCGGTCATCTCGGACTCGATGTAACCGGGCTCGAGCACGGTGATCTTGATCGGCCCGGACCGGTACTCGGCGCGCAGGGACTCGCCGAGCGACGTCACGCCGGCCTTGCTCGCGGAGTAAGCGGCCTTGAATCCCGGCACGCCGACATTGCCCAGCACCGACGACACCAGCACCAGATGGCCGGCGCCCGCAGCCTTGAACATCTCCAAGGCCGTTTCGATCTGCACCAGTGCTGCAACGAGATTGGTCTCGATCGTGGCCTTGTTCGCCCACAGTTTGCCGCCGCCGAGGGGATAGCCTTTGCCGATCCCCGCGTTGACGATGACGCAATCGATTCCGCCGAGTTCGTCGCTGAGCTCGTGGAAGACCTTCGGCACCTGCTCGTGGTCGTTGACGTCGAGGGCGGCGACGGCGACCTTGATGTCGGGGTAGCGCGCGGCGAGCTCGGCTTTCAGCTCGTCGAGGTTGTCCAGCCTGCGTGCGCACAGGGCGAGGTCCCGCCCCTTGGCGGCGAACTGGCGGGCCATCCCCGCGCCGAGGCCGGAGCTCGCGCCGGTGATCAGGATCTTCTGCCGGGTCATGGGCGAAGGATAACCGAGTTAAACAAGTGCACCCAATCGCGCTACTTGAGAAGTTTGGACATCCGCCGGTCGGCGAGCACCTTGCCCCCGGTCTGGCATGTCGCGCAGTACTGGAACGACTTGTCGGCGAACGACACCTCCCGCACCGTGTCCCCGCACACCGGACACGGCAGCCCGGTGCGGGCATGCACGCGCAGCCCCGACCGCTTCTCCCCTTTCAGGGTCGCCGCCTGCTGGCCGACCGAGCGCGTCACCGCGTCGGTGAGAACGGTGATCATCGCGTCGTGCAGCGTCGCGAGCTGAGCCGCGGTCAGCTTGTTGGCGGTCGCGAACGGCGAGAGCTTGGCGACGTGCAGGATCTCGTCGCTGTAGGCGTTGCCGATACCGGCGATGACCTTCTGATCGGTGATGACGGTCTTGATCCGTCCACCCTGGGTCTTCAGTACGTCACCCAGGGCCTCGACGCTCAGGGACAGAGCATCGGGTCCGAGCGACGCGATCTGAGGGATCGCCATCGGATCGGCCGTCACCCACACCGCGAGCCGCTTCTGCGTACCGGCCTCGGTGAGGTCGAAACCCGGAGCCGCCCCGGCGGCGACATCAGACGGAAGCGGCCCGCCGGGCGCGCCCAGGTGCACGCGCAGTGCGATCGGCCCCTTGCCCGAGGGCTTCAACGGTGCGGCCGCCAGTTTGTCCGACCAGCGCAGCCATCCCGCCCGCGACAAGTGGGTGATCAGGTGCAGATCGCCGGCCTGCAATCCGAGGTACTTGCCCCACCGGTTGGCGCCGGTGACTTCTCGTCCGGCCAGGGCCGTCACCGGCGGATCGAATGTCTTGAGGACCGACAGTGCCGAGACGTCGACGCGGGCGACGGTCAGTCCGACGGCGTGGCGACGCAGATGATCGGCGAGCGCTTCGACCTCGGGGAGTTCAGGCATGCCACTCAGTCTGCCTGCACGACGAGCGAGAGCAGCCAGCTCACGACGGACAACACGATGGCTGCCCAGATCGCCGTCCACCAGAAGTCGTCGATGAAGAGGCCCCAGTGGGTGGTGTGCTCGGTGATCCAGGAGGTGATCCACAACATGAAGGCATTGATGACTATGTGGAAGAGGCCCAGCGTGAGGATGTAGAGCGGTATCGAGATGATCTGCACGATCGGCTTGATGATCGCGTTGACCAGCCCGAAGATCACGGCGACAACGAAGATGATGCCGATCCGCGCCGCCGTCGAATCACCTCCGACGAACTCGATCCCGGGCACCAGCAGCGTGACCACCCAGAGAGCGAGCCCGGTCAGGCCGGCGCGCAGCAGAAACGACCCCATGCCCATCATCATCCACCCCGCCCGTCACAAGATCGCAATACCGGAAGTATCCGGTACCAGAGGTATTGACATCTCTGGATGGCGCTCCCTACGGTCGAAGGACACCCGGTCGGCGGAAGGACCTCGATGACGGCTCCTGCAAAGTCACAAGCGGCGACACGTCAGGATTTCGCCGAGCGCCTCCTGCGAGGTTCGGTCAAGAAGTCCTACGCGCCCGTCGTCGACATCGACTGGGACGCCCCGCTGGACCCGGACAAGTTCTTCCTGCCGCCCAAGACCGTGTCGCTCTACGGCACCCCGCTGTGGGAGTCGATGACGCGCGAGCAGCAGATCGAGCTGTCCCGGCAGGAGTTGGCCAACACGCTGTCGGCGGGAATCTGGTTCGAGAACATCCTCAACCAGGCGCTGCTGCGCAAAATGATGCATCAGGATCCCACCGCGCGGGCCACCCACTACGAGCTGACCGAGCTCGGCGACGAGACCCGGCACATGGTGATGTTCGGTAAGGCAATCGACCGCATCGGCGCAAAACCGGTACGGCCCAGGCGTTATCAGCGGGTCATCATCAACGCGCTGCCGTTCACGTTCCAGGGCTCGATGCTGTGGGTGGCGGCATTGGTCGGCGAAGAGATCTTCGACTCTCTGCAGCGGCAGATGATGGACGATCCGGAGTTGCAGCCGATGGTGCAGCGGCTGATGCGCATCCACGTCACCGAAGAGGCTCGGCACATCCAGTTCGCCCGCGACGGCCTGCGCAAGCGGGCGCCTCACATGCGGCGCATTCCGAAGTTCGTGGTGGCCAACATCAACGGGGTGGGTGGCCTGTTCTTCCGCCACCTGTTCACCAATCGCGTCCAGTACGCGCGGGTCGGCCTCGATGCCCGCGCGGCCCGCAGCATGGCCCGCGCAAGCGCCCACCGGCACGAGGTCCAGGTAAGCGGGTTCGCGCCATTGGCGGCGTTCCTCGAGGAGGTCGGATTGCTCGGGCCGATCGCGCGACGACTGTGGAAGCGCGGCGGGTTTCTGTGACGGTCGAACCGTCGAATCAGGAACCGACGGTCGAACCGTCGAATCAGGAACCGACGGTCGCGGTCGCCTACCTGGATGCCGACGCGACGCGGGATGCGGAGTTCGACGAGGCCACCCACACATGGACGGCGGGCGGGCGGCATGCACGGATCGTCGTCGCCACCGACGGGACGCTTCCCTCGGCGCTGACGTGCCGCGTGGAACATCTGCGGCCCTATCTCGGCGTCGCCGTCCACGGCGTACCGAACTGGTTCCTTGTCACCGGACCCGACGCGGCTGCCCAGAAGGGCTACATCGCCAAGTGCCTGGATTACCTGGACCGCACCGACACCACCCGCATCGAGGTGCGGGCCGGCGCGCAGCGCACATATGACGACCGTTCGCGAGGGCGGACCCGCCGCGGTGGCCACTATTGGCGGAAGGTCGGCAGGCGTATCCCGTCGGCCTTCGAGGTGCGTTCCCTGGGCTTCGAGGACGGCCCGGAGGAGGGCGTCTACGACGGTGCGGCGAAGGTCGTGGTGAGCGACCGCATGCTGGATGCGAAGGTGCGCCTGACGGGCAGGATTGATCCAATCGACGGTCATTACCATTGGCAGGGAACCGTTTTCGCAGCGGACGCCGATGTGCGTCTACCTCAGGACGTGACGGTCGCGATCGGCGACCGCTGCGCGCGTGGACGCTTGACCGAACGCACCCCGTGGTCGACGTTCTCAGTGGTCGGTCTCGGTATGCCGCCGTTCGCGCTGGAAGCCGTCGAGGTGGACGTCCCGCGTCAGTAAGGCCAATCGGTCACGGGCATATTAGAACGTGTTCTAGTATGCGGTCACCGACGAGCAGGAGACGACGTGCGATTCACCTACGCCGAAGCCATGACCGATCCCAAGTACTACATCCCGTTGGCCAAGGCCGCCGACGAGGCGGGGTACCACGGGATGACGATCGCCGACAGCGTCGCCTATCCGGAGGTTTCGGACTCGAAGTATCCGTACACCGAGGACGGAAACCGCGAGTTCCTCGACGGCAAGCCGTTCATTGAGACGTTCGCGCTGATCGGCGCGCTGTCCGCGGTGACAACCAGGCTGCACTTCAACATCTTCGTGCTCAAGCTGCCGATTCGTCCGCCCGCGCTGGTGGCCAAGCAGGCCGGTTCGCTGGCCGCTTTGTTCGACAACCGCATCAATCTCGGTGTCGGCACCAGCCCGTGGCCTGAGGACTACGACATCATGGGTGTGCCGTTCGCCAGGCGCGGCAAGCGAATGGACGAGTGCATCGACATCGTCCGCGGCCTGACCTCAGGCGAGTACTTCGAGTACCACGGCGAGTTCTACGACTTCCCGACGTTCAAGATGACGCCCGCGCCGACCAAGCCGATCCCGATCCTGATCGGGGGTCACGCGGACGCCGCGCTGCGGCGCGCCGCCCGCAACGACGGCTGGATGCACGGCGGCGGCGATCCAGAGGAACTCGACCCGCTGCTCAAGAAACTGCAGCAGTATCGCGAGACCGAGGAGCGCATCGGACTGGCCGACGAATTCCAGATCCATGTCATCTCGATCGACGGGTTCACCCTCGACGGCGTCAAGCGACTCGAGGACAAGGGAGTCACCGACGTCATCGTCGGCTTCCGAATCCCCTACATCATGGGCCATGACACCGAACCGCTCGACGACAAGATCCGCAACTTGGAGTGGTTCGCCGAGAACGTCATCGCAAAGGTGTGACAGCCGTCAGGCCTCGCAGCGGCGCCCTGCAAGCATCTCCAATGCGCCTCCAGCGGAGCGCTATTCAGCCGCGGTGGTGAGCTGATGACCGCCGCCGGGGGCCAGTCGACCCCGGAGTCGGGTGACCCGCGAACATTACCGGCCACGAGGTGGCCGAAATCGTCGACGAGGACGGGCGCGAGGTCATTTGTCATAGACCTGTAATAACCGCCGCGGACCCCCTGGGAGCGGCGAACGGGAGCCATTCTCGCAAGCATCGGACCCGGGGTGACATCCATCGCGTTCAACTGAATTGTTCTCTGGCGCTTGGCTATTGCCGCATTCGGCGTACGGCAGCCATGAGGCGAGAAGCGCTCCGGCAACGGGCGATCCGGTCCCGTGGCAGGCGCTGCGACCGGCGCACCGCTCGGCCACACTGCTTCGCGGCCCACAAACAAGGCCGATAAGCGCTGTCGAGACGGCATAAACGGATTAGAAATGGGTAATGGCTCGATTCGATGATCAGCGGCGCCAGGTTCTCGAGGGACCGGGGCGATATGCCCGCGGGTAGGAACGGCGCGTCGACGCATCTTGAGGCGCTCGGGACCGCCGAACGACTGGACGGGCCGTGGCAGTCGTCGGTGCGCGAGGCGGTGCTGGCCGCTGTCGCCGAGTTCCTCGACTCCCGTTGTGCGCAATCACTTCCCGGCAGCCGCGTCGACATCACCGAGAGCGTGCTGCGGTCATTGCTTGCCGACGGAAAGTGTCTGCGCTCGACGTTCCTCTATCTCGGCTGGCTGGCGGGCGCGAACCCCGAATCGGCCGCGATCAGGGCGGCGGCAAGCCTGGAGTTCCTGCACGCGTTCGCGTTGATGCAGGACGACGTGATGGACGGGTCACCGATGCGCCGCGGACGGGCCAGCGCTCACCGCGCCTTCGAAGACTGGCACCACCGCCGCAGGCTGCCCGGTTCTTCTGCGCGCTTCGGGGAATCTGCGGCGATCCTGCTGGGCGATCTGTGCCTGGTCTGGGCCGAGCAGATGCTGCGCGAGAGTGGGCTGGGCGACGACGCCCTGTCCAGGGCTTGGCCGCGCTACGACGCGATGCGCACGGAACTCGCCGTCGGACAGTTCGCCGACCTCGTCAACGACACGTCGGTGTTCCCGTCGCTCGACGAGGTCCTCGACGTCGCGAGGCGCAAGTCCGGCAACTACACCGTGCGGCGTCCGCTGGAGATCGGCGCAGCGCTGTCCGGCTGCGACGAGCCGACGCTGAGCGCGCTGGGAGACTACGGCGTCGCGGTCGGGGAGGCGTTTCAGCTGCGTGACGACCTGCTCGGCGTGTTCGGCCAGCCCGAGACGACCGGTAAGCCGTCTGGATCTGATCTTGCCGCGCGCAAGGCGACTACGGTTGTGGTGGCGGCCTACCAATTGGGCAGCAGCTCACAGCGACGTCATCTGGAGCATTTGATGACCAGCACGGATCTCCGTGAGGACGACATCGCACGTTGGCAGTGCCTGATCGCGGAGATCGGGACGGTGGAATGGATGGAACAGTTGATCGACCGACGCCTCGCGTGGGCCCTGCACCGCCTCGACAGCGTCTCGCTGGACGATGGCGTCCGATCGGCGCTGGCCTCGATGGCCGCCGCATGCACCGAGCGGGTGGCGTGATGCGCACCGTCACGGGTGCGACCGACCGGGTAGTCGTCGTCGGTGCGGGTCTGGCGGGGCTGTCCGCCGCACTGCACCTCGCCGGACGTGGACGTCAGGTGACGGTCGTCGAGCGCGGCGCGCACCCCGGCGGCAGGGTCGGCCGGGCCGACATCTCCGGGTATCGCCTGGATACCGGGCCGACGGTGCTGACGATGCCCGACATCCTCGATGAGACGTTCGCCGCCGTCGGCGAGTCGACGGCCTCACGGCTCGACCTGCAGCCGGTGCTGCCCGCCTACCGCGCCTCGTTCGCCGACGGCAGCAGCCTCGACGTGCACCCCGACGCCGAGGCCATGGCCGCCGAGATCGCGCGTTTCGCGGGGCCGAAGGAGGCGCAGGGCTACGCCGAACTCCGTCGTTGGCTGACACGGCTCTACGAGATCGAGTTCAACGGCTTCATCAACGCCAACTTCGACTCCCCGCTGTCGCTGCTGACCCCTCAGCTCGCGAAGCTCGCCGCGATCGGTGGCTTCCGTGGTTGGGAGCCGATGGTGCGGCGCTTCCTGACCGATGAGCGCCTGTTGAGGGTGTTCACCTTCCAGGCGCTCTACGTCGGGGTGCCTCCCAAGCGCGCACTGGCCGCGTACGCGGTCATCGCCTACATGGACACGGTGTCCGGTGTGTACTTCCCTCGCGGGGGCATGCGGGCGCTACCCGACGCCATGGCTGCCGCCGCGGCCGATGCCGGCGTCGAATTCCACTACAACGCACCGGTATCGGCGCTCGAGCGGTCAGGTTCGCGGGTGACGGCCGTCCGCACGGTCAATGGGGAGCGGTTCCCCGCCGACGCCGTGATCCTCACCACCGAACTGCCCGACACCTACCGGCTTCTCGGCCGGACACCACGCCGTCTGGTCAAGTTGCGGCCCGCCCCGTCCGCCGTTGTGGCGCACATCGGATGCCGTACGGCCCCAACCGAATCCGACCCTTCGCACCACACGATCCTCTTCGGGGGCGCGTGGGATCGGACCTTCGAAGAGATCATCGATCAGGGTCGGCCGATGGTCGACCCGTCGCTGCTGGTGACCCGGCCGACGCTCGGTGATCCCACGCTGGCGCCGGATGGGCGGGAGCTGCTGTACGTCCTCGCGCCGGCACCCAACACCGATGTGGGACACAAAGACTGGGACGCAGACCGCGACGACTACACCGACCACATGCTCGAGACCGTCACCGCCCGCCTGCCGCACCTCGGGCAGGATGCCGAACTTCTGCACGTCGTGACGCCCCAGGATTGGGCTCGGCAGGGCATGGTCTCCGGGACGCCGTTCGCGCTGGCGCACACGTTCGGACAGACGGGCCCCTTCCGGCCGGGAAACACCGTGCGCGGAATCGACAACGCGGTGCTCGCCGGCTCCTCCACGGTGCCGGGAGTCGGAATCCCCACCGCCATCGTGTCGGGACGCCTCGCCGCGGACCGCGTCACCGGGAACGCGACCCGGAGACAGCCACAAGTAATGTCGCAATGATCGGAGCAACGATGATCAGCTCGGAGCTGGACGCGGCGGGCGTCCACGATGTGGCACTCAGAGAGTCCTACCAGAAATGCCGCGCCATCAACGCGCAGTACGGCCGAACGTTCTTCCTGGCTACGCGTCTGCTGTCTCCCGAGCAGCGCCCAGCCGTGCACGCGCTGTACGGCTTCGCCCGGCGCGCCGACGACGTCCTCGATCAGTTCGACTCGCGCACGCCGGCGGAACGCGCGGACGAGCTGCAGGGGTTGTCGACCGCCCTTTTCACCCGAATGGTCGAGAACCAACCGAGCGGCGACGATCCGACACTGGACGCCGTCGTACACACCGCCCGCAAGTACAACCTCGACTGGCAGCTGTTCGACGACTTCCTCGCATCGATGAGGATGGACCTGACGGTCACCGATTATCCGGACCGGGCAGCGCTGGATCGCTACATGTACGGTTCCGCCGAGGTGATCGGGCTGCAGATGCTTCCGATCCTCGGCACCGTCGTCCCCCGGGAGGAAGCGGCACCTCACGCCGCTGCCCTGGGAAAGGCGTTCCAGCTCACCAACTTCCTTCGCGACATCGACGAGGACCTGACGCGCGGACGGGTGTATCTGCCCGCGGACGAACTCGCCGTGCACGGTGTGGACCGCGACGTGCTGACCTGGTGCCAGAAGAATCGACGCACCGACCAGCGGCTGCGGGCGGCGCTCGTCGAACAGCTGGCGCTCACCCGCACCATTTACCGCAGCGCCGAGCCTGGGATAGCGATGTTGGCGCCGAAGTCCCGCCCCTGCATCAGCGCTGCCCTGACGCTGTATTCCGGAATCCTGAAGCGGATCGAAGACATCGATTACGCCGTGTTCGCCCAGCGAGCCACCGTGTCGATCCCGCGACGCCTTCGGGTCGCGTCGGTGGGCCTGGCCAAGGCTCTCCTCGCACGGGCTCGCCGCCAGGGGGTGTAAAACCATCGAGCGCTACGAGTACCTGCTCCTGATGGTCGGGTGCCTGGTGGTCCTAGGGTGGGAGCTGAGTTTCCTGCGCACGGGGAGCAACACTCGACCGGGATCAGGTTCCCCTGGGACATTCCCGTGGAAGACTTCCTTTTCGGCTGGGTAATGGTGACCGCGGTGCTGCACCTCTGGGTACGCGGCGGCGACAGACAGGAACGTAGAACAGCATGAGTCTTGGACGTTACGACGTTCCCGACGCGTTCGATTCGGGCGCGAAGTCCTATGACGGGCTCGTCGGGGCCAACCCCGGATATCACGAGCACCTCCGGCTTTCGGCACGCCGGATGGAGTTGCCCGACCGCGGGCGCGGCCTGCGCCTGTTGGATATCGGCTGCGGCACAGGGGCTTCCACTGCAGCCCTGTTGCAGGCTGCACCGCACGCAGAGATCGTGGCAGTCGACGGGTCGGCGGGCATGCTGGAGGAGGCGCGGCGGAAATCCTGGCCTGCGACGGTGACGTTTGTCCACAGCCGCGCGGAGAACCTCGCCGAGGCCGGCGTGAGCGGCCCGTTCGACGGCATCCTCGCGGCGTACCTGGTGCGCAACCTCAGCGATCCGGACCCGGTCTTGCGTAGCTTGCTGTCGCTGCTGCGCCCGGGCGGTGTCTTCGCCGCCCACGAGTATTCCGTGCGTGACTCGCGCGCCGCGTGGGTGATCTGGAATGCGGTGGCGACGACGGTCATCATCCCCCTCGGACGTCTTCGCGACGGCGACGGTGCTCTCTACCGCTACCTGCGCCGGAGCGTGAACGAGTTCGACGGTGCCACGGAGTTCCGGGAGCGGTTGCAGCGAACCGGGTTCACCGATGTGCGGAGCGAAACCGTCTCGGGGTGGCAGCGCAACATCGTGCACACGTTCCTCGCCCGGGCGCCGCGGTGACCGATCCCCGCCGGGTTCGCCACCCCGCCAAGCCGGGGTTGCCGGAGGCGACCGGTCTCCCGACACGGCCGCGCGCCGCCGTCATCGGAGGGGGGATCGCCGGCCTGTCCGCCGCCGCCGCGCTTGCCGAACGTGGGGTCGAGGTGGACCTTTTCGAGAGGGAGACCTACCTCGGAGGCCGGGTGGGCGGATGGTCCGAACACGACTCCGGCGGCGCACCCCTCGCCATGAACCGCGGCTTCCACGCGTTCTTCCGCCAGTACTACAACCTGCGTAATCTGTTGCGCCGCATCGATCCCGACCTCGGAATGCTCGCACCGCTCGACGACTACCCCCTCGTCGACGCCGAAGGACGCCGCGACACCTTCCGCGGTCTGCCCAGCACTCCGCCGCTCAATGCAATCATGTTCGCGCTGCGCAGCCCCACGTTTCGACTGCGTGATCTGATGCGCCTGGACGCCCGCGCCGCCGCGCCGCTGGCTGAGGTCTCCGTTCCGCGGACCTACGACGAGCTCGACGACCTCGACGCCGAATCCTTTCTGCACAACATCAACTTCCCGGTGGCCGCCCAGCACCTCGCCTTCGAGGTGTTCTCCCGGAGCTTCTTCACCCGGCCGGCCGCTCTGTCGGCAGCCGAGCTCGCCACGATGTTCCACATCTATTTCCTCGGCTCCAGCGAAGGGCTGGTCTTCGACGTGGCCACATCCAACTTCGATGTGGCCCTGTGGAATCCGCTGTGCGAGTATCTGCAGAAGCTGGGTGTGCGTGTACACCTCGGCGCTGCCGTGCAGAGTATTTCGCATACGGAGGACGGCTTCACCGTGACCGCCGAGGCCGGAGCGGCCATCCACACCGACGGGGTCGTGCTGGCAACCGAAGTTCCCGCGTTGAAATCTATCGTCGCGAACTCTGCGAGTGTCGGCGATTCCGCGTGGCGAGCGCAGGTCGAAGGGCTGGGCACCGCGGCGCCGTTCGTCGTGCAGCGCCTCTGGCTGGACCGGCCCGTGCGCTCCGATCGGCCCGCGTTCCTCGGCACCGGCGGGCTACCGCCGCTGGACAACATCAGCGTTCTCGACAGATACGAGAGGGAAGCCGGCGCGTGGGCGCGCCGAACCGGCGGATCGGTGGTCGAGCTTCACGCGTATTCCGTGGCCGAGGACACCCCGCAGCTGCGTTCCGACATGCTGGCCCGCCTTCACGAGCTGTATCCGGAAACCGCGTCGGCGTCGATCGTCGTCGAGAAGACGCTCACCCGCGAGGACTGTCCCCGCCTGGGACCGGGCGACTTCGCGACGAGACCGACGGTGCGTACGCCGACCCCCGGGCTGGCGCTGGCCGGCGACGGTATCCGCATCGACCTGCCGGTGGCGTTGATGGAGCGGGCTGCCACCACCGGGGTCGCGGCTGGCAACGCCCTGCTCGACCGATTCGGCGTGAGAGGGCACGATATGTACACCGTCCCGGTGCGCGGGCGGTCACCCGTGCTGCGGCACCTCGCCGGTCGTGTGGAAAGGCGGACCCCGCGATGAGACTTCTGAGCAGGCTGACGACATCATTCAGCAAGGCATCGCCCTTGGAGCTGCTGCCGCGCACCGCGTGGGCCCGGCAGACGCCGACCTACCGGCAGGCGGCGCCCGAGGTGATCGCTGCAGCGCTGGCCCGATCCCAGGCCCGTCCGAGCGGCAACTGGTTCGTCGTGGCAGCCAGCGCCGGCGTCACGTCGAGACCGCACGCGGCCAACGTGGCAGGTGCCGAGCTTGTCTGCTGGCGCGACGCCGACGGCGTCCTGCGCATCGGGCCTGCGCGGTGCCCCCATCTCGGGGCGGACCTGTGCACCGGAACCGTGGACCGCGGACACCTTGTGTGCCCTTGGCACGGGCTGCGCCTGACGGGCCGGTCCCGTCCTGACTGGCCCGCCGTGCCCGCGTTCGACGACGGCGTGCTGATCTGGGCCCGCCTCGACCGTATCGGTGGCGAGGCCCCAACGCCGGAACCGATCCTGCCCGTCCGGCCCGACGGAGCGCAGATCGCGGCCGTCACCCAGCTCACGGGGGCTTGCGAGGCGGCCGACATCATCGCCAACAGGATGGACCCGTGGCACGGCGCCTGGTTCCATCCGTACTCGTTCACCCGCCTGGAGGTGCTCAGCGCACCACCGGAATCACCCGACGTTCCCGAGGAGCTGGACCGGTTCCTCGTCGCGGTGACCTTCCGGCTCGGGAGGCTCGGCATCCCCGTCATCGCGGAGTTCACCAGTCCCGAGCCACGCACCCTCGTGATGCGTATCGTCGAAGGCGAAGGCACCGGCAGCGTCGTCGAAACTCATGCCACCCCAACGGGTTACGGATCTGACGGGCAGCCGCGCAGCACCGTCACCGAAGCGGTGATCGCACACTCGGACCGGCCCGGCTTCGCCCGGGCCCTTCGCGCCGCACCGTTGATCACGCCGTTCATGAAACACGCCGCCAACCGGCTCTGGCGTGACGACCTGCTCTACGCCGAGCGACTGCACACCGTGCGGCGCCAGGATGCCGACGGAACGGCCTATCTTCTCGCGCCGACAGACGAGCCCGCCAACTGAGTGGCCTCAGGCAGCGACGAGGGCGTCGACGGCCTGTGGATCGAGGACGTGGTCGAGCACCATCATCGCGCTGCCGATGACGCCACCCCTGTCGCCGAGTTCGGCCGGAAGAATTTCGAGAACCCGCGTTGCGAGCGTGGTTGCGTTGCCGTACAACGTCTCTCGTAGTCCGGCGACGAAGATGTCGTAGGCCCCGGCTACGTCGCCGCCGACCACCAGCGCTGCGGGGTTGAGCAGGTTCACGGCCGCAGCGAGCACCTCGCCGACGTGACGCCCACTATCGCGAATCAGCCTGCGGGCCAGCGCGTCTCCAGTGTGGGCGAGTGCGACGATGTCACGCAGATTCTGTACCGGCCTGCCCTCGTCCCGGAGAAGGCGCGTCAGCGCCCAGCCGCCTGCGACGGTCTCAAGGCAGCCGACATCACCACAGCGGCAGGCCTGGTCGGCTGCCGCGGACGTCTTGTTGTGGCCGAATTCGCCGGCGGCGCAGATAGCGCCACGCTGCAATGCGCCACCGGAGATGATGCCTGCGCCCAGTCCGGTGGACACCTTGATGGTCAGCACATCGTCGAAGCCGCGACCGGCTCCAGCGCGCCATTCCGCGAGAGCGATGACGTTGGCATCGTTGCCGAGCACGACCGGCGCGTCTGTGAGCTCACGGAAGTACGGGATCAGCGGAGCGCCGTCCCAGCCGCTGAGCACCGGGGTGTCGACACTGCTGCCGCGCAGTTGGTCCACCGTGCCGGGCAGGCTCAGTCCGACGCCGAAGACCTGACTGCCACGAAGCCCCGCCTCGGCGAGCAGCCCGCCAAGGCGCGTGACGACTGTCGGCATCAGGTCTGCCGGCGCGAGCCCGGGCTCCTGGTCGACGTCGGCGGCCACCAGCACGTCGACGGCGAGGTTGCACACCGCCAGGCGGGTCCGGCTTCCGCCGACCGCCACCGCCAGCACCGCGCCCGCGCCGGCGTTGAAGCTCAGCAGGGCCGCGGGGCGGCCTCCGGTCGACGGCGCTTGTTCGCGTTCGACGATCAACCCCCGGGACGTGAGTTCCCTCACCCTGGCAGTCACTGCCGTTCGCGACAATCCTGTGAGTTTGCCGATCTCGGTGCGCGTCAGGTCTCGCTTCTTCCTGATGAGGGCGTAGAGATCCCCCACCGAGATTGCTGACGGTGTCCTGAACAAGGCCATGCGCGGAGCGTAACCCGCGGCTCTTTTGCTTTTCAAGTGCGTAAGTTGAATTGAGGAGTACATAAATGGCGGCTACCGTCGATGTCATGAAAGAGCCACGATCGCTGTTGGATGTCGCCCCGGTGATGCCCATCATCAGCGTGCACAGCGCATCCGAGGTGTCGGCTGCGCCCTCTGTCGCGCGTGCGATCACCCACGCCGGGCTACCTCTTGTCCAGGTGGGACTCGACGGACCCCTGGCGCTCGAAGCCATCGCACGCATCGTCGCCGAGGCCCCCGAGGTCATTGTCGGCGCCGGGGCGATCACCCACATCGAGCAGCCTGAGCTCGCCCGCGCGGCAGGCGCAGAATTCCTCGTCGCCACCGAGGGCCCTGCCGCACTGCTGAGCGCGTTGTGCGCCACCGAACTGCCGCACCTCCCGGGAGCAAAGACTGCCGACGAGGCCGCCGAGCTCGTGGCGAACGGCTACACCGACATGGTGCTGCACCCGGCTGCCGCTTCGGGCGGTGTACGGCACCTGAGGACGCTGGCCGCGTTCGTGCCCGCCGCTCGGTTCTGCGTTTCCGGGGGTGTCACGGCCGCGGACCTGACGGGCTACCTGGCCGCCCCGAACGTCGGTTGCGTCAGCGCCGACTGGCTCGCCCCGGCCGAGGCGATGCGGCGCCGCGATTGGGAACGCATTCGCAGGCTGGCCGACGTCGCCGTCAAGCTCAGCAGGCCGACCGTAACCGCCGTGCGAGCGCTATGACCGCGACCCTCGACCGCCCGTCCGGCCCCGTGTCGGTGGTGGCGCCAGACCCCGTCGTGCGCTGGCTCGCCGTCGTGGCACTCGCGCTCGGCGGATTCGGTATCGGCACGACCGAATTCGTGGCGATGGGGCTGCTGCCCGACATCGCGCTGGCCTTCGGCGTCTCTGAACCCACTGCTGGGCATGTCATCTCCGCCTACGCGCTCGGCGTCGTGGTGGGCGCACCATTGATCGCGGCGGTGACAGCCCGGATGGCGCGAAGAAAACTTCTGCTCGCATTGATGGCGCTGTTCACCGTCGGCAACCTCGCCAGCATGCTGGCTCCGTCCTACGAGTCGCTGATCGCCGCCAGGTTCCTCGCCGGCCTGCCGCACGGCGCGTACTTCGGAGTCGCTGCCCTCGTCGCCGCACATCTGATGGGTCCGCAGAACCGGGCCAAAGCCGTCGCCCATGTCCTGACCGGACTGACCGTCGCCACCGTGCTGGGCGTCCCGATGGCGTCGTGGCTAGGCCAATCTCTGGGATGGCGGGCAGCTTTCGGCCTCGTGGTGGTCGTCGGCCTTCTGACACTGGCCGCTCTCTGGTTCTGGTTGCCGAACCAGCTGAAGGCCATCCGGGCGACCAGTCCGCTCACCGAACTGGGTGCGCTGCGCCGCCCTCAGGTGTGGCTCGCTCTGCTGGTCGGGATGATCGGCTTCGGCGGCATGTTCGCCGTCTACACGTATGTCACCACGACGATGACCGACGTCGCAGGTATGCCGCGTTCGCTGGTTCCGTTGGCCCTCATGATGTTCGGCCTCGGTATGTTCTTCGGCAATCTGGTCGGTGGGCGGCTGGCCGACCGCTCGGTGGTCCGCGCGCTCTACCTGTCGATGGGCGCGCTGGCCACCATGCTCACCGTCTTCGTCGTGGCCTCCCACAACCCGTGGACCGCGCTGCTGGTGCTGTTCGGTATCGGACTGACCGGTTCCGCGGTCGGACCCGCACTGCAGACCCGGCTGATGGACGTCGCCCACGATGCCCAGACTCTGGCTGCGGCACTGAACCATTCAGCGCTCAATATCGGAAACGCGACGGGGGCCTGGGTCGGCGGCCTGGTGATCGCGGCGGGGTTCGGATACACGGCTCCGGCCGCCGCCGGCGCGGCCCTCGCGATCGCCGGGATCGCGATTCTCACCGTATCGGTGGCGCTGCAGAGGCACCAGAACAACGGGTTCGCGCGCGATTAGCCGCGCTGAGTTGGGGGCATCCGACACCATGGCCTTCAAACTCACGTATTCCGACGGACAAGAATCTCAGCACGACGATGACACCGCGTGGGAGATCGACGACGGTGTCCTCAAGCTAGGTCGCGAGAAGGACAAGTGGTCGGTGTACCTGTCTCCCAGCCACTGGGCGGTTCTCGAGCTCGGCGGCGAGACGTCCAAGGACGAGAAGTCCGACACGAACCAGAAGTCCGACAGTGACAAAGACGATGGCGACGACGAGAAGGACGAGAACAAGAAGAACGAGGACGGTCATAGCGACGGCTGACCCTTCACGTCCCCCGCTGGCGTAGCGCTACAGTCAGCAGCGGGTTCGGACGAACAGACGAAGGGGACTATCGATGGGTAACGCCGACGCCGACGCGATCCGGACAGAACGCGGGGATTGGACCAGCGATCATCTCGACGCATACCTGAGCTCTGGCGGCACCCGTGGCCACGTCATGGACCTCACCGAGGTCGGCGGCCGGACCTTCACCACCCATTGCCTGATCAGGTTCCGGGGCCGCAGTACCGGCAAGACGTACGTAAAGCCCTTGATCTACGGCAACTTCGGCGGCGAGTTGGTCATCGTGGCGTCTAAAGGCGGCGCCGACAGCCACCCTCAGTGGTACCTCAACATGCAGGCGCGCAACATCATTGACGTCCAGATCGCGACGCAGGCGTTCGAGGCGACGTGGCGTGAGCCGAGCGATGAGGAACGCCATGACGTGTGGTCCTACATGACCCATCTCTACCCTCCGTACATCACCTATCAGCAGTCCACGAGCCGCAGGATCCCGCTGGTGATGCTGGCGCTCGGCAAGCCCATCGACGTGTTCACGCCCTGACGCCGGGGTGAGTCTCTCAGTCGACGAACTCGTCGTCGCCGACCCCGCGGACGCTTGGAAGCGGGCCGGCTTCGAGGTCGGCACCGACAATCTCTGTCGCGCCGGAGGTGTCGGCATTCGTCTGGCGGGACGGGACTCGGGGGAAGGAATCGTCGGGTGGTCGCTTCGAGGGCTCCCGCCCGACAGTCCACCCGATCTTGACGGCATCCCTACTGCGCATTCACATTTCGGGCCGGAGCCGGCGGGTACGCACAGCAACGGCGTCGTCGCGATCGATCATGTCGTGCTGCTGTCCCCCGACCTTGAGCGGACGGTCGCATCGATCGGTGCAATCGGCGCCACACCGCGCCGCGAGCGTGACGCCGAACTCGGCGGCAAACCCATCCGTCAGATCTTCTTCCGGTTCGGCGAGGTGACCGTCGAGCTGGTCGGTTCGCCTGGGATCGGCGGCGACGGGCCCTCGACACTGTGGGGCATCACGTTCACCGTGGCGGACATCGATGCCACCGCGGCGTACCTGGGCCAGCACACCACGCCGGTCAAGGACGCCGTGCAGCCCGGCCGCCGGATCACCACACTGCGTCATCGCGACTTCGGAATGTCGGTCCGGACGGCGTTCATCTCCTCACCTATTCTCGGCACATGACCGACCACGTCCCAGTCGATCACGACGTCGTGGTCATCCACACAGACGGTGGCTGCCGCCCCAATCCGGGCCCGGGCGGTTGGGGAGCCGTGTTGCGGCAACGCCATCACGTGCGCGAGATGTGCGGCGGCGAGGCCGGATTGACCAGCAACAACCGGATGGAACTGACCGCGCCGATCATGGCGCTCGAGGCGCTCACCAGGCCCGTGACGGTGCACCTGTACACGGACAGCACCTACGTCCGCAACGGCATCACGAAGTGGATGCTCGGCTGGGAACGCAACGGGTGGATGACCGCGGCGAAGCAGCCGGTGAAGAACGCCGACCTGTGGCGGCGGCTCCGGCTAGCCTGCGCACAGCACCAGGTCGAGTGGTTCTGGGTGAAGGGGCATTCCGGGGTTGCCGACAACGAACTGGCCGACGTGCTGGCGACCCGCGGACTGCACCAAGCCGTGGCGGCATCGGCGTAATAGATAACCCTTGACTTATATAAGTCTTTAGTTTTAACTTCTGAACGTGCACGCGTTCGACGTCCTGGGCGATCCGGTGCGACGCCGGATCCTCGAGCTGCTCGCACAGGGCGAGCAGTCGGCAGGGGTGCTCACGGCAGCAATCCAGGACGAATTCTCGATCACCCAGCCCGCAGTCTCACAGCATTTGAAAGTGTTGCGAGACAACGGCTTCACCACTGTGCGACCGGACGGGCAGCGGCGGATGTACGCGGTGGACCCGACGGCGCTGCACGACGTCGACGAATGGCTGAGCAACTTCCGCCGATTCTGGACACCGCGCCTCGACGCCCTGTCAACCGAGATAGCCCGAGGCAAACGACAGCGCCGCCCCGACCCTCGCGACGACCACTGAAGGAGAACAACAGCATGGATGTCAGCCATCACGTGAACGCAGTAGAGCGGACGGTGGGAAGCCGAACCTTGGAAGCGGGCGAGGCGCGCGTCGTCACGCTCAGCCGCAGCTATCCCACCGATGCGGCAGATCTCTGGGATGCGTGCACCAGTGCCGCGCGACTGCCGAGATGGTTCGCCCCGGTGCACGGAGATCTCCGGTTGAACGGGCAGTATCAGGTCGAGGGCAATGCGTCGGGCACGATTCTGACGTGTGATCCACCCCGAACCTTCACCGCCACATGGGAATTCGGTGGTGGCGTCAGCTGGATCGAGCTGACGATCATCGATGAGGGCCCCGAGCAGGCGCGCATGCAACTCGACCACATCGCTGTGGCCGATGACGACATGTGGCCGCAGTACGGACCGGGAGCCGTCGGCATCGGCTGGGATCTGGCGCTGCTCGGGCTGGCGATCCACCTGGAAATCGGCGCGGCCGTGCCCGACGATTTCAAGGAAGAGGAGTGGGCCACCACGGGCGAAGGCAGGAACTACATCCGCGACGCCGGCGAGGGCTGGTACACAGCGCAGGTCGCCTCCGGCGAGGATGCCGGCGTGGCACGCCGCTCCGCCGACAACTCGATCGCCTTCTTTCGCGGCGACCCTCCTCCGTCGGACGCGTCCTGATGCGGCATGGTTGAGTCATGACGGACGGCGCCAAGCACATCGGAATCCTGTTGTTCCCCGATGTCGAGGAACTCGATGCGATCGGACCGTGGGAAGTCCTGTCCTTTTGGACCAGAACGTGGCCCGATGACGGCTGGCGGGTGTACACCTTCTCCCAGCCGGGTGGTGAAGTGTTGTGCGCCAAGGGATTGAAGGTTCGCGTTGACCACAGCGAAGCCGACCGTCCCGGATTGAACGTGCTGATATATCCCGGCGGGCAGGGCACCCGACCTCAGCTCAAGGACGAGGCGAGACTCGAGTGGGTCCGTAGCCGCCGGGAGGACGGCACGTTGATGACCAGCGTGTGCACGGGTTCACTGGTGTACGCAGCAGCCGGCATTCTCCGCGACCGGCCCGCCACCACCCACTGGCAATCCCTCGATGTGCTCGCTGAGCTCGATCCCACGATCGACGTACGCAGCGAGGCCCGCTTCGTCGACTCGGGCGACACGATCACCTCCGCGGGCGTGTCTGCCGGCATCGATATGGCGCTACACCTGGTCGCTCGCATCGCGGGTGCCGACCGCGCACGCGAGGTACGTCGCGGCATCCAATATGACCCCGAGCCGCCGGTGTGACGAGGCCGTCAGGCGGCTTGGTTGTCGGGGGGTGCGGGTCCGCCGGGTTGGTCTGGGTTGTCGGCTGGGCTCGGGGCTGTTTTGTCGGTGGCATCGATCTCGGCGCCTGGATGGCTTTTGTCGAGCTGTCCCGCGGTGGCCGTGTGCCATTGGTGAGTCTGCTCCTGGGGGGCTTGCGCCGGCGACGTGGTGTTGTCGCCGGGTGGTTCTGGGTCCTGTCGCAGGAGGCGCTCGGGTCGGTGGTAGTTGTTGATCCGGGCCTGTCCGGTGTCCAGGGGTGGCGGCGGGATCCATTCGACCTCGCAGCGCTCGTTCATCCGGGTGGTCCAGCCGCCATCGGTGACACTGCGGTTGTCGGGCCCACACGCCAAACCCAGCTCGTCGACGTTGGTGTTGCCACCGTCGACCCAATCGGCGGTGACGTGATGGACCTGCGACCCGTACGCGCCGACCGTGCAGCCGGGTTTGGTGCAGCCGCCCTCGCGGGCGATGAGCATGATCCGTTGCGCGGGGGAGGCAATGCGTCTGGTGCGCAACAACTCCAAGGCAGAGCCGGTGGACCGGTCGAACACCGCCAGATAGTGGTGGGCGTGGCCGGCCATCCGGATGACGTCTTTGATCGGCAGTCGGGTGCCGCCACCGCTGACGCCGACCCCGGCTCGGGATTCCAGGTCTTGGATGGTGGTGCGGATGATCACCGACACCGGTAGCCCGTTGAGCGTGCCGAGATCCCCACTCATCAACGCGATCCGCCCGATGGCCACGATCGCGTCGTGTTGACGTTGGGCCGGGCTGCGGTGATCGTTGTCGATCTGTTCTTGGGTCGGGGTGCCCGAGGTGCAGGGCTGCTCGTCGTCGGGGTTACACATGCCCGGAGCGGCGTACTTGGCGAAAATGGGTTCCCACACCGCCCACGCCTCCGGGGTCAAGGTGGCCGACAGCTCGACCATGCCGTCATCGCGTTGCTTGTGCTTGGTGAGGCCACGCTTTCGGCCTCGGTCGAGGTCATCGGGTTCGGGGCCATCCTGATCGAGCAGCAACAGCATCAACTCCGCGGCATCGCGCAGTTCTTTGGGCCCGGCCCCGACCGCGGCACGCACGAGGGTGACTTCGAACTGCTCACGCGTCGCCTGATCGACGAACCCCGGCAACTTCTTGACCGCCCTGCAGATCACCTCGACGTGTTCGGCGTTGATCAGCCCGAGCGCTTGGGCAGCCGCGGTGGCAGCCAGCACCGGCGCCACCACCGGCCCGGTCACCGGTTGGCGCGGCGCCAACACCGCGGCCTCATTCAAGCGCCGGTTAGCCTCACCGGTGGAAATCCGCCACCGGATCGCCAGCACCTCTTTCCACGACTTGGCGCCCATCTGCTGCGCGGTGGCCTCGACCTGCAGCCGCGCCAACAACCGCGACCTCACCGCCGGTAGCCGACATCCCACGGTTTCCACCTCGTCGAGGGCCGCCACCAGATCCGGACACGTCACCAGGTCTACCTCGCAGGCCGCCAGCTCCGCCACGGCGGCAGCTACCGCCGCAACCGCGGCCCGCAACGCCTCCCCCGCCATACTTCGAACATACATTCGACCACCGACAAAATCGGTTGCGCCCGAGATGCATCAGGACGTCGGTGACATTTCCGCCGCGCGCAATCACCCCTGCGCGCGGCGCGGCAGGGATGTCGCAAGACCGGCCAGCGCCACGTCGACCACGGCGTCCAGCCTTGCCTGCGGGACGCCGGCCGCGGCGTCCACCGCGAGGCCCTGCCCGATCGTCACCGCATACCCCGCCAGCGCGGTCGTGTCGAGACCCGGCGCGTCTTCGGTTGCGGCCAATGCCTTTGCGACGGCATCCTCGATCCCGCGCCGGTAGTCGGCTAGCAGTTGCGGTATGCGCGCATTGTCGGGCGCGCAGGAGAGTCCGCCCTGGATCGACAGACACCCCGGCAGGATTCCCGCACGTACAGCCTTCGCCGTGGCCCGCAGGTAGGACTCGATGACGTCGTAGGCGCGGGGATGCGCCAGAAGTTCGTTTAGGTGTTCGTGGTAGGACCCGCCGTAGCGCTGCAGCGCCCGGGCGAAAAGCTCCTCTTTACTCCCGTACGCGGCATAGAGGCTCGGCTTGTTGATGCCCATCGCATGCGTCAACTCGGCCAGTGACGCGCCTTCGTAGCCGAGACGCCAGAACACCTCGATGGCTCGGTCGAGCGCCCGCCCTTCGTCGAATGCGCGCGGCCGACCTCCGGCGTGCCGTTGTTCTGCGCTCATGGCCACGATCCTAGTTCCGCACCCGCCCGATGCGACCGATCGGTACAAAACTGGTACGGTAGGCATTCAACCGATCGGTACAAAACTAAGGGAACCCATGCCGAACCTCACGGGCAAGACCGCGCTCGTCACCGGAGCCACATCGGGAATCGGGCTTGCCGGAGCGCAAGCGCTTGCACAGGAAGGGGCCTATGTCTTCTTGGTGGGCCGTCGTCGCGAGGCCCTCGAAGACGCGGTGGCCGGTATCGGCCCCGAGCACGCGAGTTTCATTCAGGCCGACGTCACCGTGCAGGCCGATCTCGATCGCGTCGCGGGCACCATCGACGCGGCCGGGCGCCGCCTGGATGTCGTCTTCGCCAATGCCGGCATCAATGAGTTCGCGACACTGGGCAATCTCACGTGGGAGCACCACACCACGATCTTCGACACCAACGTCGGCGGCGTCATCTTCGCCGTCCAAGCCACCCTGCCGCTGTTGAACGAGGGCGCCTCGATCATTCTGTGCGGCTCGAACGGCGACGTGAAAGCCGCCCCGGGGGCCAGCGTCTATGCCGCGTCGAAGGCCGCAATCCGTTCTCTGGCCCGCAGTTGGGCCGCCGAACTCGTCGACCGCAAGATCCGGGTCAACGTCGTCGCGCCGGGGCTCACCCAGACTCCGGGCCTGGCCGACCTGTTCTCCGGAAACGACGGCGCCCTGGACGACCTGACCCTCACCGTGCCGATGAAGCGCCGTGCACGACCCGAGGAGATCGGCAATGTGGTCGCCTTCTTGGCGTCCGAGGCCAGCTCGTTCATGACTGGGTCAGAGGTCTACGTCGACGGCGGTGTCAGTCAGTTCTGAGTTTCCGGCGCCGCGATAAAGGCGGCGGCCGGACCACGATTCGTCGGAATGGATCACCCCACACCTGGGTTCTCCACCCCGAGCAGGCGACCGAAAGGCATCGAAACGATGACCACCATGCCCATCACGATCTCCCGCGGACCCTTCGATCTGGCAGCCGAGCTTCACCTACCGGACGACGTCGACGAGGCACGACCACTGCCGGCGGTCGTCCTGTCGACGCCGGGGAGCAGCGTCAAGGAGCAGATCGGCGCGAACTATGCGTCCGGGCTGGCTGCGCGTGGAATCGCCGCCCTCGTCTTCGATCCCGGACACCAGGGAGCCAGCGGCGGCGAGCCGCGGGATCTGGAAGATCCCTACCGCCGAGGGGAGGACATTTCCTACGCCATCGACACACTCCAGACCGTTCCCGGCGTCGATCCCGGGCGCATCGGCGTGCTCGGCATCTGTGCCGGCGGTGGATACGCCGTGCACACCGCGCGCACAGACCACCGAATCCGGGCGGTCGGCACCGTCGTCGCGGGCAACATGGGTGACACGTGGCGGTCCGAAGCCTTCGCACCCGAAGGTCCCGCGGCGGCGCTGGACCGTCTCGCCGCCGAGCGGACCGACGAAGTTCGTCGCGGCGGGCTCGGCCGGCACAACTGGCTGCCCGATACCCCGGAGGATGCTGAAACGGCCGGTATCACCGACATCGACAACACGCAGGCGATCGAGTACTACCGCACACCGCGCGGCCGGCACCCGCGTTCCACGAACCGCCGGCTCGCGCGAAGTGACGCTCTCCTCATGGGTTTCGACGCGTTCCACCTGGTCGACCAGCTGATGACCCAGCCCCTCCAGGTCGTTCTCGCAGGACGGAAGGGGGTCACCGGATCCTATGAGGCGGGGATGAAACTGTGGGAGCTCGCTCCGAACCCGGTGGACCTGTTGATCGTCGAGGGTGCCGGGCATTACGAGATGTACGACGTCCCCGAATACGTCGACGCAGCCGTCGAGCGGCTGGCCGACTTCTACCGGGAGCACCTCGACGGCGGCTGACAGCGCTCACTCCCACCTGACGTCGTCCGGCGTCTTGTCGTCGCGCAGCCCGCGCCAGCTGGGCTGCCGCAACCTGTTGTCCGACGTGCGTTCGCTGTAGCGCACCTCCCCCACCAACTCAGGGCGCACGAAGGTCACGCCTTTGGCGTCAGGTCCCGAAAGCTTTGCAGCAAAGGGTGATCCATCGGTCTCCAACGGAGCCAGTACCTTTTTCAGGGACGTCAACTGCTTCTCGGTGAAGCCGGTTCCCACGCGGCCGACGAACTGCAGGCCCTCCTCGCCGGGGATGCCGAGCATCAGCGCACCGATTCCGCTGGTGCGGCCGCCTTCGCCCTGCCGCCATCCGCCGATCACCACCTCCTGGGTATTCCAGATCTTGTCCTTGATCCACGACGACGACCTGCGGCCCGGCTGGTAGGTGGAGTCCCGCTTTTTCGCGATCACGCCCTCCCAGCCACGAGATCTCGCGTACTCCAACGCCTCCGGGCCGTCACCGTCGAGCGGCTCTGGCACGATCAGTCCGCCGCCGTCGGCAAGCGCCTCCAGTATCTTTCGGCGGTCGCGGTACTTCGCCTTCATCAGAGATCGCCCGTCGAGGAACAGGATGTCGAATGCCCAGAACTCCAATCGCGTTGAGCGGGCTCGGTTCTGCATCTCGCTGAAGCTTGGCACCCCCGATTCGTCCAGCGCGACCGCCTCGCCGTCGAGAATCACGTGGTGGTCTGCCAGGTCGGCTGCCAACGCCTTAAGCTGCGGGTACTCGCCCGTGACATCCCGCCCACGCCGCGAGCGCAGCGTCAGCTTGCCGTGGTCGGCCTCGACCAGCAGCCGGTAACCGTCCCACTTCCCCTCGAATGCCCACTGCGCCTTGGTCAGTCGCTCAACCGAGCCTTCGGTCGTCAGCATCGGCGACAGATCCCCCACCGAGAGCTTGGGCTGGTCCTTCATCCTGTGCGCGAGCCAGTTCTTCCCGTCGGTCTGGATCAGTGCGTAGCGGCCCTCGATCTTCGTACCGTGCAGGGTGACGATCACCTCGCCTCCCTTGGCAGGACCGTCCGGAGGGTTGTCGTTGAACTTCTCGGTCTCGTACGTGCCGGTGTCCCAGATGTAGACCTCGCCACCGCCATACTCACCCTTCGGTATCGCGCCTGCGAAGTCGATGTAGTCCATCGGGTGGTCCTCGGTGTGCACGGCTAGGTGATTCACCGCGGGAGTGTCGGGCAGGTTCTTGGGCACCGCCCAGCTGACGAGGACCCCGTCCCGTTCCAGCCGGAAATCGTAGTGCAGGCGGCGAGCGTGGTGTTCCTGGATGACGAACTTGTCGTTGTTCCCGCTTTGCGGCGCCTCGGAAGGCACTGGTTCCGGTGTCTTCGTGCGGTCGCGCATGGAGCGATACCGCGTGAGCTTGTCGGTCGAAGGCAGCGGCGGATCCAAACCGGCGAGCAGATCGCCGTCGCTGTCGAGGCGCTCGAGAACCTCGTCGAAAGTCAGGTGCCGCAACGCCGGATCCGCGATCTCGTCCCACGTCCTCGGTGCGGCGACGGTCGGATGTTCCCGTCCGCGAAGCGAATACGGTGCGATGGTGGTTTTGTTGCCGTTGTTCTGACTCCAGTCCAGAAACACCTTGCCGTCGCGCAGACTCTTCGTCATCGTCGCGGTGACCTGTTTCGGCATCGACTGCTCCAGCTGTTGAGCCACCCGCTTGGCCAGGACCGACGCACCTCGGGAGCTGATCGGTTCCTCCAGCGGGACATAGAGGTGAAGTCCCTTGCTGCCGCTGGTCAACGGGTACGTCGTCAAACCGATGTCGGTGATCAGATCCCGCACCTCGTGGGCGACCTCGCAGAGTTGACGGAAGGTCACTCCCTCACCGGGGTCGAGATCGAACACGATCCGCGTCGCGGGGCCCACTGAGTCGTTTCCCGCCCGCCCGCCGGCGGCGTCGGCGAAACGCCACTGCGGCACGTGGACTTCGAGCGCGGCCTGCTGCGCGATCCACGCGAGTCCCTCGACGGTGTCGATGACCGGATAGGTGGTCGTGCCCGACTTGTGGGCGATGGTGCCGCGGTCGAGCCAATCCGGCGCCGACGACGCCAGCTGTTTCTCGAAGAACGAGGACTCCTCAACGCCGTTGGGCCACCGCTTGCGGGTGACCGGCCGCCCGGCGATGTGGGGCAGCATCGCCTCGGCGACGTTGACGTAGTAGTCGAAGACCTCTCCCTTTGTCGTGCCCGTCGCCGGATACAGCACCTTGTCCGGGTTGGTCAGCCTCACCCGGTCATAACGGTCCACCACTTCACCGTATTACCCACAAATCGCCAGGTAGCGTCGAACCCGTGCGGGCACTGGTAATCGGCGAAGCGCTGATCGACATCGTGGAGCGCGACGGACACGTGCTCGGAGAGCATGTCGGCGGCAGCCCACTGAATGTCGCGGTCGGATTGGCGCGGCTCGGTCGCAGCGTCGACTTCCTGACCCACATCGGCACCGATGACTGCGGTAGGCGCATCACCGAGTACGTCGAATCCTCAGGCGTACATCTGGTTTCGGGGAGCACGGACGCAGCCAAGACCGCGACGGCGCACGCTGTTCTCGACGATTCAGGCGCGGCGACGTACTCCTTCGACATCGAGTGGGCGCTATCAGGCACTCCCGAGGCGGCGCCTCCCCTGGTGGTGCACACCGGCTCGATCGCGGCGGTCCTCGAACCGGGCTGCCTCGCGACCAAGGCACTGATCGACACTTACCGCGTGTCGGCGACCTTCACGTTCGACCCGAACATCCGTCCGGCACTGCTCACAGACGCTGACGCGGCACGTTCCCGCGTCGACCGTCTGCTCGAACGAGCCGACGTCGTCAAAGCCAGCAGCGAGGACATGCACTGGATCGACCCCACCCGCACACCGGAACAGATCGCGACGGCGTGGCTGGCACTCGGGCCGTCGATCGTCGTCGGGACGCTCGGCGCCGACGGCGCTGTGGCCATGTGTGCTGCGGGGACCGTGCGGGTACCTGCGGGGAATGTCGACGTGGTGGACACCGTGGGCGCTGGAGATGCGTTCATGACGGGGCTGATCGACGCTCTGTGGTCGATGGACCTGCTCGGTGCCGAGCGCCGGCCCCAACTCGCGGCCATCGGGACCGACGCCCTGACCGCCGCGGTGCGGGCGGCGACGCTGACGTCGGCGCTGACCGTGGCCAGAGCCGGAGCCGACCTGCCCGACCGCGTCACGGTCGAAAGTGCGCCGGTATCGGACATACTGGGCTGATGCGGTCCATCTGGAAGGGTTCCATCGCCTTCGGGCTGGTCAATGTCCCGGTCAAGGTGTATAGCGCCACCGAGGACCACGACATCAAGTTCCACCAGGTGCACGACAAGGACAACGGGCGCATCCGCTACAAGCGAGTGTGTGAGGTGTGTGGTGAGGTCGTCGAGTATCGAGACATCGCCAAAGCCTACGAATCCGACGACGGTCAGACCGTCATCATCACCGACGACGACATCTCCACGCTGCCGGAGGAGCGCAGCCGCGAGATCGAGGTGCTGGAGTTCGTTCCCGCCAGTGATCTCGACCCGCTGATGTATGACCGCTCGTATTTCCTTGAGCCCGAAGGCAAGTCGTCGAAGTCTTATGTGTTGCTCGCCAAGACTCTGATGGAGACCGACCGCGTGGCGATCGTGAATTTCGCGTTGCGCAACAAGACCCGGCTTGCGGCGCTGCGGGTGAAGGATTTCAGCAAGCGCGACGTCATGATGATTCACACGCTGTTGTGGCCCGACGAGATCCGCGATCCCGATTTCCCTGTGCTCGACAAGGAAGTCGACGTCAAACCCGCCGAGCTGAAGATGGCGAGCCAGGTCGTCGACTCGATGACCGACGACTTCAATCCCGACCGCTACCACGACGACTATCAGGAGCAGCTGCACGAGCTGATCCAAGCGAAACTCGAAGGTGGCGAGGCGTTCACCACCGAAGAACAGCCCCAGGAACTCGACGAGTCCGAGGATGTGTCGGATCTCCTGGCCAAGCTCGAAGCCAGCGTGAAGGCGCGCAAGGAGCAGGCTAGGTCCTCGGCGAGCAACTCCGACGACGACGAGCCGGCCAAGAAGGCCCCGGCGAAGAAGGCCGCCGCGAAGAAAGCCCCGGCCAAGAAGACAGCCGCGAAAAAGGCCCCGGCCAAGAAGACAGCCGCGAAGAAAGCTGCGGCCAAGAAGAGCTAGCCGCCGATCGCCGGAATAGCGTTCCGCCGGGCGTGCCTCGATGTTTTCCTGCCGGAATGCAATTCCGGCGCCAATTAGAACGTGTTCCAGAAAGCGACCCCAAGCCTCCGCGGTCCTTGCTAGCGTTTCTCGCGTCAACGAATGGAGGCGCTCGTGATTCTGGACCGGTTCCGGCTCGACGATCAGGTGGCAGTGGTGACCGGGGCGGGGCGCGGACTCGGCGCCGCCATGGCCGTCGCCTTCGCCGAAGCAGGCGCTGACGTGCTCATTGCAGCTCGGACGCAGTCGCAGCTCGAAGACGTCGCCGAGCAGATCACCAACACTGGGCGGCGCGCGCACATCGTCGTCGCCGACCTCGCTCGCTCCGAGGACACCGCGGCCCTCGCCGCCCAGGCGAACGAGGCGTTCGGCAGACTAGACATCGTCGTGAACAACGTCGGCGGCACGATGCCGAACGCGCTTCTGAACACCAGCGCGAAGGACATGCGCGACGCGTTTGCGTTCAACGTCGCGACCGCGCACGCGCTCACGGTCGCTGCCGTGCCGCTGATGCTGGAAGGCTCGGGCGGCGGCAGCATCATCAACATCACGTCGACCATGGGACGCCTCGCCGGGCGCGGGTTTGCCGCCTACGGCACCGCGAAAGCCGCACTGGCGCACTACACCCGGCTGTCGGCGCTCGATCTGGCACCGCGCATTCGCGTCAACGCGATCGCGCCGGGTTCGATCCTGACCTCGGCACTCGAAATTGTCGCCAGCAATGACGATCTGCGTGACCCGATGGAGAAGGCGACCCCGATGAAACGTCTCGGCGACCCGCTCGACATCGCGGCTGCAGCGGTCTATCTCGCCTCCCCCGCGGGCGCCTACCTGACGGGCAAGACGCTCGAAGTCGACGGCGGCATCACCTTCCCGAACCTCGATCTCCCGATTCCCGATCTGTAAAGGATGTCGACATGCCCAACTTCTTCCCAATCAAAGTCGCTGCGATCGGTACAGGGAACGTCGGCAAGCACGCGCTCACACAGCTGATCAATGACCCCCGATTCGAGCTGACCGCGGTGTGGGTCTCCTCGGAGTCCAAAGCCGGCAAGGACGCGGCAGAGCTTGCGGGACTTCAGGATCCGACCGGCATCCTCGCGACGACCGACCTGGACGCGGTACTGGCCACCCAGCCGGCGTGTGCGGTCTACACCGCGCTGGCCGACAATCGCCTTCCCGATGCGCTGGAGGACTACCGCCGCATCCTGGAGGCAGGCGTCAACGTAGTCGGCAGCAGCGCGGTGTTCCTGCAGCATCCCTGGCAGGTGCTACCGGCGGAGCTCATCACGCCGATCGAGGACGCCGCCCGCAAGGGATCGTCGACCATCTTCGTCAACGGCATCGATCCTGGGTTCGCGAACGACCTGCTGCCGATGGCGCTGGCGGGCACCTGCCAGAACATCCAGCAGATCCGCTGCATGGAGATCATCAACTACGACACCTATGACAGTGCGGCGGTCATGTTCGACGTCATGGGATTCGGCGGCTCCCTGGACGAGACACCCATGCTGCTGCAGCCCGGAGTGCTGAGCCTTGCGTGGGGTTCAGTGGTCCGCCAACTCGCCGCCGGGCTCGGCATCGAGCTCGACGAAGTGACCGAGACCCACGTGCGGGTGCCCGCGCCGGAAGACTTCGACATCGCGGCGGGTCCCATCGCCAAGGGCACCACCGCGGCGATCCGCTTCGAGGTCCGCGGAATGAAAGACGGTGAGATCGCGGTGGTCCTCGAACACGTCACGCGGTTGCGGGACGACCTCTGCCCCGACTGGCCGCAGCCCGCCCAGCACGGGGGCTCTTACCGGATCGAGATCACCGGCGAACCGTCCTACGCCCTCGACCTCTGCCTCAGCAGCCCCCATGGCGATCACAACCATGCGGGTCTGGTGGCAACGGCCGCTCGCGTGGTGAACGCGATTCCAGCCGTGATCGATGCTGCGCCAGGCATCGTGACCGCCCGTGAGCTGCCCCTCATCACCGGTGAAGGCTTGTACGCTGCCAGCTGACCCTGTGTGGAAGGTTTCCCATGAAGGCACGCTTTGCCGCACTCCTTGCCGTGGGTGCCGCCTCCGCGGCGATCGCCGCTGCCCCCGTCGCGATCGCGCAGCCGAATTGCAGCACGACGTCTCAGGGTGGCGGCCCGGAGGGCGGTTCCACCAAGGTGTGCGAGACCCCGGGCGACGCCGAGATCAGCACCGTTCCCCCGGAGAACGCAACGCCGTACTGGGGCGGGATCCTGCCGTTCGAGAGGTACGGACCCGTCACCTTCTGACCGTTCCCGACCCCTACGCGCGTCCCCCCGATCGGCGCGTAATCGACTCCGTCGCCGGGGTGATGACTGCCGCCTGAGTTACCTCCCGAAACTGGCAAAGATCTGTACGCTGAGCGATGACACTCGCTGGAAGGATCCTGAAAATGAAGGCTCGACTGAGCGCTCTCGCTGCCCTCCTCTGCGCGGGCGGTGCAGCCGTGGCGATCGCCGCCGCCCCCGCCGCGCTTGCACAGCCGAACTGCTCGACGACTTCTCGCGGTGCCGGCGGCGCTACCGAGGTATGCCAGTCGCCGGGCAACGCCCAGATCAGCTCGTCCCCCGGGGTGTACGCGCAGCCGTGGTACGGCGGCGGCTATTTCCCGTGGGAAGGCTACGGTCCCTACATCTTCTAATCGGTTCAGATCGGACCTTCACCATGAACACTGCCTTCCGGCGCATCGGGTTTCTCGCGGGCCTCACCTTCCTGGCCCTGTTCGCAGCGCCCGGCGCAGCGGCGGCGCCCGAGTGCACCGACGTCGGACAGACGGTGACCTTCTGCGAGACCAACGGCAGCACACAGTTGACGACGACGCCTCCGCCATGGAACTACGGCGGGTGGCAGGGCATCGGTTATTGGCCCTTGGTCGGCGGCTACGGTCTCGGACCCTGGTGACTCCCGAGCAAATCCGACCCCTGCGCTAGCCCACCCTGAAGGTTTCGGCTAGCCTAACTTTTCTATTCGTGGACCCGGATAGAGAAGGGGTGTCGTGACACCGCACGTCCAACCGCAGGCGCGGCCCGGCTGGCTGCTGCTCGGGCCCGCGTTCGTCGCTGCGATCGCCTACGTCGACCCCGGCAACGTCGCCGCGAACGTGAGCGCGGGCGCCCAGTTCGGGTTTCTCCTCGTCTGGGTCATCGTGGTCGCCAACATGATGGCGTGCCTCGTGCAATATCTGTCGGCAAAGCTGGGGTTGGTCACGGGCACCTCCCTGCCGGAAGCCGTCGGTGCGCGAATGAGCAGACCGGCCAGGCTCGGCTATTGGGCCCAGGCCGAATTGGTCGCGATGGCAACGGATCTCGCCGAAGTCGTGGGTGGCGCGATCGCGCTGTACCTGCTGTTCGATCTCCCCCTGCTGATCGGCGGCGTCATCACCGGCCTGGTGTCGCTGGTCCTCCTGGTCGTGAAGGACCGCCGCGGCCAACAGCCGTTCGAGCGGGTGATCACCGGTTTGCTGCTGGTCATCGCCGTCGGTTTCCTCACAAGCCTGATCGCTTCACCGCCGCCACCCGGCGCCGCCGCGGAGGGGTTGGTCCCGCGGTTCGACGGCGCCGAGAGCATCCTCCTGGCCGCCGCGATGCTCGGCGCCACCGTGATGCCGCACGCCGTCTACCTGCATTCCGGTCTGGCACGCGACCGCCACGGCCACCCAGAGGCGGGACCGGCACGACGGACGCTGCTGCGGGTCACGCGCTGGGACGTCGGCATCGCAATGCTCGTCGCAGGCGCCGTGAACTTGTCGATGCTGCTGGTCGCGGCCACCAATCTGCAGGGGATGGACAACACGGACTCCATCGAGGGCGCCCACGCGGCGGTGCAGAGCACCCTCGGCGCCGGTGTGGCGCTGCTGTTCGCGATCGGCCTCCTCGCCTCCGGGCTGGCGTCATCCTCGGTCGGCGCCTACGCAGGCGCGATGATCATGCAGGGACTGCTCCGGCGGTCGGTTCCGCTGCTGGCGCGACGGCTCATCACCCTGCTACCCGCCCTGGCGGTCCTCGCGATCGGCGTCGATCCCAGCCGGGCGCTGGTTCTCTCCCAGGTCGTGCTGTCCTTCGGCATCCCGTTCGCGCTGATACCGCTGGTCCGGCTGACCTCCGACGCGGGGCTCATGGGTGCTGACGTCAACCATCGCGTCACCACTGCACTGGGCTGGGTTGTCGCCGGGTTGATTACCCTTTTGAACGTGGTGCTGATCTATCTGACGCTCGCCGGCTGAATGGGCCGCCGGCACAACTACTTCGCGTATGGGTCGAACCTGTGCGTGCAGCAGATGGCGCGGCGATGCCCCGACGCCACCGACCCTCGGCGAGCCACGCTGGCCGACCACGACTGGTTGATCAACGAGCGCGGGGTGGCCACGGTCGAACCTTTCTCGGGCAGCGAGGTCCACGGCGTGGTGTGGCAGGTGTCCGACCGCGACCTGGCCACCCTCGACAGCGCCGAGGGTGTCCCGGTGCGCTACCGCCGCGACGAGATGACGGTCCTGACCGAAGCGGGCCCTTCAACGGCATGGGTCTACATCGACCACCGCGTGGAACCGGGACCGCCGCGCCCCGGTTACCTGGAGCGGATCCTCGATGGCGCGCGCCATCACGGACTGCCGAGCCGATGGATCCAGTTCCTTGAGCGCTGGGACCCCGCCCACTGGCCGCATCGGCCTCAGAATGCCAATTCTGCTGCACCGCAGTCTCTTTCAGATCTGCTGGCCGACCCCGCCGTCGTCGAGGAGTCGACCCTACGTTCGACGTTCGGGTTCATGGCGATCCACGGCGGGGGCCTCGAGAAGATGACCGACGTCATCGCCGAAAGAGCCGCCGATGCGGCCGGCGCGTCGCTGTATGTGGTGCGACATCCCGATCATTACCCGCATCATCTGTCGTCGGCCCTCTACGACCCGGCCCAGTCACCCCGGCTTGCGGAGTTCCTCGCCCACGTCGACGTCGCGGTCTCGCTGCACGGTTACGGCCGGATCGGCCGCAGCACCCAGCTGCTTGCGGGCGGGCGCAACCGTGCTCTGGCCGAGCACCTGGCACGCCACGTCGACATCCCGGGCTACCGGGTGGTGACCGATCTGGACTCCATCCCGAGGGAACTGCGCGGCCTACACCCCGCGAATCCGGTCAATCTCGTCGGTGGCGACGGGGCACAGCTGGAGCTGTCGGCCCGAGTTCGCGGCACGAGTCCCCGCAGTTCCGTGCCCGCCGACGACGGCCTTTCACCGGCTACCGCGGCCCTCGTCCAGGGATTGGCAAGCGCCGCACGGACGTGGAAACTACCCTCGCACTAGTGCGCATCGCCGCCGGTCTCGCCGGCACGCTGATCATCGGGCTCGCCATCCCGTCTGCGCACGCACAACCAGCCCCACTCGACGCGGCCCTCGCCGAGTCCGTCGCGGTCAACGGCCTCGCCGGAGCGGTTGCCGTGGTCGCGGACGGCAACGCGGTGACATTGTCGTCGGCAGGCCACGCCGACGTCTCGACCGGCGCGACATTCACACCGCAGACGTACCTCCGGGTCGCCAGTATCACCAAAACCTTTGTCGCCGCGGCGATTCTGCAACTCGTCGGCGAGGGCAGGGTCCAGCTCGACGCACCGGTCGAAACCTACCTTCCAGGGCTGATCCGTGGCGAAGGCATCGACGGCGCCACCATCTCGGTCCGCCAGTTGCTGCGCCACCAGAGCGGATTGCCCGAGTACTTCGATGACACGACCGAACCTCCGAATCAGCCAGTCTCCCCGCGGGCCCTGTTGTCACAGGCGCTGACCAAGCGGGGTGTGGCCCCCGGTCACCTGGTGCCCGTCTACACCAACACCAATTACGTTGTCGCCGGCCTGATCATCGAGTCCGTCACCGGTCGTCCCGCAGCCGACGAGATCACCCGGCGCATCATCGCGCCCCTGGGACTGACCCATACCTATTTCCCGGCGGCCGGCGACACCGGACTGCGCGCACCGATGGCGCACGGCTACGAACTCGTCGACGGCCGCCGCGAGGACGTCACCGCCGCGGAGCCGTCCGGCGAGTACATGGCCGGATCTCTGATCTCCACCAGCGAAGACATCGCCGCGTTCATCGCGGCCCTGCTCGCCGGAAGGGTCGTCGCACCCGCCGAGCTTGCGCAGATGATGGACACCGTCCCGTGGCCGCTGCACGGACCTGGGTTCGGGTACGGCCTCGGCTTGACCAGCATCGACCTGGGCTGCGGAGTGACCGTGTGGGGCCACGGCGGCGATCTCGCCGGTTATCACAGCGTCATGGCCACGGCACCAGGCCGTCCTGCGGTCTCGGCAACGTTCACGCAGGGGGCCCCCAACGTGACGTCGATCGCGAACGACCCCCGTTTCGCCGTCCTGACCTCGGTGTACTGCCGCGGATAGAGGTCTCCCATCCAGACCAGACGCGGCTCCGAATATGTGATGTGGAAGCCATACGTATGGGGAACCGGTCGATCGCCTTCGTGGGCAGGGTGGGCGCCATCCGGCAGCAGGCGGTGGCGTCATGACCTCTGCCCTGTACCGCACCCGGATCACGCATCTGCGTCGCGCACCCGTGCACCACTACTTCGAGCATCGCAGCTACACCTGGTTCGTCGACGTGGACGCGCTACCGCAGGTGCCGGCGTGGCTGCGCCCCTTCGCCAGGTTCGACGTGCACGACCACCTGTGGGAAGCCCCAGTCGACACACTGCGGGGCCGCGTCGATGCGTTCCTTGCCAGCAAGGGGGTTCAGCTTCCCGGCGGTAGGGTCTTCGCCCTGTTCCAAGCCAGGGTGCTCGGCCACGTGTACAACCCGTTGAGCCTGTACTGGTGCCACGATGCCGGCGGCGAGTTGCGTTACGTCATCGCCGAGGTGCACAACACCCATGGTGAGCGTCATGCGTATCTGCTTCCCCCCTCGGGGGTCCAGCCCACGATGGTCGACAAGAAGCTCTACGCCTCCCCGTTCAACGACGTCGACGGGCACTATCTGGTGCAAGCTCCCTTACCCGACGAGAACCTCGATGTCCGGGTCTCGTTGCACCGCGATCACCAGCCGGCGTTCGTCGTGACGCTGCGGGGCACCCGGCGTCCCGCAACCATTCGGCAGGTCCTCGCTCTGCAGCTGCTCTCTCCGCTGGCGCCGCAGATGAATGTGCTGAGCATGCGCGTCCAGGGCACCTTGCTGTGGCTGAAGCGGGTTCCGATGGTGCCGCGCACCGCCCGCCACAGCGACGAGGAGCGCGAGAAAGTGGACCAGCTGTGACCCGCCCGAAGCCAACCCCGACAGCAGCGACGTGAACACGGTCGGCGGCCTGCGGCCCCCCGATATCGGCGCCACGGCCCTACAAGGTGTCGTGACTGCGACTGCATCGGCGCTGGTGGACGCTAGGCTACGGCTCGTGACCGCCGAACTCGACGCATTGTTGCGCCAGGTGGCCCGTCGCGACGCCGAAGCGTTCGCCACGTTCTATGACCAGACGCGCTCTCGGGTGTTCGGGCTGGTCACCAGGGTGTTGCGCGATCCCGGCTACAGCGAGGAGACAATGCAGGACATCTATCTGCAGGTATGGCGCAACGCAGGTAATTACGATCCGTCGGCCGGTTCCCCGCTGGCCTGGCTGCTGACGCTCGCCCACCGGCGCGCGGTCGACCGCGTGCGCTCCGAGGAGGCGGCCAGCTCCCGCGAGTCGCGCTATGGCGCGGCGACGGTCGAGCCTCCGCTGGACCACGTCTCCGACGCGGTGATCACCGGTGACGAACGACGACAGGTGACCGATTGCCTGGACACGCTCACCGACACCCAGCGGGAGTGCATACAGCTCGCGTATTACGACGGCCTGACATACGTCCAGGTGTCGGAGCGGCTGGCGGCAAACCTTGCAACCATCAAGTCACGGATGCGCGACGCGATCCGCGGCCTGCGTAGATGCCTGGGGGTCGCATGACCAATCCACACTCCGCCGACGACCTGCTGTCGCTGGCCACTCCGTACGCACTGCACGCGGTCAGCGATTCCGAGGCCACCGACATCGATCGCCGGCTGGCTGACGCGCCGCCCGAGGTCGCCGAGGAGTTCGCCGCCGAAGTGCGTGCGGTCCGCGAGACCATGGCCGCCATCTCGGCCGCCACCGCCGTCGAACCGCCTTCACATCTGCGCGCCGAGATCCTGCGGCAGATCGCCGATGACAATGTCCGCACGCTGCCCACGCAGCCGCGGGAGCGGCGCTGGACCAGGGCTCTCCTCGCAGGAGCCGCCGCAGTCGCCATCGGACTCGGCGCCCTCGTCGTCGGCTACACGTTGCGGCCGGGCCCGACGCCGACGACCGCGGAGGAGATCTTCGCCGCGCCCGACGTGCGCACCGTCTCGGGAGACATTCCCGGAGGCGGCACGGCGACGGTCGTGTTCTCAAGGGAAGAGAATGCCGGCGTGCTCGTCATGAACAATGTGACGCCGCCGGAGGCAGGCACCGTCTACCAGATGTGGCTCATCGATTCCGACGGCCCGCACCCGGCGGGCACGATGGATTCCGGGCAGGTCGCGCCGTCGACCACGGCAGTGCTGCCGGACCTGGGTGCATCGCAGACGCTGGCGTTCACCGTCGAGCCGCCCGGCGGCTCGGCGCAACCGACCAGCCCGGTGTTCGCGCAGCTGCCCCTGGTCTGAGTTCGCCTAGGCTGAATCCTCGCAGGCCCCTACTCGAACTCTCGCCGCATATTTCGGCTAGACGTCAGGGCGCTTCCAGCGTCGCCGCCGCGGCTTCGGCGACCACGTCCTCGACGTCGTGGCGCGAACCCCATGCGCGGCGCTGGCGGGTCGCGCCGTTGCCACGCTCGGCGATCATCTCCAGCCCCGTGGTCACCATCTCGTCGTCACCCGCGGCTTCCAGCGCGGGCCGGACGTGTTCGACGAGCCTGTCCAACAGACCGAGCATCGGCGCCGCGACGTGGTTCTCCAGGTCAAGGCCGTCACCGTCGATGCCGTTGCGGGCGGCCTTCCAATACGCGGCCTTGAGCGCGTATGGCGCCAGCGGCAGGACGGGAGCACCACGACGCTCGTCGTCGACCGCGGTCATCACGCACCCGCGCACCAGCGCGGCGAACAACACCGTCTCTGCCACCGTCGCCGGGACGTCCGCGACGCGCACCTCCACGGTGGGGAAGTTCTTCGACGGCCGCACATCCCAATAGACCATGCCGTCGTCGCGGATCACGTCGCCCTGGCACAGCATCTGCACGGCGGCGTCGAACTCTTCGGCCGAATCGAAGTGCGGCGGCGGTCCGGCGCTGGGCCAGCGTGCCCACAACACGCTGCGCCAGCTGGCATGGCCCGTGTCGGCGTTGCGGTAGATCGCCGAGTTCGCCGTCAGAGCGAGCAGGGACGGCAGCCACGGACGCAGTCGATTGCTCACCGCGATCGCGGTGTCTCGGTCGGGCACGGCGACATGGACATGGCAGCCGCAGATGCCTTGCTCGTGGGCGATCATGCCGAACCGCCGACCGATGTCGTTGTACCGCGGAGTATCGGTGACAGGGAACTCATGCGGCAGGGTCGGCGGCAGGCCGACAGCGAGCAACCGGGCGCCGGCGCGCTCGGCGGCGTTGGCGACGGTGCGGCGCAGCCTGACGAGGTTCTCACGAAGGTCGTCGACGTCGTCGACGACGTCTGTCGTCGTCTCGACCTGACAGCTTGTGAGTTCGAGCTGCAGCTCGACATCGAGCTCGGCGGCGCGGTCTGCGACCTCGTGATTGAGGGCGACGGGAGCCCCGGATTCCGGATCGACGAGGAGGAACTCCTCTTCGACGCCGAGGGTGGGGATGTCTGCCATTTCTCCAACGAACGAAAATATTGATCCGGCCCGTCGGATTTTTCGACGACGGGCCGGATCGGGGTGATGAAAGTCGATGGCGTAATGCCCCAGCCCAATACGGTTCAAACCTGGCTCTACGATCACGAAGTGGCAACGGAATTCCGCTTCGGTGTCGGCGTCACCCGGGCCGGCTCGCGAACCGCACTCGAAGACAGCGCACGTCGCGCCGAAGCCCTCGGTTTCGATGTTCTCCACGTGCCCGACCATCTCGGCGGTCCCGCGCCATTCCCGGTGATGACAGCGGTCGCGATGGTGACCTCGACTCTCCGGGTCGGCACGTTCGTGATCAACTCGGCGTTCTACCGGCCGGCCTTGCTCGCCCGCGACTCCGGCGCACTCCACGATCTGAGCGACGGGCGCTTCGAGCTGGGCCTGGGCACCGGCTACGTGAAGGAGGAGTTCGACGCGGCCGGCATCCCGTATCCCAGTGCGGGCGAGCGGGTGGATCACCTCAAGGCCACCACCGAATACATGGCCGAACATCTTCCCGACGTGCCGATCATGATCGCCGGCAACGGCGACCGCGTCCTACGGATTGCCGCGCGGTCGGCCGACATCATCGGCCTCACCGGGGGCGACCGGGCAGCCACGCCCGACGAAGATCCGCTGGCCGACCGGATCTCGTTCGTGCGGGACGCCGCCGGCGACCGGTTCGCCGAGTTGGAACTGAATCTCGCGATCACCGCGATGCCGGTCGACGACTCGGGGCGCCCCGATCTGACGATTCCGCGAATCTCACTGCCCGGCCTGTCCGACGAGGAGCTGCTGCGGCACCCCGGCGTGCTGTCCGGGTCGACCGACGAGATCGCCGACCGGATTCGCGGTTACCGCGAAATCTACGGAATCAGCTACATCATCGTGCAGATGCGCCACGCCGAGGCGTTCGGCAAGGTGATCGAACTACTCCCCTAGAGCCACAGATACAGCGCGGACAGCACCGCCCACATGACGACGCAGTAACCCTCGAACGCCGCGCGCAGTGGCATCGGGGCGTGCCGAAGTTCCATGAAGTCGAGCCCGACGAGCCGGACCTTGATCGCGGCGATGCCGAGAACCAGTACGGCCACCATCGACCCCGTGCCGTGCTCGGCGCCGACGGCCCACGACAGGACGGTCAACGCGACGAGGAACAGCCAGCTGGCGCCGGCGCGGTTTCTCAGCAGCTCAAGAGCTTTCATCAGCTCACCAGGTAGAGGAGTGCGAACAGGAAGATCCACAGCAGGTCGACGAGATGCCAGAAGCAGGCGCCCCCTTCGACGAGCGCGGTGCGGGTGGCGCTCAGCTCGACCTGCCGCGTCTGGCTCAACACAAACGACAGCGCGCCGAGTCCGAGGCAGACGTGGAACAGGTGCAGCCCCGTGAGGATGAAGTAGTAGAGATAGAAGTCGTTGGCGCCGGGCCCGTGGCCCGCCCCGGCCAGGGAGACGTACTCGTAGACCTTGAGCGCGATGAATGCCACACCGAAGCCCATCGCCGCGGCAGCCGCGCGGGTCGCGATGTGCGGCGCGCCTGCGCGTATTGCGTTGAGCGCCAAGACGACACACAGCGAGCTCGTCAGCAGCACCAGGGTGTTGACCACGCCGACGCCGATATGCAACGTGGCACGGGCTGCGTCGAAGACCTCGGGCGCCTTGGCGCGCTCGACGAGAAACGTGACGAAGAAGGCGCCGAAGACGAGCATGTCGCCGAACAGGAAGACCCAGGTGCCGCTCTCTCCCGGGATCCGCCGCGCGTCGCGCGACGGAGGGGCGGTCGTCGTCACGCGGGGACGGGCTCGACCGACAGGGCCTTCTGCTCGGCCTTGATCGACTTGAGCATCACCGCGGTGGTGGAGAACAACCAGACCACGAGCACGAGACCCGGTATGTAGAAGGCGAATACGCCGTCCCATGCCAGCGGCCCGTCATTGAACACGACCACCACGCATCCCGGCAGCGACAGGGTGGCGACCCACAGGTTGAGATAGCCGTACCACCGCGGGAAGGTCGGCGGGTCGGCTTTGTCGGTGAAGGCCGCGGCGGCCAGCGTCAGGTTCTGGATGATGATGGTGCCGACGATGCCGATGAACCACAGCCAGAACACGTCATTGAGCGCCTGGGTGAGTTCGGCAGAACGCTCTTCGGGACGGTAGGCCGCGACACCGAGGAAGAATTGCGGGAACAGCAGTGCCGGCACGAAGACCGTCGCCGCCATCAGCTGGGTCATCGACAGCATGCCGAAGTGGCCCTCTGCCCTGCGGATGCGAAGCACGATCGTCGCAAGGAACGGCAGCGCAAGGACAGCGCTGAGCAGCGCGCCCGACACCCCGAAGCGGATCCACAGTTTGTGGTCGACGAAGAACGCGGCGATCTCGTCCGCCGACGCGGCCGGGGACAATGGCGGAAAGAGCTGCGCGATACCGGAGAAGCTCGCGCCGTACAGAAGGATCATGATTGTGCCCGACCAGGCGCCGATGCGTTGCAGTGTCAGCTCCACGCCAGGCACGCTACCGGCCTCCCCACAAAGTTTTGACACTTTTGCCATAACTCCGATTTGCCGTTGCGGGCTCGCAGTGGGAGCCAGGTAAGCTTCCTGCGGTTGCCGCCCCCGTAGCTCAGGGGATAGAGCACGGCTCTCCTAAAGCCGGTGTCGCATGTTCGAATCATGCCGGGGGCACATCGCCTTTTTTGGCACATCTCTCTATATCCCTGGGGCCGCACCTTTCCACCGTGGCTCGTGGCGCGCTGCGGGATCGACGATCCGCATGTAGGCAACGCTTGGCCGGCAACGCGTCGGATATCGCGTTAGCCAGTAAACTTGAAAACCACTTATAGCAGCCTTTTCAGCACCATGCTCGCAAATGTATCAAGCACAGGTCCGCCGTCAGCGCTCGTCGGAACGGCGCCGTCGAATTTAGCATTGCATATCCTAAATTCGCAGTCCAAGCCGGTATTCGCGGTGCAGATTAGTGCACTCGATTGCAATCAGTTGCCTCGACGCGGCTCACCTACGCCAAGCGCGCAAACTAGAAACCCACTCGTCAATTTTTCTGCGCTAGTTTGCCAGCACACATAAAATCGGGGCGTCGAATCCACGGTACAAGGATCCCGTATGCACACAGACGTCCAAAACACGACCCAATTACCGCCGAGCAGCGCCCCACCACCAAGCGACCCCGGAAGCGGTCCGCCGAGCGCGCCGGCGACACAACTCCGGCACGGTGTTCCCGACTCGTCTCAGCGCATCGAGACTTTGCGCAGCAATACGGGCTATTGCCTACTGACTGTCATCCTCGACGTCGTGGCGGCCGCCTGCTCAGTGGCGTTGGCGCTGTGGTGGACGCCCGGCCAGGTAGCCGACCGCGGAATCGCCGCCTGGACGTGGTCCTTCGTACCTATTCTTCTTCTGCTCCTGGCGACCAGGTCGATGTACAAGCAGAGGCTGAATCATCGATTTCTCGACGACGTCGAACCGATCGTGACCTCGGTGGCAATTGCTTCGTTGGCCACGCTTACCGTCCTCACGCAGGAAATCGACCGTCTGGACGTGGGGACCGTGGTGCCGACTTATGTCCGGCCTTCCGACGTCATCATCCGCCTGTGGGTGTGCGCCACCATCGTGGTGCTGGTGGTCAGACTGATCCGATTCTCGGCCGTCAAATCACTTCGCCGGCGATCCCGGCTCGGAACATCAGTTCTGATCATCGGTTCAGGTCCTCTCGTCGCTCACCTTGTCACGCGTATGCGCCAGACCCCCGAACACGGATTGCGGCCGGTCGGGGTTCTTGACGACGCAGCACCGGCAGCTGCAGAGCTGGGTGACGTCCCGTATCTGGGACGTACCGCCCAGCTGGCGATGGCCGCACGCACCACCGGAGCCACCGAACTCCTCATCGCACCGTCGGCAATTAACGACGACGAACTCGCGCGGATTGCCCTGCGCGCGCAGGTTCTTGGCATGCATGTCCGCGTGGTGCCGCGCCTGGCCGACGCAGTGGGCGGCAGCGCCTACATCGAACATCTCGGCGGCGTCCCGCTGATGGTATTGACCCGCACCAATCCCAAGGGCTGGCAATTCGCGATCAAGCACGGTCTTGACCGCGTGCAGGCCGCACTCGCACTCGCTCTGCTGTCACCGCTATTCCTGGCCCTCGCGATAGCCATCAAACTGAATTCGCGCGGCCCGGTGTTCTTCGTCCAGGACCGTGTTGGCCGCGACGGGAAAGTGTTCTCGTGCCTGAAATTTCGCACCATGTATGTGGCAGCTGACTCGACCGGCGCATTCGCGCCCAGTGAGGGCGTGGCGCCAGGAGGCGTGGAAGGCCCCGACCGGCGCACGTGGATTGGCAGGAAGATGCGCAAGTTCTCCGTTGATGAGCTGCCCCAGCTCATCAATGTGCTCCGAGGAGAGATGAGCATCGTCGGTCCCCGCCCTGAACGGCCAGGCTTCGTCGACCTGTTCGAGCTACAGGTACGCCGCTACGGCCAGCGACACCGCGTGAAAGCGGGAATGACGGGCTGGGCGCAGGTGAACGGACTACGCGGACAGACGTCGATCGGCGACCGCGCCGACTTCGACAACTACTACATCGAGAACTGGTCACTCATCCTCGATCTCAAGATCATGACCCTCACCATGCTCGCGGTGCTCCGCAACACCCAAGAATGACCTGCCCACCACGATCACCGTGGGCTGGGCACATGCATCTACCGAGCTTGACCTTGATTTCACCCGTTCCGGGGGATGTCCTACCCCCTCCGACCGGTCACATTGACATCAGCGTAAGCCGGTCAGCGGCCCGCGAAATGTTGGCGATCGGGTCGGGAGGTAGCGATGCGGAAGTCCTACTACGCAATACCGTTTCTGGCGGCGGGAGCCGTGGCCGGCGGGCTGGCGTCGGCTGCGCTGGCATCCGCGAGCCCGATCCTGATCGCGCCGATTCCGACCGAGTACCCATGGTGCGAACTGGATCTGTATTGCTATGACGACGACATCTCCATCGCCCTCAACCCCCGCAGGGACGATGTCGGCTACGGCGGTGGCGCGGCATTCGGGAGCGGCGACGATGACGAGTAACTGCAGCACAGTGCCGACATGTTCGACCCGACCAGGTAGAGGAGTAGGAATGTCTGTTCTCGTCCGATCCGCAAGCGCGGTGGCGCTCGCCGGAGCAGCTCTGTTCTGCAGCAGCGCAATCGCCGCATCGCAGCCCCCGCCGCCTGCACAGAACTGCTCCCTGGCAGACCAGGCCGGGATCCTGTCCGGTGTCTCGGCGTCGCTGTCGGCGTACATGTTCACCCACCCGGACGCGAACTGGTTCTTCACCAGCCTGCGCGGGCTGCCGCCGGAGGAGAGACGCGCCAAGGTCGACTCCTACCTCGACATGAACCCGCACACCGCGGCGGAACTGCAGGGCATCCGCCAGCCGATGACCGATTTCCGCGCCCGCTGCGGCCTTCCGCCCGCCGGCCTGCCAGACGCCTGAGATCAGTTACGCAGGCGGGGATTCCGAGTCCCTGGCTGAGGTCGCCTCCTGCGACGACAATGGACGGATGGATCGTGACGCGCTGGCGGAATTTCTGCGGCGCCGCCGCGAGGCGATGCGGCCCAAAGACGTCGGACTGCCCACGGGTACCCGCCCACGGCGCACTGTCGGCCTGCGCCGCGAGGAAGTCGCGCAGCTGACGGGGATGTCCGTCGACTACTACGGGCGGCTCGAGCAGTCGCGCAGCACGCAGCCCTCGCCTCAAATGGTGCGGGCGCTGGCGCGCGCGCTTCGACTCACCGACGACCAAACCGACCATCTGTACCGGCTGGCCGGCCATGCCGTCCCGGATCGCGTCGCCGCGTCGATGCATGTGCGCCCTGCGTTGCTGTTCCTCCTTGACCAGATGCGTGACGCAGCGGCGTTCATCTGCTCGGACACCTACCTGCTGCTCGCTCAGAACGACCTCGCCAAACGCCTTATGGGCGACCGTACGACCGTCACCGGAGCCTTGGAGGAAAGCTTCGCGTGGCAGTGGTTCACCGATCCGGACAGCCGCGCCAACGTGCCGACCGATGATCACGCCGAGCACAGCGAGGTTACCGTCGCCGACCTACGTGCCACGTGGGCGCGCCGTCGCCATGACTGCGACGTGCGCGAGCTGATCGAGTCGCTGCTGGCCCACAGCGCCGAGTTCGCGGAGCTTTGGGCACGCCACGACGTCGCCGTGCGGCGCATGCAGCGCAAGTCGTTCGCGACGAGGGTCGGGCCGATCACACTCGACTGCGAAGTGCTGGTCACCTACGACGGCCAGAATCTCGTGGTACTCACTCCCCCGGCCGGCTCGTCCGCACTCGACGACCTGCGTCTGCTCCGGGTGCTCGGTGATCAGGCAGTCGACTCTCGCTAGGTGCCCCTGGTATCGATGACCTTCTGAGCTACCTCGACGAGTTTGACGTTGCTGTCCTGTGAGAGCTTGCGCAGCATCTCGAACGCCGCGACATCATCGATGTCGTAACGCTCCATGATGATTCCCTTGGCTTGACCGATCCGGTCCCGGGTCGACAGCGCCGACACCAGCTGTTCGCTTTCCCGGCTCGACAGGATCGCGGCGGCCGCGTGCGCGGCGAGCACCGCACCAATCGTCTCGGCCTCCCCGTTGAACGCACTGGCCTTCGTTGCGAACAGGTTCAGCGCACCCGCGGTCTGGCTGCTCGTGTAGAGCTTGAACGACAGCGCACTGAGGATGCCGAGTTCGACGACAGCCGCCGAGTACAACGGCCACCGCTGCTCGGAACGGAAGTCGTCGCTCCGCACGATGAGATCGTCCAGCGCCGCTTGATAGCACGGCCCCTCGCGGTATTTCATCTGCAGCGCGTCGAGCCGGTGAGGCAGGTCCGACGTGGCCGCCACCGAGTCCCACTTCCCGGACTTGCCGATCAACAGAACACCGGCGGCGTCGGTTCCCGGGATCAGCCGCTTCGCTTCGGCGGTGACATCGGACAGGACGTCTTCGACCTTTCGAGGCGCTGCCACTGCGCGGGCCAACTCCGCCATGCGCTGCGCGAGCTCGTGGCCCGACAGTTCTGTCATGGCTACAGAATCCCAAATGAGCAGTCCGACGTACACAGCAGGGGGTTTGCTTCCCGGGTGCGGGGGCAATGCAGCCGTGGGACAGGCGTCGACGGTCGACAGTGACGCCTGCCAAGGTCTCGTCGGTTCAGACTCGAGCCGGCGGGGCCGCCCGCCTTCAGTCACTCTGCTAGTTGTAGTACGGTGCCGTGATGGGCTCGACGGGCGTCTGGATCCTGGGTGGGTATCAGAGTGACTTCGCGCGCAATATCGATCGAGAAGGTCTGGACTTCTCGGGACTGACGGCCGAGATCGTGAGTTCGACGCTCGACGCAGCCCGAATCGACGCCGGCGAGGTCGGCGTCGTGCATGTCGGCAATGCCTTCGGAGAGCTGTTCGCCCGCCAGGGACACCTCGGCGCCATGCCTGCCACCGTCGACGACGGACTGTGGGGCACTCCGGCGGTTCGCCACGAGGCGGCCTGCGCCTCGGGCAGTGTCGCCACCCTGTCCGCCATCGCCGACCTGCGTTCCGGCGCGTACCGGACAGCACTGGTCGTCGGTGTGGAACTGGAGAAGACGGTGCCCGGCGATACTGCGACGGCGATTCTGGGAACCGCAGCGTGGACCGGCCACGAAGGTCAGGACGCGAAGTTCATGTGGCCCCACATGTTCGACGTCGTTGCCGCCGAGTACGACCGCCGTTACGGGCTCGAGCCTGCGCATCTGCGTGCCATCGCGGCACTGAACTTCGCCAACGCGCGCGCCAATCCGCGCGCTCAGACCCGAACCTGGTCGGTGCCCGAGTCGCTGACCGACGACGACATCCAGAACCCGGTGGTGGAGGGTCGGGTACGCCGTTTCGACTGCAGCCAGATCACCGACGGCGGCGCAGGCGTCGTCCTGGTCACCGACGAGTGGTTGCGCGACCACCCCACCGCGCGGCCGCTCGGCCGGATCGACGGGTGGGGTCATCGCACCGTCGGGCTGGGGTTGCGCCAGAAGCTGGACCGCGCCGCCGACCGCACGTACGTCTTCCCCCACGTTCGCACCGCCGTCCTCGACGCCTTCGACCGCGCCCACGTCACGCTCGGCGACCTCGACGGATTCGAAGTGCACGACTGCTTCACCCCCAGCGAATATCTCGCCATCGACCACATCGGGCTGACCGAGCCGGGCGAATCGTGGAAAGCCATCGAGGCGGGCGACATTGCGATCGGCGGCCGGCTGCCGATCAATCCGAGCGGCGGCCTGATCGGTGGCGGACATCCCGTCGGCGCGACCGGGGTGAGAATGCTCGTCGACGCCGCCCGACAGGTCAGCGGCACTGCGGGCGACTACCAGGTCGACGACGCAAAAACGTTCGGCACGTTGAACTTCGGCGGCAGTACTGCCACCACCGTCAGCTTCGTCGTTGGGAGAACACCGTGAGCGTCACCGAGATCGTCGGCAAATTCCTTTCGACACTGCCCGAAGACGACGATCACCCCTACCGCACGGGCCCCTGGCGCCCACAGACCACTGAGTGGGACGCCGACGACCTCGACGTCGTGGAGGGACAGATCCCGCACGATCTCGACGGCGTATACCTGCGCAATACCGAGAACCCTCTCCATCCCGCGCTGAAGAGCTATCACCCGTTCGACGGGGACGGCATGCTGCACATTGTCGGCTTCCGCGACGGTAAGGCGTTCTACCGCAACAGATTCGTGCGCACCGACGGCTTTCTCGCCGAGAACGAGGCAGGCGGCGCGCTGTGGCCCGGCATCGCTGAACCGATCGAGCTCGCACACCGCGACTACGGCTGGGGCGCACGCACATTGATGAAGGATGCCTCGTCCACCGACGTCGTCGTGCACCGCGGTGTGGCGTTGACGAGCCATTATCAGTGCGGCGATCTGTACCGCATCGACCCCTGCACCGCCGAGAATCTCGGCAAGGAAACCTGGAACGGCGGCTTCCCGTCTGATTGGGGCGTGTCGGCCCATCCGAAGGTCGACGACCGCACCGGCGAACTGCTGTTCTTCTCCTACAGCAAGCAAGCCCCGTATCTTCGCTACGGGGTGGTCGACGATGCCGGCGACGTCGTGCACGGCGTCGATGTCGAACTGCCGGGTCCGCGGCTGCCGCACGACATGGCGTTCACCGACAACTACGTGATCCTCAACGACTTTCCGCTTTTCTGGGACGCCGCGCTGCTGGAGCGCAACATCCATCTCCCCAGATTCCATCGCGACGTTGCGTCGCGATTCGCCGTGATCCCCCGCCGGGGTGACTCCTCGCAGATCATGTGGTTCGAGGCCGATCCCACCTACGTGCTCCACTTCCCCAACGCCTACGAGGACGGCGATGAGATCGTGCTCGACGGCTTCTTCCAAGGCGACCCCGAACCCGCCGACAATGGCATGGGCAACACCTGGCAGCGTGCATTCCGCTTCCTAGCACTCGATCGCATGCAGGCCAGGTTGCACCGGTGGCGCTTCAACCTGAAAACCGGCGCGGCGCGCGAAGAGCAGATGACCGACAGCATCAGCGAATTCGGCATGATCAACCCGGCGAACGCCGGTCGCCCCTACCGCTACACCTACGCCGCGACCGGCAAGCCCTCCTGGTTCCTGTTCGACGGACTGGTCAGGCACGATCTGCACACCGGCTCCGAACAACGGTACGCGTTCGAGGACGGCGTCTACGGCAGCGAGACCGCGATGGCGCCCCGCGTAGGCAGCACCGCCGAAGATGACGGCTACCTTGTCACGCTGACCACCGACATGAACGTCGACGCCTCGTACTGCCTGGTGTTCGACGCCGCGCAGGTCGAAGAGGGTCCGGTCTGCAAAATCCAACTCCCCGAACGGATCTCCAGCGGTACCCATTCGACGTGGGCACCCGGCGCGGACCTGCCCCGCTGGCGACAGCGCGAGTCCGCGGCCGCCGCAATCGGCCTGTGAGCGACCCCAACGCCGTCGCGCGGATGCTCGGTCTGCTCGGCGACGAATGGACGCTGCTCATCGTGCAACGCGCCCTGCTGGGTGCTCGCCGCTACCGCGACTTCGTTGCCGCGCTACCGGTGTCCAACGCCGTGCTGTCGAACCGGCTGCAATCGCTGACCTCTGAAGGACTCCTGTCCCGCAACGAGTATCAGGTCAATCCGCCACGCTCCGAGTATCTGGTCACCCCGAAGAGCCGGTCCCTGTGGCCGATGCTGACCTCGATCTGGGAGTGGGAGCGGCGCTGGATCCCCGACCACCCCGAACCCCTGCCCCGGATGCTGCACACAGCCTGCGGGGAAGAGTTCGCGCCCCGGGTGGTCTGCCGAGCATGCGACGAGTCCGCCGATGACAAAAGCATCTCCGCACGGTGGGGTCCGAGCGGGTCGTGGGAGCGTTCGATTCCTTCGGGCGGCACCCGTCGGCGTTCCTCCGTCCGTCGTTCCGGCGCCGCCGCGATGTTCCCGCAGACGATGAGCGTCATCGGTGACCGGTGGGGGTTCGCCCTGCTTGTCGCCGCGTTCGTCGGCGCCAGCCGCTTCACCGACTTCCAGACTCAGCTGGGCGCCCCGCCGGTGACGATCGCCGACAGACTCAGCGTCTTCACCGAGGAAGGGATCCTCGTTCAGAGCGAGGGCCGGTACCGGCTGACCGAGAAAGGGCGGGCATTCTTCCCGGTCCTGGTGTGCGCGCTGGCGTGGGCGCAGCGGTGGTTCCCATCGCACGACGGTGCGGCGGTGATCCTGACGCACATGGCGTGCGACCGGCGGTTCACTCCCGCCCTGGTCTGCGACCAGTGCCGCGCCCGCCTGCGCGGCGCGCAGATCCAGCCGGTCTCGTAGACAATGGTGTCATGACCACCCTCGAAAACCGTTCGACCAGCGCACTTCTCGTCATCGACGTGCAGAATGCCGTCGTCGACGGCGCGTACCGGCGTGACGCCGTCGTCGCCAACATCGCCGCTCTGGTGGACAGGGCACGCCGCGAACACGTTCCCGTGGTGTGGGTGCGCCATCACGACGAGGGTCTCGTGAAGGGCAGCGACGGCTGGCAGATCGTCTCGGAACTCACCCCGGGAATCGACGAACCGGTGGTGGACAAAAACTATGGCGATTCTTTCGAGGCCACCGATCTGGAAGACCTGCTCGAAAAACGGAATGTCGGGCGTCTCGTCGTCACAGGGTCGGAGACCGACGCGTGCGTGCGCTCCACCCTGCACGGCGCCTTCACCCGCGGCTACGACGTCACCCTCGTAGGTGACGCGCACACCGCGGGCGACAAGACGCAGTGGGGTGCGCCGCCGGTGGAAGCAGTGATCGCGCACACGAACCTGTACTGGGAACACCAGGCGGCTCCGGGCCGGACTGCGACGGTCGAGTCCACTGCCGACGTCGACCTGGGCCGGATCTGAGGCCTAGCTACGGCGGTCCAACCGGAATCGCAGGTTGTTGCGCACGGCGGGCCACTCGATGTCGAGGATCGAATAGACGACGGTGTCGCGCCGGGAGCCGTCGGGCAGCAGTTGATGACTGCGCAGTACGCCGTCGAGCTTGGCGCCCAAACGCTCGATCGCCGCCCGGCTCGCTGCGTTGAAGAAGTGGGTGCGGAATTCGACTGCGACACAACTCAACTCGTCGAAGGCATGTCCGAGCATGAGCAGTTTGCACTCGGTATTGACTCCGGTGCGCCGCACCCGGTCGACATACCAGGTGTAGCCGATCTCCAACCGCCGGTTGGGGCCGTCGACATTGAGATAGCTCGAGGATCCGACCAGTGCGCCGGCGTGGTCGCGCACGACGAAAGTCAGCCCGGTGTCGGGCGACTGCGCGCCCAGGCGTGCGTCCACCCATTCTTGCGCGCTCGTCGATTTCGGCGCTCCGGTGAACCACAGCGAATCGAGCGCACCACCGGCGACTTCCGCCTCGATCTCCGGAACATGCTCGCGGGTAAGGGGTTCCAACGTCACGAAGCGTTCGCCCGTCAGCGACACGGGTTCGGCGAAGCCGGTCACGTTGTCATCCGCTCTTCGCGCGAGCGCTCATCGCGCCCATGACGCGAGCATCGTCCACACCGACAGTGCCGCGGCCACCAGGGCGATCGAGCCGCCGACGTAGAGGCCGTAGCCGGCGGACACCGGGGGGTACACGTAGAGCCGGTAGTACCAGACCGCCAGCGCCACCAACACCAGCGAAATCGCCAGCGCAGCCGACGATGCCAGCCGGCCGGAGATGCCGCGCGCGGCCATCGCGCCGGCCACCACCAGCGTCGACGCCAGCAGCACGACCAACTGACCCACGCCGAATCCGGGAGGGGGCACCGGCATGGAACCGACCACACCGCCGATGGCGGTGGCGCGTCCGCCGCTCTCGGAGGACGTCAACCACGGCAGCCAGGCGCTGACCGCGACGACGAGCGCGCACAGCGCAACCAGCCACCCCGGAAGCGCGCGAGCCATGCGCAGAAGCCTACTAGGGTGAGCCGATGAGCGATCTTCCCGAATGGGCGCGTCGTCTCGACCTCTCGCCGCATCCCGAGGGCGGCTGGTTTCGGGAGACCTGGCGCAGTGAGCTGACGGTTCCGCAGTCTGCCCTGCCGCCCGACTACACAGGTCCGCGCAACGCCGGGACCGCGATCCTGTTTCTGCTCCTGCCGGGTCAGCAGTCCGCGTGGCACACGGTGCGCAGCGCCGAATTGTGGCTCTATCACTGCGGCGGGCCGCTCCTGCTGGAAGTGGGCCCGCGCCAGGACACCGCCGCCACCCATGTCCTCGGCGCCGACATCCTGGCCGGCGAGAACCCGCAGTTCGTGGTGCCGCCGGGGCACTGGCAACGAGCCAGGCCGCGCGACGACCAGCCGTGCCTGGTGAGCTGCGTCGTGGTACCCGGTTTCGACTTCGCCGACTTCGTGCTCGCGCCCCCTACCGACTGAGTAGGTCGACTTCAGGGGTTGGAATCGACCTGTGCCCCTGCACCCGTCTCGGTGCAGGGGCACAGGTCGCGTACTGTCCGTCGGTGTCTCCGGCGCCAGAACCGAGGCCGGGCTCTTCTTCAGGAAAGCGGTACTGTCACCGTCACCGTCGTGATGCCGCCATTGCCGTCGTCAATGGTGACGTCGAACGAATCGCTGGTAGCACTGTTGTCAGGAACGGTCGGGTTGTTCGGAGGGACGGGGTTGAAAGGTTGACCGTTGCGGAGCGTGGTCCCCGGGCCGTCGTCGATGAGCAGCACTGGGGACAGGGCCGTGTCGCTGAGATTGAACGCCACGAAGCCCAGCCGATAGGTACCCGTTTGCGAGACCTGGTAGGTGGCCGTTTGCCAACCGGTGGATCCATACGATCCGGTCGAGTAGTCACCGGTGCCGATGTTCGTGAAGCCCAGCAGCGCGTATCGCGCGTCGTAATTGTTGACGGAGATGGTCGGAGCTGGGCCTGCTCCGGTGTACACCAGGGACGTCACGGAGCCGTCGTTGAATGGTTCGTAATCAGTGCTGAGGTAATTCCAGGCAATCGTGTACGTCTCACCGGCGGTCAGGTTCACGTCCTTGGTGATCCACGACGCGTTGGTGATCGCCGCGCCGCTGGTAGTGACGATGGCCTGCGCTTCGGCGGCCGTTAGCCCGAGTGCGGCGGCAGCGTCCTGGAACGTCGGTGAGCCGTTTCGCGGCGCCAGAACTCCTGCGTGAGCGCCCTTCGCCGTGTATGTCCAGGTCGTCCCCCCTCCTGAGAAGGTCGACGTACCGTTGGTAACCGTCACTCCGTGACCCGGAGCCGATATCGGACCGCTGAGAGGGCTGCCAGCCTGGCTTCCGGTGTTCCAGCCCGCGGTCGTACCAGTTTCAAAACCGAAATCCAGAATTGGTTTCGTGTCGTCGGGATTCGGGGTGTAGGTGAATTCACCGGTGGTCGGATCGATGGTCACGGTCCCGTGCTCGGTAGTCTTAGGTCCGCTGTAGGTGAGTCCGTCGCCGTCCACGTCGGCCCCGTCAATCCAGCCGCCGACGGAGCCAGTCTCAGGATCGGGTACATCCTGGCTCACGGTGCCGGTAGGAATATCGTTTATCGCTGCGATGGTGAGGGTTTGGGTTACAGGGGTGATCGTTCCGGCACCGGTGTCGGTAACCGTGTAGGTGAACTCGGCCGGACCATTGTGATTGGCCGTGGGGCTGAACGTGATGATGCCATTGAGAAGGCTTACCGTGCCCCCGATAGCACCGCCCACCGCGGTCACGGTCAGGGGCCCGTCTGGGTCGAAGTCGTTGGCGAGCAGACCCTCGACGTCGATCTCCAGCGCTTCGTCCTCGTTGCCGGTGATGACAGGGTCAGCGCCGATGCTCGTCGGGGCATCGAGGGCCGGTTCGACGGTCACGCTGACGAGGACGTCGGTAGTCCCGCGGTGGCCGTCGTCGATGGTGACGGTGAACGTATCGATCAGGTCGTCGGGGGTCGCATCACCGTCGGCTGCGTTGCTGCGGGCTTCTTCGCTTGGGGTGTAGGTGAATTCGCCGGTGTGAGAGTCGAACGTTATGGTGCCGCCCTTGGTGCTCGTCACCGGCACCGTGATGACCGGCATGTCACCGTCGCTGTCCGTGGCAGTGACGATGCCGGTGACGACACCTGTGGTGGCGTCAGGGGTTCCTACCGTCGAGACGTGGACGATGGGGGCTTGGTTGGCGGGCCCGATGTTGACAGAGACCACGATTTCGGTGCTGCCGCCCCATCCGTCGGTCAGGGTGACGGTGAAGGTGTCAACCAGATCGTCGGGCGCGGCATTGTCGGCGGCGGCGGTGTGGCGAACGCCCTCGGTCGGGGTGTAGGTGAACGCACCCGTCGTCGAGTCGATCGTGACGGTGCCGCCCTTGGCGGTGGTGACCGGTGCGCTGTAGGTGACGGCGTCATCGTCGGCGTCACTGGCGATGACCGTTCCGTCGACGACTCCGGTGTCGGGGTCTGGGCTGGCCGACGTCACCGTCGCAGTCGGTGCGGAGTTGGCCGGCGCGATGGGCACAGAGACCGACACGCTTGACACACCCCCGTGACCGTCATCGGCGGTGATGCTGAAGGTATCCACCGGTGAGAATGTCGAGAAACGGCCCGGACCGGTGGTGTAGAAGGTCTGCGGAAGCCCCAAAGTGATCTGGTTGCCGTAAGCGTAGGTAGTGATCACCAGTGTGACCGTTTGGCCCGCCGTCAGGTCCATACTGACCTGGGGACAGTAGCTCGTACTTCCACAACCGCTCGGGTTCTGCACGACTGCACCGGCTGCGGCGTGTACTGCCACTGGAGTGTCGTCGTTGAGAACTACTGCATTGCTGGCGGGCGAGTTCGGGTCGAATGCTCCTACGTAGAGGATCATCACGGTGTCGACAGGCGCACTGGTCTGACCGAAAATGTAGGTCTGTGTGGCGTCCGCGGTGAAGAAGGTAGCGACGAACTGACGCACCCCCTGCCCATCGGCAGCGTTCCCAAGTTGGGATAGTCCGTAAAGACCGCCCAAAGGACCGTCAAACGTTCCTTGGGTTACGGCCAACGGGTCGGCGAGGACAATCGTGCCCCCGGTTGTTCCCTCAGCGGCGGCCGCTTCACGTGCCGCCTCGTTGGGGGTGTACGTGAATTGGCCGGTGACCGGGTCGATGGTCACGGTGCCATACGGGGTGGTGATCGGCCCGCTGTAAGTGAGGGTGTCACCGTCGGCGTCGGTGAACGGGAGGGTGCCAGTCACGGTGCCCGTAGCGCGATCCGGTTCGCCGATGGAGGCTTCACCGGCGGTGGGCTCTGCGTTGTTCGGACCGATCGCCACAGAAACCACGACTTCGCCGATTCCGCCCCGGCCGTCGGCGATCGTGACGGTGAAGGTGTCGAACAGATCATCGGCGGCGGCGTTATCGGCGGCAGCGTTGTGCCGGGCCTCTTCCGTTGGCGTGTAGACGAATTCGCCCGTGACGGGGTCAATGGTGACAGTGCCACCCTTGGTGCTGGCACCCGGGGCACTGTATTCGAGGGTGTCACCGTCGGGGTCGGTTCCGGTGACCGTGCCGGTGACCTCGCCGGTAACCGCGTCCGGAGTGCCCGGGTTCGCGATGCCCGTAGGCGCGGCGTTGTTCGGCGCAACCGCCACCGAAACCAACAGCTCGGTAAACCCGCCGTGGCCGTCCTCGATGGCCACGGTGAATGTGTCGACCAAATCATCAGGGGTGGCATCGCCGGCGGCGGCGGCAGTCCGTGCTTCATCGCTTGGGGTGTAGCTGAACTCACCGGTCACCGGATCGAAGCTGATCGTCCCGCCCTGCGTGGACGTCGCCGGCACCGTGATCACCGGGGTATCACCGTCGGCATCATCCGCCGAGATGGTCCCACTCACGACACCTGTTGTGGCGTTGGGTGATCCGACGGTGGCAGTACCAGTGGGCCCCTCATTGTCCGGGGTGATCGTGACCGAAACGACCATGTCGGTGGTGCCGCCGTGGCCGTCATCGACCGTCACCGTGAACGTGTCGACCAGATCATCGGGATCCGCGTCATCAGCGGCCGCATCGTGACGCGCCTCTTCGCTTGGCGTGTAAATGAAATCACCGGTCTCCGGATCGATCGTGACCGTCCCACCCTTGGTGGACGTCCCCGGCACGGTGAACACCGGCGCATCCCCATCGGCGTCACCGACCGGGATCGAGCCGGAAACGACACCGGTGGCCGGATCCGGGGCGCCGATGGACGGGGTACCGATCTTCGGGTCCTCATTGTCCGGGGTGATCGTGACCGAAACGACCATGTCGGTGGTGCCGCCGTGGCCGTCATCCACCGTCACCGTGAACGTGTCGACCAGATCATCGGGATCCGCGTCATCAGCGGCCGCATCGTGACGCGCCTCTTCGCTTGGCGTGTAAATGAATTCACCGGTCTCCGGATCGATCGTGACCGTCCCACCCTTGGTGGACGTCCCCGGCACGGTGAACACCGGCGCATCCCCATCGGCGTCACCGACCGGGATCGAGCCGGAAACGACACCGGTGGCCGGATCCGGGGCGCCGATGGACGGGGTACCGACCGTCGGATCCTCATTGTCCGGGGTGATCGTGACCGACACCAGCACCTCGGTGGTGCCGCCGTGGCCGTCATCCACCGTCACCGTGAACGTGTCGACCAGATCATCGGGGCCCGCGTCGTCAGCGGCCGCATCGTGACGCGCCTCTTCGCTTGGCGTGTAGATGAATTCACCGGTCTCCGGATCGATCGTGACCGTCCCACCCTTGGTGGACGTCCCCGGGGTACCGAAGGTCGGAACATCACCTTCGGTATCACTGAAGCGGACCGAGCCGGAGACGACACCGGTGGCCGGATCGGGCTGGCCGACCTCAGGCTCGCCGATCGGCGTTGGGGGGTCGTTGACCGCGTCGATGGTGATCGTCACCGTCGCGGTGGCGGTAGCCCCGAAGGGATCGGTGACCGTGTAGGTGAAAGAGTCAGTGCCGTAGTAGTCCTCGTCGGGGGTGTAGACGAATGATCCGTTGGTATTCAGACTCACCGACCCGTTGCGCGGTCCCACGCTCAGCACGGCGGTCAGGCTGTCGTCGTCGGAATCGACGTCGTTGATCAGCACTCCGGGCCCACTCACGGTAAGCGTGTCGTCCTCGGCCACCGTGTACGAATCGGCTCCGGCCACCGGGGTGTCGTTGACCGCCGCCACGCTGATCGCGATGGTCGCGGTGGCCGCTCCCCCGGCGGAATCGGTGACGGTATAGGTGAACGAGTCAGGGCCGTAGTAATTGGCGGACGCGGTGTAGGTGAACCGCCCATTGGCGACTACCACTGCTCCGTGCGCAGGCCCGGTGGCAACCGTGTAGTCCAGGGTGTCGCCGTCACGATCAGACCCGTTCAGCGCGGCCTCGATCACACCGTCTTCGTTGAGGCCGTAACTGGCCGACGGTGCGGTGGGGGCGTCATTGACCGCGGTGATGGAGATCGTCGCGGTCGCGGTGTCGGACTCGGTGGTATCGGACGCGCGGTAAGTGAAAGTGTCGACACCGTTGAAATCGGTGTTCGGTGTGTAGACGAATGATCCGTTGGTGTTCAGCGTCAACGTACCGTGCTGGGGTCCTTTAACCAGCAGGGCTTGCAGATCATCGCTGTCGGGATCGGCGTCGTTGGTCAACACATTGCCCGTGACCGGGGTGTCTTCAGGCCCGGTGAAGCTGTCGTTTCCGGCGACCGGTGCCTGGCTGACCGGAGCCACGACCACCGTGACGAACTCGTAGTCACGGTAGGCACCGGTCAGCCAACTGGCCAATCCGTAGGACCTGGTGCCCATGGACAGATCGGTGACCCGAACCAGGAACGTGTCCCTACCTCCGGTGATCGCAAAAGCCGCGTCCGGGGTGTAGGTGAACGTGCCCGTAGCCTGGTCGATGTTCACCGAGCCGTGTTGCGGGCCAAACCAATTCTTCGGCGCGACCCAATATTTCAACGGGTCGCCATCGGGGTCGATACCACCAAACGCCAACGGCTGACTCGGCTGACCCAATTCATCGACCGACACCGAAAAGATTTGATTTGGCTTCATATCTGGCCGGCGATTGAACCACGTCCGCTGAATCTCCCGAGTCACCACCGTCAACCAGGCCCACAGCGTTGGTGCCGGCGCCGGTGCCGGCGCCGGCGGCGATACAAACGGGGCGAGCAATGCGCTGACCGACGTGGTGACCAAATCCGCGCCGGCGCTCTCCTCAGATGACGACGGCTCAGCGCTCGGCATGGACACTTCTACCTGCGCCGGGGTCTCTTGTTGCGGCAAGCTCACCGACGGTTCGACGTCAGCGTCAGCGCCCTGTTCCTCGACCGCTTCCCACTCAGGCACCGACTCCTCGGTCGACGGTTCGGTGGGGTCCACCACGCCGTCGGTGTCCGATTCCTGCGAGGAATCAGAATCGTGGGGCTCGGTCGCGGCCGGCTCGTCTTCGGATACCGGTGGCGTGTCACTGCCGGTGTCGACCGGATCGCCTAAAACAGTCTCGGTTTCGGCTTCCGGCTCTTCCTCAGCCGGTTCCTCGACGACCGGCTCGTCGCTGCCTTCGTCGGTTCCTGTCGATGCTTCGCCCTCCGCATCGGGCTCTTCGGCGTCGGTCTCATCTGAGTCCGACGAGGAATCCGAGGGCGAGTCTGCCGGGGACTCGGCGCTGGAATCGGACTCCGAAGCGCTCGACGGCGACTCGGACGACGCCGCGTCGGGATCAGCATGCGCCACCCCTGCTCCACCACCGGTGGCCACCGCGAACCCCACGCCCAATGCCACCGCCAACGCGCCCACCCGGCCGACATACTTGCCATAGCTGGCTGCCCTTGTCGGGCCCGCTGGGACGTTCACCGTTCCCAGTGCCAGATTCGACCCAAAGCGGATGTTCAGCGCAGCATTCATGGCGAGTCCCCCGTTCGCTCAACCCCGGTATCAGCAAACCCCGTGGCGATTTTTGAGTGCACCAACCGCGCCCCGAACAGCAGCACAGCAGGAATACACGTGAAAAGTTGTGGAGCCCAACACCTTTCGCACTCTTCTGTACGGGTGCGGGTTGGCAACGGATGCAACCTAACATCGCCGACCTACTACGCGTCGCCGGTTCAGGTGAAATTTCTGCTAACGACAGTTTTTCTTTCAGCGACTTTCAGTCTTTTTCCAAAGAAAGCAAAAAATGCACAACTCTTCGAAAATGCGCAAGTCAGGACCATGCCGTGCGTATGCTGTATGTCCGCCTCGGTACCGTCAGCAACAGCATGGCACGAACACAGCTAAACGATCGGTAATACCATTCCGCGATACCATGCCGCCGCCCGAGATCGGCGCGTGTCTGCACCCCGCACCACCGCTCCGGGCCGGGTGCAGCTGTCGAGCAAAACGGCGTCGCCGACTTCGTGCTCGCGCCTCCTACCGACTGAGGAGGTCGACCGCGGCCGAAACAAGCTCCGCGTTACCTGCGGCGACCGACCCGTCGGGCAGAGTCAGCGTGTCTTCCAAGCCGATGCGTGTCTGCAGACCCCGCAACCCCGCGTGTTGCAGTAGCGGCCAACAGCTTTCGTCGAGGCCGTGCAACAGGACCGGTGCGGGTGAGTCCGCCTCGGCCACGAGAACCAGGACTTCGTCGGCTGTGGCGACATCGCCGTCGGCGCCCAGCTCGATCATCACGCGCATGCAGTGCGCGGCGACGTCGGAGGCCGCCCAGGTCTGCGCCGCCTCCGCGTGGAAGATGCCGACCTCTACGCCGAGGCCCCGGTCGAGCAGCAACCGCGCGAGCTCCGGCGAACCGGGTTCATGCCAGTTCAACGACGCGAAATCAGGCAAAACCGTCCAGCCCGCCACCGCGTCCAGACGCTGCTGCGCATCGGGCAGCGCCCAGTACCCCGTGGTGACACCCAGCGGCAACCCCGGCAACGCCTCGCGCACGGCGGCGACGGCGGCGTCTACTTCGGCCGCGAGCAGCGAATCCCTGCCGTCGGAGTTCTTGGGATGCATGTGGACCGCCTTTGCCCCGGCGCGATGCGCGGCGACGGCTTCGGCCGCCAGCTGCCGGGGGGTGACAGGCAGATGCGGATGCTGGTCGGGTGTCCGCGCACCGTTGATGCACGCCTTGACATAGATCGCCGGGGCTTCGGTGTCCTGATGTTTGCCGGGCATGGGGCCCATCCTCGCCTGCAGTGGGCCGCCGCGCGAGGCAGGCAGATCCGCGCCTCGCCCCGTGCGAGCCGCCTCGACCCGCTCGCCACCAGGCGGGTATGGTCGGCAAAGCCGCGGTGTTCGCATCATGGAGGTGCACACCCCTAGAGCGGGTCAAGGCCGAGTTGAACAGACAGCCGGGCCGTGTCACGTCGCAGCAGAACTTTTGCAGACAGGATGGGTCGTATGCCGAACACGTCAACCGAAGATCCGAACGCCACCGCCAAGTCCGCGTGGTTGTCGAAGTCGGCGTCGGATACACGTGGGTCGGACAAGAAGGAAGTCCAGTTCCACTACGACATCTCGAACGACTTCTTCAAGCTCTGGCAGGACCCATCGCAGACCTACAGCTGCGCATACTTCGAGAAGGACGACTACACGCTCGAGCAGGCTCAGCTCGCGAAAGTCGATCTGTCCCTCGGCAAGCTCGGCCTCGAGCCGGGCATGACGCTGCTCGACATCGGCTGCGGCTGGGGCTCGACGATTCAGCGCGCCGTGGAGAAGTACGACGTCAACGTCATCGGCTTGACGCTGTCGGAGAACCAGAAGCAGCACATCGAGACCAACCGGTTCCCGAACATCGACACGACACGCAGCATGGAAGTCCGTTTGCAGCCGTGGGAAGACTTCGAGGGCAAGGTCGACCGGATCGTGTCGATCGGTGCGTTCGAGCATTTCGGGTTCAACAAGTACGACGACTACATGAAGAACACTTACAGCTGGATGCCCGATGACGGTGTGCAGATGCTGCACACGATCATCATCCCCAGCGATGAGGAGATCAAAGCCAAGAAGCTGCCGCTGACCATGTCGAAGGTGCGCTTCATCAAATTCATCATGGACGAGATCTACCCCGGCGGACGGTTGCCGCTGGCCGCGCAAGTCACCGATGCCGCGACCCGCAACGGCTACACCGTCACCCGCGAGCAGCATCTGCAGCCCCATTACGTGAAGACGCTCGATACGTGGGCAGCGAACCTGAAGGAGAAGAAGGACGAGGCCGTCGAGATCACCTCCGAGGAGATCTACGAGCGGTTCTACAAGTACCTGACGGGGTGCGCGGACCTGTTCCGCGAGGGCTACACCGATGTCGTCCAATTCACCTTGGAAAAGCAGTAACTGACGGCCATGTAGTAATTTGGCCACACGCGTTACCTGAGATGGAGGTCGGCCGGGGATGACCGGGAGCAGGGTGCAGCAGCCGCCCGAAAGTGGCGACAACATGGAACCTCACTTTGCGGAGGTTCAAGCTCACTACGACCTCTCGGACGACTTCTTCGGTCTGTTCCAGGATCCGTCCCGGACGTACAGCTGCGCGTTCTACGAGCGCGACGACATGACGCTCGGCGAGGCCCAGGTCGCGAAGATCGATCTGTCGCTGGGCAAGCTGCATCTCGAACCGGGCATGACGCTGCTCGACATCGGCTGCGGCTGGGGATCGGTGCTGCAGCGGGCAGTCGAGAAGTACGACGTCAACGTCGTCGGCCTCACGCTGAGCCGGAACCAGTGCAAGTACGCCCAAGAACTGCTCGACGGCATGGACACCGAGCGGTCTCGGCGGATCCTGCTGCGCGGCTGGGAGCAGTTCGACGAGCCGGTCGACCGCATCATCAGCATCGAGGCGATCGAGGCGTTTCCGCAGGAGCGGTATGCGCCCTTCTTCAAGATGTGCAGCAGCGTGTTGCCCAGCGGAGGGCGCTTCCTCCTGCAGGCGATTCTGGGGCACCCGCTCAAGAAGTGGCCCGAGTTGGGCATTCCGATCGTGATGTCGGACCTGAAGTTCATGCGTTTCATCGCCAAGGAGATCTTCCCCGGCGGTTCGGTGCCCGGCGAGGAGAACATCGTCGCGCTCTCCGCCGATGCCGGATTCGCCCTGGAGCAGACGCAGTTCCTCAACGAGCACTACGTGCGGACGCTGGACACCTGGGCCGAGGCCCTGGAAGCCCACCATGACGAGGCCGTCGCGGCCACCTCCGAAGAGGTCTACCAGCGGTACATGAAGTACCTGACCGGGTGCAGCGACTTCTTCAACCGCCGTATCAGCGAACTGGGGCAGTTCACGCTGGTCAAAGCCTGACCGGCGGTCAGGCTCGGCCGAACACCAGCGACACGTTGTGGCCGCCGAACCCGAACGAGTTGTTGATCGCGTACTCGAAGGTTCCGCGGCGCGGCTCGCCCGCGACGACGTCGAGGTCGATCTCCGGATCAAGGTTCACCAGATTGCGTGTCGCAGGGATGACACCATCCCGCAGCGCGAGCAACGTCAGGATCGACTCGACAGCACCCACCGCCCCGACTGAGTGACCAAGTGCGCCCTTCGGAGCGTAGACCGCAGGTTTGTGACCGCCGAGCGCATTGTTGATGGCCACCCCCTCGGCGACGTCACCGACCGAGGTCCCGGTGGCGTGGGCGTTGACGTGGTCGATGTCGGTCGCCGAGAGGCCGGCCAGCTCGACAGCGTGGGACATCGCGTAGCCGGCCCGCTTTCCGTTCGGGTCGGGCGCGACCATGTGGAAGCCGTCGGAGGTGATGCTCGCACCCATCAACCTGCCGAGGACCCTGGCGCCGCGGGCCTTGGCGTGCTCTTCGGTCTCGATGACCAGCAGCGCGCCGCCCTCCCCGAACACGAACCCGTCCCGGTCTTTGTCGAACGGACGACACGCACCCTCTGGGTCGTCGTTGTTGGTCGACATCACGATGCGCATCTGTGCGAACCCGGCGATCGGTACGGCTTCGATGCGGGCCTCCACCCCACCGCAGATCGCGATATCGGCCTCACCGAAGACGATCTGCCGCCAGGCCTGAGCCACGCCTTCCGATCCTGACGCGCACGCCGACACGGGCGACAGCACACCGGCCCGCGCGTGGCGCTCCAGCGCGACGGCTGCCGAAGGTCCGCTGGGCGCGTACTGCTGCACCACGGTCGGGTTGAGCTCGTCGAGCCGGCCCTCCCGGAGGTGGTCGTAGGCGAAGGCGAGCTCTTCGATTCCGCCCATGCCGGTGCCGATCGACACCGCGAGGCGGTTCGGATCGACATCCGGTGAACCGGCGTGCTCCCACACGCGGCGGCCCAGCACCACAGCCATGCGCTGCACGTAAGACAGTGCGTAGTTCTCTTCGGCGGTCAAGTGCTCGTCGAACGTCTCCAGCAGATGTCCGCCGATGCGGACGGGCAGGTCGAATTCATCGATGAACGAGTCCTCAAGCGTGCGGATTCCGCTGCGGCCTTCCAGCAGCGCCTGCCATGTCGACTCGGCGTCGGTCCCCAGCGCCGTTGTCATGGCCATCCCGGTGACCACCACGTCTGGAAACTTCGTCATGGATCCCCCTCGTACACTCCGATCCGTCGCTACGCCACGATATCTACCCCGATAGTGCGGGCTCACTCGAGAGTTACCCCAGGAGTAGCGGATGCCGCTACGGGTAACAACCAATTTGTGGGCAAGGATGATTTCACAAAGGGCGACAAAGTCACGTGGCAAAGCCATGGCAGCACCGCCGAGGGGACCGTCGAGGAGAAGATCACCTCCGACACCGAGGCGGCAGGCCGGACGGTGCGCGCGTCGAAGGACGAGCCGCAGTACCGGGTGCGCAGCGACAAGAGCGGCAACGACGCCGTTCACAAACCGGAGGCGCTGAAGAAGAAGTCGTGAACCGCGAGTGCCGAGCGGTCAGGAGCTCAGGCCGAGCACCTTCAGGGCGTTCTGTTTGTAGATCAGCGGGATCACCGTCGGGTCGACGTCCAGGGTGTCGAAATCGCGACGCCAGCGGTCGATCTGGATGTACGGGAAGTCCGTGCCGAACAGCACCTTCGTGCGCAGCTGCCGGCCCATCGCGGACACGAGCTGGGGCGGGAAGTACCTGGGCGACCAGCCGGACAGATCGATGTAGACGTTCGCCTTGTGACCGGCGATCGCGATCTGTGAATCGACCCACGGCACCGCGGGGTGGGCCATCACGACCGTCAACTCCGGGAAGTCGGCGGCCACGTCGTCAAGCAGCATCGGGTCGCTGTAGCGGAGCTTGATGCGATGTCCGCCGGGCAGCCCGGCGCCCATGCCCGTCTGCCCGGTGTGGAAGAGCGCGGGCACGCCTGCTTCGGCGATGGCGTGGTAGATCGGGTAGTGGGCGCGATCGTTGGGTTCGAAGGCCTGCATGCTCGGGTGGAACTTGAACCCTTTGACACCGTAATCGCGGACGAGTTCGTGCACGCGGTGCACGGCATGGCGGCCCTGCCACGGGTCGACGGATCCGAACGGGATCAGTACGTCGTTGTTGCGCGCCGCGCCAGCGACGAGGTCCTCGATCGAGTTGGGGTCGTGCCGCATGCCGTGGCGGGCGTCGATCGTGAACACGACCGCGGCGGTGTTGTGTCGCCGGTACTGGTCGGCGAGCGCGTCCACGCTGGCGGTGATGCCCTCGGGCATCTTGAAGTACTTGGCGGTCGCGTCGACGAGCACGTCGTCGTAGGCCTTGTGGCCGTGGCTGTCGATCTCGACGTGGGTGTGGACGTCGATGGCGTCGACGGCGTCGAAGTCGATCCCGTACTCGTACATGGCCTCTACTCTGCGATTTCGGCGTGCTCAGTCGCGGTAGGCGCGACCGAGCACGCCGAAATCACGAAGTCACGCCGAGGCGTAACCCAGCGCGGCTTTGGTTTCGAGGTACTCGTCGAACGCGAACTGGCCCCACTCGCGGCCGTTGCCGCTGCGCTTGTAACCGCCGAACGGCGCGGCCATGTCGAAGCCGTGGTTGATCGCGACCGAGCCGGCGCGGATTCGGCGCGCCACCGAGCGCGCCTTGTCCAGGTCGGCACCGGACACGTAGCCGGCGAGCCCGTAGTCGGTGTCGTTGCCGATCTCGACGGCCTGGTCGATGTCGTCGTAGCCGAGGATGCACAACACGGGGCCGAAGATCTCCTCGCGCGCGATCGTCATGTCGTTGGTGACGTTCGCGAACACGGTCGGCTTGACGTAGTAGCCCTTGTCGATGCCCTCGGGACGGCCGGTGCCGCCGACGACGAGCGTGGCCCCCTCGTCGACGCCCTTCTGAATGAGCCCCTGGATCTTGTCGAACTGCGCCTTGGACGCGACCGGCCCGATGGCGCTCTTGTCCTCGGGGTCGCCGACCTTGACCGCGCCCGCAACCCCGCGGGCGATCGCGATGGCTTCGTCCATCCGGGAGTTCGGCACCAGCATGCGCGACGGCGCGTTGCAGCTCTGCCCGCTGTTCATCATCATCACCGACGTTCCCGCGGTGACGCTCTTGGCGAAGTCGTCGTCGTCGAGCACGATGTTGGGGCTCTTACCGCCGAGTTCCTGGGTGACCCGCTTGACCGTCGGCGCGGCGTTGCGCGCCACCTCGATGCCGGCGCGGGTCGATCCGGTGAACGACACCATGTCGATGTCGGGGTGGCTGGACAACGGAACCCCCACACCCGGTCCATCGCCGTAGACGAGGTTGTAGACGCCGGCGGGAACGCCCGCGGCATCGAGGATCTCGGTGAAGATCTGCGCCGAGTACGGGGCGACCTCGGAGGGCTTGAGCACCATCGTGCACCCGGTCGCCAGCGCCGGGTAGACCTTGCATGCAATCTGGTTGATCGGCCAGTTCCATGGCGTGATGAGCCCGCAGACCCCGATCGGCTCCTTGACCACCAGCGTGCTGCCGTGCTGCTCCTCGAACTGGAAGTTCTTCAGGACATCGATCGCGGTGGCCAGGTGACCGAGACCGAGATTCACTTGCGGGCCGGCGGCCAGCGATGCGGGCGCCCCCATCTCCTCGGTGACCGCCTCTGCGAGGTCGCCGACGCGCTTCTGGTACTCACCCATGATGGCCTGGAGCAGGTCGAGGCGCTCCTCGCGCGTGGACTGCGACCAGGTGGCGAACGCCCGCCGGGCAGCGGTGGCCGCGAGGTCGACGTCGGCCGCGGAGCCCTGGGCGATACGGCCGGATACTTCTTCGGTGGTCGGGTTGTCGACCTCCAGGGCGTTGGGCCGCACCGGCTCCACCCACTGGCCGTCGATGTAGTGCTTCAGGTATTCGCGCATAGCATCAGTCTTCCTCAAGTCGCAGAGTTACTGGGTGCCTTCGGCATACCAGGTGCGGAACCGGTCGTATTTGGGCATTTCTTCGGAGTTCGCCTTCGGGTCGATGCACACATGCACCACGCCGACCTTTCCGCTTGCGTAGGCGCGCGCGATCGCCGGCCCGATCTCGTCCTCCTTCTCGACGTATTCGCCGTGGCAGCCGAAGCCTTCGGCGATCTTGTCCATCCGGACGTCCTTGCTCCAGTGCACCCCGGGCTGCGGCGAGGGCTGCTCGAACGTGCGCTTGTACACGCCGACCTCAAGGCCCCACTGATGGTCCACGCCGACGACGCACACCAGCGGCAGACTGAGCCGGGCCGCGGTCTCGAGTTCGGCGATGTGAAACAGGAACGCCGAGTCACTTGTCAGCAGCATGACCGGACGTCTGCGACCCTCGGCGACCGACGCGCCGACGGCGTACGGCAGGCCCGTCCCGAGGTGACCGAAGTTCTGATTCCAGATCACGTCGCGCGGTTTGGACTGTGAGTACGTCCACTGGAAGATGACGGTCGCACCGCCGTCGCGAACCAGGATTGCGTCCTCGAGTTCGTTGAACGCTTTCGTCGACTCGACGACGTAGCGTGCCGGGTGGATCGGGGAGCGACCCGACGGCGCGCTCTCCGCGAGCTGGGCGAGCTCCTCGGCGTCCGCTTTGATCAGGGTGTCGAGGTTGGGCGACGGTGCGCGTGGGGTGTCTTTGAGCGCCTGCACGAGCTGCGGCACGACACCGCGCAGGTCGCCGACGAGCGGCACGTCGAACTGGCGGTTGACGCCGATGGCGGTCGGATCTTGTTCGACGTACACCCATTTACGGTTGGCGTCGTTTCCCGCCCAGTGCTGGGTGCGGCCGTAGTGCATGGGCTCACCGAGTTCGGTGCCCAGCGCGACGCAGAGGTCGGACTCCTCGACTGCCTGGTTCGCCGCCGGTGAGAACAGGTAGGGGAAGGTCCGATCCTGCAGTCCCGGGATGTAGGAGGTGCCGCCCGAGGTCTGGATGACCGGGCAGTTCATCAGGTCGGCGAGCTGCTTGACCTCCTGCTGGGTGCGGGAGGTGTGCACCCCGTGGCCTACCAGCAGGATCGGACTGTTGGCCTCGCGGATGAGGCTGACCGCTTCGGCGATCTGCGCGGCCCCGGCTCCCTGGTTGACGAGACGGTATCGGTGGGGCGGCAGCGGGTCAGGGACGTCGAGCTCTTCGAGAATGACGTGAGACGGGTACTCGACATAGCTGGGGCCCGGAGTGCCGGACAGCGACTGACGGATGGCCTCGCGAATGATCTCGTCGGTCTGGTCGGCGTACTCGATCGAGCTGCTGAATTTGACCGACGCCTCGAAAAGTGGTTCCTGCTGTACGAATTGGATACGACCGCGACGCACCCTCCGTTCGGTGACACGGGCCCGCTGGCCGCCCAGGAAGATCACCGGCGAATTCTCGACGAGCGCACACTGGATCGCTCCCGCGATGTTGGCCATGCCCGGTCCGAGAGTGCCGATGCACAGACCGGGCTTGCCGGTCATCCGCGACGCCGCCTCGGCCATGAAGCCGGCGCTGAGCTCGTGGTGTGGTGCGACGACGGACCAGCCGCGGGCTTCGGCCTCGGTGAACATGTGCACGAAATTGGGATCGGGGATGCCGAACAGGGTGTTGACGCCCTCGGCCTCGAAGAGGTCCAGAATGCGTTTGTACACGGGTACGCCCATGAGTACTCCTTCTAGTGGTAGCGCTGTGAGAGTCGTTCGCGTTGTGCTGCAGGCGAACCGAAAAGTGATCGGTTCAGGGTGGCGCGCTTGAGGTAGGCGTGGATGCCGCTCTCCCACGTGTAGCCGATGCCGCCGTGCAACTGCATGGCCTTGCCCGCGATTGCCACTGCGGCCGGGCAGGTGTAGGACTTCGCCATCGCCGCCGGAATCGCGGCATCGGCCCCCTCGGCGATGGCTGCGACCGCGTCTGTCACGAGTTGTCGGGCGACCTCGATGGCGACCAGCATGTCGGCACACGCATGCTTGACCGCCTGAAACGATCCGATCGGGCGCCCGAACTGGTGCCGCATCTTCACGTAATCGACTGTGGCCGTCAGCATCTGCTCAGCAATACCGAGGCTGTCGACCGCGATGGCGACCGTGGCTCGGTCGCGTACCGCGGATGCGCAGTCGGACGGCATGATCATCTCGGGAACCGCCCTGTCGGCGGTCACCGTCGCCAGCGTCCGGGTCTCGTCGACGACGGGCTGTGCGGTAACCGTGACCGCGGACGCGGGGACGACAGCGACACCGCCGTCGACCAGGATGAGCAACCGGTCGGCGCCGACCGCATCGGGGACGAACTCGGATCTTCCGGTGAGTGTTCCCGAGGCAGTGTCGAAAAGATCGGTGACGACTGCGAATCTGCAGCTGCCGTCCGCGACTGCGGCGAGCAACTCGCCCGGAGCGTGCTGCAGCGCCGCCACCGCGAGCGCCGCGCTTCCGAGGTAGTGGTTCGCACTCGCGGCCCCGCCGATCTGACGCAGAATCAGCGCGGTCTCGGTGAACGTGGCCCCCGCGCCGCCGACGCTCTCCGGTACCTCCAGCCCCGTCCATCCGGCATCGACGAGCACCGACCAGTCGACCTCACGGTCTTTGGCCAGCAGGTCGTTTGCGACGGAGCGCAATTCGTCGTGGAATTCGGTGAAGGTGCTCACGCCACACCCGGCTCTCGGGGTAGCCCCAGCCCACGTTCCGCGATGATGGTGCGCTGGATCTCGCTGGCGCCGCCGGGAATCGTCCATTCCCACGAACCGATGAAATCCAGTACCCACGAACCGGATTCCCATCCACTGGACATCGGTTTGGTGACGACGGTGTGGGCGGCGGGACCGCTGATCTCGGCCCCGAAGTCGGTCAGCCGCTGCAACAGTTCGCTGTAGTAGAGCTTGACGACGGACGGATCGGCCGGTCCGGACGGTCCGTCCTCGACGAGGCGCCGGCACATCCGCCGTAGCCCGGTGAGCTCGGTCTCGAACTGTGCGAGGCGGTCGGCGACGATCGGGTCGTCGAGCGGCGCGACGTCCACCAGCCAGCGAAAGCCCGCATTGCCCAACCGTTCTGCGAGTTCCAGCATGGTCATGCCACGCTCGGCGCCCAGCGTGGCCTGCGCCACCTGCCACCCTGCGTTCTCGGCCCCGATCAGGTTCTCCGCGGGGATCGCCACCTCGTCGAGGAAGATCTCGCAGAAGTGGGAATCGCCGACAGCGTTGCGGATCGGGCGGACGTCGATGCCCGGCGTGGTCATGTCGAGCAGGAAGTACGAGATGCCTGCGCTTCTCCGAGAACCGGAGCGCTTGGGCGCGTCGGGGTCGGTGCGGGCCAGCAGCAGACACCAGTCGGCGTGCATGCCGCCGCTCGCCCAGAGCTTCTGGCCGGTGACGATGAACTCGTCGCCGCGCCGATGTGCGGTGGTCCGGAGCGCGGCGAGGTCGGATCCGGCCTCGGGTTCGGAGAAGCCCTGCACCCAGATCTGGCCGTCGAGGATCGCGGGCAGGTGCCGTCGGCGCTGCTCGTCGGTACCCGCGGCGAGCAGAGTCGACGCGGCGTGGTGGATCCCGACGAAGGCGAGCACGAGGCGCGGGGCGTCGTGGGCGGCCAGTTCCTGGTAGAGCACCACCTGGTTTTCCACCGACATACCGCCGCCCCACTCGGCAGGCCAGTGCGGCACCGCGTATCCGGCGCTGTGCAGTTCGGCGAACCACGCCTTCTGGAAACGGACGAACTCGTCATCGCCGACGCCGGTCTGGGCCGCCCGCCAGTCCACGGGGACGTGATCGCGACACCAGGCCCGGACTTCGGCACGGAAGTCGTCGCGCCCGCTCATGCGTAGAGGCCCGTCAGTCCGCGGCGGCCCGCCGAGAGCATCAGGTGGTCCCGGGTCGCCGAGAGGCCGAACGGTAAGCGGCGCAACGGCTGGCTGTAGCGGGACAGCCACGACAAGCGGGTCTCGTCGCAGAAGCCGACGGCTCCGTGTAACTGATGAGACACCCGGAACACGACCTCGGCAGCTTCGATCGCGGCCAGCCGCAACGCCAGGGCATCGTCGAGTGCGTGCGGCTGGTCGGTGGCCACGGCCCACAGCGCGTGCTTGGCGAGGATGTCGGCGCCACTGCGTTCGACCTCGGCGTCGGTGAGCTGGAATTGCACCCCCTGGAACGACGACAGCGCCTGGCCGAACTGTTTGCGGAGGGTGACGTGGGCGACCGTCAGCTCGATCGCGCGGTCGAGCATGCCGAGCAGTGTCCAGCACGGCAGCACAAGACCCAGCGCGACGTCCCGGGCGCCGCCGCCGTCGAGGGGTTCGGTATTGAGCTCGGCCACAAAGCCGGGACCGGGGGCGCCAAGGTGGCTGACTCTAGACCGGCGGCCGTCGAGATCGACCGCCACCCATCGCAGGTCGATGCCTGCGATGGCGGCCGACGGCCGGGCTCCGCCGGTGACGACCAGCCCGTCGGCATCGATGTCGCGGGGCGCGGCGAGCCGTTCGGCGACGGGATACGGCAGCGCCCAGTAGCCGGCGCTACGGCACAGCGCGGCGGCGGCTTCGATTCCGTCGCTGTCGGAGCGCGGGTCGAGCTCCCATGCGCCGAGCCCGTCGAGTACCGGGGCGACGAGCGGTGCACGCGTTCCAGGGGCTGCCTCGGCCTGTTCGACGAGCCGGTCGCCACCGGCGGATTCGAAGGCGTGTAGTGCCTGACGTCCGTATTCCAGGGCATCCTCGGAGAGGTCCAGGATCACCGTGCCGACCTCTGCTCCTTGCGTGCGCCCGCCGCCAACACTGCACGTGACAGCAGAATGCGTTGCATCTCAATACTTCCCGAGGACACCGTGGATGCCTGCGAGTACCTCCAGTGATCCTCGACCTCGCCGAGGAACCATTCCGCGCGATCGTCGTCGCGACGCACCTCGGCCGCGATGTCCATCAGCACCTCGGCACTGTCCTGATCGAGCTTGGTGACCGCGATGCGGTAGGCCGACGCGTCCCCGGGAGCGACCCGTCCGCTGCTCTGCAGGGCGACCACTCGGTAGGCGAGCAGTCGTGCCCGGCGACAGTGGGCGAGCATGCGAATCCACCGTCCGCGCAACTCGGCCGGCAGCGTCTCCCACCGCTCGCCCAGCACGGCCGGTGCGGCGGCGAGCAGCCGCTCGCATCGGGCATAGCGCGCGATCCCGACCCGCTCGAAGGACATGACGTCCTGCACGATCGACCATCCCTGATCGACGGTGCCGAGCACGTCGGCCTGCGTCACCCGCAGCTCGTCGAAGAACACCTCGTTGAGATGATGGGGCCCCATCATGCACCGGATCGGCCGCACGGTGATCGCCGGATCATCCATCGGCACAAGGAAGATCGTGAGGCCCTGTTGCTTTTTCTCGCCTTTGGAGGTGCGGGCCAGCAGAAAGCACCATTGCGCCATCGTCGCGTAGGACGTCCAGATCTTCTGTCCGGTGACCAGCCACCCGTCTCCGTCCTGTCGGGCCGTGGTGCGTAGCGACGCCAGGTCTGAGCCTGCCTCTGGTTCCGAGAAACCCTGGCACCAGATGACCTCACCGGCCGCGATCGGCGGCAGATGGGTGCGCTGCTGCTCTTGGGTGCCGTGTCGCATGATGATCGGCCCGACCCAGTTCACGCCCATGTACTGTGCGCCGCGCGGCTCGTGGTGCGCCCACATTTCCTCGCGCACGACGGTCTGCTCCCACACCGAAGCACCGCCGCCGCCGAACTCCTGGGGCCAGGCCAGGCACAGCAGGTTGCGATCGGCCAGCGTGCGGCAGAAACGCTGTGCGGTGTCCAGGTCGGCAGGGTCATCAGTGAAGGCACCCAGGAAGTGTTCCGGCACAGTGTTTTTGACCAAGTCACGCAACTGGCCGCGAAGATCCGCGGCTTGCTTGCCCATGTCGAAGTCCATCAGCTCACCCGCTCCGAACTCAGACCAAGCTCGTCGAGAACCGCGGCGGTGTCTGCGCCGAGTTCCGGCGCGGGTCCACGCACCCTGCCCGGGGTGCTCGAGAACCATGTCGGCACGCCTGGGAACCTCACCGGCCCGTGCGGGGTGTCGACCGTCTCGAACATCCCCACCGCGTTGAGGTGTGGATCGTCGAACAGCGCATCCGGAGTGTTCAGCCGCGCCGCCGGAATCTCCAGCTCTCGGAACAGCTCCAGCCACTCATCGGTGGTGCGCTCCTCCAGCGTCTGAGCCACCAGACCGTAAACCGTGTCGATCTGGTGTGCCCGCGATTCGAGCGTCGCGTACAGGTCCGATGCCCAGGCCGGGGCGACCGAATCGATGAAAGCGCTCCAGTGCTTGTCGTTGTAGATGAGGGCGGCGATGTAGCCGTCCTTGGTGCGGTACGGCCGGCGGTTGGGTGCGACGGTGCGCGGATAGACAGCGGGTCCGAGCGGGGGGTCGAACATGGCGCCGTTGGCGTGCTCGACCAGCATGAAGGACGCCATCGTCTCGAACATGGCGACCTCGACCTCTTGGCCTTCCCCGGTCCGCTCGCGGTGGAACAACGCCATCGTGGTCGCGTACAACGCAGTCAGCCCGGCCACCTTGTCCGCCATGATGGTGCCGACGTAGTCGGCCTCGCCGGTGAGTTGCTCTTGCACAGCCGGGATTCCGCATTCGGCCTGGATGGTGTCGTCGTAGGCGGGGCGGTCGCGTTCGGGACCGCGCCTGCCGTAGCCGTAGCAGTTGGTGTAGACGATGCGCGGGTTGATGGCGGCGACGTCCTCGTAGCCGAAGCCCAGCTTGGAGATCGCCTTGGAGCGCATGGAGTGGATGAACACATCGGCGCGCTCCACGAGCGCGTGCATCGCCACCTTGCCCTCCTGGGAGCGCAGGTCGAGCACGATACTGCGCTTGCCCCGGTTGACGTTGACGAACACGCCGCTCATACCCGACGCAGGCCCCACTGAGATGAAACGCGTGTTGTCACCCTGCGGGGGTTCGACTTTGATGACGTCGGCACCCATGTCCGCCATGATCTGCGTGCAGTACGGTCCCATCACCATCGCGGTGAGGTCGACGACGCGGATCCCCGCGAGCGGGCCGGTGTCAGGCATGGACAGCCCCCCGAGTGGCCATCGCGAAGCTGTAGCGGATGTGGTCGTTGTGACCGTCCGGGACCACCGGGAAGGTCACGGGCTCGGTGCGGTCGCGGATCGCATCCAGGTGCGCGCCGACCTCGGCCATCGTCCACGACGGACGGTAGACTCCGGGCGATTCGGTGACGGCGGCCGTCGCGACCCGCCCGGCGAGCGCGATGAACATCTCCCCTGTCGCCGAGCAGCTTTCGTGGGAGAGATAGCCGACGACGGGTGCGACGAGTTCGGGACCCATCGGCGGATACGCGGACGTGTCGATGCCCGCGGCCATCCGGGTCACGGCGGCGGGGACGATGACGTTGCTCTTCACATTGTCTGCGGCGCCCTCCATCGCGGCGACGTTGGACAACCCGATGACGCCCGCCTTGGCGACGGCATAGTTGGCGACATCGTGGTTGCCGTACAGCCCGCCGATCGACGATGTCAACACGATGCGGCCGTATCCGGCCTCGCACATCACGGGGAATGCGGGCCTGACGACGTGAAACGCACCCCGCAGGTGCACGTCGAGGACCGCGTCGAAATCCTGGTAGCTCATGTCTTTCAGCGAGGCGCGTCGCACGATGCCGGCGTTGTGGACCAGGATGTCGAGGGCGCCGAAGTGTTCGCGAGCGGTGTCGATGATCGCCCGACCACCTTCAGGGGTGGCCACCGAGGCGGTGCTCGCCACCGCGTGCCCTCCGGCACCGGTGATCTCGCGGACGACGTCGTGCGCCGGTCCGGTGTCGTCACCCTCGGCGATGCCGCAGCCGTCGAGCGTTCCGCCGGGGTCGTTGACGACGACCTTGGCACCGTGGGAGGCCAGCAGCAACGCGTAGGCGCGACCCAGCCCCCGACCGCCGCCGGTGACGACAGCGACGCGACCGTCGAACCTCAGATCAGTCACTCCAGTTCCAGCCCGTCGAGGTCGCCTCGGCCGCGCCACTCGGCGATGAGCTCGTCGAAGGCGTAGAAGCCCGGCGAGTAGAAGTCGCCGAGGAAGGAGCCGTTGCGCTCAGCGCCACCACGCCCCTCGTTGTTGTAATAGCCCGGCGTGCAGGACAGTTCGAAAGCCGAGTTGTCGATGGAGAGTTCGCGGACCGTCGCCACCCAGGCGTCCTGCGCTTCCTGGCTGGGCTCGACGGTGGTGGCTCCTCTGCGTTGGGCCTCGGCGATGAGGTAGGCGATGTGCTCGGCCTGCTGCTCGAACATCGCTGTGGTGTTGGCCGACACACCCCCCTGGATGAAGCCCATGAAGAACTGGTTCGGGAACCCGCGACTGGTCATCCCGTGCAACGTCTTGTAGTCGTTGCGCCAGTGGTCGAACAGCGACAGGCCGTCGCGGCCCTCAATGCTGTCGATGGCGAACCGGCGGCTGATCTCGGTGGAGATCTCGAAACCGCTCGCGAAGATCACGCAGTCGACCTCGTATTCGACGCCGTCGGCGACGATGCCCTTCTCGGTCAGGCGTTCCACACCCTTGGTCGCCGAGACGTCGACAAGGGTCACGTTGGGGCGGTTGAACGTCTCCAGGTACTTCTCGCTGGACGTCGGCCGCTTGCACATGAAGCGGTAGTACGGTTTGAGCGCCTCAGCGGTCTGAGGGTCTTCGACGATCTCGGCCACGCGTCGGCGCAGCCGCTCCATGATCTTGTAGTCCTCTTCCTCCCGGAAGGCCATGATCTGCTCGATGGTCACGGCGGTGGGGTCCGCACTGCCCGCGATCCGGGCGGTCAGGTTGCGCCCCAGTTCAGTCCAGAAATCGCACACCAGGTCCGGCTCGCCGAACACCACGCCGACGAACGGTGACCAGTTGTGGAAGTTGCGTTTGCGCTCTTCCTGCCAGCCCGGCTGCAGGGAGGCCGCCCAGGCGGGGTCGGTCGGCGGATTCGACCGTTGGTCGACCGACGACGGCGTCCGCTGGAAGACGAAGAGATGCTGGGCGTCGCGGCCGAGGTGTGGCACTACCTGAATGCCGGTCGCGCCGGTACCCACGAGTGCGACGCGCTTGTCGGCGAGCTTGTCGAGACCGCCGTCGGCGCTACCGCCGGTGTAGTCGTAATCCCAGCGCGCGGAGTGAAACACATGGCCCGCAAAGTCTTTGATCCCCGGGATGCCGGGAAGCTTCGGGCGGTTGTAGGAGCCTTGGGCCATCACGACGAAACGCGCCCGGATGTCGTCGCCGCGGTTGGTGGTGATCCTCCAGCGCTGGGACCCGTCATCCCAACGGAGCTCGCGCACCTGCGTGGAGAACAGGGCACCGTCGTAGAGTCCGAAGTGCTTGCCGATGTTGCGGCAGTGCTGGAAGATCTCGGCGCCGTCGGCGAACTTCTTCGACGGCATGAAGCCGAGTTCCTCGAGAAGCGGAATGTAGCAGTACGCGTCGTTATCGCACTGGATCCCGGGAAACCGGTTCCAGTACCAGACGCCGCCGAAGTCACCGGCCATCTCGATGACGCGGATGCCCTCGACGCCGGCCTTCTTCAGGGAGGCGCCCGCGAGCAGGCCGGCGAAGCCGCCGCCGAGGATCACGACGTCGGCGGCCTCGACGATCGGGTCGCGCTCGACCACCGTGGCGTAGGGGTCGACCTCATAGAACTCGGCGAATTCGCCGTCGAGTTCCAGGTATTGGTCGGCCCCCTCGGGCCGCAGGCGCTTGGCGCGTTCGGCGGCGTATTTCTCGCGAAGCGCGGGAATGTCGATGTCGGTGGGCGTGTCAGTCGGCCCGCACGATGTCTCGGTCGTCGTCATATGTGGTCTCCTCATCGGGATTCGGGTGCAGTTCGTCAACGCAGGCGTGACGGACTACGCCCAAATCACAGGGCCGTGGGGTCGCCGGTGCCCATGTACTTGGACAGCTGGTGGTGCAGGTTCACGGTGCTGCGTTCGCGATACGGGTTGGGCAGCGTGCCCGGGAAGCCAGCCGACTTCATGCCCTGCTGCACGGCGGCCATGTTCGAGAAGTCCTGCGGCAGCACTGACAGCCAGTTCGGTGAATCCTTGGGCGTATAGACCCATTCCGTCTGGGGCTCTTCGCCTTTGGGATACAGCTCGAAGACGGCGACCTCGAAGATGCACTTGTCGGGGTGGTAGCTCGGATCGGGGCGCGCGGAGTAGCACAGCGCGCTCGTCAGGCCCTGGCCGATCTGGAAGTTGGGGAAGATCTGCCAGGCCGTTCCGCTCTGGCCGAGGATGTCGGGCGGGATGGTCGGCCAGATCACGCCGCGGGCCTCGTCGTCGCGCCGCGCAGAGGCCAGCCAGTGTTGCAGCACCTGGTCGGCGGGTGTGCCCTCCGGCAGTTCGTCGACGAGCCTCTTGGCAGCGTTGACCAGCGTCTGCGTGGTGGTCGCGTTCGTCTCTTCCATGGTGTAGACCTGCATCTCGGCTGTCGAGATACGCGGATCACCCGTGCCGAGGCGAATTTTGGACTTGGTCTCGTCCATACCCTTGGGAGCGTCGTAGCCGATGTTGCTGTGGCGGCCCTGCGCCTTCGCCCAGCCCTTGAACTCGCCGAACTTGTTGAATTCCGGGTGGGTCGTGAACACGTGGTAGGTCTCGTTGAAGGCCTCCATCGCGATCTTCCAGTTGCAGTCGAAGTACAACCATTTGCGCCACTTGTAGCGCATGTTCTCCAGACCGAACGGGTCGAGGATCTTCGACGCCGGGAACAGGTAGTCGGCCAGGGACTCACAGTCGGGGTCCATGTTGATGAACAGCCAGCCTCCCCAGGTGTCGACCTGCACGGGAGCCAGGTGCGTGTTCTCCCGGGTCAGCTTGCCTTTCCAGTCGTCCTGTTCGCGGATGTGCGTGCACGTCCCGTCCAGACCGTAGGTCCAGCCGTGGAATCCGCAGACGAACGATTTGCGGGCTCGGCCGACCGCGTTCTTGGCGCCGTCCGGGGTGTCGACGAGTCTGCGGCCGCGGTGCATGCACACGTTGTGGTGCGCGGCAAAAGAATCGGGGCCGGTACGCACGACGATGATCGAGTCGTCACCGATGTCGTAGGTCAGGTAGCTGCCCACCCCGGGGATCTCCTCGACGCGGCCCACCTGCTGCCATACCTTGCGCCACAGCTTGTCCCGCTCGGCACGGGCATACGTCTCGGAGGTGTACGCGTCGACCGCAATGGTCATCGGCTCCGAGAGGTCCTCGGCGATCTCGCCCGTCGAGTCGTCCTGGTCCGCGTCGATCTCGATCGCGGCGTCGAGGTCGGATTCGGTATGGGTCACTAGATCCTCCTTATGGCTTCGCGGAAGGACTGGTCCTTGAGGAACAACGATGTGTTGTCGGCACCGAGATGGGTCCACTTCAGGTTCAGCCCGCCGTCGACGAGCAGGGTCTGCCCGGTGATGTAGCTCGACAGGTCCGACAGCAGGAACAGGATGGCGCCGGCCTGCTCCTCCGGAGTTCCCCTGCGGCCCATCGCGATCGCGATGCGATCGCGTTCGGGGTCCTCGTCGACATAGGTGCGGGAGGCGGCGGTTTCGGTGACTCCCGGGGCGACGGCGTTGACCCGGATGCCGTCGAGCGCGAGCTCGACGGCCATCGTCCGGGTCATGGCCACCACCGCGGCTTTGGCTGTGCCGTAGGCGATGTGGAAGGGGGCGGTGTTCATTCCGCTGATCGACGACACCGACACGATCGACCCTGTGTTGCCGTTGCTTCGGATCTCCGCGGCGACCGCCTGGCTCATGAAGAATGCGGTCTCCAGGTTCGCGGCGAAGAGGGCGCGCCAATCCTCGCGGGTGACGCGGGTGGACGGCATCCACGTCGAGGGCGCCGCGCCACCGGCGATGTTGACGAGCCCGTACAGGTCGCCGTCCACGCGACGGACGTGGTCGATCACGTCGGCGATGCCGTCGTCGGTGGATGCGTCGGCGGCGACGGCAACCACTGACAGCCCCTGCTGCGCAAGTGGGGCGACGTGCTCATCCAGGTTCTCCCGGGATCGGCTGACCGCGACGACGGTGGCGCCGGCCTCTGCGGCAAGGCGCGTGATCGTCGTTCCGATGCCTCCGCCACCTGCTCCTGAGACCACGACGACGCGGCCGTCCAGGCTGAGTGAGACGCCGGAGGTCATATCATTTGTCCGGACAAATAACGATGCTCTGCATATTGCAGAACACTATTCCGCAGGCATTATGCGGCCGTCAAGGCTGAGAACGCGGTCAAAGCGCGGCTATTGTCTGGACTAGGCGGTCTTGCTAACGTCCGGGTCCATGACACCGCGCACGACGGCGCAGCTGCCGTCAGCCAGGTACACCTCGGCCGATCCGGTGGCCGCCGAGGGCTGGCGCGTCGACCGCCTCACTCCGCCGAGCCGGCTGTTCGGCGCCAACGGACTCCGGACGGGTCCCGATGGGCGGATGTACATCGCCCAGGTGACGGGCAGCCAGATCAGCGCCCTGGACATCGCGACGGGAACGATCGAGACGATCAGCCCGAAAGGCGGTGACATCGTCACTCCCGACGACCTGGCCTTCGACCCCGCCGGAAACCTCTACGCCACTGAATACATGGAGGGCCGGGTCAGTGTCCGCGACACCGCGGGACGCACGCGGGTGCTGCGCGACGACATCCCTGCCGCCAACGGCATCACGACGTATCACGGCAGGTTGTTCGTCAACGAGTGCCGCGAAGGCGGCCGTTTGATGGAGTTCGACCTCGGTGGCGGCCCGCCGCGCGTACTTCTGGAGAACCTGCCGTCGCCGAACGCGATGGAAGTCGGCCCCGACGGACTGCTGTACTTCCCGGTGATGACCGCGAACGAGATCTGGCGGGTGAGCCTCGACCCCGACGGCCGCGCCGAGCCTGAGCGTGTCGCAACGGATCTCGGTGTCCCCGACTCGGTGAAGTTCGATGCCGAGGGCCTGATCGTCTCGACGCAGGTCGCCACCGGTCAGGTGCTGCGCATCGATCCCCGAACCGGCGCGAAGACCGTTCTGGCTCAACTGACCCCGGGCCTGGACAACTTGACGATCGTCGACGGCAGGCTGTTCGTGTCCAACTTCACCGGTGAGATCACCGAGGTTCTCGGTAACGGAGAGACTCGGACGTTGTTGCCGGGCGGATTCAACTGGCCCCACGGCCTCGCAGTGGGCGCCGATGGCAGGCTCTACATCGCCGACGGCACTTACTTCTATGCGCTCGACTCCGACGGCACGCGCGAAGCGGTGGCGATGTTGTTCACACCCGGTTATCCCGGTTACATGCGGGGCCTCGCCGCGACCGGTGACGGGCACTTCGTCTGCACGACCTCGCTCGGCCAGGTCGGCCAGTACCGTCCCGGTGCCGAGACAGATTATCTGGCAACGGGTTACGACCAGCTCTACGGTGTCGCCGTCAGCGGTGACGGCTCTGTCGTGTTCGCCGAGTTGGGAGCCGGACGCGTGCACGGTCTGCGGGGCGCGTCGGCCGAGGTGCTGGCCGACGGACTCGGCGAGCCGTCAGGAGTCGCCTTCGGTCCCGATGATGTGCCGCTGATCGCCGAGTCCAGTGCAGGCAGGGTGGTGCGACTTTCCCGCTCCGGTGTCGAGACCGTGGTCGACGGGCTCGACACCCCGCAGGGTGTCACTGTCGACGGCGGGACGCTCTACATCGTCGATGCCGGCGCCAAGGAGATCCTCGCCGTCGATCTGGCCACGGGTGAGCGCACCGCGATCGCAACCGGGCTCGCGATCGGCTCCCCGCCGGGGGTGAATCCCAAGCCACTGCGGGGAATACAGCCTTTCTCCGGTCCGCAGGGGCCGTTCGCCGACATCACGTCGGGCCCCGACGGCACCCTGTATGTCTCGGCCGACGGTGAAGGCAGCGTGCTGGCGGTTCGCCGGACATGACGACCACGGCCGGTGATCACCGCTACCTCCAGGTCGCGCGCGCCCTCCGCAAGGAGATCGTCGACGGTGTGTACCCGGTCGGCTCCCAGCTGCCCACCGAACACGAACTGTGCGAGCGGTTCGCGGTCAGCCGTTACGCGATTCGCGAGGCTCTGCGGCGTCTGCGCGACGACAACCTCATCGCGTCCAAGCCGCGGGCAGGAACACTGGTGGTCCCCCGCCCCAGCACCAACTCCTACGCCCAGGACGTCATGTCGATCGACGACCTGCTGGCTTTCGCGCAGGGTGCGCGCTTTGCCATCGAATCCAACGCGATGATCACCGTCGGCGAGACACTCGCCGACCGCACCGACCTGCGGGTGGGCACCGAATGGCTGGCCGTCAGCGGTTTTCGGCGCGTCGACGACGCGACGGCACCGATCTGTCGCACGGAGTACTTCATCAACCGCAGCTTCGCCGCGGTGGGCCGATTGCTGCAACGTCACAGCGGGCCGATCTTCCCGCTGATCGAAGACCTGTTCGGCGTCAGCGTGGTCGAGGTGCATCAAGAGATCTCGGCGGTGGTGCTGACGGCGGAGTTGGCGCAGCGCCTCGACAGCGAACCGGGCGCAGCCGCGCTGCAGTTGCAGCGCACGTACACGACGTCTGACGGCGAGATCGCCCAGGTGACCGTCAATACGCATCCGTCGTCGAGGTTTCGGCACGCGATGACGATGCGTAGAGTCCGGGATTCCCTGTGACGGCGCTGGCCGCGGCGTTACAGGACGCCGCGGCGACGACGCCCGACCGTGTGCTGGTGCGCGACGGTGACGTCGCGCTGGACTGTGCCACCCTGCTCGACCGGGCAACGGGATTGGCGCACGGACTCATTCGACGGATGCCCGTGGGCAGCGTTGTCTCGTTCATGGTCCCGAACTGGCATGAGGCGGCGGTCATCTATCTCGGCGTGACGCTGGCCGGCATGGTCGTCAACCCGATCCTGCCGTCGCTGCGCGACCATGAGCTGAGCTTCATCCTCGCCGATGCCGGCAGCCGGATGATCTTCATCCCGGAGACATTCGGCGGTCACGATTACGCCGCCATGTTGGACCGGGTTGTCGCGGGTCTGCCCGACCCGCCTGAGGTCGTCACGCTTCGCGGTGCGTCCACCGCCTACACGGATCTCCTGGGCGACCGGGGGGACGGTGCGCTGCCCATGCTCGATACCGCTGCGACGCGCATGATCATGTACACCTCCGGCACCACCGGACGTCCCAAAGGTGTTCTGCACAGTCATGATTCCCTGAACGCGCTGATTGCTCAACTGGGAATGCATTGGCGGATCGACCCGGGGGACACCTTCCTGGTGGCGTCTCCGATCGCGCATATCGGCGGGTCGATCTACGCGTTCGAATGCCCGCTGCTGCTCGGCACACAGGCCGTCCTGATGCAGCGCTGGGATGCCGACGCGGCGATTTCGCTGATGCTCGAGCACCACTGCACACACATGGCCGGGGCCACTCCGTTTCTCACCGGTCTGCTCGCATCTGCGGAGGACCGGGGCACACATCTTCCGGACCTGAAGGTCTTCATCTGCGGCGGCGCCTCGGTACCGCCGTCGCTGATCCGCCGCGCCACAGCCTATTTCGACCGCGCGATCGTCACGCGCGTCTACGGGTCGACGGAAGTTCCGGTCACCACCGTCGGGTCGCCCGACGATGTCGACCGCGCGGCCGAAACCGACGGGCGTCCGGGGATCGCGGACGTGATCCTGGTGGACGGCGAGATCCGCGCCCGTGGACCGCAGATGCTGGCCGGGTACCTGCACGCAGAGGACACCCGGGACGCGTTCGACGACGCCGGCTATTTCCGTACCGGGGATCTCGGTCACTGGACCGAGGACGGCTATCTCGTGGTGACGGGCCGCGCCAAGGACATCATCATCCGCAACGGTGAGAACATCTCCCCCAAGGAGGTCGAGGACATTCTCATCACGCACCCGGGGGTCGCGGAGGTCGCCGTGGTCGGCGTCCCTGATGACCGCACAGGTGAACGGGCCGTCGCGGCGGTCGTCGCCGCGGGGTCTACCGCGCCAGACGTGACAGAACTGCGGGAATTCCTTGTGGGGCAGGGCGTCGCGAAGTTCAAGGCCCCCGAGCAGGTGGTGTGCGTCGACGCGCTTCCGAAGAACGATGCGGGCAAGGTGCTCAAGCATGCCCTCAGAGCCGGACTGTCGAAGGAGTCGTGACATGTTGGTAGCGATTGTCACCGGTGCCAGCAGCGGCATCGGATTCGGCTGCGCCACAATGCTTGCCGAGCAGGGTATGGCGGTGCTGGGCACAGGCCGCGATGCCGGCCGGCTCGCGGAGCTCGAGAAGCAGTCCGACCGGATCGCGACACTGGCGGTGGATCTGACAACCGATGACGCGCCAGGGCGGATCGTGGATGCTGCACTAGAGCGTTGGGGCCGCGTCGACTTCCTGGTCAACAACGCCGGGATCGGGAGCCCGAAACCCCTGCACGAAACCGACGACGAAACGCTCGACCATTTCCTCGGCGTCATGTTGCGGGCGCCGTTCCGGCTCGCCCGCGACGTGATCGGGCACATGCAGCCCGGCTCTGCCATCATCAACGTCACCTCGACGTTCGCAGTTGTCGGCGGACTGCGCGGCGGCGCCTACTCTGCGGCCAAAGGTGGGCTGACGTCGCTGACGATGCACATCGCCTGCCAGTACGGCCCACTCGGAATCCGCTGCAATGCAGTGGCTCCCGGCGTAACCCTGACACCGATGGTGGCGACGCGACTCGAAGATGAGCGCTTTCGCAAGATCAACACCGAGATGACACCGCATCAGCGACTCGGCCGCGTCGAGGACATCGCGTCCACCGTCGCCTTCCTGTGCTCCGAGGGCGGCAGCTTCATCAACGGCCAGACGATCGTGGTCGACGGTGGTTGGAGCTCGACGAAGTACCTTTCCGACTTCGCGTTGAGCAGCGAATGGGTGGTCCGGTGATGAGCGTGTGCGCGAAGAACGGGCAGCACGGGTGAACCTCTTCGCGTTGCTCGATCAAACCGCGGCACGCCACGGCCACCGCGGTGCGGTGTATCACGGTGAGCGACAGGTGCATACATGGGCATCGCTGCGTGCACGGGCGCTACGTCTGGCGGGCTCGTTGCGCGAGTTCGGCCCCGGCTCACGCATCGCGGTGGCCAGCGAGAACTGCCCCGCGATCGTCGAACTCATGTTTGCGATCTGGGCTGCCGAATGTGTCATCGTGCCGGTCAACTTCAAGCTGCACCCGCGCGAGATGGAACAGATCCTTGAGGACTCCGGCGCCGCGAGGGTGTTCGCGTCGCCGAAAATCGGCGCTCAACTGGTGTCGGAGACATCGGTGCCCGTCGAGATCATGGCATCCGCTGAGTACGAAAGCCGATGCGGCGCGGATTCTTTGGCGGTGCCGCGCAATACCGACCCGGATCTTCTGGCGTGGCTGTTCTACACCAGTGGCACCACCGGCAAGTCCAAGGGGGCGATGCTGTCGCACCGCAACCTGATGGCGATGACAGTGGCGCATCTGGCGGACTTCGACTCCCCTGACGAGAACTCCAGTCTCATCCACGGCGCTCCGATGTCTCACGGCTCGGGTCTGTATGTGCCACCGTATGTCTTGCGCGGTGCCCGTCAGGTGGTGCCGGCGTCCGGGGCGTTCGACCCTGACGAATTCCTCGACTTGTGCGACCGCCACCCCGGTTGCAGCGCGTTTCTCGCACCGACGATGGTCGCAAGGCTGGTCCAGACCGGGCGGGCCTGCCCGGCCAACCTGAACACGATCGTCTACGGTGGCGGCCCGATGTACGTCGAGAGCCTGAAGAAGGCGATGACCGCATTCGGGCCGATCTTCGTGCAGTTGTATGGACAGGGTGAAGCGCCGATGACGATCACCGGGCTGCGACGCCAGGACCACGTCGACGCCACGGACGCCGTGCTCGGTTCGGTCGGATATCCGCGCTCAGGTGTCGACGTCGCTGTGCTGGGTCCCGATGGTGCGCCAACAGGTGTCGACGAGATCGGTGAGATCGTGTGCCGGGGCGACGTGGTGATGTCCGGGTACTGGAGGAACCCGTCGGCGACCGACGCCGCACTCCGGAACGGGTGGCTGCGCACCGGCGACTTGGGTTCGTTCGACGCGAACGGATACCTGACGCTGCGCGACCGGTCCAAGGACGTCGTGATCAGCGGCGGAAGCAACATCTATCCCCGCGAGGTAGAGGAAGTGCTTCTCGAACACGCAGCGGTGGTCGAGGCAGGTGTGGTCGGCGCCCCCGACGAGGAGTGGGGCGAGGTGGTCGTCGCTTTCGTCGTGGGGCAGGTCTCCGCCGCCGAACTCGACGCGCACCTGCTCGCACGGATTGCGCGATTCAAGCGGCCGAAGCGGTACGAGTTCGTCGACGAGCTGCCCAAGAACAGCTACGGCAAAGTGCTCAAGCGGGAGCTGCGTGCCCGGCTCGGCTGAGGCCTTGCACCTCGAACGGCGCAAACCCGAACCTTGAACCCGCAATACTTCCTGCAGCGACGCCGTGAGCAGGGCTACCATGGCCGCGTGGGTGGGGTGCGGGCCGGCTGGGCCGCAGTCAAGCGCGCGCAAATGTGGCCGGGAGTCGCAACATCGGTGATGTGGGCCCGGACCGCTGGTTCATGCCTCCTGTTCGGCGGCGTCCTCGTCGCGCTCGTCACGACGTTGGCACCGGACTATTTCGGCAACTCCGCCGTCCAGTACGTCAACGCGGCGATCGCCACCTCGATGGGGATCCTGGTCCTGTGGCGGGGTAGCCGCGTCACGCAATGGCAGTTGCACATTATCGTCGTGGCGGCGGCCGCGATGATCACGGTGTCCATTCTCGCTTCGAGCCCGACCGCAGCGGTGTCGATCACGACGCTCTACGTCTTCATCGCCTGCGGCGCGTTTTTCGTCGCGTGGCCCACCGCGACGGTCTACCTGGCGATCGCGATCATCTGCTGTGTGACGGCCATAGCCCTCACGCCCGGGGTCCCGTGGTGGACGGCCCTCATCACGTCCTCGTGTACGGCTGCGATCGGAACCCTGATCATCATTCTTGGCCGCAGTGTCGCGAAGGCAGAACTCGACGAGGCGACGAGGGTGCCGAATCGAAGCGGATTCGACCGCGTGATGGCCGCGGAAATCGCACGGGCAAGCTCCGCGGAGTCCGGTCCTGCAGTGATCCTCATCTGCGTGGACAGCCACGCATCCATCGAGGAGGAATTCGGCCAACGCGCAGGTGACGAATTGATGCGGCAGTTCGTCGTGTCCTGGCAGGGCCTGCTCGAACCTGGCCAGGTCATCGCACGGCGCAGCAATGACGAGTTCATTCTCATGCTGCCCGCGGCGACCGAGCAGGAGGCCCTCTCTCTCACGCAACGGCTTCGCAACGCGACATCCCTGGAGTTCTCTGCCGGCGTCAGCGCGTGGGACGTCGATGAACCCATCGCGCCCGTCCTCAAACGCGCCGATACGGCCCTGCGGCGCGCGAAATCGATCGGGCGCAACCGCACGATGCTCGAGTCCTCGCACCTGCCGACACTGGCGGTGCAGCTGCGCGACGCACTCGCAGGGGGCACGGTTGATGTGCGGTACCAGCCGATCGTCCGACTGTCCGAAGGCGATGCGGTCGTCGGCGTCGAGGCATTGTTGCGGTGGAAGCCGTCCCAGGGCTCCGATCTGCAAGCGGGTGAAGTGATCCGGGTCGCCGAGGACAACGATCTGATCGCAGACCTTGACCAGTATGTGTTGCGGCGCGCGTGTGTCGACGCCCTCTGGATGCAACAGAACACGCCTCATCTGCGTCTGTCGCTGAGCGTCAACGTCTCCGGGCTCGAACTGGTGGAAAAGGGTTACGTCGACCGCGTCATGGAAACGCTGGCATCTACCGGATGGCCCGCCACCCAACTCGTCCTCGAAGTCACCGAGACCGTCATCGACGTCGACAGGCCGTCGTCGATTCTCGCCCTGCACGAGCTTCGAACTCACGGCATCCGCATCGCCATCGACGATTTCGGCACCGGATACTCCTCGTTGAGCAGACTCCAGAAGCTGCCGACCGACCTTCTCAAGCTCGATGCCTCGTTCATCGCCTCCATCAGCTCGGCATCGTCCTCCGCGCCGGCTCTGCTGCACGCTGTCGCAGGACTCGCCGACGCGCTCGGCCTTCCGATCGTCGCAGAGGGAGTCGAGACCGCTCACGAAGCGAACGTGCTGCGCGGCATGGGATTCACCATGGCACAGGGCTTCTACTTCGGCAGGGCCCAGACCCGCGAAGACGTCGTCGGTGCGGTCGCCCGGGCTGCGCCGTGAGATTCGCTCACGCGGGAGCAGGGTCCGCGTCAGCAACGGTCGCCGGCGTGTGACCGGACCGTTCGGTGAGCAGACGGTCGCGTGCGTCGAGTGCAGCGCGGAGATCGGCGAGCAGGGGGTCGAGGAAACCGGCTCGATACTCGCCGTCGCCGACCGCTCGGGCACAGATGTACATGTAGGTCAACGCCATCAAGAAGACGACGACGCGGATAAGCGCCGGCGGTGCCGGGATGGTGACCCCCAACCAGATCCCCTGGGTGGGGCCTCCGCCCGTGAGATGGTTCACGTTCGCCGCGTTCATGACGATCAGGCCCAGCACGAGGTACAGCGAGCCGATGACCACGGCAATGGACACCGCTTGTATGATCTGCGAAACGGCCGCCACCACAATGACGTTCGCCCTCTCGGCCCGCGTCAGCGGTCTACGCTCTGCAGATGCATCGGAGCCTTCGTCCCACATGAGTGGGCCGACAGAGTCGAGCAGACCCGCGATCAGGTACGAGGTCGCCACGCCCCCGAGGAAGAGCACCATCAGCCCGACTCGCAGACCGTCGAGATTGGAAGAGATGGTCCACAGGGGCGAATTGAAGAACACCAGGATCGTCAGCAGCACCACCGGCAGTGCCCGGAACAGTAGGCGGGCCGCAGATTTGAAGTGCCGCAGCGTGGTCCGAAGCGCCCAACCGGCAATAGCGCCCAGCCCCAGGCCGGTGGCGAGGACGATGGCGCCGATCACGGCTGCATCGATCGCGAAGTCCGACAACGCATCCAGCGGGTCGTCTTCGTAAAAGTCGGAGAACGTGCCCACGACGATCGACACCGCCGCCACGATCCTGCGTCCTGGGGTGCTGGCCATCCGTGACACGGCCCAGCCGGCGACGATGACGGCGGGAACGATCAGGAACAACACGACAGCGGCGAGCAGTTGCAGGGTGGTGAGGCTGTCGTCGGTGTCGACGTCGGTGTCTCCCGAGGCCCACATGACGAAGAAACTCGTCACCATCAGCACGGCCCACCCCGCCAGTACGGGCGCCGAGCGGCTGAGCACGTGGCGCCAGCGTCCTCGTCGACCGATCACCGATGGAAGGCCACGCTCCAAAAACCAGCGTTCCGAATCCGGTCCAGTGACCGGGCCGGCTGAACTCACCTGCAACCCCCCAGAAATGCGGCGCCCGAGACGGGCCGTCAGCGCACTCTAGCCGAATATGCCAGCGGGGTCTCAGATCACCGGCACGTCAGTCGGTCAATGGCGTCACGGCCACGGCGATGTTGCCCTGCCGTGGCAAACCGGTGATGGCGTCGTAGTCGACATCGGTGGGCACCAGTCGGCCGACATTGGTCCCATGCTCACGAAAGTCGGTGTCGTCGGTGGGCATTCCGCCGAACGCGTGATGCATGGCCACCACGTCGGGGCGCAGCGTGTCATCGGCTTCCAGCACCGCCGGAACGGAGTCGTGCTTCGACGTGACGCGGACCGGCCCGCCGGATTCGAGTCCCAGCGCACTGACCGTATCTGGATGCATGTACACCGGGTTGTAGGGCTTGCCACGGTTCAGCGCAGCGAGAGCGGTGCCCGAGGAGTTCATGAAGTTCTGGTGACGCCGCGGAATCAGCCGGAACGGGAACCGGGAGTTGGATCGCTCGGAGACGAAGTCCTCGGCCATGACGTCAGCGAGCTCCGCGATCATGTGGGCGTTACCGACGTCCAGTCTGTCGGAACAGTCCGGATCACGTTCGGCGACGACGGCGTCGACGTCGAAGATCTTGCCGTGCGGATGCTTGCGCACCTCGTCGAGCGGAATACGCGACGTGGCGCACATCTGCGCGAAGAGTTCCTCTGTGGTCAGCTCGGTCTGGCCGTTCATCTGCAGCACGATCGGAGGCGACTCCATGAACCTGCCGCCTCCGCCACCGAAGAAGTTCACGAACCACAGATCGAGGTTCATCCGCTTGGCAAGACCGAGGAAGAACTTCCACTCCTCGGTCAAGTCGGAACCTTCCGGCGGTGCAACGATTCTCGGCACGTACTGACCGTAGGCCGCCGGAATCCCGGTGCCGCTGGTGTAGTACTTGATGAGCTCGCTGCCCATCGTCATCGCCGGGGTTTCCATCTGCATCATCGGGGCGATCACGTAATCGGCGAGCTGCGAGGTCAACGACATCTCAGTGTCGAGGGTGACCAGCAGGTCCAGGCTCTGCAGGGCCCGGTGCGTCTTGCGTTGATCGGGCCAGGCGGCCATCGGGTTGCCGCCGATGCAGATCAATGCTCTGACTTGACCGTCGCCCTCCAGCAGGATCTCGTCGGCGAGTGCGGCGGTCGGCATGCCACTCACCGTGTCGGTCAGACCCCGCACCCGCAGCTTCTCACCGTAACCCCAGCCCTCGTAGGGCGGATGCGCCTGCGCCTTCGCGGTGAACGCCGGCATCAGGGTGTTCGGGCGTGTCACCCGCTCACCGGCGCGTTGCCATCGGCCGCAGATCGTCGTCAGACACAGGCAGAGGTATTCCAGCAGGTTTCCGTGCATCGCGAAATTGGCACCGGTGCCGGCGTTGACCATCCCGCGCTTGGTCCCGTACGTCGCGAAAACCCTTGCCGCTTCGCGGAGTTGGTCCTGGGGGACGTCCGCACGTCGCGCGACGTAGTCTGGCGTGAAGTCGGCCACCGCGCGGACGAGGTCATCGAAGCCGTCGACGTTCTCGTCGATGAAGGCGCGATCGTGCCACCGCTCGCCGATTATGATGTTGATGATGCCGGCCACGATCGTCACGTCCTCGCCCGGCCGCGGCTGCAGGTGGATTGCGGCACGGGCCGCCGTCTGGGACCGCCGCGGATCGATGACGATCAGCTTCATGCCGCGATCGTTGGCCGCCCTCAGGTTCTGCGACGGATTCTGACCCGGGATGCCGATCGCTTTCGATACCAACGGGTTCGTTCCGATGAGCATCCAGCTGTCGGCCTCGTTGAAGTCGACGTCGCCGCCCAGCCAGTGACCGTGCGCCGCGAGGGCGATCTGCTTTCCGGGTTGATCGATGGTGTTGGCGGTGAAGAACATAGGCGATTCGATGCCCCGCATGAAGGCGTTTCCCATCAACGCTGACGCCGGGTACGGCAGGCCGTTGGTGCCGAGGTACATCGCCACCGACCGCGGTCCGTACTCTTCGATCAACTGCTGCAACCGTGCGGCGATCTCGTCCATCGCCTGCTCGGAGGCGATTCGCGCGTAGCTGCCGTCGGGCTGACGCTTCTGACTGTGCAGGAGCCGGTCCGGGTTGTTGTGGATCTCGGGAAGGGCTCGGCCTTTGACACAGGTGTAGCCCTTGAACATCGGGTTGTCCGGGTCACCGGCCACCTTGGTCAGCCGACCGTCGGTCACCGTGGCAAGGACGCCGCAGTGTGCCGAGCAGATTCGGCAGATGCCGGGATGGGTGGTCGTCTGGGGCATGGTTCGTCATGCTAAGCGACTGCACAGCAGGCCATGGTCCGATCGCGAGAAACGTCATCACCTACTGCACCGAGCGCGAATCGCCGCGTCCGCCGGGTTCCTCAAATTCGGGTTCTGACCGAGAGGTCCCTCACCACATCAAGCCACGGATCATCGCGACGGGCGGAATATCCTCGATTGCAATGATTCCCGCCGGCGCGCGACAGACCCAGTCGATCGCATTGACGGCCCGGGCGGCCGTCGACACACAGCCGGCATCGGTCACGTCCAGAACGGGGTGCGACAGGTGGGTGGTCATCTCGATGCGCGGATCCCCCTCCACGATCACCATATGCACACCGTCCTGCCCCTCGGGCGGATACTCCCACTCCGGGGCAGCAGCCGGCGTGAGCCGCGTGGTGTGCTCGACGGTGATGACGGGGACGTCGTCACGTACCCCCTCGACAGCGAACCGCACGCCGGCGAGCTGTCCGGGTTCGACGGTCATCATCGTGCACTCGATGCGCTCCTGGGTGTACCAAGGCTCGTAGCGCTGACGCACATCGTCGAGCTCCACGTCCAGGTGGCTTGCGAGGTTGCGCACCAAACCGCCGAACATCGAGGTGATGACGCCCGGCTGGAACGCCATCGGCAGATCGTCCTCCGGCGTCGTGCCGAAACCCATGGCGGTGCCGGTGTACTCGTAGTCGTCATAATTTCCGTAGTCGAAGATCTCCTTGACGCTGACGGAATCGGCCCGCGTGACGAGGCTCAGCGCAGCGTGGACGGCGGTGTCACCGGAGAAACCGGGATCGATGCCGTTCACATACAGCGACGAATTACCGGCAGCACAGGCCTGTTCCAGCGGTACCCGCAGCCAGTCATCGGTCTGGCGCGGGGTTACCAACCACACCATGGAAGTCCCGACCACGTTGATCCCTGCCGCGAGCAGCATCGACATCTGCTCGACAGCCTCCATCGGTCTGGTCTCGCCCAACGCGGTGTACACCACGCAGTCAGGTTTCAGCGCGATCAACGCGTCGATGTCGTCGGTCGCTATGACACCCGTGGGCTCGGACAGACCGCACAACTCCGCGGCGTCGCGGCCGATCTTCGACGAACTGGCTGCGTGGACGCCGACCAGCTCCAAATCGGGACGCCCGATTATGGCTTTCAACGAATGCTGGCCGACATTGCCGGTTGAGAACTGCACCACTGTGTGCATCGCGCGAGACCCGTTCCTGCTCAGTAGTCGGGGATGGGAAGTGGCGAGTTGTTCGAATCGATTCCGCCGTCGACATGGAATATCGCGTTGGTGGCATAACAGTCGCGCGTGGACAGATACACGCACAACCTCCCGAGGTCCTCGACATCGCCCAGGCGATGCAACGGCGTCGCCTCCAACATCTTCTCCAGCGACCCGGGTAACAAGTCAAGGCTTCCTTGTAAACCGGCGGTCGCGAAAGAGCCCAGTGCGATCGCGTTTACCCGAATCTTCGGCGCCAGCTCCTGCGCCATTGCGCGGGTCAGCGCCTCCAGCCCGCCCTTGGCGACGCAGTAGGCCGTCAGCGCCCGGATACCGAATCGGGCAGAGCCGGAGGAGATGTTGACGATCGAGCCGCGTCCGGCCTCGATCATGTGGGACGCGACGAGCTGACTCATGATGAACGCCGAGGTGACACACCAGTCGAAGGTGTGGCGGAAGTCCTCGTCGGTGATGTCGAGGAACCGCGCATAAGTGGAGCCGCCGACGTTGTTGATCAGGATGTCGATGCGACCGAAGCGGTCCATCGCCGTGCTCACCACCCGTTCACCGTCCGGCCGACTCATCGCGTCCGCGACGAGCGCCAAACCCTTCCCGCCGGCAGCCTCGATACTCTCGATGGTCGCGACGATGTCGGACTCCGTTCGTGCGGTGCCGACGACGGTCGCGCCCGCCTCGGCCAGAACGCGAGCTATCCCCTGCCCGACGCCCTTGCCCGCACCGGTCACGATCGCCACCTGACCGTCAAGCGAAAACTGTTCCAGTGCCATGGATTCCTCCTCGTTGAGGTCGTGCCCATCTAACGGCTCTATCTGACTGAAGTCAATAACCTGTTTGGGGCGTGCATTGCGAGCAGACACAGAAATGTGCGATATCCGGCACATTTCGGCGATTTTGCGTCTGCTCGCCGTGAAGACGCGCCCCGAAATGGCCGTTGACTGCGCCCATTTACTGACTATAGTCAGCATCCATGGACTTGCCCACGCTGAATCGGGGCCGTGGCCGCACACCACAATCGAGCCCTCGGCCGTCCGCGAGCAGTCTCGACGAGCACATGGAAGCTTCGCAGCGCGCGCAACGGCAGGCCGACAAATGGCTGATCTCAGGAAGCCTGCTGATCGGCACCGCAGCCCTCGGAATCTTCGGCCTCCCGCTGTTCCTGCGCGGCGTGTGGTTGCTGCGCAAAGCACAGCGCGACGGGCTATCCGTGCGTCCGATGTTGGTAACCCTGATCGGCTACCTCGTCATCATCGACGCGGCGATCAACACCGTGGGCTGGGCGCTCGACCTGGTGGCCAACCACACCATTCTCGCGCGAATCCTGTTGAACGGCTGGGGCGCCATGTTCGACGCCGGTTACTTCTGGCACTACAACGAACTCTGGCTCGGCGGGGCCGCCGGCCCGGGTGAAAAAGCCATGGAGGTCGGGATGATCCTCACCGTGTTCACAATGCGTATCGCCGCGGCGATCGGCTTCCTGCAGATGAAACGCTGGGGTCATCAGTGGATGATCATCACCTGCTGGATGGGCATCGTGATCTGGTGTCTCTACGTGTTCAACATGACGATGTACGCCGACGTCAGGTTCGCCGGCGTCGTCCTGCCCGTCGTCGGATGGTGGCTCTACGACATCTTCTACATCACGCCGTTCCTGGCCATCCCCTACCTCCATTCGGTCAACCGCGAGATCTTCACGGACTGATCGAATGACTTCAATCACCGAACGCCGCAGCTGAGGAAGGAGGCGACGATGGCGCCATCGGTCAAGCAATCGGCGCGCGAACTGCGCCGCTTGCAGACGCGCGAACGCATCCTCGGCGCGGCCATCGCCGAGTTTCAGGCGTCGGGGATGGCGGGCGCGGACGTCAGCGCGATCGTCTCCGCCGCTGGTGTCGCCCACGGCACGTTCTTCTTCCACTTCCCCAGCAAGGAGCACGTTCTCCTTGAGTTGGAGCGTCGCGAAGAAGCCCGCATGGCATCCGAATTCGCGCGCTTCCTTGATTCCGGACATGACTTGGCAGCAGCGTTGACGAAGGTCGTCGAGCTGATCTCCGGGCTGGAGCAGCGGCTCGGCCCGCTCCTGTTCAAAGAGTTTCTGGCCCTGCACTTCTCACCTACTCGCCCGAGCGCGGACGAGTGGTCCGACCACCCGATCGTCGTCTCGCTCGTCCGCGAGATCGAACGCGCCCGCGGCGACGGTGAGGTTCACCCCGAAGTCGACGCGTTCTACAGCGCCGCGTTCTTCCTGCTCGGCATCTATGGGGTGCTGACCACGGTCGCCGACTGCGGGGAGCGTGACGCCATGCTGGTGAATCTGATTGTCACCGCGCGACGAGGTTTGGAAGCCCGATGAGTACCTGTTGCCCACGAGAGGAACCGACGTGACCGGCTGGATCTGGGAGATACTGCGCTACGTCGCCGCCTGGGGCGGCACCGGACTCATCATCTGGTTCTGGTACTGGATGTTCTCCAACATCGGCACCTTTTGAGGACCCATACCGGAATGTCTGAACTCTCCGACACCCACGCCATGGCGATCGAGCGAAGCTGCGCGGTCACCGCTGTGGCGTTGAGTGGACAGCGCCGTACCGGAGCCCATCTCGTGAGCGGACAGCACCGCGGTTTCGGCCTGAGTTCCCAGCTCGACGTCGTCCACGTGCCGTATCCGATGCCGGTCCGCGACTGGACGCGCCGCACACTGACATGCGGTGTCGCGCTGCAGTGTTCACCGTCGAAGGACCGCATCACCGAGTACCGCATCCATGAACTGTCCGGGCGTGAGCTGAGCGCGCTCTCGCTCGTCGAGGCCGGGGTCGCGCTCGGATGGGTCTCATCGCGCTGGCCTGGGCTGCTCGCCGAGCTTCGGCGACTACTGCCTGATCTTCAGGTCGCCGATCCCGACATGGACGGAAAGGAAATGCTCAACCGCGCCGTCCACTTGGCTCGGACCCGCCAGATACTCGTGACACACCCGATCCTCGGGGCACTGCCGCGTAGCCATACCGCGCCGCAGAGCATAGCCGACAAGCTTCGCCGCACGCTGGGACGGCTGCCGTGGACGATCAACCAGAAGCGAGTGCCCGCACCGCATTCGGTCCCCGCCGGCGGTGAGGGCGGGATCAAGAACCCGAACCTGCCGCCTCCCAGCCGGCCCCACGACAACGATCTCGACATCACCCCCGATCACCGCCCCGGCATCCCCTATCCGGAGTGGAACGCGTGGACAGAGCGCTTCATGCCGGATCACGTCGCCGTACTCGAACGCGCGCACCAGGGCTCCGGCGGGCAACCCGGTGCGATCGCCGTCGACGTCCGGAAGTGGTTCGAGAAGAACACCCACCGCGCGTTGAGGAACCGGCTGGAGGACGGCTCCGACATCGACGTCGACCAATACGTCAGCCACTTCATCGACGTCACGACCGGGGATGCCGTAGAGCCGCGCATCTTCCGGGAACTGCTCCCCGCCAGCCGCGACGTCACCACCGCGCTGCTGCTCGACGGCAGTTCCTCGCTGGGCGTCCACGGCGGCTCGATCTTCAAACTCGAACTCGCCTGTGCCGACGCACTGTCGCGCGCGATGACGTCTGCCCGCGAGCGCCACGGCATCTTCGTCTTCACCGGGAACACGCGCCACCGCGTCGAGGTCAACTGCCTCAAGGACTTCGCCGACCGGCGCTTCGTCCCACCGGGCAGCCTGGGACTGGCGACGGCCGGGTACACCCGTCTCGGCGCACCGCTGCGCCACCTGACGAGCAGACTTCTCGCTCAGCCCTCGGAGCGGCGTCAGCTCATCGTCATCGGGGACGGTCTGATCTCCGACGAAGGCTATGAGGGACGGTACGCCTGGGCGGACTCCGCTCACGCCGTCGAGGAAGCCAACGAGGCGGGGGTCTCGATGTACTACGTCGGCATCGGACCGGTCCGCGTCGATCCACTTCCGGAAGTGTTCGGGCCCAAACGCTCTCAACGAATCCGCAGTATCGAAGACCTTCCTCGCATTCTCGCCCATGTCCACAGGGAGCTGGTAGCCGCATGAGCAACTCCGACATCTACCTCGCCAACGGCAGCGAAGTGCAGCTGTTCGAGCAGGCCTTCCGGCAGCGTCTGCCCGTGATGCTGACCGGACCGACGGGCTGCGGTAAGACCCGCCTGGTCGAGCACATGGGCCTGCTGCTGAGCCGACCGGTCGTCACGATCAGCTGCCACGACGACCTGACCAGCTCGGACCTGGTCGGGCGGTTCATGGTGACGGGCGGCGACGTCACCTGGACCGACGGGCCGCTGACCCGTGCGGTCAAGGCCGGCGCCATCTGCTACCTCGACGAAGTGGTCGAGGCCAGGCACGACTCTTTGGCGGTGCTGCATTCCCTCACCGACCACCGGCGCACCCTGTACCTCGATCGTGCCGGCGAAGTCGTCGAGGCCCCAGAGGAATTCATGCTCGTCTGTTCCTATAACCCGGCCTACCGCAGCTCGCTCAAGGAGCTCAAACCGTCGTTCCGGCAGCGCTTCGTCACCCTGCCCATGCAGTATCTCCCGCCCGACCGCGAGGCCGAGGTGATCGTCGCCGAGGCAGGCGTCGCACCCACGACAGCTCAGCGACTGGTCCGGTGCGCCAGCGCGATCCGCACCGCCGACGAGGCCTTCCATTTCGAGCCGCCGTCGACACGCGTACTCGTGACCGCGGCACAACTGATCGCCGCGGGCGCCACCGAACTGGAAGCGGCCGGGGCGTGCGTGCTGGCGCCGCTGTCCAGTGACGGCGCCATCTCCGAAGGTCTGCGCGAGGTGGCCGCGGCCAGCCTCGCCGACGCCGACAGCCCGAATCGTTAGGAAGGAACCAAGCATGGTCGACCAGAAGGAACGCAAGCGCAAGAAGGCGCTCATCATCCTGCAGATCGTCATCTACGGATACCTGCTGACGATGTTCGGAATCCAGCTCTACATGTCCTTCGCCCGGGGGTGGTGGGAGCTGTGAATTTTCCTCTGCTGAAGCAGAAGTCGGGCATCACGGCCAGCGTTCCGTCAGGTTCGGTCAATCTCGACGAGCACCACGGCGAATCGCGCGCAGCTCAGCGTCGCGCGGACAAGTGGATGATCGCGGGCGCCGCACTCATGGGTATGTGGGCGCCCGGCATTATCGGTCTACCGATCTTTCTGCGCGGCGTGTTCCTGCAGCGGCAGGCGCTTCGGGCCGGACTGTCCGTGCGCCCCATGATCGTCACGCTGATCGGCTATCTCACGCTGATCGACGGCATGCTCAACAGCCTCGGCTGGGCTCTCGACCTGGTCGCCAATCACACACTCATCAACCGTGTACTGATGGTCGGCTGGGGAGCGATGTTCGACGCCGGATACTTCTGGCATTACAACGAGGCCTGGATCGGCGGCGCCGCAGGACCTGGCGAGAAGTCGATGGTGTTCGGCATGATCCTCACCGTCTTCGCGATGCGGTGTGCTGCCGCGATCGGCTTCCTGCAGATGAAGCGCTGGGGCCACCAGTGGATGATCATCACCTGCTGGATGGGGGTCCTCATCTGGTGTCTCTACGTGTTCAACATGACGATGTACGCCGATGTGCGCTACGCCGGAACGGTGTTCCCCGTCATCGGATGGTGGCTCTACGACATCTTCTACATCACCCCCTTTCTTGCAATTCCCTACCTGCACACCGTCAACCGCGAGATCTTCACCGACTGACCAAGCCTGAAGGAGCTATTGTGACTGCGCCAGAGACCACTGAAGAGAAGGCTGAGGATCTTCCCCCCGGCACCACGCCGTATTACGCCCGCATGCACAAGTGGATCAAGCGTGCGGTACTCGTGTGCTTGGTTGCGCTCGTCATCGAGGGTGCCTTCACGCTGCCGTTCATGGCGGTGTACTACGGCTACCCCACATTGAGCCTGACCGAGATCTGCAGCGAGTTGCTCAAGGTCCGGTATTCCGACGACGAGCTGGAATGCCAGGTGCCGTACCCGGCACTCGGCCCGCCGGAGGGCGCCGAGGGCAAGGACACCGCACAGGACCAGTGGGGCATCCAGCCGGTGCCCCAGTACAACCGGATCGGGTTCCGGGAACTCGTGCGCATCCATGAGGCCAGGGAGGCACGGGAAGCCGCTGAGCAGTACGGAGATTCACCGTGACGCGAACACCGGAACAGCACGCCGAGAACTGGGATCTTCGTCACGAAGATTTCAATGACAACGACTTCCTCTACGACGTCTATTCGGTGATGCGCGAGAAATCCCCGTTCACGCGGACCGACAAACCGTTTCTGAGCGCGACGCCGACCGGCGCGTGGGTCGCCGTCCGCTACGACGAATGCGTGAAGATCCTTCAGGACTGGGAGCATTTCTCCAGCAATCCGACGCCGGAGGGCGCCGAGCAGCTCGCCGGTGACCTGGTGATCACCATGGACCCGCCGCGACAGCAGAAGTTCCGCAAGGTCCTGAACCCGTACTTCTCTCCGGCCAGGATGAAGGCTCTGCGCCCCCAGATCGGCGACGAAACCGACCGCCTGATCGACGATTGCATCGAGAAGGGTTCCGGCGACCTTGCCCAGATCGCCTGGCGTCAACCCGGCATCGTCTTCTTCAAGTACCTGCTCGGCATGCCCGTCGACGATGTCCCGCTGTGCGTCGAACTGACCGACACCGCGCTCAACGGCGAAACCGAGGAGGCCAGGATGGCCGCGTGGGGTGGTCTGTACCAGCACCTACACGAGGCCATCACCCACCGTAAGGAGCAACCTCCGCGCGACGACATGATCGATGTCCTCCTGTCCGCCGAGATCGACGGCGAGAAGCTGTCGTTCGGCGATGTCGTGTCCAATGCCATGCTCCTGGTTCAGGCCGGGCTCGAGACCACCGCGAGTGCAATGTCGTTCGCCTATCACTATCTGGCCACCGACGCGGCCGAGCGGGACCGCCTGATCGACGACCCCGAACTTCTCGCGCGCGCGGTCGAGGAGTTCATCCGGTTCGCCGGGTCCATTCACGGCATCCCCCGGACAGTGGCCGAGGAGGTCGAACTCAGCGGTTGCACGTTCACGCCCGGCGAGTCGGTCATCGTCAACTACGCCGCGGCCAACCGTGACGAACACCAGTTCCCCGATGCCGGCCGGTGCATCCTCGACCGCAGGGAGAACCGCCACCTCGGCTTCGGCGCCGGTGTGCACAGGTGTCTCGGATCGAACCTCGCGCGGCTCGAGTTCCAGGTCGGCCTCGAACGGGTGCTGTCCAGGATGCCGGACTTCACTCTCGCCGGCGACCAGGTCGCGCGCTTCCACGGCAATTCCGTCACACGTGGGTTTCGTTCGGTCCCTGTGGTCTTCACACCAGGGAAGAGGTCCGGGGCGTGACCTACCGGGTCGTGCAGTGGACGACGGGCAATGTGGGCCGCAAGTCGGTCCATGCGATCGTCGCCAACACCGACCTGGAGCTCGTCGGCTGCTTCGCGTGGTCCCCCGACAAGGTCGGCAGAGATGTCGGCGAGCTCTGTGGCATCGACCCGGTGGGAGTCACCACCACCGACAACGTCGATGCGCTACTGGCGCTGAAGCCGGATTGCATCGTCTACAACCCGATGTTCGCCGATGTGGACACCGTGGCCCGTATCCTCGGTGCCGGCATCAACGTCGTCACCACCTCCGAGTTCATCACCGGCCATTCCCTCGGTGACGGCAGGAACCGCATCATGGAGGCATGTGAGCAGGGCGGCTCGACCATCTTCGGTAGCGGCATCAACCCCGGCTTCATCCAACTGTTCGCCATCGTCACCGCCGGCATCTCCGACCGCATCGACCGGATATCCATCGTTGAGTCCTTCGACACCACCATCTACAACTCCCCGGACACCGAAATCCCCATGGGCTTCGGCTATCCCATCGACCATCCCCATTTGGCCGCCGTCACCGAGAATGGGTCCGGCATCTTCGGCGAGGCCGTCGGGCTCGTCGCCGATGCACTGGGAGCGCACCTCGACGAGATCCGGTGCGAAGCCAGTTACGCTCAGACCACCGAAGACCTGCAGCTGCCCGGCGACTGGACCATCGCCGCGGGCTGTGTCGCCGGTATCGACGTGCGGTGGACAGGCATCGTGAACGGACGCAACGTCGTCGAGGTCCGCGGCATCTGGACCAAAGGCCAGACACGACAACCCGAATGGACGACGACATTCGGGTACACCATCACCGTCGAGGGCAGACCGACGATCCGCAGCACCCTGAGCTTCGAACCGCCGCCGGACTTCATCGGCGAAACACTGGACGACTACATCATGCTCGGGCTCACCATCACAGCCATGCCCGCCATCACCGCGATCCCCGCCGTGGTCGCCGCACCCGCGGGCATCGCCACCTACATCGACCTACCGCTGCTTCTCCCCCGCGGCGTTCTGGCCACAAGCTGAAGGAATGTCATGGCAGACAAACAATATCGGGTGATCCAGTGGATGACGGGCGACGTCGGGCAGGTCGGTGTGCGGCATTTCGCCGACAACCCGATATACGACCTGGTCGGGGTTCTGGTGCACAGCAAGGACAAAGTGGGCAGGGATGCGGGCGAGATCGCCGGTGTCGCTTCGATCGGAGTCACCGCGACCGACGACATCGACGCCATGGTCGCACTCGAGGCCGACTGCGTCTTCTACACGCCGATCATCATGGACGTCGACACCGTCTGCCGGCTGCTGCGGTCGGGCAAGAACGTCGTGACCACGGCAGGCTTTTTCCATCCGTCGCCCGATTTCCGCGAGCCCGCCGACCTGATCCGGGCAGCCTGCGACGAGGGCGGTGCGTCGTTCCACGGCGGTGGAATCCACCCCGGATACGCGGGTGACATCCTGCCCCTCACACTGGCGCGCGTCATGAATCGCATCGACACCATCCACGTGTACGAGGTGGTCGACGTTCTCAAGGATGCGCCACTGGATCACATCGACTGGATGGGATTCGGCAAAGACAAGGGCAAGTTCCTCTCCGAGCCAACGATTCTCGGCCTCGGTCTACCGTTCTTCGCCCAGTCGATGCACATGATCGCCGACGGCCTCGGCGTCACCATCGACGAGGTGACCGCCGCCGAGGTGGGCGTCGCGACCGCCGTCGACGACATCGCGCACGACGAGGGAACCATCCCTGCGGGCACCGTCGCCGCGCAGCGCCACGAGTGGACTGCATGGGTGGGCGGCAAACCGCTGATCGTCTTCCACGCCGTGTATCTGACCGCGGCGCCCGATCGTCTCGACCCGCCGTGGGACTGGGGCGAAACGCGCTACGAAATCGTCATCGAAGGCGATCCGCCGACCGAGCTGACGCTCAAGGGCGTCCGGCAACCCGATGGGACCATGGCTCACCCTGGCTACGATTGGACCGCCATGGGGGCGATCAACGCCATCCCCGACGTGTGCGAGGCACCGCCGGGCTGGCTCAACCATCTCGACCTCGGCCTCGTCCGGCCGCGCGGGCTGGTGCGCCCATGAACACCGAGCCGAGAAGAAGCAGCCAATCGAAGCTCCACCACGTCGTCTTCGCCGTCGCGCACGAGCGGCAGGCCGAGATGATGCAAATGTTCACCGATCTCGGATTCTCCTTCAACGCCGCCGAACTCACCGAGCTCGGGGTCCACGTCCAATTGGACTGGGACCGCGGAATCGAACTGATCAGCCCGGTGCCCGGCTCCACCGCCACGGTCGCCGCGTCGGTGATCGACTTCCTCGGTCGGCACGGCGACGGCATCTACACCGTGGTGGTCCAGGTTCCGGACGCCGCGGCAGCCGAAGCGGTGACCGACCGGTACGGGTCGTCCACGAGATTCCGGCAGAGCTTCTCCGGCGACGGCTCGTACCTCGACGAGATCGACCTGTCGGTGCTGAGCCTGCCGCTGACCCTGCTTTCCACCGACATCTCATGACCAGCACGCTGCCCCAGGTTCTGTACAGCGACCTGCCCATGGCCGCCGACCGCGGTGCGGGGTGGGCGACGTTGCGCGACATGGGCCCCGTCCTCTACGGCGACGGCTGGTACTACCTCACCCGCCGCGAGGATGTCCTCGCCGCACTGCGCAATCCGGAGGTCTTCTCGTCCCAGATCGCCTACGACGACATGATCAGTCCGGTGCCGTTGGTGCCGTTGGGATTCGATCCGCCGGAACACACCAGGTACCGGCACATCCTGCATCCCTTCTTCAGTCCGCAGACGTTGGGCGCCCTGCTGCCGTCGTTGCAGGGCCAGGCCATAGACATCATCGAGGAGATCGCCTCGCACGACACCTGCGAGGTGATGGCCGAGCTGGCCACCCCCTATCCGTCCCAGGTGTTCCTGACACTGTTCGGGCTTCCCGTCGAGGACCGTAAACGGCTCATCGCGTGGAAGGACGCGATCATCGCCTTCAGCCTGACCACCGACCCGTCAAGCGTTGACCTCACCCCTGCGGTGGAGCTGTACACCTATCTGACCGAAGCCGTTGCACAGCAACGTGATCAGCCGCGAGAAGGCGTCCTGTCGCAGCTGCTCCACAGCGACGAGCCGCTGACCGACAACGAGGCCGTCGGGCTGTCCCTCGTCTTCGTCCTGGCCGGTCTCGACACCGTCACGTCCAGCATCGGCGCGACGATGCTCGAGCTCGCCCGCAGGCCTCGGCTACGGGCAGCGCTGATCGAGAATCTTCACGGCGTGGCCGGTTTCGTCGAGGAGATGATTCGGCTCGAACCCGCGGCACCGATCGTCGGCCGCGTCACCACACGCCCCGTCACCGTCGCCGGTGTCGAACTGCCTCAAGGTGCGGAGGTACGACTCTGCATCGGCGCGATCAACCGCGACGGTACCGACGATCACTCCGGCGACGACTTCGTGCTCGACGGAAAGCTACACAAGCACTGGGGTTTCGGCGGCGGCCCGCACCGCTGTCTCGGTGCACATCTGGCACGGATGGAACTCAAACTCGTCGTCACCGAGTGGCTGGCCCGCATCCCCGAATTCGAGCTTGCGCCGGGCTACGTCCCCGAAATCACCTGGCCGTCGGCGACGTGCACGCTACCGACGCTCCCGCTGATCCTGACGAGGACGGCACCGTGACCGCCCTCACTGCCAAACCCAGCGTGTTCGACGCCGGGCTGCCGACCCTGGACTACGGCTTCACCGACACCCCACAGGAGATCTACCCGCAGTTCCACGCGGCGCAGCAAGCCGCTCCCGTGGCCCTCGGACCGATCGGACCCGAGGTGCTGTCCTACGGGATGGCGCGCACCGTTCTGCGCGACCCGAGGTTCGTGATTCCGCCCGGCATCCATCTGTCGGCGCACGGCATCACGTCAGGACCGTTGTGGGACAGGGTGACTCACAGCATCTTGAACATGGAGGGCGCTGAGCACCGGCGACTGCGCAGCCTGGTGTCCCGGGCTTTCACCCCTCGTGCGACGGCACGCATGCACGACGCGATCCATACGGTGGTCAACGAGCTCCTCGATGCGGTCCAGGACGCGGGCCGCTGCGAGTTCGTCGATGATGTCGCAAGGCCGTACCCGATCCCGATCATCTGCGCGCTCCTCGGCGCCCCACGCGAGGACTGGCAGCAGTTCTCGCGGTGGGCGGAGGACATCTTCAAAATCGTGAGCTTCGACTGCGATCTCGCCGAGGAAGAGCCGATCGTGCTGGAGGCGTGGGGCGAGTTCGACGACTACATCGACGGCATGATCGAGGCCCGGCGGCAGAACCTGACCGACGACCTGCTGTCCGATCTGATCCGGATCGAGGACGGCAGTGACCGTCTCGACGCCGGTGAGCTGCGCATGCTGGCGTTCTCGGTCCTGGTGGCCGGCACCGACACCACCCGCAGCCAGCTCGCCGCATCGATGCAGGTGCTGTGCGACCATCCCGAGCAGTGGGCCGTGCTGCGTGAACACCCGGAACTGGCAATGTGCGCCGTCGAGGAGACGATGCGGCACTCCCCCTCGATGTGCAGCACCGTACGCAGCGCCACCGCAGACGTCGAGATCGGCGAATACCTCTTTCCCGCAGGAACATTCATCGTCGTCAACACGTATGCGGCCAACCGGGACGCCACGGTGTACGCCGACCCGACCCGCTTCGACATCTCCAGGGGCGACCCTCCGCCCATCCTGACCTTCGGCGGCGGCGTGCACTACTGCCTCGGGGCCAACCTGGCACGCCTCGAACTCGCCGAAGCGCTGAAGATCCTGTCGGTACGCTTGCCCCACGCGCGGGCAGCGGGTCCCGTGCCGTGGAAGCCGCTGCTCGGCCTCAGTGGCCCCACCAGCCTGCCCCTGGAGTTCGACCGATGAAATACAGGATCGACCCCGACGTGCTTCACGGTGTGGCCAAGCAGGTGGTCGGCCTGCCGGTGGACGACCTGCTGATTCCCCAGACCGTCGAACTGCTCGCCGCGCAATACCCCAACCTGATCAGCGCCGCACCCGGCCGCTGGGTCGGCAGCAAGGCCGGGGGTGTCCTCGGCAAGGTCCAGTTCCTCTACTTCAGTCCCCGCGAATACGTCGTCATCTTCGGATCACCCACCGGCACACAGGGTTTCTCCGGCCGATACAAGCATGTCGACATTTACAAGTTCCTTCTTGCCGGGCAGATCGACTCCTACGACCTGGAGTCCGACGACACCGAGGCGCTGCCGCCGCTGCGCCCCGGCGAGCGCACCTGCCTGGAGCGCGGCCACGCCCGCGGGTTGACCATCCACCCCGGGTCGTGGCACCTCGAATACGGACGCGGCGCGGTCGCCACTACACTCCCGTTCGCGATGGTGGATACATTGTTGGTGTCGCTCGAATTCGAATCGGTGCGCCGTTCGACAGTGGAGTTCGCGAAGCTGATGCGGCGCCGAAGAAAGTAGGCCGCATGCGCGTCGTCATCGCCGGAGGGCACGGCAAGATCGCACTGATCACCGAACGGCTGCTCTCGGCCCGCGGCGACTCGGTGGCGGGTCTGATCCGCAACCCCGACCACGCCGACGAGGTGCGTGTCGCCGGCGCGGAGCCGATCGTCGTCGACCTGGAGAACACCACCAACGGCGTCGTATCGACCCATCTGCGGGGAGCCGATGCGGTCATCTTCGCCGCGGGAGCCGGCCCGGGCAGCGGCGCCGCCCGCAAGGAGACCGTCGACCGCGACGCCGCAATCCTGCTCGCCGACGCCGCCGAGGCGGCCGGGGTGCAGCGCTATGTGATGGTCTCGGCGATGGGAGCCGACGCCGACATTCCCGTCGACGAGGACGAAGACGTCTTCACCACCTATTTACGCGCCAAAGGCGCCGCAGACGACGTGATCCGTTCGCGTACCGAGCTTCTCGCGACGATCGTGCGGCCAGGTCAGCTGACCGACGACGACGCCACAGGCAGAGTGACGATCGCCGAACACACCGGCCGCGGCAGCATCCCCCGGGCCGACGTCGCGGCCGTGCTGGTCGCGGTGCTGGATGCACCGCAGACCGCGGGCACGACGTTCGACGTCATCTCGGGTGACAGCGCGATCGATGCCGCGCTGGGGTCGCTCATTTCCTGAGCGTCACTCGCCAAGTCCGATGTCGGATCCTCAACCGTCGGATCCGGCCTTCCCGGCGGCACCGTCCGAGCCGTCCTGACCGCCGCTGCCGACATTACCGTCGTTTCCGGCGTTGCCACGCCCACCGAAAACGCCGACTGAGCCGGCTTGCCCGCCCTTTCCGGCGGGGCCGCCGGATCCCCCCGCGCCACCCTTACC
>NZ_LWCS01000022.1 GCF_001650495.1 Mycolicibacterium iranicum | reverse complement strand
CCCCACGCTCTCTGTCTTCCCCTCGGCCCGCCCACCGCGAGATCCCGCCGCCCCGATCCGCGGTCACCTTCGCCGAAACCGCACTGCGCCAGGTGATCGAGGTGATCGACCGACGCAGGCCCGTCGCCCAATTGCGTCCGCTGATGACGCCGTTCCTCATCGACTGCGTCATCGCCCGCGCCGGGGCGCCCCGCGCAGGCAGCGCCGCGTTGCGCCGCGTCCGGGTCCGCTCGGCAGGCTCGGGCACAACGGACGAGGTGAGTGCGGCGGAGGTGTTCGCATCGTTCACCCGAAGTGGTCGCGTCCACGCCATCGCCGGCCGCATCGAACGCCATCGGGACGGCTGGCGGCTTGTGGCGCTGCAGATCGGCTGAGTCAGCCGCGCCTGGAGTGCTTGCCGGCCTTCTGCTGTTGACGCGCGGCTTCGCGACGCTCCTTGCGGGTGGTCCCCGCCGTCGACGGCGCCCCAGAGCGCTTGACCTCGACCCCACCGTCCTCGGAGGGGCCGGAGTAGGTCAGTCGCTGCTGCTGGTCGTCGATTCCCTTGGCGCGCAGGCCGACAGCGGCGGGCCGCTCAGATCCCACAGCGGCGGGCCGCTCAGATCCTGCCGGGCGCTCTTTGGTGGCCACCGCACCTGCCTGCTGCGCCGCAGCGGCGGCAAACTCGGCCAGCCCAGTCGGTGTCGCCTGCGCCGAGACGGCCGGGGCGGGCGCACGCTCGACCTGGACGTTGAAGAGGAAGCCGACCGACTCCTCCTTCATGCCCTCGAGCATGCCGATGAACATGTCGTAACCCTCGCGGGCGTACTCCACCTCGGGACGCTGCTGCGCCAGCCCGCGCAGGCCGATGCCTTCACGCAGATAGTCCATCTCGTAGAGATGTTCGCGCCATTTGCGGTCGAGCACATTCAGCAGAACGTTGCGTTCGAGCTGTCGCATCGCGCCCTCGCCGGCGATCTCCTCGATCTCGGCCTCGCGCGCCGCGTACGCGCGTTTGGCGTCGGTGACGAGCGCGTCGAGCAGTTCTTCGCGGGTCAGTTCGCCCGGCTCCCCGACGGCGTCGGAGTCGATCAGATCGTGGTGATCGATGCTGACCGGGTAGAGCTGCTTGAGGCCCTCCCACAGCTTCTCCAGATCCCAGTCCTCGGAGTAGCCGTCCGCGGTGGCGCCGTCGACGTACGCGGTGACCACGTCGACCAGGATCTTCTCGGCCTGCTCGGCGAGGTTCTCGCCTTCCAGGATGCGGCGGCGCTCGGCGTAGATGACCTTGCGCTGCTGGTTCATCACCTCGTCGTACTTCAGGACTTCCTTGCGGATGTCGAAGTTCTGCTGCTCGACCTGCGTCTGTGCGCTCTTGATGGCGCGCGAGACCATCTTGGCCTCGATCGGCACGTCGTCTGGCAGGTTCAGCCGGGTCAGCAGCGTCTCCAGCGTCGCGCCGTTGAAGCGGCGCATCAGCTCGTCGGCCAGCGACAGGTAGAAACGCGACTCGCCCGGGTCGCCCTGACGACCGGAACGGCCGCGCAGCTGGTTGTCGATACGGCGCGACTCGTGGCGCTCGGTGCCGAGCACGTAGAGCCCGCCCGCCGCGATGACGTCCTTGGCTTCGGCGGCGACCTGCTCTTTGACGTGCGGAAGTTCCTCGTGCCAGCCCTGCTCGTACTCGTCTGCGGTCTCGATGGGGTCGAGTCCGCGCTGACGCAAGCGGCGGTCCAGCAGGTAGTCGACGTTGCCGCCGAGCACGATGTCGGTACCGCGGCCTGCCATGTTGGTGGCGACGGTGATCGCGCCGAGCCGGCCGGCCTCGGCGATGATGCCCGCCTCTTGCTCGTGGTATTTGGCGTTGAGGACGTTGTGCGGGATGCGGCGCTTCTCGAACTGGCGCGACAGGAACTCGGAGCGTTCGACGCTCGTCGTGCCGATCAACACCGGCTGACCCTTCTCATAGCGCTCGGAGACGTCGTCGACGACCGCGATGAACTTGGCTTCCTCGGTCTTGTAGATCAGATCGGACTGGTCGGTGCGGATCATCGGCCGGTTGGTCGGGATCGGCACAACGCCCAGCTTGTAGATCTCGTGCAGCTCGGCGGCCTCGGTCTCGGCGGTACCGGTCATGCCGGCGAGCTTGTCGTAGAGGCGGAAGTAGTTCTGCAGCGTGATCGTGGCGACCGTCTGATTCTCGGCCTTGATCTCGACGTGCTCCTTGGCCTCGATGGCCTGGTGCAGCCCTTCGTTGTAGCGACGACCGATCAGCACGCGGCCGGTGAAGTCGTCGACGATGAGGACTTCGCCGTTGCGGACGATGTAGTGCTTGTCGCGCTCGAAGAGTTCCTTGGCCTTGATCGAGTTGTTCAGGTAACTGATCAGCGGCGAGTTGGCGGCCTCGTAGAGGTTCTCGATGCCCAGCTGGTCTTCGACGAACTCGACGCCGACCTCGTTGATGCCGATGACGCGCTTCTTGATGTCGACCTCGTAGTGAACGTCCTTCTCCATCAGCGGAGCGAGACGGGCGAACTCTGTGTACCAGTTCGAACCGCCGTCGGCGGGACCCGAGATGATCAGCGGAGTCCTGGCCTCGTCGATCAGGATGGAGTCGACCTCGTCGACGATGGCGAAGTTGTGGCCCCGTTGGACGCAGTCTTCGAGGCGCAGCGCCATGTTGTCGCGCAGATAGTCGAAGCCGAACTCGTTGTTGGTGCCATAGGTGATGTCCGCGGCGTAGGCGGCCCGGCGCTGGTCAGGCGTCAGCTGGGACAGGATGACACCGACGTCGAGGCCGAGGAAGCGGTGTACACGGCCCATCTGCTCCGCGTCGCGTTTGGCCAGGTAGTCGTTGACCGTGACGATGTGCATGCCCTTGCCGGCGAGTGCGTTGAGATACGCGGGGAGCACGGCGGTCAGGGTCTTGCCCTCACCGGTCTTCATCTCGGCGACGTTTCCGAAGTGCAGCGCCGCTCCGCCCATCACCTGGACGTCGAAGTGACGCTGGTTGAGCACGCGCCAGGCGGCCTCGCGGGCGACGGCGAACGCCTCGGGCATCAGATCGTCGAGGTCTTCTTTGCCGTTCTCGAGACGGCCCCGGAACTCGTCGGTTTTGGCGCGTAGTTCGGCGTCGGAGAGCTTCTCCATGTCGTCGGACAGGGTGTTGACGTAGTCAGCCACCCCCTTGAGGCGCTTGACCATGCGGCCCTCGCCGATACGGAGCAACTTCCCAAGCACGCTGATAACCCTTTTTCTTCGTCTGAACTCCGTCGGATACGGCATCGCGACAGACCGTCACCATCGTAGGCGACGCGCCCCAACAGCAGCCTGTGCATCGGTCCGCGCAGCAAGAATCCCCCGGAACTGCGTTCGCGAGGGATTCCTGCCCAGTCAAGCGTTCAGGCGAGCTTGATCAATCCGTAGTCGTAGGCGTGCCTGCGGTAGACGACACAGGGCCGGTCGGACTCCTTGTCGTGGAAGAGGAAGAAGTCGTGACCGACGAGCTCCATCTCATAGAGGGCGTCGTCGACCGTCATCGGTTCGGCGGGATGCTCCTTGACGCGCACGATGCGACCGGGCTCGTGCTCCTCGACGGCGGCCTCGGGCGGGGCAGCGGCTTGTGTGAGCGGGGCGAACGCCGCTTCGAGCCGGTCGAGTGCTGTCGCTTCGTGCAGCGAGACGGGCGTCTTGTCGCCGTAGTGGATCTTTCGGCGGTCCTTGCTTTTGCGCAGCCTGGCTTCGAGTTTGCTCATAGCACCTTCGAAGGCGCCGTAGAAGCTGTCGGCGCACGCCTCTCCGCGCACGACGGGCCCGCGGCCCCTGGCGGTGATCTCCACATGCTGACAGTTCTTGCGCTGGCGGCGGTTCTTCTCGTGGTCGAGCTCGACGTCGAAGAGGTAGATCGAGCGGTCGAAACGTTCCAGCCGGGAGAGTTTCTCGGCGACGTACACCCGGAAGTGGTCGGGGACTTCCACGTTGCGGCCTTTGACCACGACCTCGGCGCTGGGTTGGTCTGAAACGTCGCTCGTGCTTTCGGAATCCATGACCATCGTGCTGTCGGACCTGACGGAATGACTTGACATACTTGGCAACTCGATTCTCTTTCGCAATTGCACGCGGTGGCGTGCCGGCCAGGAAGAAATCGCGCCGACGGGGCATAAGTGATCGCGCCGCTCGCCGGAGCAAGGTGTCGACTGATCACCTCCTACCGCTGACGCGATACCGGCGCTTTCGTTCTGAGCGCCGCCGTGAAGTGTTCACGGATGATTGGTGCCGACGGTAGTCGCTGTTCACCTGCCGTGCCACTGATTCAGCCGACCTGTTTTCAGTTCTTCACGAGGGATTGATGTCGGGGTAATCGGCTGCCGCCGCGCCGTACCGCCCGTGCCCGCTCGGCCGCCACGCCGGTTTGCAGGACGCCGCGCTCAGGTCAGCGGTCGGCGCCACCCGACCTGCATGATCCCGATGACGACGAGGCACACGCAGGTCTCCACCGCCGGCGGACGATCAAGCCGAACTTTTCTCAACCGAAACTCGCTGTGACAGTCCCCAACCCGCTGATGTGAGCCGATGCCCGGTCTCCGGAATCAACGAACGCAGCCGTGGTGTAGGAGCCTGACATCACGAGCTGGCCCGCCTCGAGCGACACGTCGAACGCGGCCAGCGCGTTGGCCAGCCAGGCGACGGCGAGGGCGGGATCGCCCATCACTGCGGCGCCTGTTCCGGTATCGACGGCGGTGTGATTGACGACGAGCGTGGCCGTGGTGTCGGGCAGCGCGGGCGCCTGCGCGACCGGTATCCACTGCCCCAGCACCACCGCCCCTGAGCTCGCGTTGTCGGCGATGGTGTCGGCGAGCGCGATGCGCCAGTCGGCGATCCGACTGTCGACGATCTCCAACGCCGGGGCGACCGCCTCGGTTGCCGCCATCACGTCACCGGCGGTCACGCCGGGGCCGGTCAGCGGCGCACCGAGCAGGAAGGCGACCTCGGGCTCGACGCGTGGGGCGCAGAAGGCGGCTGCGGGCACTTCGGCTCCGTCGGTGTGCACCATCTCGTCGAGGACGTAGCCGAAGTCCGGTTCGTCGACGCCGAGGAGCCGTTGCATGGGCGCGGACGTCAACCCGATCTTGCGCCCAGCCAACACCGCACCCCGACAGACGTTGCGGGCCAGGTTCAGGCGCTGGATCCAATACGCCTGTTCCACAGTGAGATTCGGATAGGTTTCGGTCAACGGTGGGATCGGGACCGCTCGGCACTGCGCCTCGTACAGCAGGTCAGCAGCGGCGACCAGGTGATCGGATGCATTGGTCATGCAGACTCTCCCGCCGAACCGATCAGGGTGTGCGCCACCTCGAAGACCACCCGGGCGTGGAGTTCGAACAACGCGATGAGGTCGACGGAGTCGCCGCCGACTTCTTTGGCGATGAACAACCCGTCGGCTCCGGCTATCGCGTAGGTCGTGATCAACCGCGCACCCTCGTCATCCAGTTCTGGGGCGAGGCCACGAATGATCCCTTCGAATCGGCGGAAGGCCTCCGCGCGGACCTGCAGGAACATCTCGCGTGCGCGCGGTTCCACCGGACGGTGCTCCAGTGCCAGCATCAGCCCGAGTCGGAGGAAGTCGGGCGCATCCAGCAGGGCTTTGGCGACCTGCGGTCCGATGAGCCTGGCCTGGACGTGCAGCGCCTCGGCGCCCGGCCAGTCCAGCGCGGCCAGCCAGCGCGCGAAACTGCGCTCGATGACGGCCGCGATCAAGTCGTCCTTGTCCGTGAAATGCCAATAGATCGAGGTGGGTGGTAACCCGCTCTTCTTGCTGACCAGGGAGATCGTGGTGCCGTCGTAGCCGCGCTCGGTCGCGACTTCCGTCGCAGCATCGAGGATGCGTTCCCGGGACTGCTCACCGTTGACGCGGGTTCGCCGCGCCCGGTTTCCGGACGACTTCGAAGAGTTGACATCGGTCACGCGGCCTCCTCAGGGGTGTTGACGATCACGCATCCCGAGCTTACTGTATGGATCACTACATTAACAACTGCGGACAAAGGAGCCGATCGTGGCCGATCAGATGACTTACGACGTTGCGATCGTCGGCTACGGCCCCGTCGGCGTCACCGCGGCGAACCTGCTGGGACAAATGGGGCTCACCGTCGTGGTGGTCGAACGCGACCCCGACATCTATGCGCGTGCACGCGCCATCTCCACCGACGAGGAAGTGCTGCGGATCTGGCAGCAGGTCGGGCTCGCTGATCGGCTCAACGCCGACATGCAACCGGGCTGCGGAGCGAACTTCGTCGACGCCGACGGGGTACCGTTCGTCAAACTGCTTCCCGCCTCCCGCGGCAACGGCCACCCACCCCAACAGTTCATCTATCAACCCGCCCTGGAAAAGGTGCTGCGGGCCGGCGTCGACCGCTTCCCCAACGTCTCCCTGCTGCTCGAGCATGAATGCCTGCGGCTCATCCAGCGACCAGATCACGTCGAGTTGATGCTTGCCGACCTCAGGGTCGACGAGTTCCGCCGGATCCGGGCGTCGTACGTGATCGCCGCCGACGGTGGGTCGAGCGCAACCCGCGCGCAGCTCGGAATCGGTTTCAGTGGACGCACTTTCGCCGAACGCTGGATCGTCATCGACACCAAGGTGCTCGTCGAGTGGCCGGGCCACGATCGGCTCCGCTTCCACTGCAACCCCGATCGGCCCACCGTCGACTGCCCGACCCCGCTGGGCCATCACCGTTGGGAGTTCCCGGTCCGGGGCGACGAGGACGAACGCGACCTGCTCAACGAGGACGCGATCTGGAAGGTGTTGCGCGGACAGGGAATCAGCGAAAAGAACGTCGAGATCCTCGGTTATGCCTGCTACAGCCACCATGTCCGGTTCGCCGACCGGTGGCGGGTCGGGAGGATCTTCCTCGCCGGTGATGCCGCCCACGCCATGCCCCCCTGGATCGGTCAAGGCATGTGCGCCGGTGTGCGCGACGTCGGCAACCTGTGCTGGAAACTCGCCGCGGTGCTGGGCGGCAAACTGCCCGAGTCGGTGCTGGACACCTATCAGGCCGAACGGTTGCCCCACGTCAAGGAAGTCACCGAGCGGGCCGTCAAGACCGGCAAGCTCATCATCCAGCGCAACCGCTGGCGCGCTACGGCGCGCAACCACATCTTCCGCACCGCCAGCCGGTTGCCCTACTTCCTCACCTGGCTGCGAAATCACCGGTGGCTGCCCGATGCCCACTACGGAGACGGGTTCGTGGCGAACAACGGCAATGGCGCGACCGGTTGGCTGATCCCCCAGCCGTCCGTCATGGACGAGAAGGGTGACACCGTCCGTCTCGACGACGTCCTCGGTGGCCGTTGGAACGTTCTGCACGTCGGGTCGCCACCCGATGTGTCCGCCTGGCGATCAGCCGGCGTCCCCATCATCAGGATCACCTCACCCGGGACGGTGCCGGGCCCCGACAGCATCGTCGACTGTGACGGGTCGCTGACTCGGTGGCTCGAAAAAAAGAACGCGTCCACGGTCGTGGTGCGCCCCGACGGGTTCATCTACGCCGGCGCGCACACCAACCAACCCTTGCCCACACCTCCCGCCGGATTCATCGCGTAAGGACACGAAATGACCAGCAGCACAATCACCGAACGCACAGTTCGCGTCGACGGCAGAGAGATCTTCCTTGCCGAGAAGGGCGCGGGCGCGCCCGTCGTCCTCCTTCACGGCGGCGGTCCTGGCGCCTCGGGGGTGTCGAACTACTCCCGCAACATCGACGCCCTCGCCGAGCGCTTCCACGTCATCGTTCCCGATATGCCCGGCTACGGCCGCTCGTCGAAAGGTGTGGACGGTAGCGACCCCTTCGGCTACCTCGCCCACCACATCCGGGGAATGCTCGATCAACTCGGCATCGACTCTGCGCATCTGGTCGGCAACTCCTACGGCGGGGCATGCGCTCTGCGGCTCGCCCTGGACACCCCGCACCGGGTGGACAAACTCGTGCTGATGGGCCCGGGCGGCGTCGGCACGACGCGTGGACTGCCCACCGACGGCTTGAAGAGCCTGCTCGCCTACTACGGCGGCGACGGTCCGAGCATCGACAAACTGCGCGCCTTCATCCGCACCTACCTCGTTCACGACGGCGACGCGGTGCCCGAATCGCTGATCGAATCCCGTTACCGCGCTTCGATTGATCCCGAAGTGGTGGCCAAGCCGCCGTTGCAGCGCCCCGCCGGCCTGCGCACGCTATGGCGGATGGACTTCACCCGGGATGCTCGGCTGACCACGCTTGCAACGCCCACGCTGGTTATCTGGGGGCGCGAGGACAAGGTCAACAAGCCAAGCGGCGCAGCGATGCTGGGCAACCGGATGCCCAACGCAGACGTGCTCGTCGCCGCCAACACCGGCCACTGGGTCCAGTGGGAGCGCGCCGAGCTGTTCAACGCCGTCACCGCCACGTTCTTGGGAGGTCGGTGATGGTCGCTGCGCACACGTCGGTATTCGGCAACGTGCACCTGGGCTACGTCGTCATCGAGACTGAAAAGTTCGACGACTGGCGGCGGTTCGGCCGGGACGCGATCGGGATGCACGTCGACGAGATGGCCTCGGACACCATGCGGTTCCGGCTCGACGCCAACGAATGCCGGGTGCTACTGCAGCGGGGCCCGGCCGAGGATGTCGTGGCGCTGGGCTGGCAGCTCGACGACCACACCACCTTCGACGAGATCAGTCGCCGTGTCGCCGACCATCAGGTGCCGAGCGTGGAAGGTTCCGACGACGAGGCCAAGCTGCGCGGCGTCGAGCGGTTCCTTCGCTTTCCCGGGCCGAACGGACTCAGCCAAGAGGTGTACACCGCCGCGCACACCACATCGATGCCGATCGACATCCCCGGCAGCGGATTCGTGACCGGAGCCGGCGGCATGGGGCACGTCGCGCTGGCCACGAAAAAACCGCACCTGGTGCGCGGCTACTACAACCACGTGTTCGACGCCCGCCTGTCCGACTACATCGACGAGACCATCAACGGCATGAAGCTCAAGATTCGCTTCCTGCGGGTCAACGAGCGTCATCACTCGGTCGCCATCGCATCGGTGAACCTGTTGCCGGTCAACCCGATTCGCACCCGGGTGCAACACGTCAACGTCCAGGTGGCCTCCCTCGACGACATGGTGGCCTCCTATCAGCGGGTCACCCAGCTCGGCTTCGACATGGCGTTGTCGGTGGGACAGCACACCAACGACAAGGAACTGTCCTTTTACGCGTTGACGCCGTCGGGGTTCGAGTGGGAGGTCGGATGGAATCCCCTCGTGGTGGACGAATCCACCTGGCAGCCAACGACCTATCAGGGAATCAGCATCTGGGGACACACCCCGGAAGGTCAGACCGTCGTCGACAAACTGCATCAGTTCGGCGTCGCGGCCAGATCCGTGCTGCACCGCGAAGATGTGGTGCCGGCGCTGGCGGCTCCGGGCATCGCGGACGGGTGATGTCCGCTTTCGGTCCGGTGCGGTACCGGGTTAGGCGTTGGCGAGTGCTATAGCGGCCACGACGTCGACTCCGGCGGTGTGTAGAACGCGCACAGACTCGGTCATGGTGGCGCCGGTGGTCACGACGTCGTCCACCAACACGACGGCGCCCCGGACGGTGGCGAGGAGGCGCACGCGGCCGGCGACGTTGCGTTGCCGCGCCGAGCTCGACAGCCCGACGGAGTCGCGAGTGAAAGCCCTGAAGCGCAGGGCCGGCGCCACGGTGACGCCTGGACCGGCGGCGGCTTTCGCGATCTTGGTGACGGGGTCGCCGCCACGGCGGCGGGCTGATGAGCGGCGGGTGGGCGCGGGGACGAGCCTCAGCGGCAGCTGGAGGACCCCCCACACGAGCAGGTGCTCGATCGCGTCGTGCAGCGCTGCCGCGAGCGGGCCGTAAAGATCGGTGCGGCCATGCTCTTTCAACGCGACGATGGCGCGTCGTCGTGGGCCTGCGTAGCGCCCGAGCGACAGCACCGGTACACCGGGGTCGAGCCGGGGCGTGATCAGGTGCGGTTCGTCGTCGCGGACCCTGAGCGCCTCGGCGCATTCGGGACACCACGGGGTCGCGACGGCATCGCAGCCGCCGCACTGCAAAGGAAGGACGAGGTCGAGCACGGCCACAGTGTGGCCCCACGCTCCGACAATCCCGGGCGCCCTTCCCGCGGAATATCATTCCTGGCTGTGGATGACGGGCGATTCACAGCCCTGGTTTCTCACTCGCGACGGCGCCAGCAAGAATCCGGGCGATCTCGGCGCGGACGCCGTCGCGCAGCTCCTCATCGCTGAGTTCCAGTTCGGTCGCGGGCGATCACCGCTTACGGATGCAACGCCACCACCGACCACGTCTCCTCTGGTGTTGTCGACACGCCCGACTCACCGAACGGGTGCTGTTCTCTCTCGGCATTCGACAGGTGGTTTCGCTGTGTTCGTCATCGACGGGCGGGCCACGGGCGCCCTGGCGCTGCCGGCCGGGCTGGTCCGGGCGCAAGCGACGAATACGCACCACCGAACCCGTGGAATGGTGTCGTCCACCGCGTCGTGGTGGAGAGCGTCGGGGTAGAGAATACGATGGACGACGTCATCCGCTCGGCACTGCACACCGACTAGTGCGGAGGATCATCGTGTCCACGAACAGAATTGGCGCCTTCGCCGCCGCCGCACAGGCAGTGCTGTGGCTGACCTTCATTGTGTTCATCCTCGCCATCAACCCGATCGTCGGTCTCACCGGCCCGCGCGATCTGGAAGATCCGGCCCGGCTGCTGCCGGTGCTGGATTCCCACCCCGCGATGCTGGTGTTTCCGGCGCTCGATGGGCTGGTGGGGTTGTCGCTCCTCGCGGTGGTGATCGTCACGCAGCTTCTGACGCAGCGGAACACGCCGGCCGCGCTGTGCCGGACCGCGCTGGGCTTCGGCATCGCCGCAGCGGTGGGCTTCATCGCGCTGAGCGTGGTTCGTGTCGCGTCTTTGCCGGTGCTCGCGGACCTCTACAGCGCGCAGGGCTCCGCTATGACGACAATCTTTGAACTGACCAACGCCGTCCACAACGCGATGAGCGCGGGCACGCGCTTCGCGCTGGGCATCTGGTTGATCCTGGTAGCCGTCGCGACGCTGCGCATCCGGCCGATACCAAGGTGGTTGACGTTTTTCGGCCTGGTGCTGGGCGCTGTGAACGTCGCCAGCGCCTACGTCCCGGTCGTCGCCGCGCCCAATCTGGTCGCGATTCCGCTGATGTTCGCCGCGCTGGCGGTGGTCTTCGTGCGCGCCGATTCGAGCGTGGACGGCGGACCGCGTGGCTGAACGGTCAGCCTTTCACGATCGAATCGCCTTGCACGTCAATGGCCACCGGCTCCAGCGGCTTGCTGGCAGGTCCGTTCACGACCGCGCCGTCGAGGCTGAACTTGCTGCCGTGGCACGGGCAGTTGATCGTCCCGTCGGCGATCTCGTTGAGCAGGCACCCGGTATGCGTGCACACCGCCGAGAAACCCTTGTAGTCACCGGCGACCGGTTGCGTCAGGACCACCTCCCCGACGATGACCCCCGAACCCACCGGGACCTCCGCGGTGGTGGCGAGCGCGTCGCCCGCCGGCGCCGTCGACTCGGGGGCCGACGATGCAGATGACGCCTCGGGAGCCGGCGACTCCGAACCGCTTGCGCACGCGGCGACTGCTGCCGCCGCCAAGCCGATCCCCGCGCCTGCGAGCACCGTTTTCCGGGGAACCTCGATGGACATGCCGAATACCTCTCTGTCGAGCCTCTGCCGGAGGGCTGTTCCGGCAGCACGTTCAGTCTCAGCCGGGCAGGACCGGCAGCGCACCGGCAGCCATCAGCGGACGCACTTCGACCCATCCGGGTTCTTCGGCTGCCGAGCCGGACAGCTGCACCACGCCTCGCCCGTCGGCGACATACACCGCCGACGGGTTAGCGGCGACCGTCTTGACCGGCATGAGCAGGTTGCGGCTGGGCCCGTCGGAGTCGACCCCGTCGAGATTGACGTAGGACACCGGGTGCTGCGGATCGGTGCGCGTCACCACGATGTCGTCGCCGGTCCGCCAGGACAGCGAGACGGCCGTCTCGCCGAGGCCGTAGCCGAGTCGACGCGGATACGTCAGCGCGAAACCGCCGTTCGCCGTCTGCTCCACCCCGGCAAGGATGACCTTGCCGTCGATGATCATGGCCGCGCGCGTCCCGTCCCGCGAGAGCTGCAACTCGGTGATCACGCCGGGGAAGCGAGTCAGCACGGCGGTGGCATCGACCGGGATTCGGGCGGGTTGTCCGGACGCGTCCTGGATGACGCGCACGACGTTGTTGCCGTCGACGACGACCCAGACGGCGTCGTCGAGTGACCAACTCGGCCGGCTCAGAATGCGGCCGTCCATCGCCTGAGAAGCGTTGCCGCCCAACGGCCCCACCCAGAGGGACGATGCCATGTCGGGGGCGCCGGGCCGCAGCGTGACGATCGAGGCGACCTCCTGGCCCGACCGCGACAGTGACGCCGCGGTCTGGCTCGGCATCTGTCCGAACGGCCCCGACACGCGTGGCGCGCGCTGACCGTCGAGCCGCACCAGCGATCCCCCGACCAACGCGTGCAGGCCTGCCGCTGCGCCGTCGAGGGCTCCCGGGTCGGTCGCGGCCACGTCGCCGGTGTCCCAGCCCTCGGCGAAGCGGTCGTCGAGTGCCGCACCGTCGGCGTTGATCACATACGGACCGTTGATGCCCGACCGCGACAGCGTCCAGATGAGCTGCGCGGCAAGCAGTTGCCTGCTGTGCGGATCGGTCGTCGACAGGTTCTCCAGGTCGATCCGGGCACCGCCGTATCCGCGGCCGATGCCGGTCTTGCCGCCGTCGGCGCGCGTCACGGGGCCGCGCAGCCGCAGCGGCGCACCCAGCAGATTGCGCACCGTCTTGTCCATCTCCGGGCGCGGACCCGCGATCAGCTTGCTGACCAATTCGGTGGCCAGCTGATCGGGTTCGGACACCGCGACGTAGCGCGGATCCGGCACGACAGTCTTTCCGGTGGGGTCGGCGAAGTACAGCGTGTGCCGTTTGTAGGTGGCCTGAAACTGCTGCCAGTCCAAGAAGACGCCGTTGGGAAGTCGGTCGATGCGCCAGCCGCCCGTCGTCTTCACCAGCTCGATCGGGCCGGGGTCGGGCAGCGCGCCCGCACCGGTCTCGAAAACTCCCATATCCGAGAGCGACCCAAGGATGTCGGCGCGCATCGTCACCGAAACCCGTTCGGGTGAACGGGTTTCGACGAACACCACGTTGTCGATCAGCAGCGCGCTACCGGCGTCGTCCCAGGAACTCGATGCGGAGTCGGTCAGGAACTGGCGCGCGGCCAGATGCCGGTTGGCAGGATCGGCGGTGGCTTTGAGGAATTCGCGCAGCAGCACATCGGGGTCCATGCCGGGTGTCGGCTTGGGCAGGCTGGGTGGCGCGGGTCGGTCGACGGTCCCGATCGCCTGCGGCGACGAGGAACTGGGGACGCCCGCGCAGCCGGTCAAAACGAGCGCGAGCACCGCCAGCAGCGCTGCGACATTCCGTGTCACACGCTTTCCCCTGCCGGCTCGCGAACTCTGCGGCTGGCCTGGGCACCGGTGCGCTCGATCGGTTTCACCGGCAGCGGGCTGCTCGTCACCTTGTGCCCACGCACCAGCGGAAGCGTCAACCGGAAGCAGGCGCCCTTGCCCGGTTCACCCCAGGCTTCCAGCCGTCCCTGGTGCAGTCGCGCGTCTTCGATGCTGATGGCCAGACCCAGGCCGGTGCCACCCGAGCGTCGCACGCGGGACGGGTCGGCGCGCCAGAACCTGCTGAACACCAGCTTCTCCTCGCCGGGACGCAGTCCGACGCCGTAGTCGCGGACGGTGACGGCAACGGTGTCCACGTCGGCGGCCATCCTGATCCGGACCGGCTTGTGCTCGGCGTGGTCGATGGCGTTGGCGATGAGGTTGCGCAGGATCCGCTCAACGCGGCGCGGGTCGACTTCGGCGATGACGTCCTCGGCGGGCACGTCGACGATCATCTCCACATTCGCTGCGTCGGCGAGGTGCCCGACGTTGTCCAGTGCGCTTTGCACGATGGACCGCAGATCAACGGCCTCAACGGCGAGTTCGGCGACGCCGGCGTCGTGGCGCGAGATCTCGAGCAGGTCGTTGAGCAGGGATTCGAACCGGTCGAGTTCATTGACCATCAGCTCGGTGGAACGCCGCAGAGCGGGATCGAGGTCCTCGGCGTGGTCGTGGATCAGGTCTGCCGCCATGCGCACGGTCGTCAGCGGGGTGCGCAGTTCGTGACTGACGTCGGAGGTGAAGCGGCGCTGCAGGTTTCCGAACTCTTCGAGCTGGGTGATCTGACGCTGCAGGCTTTCGGCCATGTCGTTGAACGACACCGCGAGCCGCGCCATGTCGTCTTCGCCGCGCACCGGCATGCGCTCGGACAGATGGCCTTCAGCGAAACGCTCGGCAATGCGCGACGCCGACCGCACCGGCAGCACGATCTGCCGCGCCACGAGCAAGGCGATGGCGGCGAGCAGTCCGAGCAGCACCACGCCGCCGGTGGCCATCGTTCCGCGCACCAGCGCGATCGTGGAGTCTTCGTTGTTGAGCGGGAAGATCAGGTAGAGCTCGAGATTCGTGACCGGGGACGAGGTGGGGCTGCCGATGATCAGCGCAGGCCCGGAGAACCCGTCGGTGTGCACGGTGGCGTACTGGTAGCTGACCTGCCCGGCTTTGACGAACTCGCGCAGCGTGTTCGGGACCTGGTCAATCGGCCCGGCCGCGGTCGCCGCGCGGGGTCCGTCGCCGGGCACGACGAGCACTGCGTCGAACGTGCCCGCCAACACCGGTCCGGAGTCGGCCTTGCGATCGATCAGGGTGTTGCGCGCCAGTTGGAGGCTGCTGTCCATCGAGCGGGTCTCCTCGCCGCCGACGATGCCGCTGACAGTGGTGCGGGCGCGCTCGATCTCCTCGGTGGCGGCGCCGACCTTGACTTCGAGGATGCGGTCGGTGATCTGGCTGGTCAACACGAAACCCAGGACCATGATGACGGCCAGCGACAGACCGAGGGTGAGTGTGACGACGCGCAGCTGCAGCGACCGTCGCCACGCAAGACTGAGCGCACGGCCCAGCGCACCCAAGCCGCGGATCAGCGGTGCTGACCGACGGTGGATGCGCCGCCTCGAACCGAAGATCATGGCCTACGGAGGTCCGGCCTTGTATCCCACTCCTCGAACGGTCAGCACCACCTGCGGGTTCTCCGGGTCCTTCTCGACCTTGGCCCGCAGACGCTGGACATGCACGTTCACCAAACGGGTGTCGGCGGGGTGGCGATAGCCCCACACCTGTTCGAGCAGCACATCACGAGTAAACACCTGGCGCGGTTTGCGTGCCAGCGCCACCAGCAGGTCGAACTCCAGCGGCGTCAAGGAGATCTGCTCGCCCTGCCGGGTGACCTTGTGAGCCGGGACGTCGATGTCGACGTCGGCGATCGAGAGCAGTTCGGCAGGTTCGTCCTCGTTGCGGCGCAGCCGGGCGCGCACACGGGCGACCAGTTCCTTGGGCTTGAACGGCTTCATGACGTAGTCGTCGGCGCCGGACTCCAGGCCCAGCACCACGTCGACGGTGTCGGTCTTGGCGGTCAGCATGACGATCGGCACACCGGAGTCGGCACGCAATACGCGGCACACGTCGATGCCGTTCATGCCGGGCAGCATGAGGTCCAACAGCACAAGATCGGGTCGGAGTTCGCGCACGGCGGTCAGCGCCTGGGTGCCATCACCGATGACCGCGGTGTCGAAACCCTCCCCCCGCAGCACGATGGTGAGCATTTCGGCGAGCGAAGGGTCGTCGTCGACTACCAGGATCCTTTGCCTCATGGTGTCCATGGTGTCACCAGATGGCGATAAATCCCCGCTACCACACTGGGCGTTTTGCGTCTTTACCGGTATTCGTCGCGGATTAGCCCGGCAGATGCAGCCTGGCGTCGATGACATCGCGTTGTTCGGTGATCGACTGCAGCACCTCGTAGCCGATCTGGCGAACGCTGGCGACGACGGGGCTCCCGCTGAGCGGCCTGTCGACGTCGGCGCCCCCGCGCACGACCCAGCCGAGGGACGGATTGCCCGCCAACGCGTCGCGGGCCGCCGCGGATTCGGCGTCGGTGGCGTCACCGAGTGCGAGCACGAGTTGCTTGCGCGAGTACTGGGCGCCGTCCGCGTCCTTGACGACCGGGTTGGTCCACCAGTGCTCGAACGGGATGCGCGACCCGCTGAAGATCTGCTCGCCGCTTCTGGTGCGGATGGGCGCGGGCGGATACATGGCCAGCTTGGGCACGAACTCCCCCGCGCCGTGGTGACGGCTGCGGATCCGCATCAACGTCAGGCCCGCCGTGGAGCAGGCCGTTTTCGGGTTGGGCACCCCGGCGGTGTCGACCCACGTCATGGCGTCGCCCAGGTTCAGCCGTCCGATCAGCGCGTCGGACCCGTGCAGCAACGCACTCAGATGACCTGCCAAGGACCGGACTTCGACATGCCTGCCCTGGTCGAAGCGCTCGCTGGCGGACCTGATGGCTGACAGCAGATCGTCCAGCGTCTGCAGCGGCCCGGCCTGTGTGTGCAGTGAAACGAGCAACGAATCCCCCTCGTTGTTACCGGTCGCCGAAGCGACGTCCCCCTTGGCCGGAGCTTAACTGCCCTATCGTCAATTCGCTCGGCTACGGAACTTTCAGCGCCGCGGCGAGCTCGGCCGCGTCGACCTCGGGCGGGACCACCACCCACTGGCCGCCCCACTGTCGGGCGGCCAGCTCGGCGTAGACCGCGCCGGTGCGGCGTTGCAGTCCGTCGTCGCGCTCGTAGGCGTCACGAGCACGGTCTGTCTCCTGGGCGGCGCGGCTGACCGCACGCTGCGCCGCGAGTTCGGTCGGAACGTCCAGCAGCACCTGCCGGTCCGGGACGGGAAGGTGCAAGCGTCCGTATTCGAGGTCGCGCACCCAGGCGACGACCTCCCCGTCGGCGCCCTGGTGCAGACGGGCCGCGCTGTACGCGGCATTAGAGGCGACGTAGCGGTCCAGGATGACGGCGGTGTGCGTCGACAACAGCTGGTGGATCTCCTCCCGCGCGCCCGCGCGGTCCATCGCGAACATCACCGCCATCCCGTAGACCGAGTCGGCAAGGTCGCCGTGCTTGCCGTGCAGGGCTTCGGCGGCGACGTCGGCGTGCACCGATACGCCGTAGCGCGGAAAGGCCAGAGTCGCCACGGAGCCGCCGTGAGCCTCGAATGCGGCCCGAAGTCCGTTGGTCAGAGTGCGTTTGCCTGCGCCGTCCACACCCTCGATGACGATGAGCACTCGGCGAGCCTAATCCAGCCGCCGCCCCGCGCCTCGGGCAACGTTGACTGTCGCTACGGCGCAGCGCATAGTTCTCGCAATGCGGGGGTGTGAGAGATTCGGCAAAGGTGCGGACTTTGCCGTGGCGGCTGGGGTGGGCGCAGCGGTCTTCATGGGCTGGGGAACCGCGGTGGCGTCTGCCGACGACTCCGGCACGGCCGACTCATCGGAGCAGCGCGATGCGGGTCCGGCGCGCGGCAAGCACGCCGTCGAGCGTCGCAGCGAGCGCACCGATACCAGAGACGACGGCGCTGCCGAGGGCGGAGGGGTCCAGGACGTCACCGACGACGGGGTCACCGAGGACGAGGACGTCACCGAACACGAGGTGGCCGAGGACGAACCAGGCGGCGACAAGACATCCGTCGTCGAGGTCGACGTGGACGTGGACGTCGACGTGGACGTGGACGTGGACGCACCGGACCAGACACTGCCGGCCGAGGACGAGCCCGCCCCCACTGTCGTCGCGCAATTGGTGACCGCGGCGGCCGCCCCGCAGCGGGAACTCGGCACCGCGACAACCGCCGCCAACCCGACGCAGAACGAGATCGTCTACACCGACGAGCCCAGCTTCTTCGATCAGGTCATCGTCACGAGTCTGTATGTGATGCGCGGCATCTCCAGCTTCATCGGGGTCGACATCTACGGACTCATCGGCAAGGTGCTGGAGAACGATGACCCGCCATGGTTTGTCAGGGGCGGTCTCGACGTTCGGCGCACGGAGTTCGAGGCGTCCGAGGACAGCACGTGGGACGTGTGGGAGTTTCGTCCGCCGAACCCGACCGGCAAGACGGTCGTCGCCGTGCACGGCGGGGGGTTCATCGTCGAACCGCTTGTCACTCACTGGCTTTCGTACGCCAATATGGCCCGCGAGACCGGCGCGACGGTGATCGTGCCGATGTACCCGCTCGCGACGACAGACGCCGGAACGGCTGCCACAGTGGTTCCCGCGATGGCGGCGTTCCTCTCCGACCAGATCGACGTCCACGGCGCGGAGAACGTCAGTATCTACTCGGACTCTGCAGGGCCGACGCTGGCGATGGCCGCGGTGCGCGAGCTGATTCTCGGCGGTGAGCCGGTGCCTGCGAGCATGGTGCTGCTGTCGTTCGCGCCCGACCTGTCGCTGTCGAACCCGGCCATCTACGACGTCGACGACCCGATCATCGATGTGCGCAACCTCGACTTCTACACGCGCGAAAACCATTGGAGCGACGGCTTGGACCCGAAGGATCCGTTGCTGAGCCCGCTGTTCTTCGAAGACGAGGTGTTGGCCGCGCTGCCACCGACGACGATCTATGTGGGCGAGCTCGAATACCTGTTGCCGGACACACTGCTGCTGCACGACAAATGGTCGGAAGCCGGCGGCGTCGTCTCAACGGTCATCGGCACAGGCCAGTTCCACGACTGGGCACTGGGCGGACTCTCCTTCAATTCGGCGGGCCCGAAGGTGCGGCCTGACATCTACCGTCAGCTCGGCCTCAATGATGTTGCGGCAGGACCGAAGACGATCACGACGGGCCCACCCACCTACAGCGACCGGCTCGTCGCCGACATCCTGCGCACCCTGCGATGGCTCAACGAGGAGACGGGCATCAAGCTGCTCAGCGGGTTCGCCTCGGGGGCCACCTATGACTCCCCGCCGCGGCTGCTGACCCTCGGCCTCGACGTCACCGAACGCGAGTACAACGGCTGGACGGTGTGGGAGCTGGCATCACCGGAGCCGACGGGCGAGGTCGTCGTGGCGCTGCACGGCGGCGGTTTCGCCACGGAAGCCAATGTGCTGCAGTGGACCGACTATGCACAGATGGTGCGCGATACGGGCGCAACAGTGCTCGTGCCGATCTATCCGCTGGCTCCCCCGATCGGCACTGGCACCGTGACCACTCTGGTGCCCCCGATGGCCGACTACCTGTCCATGCTGATCGATGAGCACGGCGTGGACAACGTCAGCTTGTACGGGGATTCGTCCGGTGGCTCCTACGCTGTGCTGGTGGTGCAGGAGATGCTGCGCCGCTGCCGATCTGATGTCCAGTGCGTCATTTCGGAGGCTCAGCCCTCACGGATGGTCCTTGTCTCCCCCGCCCTTCACATCACGCTGTCGAGTCCGGAGATCGACGCGATCGACGATCCGGTCCTGCCTCGCAACGAGCCCGGCGAGGGCCCGCGCTACAACGGTGACCTCGACCTGAATCATCCACTGGTCAACCCGTTTTCGAGCGATGACCTGACCGGGATGCCGCCGACGACGGTGTACATCGGCACGCAGGAGAAGCTGTATCCGGGCGCTCTCGCGTTCCGCGACAAGTTGTTGTCGCAGGATCCGGCCGCGGACCTGACGGTCGTCATCGGTGACGGGCAGTTGCACGGCTGGGCGTTGGGCGGCATCGTGGTGAATTCGCAGGCGCAGCTCTGGCGGCCCAATGTCTACCGGCAACTGGGTCTGCTCCCCACCGACAGGTTCGTCACGCTGCAGGTTGCCTAGTCACCGATTGCGCTGACCACGAGCCGGTTTCGCGCGGTGTGCTCAACGCAAGGTCGTCGGGCCCGGCGCGCGCGGGTCGGAAATATTCCACTCAGCCGGCGACGCTGGACTGCAGGACAACGGTGTTGACCGGCGGGTCGAGGAACACCCGTGTGCTCCTGCGCGGGCCGCCGAAGAAGATGTTGAGCTCCACCCCGGTCAGGAACGGCCCGGGCGGCAGCTCCGGCTCGAGGATCTTCTGAACCGCGGGGCGATGGCCGAGGTCCTCGGCGCCGTACTTGTCGACCAGCCCGGTCATCGTCTCCGGTGTGACCTCCACGACCGCGTCGATCCATCGAAGACTCAGCTTGGTCGTCTGGTCGTCGGAGTTGTCCCACGCGATCCATGACGCCGACACGGGAGTGCCCAACGCGGGAAATGTCGTCGCGAGCTCTGCGGTGTCGTGACGGACGTCGGCGGCCGGGCCCGAGGCGGCGACCTCGGACTCCGCGGAGGCCTCCTCAGAGGCCGGCTGGCCCTGACATGCCGTCAGGGCCAGCGCGACTCCGAGAATGACTACTTTCGAGCGAAGTGCCACGTCAGTAGCGGTAGTGCTCCGGCTTGTACGGGCCTTCGACGTCGACGCCGATGTACTCGGCCTGATCCTTGGTCAGCTTGGTCAGTGTGCCGCCGAGCGCCTCGACGTGGATCTTGGCGACCTTCTCGTCGAGATGCTTGGCGAGGCGGTAGACCGCGTTGTCGTACTCGTCGTTCTTGGTCCACAGCTCGATCTGGGCGATGACCTGGTTGGAGAAGCTGTTGCTCATCACGAACGACGGATGGCCGGTCGCGTTGCCCAGGTTGAGCAGGCGGCCCTCGGACAACACGATGATCGACTTGCCCGACTCACCGAAGGTCCACTCGTCGACCTGCGGCTTGATGTTGATGCGGGTCGCGCCGGACTTCTCCAAGGCGGCCATGTCGATCTCGTTGTCGAAGTGACCGATGTTGCCGAGGATCGCGTGATCCTTCATCGCCTTCATGTGGTCGATGGTGATGATGTCCTTGTTGCCGGTCGAGGTGATGACGATATCGGCGTCGGCGATCGCCTGCTCGACCGTCACCACGTCATAGCCGTCCATCAGGGCCTGCAGCGCGTTGATCGGGTCGATCTCGGTGACCTGGACGCGACCGCCCTGGCCCGCGAGCGACTCGGCGCAGCCCTTGCCCACGTCGCCGTAGCCACAGATCAGCACCTTCTTGCCGCCGATGAGCGCATCGGTGCCGCGGTTGATGCCGTCGATCAGCGAGTGCCGGGTGCCGTACTTGTTGTCGAACTTGCTCTTGGTGACCGAGTCGTTGACGTTGATCGCCGGGAACGGCAGCTCACCGGCGGCCTCGAACTGGTAGAGGCGCAGCACGCCGGTGGTGGTCTCCTCGGTGACACCCTTGACCGACTCGGCGATCTTGGTCCACTTGTCCTTGCTCTGCTCGTAGCCCTTGCGGACCAGCTCGAGGAAGACCTTCCACTCGGCCGAGTCGTCCTCTTCGGCGGGGGGAACGACGCCGGCCTTCTCGTACTGCGCGCCGCGCAACACCAGCATGGTGGCGTCACCGCCGTCGTCGAGGATCATGTTCGCCGGCGCGCCCTCCCAGGTGAGCATTTGCTCGGCGGCCCACCAGTACTCCTCCAGCGTCTCGCCCTTCCAGGCGAACACCGGGGTGCCCTTGGGCTCCTCGGGAGTTCCGTTGGGTCCGACGACGACGGCCGCGGCGGCGTGGTCCTGGGTGGAGAAGATGTTGCAGCTCGCCCATCGAACTTCGGCACCGAGGGCCGTCAAGGTTTCGATCAGAACAGCGGTCTGGACGGTCATGTGCAGCGAGCCGGAGATGCGCGCGCCCTTGAGCGGCTGCACGTCGGCGTATTCGCGGCGCAGCGCCATCAGGCCGGGCATCTCGTGTTCGGCGAGTCGGATCTCCTTGCGCCCGAAGTCGGCCAGCGACAGGTCAGCGACCTTGAAGTCGATACCGTTGCGGACATCGGCGGTCAGAGCAGTCATGTAGAGCCCCTCTTTGTGGTTCGTCAATTGCCTATGAGCGCACAGATGCGCAGCGACAACATCTGTGCAGACGCCCATGGGCCTGCGGGCTCGCGGGACAGGCGGTTGAAGCGCTCTGCCAGCCAGGGGCGTCTATGACACCGTAACGCCTCGAGCTGCGCGAAGGCACGTCGCGTCCTGCCTAAGCCTCGATCACTCCGTATCGTTCGGCGAACGGCGTCATCAATCGGGCGAGGTCGCGGGCCACATCGTGGTCGGCTTCCGGCGGCATCGAGATGTAGCTCATGGCCAGCCGCACGATGGCCCTGGCCAGCACGCCGGCGTCCTCTTGGCTGCAGCGCACCCAGCTGCTCATGAACGACTCGGTGAGCCGCAACGAGCAATGGTGGATGATCGGCGCGCTGTCGGTGGTGATCAGCTGCAGCAGGTCGGGCTTGGAAGAGCCGGTCAGCAGCGAGATGACCAGTGGGTCGGCTGCGGACTCGATGAAGAAGTCGCGGAAACCCTGCAGGAATGCGGCGTAGACGTCACCGACGTTGTTGTTGATCGCGGCGTGGATCTGGTCGACCAGACGATCGGCCAAACGCATTGCGTAGCCCTGCGCGAGGCCCTGGCGCGAACCGAATTCGTTGTAGATGGTCTGGCGGCTGATGCCGGCAGCCTTGGCGACGTCGGAGAGGGTGATCTGCGACCAGTCGCGGGTGAGCAGCATTTCGCGCATGCCGTCGAGGATCGAGTCTCGCAACAGGACGCGCGACGCCTCGGCGTAGGTGATGCGCTTGTCGTTGGGGCCGCTCACAGGCGCGACAATAACGGTTGCGCGCAGCCCTGCGCTTGCAGCGAGGGTCATGTCTGCGAACCCTTCCTGCCCGTCGCACCGCGAACGCGCGTGTCTGTACATCGCTGCGCGGCGCGTCGCGTGCTTTCGCGCACCCTCGCCGCAATCCAGTGTGCGTTCACGGCCGGGCGACCTCGACCATCTCGAAGTCGGACTTGGCCGCGCCGCAGTCGGGGCAGCTCCAGTCGTCGGGGATGTCGTCCCAGCGGGTACCCGGCGCGATGCCGTCCTCGGGCCAGCCCTTGGCTTCGTCGTACTCGAAACCGCATTGCACACACACGAACAGCTTGTAGTCGTCGTCGATCATCTCACCACTCCTGCTTCTTCGAAATCGATCTTCTCGCGGACCGCACAGTCGGGGCAGCACCACTCGTCGGGGATGTCACCCCACCCGGTGCCGGCCGGAAAGCCTTCGCGCGGTTCGCCTTTGGCTTCGTCATAGGTGTAGTCACATCCCGGGCAGAAGTAGACGCTCATGCCGAGGCTCCCTCGTGCGAACGTCCGTCACCCGACCCATACTTCGCCAGCACCTTGTCCCGTACCCGCGGATGGACGTTGACCCTCGCGATGTCGCCGTCGTAGTGATCGAGGACGCGATGGTCCATCACCTTGCGCCACAACGGCGGGAAGTACGTGAGGCCGATCATCGACGCGTAGCCGCTGGGCAGGTTCGGTGCGCCGTCCATGCTGCGCAGCGTCTGGTAGCGCCGCGTCGGGTTCGCGTGGTGATCGCTGTGACGCTGGAGGTGGTATAGGAACAGGTTCGTCACGATGTGGTCGGAATTCCAGCTGTGCACCGGGGCGCACCGTTCGTAGCGACCGTTGTCGAGCTTCTTGCGGAGCAGACCGTAGTGCTCAAGGTAGTTGACGGTTTCCAGCAGGGTGAAGCCGAAGATCGCCGAGATGAGGATGTACGGGATCAGCGCCCAGCCGAAGACCGCGATCAGCGCGCCGTAGAGGACGACCGACATCGCCCACGCGTTGAGCACATCGTTGGACCAGTGCCACTTGCTGTTCCCGGCCCGTTCCAGCCGCTTGGCCTCCAGTTCCCACGACGACTTCAGGCTGCCGAACACGCTGCGCGGCAAAAACTCCCAGAACGTCTCGCCGAAGCGTGCCGAGGCCGGGTCCTCCGGAGTGGCGACGCGGACGTGGTGGCCGCGGTTGTGTTCGATGTAGAAATGGCCGTAAAGCGTCTGCGCCAGAGTGATTTTGGCGAGCCAGCGCTCAAGTGTGTCCTTCTTGTGTCCCATTTCGTGCGCGGTGTTGATACCGACGCCGCCGAGCAGGCCGACCGACAGAGCCAGACCGATCTTGGCCGGCCACGGCAGCGCTCCGTCGAAGCCCAGCCAGCCCAGGTCTGAGGCGGTGAACAAGTAGGCGCCGAGAACGACGCTGGCGTACTGGAATGGGATGTAAATGTAGGTGCAGTAGCGGTAGTACTTGTCGTTCTCCAGTCGCTCCATCACCTCGTCCGGCGGGTTCTGGCCGTCGGGACCGAAGAACCGGTCGAGGGCCGGCAGCAGGATGTAGAGCAGGATCGGGCCGATCCACAGCGGAACCTGCGCGGCCGCGTGCCAGCCGACCTGATTGAACGCCCACACCAACGGCAGCATCACGAACAGCGCCGTGGGGGCGATCAGGCCCATCAGCCAGAGATAGCGCTTCTTATCCCGCCATTGCTCGACGTTGGGAGCCTCGGACATTTCTTGCGTGGTCACCTCGATGCCTCCTTGCTGTGAGTGCGATCACCTGCTGAAGTTTACTATAGAGGCACTTTTGTCGCGTGTCTAGACACAGAAGCTTGTTTTGTAAATCGGCCATGCTGGGCGAGCGCGCGTGTCGGCCCGCCGCCGCGCGGTGGTCGAGCGCATTCGCGCACCCTGACGTGCCACGAGAGCGCGCGCAAAAGCACGAATTCGCGCCAGGAGCGGGCGCCGGCGGCGGTGTACGCCAGCGCTCACCGACGACGAGCGCGCGTCTGACGGCAACTAGTGCGGCGCGTCGCTGTGCTGACGCGCGCGCTCGCGGTGCAACGAAACGGAGCCCTAGACCTGGGAGCGCTTGCCTACCAGCGAGTGCCTACGGCCGTAGATGAAGTACACGACCACGCCGATCGCCATCCAGATGGAGAAGCGAACCCATGTCAGGCCGGTCAGGTTCAGCATCAGCCACACGCACGCAAGGATCGACAGGATCGGCAGCACCGGAACCCACGGCGTGCGGAAACCGCGCTCCAGATCGGGTCGGGTGCGGCGCAACACGATCACGCCGGCCGATACCAGCACGAACGCGAACAGCGTGCCGATGTTGACCATCTCTTCGAGCTTGTCGATCGGGAAGACCGTCGCCGTCACCGCCACGACGAATCCGACGATCAGCGTGATGCGCACCGGCGTGCCGTGTTCGTTGGTCTTGGCGAGCTGACGCGGCAACAGCCCGTCACGCGACATCGCGAACAGCACCCGCGTCTGCCCCAGCACCAGCACGATGACGACCGTTGTCAACCCGGCCAGCGCACCGATCGAGATCACCTTCGCAGCCCAGTCGACGCCGTTCAGCGCGAACGCGGTGGCAAGGTTCGCGGTCTCGGCCTCGCGCAGCTCCTTGTAGCTGACCATGCCGGTCAGCACCACAGCCACCGCGACATACAGCACGGTGACGATGCCCAGCGAGGCAAGGATGCCGCGCGGGACGTTGCGCTGCGGGTCCTTGGTTTCCTCAGCCGTGGTCGCGACGATGTCGAACCCGATGAATGCGAAGAACACGATCGAGGCGCCCGCCAGCACGCCGTACCAGCCGTAGGCGCTGCCTTCGGCGCCGGTGAGCAAGGAGAACAACGACTGTTCCGTCCCGGAACCACCTTGACCGGGTTCGGGCGACGGAACGAACGGGGAGAAGTTCGCGGCTTTGATGTAGAAGGCCCCGACGATGACGACAAGCAGCACGACCGCGACCTTCAGCGCGGTGATGGCCAAGCTGACGCCGGCTGACAGCTTGGTGCCCATCGCCAGGATCGTCGTCACGAACGCGATGATGATCATCGCGCCCCAATCCACTTGCAAACCAGCCACTTCCACCGTGCCACCGGCAAACCCGAAAACGGTACCGAGATAGCTGGACCAGCCTTTCGCGACGACAGCGGCTGCGACGGCGAACTCAAGGATCAGATCCCAGCCGATGATCCATGCGACGAACTCACCGAATGTGGCGTACGAAAAGGTGTAGGCGCTACCCGCCACCGGGACCGTCGAGGCGAACTCGGCATAGCAGAGCGCCGCAAGCCCGCATGCGATCGCGGCGATGATGAACGACACCGATATCGCCGGTCCGGTCAGGTTCGCCGCCGTCGACGCGGTGATCGTGAAGATGCCCGCGCCGATCACCACCGAGACGCCGAAAACGGTCAGGTCCCACCAGTTCAGGTCCCTGCGCAGTCTGGTGTCGGGCTCGTCGGTGTCAGCGATGGACTGTTCCACCGACTTCAACCGCAACCTGCCAGCTGTCTGCGCACCGGGATCCTGAGCCATCGACCGTCCTCGTTTCGTCATCCTTTGAGCGGAATGTACCCACTACGGTGGTGGCCAATGGGCCAAAAACACGCGATCGTGATCGGCGCGAGTCTCGGCGGGCTGTGCGCCGCCCGTGTGCTGTCGAATTTCTACGGTCAGGTAACGCTTTACGAGCGCGACCCAATACCTGACGAGCCGGCACACCGGACGGCCACACCGCAGAGCAGGCACGTGCACCTGTTGATGGCGCGCGGTGCCATAACGTTCGACGAACTCTTCCCGGGGATCCTCGACGACATGGTGGCCGCGGGTGTGCCGATCTTGGAGAACCGACCCGACTGCATCCATTTCGGGGCGGCCGGCCATGTGCTCGGCACCCAACACCGCCTGCAGGACGAGTTCACCGCCTACGTGCCGAGCCGCAAGCATCTGGAGTGGCAGATCCGGCGCCGGGTCACCGACATCGACAACGTGACGTTGCTGCACCGTGACGTCGACGAGCCGGTGTTCGACGGCCTCAGGGTCACGGGCGTACGCACGTCCGACGGAGCGACGGTCGATGCCGACCTGGTGATCGATGCGACCGGACGCGGCACCCGGTTGCCAACCTGGTTGGCGCAGTGGGGTTTTGAGAAACCCAGCGAGGACACCGTCGACGTCGGCATCAGCTACGCCACCCACCAGTTGCGGATCCCGGACGGTCTCATCGCCGAGAAGGTCGTGGTCGCCGGAGCGTCGCACGATCAGCCGGTCGGTATCGGCATGCTCTATTACGAGGACGGCACCTGGGGCATGACGACGTTCGGCGTCGGGAAGGTCCCGGCGCCGACCGACTTCGACGGGATGTGCGCGCTGGCCGACGAGATCCTGCCGACCCATGTAGCCGCCGCCGTCCGGCAGGCCGAGGTGCTGGGAGACATTGCGCTACACAAGTATCCGACGAGCAGGTGGCGCCGCTTCGACAAGATGACACGATATCCGGCGGGCATCCTCCCGTTCGGTGACGCGGTGGTCAGCTTCAACCCCACGTTCGGCCAGGGCATGACGATGACGTCACTGCAGGCCGGCCATCTGCGTCGCGCCCTGTTGTCCCCCGACGTGGAGGCGACGTTCCTGAAGGCCACGACCAAAACCACGTGGCCGGTGTGGACGATGAATGCGATCGGCGACCTCACTCTGCACCGCGCCGAGGGCCACATGCCGTGGTGGTATCGCCCGGTGGGGTCGTTGTTCGATCAGTTCCTCGGCGCTGCCGAAACGGATCCTGTTCTCGCAGAATGGTTCCTGCGACGGTTCAGTCTGCTTGACAGCCTGTACATGGTGCCGTCCGCGCGACTGGTCGGCCGCACGATCCGGCACAACATGACGTTGTGGGCTAGATCCCGACGCTCACCCGGAACAGCCGCGTCGGTTCCTGCGCGACAAGCCTGATCGGCCCGTCGTCGGCGGCCACCCACGCGGCAGCGCCGCGGTCGAGGGCCACCGCGCCGGACTTCGCCTGCACAGTGGCGCTTCCCTGCGTGCAGAGCAGAATCTGCGGACCGTCGTGCAGGCTTGGGGCGTCGATCTCGTGCCCGAGCTGTTCGCCGTCGATGCCGAGGACCGACACGGCGAATTCGGGAGCCGGTGTCGGATAGATGATTTCGCTGCCATCGCGAATCACCTGTGGCTCGACGAGGACGTCCTTGGCAGGAGCGAAGTCCAGCACCCGCAGCAGTTCGGGAACGTCGACGTGTTTGGGTGTCAGCCCGCCGCGGAGCACGTTGTCGGAGTTGGCCATCACCTCGACTCCCACACCGTGCAGGTAGGCGTGCAGATTGCCTGCGGGCAGATACAGCGCCTCCCCCGGAGCCAGCGACAGCCGGTTCAGCAGCATGGACGCCAGCACGCCCGCATCGCCGGGATAGCGCTCACCCAGCTCGAGCACCGTCTTGGCCTCGCGTGCGAATTCTCTCTCCCCGGAGCGCACATAGTTGATGGCACCGTCGAGCACGGCGGGCACCAGCACATCGAGGTCGGGCTGGGGACAGGTGATCCATGTCGTGAACAACACGCGCAGGCCGTCCTCGTCGCGCTGCCCTGACAGCAGGCCGATGTAGGGATCGAGGTCCGCGACGCCCAGCGCCCGCATGAGCTCGACGGTGCGTGCGGCGGGACGGAAGCCGGCCAGCGCCTCGAATTGGCTGAGTGCGACGATGATTTCGGGCTTGTGGCTGCGGTCGCGGTAGTTCCGGTTGGGGGCCGTGATCGGGATCCCCATCCGGTCCTCACGGGCGAAACCCTCCCGGGCCTGCTCGGTGCTGGGATGGGCTTGCAGCGACAACGGCTCGTCTGCGGCAAGCACTTTCACCAGGAACGGCAGGGTGTCACCGAAGCGACCCCGTACAACCGGACCGAGCTCACCCTCGGGATCCGCGCGCAGCGCGTCGAGCAGCGAGCGCTCCCCGTCTTCGGTCTGTAGCCACGCTGGATCCCCCGGATGGGCACCGAACCACAGTTCGGCCTCGGGGTGTGGTGTGGGGCTCGGCGCTCCCACGAAATCGGCGATCGCGGTTCGCGAACCCCATGCATAGGTCCGCACCGCCCCTCTGAGCAGATGCACTCGTCTCAACCTCGAACCAGGCGTTGATAGACCGCCGCCATCTCAAGGCGGACCGCCAACAGCGCCAATTGTTGTTCGGGACGCGTAGATCCGGGCGTCGTGGCTGAGCCCGGCTCGCTGTTCCCCCCTTGTTCCCGGACCTCTGGCGCGTCCGGTACGTCTTTGGCATTGACGACGTGAACGTCGTCGAATCCCCGCAGCCGGGCCGACACGGCCGGCCGCTCGGCGTCGGTGGTCAACACGATGGTGCGCGTGCGCGGGGGCAGCGGCCCGTCGATCTCCTCGTCATGGAATATCGACGCCGCATCCGTCCCTGTGTCGCGTCCCCAACCCGATCCGATGGCCACCAGGGCATCGGTCAGCCCGACCGCGGCCACCGCCTGATGGGCGATCCGCAGCATCACGGTGCACGCATGCCGCGCCAGCGCGAGGGTGGCGGCGGAGTCGCCGGCAAAAACCACCTGCCGGCCCTGCATCCGCTCCGCGAGCCCCTTGGCGGGATTGGTGAATAGGTCACGGCCTGCGCTGTTGCGGAGCGCCTCGGCGTCGAGTTCGTCGGCCAGCGCCGACAGGTCCACAGAAAAACCCGGCGCGATCGCTTGCAGCACAGCCAATCCCGCGGCCAGGTAGCGCGCCAGCGTGAAATCGTCGGGCACGGGCACCCGAGGCGGCAGAGCCACCGACCGTCCCGCGGTGGCGTCGCGCAGTGGCCCTTCGTAGGGAGCCACCACGATGACGCGGGCGCCGCGCCGGACCGCGGTGGCCGCGGCCGTCACCAGTGCGGGATGTCCGGGGTCGTCCCCGGCGACGACCAGTACGTCCAGGGCACCGATCCACCCGGGCGCCTCGGAGGCGACGACGATCGGCGCCCCGATCGACTGGCCGAGCTGGACTGCGAGCATCGTCCCGGCCGTTTCGGCGGTGCCGTGTCCGGCGACCCACACGATTGTGCGCGGTGGGGTGTCCGAGCGGACCGCGTCGAGGTCACCCTCGTTCAGGGCCGCGGCGGTGGCACGTACCTGAGCGCCCGCCATCGAGGCGGCACGGAGCAAACCCAGACGGTCGGCGGCCAACAGGCCCTCCGGATCGTCGAGGTCGACTTCGGCAGCCGACAGCGGGCTTGCGCTCACGTCGATTCCTTTGCCCCTGAGGTGATGTAGTCGCCGATCTCGTCGACAAGCTCTTTGACCTCTTCGGGGCTACGCGCCTCGACGTTGAGCCGCAGCAACGGTTCGGTGTTGGACATGCGCAGGTTGAACCAGCGGCCGTCACCGAGGTCGACCGTCACCCCGTCGAGGTGGTCGATCGCATGCACGCGGGACCCGAACGCCTGCAGGACCGTGTCGACGACAGCGGGCGCGTCGGCCACGGTGTAGTTGATCTCCCCGGAGGCTTCGTAGCGCTGATAGTCGGCCATCATCTCCGACAGCGGCCGGTCCTGTTCAGCGAGGGCTGCGAGCACATGGAGGGCGGCCAGCATCCCGGAGTCGGCGCCCCAGAAGTCGCGGAAGTAGTAGTGCGCCGAGTGCTCGCCGCCGAAGATCGCACCGGTCTCGGCCATCAGGCCCTTGATGTAGGAGTGGCCGACGCGTGAACGCACCGGTGTCCCCCCGCGTTCGGCGACGAGTTCGGGTACGGCGCGCGAGGTGATCAGGTTGTGAATGATCGTCGCACCGATCTCGCGCTGCAGTTCGCGCGCGGCGACCAGAGCGGTGACGGCCGACGGGGACACGGCCTGGCCTTTCTCGTCGACGACAAAGCAGCGGTCGGCATCGCCGTCGAAGGCCAACCCGATGTCGGCACCGGTCTCCAAGACGAAAGCCTGCAGGTCGACGAGGTTGGCCGGGTCGAGGGGGTTGGCTTCGTGGTTGGGGAAGTTCCCGTCGAGTTCGAAGAACAACGACGACAGCTTGATCGACGGGATGGGGCCCAGGACACCGGGCGCGGTGTGGCCCGCCATGCCGTTTCCGGCGTCGACGGCGACGTGCAGTGCTCGCTCGCCGGCGATGTCGACGAGTGAGCGCAGGAAGTCGCCGTAGTCGGCGAGGACGTCACGATCGCTGCTGGTGCCCCGCGGACCCTCGTAGCCCGGAACGCCGGCGATGACCTCGTCGCTGATGACGGACAGGCCGGTGTCCTTTCCGACCGGCTTGGCACCGGCGCGGCACAGTTTGATGCCGTTGTAGGCAGCGGGGTTATGGCTGGCGGTGAACATCGCGCCCGGGCAGTCGAGCAGGCCGGAGGCGAAATAGAGCTGATCGGTCGACGCGAGCCCGATCCGGACCACGTCGAGACCTTGGGCGAGCACCCCGTCTGCGAACGCCGCGGAGAGCGCGGGCGAACTCTCGCGCATGTCGTGGCCGATGACAACCTGCGCGGCGTCGTCGCGCACGAGCCGCGCGAAGGCGGCGCCGACGTCACGCACGAAGGCCTCGTCGATCTCCTCGCCGACAAGTCCGCGCACGTCATACGCTTTGATGACACGCTGTACCGCCTCGGCGGGACGAGACATGGGACTCCTTGGACGAAGAGACTGTTCTAGAGAATCAGCCTAGCCGTCGCGAACGGTCTACAGGCCGAGTCGCAGTTGGCTGTTACCCCGTCGAAATCGCAAGAACGCGAAAGCACCAGCCGCTGCCAGCAACGACGCAGATGTCATCAATCCGCGGGGTCGGGCAGGACTCGCAGATGTCCCCGCCGGCGACCGTTGGTTTCCGGCCTGCGGGTCGGCGCAGCCATCAGCGCACCACCGTGGGCCCCGCTGACGGGATCGGTGAATCCCGTCGTGAACCCCGCGACAGGCGCCGCGTTCTCGCGGCCTTCTCGGACTGCATCGGCAAGCGCCACCAAATCGTCATCGTCGGGGTGGGAAGGCAGCGGGCCGGCATGGCGGACGAGCTCCCAGCCGCGGGGAGCGGTGATACGTCCGGCGTGCATGACGCACAGATCCCACGAGTGCGGCTCGGACACGGTGGCCAGCGGGCCGACGACTGCCGTCGAGTCTGAGTAGACGAAGGTGAGCGTCGCGACCGCATAGTGCGGGCACCCAGGCCGGCAGCAGCGACGGGGAACATTCACAGCGGAAGGTTATCGTGCACACTCCCCCGCGAGGGCGCGGACACGCGCAGCCGCAAGCTGCCCGAAGCCCAACCGTTACGATCTTTTTCGTGACGAGGCGCCAGCATCGCGGGTCGCGGCGCGGTCGGGAGATGCGCGGCCCGTTGCTGCCGCCCACTGTCCCGGGTTGGCGCAGCCGCGCCGAACGCTTCGACATGGCGGTGCTGGAAGCCTACGAGCCCATCGAGCGACGCTGGCATGAACGGGTGTCCACCCTGGATGTGGCGGTGGATGAGATCCCGCGGATCTCACCGAAGGATCCCGAGAGCGTGCAGTGGCCGCCGGAAGTCGTGGCCGACGGTCCGATCGCATTGGCCCGTCTGATCCCTGCGGGGGTAGACGTCCGCGGCAATTCCACCCGTGCGCGAATTGTGTTGTTCCGCAAGCCGATCGAGCGTCGGGCGAAAGACACCGACGAGTTGACCGACCTGTTGCACGAATTGTTGGTGGCTCAGGTAGCCACGTATCTGGGCGTTGAGCCCTCCGTCATCGACCCGACCCTGGACGACGACTAGGGCTCGCTGGGTATCGACTAGATGATGCCGCGCTTGAGGCGCCGGCGCTCACGCTCCGACAGGCCGCCCCAGATGCCGAAGCGTTCGTCGTTGGCCAGTGCGTATTCAAGGCACATGTCCTTGACTTCGCAGCCCTGGCAGATCCGCTTCGCCTCGCGGGTGGAGCCGCCCTTCTCGGGGAAGAACGCCTCGGGATCGGTCTGAGCGCACAGCGCGCGCTCCTGCCACTGATCCTCGTCGGCGACGTCGGAGCCGTCGCCGAAGGGATCGATGTGCTCGGGCACCAAACTCAACTGTGGACGCCCGTTCGCGCCACTCGGTGCCGGTCCGGTCTGGATGTGCGGCGCACTTCCTACCGAGCCTAGGAGCCTGCTGTCGAACCGAGCTGAATTGCCGAAATCGGCCTGTTCAAATGCCATTTCCCCTCCTCCATGGGTCTCGTAGTTTCGTATATGCCAGCCCCACTGTCGAACGTGCGGCCATCCCAATTCGAACAAGTGATCGAATCTTGGTCTGCGACACCGAAACCGGCCGGAGAACCGCGAAATGACACTGCTGTGATTACACACGCGTTAGCTGCCACGGTCAAGCGCTAGAACAGGAATTCATACCATTCCGTGACTAGTTTTCGGCGCGTCGCGCTGTGGCGTGTCTATCACGCTCCCCTCGGCATCGGCTTCGGCCGTGCCAGCGCCTAGTCTCGTTCGTTGTGAAGGTCACGGTTTTGGTCGGCGGCGTCGGCGGTGCACGCTTCCTACTCGGCGTCCAACATCTGTTGAGCTTGGGGCAGTTCAAAACTCACGATACCAATGAGCATGAAGTGACTGCTGTGGTCAACGTGGGCGACGACGCGTGGATGTTCGGGGTGCGTATCTGCCCCGATCTCGACACATGCATGTACACCCTCGGCGGCGGAATCGACCCCGAGCGGGGCTGGGGACATCGCAACGAAACTTGGAACGCCAAAGAGGAACTCGCGGCCTACGGGGTCCAGCCGGATTGGTTCGGCCTCGGCGACCGCGACCTCGCCACCCATCTGGTGCGCAGCCAGATGCTGCGGGCAGGCTATCCGCTGTCCGAGGTCACCGAGGCCCTGTGCGCAAGGTGGTCCCCCGGCGCACGACTGCTGCCCGCCACCGACGACCGATGCGAAACCCATGTGGTCATCACCGATCCCGAGGACGGTGAGAAGCGCGCCGTCCACTTCCAGGAGTGGTGGGTGCGCCACCGCGCGCACGTCCCCACCCACAGCTTCGCGTTCGTCGGTGCAGACAAGGCCACTGCCGCACCCGGTGTCACCGACGCGATCGAGCACGCCGACGTCGTCCTGATCGCGCCGTCCAACCCGGTGGTCAGCGTCGGCGCGATCCTCAATGTCGGAGGCATCCGCGGGGCATTGCGATCGACCCCCGCACCGGTGATCGGCTACTCCCCCATCATCGCCGGAAAGCCGTTGCGCGGCATGGCCGACGCCTGCCTGACCGTCATCGGAGTGCCGAGCACGTCCGAGGCCGTCGGCAATTACTACGGCGCACGGTCGGGAACCGGCATCCTCGACGGCTGGCTGGTGCACGAAGGAGACACCGCCGAGGTCGACGGCGTCACAGTACGCTCAGTGCCGCTGCTCATGACCGACCCGAGTACCACCGCCGAGATGGTGCGCGCAGGAATGGAACTGGCCGGGGTCGCGCCATGAGTGATCACGGAACCTCGGCGCGGGTCGAGTTGCTGCCCGTCCCCGGTTTGCCGGAATTCCGTCCCGGCGACGACCTCGCCGCCGCCATCGCAGACGCCGCCCCGTGGCTGCAGGACAACGACGTACTGGTCGTGACGAGCAAGGTGCTGTCCAAAACCGAGGGCCGGATGGTCCCCGCACCGGCCGATCCCGACGAGCGGGACGCACTGCGGCGCAGACTGATCGACGCCGAGGCGGTACGCGTGCTGGCGCGCAAAGGGCGCACCCTGATCACCGAGAACGCGTTGGGACTGGTGCAGGCCGCCGCGGGTGTGGACGGCTCCAACGTCGAATCCCACGAATTGGCGCTGCTACCCGTCGATCCCGACGGTAGCGCGGCTCGTCTCGTCGACGCGCTCCGTGAGCGCCTCGGCGTGACGGTCGGTGTCGTCGTCACCGACACGATGGGGCGCGCCTGGCGCACGGGTCAGACCGACGTCGCGATCGGCGCCGCAGGGCTCGAAGTGCTGCACGCGTACGCAGGCGAACACGATCAGCACGGCAATGAACTGATCGTCACCGAGATCGCCGTCGCCGACGAGATCGCGGCCGCTGCCGATCTGGTGAAAGGCAAACTGACCGCAGTGCCCGTCGCGGTGGTACGCGGGCTGGAACTGCGTGCCGACGGCTCGACGGCACGCAATCTCGTGCGTGCCGGCGAGGAGGATCTGTTCTGGCTCGGCACCGACGAGGCCATCGCGCTCGGCCGTTCACAGGCGCAGCTGCTGCGGCGGTCGGTACGCACGTTCAGTGCCGAACCGGTGGACAGCGCTTTGATCGAGGCCGCGGTCGGTGAGGCGCTGACGGCACCGGCGCCGCACCACACCCGGCCGGTGCGGTTCGTCTGGATCCAGGATTCGACGCTGCGGGTCGGGTTGCTCGACGCGATGAAGGATCGGTGGCGCGCCGATCTCGGCGCGGACGGCCGCGAACCCGACTCTGTGGAGCGTCGGGTCAGCCGCGGCCAGATTCTCTACGACGCACCGGAACTGGTCATCCCGTTCATGGTTCCCGATGGTGCCCATACGTACCCCGACGAGCGGCGCACAGCGGCCGAGCACACGATGTTCACGGTCGCCGTCGGCGCCGCGGTACAGGGCTTGCTCGTGGCGCTGGCCGTCCGCGGGGTGGGCAGTTGCTGGATAGGCTCGACCATCTTCGCGCCCGACCTCGTGCGCGCACAGCTCGATCTGCCGCCAGACTGGGAGCCGTTGGGGGCCATCGCGATCGGCTATCCCGAAGAACAGCTGGCACCCAGAAACCCGGTTGCCACAGCCGGTCTGCTGGTTCGTAAGTGAGCCTGCACCAGTCGGCGGTGGAGGTGCTGACCGAGTGGAATGCCCCTGATCCCGAACAGGATTCACTGCGGTACGCGTACCTCGCTTTCCTCGCCGCCCGCGAGGATGCGTGCCTGCGGGCATGCGTCCCAGGCCACCTCACGGGATCGGCGCTGGTGCTCGATCACACCGGCACCCAGGCGCTGCTGACGCTGCATCCGCGATTCGGGCGCTGGCTGCAACTCGGTGGTCACTGCGAACCCGGGGACGAGACGATCGTCGCGGCAGCCCTGCGCGAGGCGACCGAGGAGTCGGGTATCGAGAGCCTGACCATTGCACCGGAACCGGCTGCGCTGCACGTGCATCCGGTGACGTGCTCGCTGGGTGTGCCGACGCGGCACCTCGACGTGCAGTTCGTGGTACGCGCTCCCGAGGGCGCACGGATCGTCCGCAGCGACGAGTCTCTGGAACTGCGGTGGTGGCCCCTCGACCATCTGCCCGACGATCTCGATTTCGGGCTCTCGCAACTGGCCTCCGCTGCCCGCCGCCTCGCGTGACTGCCCGGTCCTCCGCGAAATATCATTCCGGGCTGCTGAAACCGAGTTATCCACAGCCCTGGCTTAACACTCGCGGTGGACACGGCCGATGACTGCATGCTCTTCACATGGGGAGAGTCATCGTGGGGTCCGACGCCGTCCTGTCCGGTTTCTTGTCACGCGGGCAGCTCCGGTGGAACTTCCACGCGATCTATCCGGACATCTACGTGCCGAAGGATGTGGAACCGACACTTGCGGTGCGCGCCGAGGGGGCCTTCCTGTGGTCGCACCGCCGAGGCGTGATCACCGGACGGGCCGCGGCTGCCCTGCACGGTGCGCGGTGGATTGACGACGGCGCTCCCGTCGAGATTCTCTGGACGAACAGCAATCCGCCGGAGGGCATCCTGTCCAGGCGGGAACGCATCCCGCCGGGCGAGATAATGCGCATCAACGGCATCTTCGTCACGACTCCACCACGGACGGGCCTTGACCTCGGCAGGCGACTCACACGCGGCGAAGCGGTTGCAAACCTCGATGCACTGGCCCGGGCAACCGGTGTCCGACCCGAAGACATTCTCGACCTCACTTACCGATACAAGGGCACCAAAGGAGTGAGACGATGTCGCGAAGCAATCGATTTGATGGACGCGGGTGCGGAATCGCCGCAGGAAACCAGGTGGCGCCTCATCCTGATCGACCAGGGATTCCCACGGCCGGCAACCCAGATCCCTGTTGTTGACGACGCGGGATATTCGTTCGCAAGGCTCGACATGGGCTGGCCAGACCTCCGGATTGCCGTCGAGTACGACGGCGAGCACCACCGCACGGACGACGAGCAATACCGTTGGGATGCCATTCGGTTGCGGAAGCTGGAAGCACTGGACTGGATCATCATCCGCGTGATGAAGGGCGATCACCCGCTTGAAGTCCGAGCCCGGGTCAGGCGAGCTTTCGAACTCCGCGAAAGTGAAGCCATGGCTGCGAAACTGACCGCTTGAGCGACCCGGAATGATATTTCGCGAGGCGGCGCCGCGGGGAACTCAGATGTCGGTCGAGAACCTGATGCCGCCGTCGGGAATCGTGATGCCCGGCCACACGCGCGCGCCGCGCAGCAGCTCGCACCGGGCGCCGATGTCGGCGCCGTCGCCGATGACACCGTCGCGGATCAATGCCCTCGGACCGATATGCGCACCGAAGCCGATGATCGAGCGCTCGATCACCGCGCCCGCACCGATCTTCACGCCGTCGAAGATCACCGCGCCGTCGAGGCGGGCACCGCCGGCAACCTCGGCGCCGCGGCCGATCACCGTGCCACCGATCAGCAGCGCGCCGGGCGCCACGGAGGCTCCGTCGTGCACCAGCTTCTCGCCGCGTTGATGGGTCAGCGCCGGCGACGGCGCGATGCCACGCACCAGGTCCGCGGATCCGCGGACGAAGTCCTCGGGAGTTCCCATGTCGCGCCAGTATGTGGCGTCGACGTAGCCGCACACCCGTTTGCCCTCCGACAGGAGGCCGGGGAAGATCTCGCGTTCCACCGACAGCGCGCGACCTTTCGGGATCTCGTCGATCACCGCACGCTTGAAGACGTAGCAGCCGGCGTTGATCTGGTCGGTGGGCGGGTCCTGCGTCTTCTCCAGGAAGGCCGTCACCACTCCATCGGAATCTGTTGGCACACAGCCGAATGCGCGAGGGTCCCCGACGCGGACCAGGTGCAGGGTGACGTCGGCGTCTCTGCTGCCGTGCGAATCGAGCAGCGCGCCCAGATCGCATCCCGACAGCACGTCGCCGTTGAAAACCACTGCGGTGTCGTGCCGCAACTTCGATGCGACATTGGCGATACCGCCGCCGGTGCCCAACGGCTCATCCTCGACCACGTAGTCGATCTGCAGGCCGAGTTTGGAGCCGTCCCCGAACTCCTGCTCGAACACCGCCGCCTTGTAGGAAGTTCCCATGACGACGTGCTCGATGCCCGCGTCGGCGATGCGCGACAGCAGGTGGGTCAGGAACGGCAGCCCGGCCGTGGGGAGCATCGGTTTGGGGGCCGAGAGAGTGAGGGGACGTAGCCGCGTGCCCATCCCACCGACAAGAATGACAGCATCGACTTCGGCTGGATTGACCATCAGCCCCGCCCTTTCGCCCGCTTCCTACGTGAATTCCGGACGACGAGAGTGGCCCGTGCCCCCAGTGCCCCCCGGAACGCCAAGCGTAGCGGCGCCTGCCACCACTTCGGATACCGATCGGCGAGAAAAGTGTACGTGCTGACGTGATGGGCAGCGAGGTTGCGGGCCGGATCGCGACCTGTGGCGTGCCCTTTGGCGTGCAAAACTTCCGATGTAGGCACGTAAATGTTCTGCCACCCCGCGCGTCCGAGCCGATCTCCCAGGTCGACGTCTTCCATATACATGAAGTAGCGCTCGTCGAATCCCGCGATCTCGGCGTAGGCGGACCCGCGCAGCAACAGGCAGGATCCCGATAACCAGCCGACGGCGCGTTCGCTGGGGTCGGTGCGCTCCTGGCGGTAGGCCGCCGTCCACGGATTCGACTTCCACACCGGCCCGACGACAGCGTGCATGCCGCCGCGAACGATCGACGGCAGGTGCCGCGCGGACGGGTAGACCGTGCCGTCGGGGTCCCGGATCAGCGGCCCCAGCGAGCCTGCGCGCGGCCACCGCGCCGCGGCCTCCAGGAGGAGGTCGATGCTGCGGGGACCCCACTGGACGTCGGGATTGGCGACGACAAAAAAGTCCTGGACATCCAATCCGTATTCGGAGACGGCGCAGTTGACGGCTGTGCCGTATCCGAGGTTGCCGCCGGTGCGGAACAGCTTGGCGTTCGGGTAACGCTCGGCCGCTTCCTCGGGTGCGCCGTCGGTGGAACCGTTGTCGGCCATGATGACGGTCACCGGACGGTCGGTCGCATGCGCCAGTGTGGCGAGGAACCGATCCAGGTGCGGACCCGGTGAGTACGTCACCGTCACGACAAACAGTTCGTCGCTCACGCAGGCATCACCGTCACGGCGTAGAGAGTATCTACCCGCGTGCTGTGGCGAGCGCCTCAGCCAGGGCTTGGCGCCATGGGCGCAACGGCGTCAGGCCGGCCGCCGCCGATTTGACCGACGACAGCACTGAATAGGACGGGCGGGGCGCGGGCCGCGGATGCTTGTCACTGCTGACGGGACGCACCCGGTCGGGGTCTTCACCGAGTTCGGCGAAGATTGCCTGGGCCTGCTCGAAGCGGCTGGCGCCGCCTTCGTTGGCGGCGTGCAGCACCGGTCCACGGACCGAACCGTCGGCGATCTGCAGCAGCGCCCCGCACAGGTCACCGACATAGGTCGGTGTGCCGATCTGGTCTGCCACCACCTCGACAGTGCCGCTGCCCGATGCGGCACGCCGCATCACCGCGGCGAAGTCGGAGCCGTCGGCTCCTTCGTAGATCCATGCGGTGCGCACGACGTAGGCGTCGGGCATCGCGGCCAGCACCGCCAGTTCGCCGGCGAGCTTCGTGCGTCCGTACACCGACAGCGGCGCGGTCGGATCGTCGATCTCATACGGGTGGGGTTCGCCGTCGAAGACGCCGTTGAAGACGTAGTCGGTGGAGATGTGGATCAGGGATGCTCCGGCCCGCACGCAGGCCTGCGCGACGTTCTCGGCGCCGGTGACGTTCACGGCGTGGGCCCGTTCGGGCTCGTCCTCGGCGGCGTCCACCTTGGTGAAGGCGGCGCAGTTCACGACGACGTCGCCTGCGGCCACGAACTGCTCGGCGGCTGAGGAATCGGTGATGTCCCACTCCGACGATGTGAGCGCCACCACGTCCCGCCCGGCGGCACGCGCCTGACCTGCCAACACGCGTCCTACCAGCCCGCCGGCTCCGGAAATCACGATTCGGCCGCTCACATCACGAGTTTGGCACGCCGGTCGGCGCTCCCCGGATTGCGGCCCGGTCGCAAGTAGCCTGGGCAAATGCCTGCTGCTCATGTGATCCGCGCTGTCTCCATGGCGTTGGCAGTGGCCGTCGTCATCGGCACCGGTGTCGCCTGGGGCAAGATCCGCTCGTTCGAGGCCGGCATCAACCACATCAACCCGATCGCGCTGGGGGGCGGCGGCGAGGACGGGGCGATCGACGTTCTGCTGGTCGGCGCCGACAGCCGCACCGATGCGCATGGCAACCCGCTGACCGACGAGGAGCGCGCGATGCTGCGCGCCGGCGACGAGGTGTCCACCAACACCGACACGATCATCTTGATCCGCATCCCGAACAACGGGAAGTCGGCGACGGCCATCTCGATTCCCCGCGACTCCTACGTCGAGGCGCCGGGCATCGGGAAGATGAAGATCAACGGCGTGTACGGCTCGGTGCATCTCGAGGAGATGAAGGAACTCGTCGAGCAGCAGGGCGTGGACCCCACGGAGGCCGAACCCGAGGCGCAGGCGGCAGGGCGAGAAGAGCTGATCAAGACCGTCGCCAACTTGACCGGTGTCACCGTCGACCACTACGCCGAGATCGGGCTGCTCGGGTTCGCGTTGATCACCGACGCCCTCGGCGGCGTCAACGTCTGCCTCAACAATCCTGTCTACGAACCACTTTCGGGCGCCGACTTCCCGGCCGGCTGGCAGAAGCTCAACGGCGCACAGGCATTGAGCTTCGTGCGTCAGCGCCACGACCTGCCGCGCGGCGACCTGGATCGCGTCACCCGCCAGCAGGCGGTGATGGCGTCGATGGCGCACGAGGTGATCTCCAGCAAGACGTTGTCGAGCCCCACCACGCTGGGCAATCTCGAAGCGGCGGTGCAGCGTTCGGTGGTGCTCTCCGAAGGCTGGGACATCATGGATTTCGTCGAGCAGTTGCAGAAGCTGGCGGCGGGCAACGTGGCGTTCGCGACCATCCCGATCCTGGAGGAGGCGGGCTGGAGTGACGACGGGATGCAGAGCGTGGTGCGCGTCGACCCGACCGAGGTCAAGGATTGGGTGACCAGCCTGCTGCATGACCAGGATGAGGGCAAGACCGAAGAGCTGACGTACAGCAACGACAAGACCACGGTCGAGGTCATCAACGACAGTGACGTCAACGGTCTGGCCGCTGCGGTGGCACATGTGTTGACGGGCAAGGGATTCACGAAGGGCAACGTCGGCAACAACGAAGGCACCAAGGTGCAGAACAGCCAGGTGCAGGCGGCGAAGTCCGACGACATGGGTGCTCAGGCCGTCGCTTTGGAGCTGGGCGGCCTTCCGGTTGTCGAGGATGCGTCGATCCCCGAGGGTTCGGTGCGGGTGGTGCTGTCCGCCGATTACACCGGACCCGGTGCGGGATTGGACGGTTCGGACGTGACGCTGATGGGTGCGGACCCCAGCGCCTCGGGCGTGGTCTCGGGCGACGGCGAGATGGTGCCTCCCCCGTCGCCGATCATCACGGCCGGTTCGAACGACCCCGAGTGCGTCAACTGACGTGACCAACGTCAGCTCCGCGATCCTGGATCCGCTGATGGCCGCCAACCCGGCCGGACCGCGCATCACCTACTACGACGACGCCACCGGCGAACGCATCGAGTTGTCGACGGCGACCTTGGCGAACTGGGCGGCCAAGACCGGAAACCTGTTGCGCGACGAGCTGGGTGCGACGCCCGGGAGCCGCGTGGCGGTGCTGCTGCCCGCGCACTGGCAGACCGCCGCGGTCCTGTTCGGCATCTGGTGGATCGGCGGCGAAGTGGTGTTCGACGGGGAGGCAGACATCGCGTTGTGCACGGCCGACCGTATCGACGAGGCGGACGCGGCGGTCGGTATGGGCGAGATCGCTGTGCTGTCGCTGGATCCGTTCGGCAAGCCGGTCCCCGACCTTGCGGTGGGGCTGACGGACTACGCGACGGCGGTGCGGGTGCACGGCGACCAGATCGTGCCGGAACGTCACCCGGGCCCCGCATTGGAGGGCAGGTCGGCGGACGACGTTCTCGCCGCGGCGCGAGAGTCGGCGGCCGCTGCGGGCATCACCGGGTCGGACCGGGTGATGTCGACGGCACCGTGGGACACCGCCGACGAGGTGATCGAGCGGCTGCTCGCGCTCTACGTTGTCGGCGCGTCTTTGGTTCAGGTGGCAAACCCCGATCCGGCCCTGCTGGACCGCAGGCGGGAGAGCGAGAAATTGACGCGAACGGCACTGTGACCAGATCGTTTCCGTGGTCACACGCTGTTCTAAGGATTGTCACGCAGACTATTACCTACGGGTAACTGTCCCTTTGGCGAAGTCGGGTCGGGCTGTAGGAGGTCCGCGAATGACGGTTTTCATCGCGATCGCGCTCGCGGCAGCTGTGTGTGCACTGCATCTTCGTATACGTCGCCACGCAGGTTGGGCGACAAGTGCTGCCGGCCGCGCCTACATCCTGTCCGGGTACTCGCTGACGGCGTTGGCGGCGTACTGGTTGACCTCCGGTTCGGCATCGTGGGTTTGGGCACTCGGTTGCACTTTGTCGCTGGCTGCGGCGGTCTCGTTCGCTGCGGGACGGGGGGCGCTCAAGCGGGTAACGGCAGCCCACGCCAGACTCGCCGCCGACATGGAGACGATCGAACCGGCGACCGGCACACTTCGCTTCTAGCCAACAAACGTCACATCAGTCCCGCAAGTCAAAAACAACACCGCAATGAACGATCTGGCGAAGGTTGTAGTCCATTCATTGCACAACTCACCCATGGGCAATTGTTGACGAAATAGTGGCTGTGACCTTATGGTTTAACCACCAGGCCGTTCTTGTCGTCGCTACACGCTTTTGTTTCCGTGTCAGTTGACTCCAGTTCTGGCAAAAAACTGCCTCAAGAAGCGGGGCTTGCATCAAGGGGCCGTCAATGGAGTCGACCTTGTTCGTTGTGGCGATCGTCGCCGCTCTTCTCGCGTGGCATCGACGCAACCGTCGCCACCCGGGGTGGCACGGCAGTGACGCGGGCCGCTTCTACGTCTATTGCGGATACTCACTCGTTGCGGTTGCTGGATATTGGCTGTATTCGGCGCCCCACACCACAACCTGGGAGTGGGCGTTAGGGAACATGTGGGCGCTCGTCGCCATGGTGTCGCTGGTCTGGGGTTTCGAGTCGCTGAACCGCGCCGCCGCGCGCCACGCCGACATTGCGCAGGACATCGAATCCCTGGCCCCGGCCGAAGCCGCCGCCCAGAACTGACCTAACCTCGGCGACGTGCCCACATCCAGTCGCCCATCACTCGACATCGATGCCTTACGCACGGCCACCTCAGGAACCGAGTGGCGTCGCGTCGACGTCGTCGGGGAAACCGGGTCGACGAACGCCGATCTGATCGCGCGGGCGACCGCAGGCGAGGACATCGCAGGAGCTGTCCTGCTCGCCGACTTCCAAAGTGCAGGACGAGGCCGTCACGGCCGGACGTGGTCAGCGCCGCCGAGGTCTCAGATTTCGATGTCGGTCGGCGTCGACACCACCGGCGTCCCGGCCGCCCAGTGGGGCTGGCTTCCGCTGCTGACTGGTTTGGCTGTCGCAGGTACGGTACGGGAACAGTTCGGGGTCGGGGCAGGGGTCAAGTGGCCCAACGACGTTCTCGTCGGTACGGGAAAACTTGCGGGAATCCTTGCCGAGGTCTCTGCACCTGTCATCGTCGTCGGTCTCGGCCTCAACGTGAGCCTGTCCCCCGACGAACTCCCCGATCCGAACGCGGTGTCACTGTCGATGCTGGGCATTGACGCCGATCGGACGGCGTTGGCCGGTCATCTTCTGCGTGCATTGAGTGAGCGTCTCGGACGATGGCGCGACGGCGACCCCGGACTGGCTGAGGAGTATCGCAGCGTCAGCACGACCATCGGAACGCGGGTGCGCGCGCTCCTGCCCGGTGACTCCGAAATCGTGGGAGTCGCAACGGATATCGATGAGGCGGGCCGGTTGCTCATCGATGACGCCGGGACGACGGTGACGGTCTCGGCCGGCGACATCACGCACCTGCGCCCGGCGGAGGCTTAGCTCCTCGGCTTGGCGATGACCGTCTGGAGCAGGTCGACGATCTGTTGCTGTCCGGCCGCAGCAGCGTCGAGCTTGCCCGCGGTTCGAGGTCGTCGGACGCCATGCGCCCTAACCTGTTGCGGCGATTCGGCGGTCACAGGCAGTCATTTGTCCGCCTGCTCGCGAGCGTTAAGCCAGGGCTGTGGTCACCCCCGCGATCACAGCCCGGAATGATATTTCGCGGCTAACTCACTTCAGCAGGGCGCGGCTCATGACGACGCGCTGAATCTGATTAGTGCCCTCGTAGATTTGCGTGATCTTGGCATCGCGCATCATGCGCTCGACGGGGAAGTCGACGGTGTAGCCGGCGCCGCCGAAGAGTTGCACCGCGTCGGTGGTCACCTCCATCGCGACGTCAGAGGCCAGACACTTCGAGGCCGCCGAGATGAAGCCGAGGTTGCCCTCGCCACGCTCGGCGCGCGCGGCCGCCGAGTACACCATCAGCCGGGCTGCTTCGACCTTCATCGCCATGTCGGCGAGCATGAACTGCACGGCCTGGAAGTCGCTGATCGACTTGCCGAACTGCTTGCGGTCCTTGGTGTATTCGATCGCCGCGTCCAGCGCGCCCTGCGCGATACCGACGGCCTGGGCGCCGATGGTCGGGCGGGTGTGGTCCAGTGTCGCGAGCGCGGTCTTGAAGCCGGTGCCAGGTTCACCGATGATCCGGTCACCGGGGATGCGGCAGTTCTCGAAATAGAGCTCCGTCGTAGGTGAGCCCTTGATGCCGAGCTTGCGCTCCTTGGGCCCGATGGTGAAGCCCTCGTCGTCGACGTGGACCATGAACGCCGAGATGCCGTTGGGACCCTTTTCGGGATCGGTGACGGCCATGACGGTGTACCACGCGGACTTGCCGCCGTTGGTGATCCAGCACTTGGCGCCGTTGAGGATCCAGTCGTCGCCGTCGGCCTTCGCGCGGGTGCGCATCGAGGCGGCGTCGCTGCCTGCTTCACGTTCGGACAGGGCGTAGGACGCCATCGCCTCGCCGGAGGCGAGCGACGGCAGCACCTTCTTTTTCAGCTCGTCGGAGCCGCGCAGGATGAGGCCCATGGTGCCGAGCTTGTTGACGGCCGGGATCAGCGATGCCGAGGCGTCCACCCGGGCGACCTCTTCGATGACGATGCACGCGGCGACGGAATCGGCTCCCTGGCCGCCGTACTCCTCGGGTACGTGGACGGCGTTGAAACCGGAGTTGACGAGTGCTTGCAGCGCCTCTTCGGGGAAGCGGGCGTTCTCGTCGACGTCGGCGGCGTGCGGAGCGATCTCCTTTTCGGCGAGCGCGCGGATCGCGGCGCGCAACTCCTCATGCTCCTCCGGCAACTGGAAGAGATCGAACGAGGGATTTCCAGCCCAACTAGCCATCTTCATCTCCTTGCTACTCGTCGGTAACTTTAGCGCGGTTTCGCCCGCTGACGAAGTCCGGGGTCGGCCTCATCTCAGCCAAACCTCAGGCCACGCAGTGGTTCGCGCTCAGCCTCTGTGGGTACGTTCACAAACATGCAGGTGTACATCGAGGGCAAAGCCTTCCGCCGTACCGCGCAGTGTGAGTGTGGTTGGCACGCTACTCCGCGCCTCTCTCGTGGCGCCGCTGTTGTCGACGCCGGCATTCACGCGGCACAGACGGGCCACATCCAGGCGGCAGCGCCGGTGCAGCACAGCGCGCCCGTCGTGGTGCTCAAGGCGTCCTGACTTTCGCCCACGTTCAGGTGGCAGACCACTGCCACCGACGGCCACGTTTCGCCCCTTAGTTCCGGCGGTGCAGCGTGTTCTAGGTGTTGCCCCGCGCGGCTTTGTTCGTGGTCGCTCATCGAAGCGGCGTGGTTGACGGCGATCGTCTTCAGCCTCGCGAATGCCTCGATACTCAACGTCAGGATCCGCACGGAGAACCGCGCTCTCGGCTACGCGATGTGAAAGTCGTTGAGAAGCAGATGCTCAGCGGCGGTAGATGCGCGACGTCACTGCTGCGGCGAGATCGTCGAGGATCTGCATGTGACCCCGACTCCACTCCCGTGGTTCGGGGTCGGACACGCCGAGGGCGCCGATGGTGTTACCGGCGCGGTCGGCGAGCGGCACACCGAGGTAGGCGGTGACATCGCCGGTATCGACGACTGAATACGTCTTGAAGAGTGGGTGCTGGCGCGCATCGTCGACGCGGACCAGCGAGCTGTTCGCGACGACGTACTTGTCGAAGGACTCGTCGAGAGTGGTCAGGTGTCGCGGCAGCGACGTCACGTCGTACCCGAAGGAACTCGCCACGACGGGACGGTCTGGGCCGATCAGGACGAGAGCCGCTGCGGGAGCGCCGAGAGCGTCTGCCGCGGTGGTGGTGATGCGCGCGAAAGCGGGGTCCGGGGCCGAGTCGACGAGGCCGGTCGCATGTACGGCCTGCAGCCGCTGTGGGTCGGTAAGTACCGACGTGATGCCGTCCGCGACGGTTTCACCCGACAGTCCGGATTGGGAGAGGTGCGCCTTCAGCTTGCCTGCCGTTGCCCTGTCGGTGCGCTCGCAGTCGCTGATCATCTGCGCGGCGACCGCGCGAGCGACGTACATGTCGACGCGCTCGCCGGAATCGTCGGCGCACTCTTCGAGCCGCTCAGTCAGCCAGTTGTCGAAGCCTGGCAGCGAGATGGACACCAAAGTACGGTAGCCAATCTTCGCCAGAAATACACATGGTCGACCGAAACCACAGCTCACGACCACTTGGATTGGCACAGCCGCCTGAGCCAGAAATGCAGGACACGGTCGAAAGGGTTACGGCCTGCCGATTCCGCGATACGTCCAGCCAGCTGCGCGCCACGTCTTCGGCGTGAGGCAATTCCTACCGTCGATGATCGTCCGCTGCCGAACGGACTTGGCAAGATCATCAGGGTCCAACCCGATGAACTGCTTCCACTCGGTCAGCACCATCACTACGTCCGCCCCTGAACAGGCGACGGCGACATCCGATGCGTACTCCAGAGTGGGGAAGAGTTGACGCGCATTCTGCATGGCTTCGGGGTCATAGACGCTGACCGCGGCACCTTGAAGCTGGATCTGTCCCGCGATGTTCAGCGCGGGCGAGTCGCGTACATCATCCGAGTCCGGTTTGAAAGCGGCACCGAGCACGGCAATTCGCGCCCCCACGAGAGAGCCACCGGCCGCCTCCCTGGCGAGTTCCACCATCTTGTTGCGACGACGCATGTTGATGCTATCGACTTCGCGCAAGAGCGCGAAGGCTTGGCTCGCTCCGAGCTCGCCGGCCCTGGCGATGAAAGCGCGAATATCTTTCGGGAGGCATCCGCCACCAAATCCGATGCCCGCGTTGAGGAACCGTCGGCCAATGCGCGCATCGTGTCCGATGGCGTCGGCTAAGACGGAGACATCGGCACCCGTCGCCTCACAAATTTCGGCGATCGCGTTGATGAACGAGATTTTGGTTGCAAGGAACGCGTTCGCAGACGTCTTCACAAGCTCGGCGGTCGGAAGGTCGGTGACAAGAAAAGGGATGTCCTCGTCGAGCAGCGCCGCGTAGACCTCGCGCGCGACCGCTTCAGCATTTCCCTTTCGGGTGCTGTCGACTCCAAGGACGATGCGGTCTGGGTGCAGTGTGTCCTTGACTGCGTAACCCTCGCGCAGGAACTCGGGGTTCCAGGCGAGCTCCGCGAACGTGTCGTCGGGCGCCAGCTCGCGGGCGCGAGCGCTAAGGCGTGCGGCGGTGCCGGCAGGCACAGTTGACTTGCCAAAGATGACCGAAGGACGGCGGAGGAGCGGGGCCAGAGATTCGACCACCGCGTCGACGTAGCGCAGATCGGCAGCCAGCTCGCCGTGCTTCTGGGGCGTCCCGACGGCGATGAAATGCACATCGGCGAAGTCAGCCGCCTCCTGATAGGACGTAGTGAACCGAAGCCGGCCGGCTTCGATGTTGCGCTGGAGAACGTCTGGCAGGCCCGGCTCGAAGAACGGCAATTCGCCTGCGGCGAGTTTCGCCAGCTTCGCTTCGTCGACGTCGACGCCGAGAACGTCGTGTCCGAGCTCGGCCATGCACGCGGCGTGCGTGGCGCCCAGGTATCCCGTACCGAACACCGCGATCTGACGACTCATCAAGTTCCCTCCCGGCTGACCCCGGCGTAATCCTAATTGGCCAGGTGGAGAACGGCGTCGCGACTGCACGGCGCGTGCCGCCTACTCCCCCAGCAGCTTCTGACGCAGTGCCTCGTCCTTTTCCAGCACCATTTGCTCGAGGGAGGCCTGAAAGGCCGCCATTCGGTCCCTCAGCGCTGTGTCCGACGCGCCGAGGATGCGCACGGCCAGCAGCCCCGCGTTGCGCGCGCCCCCGATCGACACCGTCGCCACCGGAACTCCGGCGGGCATCTGCACGATCGAGAGCAGAGAGTCCATCCCGTCCAGCCGGGCCAGCGGCACCGGCACACCGATCACAGGAAGTGGCGTCGCCGAGGCGACCATGCCCGGCAGGTGGGCGGCTCCGCCGGCGCCGGCGATGATCACCTCGATGCCACGCCCGGCGGCGTCCTGGGCGTAGGTGAGCATGCGACCCGGCGTGCGATGCGCAGATACCACGCCGACCTCGAACGGAACGTCGAACTCCGCCAACGCTTCTGCGGCTTCCGACATCACCGGCCAGTCGCTGTCGCTGCCCATGATCAAGCCAACCCGAGCGGTCATGCGTGAGGATCCCATCCGTCGGTCCACTGTGCGTGCGACAACCAGTGTGCCGCCCGCTCCGCCCGCTCTCGCAGGGACTCCACCGACTCCGAGGTGCCGCCGACTTCACCAGAATTTGTCGGCCCGCCGACTTCACCAGAAATTGTCGGCCCGCCGACTTCACCAGAATTTGTCGGCCCGCCGACGATGTTGACGTGGCCGATCTTTCGGCCCGGCCGCTCCTCTTTCCCGTAGAGGTGCACCTTGGCATCGGGCATCCGCGCGAAGAGGTGGTGCACCCGCTCGTCCATCGACATCGACGGCGTTTCGGGGGCGCCGAGCACGTTGCCCATCACCGTCGGTGCCAGCGCTGAGGTGTCGCCCAGCGGGTAGTCGAGGACCGCGCGCAGATGTTGTTCGAATTGGCTGGTGCGCGCGCCGTCCATGGTCCAGTGCCCGGAGTTGTGCGGCCGCATCGCGAGTTCGTTGACGACGAGTCCGCCATCGACCGTTTCGAACAGCTCGACGGCGAGTACCCCGACGACGCCGAGCTCCGAGGCGACGCGCAATGCCAATTCGGAAGCGGCAGAACCGGTTTGCTCGGAAAGCCCGGGTGCGGGAGCGATCACGGTGACGCAGATTCCGTCCTGCTGCACCGTCTCGACCACCGGCCACGCGGCGCCTTGTCCGAAGGGTGAGCGGGCCACCAGCGCGGCGAGCTCGCGACGCATCGCGACCCGCTCCTCGATCATGACCGGCACCCCGTCGGCCAGATACTTTTCGACGACGGAGCGCGCCTCGTCGACGTCGTCGGCCATGACCACGCCGCGGCCGTCGTAGCCGCCGCGGACAGTTTTGATGACCACCGGTCCGCCGATGTCGCGGGCGAACGCGACGGCGTCGTCAACAGACGTCACCTCGGCGAAGCGAGGCACCGGCGCACCCAACTCAGACAGGCGGCGCCGCATGACGAGCTTGTCCTGGGCATGCACGAGCGCCCCTGGCGGCGGTAAGACGTTGACCCCGTCGGTGACCAGCTTGTCCAACAGTTCGGTAGGCACGTGCTCGTGATCGAAGGTGAACGCCGTCGCGCCGTCGGCGACGCGACGCAGCGCGTCGAGGTCCGTATGCGAACCGAGGACGACATCTGGGGTGACCTGGGCGGCCGATTCATCGCTTGTGACTGCGAGCACACGCAGGGTCTGGCCGAGAGCGATGGCGGCCTGGGCGGTCATGCGGGCGAGTTGTCCGCCGCCGATCATTGCGACCGTCGGTGTGGGGCGGGCGGGCACAGGTCGTCTTGACACGGCATACATGGTGTCATGACCTACGCCACATCGTTGACCTGCGGTTACTCACGGATGCGGCATCTAGGACGCCCGTTACGTAGACTCGCTCCTTGTGTCCTTTGCCGATGCGACGATCCGCCGCCTACCGGGCCCGGTCCGTCCCTACGCCGAACGGCACCACGAGCTCATCAAGTTTGCGATCGTCGGTGCCACGACGTTCGTCATCGATTCGGCGATCTTCTTCACACTCAAGCTGACGATCCTGGAGCCCAAGCCGGTGACGGCGAAGATCATCGCGGGCATCGTCGCGGTGATCGCCTCCTACATCCTGAACCGGGAATGGAGCTTCCGCGACCGCGGCGGGCGCGAGCGTCACCACGAGGCACTGCTGTTCTTCGGGGTCAGCGCGGTCGGCGTGCTGCTGAGCATGGCCCCGCTGTGGGTCTCGAGCTATGTGTTCATGCTGCGCGTGCCGATGGTGTCGCTGGCCGTCGAGAACATCGCCGACTTCGTTTCGGCCTACATCATAGGCAACCTGTTGCAGATGGCATTCCGGTTCTGGGCGTTCCGGCGCTTCGTGTTCCCCGACGAGTTCGCGCGCAACCCGGAGAAGGCGCTGGAGTCGACGCTGACCGGCGGAGGCATCGCCGAGGCGCTGGAAGACGAATACGAACTGCGGCACCCGCATGGACCGATCGAGGGCAAGGACGGCGACAACGTCACCCCGATCCGGTTCTCGCGGCGGCGGCGCGGCCAGCGACCCTTGAGCGACGCGGACGATCCGAGGGTGTCGAAGACCTCGTAGTTCGGCGCTGCCGGTGGGACGGTCTTTGCATAGCCTGACGAGGTGCCGGGTCGACACCGCAGGAATTCAGCGCGGCCGTTGGCTCTCATCGTTGGGGGGACGGTCGGCGCATTGCTGCGCTACGCGCTCGCCACGACGTGGCCCCACCCCCATCAGATGCTGGTGTCGACGGTCCTGACGGTTGGAGCGGCATTCACCATCGCCGCGTTCGTCTTGGCGACGAACTCGGCGTCTTTGTTCGCCAACCTGATCCTTGGATTCTGTGCGAGTGCCGCCAGCTTGAGCGCGTGGGCTGTCCTGACAATCAGCCAACCTATGAAACTCTCGTTGGCGTTTTTGATCGCGACCCCGGCCGCAGCGATCGGTGGCCTTCTGTGCGGTTTGGCGGTGGCACGTGCAGTGGCTCGCTGACTTGGTGCCGACTTGGGTGCTGGTGATGATCGGCGGCGCCGCTGGAAGCGCGCTCGGAGTCCTTCTATTGCGTAGGCCATCGCCACGACGGTTACTGCTGGGGACGGCGATCGTGTGCGGATTGATGGGAGTTCACAGCGCGTATCCGTACTTGCCGGCGTTGTCAGCACCCTTGACCTTCGGAGTTCTCGGTACGGCTGTGAGCATGATCGCGATCGTCACAGCGCCGCCTCTCTGGCTCGACAGTCAATCGATACTGCGAAGCACACTTGCTGTCGCCAAGCGACTTGCGGTGTATTGCGCGGTCGGCGTGACTTTTGCGCTCGCCGGCTACCTAGCGGTGCGCGCCGGCATCACGTTGTACGTCAAACTGCGCTAACTGCATGGGCCTTGGAGTTCGGCTTTCACCCACCCGCCGTATTGATACAGGTAGGTGTACTGCCATTGCGCCACCGAGAACGGATAGAGGCGCGGCACGTCGCGCAAGATTACGCTCCGGCCCGGAGTGACAAAGCACTCGTCGAAAATTTTGCGCGCCCGTGGCAGATGATAACGCCAACTCACGACGATGACGGACTTCCAGCCACGCTCATCAGCGAACTTGCGTGTGAAGAGCGCCTCGCCCCGGGTTGTGCTGGGGATTGGCGGCTGGCAGATCACTTCGATATCGGCACGCGGCGCGCATGCCTTCAGCATCACCTTGTCTTTTGAAGAGTATGGATTGGACAACAAAACGGTCGTCGCGTAACCCTGTTCCGCAAGACTGAGTCCGTACGCCTCGCGCCCGTCATGCTCGCCGCCCAAAACAACGATCGCATCGGCGCGCTGGAGAGGATCTGCTTTCGCGCGCGCGAACAGAATCGTCCCGCTAGCGCCGTTCAGGAATAGCAGCAGCACCAAAAGCCCCATCGAAAGGGATAGCAGAAGCCGCTGGCGGCGCATCTAACGCACGCTAGAGCAGCCAACCGGGTGACGCAGCCTCAGCTGGGTGACTCCTCGGAGCCAAGGGTGTCGAACACCTCGTGATAAAGCAGCGAGTGCACGTGCTCGACGCGCGGAATGTCCTGGAACTCCAACGGGTCTTGAGACGCTGACTCGATGATCAGCGTTCCGGTCCGGAAGATGCGGTCGAGCAGACCATGGCGGAATTCCACGCTGTTGATGCGGGCCAGGGGGATGTCGATGCCCGACCGGGTGATCAGACCGTGGCGATACATGACGCGGCGGTCGGTTATGACGAAATGGGTGGTCCACCAATTGAGGAACGGCCAGATCGAAAGCCACCCGACGAGGATGAGCCAGATCGCCGCGATGACGCCGAAGACGATGTTCTTGGCGTTCTGCTCCCAAGCGAGCGTGTTGACGTAGCCGGCGACGAACGCCGCCGCAGCGGACGCGACGATCAGGATGAATGCCGGGACCGCGAGTCGCCCCCAGTGCGGGTGGCGATGCAGGACCACATGTTCGTCCTTGGCGAGCACATTCTCCGGGTAGCCCACGGCAGCACTGTACTGGGGAATTGACCCGGCGGCGGGTTCTTCGCAAGCGGACTCGAAGGCTTCTGGTCTGACCTGTCAACCAGCTCGCGATTTGCTGCGGGAATCGTGCAACCGGCGCGTAGATTCATAGCCGTGCAGGCGGGGGTATGCAGGTGCGGTCACGACCGCTCAGCTCACGAGCACTACCGTGCCGGCACCGATTGCTCGACATGTGAGTGCCCGCGATTTCAAGAGGGCAGCAACAACTTTCGCTCCTGGCTGCTGCGCTTCCTCGTCCGCTGACCGGCGGATCAGCCACGCAGTATTCCGGATTCGTGGTATCGGAGATCGGTGTTGACCTGCCAGGGATCGGCATTTTCGCCGAAGTAGCGGGCGACACTGTGTAGGGCACTGAGCATCGCGTGATCCTGGTTGTCGTACCGATGCATGCCGTTGCGGCCGATCGGGTGCAGAGTGGGGTAGTTCTGGCGCAGAAAATCGCGAATTCGGACGACGTTACGTTCCCGGCCGGCGTCATAGATTGGATATGCGTGCTGAGATTTGACCGTCATGACGTGGTCTAGATCCGAAGCGTCGACACCGAGCGCTCGAAGGTCGCTCTCGACAATGCTGCCCAAGCATTCGTCACCGGCCACCCACAGGTCGTCGTGCGGCAGGGTGAAGTACTCGAAGCCCAGATGGGTCCCGGTGAAGCCATCCGGGGCAAGGGCCGGCGACCAATTTCCATAATTCTGGATTCGCCCCACACGAAACTCTCGACCGGGCGTGTACACCCAGTTGAACGGAATGTCGTAGTGCTTCTTCAGAGCCACAGCGACGGTGATCACAGAGCGGTGCCGCAGTGTCGCGGCGATCGCCCGAACATGTTTCGGCGGTTGGGGTTCCAGCATCTGAATCAGCGACTGCAGCGGCATGCTGGAGAAAAGAGCATCACCGACGGCTACCTCGGCATTCTGGAGTTGGATCGTCCAACCGCGGCCGTCGTGACGGATCGCGTCGACCTTCGAGTTGACGGAAAGGAGGGCTCCCGCATCGTCAAGCCTCGCCGCTGCGGCATCCCACAGCTGGCCGGGGCCAAGCCGTGGGTACCGGAAGACGTCCTGGCCTGCCGGGTTGCGATGTGCCGCTCGTTGCCAGTCGATCGGCCTGATCCGCTGATTCGCCCAATCGCTGGACAGGTGATCAGGGTCGGCCAACCACGTCTTGCGGACGTAGCCGTCGAAGAACAGTTGATACCAGTAGCGTCCGAATTCCTCGACACCCCAATGGCGAAATGTTTCCGGCCGCTCGATTGCACGCATGCCACGGCGAAAGCGCGACAACATGAAGCTGCTCGCTCCTCGCAGGCCCGCCCGAAAGCCCAACTGCGTCAGCAGGTCCCGTCCTTGGAGTGGGTACGGCACAAAGCGGCCATCGACGAGCATGGCGGAGCGCCTGGGCACCGCGATCCACTGATCATGCGGAAGCAGCGAATTCCACAGGTCCATGATCTCTTCATGCCGAGTGAAGAATCGGTGACCGCCAGGATCAACGCGCCAGGCACCGTCGCGCGGAGTACGTGCGAGTCCACCGACATGTGCTGACGCCTCGTAAATTCGGGGCGTCACACCCCTGCTGACCAACTCCAGACCTGCGGTGAGACCGGCAGGGCCTGCGCCGATGATCAGTGGGTTCCTGGTTGTCATCGATGCATTACCGCCCGCGCAATTGCGGAAATTGCCGGTGCTCGGCGATCAGGTCGTCAATGCGCTCGGCGGTGAGGTCGTTGAGCGGCGTCGTCAGGAACACGAGTTCGGCGTACTGGCTCTGCAATGGGAGGAACCCACTGAGGAGCGGCTCGGATGTCGTTCGGATGACGAGGTCGACCTCGGGGATGTCGAACGCCGCAGCGATGTCGCAGCCCTCCCGCTGCGCCCGGGCGTGCGCAGCACGCAATTCGTCGACAGCGTCGTACGCCGCCAGGATGTTGATGCGGAAGCCGCCATCCGTGGTGGCCGCCTCGAGCGCCTGCGCCGCGGCCACATACTCGGCGGGAAGCAGGCTCCGATCACCATGTAGCCGCACGGTGCAGTCGCCGAGATCAAAGTGGGCGGGAATCAGCTCTGTGAAGAACTCGATCGACGCCGCGTAGACGGCGCCGAGCTCGGCGCTGGGACGGGCCAGGTTGGCACGACTCAAGTTGTAGACCGACACCGTCTGCACGTCGTTGCGCTTCAGTGCGAGCAAGAGCTCGACGACCTTTCGGGCGCCACGGAGGTAAGACTCCGTCAAGGTAGTCCCATTCGCGTCCGCCCAGCGGCGCAAGCCATCAGGGATCAAGCCAACATGCGTTGGTTTCATAAAATCCCCCAACTATTACCCCCATAGCAAATGTAGCTTATGGGGTGCTTTCACCAGCAAGCATCGCAGAAATGCACTGCTATCCAACCTTTTAGATCACACAGCGGTAATTCGATCAGCGCCATCCGCTAATGGCGAAACCGATCGAGATCTCAGGCGTTGACGCGTCCGGAGCTACTTTAAGCCGCCACGCAGCCGGCGCAGACTGCACTGCATGCTCAGCTACACGAGCACGGTCGATCTAGAAGAAGCTATGGACTATTCAGCCGGAGGAGTCCCTCGATTGCCATGCCTACCGAAACCGTCGATGGGCCGACAATCGAGGTTGGCTGAACTTGCACAGTGGAGGCGAGGAGCCTCAGTAAGCCCCCGAGTGCCCGAAGACCGCCTTGACCGTCTTCACTGAAATCAGGAGATCCGCGATCATTGACCAATTCTCGACATAGAAGAGGTCGAGACGAACCGAGTCCTCCCAGGACAAGTCGGAACGTCCACTGACCTGCCACAGGCCAGTGATTCCGGGACGAACCAACAAGCGACGCTTGGCGTAGTCGTCATACGTCTTGACCTCTTTGGCCAGTGGAGGACGAGGACCCACCACGCTCATGTCACGTTTGAGGACATTGATGAACTGTGGCAACTCGTCGATGCTGTACTTACGCAACAGTTTTCCAATGGGGGTGACGCGTGGATCCTCACGGATCTTGAAGAGCACTCCGCCTTCGCACTCGTTGTGCGCTGCGAGCTTGTCGACCATCTTGTCCGCGCCGTCGACCATGGTGCGGAACTTGATCATCTGGAACGGGTTGCCATCCAGGCCGATGCGCTCCGACCGGTAGAAGACCGGACCCCGGCTGGTCAGTTTGATCGCAATAGCGACTGGGATCAGTAGCGGGAGACCAAACAGGAGCACGGCGCTGGAGAACGTGATGTCGAACAGTCGCTTCTGGAAACGCTTCGCACCGTGATACTGAGGCTTTTCGACGTGAATCAACGGGAGACCGGAGACGGGACGCATCTGGAGTCGGGGCCCGGCGATGTCGACGACGCCCGGCGCGACCAGGAGGTCAATGTCCAGCTTCTCCAACTCCCACGAGAGGTCGCGAATACCGCGGCCGTTGAGACGCTCGGTAGCTGTGACGGCAACTGCATTGCTGTTCGTCGCTGTGACGGCTCCTACAACGTTCGATTCATCACCGAATGTCGGGATGCTCCCCACGCCAGGGACGTCGATCTTCGTCCGCAACAACGGACCAGGCACGCACGCGCCTACGACCTCGTACTCGGATCCGACATCTCGTGCCAGGGAGGACGTCAGGTCGCGGACTGCTGAAGGACTGCCGACCACCAGCACGCGGGTGATGCAATGGCCGCGCTTATCGCGAGCCCGAATGACCAGTTGCCTCGCAATCCATCGGAACAGACCGAGAAACAGAAGACCGGCTGGTAGGGCGATCATCAGATACCCGCGCGCTATCTCCAGCTTGAACAGCATTGAGATAATGGCTACACCGCCGAAGACTGACAGCGTGGCCAACCAAACGCGCCGGTACTCCTCGGCCCCGGACCCGATGACACGCGTTGATCGGGAATTATTGATTGACAGCGCTGCCAGCCACAGAGCGGCGATCCCCGCAGACACAACGATGTAATCGAGGCTGCCGAAGGTCGGGCCGCCTACCGCCGAAACATCGCCACCGAGGCCCCCGAATCGCAGCCACTGCGCGAGACCCACAGCAAAAGCAACACCGATCGTGTCCACCACGATGAGCCGGCGTGCATACCCCCGTTGCCACGCCGGGACCTTCGCCGGTATCGGTGCGATGTTTGCTGCGACTTCCAGCTGATCATTCACTGCCGTCATGTGCCCCCCCAGACGTTCAACCCCTTGGGCAGGAACTTTATCCCAATCCTGACGGACTTCTCAACCGGAACCAGATGTTCGCTCAGCAACGTAACAAAATAGACACGCGGATGCAGATCCGCTAAGTACCCGAAGAGGCATCTTCGAGCATGGCGGGGTCGATGCTTGCTCGGACCTCGTTTCAACGAAGCACCGGCGCCGCGCTTTCACCACGACGTGCCCTTAAGCACTACTGCATCTCGAAGCAGCTGAGGTGAGTCGTCCACGCAGTGATGTCATCGCAAGGCCACTTCTCTGCAACAAAGGTCCAGCACCGGGGGTAGAAGGCTCATGATCTGCCCGGCGATCGCCGCAAAAAACTCCGGCTCTCTACCTATCGGATCCTCGACGTCCCGGAGTACCTCTCCGCCCAAGGAAGGTCGCAGCGCGGCCAGATCATCGACGAACTGTGCGCCCTTATCTGACGCCAGTAGTGACACTTCCGCCAAGGTGAAGGTACGGCGAAGCAGCCGCGGCGAACGTTCCAAAATATTGTCCCGGTGCGCTTTCGTCATAGCAATGATCAGATCGCACGACGACGCGAGCTTTGGCGTCAGCTGCCGGGCTCGAAAACCCTCAGCGTCGCCGCCCAAATGTTCCAGTGCACGAGCAGCCTCATGGTGGACTGGATGCCCAACAGACGCTTGCGTGCCCGCGCTCAATACCGTTAAGCCCAAGGCCTGGCGCTGCGCCAAGAATGCAACGGACAGTCGCTCCGCCGTCGGCGATCGACAAATGTTCCCTGTGCAAACAAAAAGCAGCCGCAGATTAACTCTCCTTAACTTTAAGCGTGCTGGATATCCACACCAGCGCAGCGCGCCCACTATCGGCGCAACTATGTCAGATCACCAGAGACACGCCGAACTCCGTGGTGTCGGCCCTGCCACACTGAGCAAAAGTTGGAGACGAAGCACTGATCAGGGATGTGCTGCAGGGCCGGTGGCGCGGGGCCACAGATACATACTCGACGCCCAGCAGTCGCCACGGCAGAACTCATCTAACAAGCATGTCGGGGGAACCATGAAGTCGATAGCCTTGCCGTGATACGGATGTACTCGGGCCGACTTGCGGGGGCCGTTCCCAGTACCTTTGCTGCGCGCGCCATCAAATCGCTGCTTTTCGCCAAATCATCCGCTGGTTGCCATTCTCAAACAAGACCAGCCATTGCACTTACCATCTTCAGGAAAGCAATGAACGGTATCCGGCTATTACGATCGATCGCCATGATTTTCACGATCACCAAAACTTCGAGCTGGATTTCACGACGGGTACTACGCGCCTCGTTGATGCCGGTTCCAACCCAAATAGCAATATCTCCAGTCAGCCGCGCCACTCGCCGCTGATCTACCGCACCCCGATCGAGTACGAACTATCCTTCAACAACGACACCCTTACCGCCGTCAGTTAGCCACCACGACTGGAACCCAACAGGTAGGTCAGGTCAAGATGTCACCTATCCGTGCAGCAAACCCTCTAGCTAGACATCACAGCCACTAAGTACTCTAATCACTATGAGGGAGGGCACTGCCGCGATGCCGACCGGCGTTCAAGCTCGTCCTCGCCTCAACAACCATGTCAACGGAATGACCATGACTTCAAGCCTCCAGTCCCATCGTCACATAGCGAGCTTGCGACGACAGCCCGACCCTCAGCGAATCGCGATCATTCTGCTTGTGCCGCTACTACCGCTGAGCTCCGTAGGCGCTTCCACTCTCAGCGTCGGCGCCGTCATCGGTTTAATTCTCGCTCCAATTGCTCTGCCAGCTGCTACGAAATACCGAGGGACTAAACTTTTACTTTCACTCTGGGCGACCTGTCTCGCCTTCGGCCCCATCCTCGCCAGCATAACCGCGGGTGAGCTGAGCCGTTCACTGAACCAGCGACTCGAAATCCGTATACTTTTACTCATTTTCACTACCGGGGTCACGCTTTATGTGCTCCTGTGGTCGCGCTCAGTAATTGGAACGCCAACTACCGCAGCTTTGTACGCCATCGGCCTCATTGCCGAAGCGGTCGTCAGCCAAGCGACGGCCACGGCTGCGAACCCTTGGAAATACGCATTCGCATTCCCAGTTGCGATGCTTTTGCTCGCAGTAGCGCGTTCTCGACTCCAGAGCGTTCTGTCGCTCACAGCCTTGGCTGGTATCAGCATTATCGAACATTCACGCAGCTTCGCAGCGCTTAGTATCCTCGCCGCAATCGCCGTTCTTGTGACACCATGGGGGCGAGATCCGAACCGTAGTATCCACACGCGGACTGTCGCAGTTATGTCGGCATCGGTAATCGCTCTGTACTTCCTTGCGTCGACCGCTCTATTAAGCGGCTGGCTGGGAGAATCTTTGCGCAAGCAAGCGGTCGTTCAAACCCGCAACGGCGAGGTGACTCTAATCGTCGGCGCTCGGCCGGAGTGGGCAGCCGGCTTCGAACTCTTTCAGGCCAGACCTTTCGGATTTGGTCCGGGCGTAGTACCTAACACGGCCGATGTCTCGGCTGGGCTGGCCGGGTTGGTCGGACTGGGAATCGACAGAGACCACCCTTATGTTCAAGAATACTTATTTGACAATCGACTCGAATTACACTCGATCATAGGTGACCTTTGGCTATTGTTCGGCATTCCAGGCTTACTCCTTTCAGGAGTAATCACCTGGAGGCTGCTCGGGGGTCTGGTGACCGGCGCCGCGCGGGGCACGATAGGGGCCCTAGGAATACTGGCATCTTGCGTCGCACTCTGGGATATGGCTTTCTCACCCGTCACCAATCTTCGCTACGGCGTATTAGCGCTGGCAATACTTCTCCCGTTAAGCCCCTGCTCGAGGCCGAAGGCTACGGTACCTCGATTAGCGGATGAACCGGAAGCTTACCGATAATGCACGCGTCAGGACAATCTCCAGCAAATTAAACGAACCAGGGAGCGCGCACGCGAGAATCCGTCCACTCATAGTCAACGTCTCGACTCCTCTCTCCGATCCGTCTCGCGGGAATGCCCCCAACAACGGTATAAGCGGGGACATCTTTAGTTACGACCGCCCCGGCGGCGATAACCGCACCTTCCCCAATAGACACATTGGGCAGTATTACGGCACGGAAGCTTACCCATGCCCGATCCCCTACAGTTATTGGCCCACCCCTTGTGGCGAACGAGGGGCTGTCCTTATCGTGCTGTAGCGTCCAAAATGCCACCTCGCTGGAAATATTTACACTGCGGCCGATCGATATCCCCAGTCGACCGTCCAAAGTGCAGTCAGTTCCCACTATTGTGCCCGCACCGATACTAATGCCCGGACCATTGCGAAGATCTCGCCAGCGGTAAATCTGCGCAGTCTTGTGAATTTCTACGCCTAAAATGCGCTCCGCTGCAAATATTCGGACTGATTTACTAGGCATACGCCCGACCAAGTACGTTGCGTACAGTAAGACTCCCGCGTACGCCGACTGCAGGACTCGCCGCAAACCTGACTCTCGAATCATCGGTTCTACCTCCCGAACTTCTCACCGAATGCTACTAATGGTTGTTAGGACTTTCAGTTTCACACCTAGTTCTGCGTTCAGATTGAACAAGCCCTTTGACAAGACTTACATAGGGGTGCAAGCCCCGGCGTAGCAACTGATAGCGAACGTAACTTAAATCTAAAGTCCTCACAATAGGACTCATTTGAAACCGGTCAGACCTAATGCGATGTTGGAGCCTAGGTATCTTTGCTCCGTTAATTGCACTTACCCCCCCGCCAGCATATGTGACCACCACTCGATCTAAATAAGCAGGCGGAGCGATTAGGCCAATACGGAGAATGAGATCGAAGTCTCCAGCAAACTCGTATGCCTCGCTGAAACCGCCAATCGATGACATCAAGGCGCGTCGAACAAAAGTCGACTGGTGACAATGAGGCTGAATGCCGAAAGCATGGCGGAGCCAAGAGTGCGGGATATTCTTGATTCGTCGCGCCGATTTCCCACCGTCGAGAGTCACCGCTCCGCCAATAAGCCATTCGCAGGATTCATTGTCGACGAGCGCTTGGCGCACCGCCTGTAGCGAGGATTCATCAGCCCAAACGTCGCCAGCATTCAAGTACATTACGTAAGTGCCAGATGCGGCCGCCAAGCCCTTGTTCATCGCGTCATATATACCTCTGTCTGGCTCCGACGCATACGCCGTTATCACATCATGAAACGTCCCAATTATCTCGTGACTACCGTCGGTGGAGCCGCCGTCGATAACTATGAACTCACAGTCTTCGCGCTCGCCACGTTGCCTGCGGCAGCTGGCGAGTGTCGACTCCAAAGCGACGCGATCATTGAAAGTAACAGTGATTATTGACAGCAACGGATCCGTTGAGGTCTTCATCGACCGGCGAACAAGGTGCCGGCTTCCACCCACGTACTCGTTCAAGTCATCCACTTGGCTGCCCCATTTCGCTGTTCACCGCACTCGAAGCCGAGCCCCGCCTACGCCTTACCAAAGTTGCTCCCCAAAATAGGTCTGGAATGACCTGGAACATAATTACGGCTGACGCCGCCGCGAGAACGGCACCGCTGGCACCTAAGACCGGAACCAACAACACCGCAGCGACAATTGCAGCTCCCCCAGTAACGGTGCTGCACCACGCCTGCCACTTCAGCTCGGACGGGACAGTTAGCATCATGCCGCTAGGTAAGTGCACCGCTTGTGCCAAAAATAGAGCTCCGAAAAGTAAACCCAATTCGTGACTGACGCGAATCGAACCCCCAGATATCAACACTGAAATGGGTGGTGCAGTGATTGTGAGAACCGCAAGTCCAATGAGGCCGACTAGTGCACCAAGCAACAGCGAATTGCGCCACAGCTTCAGCGTCGCTCTCACTCCATTTCTTCGCTTTACAAAGATCGGCCACAACGCAGCGCCGCCAGCAGCGACTGCCGCGTACCCCGCTCCATATAATTGGAATGCGAGCGAGTATCTTGCCAAGTCACTTTCGGAACCCAAATGAGAAATCGTTATTCGTCCTGATTGAAGCCCAGCAGGCAGGGTGACCATAATCACCAACATGGCGAACGATCCGGCTAGTAGTTTTCCCTCGACTTTTGTTGCCGAAGACCAGCCTCGGACGCCAATTCTCCTTAGCGCAAGATATGCCATCGCGGCTCCAAAGCCGTTCACGATTACGACGGCCAGAATGGGCGGCATACTTAACGTAAGGGGGGGCAATCCCAGGTGAACGAGGACGACAGTCCACGCGAGCACGACCACTGAAATCGCAGGCGCCATCGCAGCGACAAAGTGCGTCTTCCCAATTCCGATCAGCACTCGGGCTCCAAGCCCAAGCGGCACGCTTAACGAAAAAGTGATGAATACGCCAGCCACAATCCACTCATCGCGCCGACTCAATGATAAACCGAAAAGCTCGCCCCAAAGATCGAACACGGCCCCGCACACCGCGAGCAAGCCAATTGCAATCACAACAACGGCCAGAACCTTCAGAGCCGCCACAACTGTAGCGACGAATTCTTCAACAGATCTTTGCGATCCTGTGGCCAGATTGGCGGCAGCGGTAGTGACCGCGGCCCCGAGTCCAAGATCAGCGAATGGAAGTAGTGCGACTGACGTCGCGATCATATTGATGATGCCAAACTCGATTGGGCTTGTGCTCCGAATGATAAGGGCGGCCACCATGAATCCAGTTAATGCAGATAATGGCGCGCCGGCGAACCGCACAATAGTTGCCCAGTAAATGCTTTGTTTCTCAGCTCGTGCAAGCTTTGATCTGCCGGCAGACCCGCCATCATTCTCATCCGGACGCAAAATGGTCCCCGATCTCCTTCAGCCGATCGATACACAGTGCTGAAACTAATTCGGGCGTTGTTCTGTAGCAGTTCCACCTGCGGTCAAGCCAGCTCTGGACCCTTCCGACAAGGGCAACTGGAGTCGGGTTCACCAGAGATTCCGACACAAGAATCTCCGCTAGGGCCCCCGATTCGTAAGCAATTGTTCCAATACCATAGGTGAATGCCAAATTTATAGTTCCGCTTTGAGTGGCATTATGATAGGGAGCAATTAATAATTCAGAAGCGCGTAGAGCTTCCGCAACAACTTCATCTGATAGAGGCTCTTGCTGAACTGTAAAGCTGACATCGTTCCTTAACGAATACGTCTCAGCAAGCCTGCAAGCCAATTGTCCAAAACTAACTATAGTCAAATGTAACCCGTTTGACGACATTAGCTCAATTATTTCAGGAAGGTCGTCTGCCCCCTTGTCCGCGCGGATCTCGCCCAAGTACAAGACTCCGGCCGATTTCACTTGCGTTCCCGGGGGTTGTACCGCGAGGTTGCCGTTCCGCCACAGAGTGTAAGGAGGATGGGGGACGACATGGGTCTCGGCATTCTCGAAGGAGACGCGTCCTGCATACCTCTCGCTATGCAGGACCACCCCCACAGCGGCCCGCACGAGGCGGCCGACCACCAATTGCTGAATGTTGTTGCCTAAGCGGTCAGGAACAGGATTGTGATGCACGAAGACTACAGGCCATACGCCCGCGACCGCAGCAAATATCAGCATTTCGAGGCTGCCTCGTGTCCATAGTATCCATATTGTCCGACGCTTAACAATTGACCACCCGACAAAAATACACGGTACAAGAACCCGAAGAATAAGCGCCCTAAGTTTTCCATCTGATGCGCGGGACCGGGAGAGCCAATTGATCGATCGGACCCCTGGAATCGGCGCCGACCTGCGCGAACGCCACGCCACAACATCAAATCCGGCCGCCGCTACCACATTAATGAATTCCGCACCGTACGGATTAACGTGATTCGGATCCCAGATACTCACCGTCCACCGCCGAAGCAGGTGACGCCGATATGCCGAGGCCTTCATTTAGCTTTCGTATTTCCGGCGTGTTGGGCACTCCAAGCAAGCATGCCATTCAGATAATTGTTCACCATAGCCGGCAGTGTGTACTTTAGAAACGATGAGTCGCAGCCCTCTCTCAACTTCTGCCGCAATGACTGATCACCAAGGGCGCGAATTAAGGCCTCGGCAAAGCTCGCGACTTTATCCGCTGATACGATGCAATTCATCCCATGCTCAAGGTATTCATATTCGGGCGCGTGTAGGCCGTGATCTATGGTCACTATAGGCACCCTTGAGGCGAAGCTATCGATTGCGACGAGTCCGACACGCCCCGGTATGGCAATTAGACTCGCAGCTGCCAAGGCTTCCGCTTTGGCGGTGCCGAATACCGGTCCGATAACCTTTATCCAATCCGTGGCGGCGGAATATTGTGAAAGAGCTTCACGCAGAATTCCGTCTCCTGCAATTACCAGGGTGACGTCACCTAATTCTTTTCGGGCCTGATAGCAGGCCTCTATGAGTACGTCGAGTCGCTTCGACGGATCCAGCGCTCCGATGTATAGAATTACTGGACCATCTGCGCCTATCGACTCCCTAAATCTGATCTCGCCGTCAGCCCCGACAGCTAGACACTGTTCTCGAACTGTCTGACTATCAAGACTGTTCTGAACCACAGTTATCCTGTCCGGATCCATGCCACAGGCGTCGATTAAGTGACGACGGCCCCCTCGTGTGTAGACAAAGTACCAGTCACACCGTCGCGCGAGTACTTCCATTATCTTTCGTTCCAACCCGCTGCTCGTCTTAACGTAATCGCGCCCATGGCCCCATAGTCCTACAGGTTGACGCCGTGCCCACCTCGGTAAGAGCAGCCGATAAATATCGAGATTTCGCCTCGCGTGCTCTAAAACCACGTAGTCTGCAGAACGGAGGGCGCCTGCGGTCGAACGGACAGATAATCTCCTGCCAAACAGAGCCAGGTGATGACTCTTGATCGCAGCTACATCGAAGTTCGGCGTCTCAGCCGCATCTCTGCGGGCCATGAAAGCACCCGAAGGATCTCCGGCGCCAACTACCAGGTGATTTCCGCGTTTTGTCAGCTCGATGCTCAAACGCCTGAAAAACTCCTGCCGATACTGCGGAATATACTCTTGCAAGATTAGGAACTTCGCCATATCCCTACCTTGGTTCCATGTAGGCAGAATGAACATTTACTGTGATCATTACCTCAGCTGATTTAAGAGTGTCTTGCCAAGATGCAGGACGCTTCACTGCCCTACGGCCGCGAATGGCGGCACTTGGATCGCAAATCTAGTGCTATACGCAGTACCGAGCACGACAACAAGAGCTGAGGTCTGTAAGTCGAGTGATGAAAGGATACCGATTCAACCACCGATCGCCGCCAAATAAACAGAAGTCATACGCTGCTCCCATTTCGCTTTGGAGTACTCTTGGCCATAGAGCTTCCGGGCTGCCAGACTACGCGCCCTGACCGTTGCTTCAATGTTGTCGAGTGCGGCCACCAAACCACTACTGCCGTCGTCTGGGTTGAACACGATGCCGGCACCACCCCGCACAAGTTCGCTCGCAGCGCCGCATCGATTAGAGATTACGGCAGGGGTGCCTGCGGAATAGGCCTCAAGGACCACCGTTGGCAGCCCTTCGAGCCACATGCTGGGCAGAATGATCGCTTTAGCCTTACCTATACGCCTCAGCGTCTCGTCGTGCCCTAATCTTCCCTCGAACCGAACGGCGTTATTTCGGCGTGCGCATAGCTTGATGTGCTCTTCGAGTGGGCCAGACCCGATTACGGTGAGGACACGGCCACTAGGCCAATGATTCAATAGCCACTCAATCCCTTTTTCGTGCGTCAGTCGACCTACGTATACATAGTCACCTTCATTCCGATCATCGATCGAAGCGGTTATCACTGGCGGGTCGACGAAATTCGGAATGTGCACTACTCGCGTCTGCCCGACGACGGCAGAAAATATATTCACAGCTTGGTCGTTGAGACACACCAACTTTTTGCAATTTTGCAACACCGCATTTTTATGACCACCGTTCCGCGATGCCCACGCGAGAGGAGCGGTGGCGATCCGCGATTCACGGTAGCAAGCGTGCACAATAGCGCTACGCGAACCCCGGTCTAAACACTCCGTGCATGCGTCCCCTTTCCGGTGTAGCGACGCGGCTGCGCAGACATAGCGGAAATTGTGGATTGTGGCTATTATCGGTGCCCTTGCAACACTCGCCCACCTTGTACCCCAGTTTGGAAAAAGGTTGTGAACATGTATGACGTCGGGACCGAAATCTTCAATTTCAGGTATCGGACTGGGTCCGAACGCCCCAGCCGCTGCGAACGCCGCTTTGATTTCGTACAGAGGTTCCTGTGACGCTTCGTCGGTAGATCGCGCGATCAGCTTCACTTCATGCCCTGCGTCTCGCAGCGCCGCAACTTGGTTCTCGACGACGATGTTTTCACCGCTGGGTTCGGTGGATCTGTAGAAGCTGTGCACCACCGCGATTCTCAACAAGCACCTCCAATGCTGCCTATCCGGTTCCGCGAAAAAGTTCTCATAGTTGGGCAACTTTTTTCATATTTATGGCACCTCTGAGAGGCGGGATTCGGCCGAAGGGTATTCCAGCCGCGCGACACCATTTCGGCCTCAGGCATTGGTGAAAACCCGCGTTATGGGCGATCACAGCGTGTGCGTCCAATTTCGCGACTTGCGACCCTTAGAAAGCGCATATTGCCGATGGTATAACGACGCCATAGGCGCCGCGGCTCGTGAGCAAATCGATATAACCACTCAGTTCCCGATGCCTGCATCCACTGTGGCGCAGTACGCACTGTCCCTGCGAAAAAGTCAAAGGCTGCACCGATACCTATGCAAGGTCGCGATATCTGGTCGGCTAGCAGATGCGCCACGATATCTTGCTTTGGCTGCCCTAGGCCGATCCAAACGATATCTCCTCCGTAGTCGGCGTGGGCACGAGCCGCCAACTCCGCCAAATCATTTGCACTTGCTATAGGTGGCGAAATATACCCTGCCGCCGCTACAAAGGGATATCTACTGGACACATTGTCCTCCAGACGTGCGATTGCGTCTTTGCTGCCCCCGAAGAACAAATGCGTAATTGCGTGCCCCTCCGAGCGCCGTAGCGTCTCCTCGAACAATGATGGACCCCGAACCCGTTGCTGACTCTCCCCTCCTTGACGTCGCGAAGCCAGCGACAAAAGTGCTGCCAGTGGCGCGCCATCTGCATAGTTGATGCCGTTCGACATCAGAACGCGCCGGTATGTTTCATCTTTTTCTGCTTCGGATACGCTGTTTGCATTGACGAGTCGAACCGAGACTGGGCTTTTGTCCTTGGCTAAGCGAATCATTCGGTCTGCGGCCAGCGTCAGTCCCTCACTACAGAAGTCCACTCCCCAAAATGTCGTAATGCCCATACTTGCATCTCCCCCTTACCTTAAGTTCCCTTCGGAGTCGACCAGTCCGACCCACCACTGGATTCAATCGCCGATAGCAATCCCGCTCGACTCGTCCCAAAAACTGGCTCCAACCGTGCCAGCTTGAGCATATGCGGCCGTTTCGGGCATACGGATGACAGTAGCCGCGACGCTCTAAACTGGCATTCACTGGTGCGCTCCCCGCGTGAGCTGCACGTCGAGGTTCACCCTCCCACATCCGACTACTGATCGCTTCCCATTGAAGCTCCGCCACGCAGCGGTACATCTAACGCTGTCGATAGTCGCGGGAGCTGCCTTCGGATCCAGGACTCGTGCCCGGTCGGTGCGACAAGAGATAGGCACCCAAACACATCAAACATCACAACGGGAGGCATACGCTCTCTCTCCACCCAATCGGCTGCTCGAATGAGATTTCTACAGCGAGATAATCGCGACTCGAGATCCACCTGAAGTCGCCCATGGGCGACTGATGCCCGTGTCCGAGCCAACTGCGGCTATGCTGACGTTTGATCGTCCTCACACGCCTACCCGACTTCGTACGGCGACATCAATTGGTCGACTCGCGCAAAGGGGAACGAGCACGTGAGGCTTCCGCCTCGTTTCTTTCAAAGTGCAACATTTAGGGGGCCCGGGTGACAGGCATGGACAAGTTCTTCTCAGGCAATGAGATCTATGGCGACAATTTTGATCAGGCTCAAATCGACGCTTGGTTCGCCGATGAGCAGGAGGGGTACGCGAACCTTGGTGCGGCAGAGCACGGAACCGAAAGCGACTACGGTTATCATGCACTGAATCGCCGTCTCGGCTTTCGCTATCTGCCGGCTGGAACTATCGACAGTGCGTTGGGGTTGGGCAGTGCATATGGTCTCGAGTTTCTCCCCATCGCGGACAGGCTTCAAAGCATAACGATTTTGGAGCCTTCCTCCCAACTTCGGGGGACACAACTGAGGAACGTTCCTCTGAACTACGTGGATCCGTTGCCATCTGGCGACATCCCCTTTGCCGATGACTCTTTCCAGCTCGTGCTGTCATTAGGAGTACTACACCATATACCTAACGTCAGCCATGTCGTGAGCGAGATTGGCCGCATCTTAGCTCCTAGGGGCCACGCGCTGATCCGCGAGCCAGTAACTTCGATGGGCGATTGGCGAAAAGCTCGGCTTGGGCTAACTGCGCGCGAGCGGGGCATTCCAAGAGCGCTCTTGGAGGATGCTATCAAGTCTGCATCAATGGATATTGTTCAGGCAACCCCGTGCATGTTTCCCACTACCCGACGCCTCGCACGATATGGATGGGGATTCGGTAGCGCACGTGGCGTTCGCGTGGACGCTGCTCTGTCAGCGCTAACCAAATGGAATAATCGTTATCACGCGACCGCCAAATGGCATAAATTACGCCCGAATTCCGTGTTCTACGTGACGGAGAAAACGTCCGCGTAGGTACCGCGTTACTATCTGCGTTATACTCAACCGACACTTTCCGCATACCATGAGTACATTTTTTTCAGGCCGCTTTCGATGGACGCCTTTGGTTTCCAACCAAGGGCGGACAACTTACTGTTATCCATAATCTTTCGAGGTGTTCCATCCGGTTTGCTTCGATCAAACTCGACGTCGCCGTCGAATCCGACAATCGACTTCATGAGAATTGCCAGGCCACGTATCGAAATCTCCTGGCCCGATCCCACGTTGATCATTCCGCCACCAAAGTAGTCTCGGAGCAGAAACACGCAGGCATCAGCCAAGTCATCGGCATCGATGAGTTCGCGAAGCGGCGAACCGCTGCCCCACACGACAACTTTCCGATCCCCGGATAGTTTTGCTTCATGGAATCGGCGCATCATGCCGGCCACGACATGGGAGTGCTCAGGATGGAAGTTATCGCCGACTCCGAACACATTCGATGGCATCACGGTGAATGCGTCAAATCCAAACTGCCGGGCATACGCATCGCACATTGTCTTACCGGCAATCTTGGCAATCGCGTATGGGAGATTCGTCTCTTCCAACGGCCCGGTGAGGAGTGATTCTTCAGTAATTGGCTGCTCAGCAAGTTTCGGGTATATGCAGCTTGAGCCCAAAAAGAGCAACCGCTTTGCGCCATGGCGATATGCCGCGTCGATCACGTTAGTTTGGATCTTTAAGTTTTCGCGTATGAAATCACCGCCATAAGCCGAATTCGCGACGATGCCGCCTACCTTTGCTGCCGCCAATACGACATACTCCGGCTTTTCACCTTCGAAAAACGCCTCTACAGCCCCCGGTTCATCTAGTGGCAGCTCGGTGTGAGTACGCGTAACCACATGAGAATAACCGCGTAGCGCCAGATTACGCGCTATGGCCGAGCCAACCATTCCGCTGTGACCTGCAACATAAATCCGTGAATCGAGTTCCATTAACGCAACCTCAGCTAGAGAATTTGGTCGGTGCCGATTTGGACGGCATACCTCTCAGAGTAATTCATTACCGATCGTGTCGCCGTGGTGTTCTTGATACCATGCGACAGTCCTCCGCAGACCGTCATCGAGATTCACCCGAGGTCGGTATCCGAGGCTTCGAATCTTCGTCAAATCTGGGCACCGTCGAGGCGTACCACCGACCGCCGCCTCGCCCTTCTGTATATTTAGGTCCAGCGCAAGCGTGGTTCCAATCCGACCCGCCAAATCACGAATTGTCACCTCTTCATCGTTGCCGATATGATAGATCTCGCGATGACCTCCGCCTTTGTACATGGTAAGGATGCCCTCAACTATATCGTCGACATAGCAGAATGCCCGCGTTTCGAGACCATCGCCTTGTATTTGGAACGGCACATCCCGGGCTCCGGATTTTTGTGATTCCGAGATGGCTCGTCCGATGAATTGCGGTATTACGTGCTTCCAACCCATGTCAGGACCGTAAACATTATGAGGACGGAAAACTTGCACCTGTCGATAGTGCTCTTGAGCGTAGTTGAACGCGATGAGTTCGCTCACGATTTTTGAGCCACCGTACGAATACCGGGGATTGAGACTATCGGGTAGCGTCAAGGCGATTGTTTCGGGCGTCGGTATGATCGAAGGTGTTTGGTACACCTCGGCAGTCGACGCAACGACGAGATCCGGCACACCAGCCTCTCGCCCGGCGTTTACGACAGCCAATGCGCCTCGCAACCCAACATCTAGAACGAGCTCGGGCCGTTTGTAGAAGTTTTCCGTACCATTGATTGCTGCCAGATGCATCACGACTTCTGCGCCGGCAAACGCTGAAGTGAGCGCGTGCTGGTCCCGGACGTCGCACGTAAATAGCTTTACTTCATCGGCAACATCTGCGAATCTGCCTGCATCGCCGCGGACGAGACTGTCGACGACTGACACATCCCATCCTTCGTGCACAAGCCTCCGAACGAGATAAGCGCCGATGAACCCGCCACCGCCAGTTATTACTACCCGCTTACCCATCACGCCGCCGTTTCCGTGTGTCCTACGGCGAAGTACGAATCACCGAGCTCTGACGCCGGCAGATGACTGAAGTGATTCCAGTAATCGAAGACAAAGCCCGAGGGCGCTATAAATTCGCTCATCGTTCGCGGTGATATCGCACCGAGCGCAGGATGATTATTGGCTATCACCACTACCGACGCGCCGCTAACAGCATCGCCGAAACGGGTAAAGACTTCTTCGTCGGGAAAATTCAATTTTAGTAGCTCGGGTGCTATCACAGGGTCGAAGATGCCTATTTCAGCCTCCGGATGCGCCTTCTTAAGTGCGTCCAGCACCTTGATCGACATCGAACCGCGCAAGTCGTCGGTCGCCGGTATACCTTTGAAGGCCATGCCGATCACGCGCACTCGGAGCGGCGAGGACAGGTGCCTTCTTGCGATCTCGCGACCAATAAAATCTACCGTCTCTAACGGTTGTCTTTCATTGACTAGACGCCCAGCTGATGTAATTTCAAGGTTGATTCCCCGCGATCGAGCGCTCTGCAGGAGTATGTGGGGATCTTTTTCTAGACAAGGCCCGCCAACTAAGCCCGGCAATGCAACATTCGTGCGCGAGTATCCGAGTTTTCCTGACGAGATGACTTCGTGAGCGTTAACTCCAAATGCGTCGCACAGTCTTGCGACTTCATTGGCAAATGCGAATTGCACATCGCGGAAAGTGTTATCGACAAGCTTTACTATCTCTGCAGCCTCTGGGCTAGACACTTTTACTATCGAACTTGTCAGGCGCTGAAATACTGCTGCCGCGCGATCTGAAGCCGCAGGGTTTGCCGCACCGATAATCTGCGGCAGTTCACGGAGTTCTTGCAAAGCGCGGCCCTCGAGTGTCCGCTCCGGGCACATCGCAATATCGAATCGCTTACCACTCGCTTCGAGAATTGGTGCTACGACCCTTCTTGTGGTTTCGACCTTCACGGTCGATCTCAGTATTACGAGTGCACCATCTCGCATATTCTCCGCCACCTGCCGAGTCGCCGCCTCAATCATGTCTAGGCGCACCTTCCCGTCATTGGAGAGTGGGGTGCCCACGGTGATGATGTAAGTGCTACAGGTGATAGCCCCGCTAAATTCGTGAGCTGCAACGAGCCTATGGGAAGACGTAACCCTACTAAGGGCATCACCCAAGCCAACCTCGGAAAAATGAGGTATCCCGGCGTTGGTCTGATCCACTACATCAGAACGCTTCTCAATGCCGATGACGGTATTACCCGCATCTGCCAACACAGTGGCTAAAGTTAATCCGACATAGCCTAGGCCGACTACCCCGATATCATAGACCCCATCGACAGGCATCGCTCCCCCTCTTACACTTTTACGAATTTCCCCGATTGTTCCCAAAGATCCGCCTCCGCGCACGTTGAGTCGTACCACCCTGCGACGCGCCCACCCACCCCCTCAAATCCGCACGAGGCGACCGTTACCCGGGCGCGCCCCGCTTCGATCGATGCGCGGGTAACTCGACAGACACCGAGTTGCCCTTCGATGGTTTCCGGTTGGTCTCTTCACCGTAGTAGCTGTATCCGTATCCATACGACGCAGTGCCCCGTGTCGGCACCATAGTGAACACAGCGCCAAGGAGAGGTGCTCCAACACTTTCTAAGCTCCCGACAGCGTGTGCTAGTTGCTCACGCTTGGTTTGGCCGAATCTAGCGATGATAAGCACACCGTCAGCGCCTGCAGCAAGAATTGCTGCATCTGTTACCGCCAGCAGAGGGGTCGAATCGACGATGACGTAATCAAATCTGGACCGCAACTCTTTCAGTAGCTTTCTCGCTGCTTGGGATCCAAGCAATTCGCTCGGATTGGGCGGCACAGCGCCCGAAGTTAACACTGTTAACCCTGGGAAACGAGTCTTCTGCAGCGCCTCGTCGAGCGCCGCACCTCCGCTTAGCACGGTGCTAAAGCCAACTGGGCCGACGAGGTCTAAATATTTGTGAAGCATTGGCCGTCGTAGGTCGCCGTCAACGAGAATTACGTTATTTTCGGCTTCCGCAAGCGCTAACGCCGCGTTTATCGCTGTTGTCGATTTCCCTTCTGACGGCAGGGAACTCGTTACTACTATGACGCGCGGCGGGTTGTCTACCGCTAAAAACTGCAGGTTCGTACGCAACTTGCGGAACGCCTCGGCAATTCCCGAATTGTCCGTCTCGAACGCGATTGCGGCCTGCTTGCGACGTTCCTTATCTAGCGGGATGCTTCCGACAATTCCAGAGGCCGTTATCTGCTCTAGCGTTTCACGGTTTTTCACTGTGTTGTCTAGCAGGTCTCTCGCCACAGCGAGCCCTACTCCGAATATCAAGCCGAGCGCGACGCCAATAGCGATATTCTGCGCAGTCTTAGGCACGACCGGACGACTGGGGATTGAGGCCCGCTGTTCAACCACAACACGAGAATCTGGCCGAGAACCGTCCTCCGGCGTTTCAAGGTCGCGCACCATCGACACAAACTCGTCCGAAAGCGTATTTGCGATGTCGCGAGCCCTGACTGGCGATTCATCAAGAACGGATACATCGATTAGCACCGTGTCAAGCTTCGCGCTTGCAGTTATTCGCGCTTGAAGTTCAGAGGCCTGCTTATCGAGACCAAGTTTATCAATGGTCTGCTGAGCCAGCGTCTGTCCCGTAAGCAATTCAGCATAGGACGCAACCCGCTCTTGAGAATATCGGTTGCCCTGGTACGTCTCTGCAAGTGACCCGCCAGCTGCAGTCGATACAAATAGTCGCGTTGTTGCTTGATATAGTGGCGTCGTTAGCAGTGTGAACGCGACGGCGGCGAGCACGGAGGCCACCAAGGTTACGCATACCGTCATCCACCGCGTACGCAGCAGTTTGACGAAATCCTGCAGATTCAAAGTTTTCCCTCCGACGAAACGTATTTACGCCTTTGTCCGCCACCGACTGACGCCGTGCCCGTTGGAAGATTCCAATCCCGGGATTGCGCTCGTCGAATATGGCTCTGACGACGCCACCTCACGTTCACTTCTAGCACTTAGGCACTGCCACAACGAGCAGCGTCGCGACAATGTGCAAGTGACGCGGCAGGCGGGGCGGGGCTGGAGCACCAAACCAACTCGCGCGGCCAACAATGAAACGAAGTGACATCGGCCGACCGAATCGGACGTAGTGCTTCGCTTTTTGCCGCATGGTCCACTCCCCTCGCGAATCTGCATGAAAATGGCCGGAACTAAGCAGATCCACGCTATTGCCGTTCGTTACTAGCCGACGCACTCGGGCACCATAACCATAGGCACCACTGTCTCCGTAAGAGGTTGACCGGGTGCACTCGGTGTTCCCGGCACCGTGGGCTCAGCCAGTTGGAACATGATATTTGCGGTTTGCCCGGCCGTCATGATCACCTGGACCTCGAACACTGGGTGACCCCGTTCGGTGTAGTGAATCGCCGGCACGCGTTCACCGTTCAGGATTACGCCCGACAGCTCCGAACCCTTGGTGGCAAATAGCCTCACTGAAGTAACACTGGTGCCCTCGGGGAGTGTGAGCCCTAATTCCGGAGAAAGGCCAGAAGCTCCCGCGACGTAGTCTGGTAGAGGTCCATTCGGGACCGCGTTCGTCAACTTCACAGTTACCGTCGATGCCCGAGTTGGGCCGCGACATTCATCCGCCGCGTACTCAATCTGCGTCCTCAGATAGTAGTCAAGCTTGTTGCCACCAAGGTTGTTGAGGACGACCCCGGCAAACGGCGCGTCATCGTCAGGAAGAACGTGAGCGAGAGGCGTTTCCTCAAGAAGCTTCTGGTCCTCCGGCACCGCGCTCCAGATTGCGATGCGGCGCTCGCTGACAGCCTTTCCAAGGGCGTCCAGGAGTTGCCGGGGGGAGCTGACCGGCCCGGTCATCTTGGTCACGACCGCGTTGGCGATGTCCTGTAGATATTGCTTCCGCGCGACCTGGTCGGTCGGAAACCTAAGGTAGGCCGTCGATTCGGTCAGCTCGACGACATTGTCTTTTGTAACCACTTCGCCGTCCGGCATCGTCACCGGGCCCACGGCGCCGAGAATATAGCTGAGGGCGACGGGGTCGATGGCAATGACGCCGTCGACATTCATGCCCGTACGTTCGAGCCACATTCCTCGCCAAATCTGGGCGGCGTATGGGAAATGCGGACTGATGTTGCTGTTTCGGTAGTCGAAAAACGGATTCTGGAATCCGTACTGCTGGTCATACTCGGGCCCAAGGTCGACAGGCGCTACCGCGCCCGTCAGGTCGGTATTCGGAGCCAACGTGTCGACCGTCGGCACACCGTTGTCGAACCGCAGGATGCCGTACCCACCTAGCAGGCCACCAGTTCCCCGCACTTCGGCGTTGGTCTGGAAACCCATGAAATACGTGCGCGGACCGTCGACGCCCATCATCGACGGCGCCAACCGAGACGCTAACGCCACATTCTCGATGAGCGATGTCACCTCGGAGATCTGCCCCTGCAGTTCCGATCGCGCATCGCTCATCAACGACAGATAACCGGGTTCCGTAATGGCGGCAGCCTCGCCGTTGAGACGCGTTGCGTTGGTAGCGAGTTCACGGAGGTCGGGTTCTTGGCTGCGCAGAAGGCCAACGTCCACCCGCCCATCCCGGTACAGCCGCTCGGGTGAGATCGTCAGACCGACATCGGCCGCTGGTCGAAGGACGTCGGATGCGAGCCCGAGAACAACTTCAGTAACCTGCTGGCCGGTTTTGAACGGACTACCCACCCACGGCACCGCGGAGACGATGTTCCACGCAATGGAGTGGGTGGCGTCGCGCGCCTCCCGTGCACTCGTCAGCGCTTCGTCGGCCGCGTTCGACGCAGCTTCGGTATTTCCTTCTAGCAGTGCATCTTTGGCGTTCTGAGCGCTGGCGCGCGCCTGCTCTAGATTCGACTTGGCCTGGAATGCGCCGATCGCTACCCAACATGCCAACCCAATGACGACAAGCACCAATAAGGCAGCACCCAGAAGGAAGCCACGCTTCCCCCGACCTTCGCCTTGGCCAACCTCAACGTCATCGCCGTCGTCGGCGCTTGCATTCCGGTCGGATCGGCGTCTCGGAAAAAATTGCACTCAGTATTTCCTATACATGATTGAAGCCTGCACGCCATTCGACGTACAGGCTTCAATACTTAGCATTTATAGGGTGCGTCCGGGCGCTAAGCCGTGCAGCTACCCCGCGTGACGCCACCATAGGAGCCAGCGACGATGGTGTAGGAGGTGCCGCGGGCACAGGCTGAAGCGGTAACTTCGCCGTAGCGGGCCAACTGCTCGTTCAGCCGCTCAATCCTGGCCTCCCAGAAGGGCGCGAAGATCGAATCCGGGCGAGCCTCCAGCAGCGACTCGTAGTTCAGGATCGTGAAGCGGGTCCAGTAGGTAGAGGTGCGGGTGACCGCTCCCGTGAACTGCACCACGAAGACCCCGATGAGCCCCTGCGGCTGGGCTGCGATATCCCCCATGACCTGAACCGGTGCGGCGGGAAGCTCCACGGCGGGAGCAGCATTCGCAGCGACCGGAACCAAGGCAGTCCCCGCGGCGATCGCCGCAGCTGCGGCCGTCACCTGAAACTTGGTTGCGATGGCATTCATTTTTCTATTCCCCCCAAAAGGTTCGAGTCCCTTGTGTGTTGCTGGAAGCATCCCAGACGCCACCCCCCCTGTCAACCGGAATGGAAGAACTGCCCGGATTCGCGCCGCAATCTTGAAAAATGCCCCTGACCTGCATTGCGTGCTCTCGAGCAACGCTCCGCAAGGTGCCCGACACATCCCCGTAACGGACGGCGCACATCTATGTCATTAATCGCTCAAGCCTATTCATATTGTTTGCAGAGCGGGCAGTTCCTGCCATTGAATGAGTTTTTTCATTTTCAACGACGGGCGGGGCTGATTTAGCAATGTTCAGAGACCCATTGGGAGGGGTCGTGAGCTGCTGGACAGGTGCGCCCCGGAACTATCCGCTAAATCGTGACACTGAACGTCAGTCATCAGCCCGAAACTCTAAGGGACTACTAAGACCCACCCGCGACGCTCCTGCAGCTCGCTATTAGCATCAGGAGTCATGACCAGCGTGACTGAATCTTCTTCGACGCCAGTTGACTCCCACGAGATCGACATCCACACCACCGCGGGCAAGCTTGCCGACTTGCGCAAGCGTGCAGAAGAGGCCTTGCATCCGGTGGGTGAGACCGCGATCGAGAAGGTCCACGCCAAAGGCAAGCTGACTGCGCGCGAGCGGATTCTTGCGCTCTTGGACGAAGGGTCCTTTGTCGAGCTCGACGCGCTGGCGAAACACCGGTCGAAGAACTTCGGGCTGGAGAAGAACCGTCCCACCGGCGACGGAGTGGTTACCGGCTACGGCACCATCGACGGTCGCGATGTCTGCATCTTCAGCCAGGACGCCACTGTGTTCGGCGGCAGCCTCGGCGAGGTCTACGGCGAGAAGATCGTTAAGGTCCAGGAGCTGGCCATCAAGACCGGCCGCCCGCTGATCGGCATCAACGACGGCGCCGGCGCCCGCATCCAAGAGGGTGTGGTTTCCCTCGGCCTCTACAGCCGCATCTTCCACAACAACATCAAGGCTTCCGGCGTGATCCCGCAGATCTCACTGATCATGGGTGCTGCCGCCGGCGGGCACGTCTACTCTCCCGCGCTGACCGACTTCGTAATCATGGTCGACCAGACCAGCCAGATGTTCATCACCGGACCCGACGTGATCAAGACCGTCACCGGCGAAGACGTCACCATGGAGGAACTCGGCGGCGCCCACACCCATATGGCCAAGTCGGGCACCGTGCACTATGTCGCCTCCGGCGAGCAGGACGCCCTCGACTACGTCCGTGACCTGCTGTCCTATCTGCCGCCCAACAATTACGCCGAACCGCCGCGCTACCCGGCCCCGCACTCGGACGCCCCGATTGAAGACAGCCTCACCGATGAGGACCTCGAACTCGACACGCTGATCCCGGATTCGCCGAATCAGCCCTACGACATGCACGAGGTCATCACCCGCATCCTCGACGACGACGAATTCCTCGAAGTGCAAGCCGGATACGCGGGCAACATCGTCGTCGGATTCGGCCGCGTCGACGGTCGCCCGGTCGGCATCGTGGCCAACCAGCCCACCCAGTTCGCCGGCTGCCTGGACATCAACGCCTCCGAGAAGGCCGCCCGCTTCATCCGAACCTGCGACTGCTTCAACATCCCGATCGTGCTGCTGGTCGACGTTCCGGGCTTTCTGCCCGGCACCGATCAGGAGTTCAACGGCATCATTCGCCGCGGCGCGAAGCTGCTCTACGCCTACGGAGAAGCGACGGTCGCGAAAGTCACTGTGATTACCCGTAAGTCCTATGGCGGCGCCTACTGCGTCATGGGCTCCAAAGACATGGGTGCTGACGTCGTCGTCGCCTGGCCGACCGCCCAGATTGCCGTCATGGGCGCCTCCGGCGCCGTTGGTTTCGTCTACCGCCAACAGCTCAAGCAGGCCGCAGCGGACGGCCAAGATGTTGACGCACTGCGTCTGCAGCTGCAGCAGGAATATGAGGACACCCTCGTCAACCCCTACATCGCCGCCGAACGTGGCTATGTCGACGCGGTCATCCCGCCCTCGCACACCCGCGGCTACGTCGCCACGGCGCTTAAGCTGTTGGAGCGCAAGGTCGTTCAGACACCACCCAAGAAGCACGGCAACATTCCGCTCTGATCCGCTTCGCAGGCAAGGACTTTCAGTTATGAATCACGACGCCGACATCGTCGAGGTCTCCGACCCGCGGGACATGACCATCGACGACCCACCCGCACCAGACCCTCACTTCCACATCGTCAAAGGCGAACCCTCACTGGAGGAACTTGCCGCGCTGGTCACCGTGCTCGCCGGTGCCGGCGGCGGGGCTGCCCCGGATCCCGGCCCCCAGGAACTCAACATGTGGGGCCACCCCGTCGACAAGCTGCGCTACGACGTCACCAGCTGGCAGCGCGTCACCCTCCTTGAACGCATGCATATGCGGAAGTGATGACTCGCGTCGTCCTCGCTTCCGCATCACAAGGCCGGCTGCGCGTCCTGCGCCAAGCAGGCGTCGAACCTGTCGTGATCGTCTCCGACGTCGACGAGGACGCGTTGATCGCGTCGCTCGATACGGATCTGCCACCGGAAGCGGTCGTCGCGAAACTGGCCAACGCCAAGGCGCTCAGCGTCGCGGCCCGGCTTACGGACGAGTTGATCTCGGATTGCCTTGTGATCGGCTGCGATTCGATGCTGTATCTGGACGGTCGGCTGTACGGCAAGCCGGGAACGGCCGAAGCTGCCCGCAGCCAGTGGGATTCGATGGCGGGCTCGACCGGCCACCTGCTGACCGGCCACGCGCTGCTGCGTCTCACCGCCGGCGTCATTACACACACCGAGGGCGACACCGGCAGTACCACAGTCTATTTCGGTGAGCCGTCGGAAGTCGACGTGCATCGCTACATCGACAGCGGCGAGCCCATCGCTGTTGCGGGCGCATTCACCCTGGACGGCCTTGGTGGGTGGTTCATCGAGCGCATCGAGGGCGACCCGTCGAATGTGATCGGCCTCAGCCTCCCGCTACTGCACCAGATGGTGCGCCGCACCGGCCTGTCGATCTCAGATCTCTGGGCCAGCCGCCTCGTCTAGCAGCCGGCAGTACGACGGCTCAATGCGAGCGTGACTCGCTGCGGCTTCGCCGGGTCAACGGTGACTTCGCGCTCCGCGGATGGCGACTGCCCACACACGACCCAGTTCGTGTAGTTGTAGACGACCTGGTTCATGTCTCGGTCGTAGATGTTGAACGTGATGTTGTCTTCGCCCGCGGCACTGATGACGCTGTCGACCGCATCCTGAAGGATCTCGTCTTCGAGGTCCGGCATCTCCCAGGTCTCGCTGTCCTGTGCCGTCGCGATCGGCGCCGTAACACCGAGCACCATCCCGCACGACGCCACTGCCACCGCGACGACTCGCGCCTGCTTCGCCAACCCCTTGAGCACCATGTCGAGAACCCTAATGCGGGCTGCCTATTTCCTGCCAGTTGTTCGGTAACAATTTGCTCACGACGGCTCGTGAGCTGGCGATTCACGCGCCGCAGTGCTCCGCGCCGGGTCGCTCCAACAGCAACGTCACAGACTTCGTCTGCTGCGTGAGCGCAGTGCCCGCCTTGGGCGATTCCCCGCACACCACCCAGTCCTCGAGGTTGTAGACCGGCGCGTGATTGGGCGCCTGAGTCTTGAATGTCAGCGGCATCTGCTCGACCACGTCTTCGACATCGGCCTCCGCCCGAAACAGGATCTCGTCCTTCAGGTCCGGCATGACCCACATCGCGTTGGGCTCCTTGTACTGAATGAGGCCGTCATCAGCGTGGGCACCCGCCGGCCCGGCTGCCGCAATCGCTGCGCCTGCGACGAGTCCCGTCGCCGTTGCTACCAACATGATCGTCTTCACTGTCAGTTCCTCGCCTCGGTGTGTACTGGCCCGACAGAGCGGGATGTTCGGTCGAAGTCTCCGGGCTGCGGAAGCGCCATTCTCTTTGCTACAACCGGGACGTCGCGTCCCCACGACTGTAAGACAGCACCGGCGTCGATGCTCCCCGCCACAGCAACTCAGCAGAGATCCCCCAGCCGTTGCGCAGCGTCGTTTCAGCAACCGTTGTCCAGAAAGCGCAGCCCGTGCCAAGTGATTTGACACACGTTACAGTTACATTCGTTCAACATCGCGGGTAACAGCGAAGTACTGACGATGGTGACTAATAACCGCCGGGGGGCACAAGATGGTGACAAAGCTCGATCAATGGCGCGAGTCTTCAGCGCGCCGACGCAGACGTGCAAAACGAGCAAACTACCGGCTCGACATCCAGGGATTGCGCATGGTCGCCGTCCTGGCGGTCCTTGCCTACAACCTGGCCGGTTGGCCGCGCGGCGGCTTCGTCGGCATCGACATGTTCTTCGTCGTAGCTGGGTACGTGGTCACTGAAAGTTTGCTGCGAACCGCGTCCGAATCCGGAGCGCTCTCGCCAGGCCAGTTCTACCGAAACCGACTTCGACGCATCGTTCCGGCGGCAACTCTCGTGCTCGTCCTGACCGTTGCCGCGTCAGCCGTCGTGCTGCCGGCACGCCTCCACGACGTCGGCATGGATGCCCTCTTCGCGTTCTTCTTCGTGGCCAACTGGCACTTCGCTGCCGACGGGGGCAGCCTCCGAGCAGCGACCGATGTGGCGTCACCGCTATTGCACTACTGGCCCCTGTCCATTGAAGAACAGTTCTTTATCGTCTGGCCACTACTGATTCTCGGCATCACGCTTGTGGCCGCTCGCCGCGCGTGGGGCGCCGTGCAGTGGCGGACATTCACGGCCGCCGCGATCGGCGTGCTCACTGTTCTATCTCTGGCCTGGGCGATCTACGAGTCTGCGACATCACCGACCTGGGCCTACTTCGGCACCCTCTCGCGCCTGTGGGAACTCGGCGCCGGCGCCCTGCTGGCCACCGCAACCGGTGTCTTCGCGCGCATCCCCATCCTGATTCGTCCGATTCTGTCCTGGGCGGGCCTGACGCTCATCGGCGCTTCACTCGTCGTGATCGACGGGTCCGCCGGCTTCCCCGCACCGTGGGCTCTCCTGCCCGTGGCAGGGGCCGCGCTCGTCATCGCCGCCGGCGTCGAACACGAGCCCGATTTCCAGGGCTTCCTGCGCAACCGCGTCAGTACCTACCTCGGCGACATCTCCTACTCGCTGTACCTGGTGCACTGGCCGGTGTACGTGCTCCTCGCGGCGTTGATGCAGCCGACCGTCCACTATTACGCCAGCGCGCTGACCCTCACCTTCGGACTGGCGCTCCTGACCTACCACCTCGTCGAGAATCCGCTGCGCTACGCCAGCCCAGAGGCCGTGCGCCAGGCCCGACAAGACATGAGACACGGCCTGTTCCACGTGGGCTCTTCCACGAAGCTCGGCGCCGTTGGCGGCCTGATCCTGATCACGGTCGGCATCATCAGTTTCGCGATGAGCCCCGGCGCCGTCGCCTAGCGCAACCTGGGCACACTTGCGCCCAGAACTCCCTGCGAGGCCCCGGTAGGCTCACACACGTGCCGCTACCTGCTGATCCCAGCCCTGCCCTGCAGGCCTACGCCCACCCTGAGCGTCTCGTCACTGCCGACTGGCTGTCCGGCAATCTCGGCAGACCTGGCCTGGCCATCGTCGAATCCGACGAGGACGTCCTGCTCTACGACACCGGCCACATTCCCGGCGCGGTCAAGATCGACTGGCACACCGACCTCAACGACCCGAACGTCCGCGACTACATCAACGGCGAGCAGTTCGCGGACCTGATGAACCGCAAGGGCATCTCCCGTGACGACACCGTCGTCATCTACGGCGACAAGAGCAACTGGTGGGCCGCCTACGCGCTCTGGGTTTTCACGCTGTTCGGCCACCCGGACGTCCGACTCCTCGACGGCGGCCGCAACCTGTGGATCTCCGATGGCCGCGACACCACGCTGGACGTGCCGAGCAAGCAGACCACCGGCTACCCCGTCGTCGAGCGCGACGACGCCCCGATCCGAGCGTTCAAAGAGGACGTTCTCGGTGTCCTGGGCTCACAGCCGCTCATCGATGTGCGGTCCCCGCAGGAGTACACCGGCGAGCGCACCCACATGCCCGACTACCCCGAAGAGGGCGCGCTGCGCGGTGGCCACATCCCCACCGCCGTGTCGATCCCGTGGGGCAAGGCCGCCAACGAGAGCGGGCGCTTCCGCAGCCGCGCCGAACTCGACGAGCTCTACGGCTTCCTCTCCCCCGACGACAAAACCGTCGTGTACTGCCGGATCGGCGAACGCTCCAGCCACACCTGGTTCGTCCTCACGCACCTGCTCGGTCTGCCCAATGTCCGCAACTACGACGGCTCCTGGACCGAGTGGGGCAACGCGGTGCGGGTCCCGGTGTCGGTCGGATCAGAACCAGGTGAAGCGCCCGGATCCGGCTCATGAGCATGCCGGCCGCGCTGGCCGAGGTGGTGTCTGACTTCAAAGACGTTGAGGGACAAGACAAGTTGTCCTTGCTCCTCGAATTCGCCGATGAGCTTCCGCCCCTGCCCGCCGACCTCGAAGAGGCGGCGATGGAACCCGTCCCGGAGTGTCAGTCGCCGCTGTTCCTCCACGTCGACGCCGACGACCGTGACCATGTGCGGCTGTTCTTCAGCGCCCCCGCCGAAGCGCCGACCACCCGGGGATTCGCCGCCATTCTCGCGACGGGCCTCGACGGCCTGCCCGCCGACGACATCCTCTCCGTGCCCGACGATTTCTACACCGAACTCGGCCTGGCCAAATTGATCAGCCCGCTTCGCCTGCGCGGCATGTCGGCGATGCTGGCGCGCATCAAGAAGCGCCTCAAATAGACACCTCTCTCCGTAACAGCGCTGCTTGACCCGCGATAAGCAGGTGACCGCGCGAACCTGTCGAAGGAGAGAGATGCCGACAAACCCTGGGATCAACCGCATGTGCAGGATCGCCGCCTGGAGCGCCGTGGTGGCGGCCCCCGTTGCCCTTCTCGCCATCTCGAGCGCGACCGCGTCGGCCGAAGAGATCAGCCCCGGCCACACCGTTACCAGCGGTCAGGGCACCGTCTCCCGCGACGCCACCTTCGGCGAGGTCCGCGGAGCCGACGATTCTCTGCACGCCCAGGGTGAGGTCCGCGATTCGATGATCGCGGTACCCGGACGGGTTCCCGGCACCCGGGCACGGGGGTTCCTCCCGAGCTGGGCCGGTGGCCCCGGCATCGGCGGCTGGTGACCTGCCCCTCTCGGATCCACCTCATTTCCAACGTCTTTCCAGCAAGTCGCCGTACGCTCTGACCGATCAACTCTGAGCAAGGCGGGGGCGGCGGGGTAGCAGTTGAATGCGGTACTGCGGTGGTGGCGACTACCCGACCACTACGACTGGCTGTCGAGCTACCTGCATGCCCGCAACTTCACCCGCCCTGTGCAGGTCGGCATGGCCACGATCTCGGGCGCCGCGCTGCTGTTCCCCGCCAACGCCATCCTGTCGCCCGACACGCCTTACCGCAGTGCGTTCATCGTCCTCAGCGTTCTGTTCGCCGGGATCCATCTCGGGTGGGCGGCGCTGTGGTTGACGCGATGGCCGAGCCGTATGCAGTCGGTCGCGTACGGCATGTGTTTTTCAGCCAGCATCGCCTCCACGACGTGGCTCTCCGGCGATCCCTCGGTGGGCGTCGTCGGATGCACCGCACTGGCCCTCTCCGGGGCCTATCTCGCGTTCTTCCACACCAGCCGTCTGGTGACGGCCAACTTCCTGCTCGCGCTGTCCGTCGCTGCTGTGCATGCGGCGTCACTTCCCGCGCAGAACACGGTGCTCACCCTGTCGATGGTCTTTCTGGTCATCGAACTCAACGCCGGCGTTCCGTTGGCTGTTCAGCTCGTGGTGCACGCGCTCGGGTTCGACCTCGTGCAGTCCGATCGTGATCCGTTGACCGGGTTGCTGAATCGCCGCTCCTTCGAACGCGAGGTCATCAAGGCTGTGCTCGACGGCAACCGCCGTGGCAGCCACCTTCTGTTCACGATGATCGACCTCGACCGCTTCAAAGCCCTCAACGACATGCACGGCCACGTCGCCGGGGACGCCGCCCTGGTGTCGACGGGCGCGGCACTCAAGCAACACCTGCCGGAGACCACCATCCTCGGCCGTGTCGGCGGCGAGGAGTTCCTGGCCGCCGACATCGTCAGCGCCGCCGACATCGCTGACCTCGGTGAGCGGGCCCGGCATGCGATCACCACCACGGAAAGTCGCCTGACCGCCAGCGTCGGCACCGCATGCGTCGACGTGGCGGCCGTCGAGAGCACGGAGATCGCCAACACGCTGCGATGGCTGACCGCGCAGGCCGACGTCGCGATGTATCGCGCCAAACGCGCGGGCGGAAATCGGGTGTGCCACCTGGCGCTCGAACCCGGTGCACGCGACCCTACCGAGGAGTAACCGACACCGCCTTGGCGTGGGCGTGATGCTCCCGCTTAAACTGCCCGATAGATTCTTAAAGACGTTTCTTAGAGAAGGCCGTTCACGGCCGAAAACCTTGCCATCAGGAGGCGCAGTGGCCAGTCATGCCAGCTCGAAGATCTCCAAGGTGCTCGTCGCCAACCGCGGAGAGATTGCCGTCCGAGTGATCCGTGCCGCCAAGGACGCTGGACTGCAGAGCGTGGCGGTCTACGCCGAACCCGACGCCGACGCACCTCATGTGCGGCTGGCCGACGAGGCTTTCGCTCTCGGCGGGCAGACCTCGGCGGAGTCCTACCTGGTGTTCGAGAAGCTGCTCGACGCGGCGGCGAAGTCCGGCGCCAACGCGGTCCACCCCGGGTACGGCTTCCTCTCCGAGAACGCCGACTTCGCCCAGGCCGTCCTCGACGCCGGCCTGATCTGGATCGGCCCCAGCCCGCAGTCCATCCGCGACCTCGGCGACAAGGTCACCGCCCGCCACATCGCGGCGCGCGCGCAGGCCCCGCTCGTTCCGGGCACCCCTGATCCGGTCAAGGACGCCGACGAGATCCTGGCCTTCGCCAAGGAGCACGGCCTGCCGATCGCCATCAAGGCCGCGTTCGGCGGTGGCGGCCGCGGCATGAAGGTCGCCCGCACCCTCGAAGAGATTCCCGAGCTGTTCGACTCGGCCACCCGCGAGGCCGTGGCCGCATTCGGCCGCGGCGAATGCTTCGTCGAGCGCTACCTCGACAAGCCGCGCCACGTCGAGGCCCAGGTCATCGCCGACACCCACGGCAACGTCGTCGTCGCGGGCACCCGCGACTGCTCGCTGCAGCGCCGCTTCCAGAAGCTCGTCGAGGAGGCTCCCGCGCCGTTCCTGACCGATGCGCAGCGCAAGGAGATCCACGAGTCCGCCAAGCGGATCTGCAAGGAGGCCGGCTACTACGGCGCAGGCACGGTCGAATACCTCGTCGGCCAGGATGGCCTGATCTCGTTCCTTGAGGTCAACACCCGCCTGCAGGTGGAACACCCGGTCACCGAGGAGACCTCCGGCATCGACCTGGTGCAGCAGCAGTTCAAGATCGCCAACGGCGAGGCCCTCGACATCACCGAGGATCCGACGCCGCGCGGCCACTCGTTCGAGTTCCGCATCAACGGCGAGGACGCCGGCCGCGGTTTCCTACCCGCGCCCGGACCCGTCACCCGCTACGACATCCCCACCGGCCCCGGCGTGCGCCTGGACTCGGGTGTGGAAGCCGGCTCGGTCATCGGTGGCCAGTTCGACTCGATGCTGTCCAAGCTAATCGTCACCGGCGCCACCCGCGAAGAGGCCCTCGCCCGTAGTCGTCGAGCCCTCGCTGAATTCCATGTCGAAGGGCTCGCCACCGTCATCCCGTTCCACCGGGCCGTCGTCGCCGACCCGGCGTTCATCGGTGACGGCGAGAAGTTCGACGTGCACACCCGCTGGATCGAGACCGAGTGGAACAACACCGTCGAGCCGTTCACCGGCGGTGACCCGATCGACGAGGAAGACACCATCCCCCGCCAGACCGTCGTGGTCGAGGTCGGTGGCCGTCGCCTTGAGGTGTCGCTGCCTGGCGATCTCGCCCTCGGTGGCGGTGGCGGAGCCCAGCCCCACGGCGTCATTCGCAAGAAGCCCAAGCCGCGCAAGCGTGGCGGTGGGGGCGGTGCCGCTGCATCCGGCGACGCCGTAACAGCCCCGATGCAGGGCACCGTGGTCAAGGTCGCCGTCGAAGAAGGCCAGACCGTCTCCGCCGGCGATCTGGTGGTGGTGCTGGAGGCCATGAAGATGGAAAACCCGGTCACCGCCCACAAGGACGGCGTGGTCACCGGTCTGGCCGTCGAGCCCGGCGCAGCCGTCACCCAGGGCACCGTCGTCTGCGAGCTCAAGAGCGCCGAATAGTTTCTGCCGACGAACGCGGGGTGTCATCTCATGATGGCACCCCGTGTTTGTTGATTGCCGAACCAGCATTTCGCCGCATTTCACGTACACGAGGTACGTCAGTTTCCGCGTCCGAGTTAGCTCCAGCTAGGCCGCATCGTTGCCCTCGGTCTCCAGGTCGCCTTGCGTGGTTGCCATTTCATGTGCAAAGTTCGCGTCAATATTGCGAACGGACTGTGTAGGGGTTTCCGATCAGATAGCGTTTGCCCTTGCAAGATCATCGGTTTGCCGAGAGGCAGAAGCGGCCCGCCGGAGCGTCACGGCTCCGACGAGGAGGACCGAGGGGTGAATGGCCCCGTTTTCCGCGGCGAAGGCCGCGGAGGGCGGGGCCGATCCCGTCTCGCGGCCGCGTGACAAGCTGATCGGGTGCAGCCCGTGGAGATCAATGCCGGCGCCTGGTATCTGCGCGCGCTGCGCGCCGACGACCGAGTCGACGACCGTCCGGCCTTGGCCGGCCTGGGCGAGAATCGCCATGACTACGTGGAAAGCGCTGCAGCGCAGTGGGATTCCGATGCGCTCTACACGTGGGCGGTATGCGAGCCGACGACCGGGGAACTGTTGGGCGAAGTGACCCTCGAACCCGCGACCCGAACGATCGGCACCCGCAGCCGACCGGGATGCGAACAGGCGACCCAGACCGGCGCAGAAGCCGTCCAGCGCTTCGCCGACGCCATGCTCGACTAACGCTCGTCGATGTCGCGCCCGGTACCCAGATCGCCGCATTCGACCGAGACGACGTCGGGACGTCCCCGCAGAAACGGTCCGGCGCCGTCGTCTCCGGTAAGCGCGGTGAGCAGCGCCGGCCAGTGCCTGCGCGCCAGCACCACCGGGTGCCCCGGTTGCCCGTGGTAGCGCGCACGAGCGAGCCCCGAAGCCGAGCGCCCCGCAGCCGCAAGGACCCGTCTCACCGCCGCTGCCGCCACGTCCGGAGTGTCCACCGTGGTCAGCGCGACAAAGTCGGCGGCGTCGTGCGCAGCGAGCACGCCGGCGCGCACCGACGCGCTGAGACCGTCCGCCCAGTCGTCGGCGACCACGGCGCGCGCCGGTGCCGGAACGTCGACGACGGCCGCGCCCAACACGACGACCACGTCACGGCAACCCCCACCGCTGAGCGCCGCGACGCTCGCGCGCAGCCAGTCACCGTCGGCGGCAAGCACCTTGGGCATCCCGAAGCGCGTTCCCGCACCCGCGGCCAGAACTACCCCGGAAACCCAAAACTCCTGTGCCACAGCGCTTTCCGAACCCTTTTCCTCGCGGCCACGAAGCGGATGTCGACCATTTGTGACAACATTTCTTATTCATTGTCCACTAGCCCTCACCAGGCGTATGGTCAAGTCAAGGTTGAACTCACAGCCGTCCGGATACGTCATCGTCACGTGGGACAGAAGGCTGGGTTCTGCGTAGGCTTTGAGCATTAGGGCCCAACCTTGACGTGAAGTCACAGCACGATCTTGGAGCTCTTCGAACGGAGTCACCGTGCCTCACGTCCCAGGCCAACCACAGGCCCACCTGGATTCTGACCGCGTCGTCTGCCGCACGGCGTTTTTCGATACGACCTGGCCTCGGCCCGCCACCGCCGTCGTCGCGGGACACGGTGAACTGGACGCCGCCAACGGCATCACATTCGTCGACTACGCGCTGCGGCACTCCGCAACCACGCAGTGGCTCATCGTCGACCTCTCGGGATTGACCTTCTTCTCGACCGCAGGCTTTTCGGCCCTGCACACGCTCAACGTGCAATGCGTCGGAAAAGACATCCGATGGGCATTGGTTCCGGGCCGAGCCGTCCACCGCGTGCTGCGCATCTGCGACCCCGACTCGGCACTGCCGATCAGCGTCGACATCCCCACTGCGCTCGACGACGTGCAGCAGGATCCGCCGCACTCATTCCAGCTGATCCCGCAGACGAGCTAGCGACTTCGCGAGCAGCCGCGAGACGTGCATCTGTGAGATGCCGACTCGCTCGGCGATCTGCGTCTGCGTCATCGACTCGAAGAACCTCAGCACCAGCACGGTGCGCTCCCGCTCCGGCAATGCCGCCAGGAGCGGCCGCAATGCTTCCCGGTTCTCGATCTGATCCAGCGTGAGGTCCACGTCGCCAAGCGTGTCGGCGATCGCGGGAGCATCCTCGTTACCGCTTCCTCCACCGCTGTCGATCGAGAGAGTGTTGTAGGAGCTGCCCGCGACCAGACCCTCGACGACCTCGTCGCGGTCCATTTCCAACTCGGCGGCCAGCTCGGTGGCAGTCGGGGCGCGGCCGAGACGCTGGGACAGCTCGGAGGTCGCGGCGCCCAGCCGAAGATGCAGTTCTTTGAGGCGGCGCGGAACCTTGACCGACCAGCTGTTGTCGCGGAAGTGCCTGCGGACCTCACCCATGATGGTGGGCACCGCGAACGACACGAAGTCGGAGCCCGCCTCGACGTCGAACCGGATCACCGCGTTGACGAGTCCGACGCGCGCAACCTGCACCAGGTCATCGCGGGGCTCGCCGCGGCCGTCGAACCGGCGCGCGATGTGGTCGGCCAGCGGCAGACAACGCTCGACGATCCGGTCACGCTGCCGCTGGAACGGTGCCGATCCCTGCTCGAGTGTGGCCAACTGTCGAAACATGTCGGCAACGTCGGAGTATTCAGAGCTCGATCGAGATGACGAACCCTGCGACGAGGGCCGGGTCACTGCAACGAACTCGCTCGCCTCGTCGTCATCGAGATGCCGAATACCTCGCCGTCGGCGGCAGCGCTTCCGTCCGAGAAAGTGGTGACTTCATCCGTCAGAGAGCTCAGAACATGCCAGCTGAAGCTTCCGGGCGCCAGGATGTCGGTGCTGTCACACGTCGTCGAGGCATGCACGACCAGCGCGTCGGGCTGCGGGTCGACGACGACGAGCAGCGTCGACTGAGGGACCGCCGATCGGATGAGCCTGGTGCAGGCTTCGTCGACCGCCAGCCTCAGATCGGCGACGGCGTCGAAATCGAGATCTTCGAATGTGCCGATCGCAGCCACCAGGGTGCGCAGCACTGCCAAATTCTCCAGCGTCGCCGCCACCCGGAGTTCTACCGAGTGCGGGCTGTAGCGCTGTCCATCGATATGGCTCGCAACATCGGCCATGTGACCTCCCGGAAACTTCCCAGCGAGATTACCCCAGGCGCCACGGCCGCTATCCATGGGCGCTACGGGCATTCACTAGTGCATTTGTTAGCGGCCACCCAGTGCCGGGTAACCGGTCGGGATGGACCAGAACACCAAGCCGCTGCGCCGCATTCTGGTGATCGCCGCGACCGTTCTTGCCATTCTGATAGCGGTCGGAGCGGCCATCTACGCCGGCGCGTTCCTGATGCTCGCGCCGATGATGCAGTGAGACGACGCTCGGCGACATTGTGTTCATGGTGCGGAGTTCATACCCCGGGACGGGCGTCCGCCAAACCCGGTCAGCTACATAAGGCATGGCAGCCCCCGTACCCTTGGCCCTCCCCGTCAAACCATGCGGAATCGCAGTCGCTCAGCGGGTACCGGAATGAGACCGTCGTCACGCGTTTAACCGCCCGGCTCCCGGGAAAGCCTTGCCATAGCTCAGAAATGGGCGTCGAAGACCCCATCCATGACACGAGCAGGAGGCGAATATGACCGAGAAGAACAGTGGACCCGAAGAAGGCATCAAGGGCGTCGTCGAGGACGTGAAGGGTAAGGCCAAAGAGACCGTCGGCACCGTCACGGGCCGCGATGACATGGTCCGCGAAGGTAAAGCTCAGCAGGACAAGGCAGATGCTCAACGTGAGGTCGCCGAGAAGGAAGCCGAGGCCGAGTCGGCCAGGGCCGGCGCGAAAGCAGCGGAGAAGCGGCAGGAAGCCAACCAGTAGCAGCTTTCCCCAATGGACCCGACCAGGAAACTGGTTGGGTCCATTGCTGTTTCAGGCTCAGGTGCCGCCCTGCCCCCACATTGCAGTCACGGCTGTGGATGACGTGGCTCCACAACCGTGGATGCAACCTCGGCGCGTCAGCTCAGCTGTTCGGCCGCTGCCGCACCGAACCCGGATGCTCGGCGTACCAACGCTCTTCAAGCCGCCGCACCCGCTGGTGCTCGACGATCAGCCACCCTCCACCGACGATGAAGCCGGCCAGCGCGGTTGCGCTGAGCATGAGGCCGACATCGTGATGGGAGGTGGCGAACGCCGCCAGCGCGGCGACGAAACTGACCAGCGACAGGCCGATCACCACGAGCCCCGGCATGATTTTGTTGTCCTTCATCGACTCACCTGCGTGCGGTCGTGTCGTGCGCGCGTGGTCGACGGGATCTTTGGGACCCTTCATCGGTAACTCCTTAGAACTACCTGTCCCAGTGTGCTACCGCCCAGGCAGAGAAGGAAGACTCAAAACCGCGCACAACACCGACAGTGCCAGCAGCGCCCAACCGGCTGCCTGCCATGTCCGCTGTCCGTGCCTGGCCCGGACGCTGCGCGCCAGCGACCACACCCCGCCGATGAGCAGGATGGCCGGTGACCCGAGCGCCAACATCGCCTTCTGCGGCACCCCGCAGCCCGCCGCCTGCGTCAGCGAACCCGTGCACGTCCCGATCCAGAGGTCGGCGACGAACAGGAAGAGCAGACCGACCACCGCGAACCCCAGTCCGGTGCGGACGGCGTCGCGCATCTCGGTATCGCCGAACGCGGCGGCGCGGCGCACGTCACGGGTGTGGCGGGAAAGGTCAGCCATGGTGCGGTCTCCGGTTTCGCGAAAAGAGCCAGCCAGGTGTTCGGTTTGCGAGGAATTCCCGGGTGGCGATCGTGATAAACCTGTGATGTCGGCGCCCGCCTCTACGATCCAGCCGTGAGAACCCTCAGGTGGAAGCTGTACGCGGCACTGGGGGCGGCCGCGGGCACGACCGCTTACCTCGCCGGTGCAGGCCTGCCCTCCAGTGCGCTCTCGGCGTTGCTGGTGCCCGCGATCGTGATCGCCGCTCCCCGATTCGTCCGCGCGGCGGTCGCGGCTGCGGCCACCCCGAGCGCCCACGAGCGTGACCCGCAGACCGACATGTCCGGCACCGAGTTCGAGGACTACGTGGCGAGGATCGCCAGAACCTGCGGCGTGCCCGTGATCATGACGTCGATCACCGGCGACTGGGGCGTCGACCTCATCATCGGCCACCGCCCCCACCGGCTCGCGGTGCAATGCAAACGGCGGTCACGCCCCGTCGGCGCGGGCGCCGTCCAGGAAGTTGTCGCCGGTGCCCCCATGCAGGACTGCACGAAGACCATGGTCGTCACCAATCACGAATTCACGCCCGCAGCAAGGAAACTGGCCGAGCTGCACGGTTGCGAACTAGTCGGGGGCGCGGAGCTCCCGAAGCTGCGGTCGACGATCCGGCGGCTCACCCAGCCGACATCGTCCTGAGCACCGCACGGACCGCATCGAGCGCTGTATCGATCTCGGCGGGCGACACCGTCAGCGCCGGCCGGAACCGCACGCTGTCCGGACCACACCCCAGCATGATCACGCCGCGCTCCCACAACCCGGCCACCAGCTCGTCGCGGAGCATCCCCGACGGCATGCTGAACGCGCACATCAGTCCGCGTCCGCGCACATCGCGCACCAGGCCGGGAAATTCCACCGCCAGCTCGGCGAGGCCGCCGAGAAGGTGACTCCCCATTTCGGCGGCCCGGTCGAAGAGCCCGTCCCTTTCGATGATCTCGAGGATGCGGCGGGCGCGGACCATGTCCACGAGATTGCCGCCCCACGTCGAATTGATCCGGGAGCTGACCGTGAACACGTTGTGGGCGACCTCGTCGACACGGCCGCCGGCCATGACGCCACAGACCTGAGTCTTCTTGCCGAAAGCGACGACGTCGGGCTGCACACCGAATTGCTGGTAGGCCCAGGCGCTTCCGGTGATCCCGCAGCCGGTTTGCACCTCGTCGAAGATCAGCAGCGCGTCGAATTCGTCGCACAGCTCGCGCATCGCGGCGAAGAATTCCGGACGTAGGTGCCGGTCCCCGCCCTCTCCCTGGATCGGCTCGGCGATGAAGCAGGCGATGTCGTGAGGGCTGGCCTGGAAGGCGGCGCGTGCCTGGCGCAGCGACTCGGCTTCCAGCGCTTCGATGCTTGCGCCCTGGCGCGTATACGGAGCATCGATACGCGGCCAGTCGAATTTGGGAAAGCGCGCGACCTTGTTCGGGTCGGTGTTGGTCAGCGACATCGTGTAGCCGCTGCGGCCGTGGAACGCGCCCCGAAGGTGAAGAACCTTGGTGCCCAATTCGGGGTCGAGCCCCTTCGACTCGTTGAGACGGCTCTTCCAGTCGAACGCGACCTTGAGGGCGTTTTCGACCGCCAGCGCTCCCCCGTCGACGAAGAACAGATGCGGCAGCTTCGGATCGCCGAGCACCCGGGCGAAGGTGTCGACGAATCGGGCCATCGGAACGCTGTAGACGTCGGAATTGCTGGGCTTGTTCAGCGCGGCGGCCGCGAGCTCGGCGCGGAACTCTTCGTCGTCGGCAAGCCCCGGATGGTTCATGCCGAGCGCCGACGAGGCGAAGAACGTGAACATGTCGAGATGGACACGTCCCGATCGGGCGTCGACGAGGTACGAGCCGCGCGAACGGTCGATGTCGAGCACCAGGTCGAGACCGTCGGCCAGGATGCTGCGTGCCAGCACGGCGCGGACATCGTTCGGTGAAACCGTCTCGGTCGGGAGGTGGCGCCGTTCCGGCAGAACTGCAGTCATGGCAGCCATGTTAACGGATTTTTTACTGTTATGCGCCTATCAGACGGAGTTAATCCGGCACATAGCGTCTCTCGCTGTAAAATTTATGTAGAATGATCGTGCTTCGTGTCTTCACGTCAGCCGCGGTACGGATCTTTTGCAGCAGTCCTTCCAGCGCTCGCGCCGACTCGACGTGGACGAGAAGCACATAGCTGTCCTCACCGGCGACGGAGTAGCACGCCTCGATTTCGGGAATGTGCTCCAGCCTCGCGGGTGCATCATCGGGTTGAGAGGGATCGAGAGGAGTGATGGCGACGAACGCCGAGAGCATGCTGCCGACGGCCTCGGGGTCGATGCGGGCGGTGTACCCGCTGACCACACCGCGCGACTCCAGCCGTCGCACCCTCGACTGCACGGCTGACACCGACAAACCGGCCGTCGCCGCCAGGTGCGCCAGCGTCGCCCGCCCGTCAGCGACGAGCTCGCGCGCCAGCGCGCGGTCGATCTCGTCGAGCGGCGCGTGCGGCGGTGTTTCGACGGGATCGGTCATGGCCGCACTGTATCGGAGGTCAACCAGGTGAACACCCAAACATGGCAGCTACGCGCGCAATTCGCGGCGGGACTGTCCCGGATGTACGGCTCGGAAGTACCGGCCTACGACACGCTGGTCGAAGTCAGTGCTCAGGTGAATGCCGACTACGCGGCGACGCACGACGCCGCCCAACGCCTCGGGTCGCTCGCGCGCGTGACCGCTGAACGTCATGGCGCGATCCGGGTCGGCAGCGCCCGCGAACTGGCCCAGGTCGCCGACCTGTTCTCCGCGTTCGGCATGTATCCCGTCGGCTACTACGACCTGAGGGAGGCCGCCTCCCCCATCCCGGTGGTGTCGACCGCATTCCGCCCCATCGACCAGGATGAACTGGCCCACAACCCGTTTCGGGTCTTCACCTCCATGCTCGCCAGTGCCGATGAGCGATTCTTCAGCGCCGACCTTCGCGCCCGTGTCGAGCGATTCGTCGGCCAGCGGCAGCTGTTCGACCCGTCGCTGATCGAGCAGGCGCGCCGGATCGCGGCCGCAGGCCAATGTCCCGACGACGCGGCCCGGGAGTTCGTCGACGCCGCAGTGTCGGCGTTCGCGCTGTCCCGCGAGCCCATCGACCGGTCGTGGTACGACGAGCTCTCCGCGGTGTCGGCCGTCGCCGCCGACATCGCCGGCGTCACGTCCACCCACATCAACCACCTGACACCACGCGTCCTCGACATCGATGCGCTGCAACAGTCGATGGAGGCGCGCGGGATCACGATGATCGACCACATTCAAGGTCCGCCACGCATCGACGGACCTCAGGTGTTGTTGCGGCAGACGTCGTTTCGCGCTCTTGCCGAACCACGGCGCTTCCGCTCGGCGTCAGGGACGGTCACCGACGGAACCCTCCGCGTCCGGTTCGGCGAAGTCGAGCAGCGTGGGGTCGCGCTGACTCCGTCGGGCCGCCGGCGGTACGACCTCGCCATGGCAGACCCCGATCCCGCCGCGGTATGGCATCAGCAGTTCCCCACCACCGACGCCGACATGGCTGCGTCCGGTCTTGCGTACTACGTCGGCGGCGATCCGACGAGACCCGTTGTCTACGAAGACTTCCTTCCGGCGTCGGCGGCGGGGATCTTCCGGTCCAACCTCGACAGTGACGCCGCCGCAGCGCAGGGTGGAGATTTCACCGACTACAGCCAGGAATGGATGGCCGGACAGATCGGACACCACATCCACGACCCCTATGACCTCTACGAGAAAGTCGCATCCTCATGACCACCATGCTGACCTCACCACTGCCCACCTCCGACGCGCTGCGCACCCGGGTCCGTGACGCGCTCGCCGCGATCGGCGCCTCCGTGGAGCTCGGCGATCCCGGTGACGGTATGCCCGCGAGCACGCCGATCACCGGGGACGTGTTGTTCTCGGTCCCCGCGTCCTCGGCCGCTGAGGCGGAGTTGGCCGTCTCCGCTGCCGCGCGGACGTTTTCGACGTGGCGGACAACGCCTGCCCCGGTCCGCGGGGCGTTGGTGGCCCGCCTGGGGCAGCTGCTCGTCGAGCACAAGGCAGATCTCGCGGCGCTGGTCACCGTCGAGGCGGGCAAGATCAACTCCGAAGCGCTCGGCGAGGTGCAGGAGATGATCGACATCTGCGAGTTCGCCGTCGGTCTGTCGCGGCAGCTCTACGGTCGCACGATCGCCTCCGAGCGACCCGGGCACCGGCTGATGGAGACGTGGCATCCGCTCGGCGTCGTCGGTGTCATCACAGCGTTCAACTTTCCGGTCGCCGTGTGGGCGTGGAACACCGCGATCGCGCTGGTCTGCGGGGACACGGTGGTGTGGAAGCCGTCGGAGCTGACCCCGCTGACGGCCGTGGCGTGCCAAGCCCTGATCGAACGCGCATGCGTCGACGTCGGCGCGCCGGTCGAGGTGTCTCGGCTGGTGCTCGGTGAGCGGGAGATCGGCGAGAAGCTGGTCGACGACCCGCGGGTGGCGCTGGTCTCGGCGACCGGATCTGTGCGGATGGGACGCGAGGTGGGACCGCGGGTGGCTGCTCGATTCGGGCGGTCGCTGCTGGAACTCGGCGGCAACAACGCCGCTGTCGTGACACCCGCGGCCGACCTCGACCTGGCGGTTCGGGGCATCGTGTTCTCCGCCGCGGGGACGGCCGGCCAGCGCTGCACGACCTTGCGGCGTCTCATCGTCCACTCCTCGGTGGCCGACGAGCTGGTGTCGCGCATCGAGGCCGCCTATCGGCAGCTACCGGTCGGGGATCCGTTCGCCGAGGGCACGCTGGTGGGACCCTTGATCCACGCGCGGTCCTATCGCGACATGGTGGGCGCGCTGCAGCAAGCGCAAGCCGAGGGCGGTTCAGTGACCGGCGGGCAGCGTGTCGACGTCGGCGACGAGGGCGCGTTCTACGTGACGCCGGCGGTGGTGCGGATGCCGTCGCAGACCGCTGTCGTGCACCAGGAGACGTTCGCGCCGATCCTCTACGTCATGACCTACGAAAACCTGGACGAGGCAATCGCGTTGAACAACGCTGTGCCCCAGGGTCTTTCGTCGTCAATCTTCACTTTGGATGTGCGCGAGGCCGAGCGATTCCTGGCCGCGGACGGGTCGGACTGCGGCATCGCCAACGTCAACATCGGCACATCGGGCGCCGAGATCGGCGGGGCATTCGGCGGCGAGAAGGAGACCGGCGGCGGCCGGGAGTCCGGATCGGACGCGTGGAAGGCCTACATGCGGCGGGCGACGAACACGGTGAACTACTCGTCGGACCTGCCGCTGGCCCAGGGCGTCCACTTCGGCTAGCCCACCCGTGCACCGCGAGCGCGCGTGTTCGTCCGCCGACACGCCGCGCCCCGCGTACATTTCGCGCACACTCGCGGCCCAGAATCGGGGCATGGAGTTAGCAGGTAAGACAGCCATCGTCACCGGCGGTGCGTCAGGAATCGGTGCGGCACTGGCCGCCGAACTCGCGACCCACGACGTCAGCGTCGTCGTCGGCGACCTCGACGAGGCGGGAGCCCACGCAACCGCGTCATCGATCCGTGACGCCGGTGGCGCCGCCTCGGCCCTGCGCGCCGACGCGGCAGACGTTGCCGACATCGAAGCGCTCATCACACTGGCCAACCGCGAGTTCTCCCCTGTCGACATCTACGTGGCCAACGCTGGTGTCATCGGGAAGCCCGGTCTCGCAACGGAGTCCGATTGGGACTTCATACTCGACGTCAATCTGCGCGCGCATATCCGGGCCGCCCGGCTCCTGGTGCCGCACTGGCAGTCGCAAGGATCGGGGTACTTCGTGTCCGTGGCCTCCGCGGCGGGTCTGCTGACCCAACTCGGCGCCGCGGGCTATGCGGTGAGCAAGCATGCCGCCGTCGGTTTCGCCGAGTGGCTCGCAATCACCTACGGTGACGACGGCATCGGGGTCAGTTGCGTCTGCCCGCTCGGGGTGGAGACGCCGCTGCTGCAGGCAGTCCGGAGCACCGATGATCCCGACGCGCGGCTGGGAGCGTCGTCGATCGAGGCGTCGGCGGACGTCATCACCGCGGCAGACGTGGCCACGGTGACAGTGGACGCGATCCGGCAAGACCGCTTCATGGTGCTGCCGCACGCCGAGTTGCTCGAGATGTACCGACACAAGGGCGGTGACTACGACCGCTGGGTGAAGGGGATGCGCCGGTATCAGCGGACACTGCGAGCACTCTGAAGCGCGACGAACGCGCGCTGATGCACGGGCGCGGGCGGCATGTTGCCGCGCAGACATGCGCGCTCGCGGTGCGACCGGGGATGCTACCGGCGGACCAGGGTGAGGTGAAAGCCCTTGGGCAGCATTGTCAGTCGCTGCGCCACCTGCAATCGATAGTCCGGATCGGGGACCAGCTCGTAGCGCCTGAGAAGCACGGCGAGCAGCAGCACCGCCTCGTGGAGCGCGAACTGCCGCCCTATGCACGACCGCGGGCCCGTGCCGAACGGCTTGTACAACCCGGCGGGGCGGGCCTTGACGCGTTCGGGTTCGAAGCGATCCGGATCGAACGCGTCCGGATTGTCGCCCCATCGCGGGTCCCGGTGCAAGGCGCTCAGCAGCGTCAGCACCCAATCCCCCTTGCGCATCGGGTGTATGCCGGCGAGCACAGTGTCCTCGCGCGCTGCCCGGTAATAACCCGGCACGGTCGGCTGCAACCGCAACGCCTCGTCGAACGCCCGTCGCACATAGCGCAGCTTGGCGATCAGCTCGAAACCCGGGCGCACATCGTCACCCCACACATCGGCGACCTCAGCTCGGACCCGCTCTGCCGCATCGGGATTCTGCGACAGGAAGTACAGCGCGAAAGACAATGCCCCCGAGGTGGTTTCATGTCCGGCGACCAGGAAGTTGATCAACTGGTATCTGATGTTGGCGCGATCCAGATCGGATGCCAGCATCAGCTCGAGGAGGTCGTCATGGTGCCCCAGACCTCCGCGAACCCGTTCGGCGATGATCTCGTCGGCGAGGGCGTGCATCTGCTCGGCGTGGCGGCGGACCGGCCGCTCCGCACGGCGCGCGAAGTATCGCGGCAGGAACGTCTCCCGCAGCACCCCCACTCTGTCCGAGCCTTTGAGCCCCGCAACCATGTGCTCGACGAACGGATGGACGTCTTCGGACGCGAAACAGCCGAACGGGTACCCGGCGGCGCACCGCCCGATCGTCTCCAGCGTCACCCGCGTGGTGTCGGCCGAAACGTCGACGACCTGCCCCGTCGCCGCCCGCTCGTCCCACCTCGCGACCAATTCGTCAGCGACGTCGAACATGATCGAGTGATAACGACGCATGGCCTGTTGGCTGAACGCCGGCATCAGCACGTCATGCGCCCGCCGCCAGTTGGGTTCGTGGTTGTAGGCCGTGAAAAGTCCGTCCCCGCCCAACATTCGAAGCGCGTCGATGTCGGGGCCGACGTGTTTGCAGAAGCGACTTTCGTCGTTCAGCTCGGACACCGCATCGGCGCCGGCTGCCACCACGTATCGTGCTCCCAGAAAACGAAATTCGAAGACAGGGCCGAGGCCGGCGAGATCCGCCGACGGCTGGGTGAGGATGTCTGGGCTGACGCCCAGCACGTCGCCGAGGACGGGTACACGACGTGGCGGATGCGGGAGTGGGGGAAACGACCGTCGGTCGTCGACGATGGCCATGTCACCAGCCTCCGCCGTTGTTATACATGTGTCAAGTAGGATCACGTCATGGCTGAATCACGGCGCAGGCTCTCGCCCGACGATCGCCGCAACGAACTCCTGGCGCTCGGCGCCGAGGTCTTCGGTCAACGACCGTACGACGAGGTGCGAATCGACGAGATCGCCGAACGCGCAGGAGTATCCCGCGCGCTGATGTACCACTACTTTCCCGACAAACGGGCGTTCTTCGCCGCCGTCGTGCGCGCCGAGGGTGAGCGACTGTTCGAGGCAACCAATACTCCGCCCCAGCCGGGCCAGACACTGTTCGGCCAGGTTCGCTCCGGTGTCCTGGCCTACCTGCAGTACGACGAACATCATCCCCACGGCGCGTGGGCCGCCTATATGGGCATGGGCCGAGCCGACCCGGTTTTGCGGGGAATCGAAGACATCGACAACGACCGCCAGGCCAACCGCATCATCGAGCGAATCGTCGGCGCAGTCGGCGGCATCGACCACAAAGTGGAACGCGACCTGCGCGCGACTGTCTACGGCTGGCTCGCCTTCACCTTCGAGATGTGCCGCCAGCGGCTGATCGAATCGTCGCTGGACGCCGATTTCATCGCCGACCTCTGCGCTCATGGCCTGATGGATGCCGTCGGACGGGTACCGGGAATCCCCTCCACGCTCGCCGAGGCAGTAGCGCCCGACCGGCGCTGAATTTACCCCTGCAGGTGGCCGCAACGCTGCCGGAAATCGACCAGGGGTGCACGAATACCGCGGAGTTCGGACGCCACCTGAGGGTTGGCGCCCATGTACTCGGTGACCGCGGCCTTCTTCTCGTCGGCGTTCAACCCGAGCAGAGAACTGAAGAAGTCGTTGACCGGCGGGTGGGTGAACAGGTAGGCCGACGTGGCGGCGCTGACCCCGGTGGCAATGCCGGCCAGGTCGGCCGCCGTGCAGTTCGGCACGGGCTGCGCATGCGCAGGAACCGCGACAGCCGTCAGAGCTGCGCCGACACCGAGAGTCGCGGCTAGACGGCACCGCGCAAGCAAAGAACGCACAGAGGGATCGTAGGCCGTGTCAGCCGCAGCGGTTCCGGAAATCCGTCATGGGCTGGCGGATCGCCTGAAGCTCTGCACGCACCTGCGGGTTCGCGGTCATGAACGCTTCCAGTGCCGCCTTGCGCTCCTCCGGAGATTTCCCCTTCAGAGTGGAGAAGAAGTCGTTCACCGGCGGATGGGTGTACAGATAGGCCGTCGTCGATGCCATGACCCCGGTCATCGTCCCGGTGAGATCGGCCGACGTGCAGTTCGGCGGCGCCGGCGGCTGGGCATGGGCCGGTGCCGCACTGAGTGCGACGGCGCAGGCGGTGGCCGCCATCGCGAGGACCAGGGCTCGAGACGACATGTACTTCTCCTTATGTGCGTTGATCACCGTCGTCCGCCTCCGCCGCGGCCGCCGCCTCCGAAACCGCCACCCCCGCCGAACACGGGTCCACCAGGACCACCGGGGCCGCCGATGCCACCCGGTCCTCCGGGGCCACCAGGACCTCCGGGACCACCGGGACCACCAGGACCACCGGGATTCCAGTCGATGTCGGCGTCGAAGTCGACGTTCCACCACTCATCGCAGTCGTACCAGTCGATGTCACACGGATACGGGGCGTAAGGCCCTGAAGAGCCACTTGGTCCGTCGCCGGTGTTCGAGCCGCGGACTGTGCCCTGCGAGCAGATCGTGGTGCCCCCGGCGCTGGTGCAATCGGCTGCGGCGGGGGGCGCCACCGCCACCGCGGTCGACACCACAACTGGTGCGACCATCAGGGTCACCAACCGCATCGCAGACTCCTAGCCCGTAGGTTCAGCCTGAGGCTAAGCAGCTGCCATCACCGCGACATCCCCCACAAAGGGGGAAGTTTGCTCAAAGCCGTCACGCCCGAACGCTGACGGGGTAGCGTCCAATTCGCCTGGGGTCAGGCCACTTCGGCTGTCCCTAGCAGTCACGCCAGGCGTGACCCCAGGCCTCAGCCCGCATCAGGCCGTGGCTGACCCAGACGAGCATCCCCCAGTTAGGGGGAGGCACTTCTCCGCGGGCCGTCTTAGCATTCGATCGACACGATCGAGAGGCCTGTGATGACGGATGAGAGATGGGCGCAGCCCGCCGCGATGGCCATTCCACCGGAGGGCTATCACGAGCTCGAGCGGGGTCGCTACGGCCCGGTCTTCCCTCGCACTCCCGCCTGTCACGGCTTCTCGATCATCGCGAAGGTGAAAGAGGGACGCGAGGACGCCGTGCGCGCCTACGGCAAGCAGATCGAGGAGGCGATCGCGGCGAGTCCCGACGTGCTCGCCCCGCTGCGCCTGCACTATCTGCGCTGGATCCTGTTCGACGTGGGGTCTGGCCTGCACTTCCAATACCAGGGCATCTTCGACACCGATTTCGACAAGTACACCGAAGACGCGGTCCGTCTGTTCAGTGCAACAGGCATCACCACGGTGTTCACCAATCTGGAGGGATTTCCTGAGGATTGGAAGACCAACCCCGACGCTTTCATCGCATTCGTGCGCGAACACCAGGTGCCGAGCTTCCTGGAGTACGGCGAGTACCCCTACGTCACCGCCGACGAGATCAAGAAGGCGTTGCGGCTCAAGGCGGCGTTCTCCGACATGCTCGACCAGATGCAGTGACAAGCGCCTGCAGTGACACTTGAACTCGACGATATCCAGCACATCCTGCTGACCCGCACGCCTGCCATGACCGGCAGGTACGAGTTCCTCACGTTCGACACCGCCGCCGGCGGTCGGGCATGGCTGACTGAGCTGCTCGACCGGGTGCAGTCGGCGTCGGACGCCGTCGCCACGATGGACGCGTCGAAACGCTGGATCACGTTGGCGTTCACCTGGAACGGGCTCCGTGCGCTCGGCGTGCCCGACGAATCGCTGGCCACCTTCCCCGAGGAGTTCCGCGAAGGGATGGCCGCCCGGGCCGACATCCTGGGCGACTACGGCCCCAACGCCCCGGAGCACTGGGTGGACGGTCTGGCCGGTGACGACATCCACGCCATAGCCATCCTGTTCGCCCGCGATGACCAAGAACACCGGCGGTGCGTGGGAGAACACGACAAGCTCGTCGCCCGCTGCCACGGCGTGCGCACCGTGTCGTATCTGGACCTGAACGCAAACCCGCCGTTCAACTACGCCCACGACCATTTCGGGTTCCGGGACCGGCTCTCTCAGCCCGTCATGAAAGGCTCCGGGGAAGAGCCGACACCGGGTTCGGGCCCGGCACTGGAGCCCGGAGAGTTCATCCTCGGCTACCCCGACGAGTTCAGTCCCTCCCCGGAAATTCCCGAGCCACAAGCGTTGTCCCGCAACGGAAGTTATATGGCCTACCGCAGACTTCAGGAGCATGTCGGCGCCTTCCGCGCGTATCTGGCCGACAACGCCGAAAGCCCGCAGGAGCAGGAACTGCTGGCCGCCAAGTTCATGGGTCGCTGGCGTAGCGGCGCTCCCCTGGTCCTGGCGCCCGATGCCGACGACCCCGAGCTGGGCGCAGACCCCATGCGCAACAACGACTTCAACTACAAGGAAATGGATCCCTTCGGCTACGCGTGCCCGCTGGGATCCCATGCCCGACGGCTCAATCCGCGCGACACCGCCCACAACATGAACCGGCGACGGATGATCCGTCGCGGCGCCACCTACGGTCCGGCACTGCCGGATGGCGCGCCGGAGGACGGCGTCGACCGTGGCATTGCGGCGTTCATCATCTGCGCCAGCCTGGTGCGGCAGTTCGAGTTCGCCCAGAATGTGTGGATCAACGACAAGAGCTTTCACGAACTCGGCAATGAACACGATCCGATCTGCGGAACGCAGGACGGCACACTCGACTTCACCGTGCCGAAAAGACCTATCCGCAAGGTGCACAAAGGCATTCCCGCTTTCACCACCTTGCGGGGCGGTGCCTACTTCTTCTTGCCCGGCATCAACGCGCTGCGATATCTCGCGGAGGGAGGCCGATGACCGTCCGCGCTGCCCGAACCTACAACCAGCAGCACGTTGCCCGACCGCGCAACGGCCGTCGACGCATCAGCATCTACTGGACATGGAGTTATCCGTGGGAGGCGCAACGGGATCCGGCGTCGATGTCGAACAGGTTCTCCACCCTGACCGAGGTACGCAATGTGGTCTACCCGGCCTACGAGACTGCCGAGTTCGAGGCTGATAACTTCCTGCAGGGCATTGCCGGAACGCTCGAGCTCTTCCATCGGTCCACGCTGTCGTTCCAAAACCTCGTGGAGGAGGTCACCGGTCACCCTGTCGCGGTGTTCCAGCGTGTCGACCAAGCGGGCTACCACCAGCCGATCGACGAGCGGATTCTGGCCGATACCGACACGCTGATGGTGTTCGGACTCGATCACCTCAACTCCGGACTCGAAGCCACCCGCGAGGAAGTCGAGGCGATCCGCGAATGGCTGCGACAGGAAGGCAATTGCCTTCTGCTTGCGCCGCATCACGACGTCGGGTTCACCGACGACCTCGCGCAACGGCAACTTGAGTACGAGCACCACGGCGACCGGCTCGTGCCGCGCAAGCAACGCTTCAGCCGCTACACCCGCTCGTTGATGCGCGCACTGTCGGTGCCGGTGCACAACATCTGGGGGCTGCGACCCGACGTGGTCGACGGAACGCGGGATCCTGTGCCGCTGAACACGTTCCGAGACTTCGACGAACTGGGACTGCTCGTCGACGTGCCGACCCTGAGCTTTCATCAGCATCTCCCCCACTACGAACTGACCGCACCCGAGGGGGCCAATCTGCGGGTACTGGCTCGACAGCCGGTCGACCTCAAGCGCCCCCACCCGTTCACCGCGGCAGGCGACACGGAGTTCAACGCGGTCATCTGGATGCCGCCCGGCGAGGAACGCGCAGCCGACATCGTGCTGATCGACTCGACCCACTTCACCACTCTTTTCGGCGGCACGGACAGCTTGCGCAACCTCTGGAGCAACGTGGCAAGGATGGCGCTATGACACAGAACCCTTTCGACACCGTTGCGCGTTACGTCGACGCGTTCAACGATGCCGACGTCGACGCGATGGCCATCGAATGTGCCGACCCCTTGCAGATTCTCGACGGTATGGCCCCGCACGTGTGGCAAGGTCCGACGGCCACCCGCGATTGGTGGCGGGATGTGCTGACCGAAGGCGAGCATCTGGGCGCTTCCGGCTACCGGATTTCGCTCGACGAACCACGACACGTCGACGTCACCGGTGAATCCGCGTACGTCGTGGTGCCGGCGACGATGACTTTCGACCTCAACGGCCTCAGCCGCACACAAACGGGATCGACGTTCACAGTCGCCTTGCGACGCCAGGACGGCGCGTGGCTGATGACCGCGTGGAGTTGGTCGAAGGGAGCCTGAGAGCTCACTCCGGGATCAGACCGACCCTTTTCGCCTCGGCGACCGCCTCGGCACGCGACGAGACTCCCAGCTTGCGGTAAATGGACGTCGCCTGACTCTTGGCAGTCTCTCTACCCACCATGAGGACCTCCGAAATGCGTTGCAGAGAAAGATGTGTCGCCAAATGTGGCAAAAGCCTCAGCTCGGCTGCGGTCAGCGGGCGGGCAGCGCCGGTCGCCAACGACTTGACGCGTTCGATGCGCTGCAGAAGGGCGACGGCGTCGGGTTCGCGATGACGGAGGCGCTCGGCCGCGGCGAGGTGCTTGGCGACCAGGTCGGAGTCCCCGATGACGGCGCCCGTCCATGCCAGCAGTCCGTGGCTCATCAACGCTGTGCGTGCCGCCAATTGGCCCAGTCGGTCGAGCAGAACCTCCGTCGTACCGACGTCCTCGCGGGCCGACGCCACATCACCGACGCGTGCGCCCATGACCGCACTCGTGGCGTACACGACGACCATCGGAACCACATCGCACAGGTCGTATTTATCCACAAGGGTGCGCGCAGCGTCGCTGCGCTGGACGGCGCTCTCGTCGTCCCCGCTGCCCAGATCGAGCAAGGCCAGGTGCGCGAGGGCTGCCGCCTGGAAGCCCGGAAGATCCTCGGTGACCGGGAGGGCGGATTCGAGCAGCACCCGCGCCCGGTTGGCCTGACCCCGCATGGCCTCCGCCGCACCCTTCATGACGGTGGCCGCCCCCCACCACGGATTCACCAGGCTGTCACCTGCAGCACGCACCACATCCGCGTGACGGATCACCTCGTTCACGCCGCCCGCTCCCAACATCGAGCTGATCAGCGCCACAGCGACTTTCACCGACGGTGTACCGTCCGACAGCGGTCTTCCGTCGTCACAGCGGTGCGCCAGCATCAGGGAACGCTGGATCAGTTCGGCGTCTGCCGTCGTGACCCCGAGCCACGCCCGGGCCACCGCGGCATCGGGATGCTCGGCGAACGTGCGTGCATCGAGCATGCTCAGCCGGCGCGCGAGCACCCCGGCGCGTCCATCGAAGCCGAGCCGTACCGCTTCGCGATTAACCAGTGACGCGGCGCGCGCCCGGTTTCCGGCATCCAAAGCCAGCAGCAGCGCGCCGTCGACATCGCCCTCGCGTTCGAGCAGATCTGCTGCCCGCACTGCCAATTCACGAAAGCGTGCCGTGTCGCTGGCCCGCAGTCTGTCCCGCAGCACGTCTCCGAACAGGTGGTGATAGCGATACCAGCGATGCCGATAGTCCAGGGCGATCAGGAACGGGTTGCCCGAGCTGGCCATCGACTCCAAGATGTGCGCGGAATCAGTGCGATCCAAGACGGCGTCGAGTTGTTCTGCGTTGAAGCGGTCGAGGACCGCGGACTCGACGAGGAAGGTGGCGATGTTCGCGTCGAGGCGGTCGAGGACCTCTTCGACGACGTACTCGACGACCAGGTTGTTCCGACCGCTGAGGGCTTCGAGTGCCGCACCGTCCCGCAACGCCATCGCGGTCAGGATGATTCCGGCCGCCCACCCCTCGCAGAGGTCCACGACGGCGGTCGCGGTTGCCTGGTTGCGAGGTCCGCTGACAATCTCCAGGGCGGCCAGCGCCTCCTCGCGAGAGAACCTGAGCATCTCCTGGCCGACTTCGACCACGGTCTTCTGCAGGCGACGGCGCGCAATCTCCAGGGGGAGCATGAACCGGCCGAGAAGGGCGATGGTGGTCGTCGTCGGCGCGGCATCGATGAGCAGGTGCAGCGCGGTGATGGCGTCGGGAGCCGACAGCTTGTGGACATCGTCGACGACGAGCACGACGGGACCGCACTCTTCGAGCGCCTGCACGACCGTCGGCAACAGGTGGGTGACCGGCGGCCGTCCCGGCCCACGCAGATAGCGCAGCAGGTCGTGGTCGGTCTGAGTGAGTTCGACGACCGCTGTCGCCAGATGCAGCAGCAGGTGCGCGGGGTCGTCGTCGAGATGATCGATGCGCGCCCAGGCGAACGATCGGTCGTCATCGACATCCCACAGGGCGGCCGCGGTGGTTTTGCCGTACCCGGCCGGCGCGGTGACCACCACGAGATCGCCGCCGGCGGCGGACCGCAGATGTCTGGTCAGTTCCGGGCGCCGCACGACGCGGTCGGCGATTCTCGGCCGCCCCATCGTGGCAGCCGGAATATGCGGCCGCCAGTCCCCCACCACCACACCGAGATCGTAGGCCTGTGACTTCGCTGAATGGATAGTTTTCGCTCGTAGCGGCTGCCCGTGGGTGACTTGTCGGTGCGGGAGGGCACCATGGATCCATGCCCACCACGACTGACTCGCTGTCACGCTTCAGCGCGTTGACGCGCGAGTGGTTCGCGGGCACCTTCGTCGAACCGACCCCAGCCCAGGCTCAGGCGTGGAAGGCCATTGCCGACGGCGAGAACACGCTGGTCATCGCGCCGACCGGCTCCGGTAAGACGCTGGCGGCGTTCCTGTGGGCGATCGACGGGCTGGCGCGCGCACCACAGGTCAAGCGGGGTACCCGAGTTCTTTACATCTCGCCGCTCAAGGCGCTCGCCGTGGACGTCGAACGCAACCTCCGCACCCCGCTGACCGGCATCTCGCGCATCGCCGAACGCCGCGGAGAGGAGCCGCCGGCGATCAGCGTCGGCGTGCGCTCCGGCGACACCACTGCCAGTAAGCGCCGCGAGCTGATCACCAAACCGCCCGACATCCTGATCACCACACCCGAGTCGCTGTTCCTGATGCTCACCTCGGCGGCCCGCGAGACGTTGGCCGACATCGAAACCGTGATCGTCGACGAGGTGCACGCCGTCGCGGGCACCAAGCGGGGCGCCCATCTGGCGGTGTCACTGGAACGGCTCGACGCGTTGCTGGACAAGCCCGCGCAGCGCATCGGTCTCTCGGCGACGGTGCGCCCGCCCGAAGAGGTGGCGCGGTTCCTGTCCGGCGCCTCGCCGACGACCATCGTGGCGCCCCCCGCCGCCAAGACGTTCGACCTGACGGTGCAGGTGCCCGTGCCCGACATGGCGAACCTCGAAGACAACTCGATTTGGCCGGACGTCGAGGAGCGCATCGTCGACCTGGTCGAGGCCCACAATTCGTCGATCGTGTTCACCAATTCGCGCCGCCTCGCCGAACGGCTGACGGCACGGCTGAACGAGATCCATGCCGAGCGCTCCGGTATCGAACTCGGCGCCCAAAACCCCGGGGTGGCAGGTGGGGCACCGGCCCACCTCATGGGCAGTGGGCAGACCTACGGTGCCGAGCCGGTGCTCGCGCGGGCCCACCACGGCTCGGTCAGCAAAGAGGCGCGCGCCGAGGTCGAGGACGCGCTGAAGAGCGGACGGCTCAAGGCGGTCGTGGCCACGTCGAGCCTTGAGCTCGGCATCGACATGGGCTCAGTCGATCTGGTGATTCAGGTCGAGACGCCGCCGTCGGTCGCGAGCGGCCTGCAGCGCGTCGGCCGCGCCGGGCACCAGGTCGGCGAGATCAGCCAAGGTGTCCTGCTCCCCAAGCACCGTACCGACCTGATCGGTTGTGCGGTCAGCGTGCAACGGATGCTGGCCGGCCAGATCGAGACGATGCGCGTACCCGCCAACCCGCTCGATGTGCTGGCCCAGCACACCGTGGCCGCGGCCGCTCTCGAGCCGATCAGCGCCGACGCCTGGTTTGACACCGTGCGGCGCAGCGCACCGTTTGCGACGCTGCCACGCAGCGCGTTCGAGGCGACGTTGGACCTGCTGTCCGGGAAGTATCCGTCGACACAGTTCGCCGAGCTGCGGCCCCGCATCGTCTACGACCGCGACACCGGGACGCTGACCTCGCGACCCGGCGCGCAACGTCTGGCGGTCACCTCCGGTGGGGCGATCCCCGATCGCGGGCTGTTCACGGTGTACCTGGCCTCCAGCGCCGACTCCGAGAAGCCGTCGCGGGTCGGCGAACTCGACGAGGAGATGGTCTACGAGTCCCGGCCCGGCGACGTCATCTCACTGGGCGCGACGAGCTGGCGCATCACCGAGATCACCCACGACCGGGTGCTGGTGATTCCTGCGCCCGGCGAGCCGGCGCGGCTGCCATTCTGGCGCGGTGACGGAGTCGGTCGTCCCGCCGAATTGGGCGCGGCCATCGGCGCCTTCAACGGAGAGTTGGCGCGGCTGGACCGTCCCGAGTTCGAATCCCGCTGCAAGGATGTCGGATTCGACGGCTTCGCGACCGACAACCTATGGCAGCTGATCGACGAGCAGCGCTCCGCGACGTCGGCAGTGCCGTCGGACACGACGCTGATCGTCGAACGCTTCCGTGACGAGCTCGGCGACTGGCGCGTCATTCTGCACTCCCCCTACGGATTGCGGGTGCACGGACCACTGGCCTTGGCGGTCGGCAAGCGGCTCTACGAGCGCTACGGCATCGACGAGAAGCCGACGGCGTCCGACGACGGGATCATCGTTCGGCTTCCCGACACCGACGACGTGGCGCCCGGCGCCGACATCTTCGTGTTCGACGCCGACGAGATCGAACCGCTGGTCACCACCGAAGTCAGCAGCTCGGCACTGTTCGCGTCGCGGTTCCGCGAGTGCGCAGCCCGGGCGCTGCTGCTGCCACGCCGCCACCCCGGCAAGCGGTCACCGCTATGGCATCAACGCCAGCGCGCCGCGCAGTTGCTCGACGTCGCGCGCAACTACCCCGACTTCCCCATCGTGCTCGAAGCCGTGCGCGAATGCCTGCAGGACGTCTACGACGTGCCGACGCTCACAGCGCTGATGGGTCGTATCGCGCAGCGCCGGGTCCGCATTCTGGAAGTGGAAACCCAGACGCCGTCTCCGTTCGCCGCATCGCTGTTGTTCGGCTACGTCGGCGCCTTCATGTACGAAGGCGACAGTCCACTCGCCGAACGGCGCGCTGCAGCACTGGCTTTGGACCCCACCCTGCTGGCAGAACTGCTCGGACGCCTCGAGCTGCGCGAGCTTCTCGACGCCGACGTCATCGCCACCACGACGCGCCAGCTGCAGCACCTCACGCCGGAGCGGCTGGTTCGCGACGCCGAGGGCGTCGCCGACCTGTTGCGACTGCTCGGGCCCTTGACCGCGGACGAGGTCGCCGAGCGGTGTGTCCAGCCGGAGATCGGCGGCTGGCTCGAAGGTCTGCTGACCGCCAAGCGCATTCTGCAGGTGTCGTATGCCGGCCAGACGTGGTGGGCTGCCGTCGAGGACATCGGGCGTCTGCGCGACGGCGTCGGCGTGGCAGTGCCCGTCGGCGTCCCGATGGCATTCCTTGAGCCGATCGTCGATCCGCTCGGCGAACTTCTCTCTCGCTATGCGCGGACGCGAGGCCCGTTCACGACGGCGGACGCGGCGTCCCGTTTCGGGCTCGGGCTGCGAGTCGCAGCGGACGTGCTGGGCCGCCTGGCTGCCGATCGCAAGCTGGTTCGCGGTGAGTTCAGCGACCTCCCAACAGATTCCGGTGGTGTTGACCAGTGGTGTGACGCCGAGGTGCTGCGCATCCTGCGACGGCGTTCACTGGCGGCCCTCAGGGCACAGATCGAACCTGTCAGCACGGCGGCATTCGGCCGCTTCCTTCCCGCGTGGCAGATGCTGGGCTCCGACTCGGTATCGGGTGTGGACGGGCTGGCCGCGGTCATCGATCAGCTGGCAGGGGTGCCGATGCCGGCGTCCGCAGTCGAGCCGCTGATCTTCGGACAGCGGGTCCGCGATTACCAGCCGGGCATGCTCGACGAACTGCTGGCCTCGGGCGAAGTGCTGTGGGCGGGGTCGGGCGCTCTGTCGGCGGCCGACGGTTGGGTGTCCTTCCATCCGTCCGACACCGCGCCGCTGTCGCTCGCGCCCCCTGGTGAGCTGGAGATGACCGACGTCCACCACCAGATTCTGGCAGCGCTGTCGGGTGGCGGTGCATACTTCTTCCGCCAACTCGCAGTCGACGGCGCATCTACGGAGTCAGTGAAAGAGGCTCTGTGGCAATTGATCTGGGCTGGCCATGTCGGCGGCGACACGTTCGCCCCGGTGAGGGCGCTGCTGGCAGGCACAAAAGGACCGGGTTCGCGGCGGGCGGCGACTCCGTCGCACCGGCACCGAAGGGCACCGCGGCTGAGCCGCTACAGCCTCAGCACGTCGAGCCTGAGCGCTCACCGCGATTCCGATCCGACGGTGGCGGGACGATGGTCGGCGCTGCCCGTCGCCGAGGTGGACTCGACGGTGCGGGCGCACTATCAGGCCGACCAGCTGCTGGCGCGTCACGGCGTACTGACCAAGGGTGCGGTGGCCAGCGAGAACATCGTGGGCGGCTTCGCGTCGATGTACAAGGTGCTGACCACCATGGAGGATGCCGGACGGTGCCAACGCGGGTATTTCGTCGAGTCTCTCGGCGGTGCGCAGTTCGCGACCGCGAGCACCGTCGACAGGCTGCGAAGCCACGCAGACAGTATCGACGACAAGCAGCAGAGCCTGCGCGCGGTCGCGCTGGCAGCCACCGATCCCGCCAACCCGTACGGGGCGGCGCTGCCCTGGCCGGTCCGCGGAGCCGACGGTGACACTGCGCATCGCCCGGGTCGCAAAGCGGGTGCCCTCGTGGTGCTCGTGGACGGCGAGCTGGCGTGGTTCGTCGAACGGGGAGGCCGCTCCCTGCTGAGCTTCGGCATCGACCAGGAGACGGCGAACGCCGCGGCTGCCGCACTGGCCGAATTGGTGACTCGGCGAAGGGTTCCCGCGCTCTTGGTGGAACGTGTCGACGGCGTTCCGGTTCTGGAGGCACGCGACTCGCCCGTGGTTGAGGCGCTGACGACGGCGGGCTTTTCCCGGACACCGCGCGGGCTGCGGTTGCGCTGATGCCGGAAGGGGACACTGTCTTCCGCACCGCGGCCAAACTGCGAGAAGCCCTGGAGGGCAAGGAGCTGACGCGGTGCGACGTACGCGTGCCCCGCTACGCGGCGGTGGACCTGTCCGGTCACGTCGTCGACGAAGTTCTCAGCCGGGGCAAGCACCTCTTCATTCGGGCGGGGCAGGCGAGCATTCATTCGCATCTGAAGATGGACGGCGCCTGGGTCATCGGCCGGGTGCGGCAGCCGGCGTACAAGATTCGAATCGTGTTGGAGACAGCTGATTCTCGGGCGTCTGGCATCGATCTCGGAGTGCTGGAGGTCCTGGACCGCACGACAGACATGGAGGCCGTCGCCCACCTGGGGCCGGACCTGCTGGGGACCGACTGGTCAGCTCAGACCGCTGCAGCGAACCTGGTCGCCGATCTCGATCGACCGTTGGCCGATACGCTGCTGGATCAGCGGGTGATGGCAGGCGTTGGCAACGTGTTCGCCAACGAGATCTGTTTCGTGTTCGGGCTGTTGCCCGGCACGGCCGTCAGGGAAGTCGCTGATCCGCTGCGCCTGGTGAACAGGGCCCAGCAGATGTTGTGGCTCAACAGGTTACGCATCAACCGCACCACCACCGGAAACACCCGGCCCGGTCAGGACGTGTGGGTGTACGGCCGGGCCGGGCTGCCGTGCCGTCGCTGCGGCACCCCCATCGAAACCGACAAGGACACCGAGCGGGTCACCTACTGGTGCCCCACCTGCCAGCGCTGACCCCGCCGAAACTGCATTCCGCGCGCGAATCTGTGGATAACTTCGACACTGCGGGCAGTCTCGGCGGATCGTGTCGGACGGCCCACCGATCATTCGGGGCATGGAGCACATCATCATCGGCACCGAGGCGCTCGCCCGCGGCGCTATCACCAGCCACGCACTCAGGCGGTACTACCGTCCGCTCTTCCGCAACGTGCACGCACCGCGGGACCGGATCCTGACAGTCCGCGACCGCGCCATCGGTGCCTGGCTGTACTCGCGCCGCGCCGGCATCATCACCGGAATGGCGGCGTCGTCTCTGCACGGGGCGAGTTGGATCGACGCCGATATCGACATCGAGCTGATCTTCAAATACACCCGTCCTCCGGCCGGCATCATCGCCCGCAACGAACGGATAGCCGCGGACGAGTGGCGAGACATCGACGGGCTTCCCGTCGCGACTCCCGCGCGGGCGGCCTTCGATCTCGGCCGCTACCGACCCGACTTCGAGGCGTTGGCGCGGCTGGACGCGCTGATGCGGGCTCATCCATTCTCGGTCGGCGAAGTCGCAATGCTCGCCGACCGCTACAAGGGTGCACGCGGTGTCGCACGCCTCAAGGCGCTGCTCCCCTTCATCGACGGAGGCGCCGAGTCACCCCGCGAGTCCTGGTGGCGGAAACTGATCATCGACTGCGGATTTCCGATGCCCCGCACCCAGATCCCCGTCGTGGATGCGACCGGAAAGCACATTCGCTTCCTCGACTTCGGCTGGCAGGAGTACAAGGTCGCGCTGGAGTACGACGGCGACCAACACCAATCCGATCGCGCTCAATACTTGAAGGACCGGCGCGTCATTCCAGCACTGCGGCGTCTCGATTGGCACGTGACCAGCGTGGTGAAGGAAGACGACCCCGTCCTCGTGATCAATTCGCTGAGCCAGGCCATGCGCAGGCGTGGTTGGCACGGCCAGATCCAGATCCCCTCGTACGCCTACGCCTACGCCCAACGAGTCGCCGAAACTGCATTCCGAGAGGGCTTTTCGGCGTGAAGGCCGCACGGAATGCAGTTTCGGCGATTGAGGCCTAGACGGTGCAGTCGACGCCCGCCACATCGCGTGCGATCACGCACGCCGACGGGTTGGACAGCTTCCAGGTCCCGTCCTGGTCGATCCAGTAGATGTTGTGCGTCTTGGTACCGAAGATCGGAATCGTGACGGCGATCTGTGCATCCAGCTGATCACCGTTGCGGACCGGGTTCTGTACCTGCCAGTTGACCATGCCGCCGTAGGTGTTCAAGCGGTTGGCGATGTTGTCGGCGGTGGGGATGGCGGCCTCGCCGCCGGCCAGCTTCGACGCGCGCACCTCGGTCGGCGTTCCGGTGTTCAGCACCTGCTGCAGTTCGGATGTCAGCTCGCCCGCGGACGGGACCGGCGGCTGTGCATACGCGACACCCATCCCGCTCAGGGCACCCGCCGCCAACACCGACACCGCCGCGACCGCAGCACGCATGAACGCTTCCTTCCGCAAAGATGAGCCGACCCTCGCACACCTCACCACGGCGCGAGCGTGCCCACAAGGCCTACGTCCCCGGCGCCCAAATGCCGAAACTGCATTCCACGTTGCCAATCCCGGGCTGGGACCGCGCGGAATGCAGTTTCGGCGAGAAGGCTAGAACGGCAGTGCGTACTTGAAGATCTTGCGGACCACCGTCGCGAACTGCCGGGGCAGCGGGCCGGTGTTGTAAGGCACGCCATAGCGTTCGCAGATCTCGCGAACCTTGGGTGCGATCTCCGCATGCCGGAACGCCGGAATGTCCGGGAACAGGTGATGCTCGATCTGGAAGGACAGGTTGCCCGACAGGATGTGGAACAGCTTTCCGCCGGTCAGGTTCGCCGACCCGAGCACCTGGCGGAAGTACCACTGGCCCCGCGTCTCTGCCTTCGTCTCCTCGATCGAGAACTCCTGCACGTCCTCGGGGAAGTGGCCGCAGAAGATGATCATGTAGGCCCACACGTTGCGCATCAGGTTCGCGGTCAGGTTGCCGGTGAAAACCCATGGCGCGAACGGCCCGGCCAGCAGCGGGAAGGCCACGTAGTCCTTCAGCGTCTGCCGCTTGGTCTTTCGCCAGATGCCCTCGAGGATCTCGCGCTTGTCTGTCAGGGTGATCTCGCCGGCGGCGATCTTCTCGCTTTCCAGCTCGTGCAGCGCCACCCCGTATTGGAACAGCACCATCAGCAGGAACGCGTAGACCGGGTTGCCGAGGTAGTACGGCCGCCACTTCTGGTCGGTGCTCATCCGCAGGATGCCGTAACCGATGTCTCGGTCCAGCCCGACGATGTTCGTGTAGGTGTGGTGCATGTAGTTGTGCGAATGGCGCCACTGGTCGGCCGGGCACGCGGTGTCCCATTCGAAGTTGCGGCTCGAGATCGCCGGATCGCCCATCCAGTCGTACTGACCGTGCATGACGTTATGGCCGATCTCCATGTTGTCGATGATCTTGGACAGGCCCAGCATTGCTGTGCCCGCCAGCCAGAACGGCGGGAAGATCCCGCCGAACAGTAAGGCTCGACCGCCGATCTCAAGTCCGCGCTGCGCCTTGATCATTCGCCGAATGTAGGTGGCGTCGCGCTCTCCGAGGTCGGCGATGACACTTTCCTTGAGCGCGTCGAGCTCGCGCCCGAACGCCTCGGCCTGCTCGGGGGTCAAGGTGATGGTCTTACCTGCGACGGTCTTGCTGAGGGTCCGCGCCTGCGCGGATGTATCGGGAGTGGTGGTGTCGAGAACTTCAGTCATGATTCCTGCCTCTCAGTTGGGGCCGAGACTGCACCTACGGTGCGATTTCGGGCGGAAACAGCACATGGAATGCAGTTTCGGCGGGGTCTTAAAGGTCGATGACGACGTCGCCGACGGGGGCGGAGACGCAGATCTGCACATCCTCGTCCTCGGTCGACGAGACCGCACCGGTGATGACATTGCGCACCGCGCCGCTTGTCTTGCGCCGCGTGCACGAAAAGCAGATCCCCATGCGGCATCCGCTCTCGGGGGTCAGGCCGGCGTTCTCGGCCTGGGTGAGAATCGGCTGACCATCGTCGATGACGTCGACGCCGGCTCCGGTGAAACTGACTGTCCCACCCGATGATTCGGTGATGGTGAAGTCCGGCGGCACGAAGCTCTCCGATTCGACGTTCGGAAACACCTCCCGGACCGCGTGGACGAGCGGAGGCGGCCCACACGCGTACACCGCATCGGGGTCTGGCATCGCGGCATGTGCCGGGGAGAAGCGGCCCTCAAGATCAGAACCGGTGGTTTCCCGCGTATATCCGTGCAGGACGGTGACGTTCGGCATCGCCCGGGCGATCTCGGCCAATTCAGCGCGGTAGCAGGCCTCATGAACAGACCGTGCGTAATGGATGAAGACGACCTCGCCTGCGTGCCGCCGAGATCGAAGCGTGCGCAACATCGACATGACCGGGGTGATACCGCTTCCGCCGGAGACGAAAAGGATCTTGTCGTCCCGAGAGCCGTTGAGCGTGAAGTCACCGCCCACCGAATCGACTCCGACCACCATGCCGCGGCGCGCATGTTCGTAGAGATGGTTCGAGACAAGTCCGCCGTCGTGTCGACCGATGGTCAGCTCGATGTGGCGGTCACCCTCCCCATTGGCCGGCGAGTAGGGACGGGTCCGGCGTCGTCCGTCGATGTCGACGGAGACGTTGATGTGCTGACCGGCCCGGAAACCGGTGAAGGCCCGGTTGGGCGCCAAAGTGAGGGTCACACTTCGCGGCGTGGTCCGCCGCACCTCGACAACCCGCGCGCGGCCCTGCCCGCGTGTCCAGGTGGGGTCGACCAGCTCGGTGTAACGATCGACGCCGTGCGGACCGGTCAGGAGGTCCAGCAGCGCGGACGGCTTGACCCGCTTCGCCAACGTTTCAGTGAACATATGTACACCGTGCGCGCTTGGTGCAGGTCACGTCAAGGGATCACCGCAGCTTGTGGTAGGTTTCACATAGTGAACAGTCGTACTCCCAGCTCACGATCGGAGCATTCCAGCCGCTCCCGGTCGAAGGAGAGGAGCAGGGACACCCTGTCGCGGGAGGAACGAAAAGAGGCCACCCGCCGCGCGATCGTCTCCGCTGCGCTGCACCTCCTCGCCGAACGAAGCTTCAGCGCACTGAGCCTGCGAGAGGTCACCCGAGAAGCCGGGATCGTGCCTGCCGCGTTCTACCGCCACTTCGAGTCGATGGAAGCCCTCGGCCTGGTTCTGATCGACGAATCCTTCCGCGCGCTGCGCGACATGCTTCGTGGCGCGCGCGCCGGCAAGCTCGATCCGAACCGCGTCATCGAGTCGTCGGTCGACATCCTCATCGACGGGGTGCAGCAGCGGCGGGAACACTGGCGGTTCATCGGACGCGAACGCTCCACCGGCGTCACGGTGCTGCGCTACGCGATCCGCACCGAGATCCGTTTGATCACTTCCGAATTGGCCATCGACCTGGCGCGCTTCCCGAACCTCAACACATGGAGCAGCGAGGACCTGAACATCCTGGCCAGTGTCTTCGTCAACTCGATGATCGTCATCGCCGAATCCCTCGAAGACGCCACCGACCCCGCGAGTATCGAGGAGATCCGGCGTGTCGCGGTCAAACAACTCCGGATGATCACCGTCGGCGTGGCGGGGTGGCGCAGCGGTTAACGTGACGGGATGTCGTCCACACTCGAAGTGACACTGCCCCGGCCCGAGATCGCCGTCCTCACTCTGAACCGGCCGGACAAGCTCAACGCGCTGTCCTACGAATTGGTCGAAGCGCTGCACGATGCACTCGATGCGGCCGGCAATGACAACACCGTGCGCGTCGTGGTCATGACCGGCGCGGGCCGTGGCTTCTGCTCCGGCCTGGATCTGAGCGCCCCGAATCCGGACGAGGCGGGCGGCGGAACCGAGTTCCCTCGATCGGGAATGCGGTGGCAGGAACGAATCGCCGAGCTCACCGCGAAGATCCACCGGCTGCGTCAGCCGGTGATCGCTGCCGTCAACGGCGTTGCCTACGGCGGTGGGTTCGGCATCGCCGCGGCCTGCGACATCCGCGTCGCATCGCCGTCTGCGCGGTTCTGCACCCAATTCATCAAGCTCGGTTTGGGTGGGTGCGATATCGGGGTCAGCTACACGCTGCCCCGGATCGTCGGCGCAGGAACCGCATTCGACCTCATCCTGACTGCACGTGCGGTGGACGCCGACGAGGCGCTGCGACTCGGCCTGATCTCTCGTGTGACGGAAACCCCGGTCGACGAGGCGATGAGCATCGCCGAAACCCTCTGCGATTTCGGGAAGTTCGGCGTTGAGTCGACGAAGCAGGTGCTGTGGGCCAACCTCGAAGCATCGAGCTTGGAAGCGGCATTACACCTTGAGAATCGCAGCCAGATCCTGGCATCGACAAGCGGTGAGATGCGCGAAGCGGCCGCGAAGGTGCTGCGCAAGAGTTGATCCAGCGATCCGCCCAGTTCGCCTGCAAGCACACGATCTCTCGCCGAAACTGCATTCCGTGCGCGAATCCGGCGTCGGAGGCCGCACGGAATGCAGTTTCGGCGCGGTCTTACCTTGGCGTGCCTCCGCCGTCGACCATGATGACCTGGCCCGTCATGTAGCTGCCCGCATCCGACGTCAACAGCAGCGCCGCACCCACCATCTCGTCTGCGGTCGCCAGACGGCCGAGCAACGTGCCGCCGACCATGCCGTCGATGGCCTCCTGTGGGTTCTTTCGCATCATGTCGGTGTCGACAGGTCCCGGCGCCAACGCGTTGACGCGGATGCCGTGGTGCACGAACTCCGCAGCCATCGACCGAGTGAACGACATCATCGCCGCCTTCATGGAGGCGTAGATCGACAGGACCGGCGCGAAGATGAACGCCCCGATCGACACCATGTTCAAGATGGCAGCGTGCTCGCTGGCCTTCAGATGCGGCAGCGCCTCCTGCACCAGCATGACGGGCCCGCGGAGGTTGACCTCGAAAGACTTCGTCAACGCCTCGACAGTGATGTCTCCCAGCGGCATCGCAAGCGGATTGGCAGCGTTGTTGACGACGACGTCCACCCCGCCGAACTCCGCGACCGTACGCTCGACGAGGGTGCCGAGGTCGTCGACCTCGCCCAGGTGTGTCGGTACCCCGATAGCCTGACCTCCCATTTCCCGCAGATGCTGCGCGGTCTGCTCGCAGGCGTCGGCCTTGCGGCTGGCAACCACCACCCGTGCGCCGGCCAATACGTAACCCTGCGCCAGAGCAAGTCCGATCCCGCGGGTGCCTCCGGTGACGATGACGGTGCGGTCCGTCATGTCGAAAAGCCGGTCGAAACCGGAACGGTCCATCAGATGCATCCACTGACGTTGATACGGCGTCCGACGTCAGCGCAGACGCTCACGTTCGGTGCAGGCGGGATGTACACCGGC